>NZ_JAYXNX010000014.1:0-103559 GCF_036455295.1 Pseudarthrobacter phenanthrenivorans | reverse complement strand
AGTCGAAACTGAATTTTCAGTCCAACTTTCGGGGAGCAGTTCATTGTGTGGAGTGGCGGGGCTTTCGAGTGTGGCGCTTAGACGCTGGGGGCGATTTCCGGGATGCGGGGCTTGGCGTTGCCGGCGAAGGTGAACTTCGCGTCGTCGCCTTCGCCTTCGACATCCACCACGACGATGTCGCCGGTGTGGATCTCGCCGAACAGGATCTTCTCGGAGAGCTGGTCCTCGATCTCGCGCTGGATGGTGCGGCGCAGCGGCCGGGCACCCATGGCGGGGTCGTAGCCGCGGGTTGCCAGGAGGACCTTGGCGGCCTTGGTCAGCTCAATGCCCATGTCCTTGTCCTTGAGGCGCTTCTCCAGGCGGGTCACGAACAGGTCCACGATCTCGATGATCTCGTCCTGGGTGAGCTGCGGGAACACCACGACGTCGTCAACACGGTTCAGGAACTCCGGGCGGAAGTGCTGCTTGAGCTCCTCGGTGACACGGGCACGCATACGGTTGTAGCCGGTCTGCGTGTCGGTGCCGGACTGGAAGCCCGTGGCAACGCTCTTGGAGATGTCCCGGGTACCCAGGTTGGTGGTCATGATGATCACGGTGTTCTTGAAGTCCACCACGCGGCCCTGGGAGTCGGTCAGGCGGCCGTCTTCCAGGATCTGCAGCAGCGAGTTGAAGAGGTCCGCGTGGGCCTTTTCCACTTCGTCGAACAGCACCACGGAGAACGGACGGCGGCGGACCTTCTCTGTCAGCTGGCCACCCTCTTCGTAGCCGACGTAGCCCGGAGGGGCACCGAAGAGCCGCGAAACGGTGTGCTTCTCGGAGTATTCGGACATGTCCAGGGTGATGAGGGCGTCCTCTTCACCGAACAGGAACTCCGCGAGTGCCTTGGCCAGCTCGGTCTTGCCGACGCCGGTGGGGCCGGCAAAGATGAACGAGCCACCGGGGCGCTTGGGGTCCTTGAGCCCTGCACGGGTACGGCGGATGGCCTGGGAGAGTGCCTTGATGGCCTCGTCCTGGCCCACAACGCGCTTGTGCAGTTCCTCTTCCATCTTGAGCAGGCGCGAGGATTCTTCCTCGGTCAGCTTGAAGACGGGGATGCCGGTGGAGTTGGCCAGAACTTCGGCGATGAGGTCCTCATCCACTTCCGAGATGTCATCCATGCCGCCGGACTTCCACTGGCGTTCCTTCTCCGCGCGCTCGGAAATCATCTTCTGCTCCTTGTCGCGGAGCGAAGCTGCACCTTCGAAGTCCTGGGCGTCGATGGCGGATTCCTTCTCCATCTTCAGCTTGGAGATGCGCTCGTCCATGGCCTTGAGCTCCGGCGGAGCGGTCATGCGGCGGATGCGCAGCCGGGCGCCGGCTTCGTCGATCAGGTCGATCGCCTTGTCCGGCAGGAAGCGGTCCGAGATGTAGCGCTCGGCGAGGCTGGCGGCGGACGCCAGGGCGCCGTCGGTGATGGTGACGCGGTGGTGTGCCTCGTACCGGTCGCGCAGGCCCTTGAGGATCTCAATGGCGTGCGCCACGGAGGGTTCCTTGACCTGGATCGGCTGGAAACGGCGCTCCAGTGCGGCGTCCTTTTCGATGTGCTTGCGGTACTCGTCCAGGGTGGTGGCACCAATGGTCTGCAGCTCGCCGCGGGCCAGCATGGGCTTCAGGATCGAGGCTGCGTCGATGGCGCCTTCGGCGGCACCGGCACCCACAAGGGTGTGGATCTCGTCGATGAACAGGATGATGTCGCCGCGGGTGCGGATCTCCTTGAGCACCTTCTTCAGGCGCTCTTCGAAGTCACCGCGGTAACGGGAGCCTGCCACCAGCGAACCAAGGTCCAGGGTGTAGAGCTGCTTGTCCCGGATGGTCTCCGGAACGTCGCCGCGCACGATCGCCTGGGCAAGGCCTTCGACGACGGCAGTCTTGCCGACGCCGGGCTCACCGATGAGGACAGGGTTGTTCTTGGTGCGGCGGGAAAGGACCTGCATGACGCGTTCCATTTCCTGCTCGCGGCCGATGACCGGGTCCAGCTTGTTTTCGCGCGCAGCCTGGGTCAGGTTGCGGCCGAACTGGTCCAGGACCACGGAGCCGGCGGGTGCGCCCTCGGGCTGTCCGCCGCCGACGCCTGCGCCGGTGGTTTCCTTGCCCTGGTAGCCGGAGAGGAGCTGGATGACCTGCTGGCGGACCCGGTTGAGGTCGGCGCCGAGCTTGACCAGCACCTGGGCAGCAACGCCCTCACCCTCGCGGATCAGGCCGAGCAGGATGTGCTCCGTGCCGATGTAGTTATGGCCCAGCTGGAGGGCTTCGCGCAGCGAGAGCTCCAGTACCTTCTTGGCACGGGGGGTGAAGGGGATGTGACCGGAGGGAGCCTGCTGGCCCTGCCCGATGATCTCCTGCACCTGCTCGCGAACGCCGTCGAGCGAAATGCTCAAAGACTCAAGAGCTTTGGCGGCAACACCCTCACCCTCATGGATCAGACCCAAGAGGATGTGTTCGGTACCGATGTAATTGTGGTTCAGCATGCGTGCCTCTTCTTGGGCAAGCACAACTACGCGACGGGCACGGTCCGTAAATCGCTCAAACATTTCGCCACACTCCTAGCTACGACGTACTTTGATGCTACGTGGCCGGTCCTGAGTTGTGGAGCGTGTTCGCCACAGGGGAAACCGGGCGCCTTGCGGGAATACCGGCTGCAGGAAGCTGCGGCGCGGCGCACCGGGCCGGCAGGCGCAGCAGTCAGCAGGGCAGGACAGCTATTGAACCGCCCACCGCATCGAATGCGGCCGCGGGGTTTGGGCAGCCGGAAACGCCCTAATGTCGTCATTATGAACAACGGCCGGCGTGACATGCGGCATCCCATATCAAAATTGAAAACCCCGCCCCGCCTTGCGGCGGTAAGCGGGGTTTCAGTGGAGCCAAAGGCAGTCCTAGGAATTTGCCTTTTGGTAGGCTTCCTGGATTTCGGCTTGAATTCGGCCGCGGCTGTTAACGGTGTAACCGTTATCCCGCGCCCATTGCCGGATTTGCGCCGAATCGTGGCTGCGGCCACCGGCTGGTGCCTTTGCCCGCTGCGCTCGACCTCCGCCGGACGCCTTGCGTGCTGCGTTGATGAACCTCTCCAGTGAAGACCGAAGTTCAGCGGCATTGGCTGCCGACAAGTCAATCTCGTAGTTGGCCCCGTCGAGGCCAAACTTAACATTCTCGTCCGCGGATCCCCCATCCAAATCATCAACGAGGATGATGTTTACTTTCTGTGCCATTTAGGTCTTCCTCTTGCTGGAAAGTCGGTTTTCAGAAAAGCAGGATGTTTCCCAAAAAAAGTATGACTCTTATCTTGGCAACGCGTCAAAGCGCCTAATGGTTCCTTGGGGATAAACCGCGGAAACAGGGGGTTTTGTTATTTGGATTCGGGGTCCGGCCGGTCCGCGGGAGGCACTGGACGGGCATCTGCTTCGGCCTGGGCAGCGGCCTCCGCCTGCCGCTCGGCCTTGTCCGCGTTGAAGATCGCCTTCATGGCGAACCAGAACAGCAGGCCCACCACAAGGGAGGGAAGGATGACTGCTACGTATTCCATGGTCAGTGCCCTTCGGGCTTCAGGAGGGGGAAAAGGATGGTTTCCCGGATGCCGGCACCGGTGAACAGCATCACCAGCCGGTCGATACCCAGGCCGATGCCGCCCATGGGAGGGGCACCGTACTCAAGAGCGCGCAGGAAGTCCTCGTCAAGCTGCATGGCCTCGACATCACCGGCGGCCGCGTGCAGGGACTGCTCGGTGAGCCGCTCACGCTGGATGACGGGGTCGATCAGCTCGGAGAAGGCGGTGCCGCGCTCCATACCCCCGATGATCAGGTCCCAGGCCTCGATCAGGCGGCCGTCCTCACGGTGCGGGCGGGCCAGCGGCTGGGCGGAGGGCGGGTAGTCGTAGACGAAGGTGGGGTTGAGCAGGGTGGGCTCCACGATCTCGCCGAAGAGCTCGACCGCCAGCTTCTCGGCGTCCCACTTGGGATCCACCTTGACGTCGTGCTTGGCTGCGATCTCCCGAAGCACCTCAGCGGAGGTGTCCGGCGTGATCTCCTGCCCAACGGCGTCGGACAGTCCGGGGTAGACGGCCAGCCAGGTCCACTCGCCGTCGAGGTTGATCTCCCCCGCCTCGGTCTGCAGGACGCGTCCGGCACCCACGGCGTCCGCGGCGTCGAGGATGATTTCCTTGATCCGCTCGGCCATGACGAACTGGTCGGCCCAGGCCTCGTAGCACTCAAGGGTGGTGAATTCGGGGCTGTGGGTGGAGTCGACGCCTTCGTTGCGGAACACGCGGCCCATGTCGTAGACGCGGTCGATCCCGCCCACCACGGCGCGCTTGAGGTACAGCTCGGTGGCGATGCGGAGTGTCATCTTCTGGTCGAAGGCGTTCATGTGGGTCTCGAATGGACGCGCCAGCGCGCCGCCGTGGACCAGCTGCAGGATGGGGGTTTCCACCTCCACATAGCGGCGCCGGAAAAGCGTTTCGCGGATGGAACGGGTGATGGCTGCACGGGTGTAGACCATCTCGCGGGCTTCGTCGCGGACCATCAGGTCCACATAGCGCTGGCGGACGCGGGTTTCCTCGTTCAGGTCCGCGTGCAGCACCGGCAGCGGGCGCAGGGCCTTGGAAGCCATGGACCAGGACTCGGCCATGATGGACAGTTCGCCGCGGCGGGATGAGATGACCTCGCCCTTGATAAAGACGTGGTCGCCCAGGTCAACCAGGGCCTTCCAGTCGGCGAGCGCTTCCTCGCCGATGTTGGCCAGGCTGAGCATGGCCTGCAGGCGCGTTCCCTTGCCGTCGGTGCCGCCCTCCTGCAGGGTGGCGAAGCAGAGCTTGCCGGTGTTGCGGACAAAGACCACACGGCCGGTAACACCCACGATGTCCCCGGTGGTGTCGTCCGCCTCGAGGTGGGCGTACTTCTCCCGGATCTCGGCGAGGGAATGCGTCCGCTCCACTCCCACGGGGTACGCCTCCGCGCCGCGCTCAAGAAGTTTGGCGCGCTTTTCCATGCGGATCCGCATCTGCTCGCTGGCGTCTACGGGCTCTGGGGCGTTCTTGGGCGCGGGGGTGTTTTGGGAAGTCACAATCATCAAGTTTACCGGGACTTCAAAACCCGGACTCCCAGCTGCCCCGCAGGCTGGGGCCCTACGATTGGGCGGGTGAAAGAACGGCTACTTCCAACGCACGACGGCGCCAGGCTGGCTTTATACAGCTACGGCACGGAGGATGCGCCCGGGGAACAGCGGGTGCTGCTGATCGGCGGCGCGTTCCTCACAGCCCTGATCTACCGTCCGTTCTCGATCGAGCTGGCGAAGGGCCTGGGTGAGGGCTGGGCGGTTGACGTGTATGACCGCCGGGGCCGCGGCAATTCGACCGAACAGCCCGCGGACTATTCCATGGCGACGGAAATCGAGGATGTCCGGACCGTCCTCGCCGCCACCGGTGCACGGAACATCCTGGGCCACAGCCTGGGCGGATCCGTGGCGCTGAACGCGGTGCAGGAGTTCACGGGGAGCGGCTTTGTACCGGACAGGCTTGCGGTCTATGACGCGGCGGTGAACATTGACGGCAGCATCGACACCAGGTGGCTGGACGGGTTCGAGGATGCCGTGAACAACGGCAGGGTGGGCCATGCACTGGCCCACATGAAGAAGGCAACCAGCGCGGGGTCTGCCATGGCCAGGATCCCGGAACCGGTTCTGGCGGGCCTGATGGCGGTACTGTCCCGCACCAAGGTCAACAGGTTGTTCCGCGAGGTCATGCCCAGCGGCGTGGGCGAGCTGAGGGCCGCGTACGACGAGAAGGACCATGCCCGGGACTTCAGCGTGCTGCCTCCCGGCACCCACTTCATGGCCGGCGGAAAGAGCCCCAGCTACTACAAGGTGACGGCGGAACGGCTCCACGCAGCAGTCCCGGGGAGCACCTACCAGTTGTCCCCCAAATGCGTCCACGGTTCCATTCCGGCTGCCGTCAAGGAACTGGTGGCGGATATCTCGGCGTACTTCAAGGACGAAGGTCCGGGCGGGAATCCCCACCCGGACACCCCTGACGCTATCCCCGTTCCCCGCGGCTGAACCCGGCGAGTGCCACCTCTCCGAGGTCCCGCCAACCGGTCCGCGGCTTCGGTGCCGCAGTGCGGTCGGCCAGCCAGTCCCCCCATGCGGTGATGTCTTCGCCGTGCCGGGCGGCAACGGCGTCGCAGGCGAACCCGACGGCGGTGGAACCATCAGCGAGCTCAACGGACCCCAGCAGCATGGGTTCGGGGAGGGCCGCCAGGAACATCCCCAGCGCGGCCGGGGACAGCAGCCACCGTTCCCCCACCAGCTCGGCGCCGTCGTCGGACCGGTACACGCCCGGTTTGGGCGGCACGGTGGCCAGGGACACCATCCGGTAGCGGGCAGCCGTCCGGACCGGGCCATCCCAGAATGCGCCGAGCTCCTCCAGTTGCGGCGCCAGCGGCTGCCCCTTGCGGTGCGCACCCACCACCACCAGAGGCACGGCAGCAGCCCCCGCGGCCACGGGCCAGGGAACGGACGACGACGGCTGGCCGGCCGCTGCGGTTGCCTCCGGTCCTGCGCAGCCCGGCACTGCCGCGGCGGCGAACAGTGCAGGCGGGGCGGGGGTCGCTTCGATGCGGCGCGCGATGTCGGCGGCCAGGGCGTCGTCGAAGGTCCGGCCCACCACTGTGATGCCGAACTGGGCGCCGCCCACGTCCCCGGCGGGGACTGCCACGGCGCACAGGTCGAACAGGTTGCAGAAGTTGGTATAGGTGCCCAGCAAGGAGTTCACACCCACGGGGTCTGCGGCCACCTCCGCCAGCGTTGGGTGGAACGGTGCCGTGGGGACCAGCAAGGCGTCGAAACCCTCCAGGCGGCCCATGGCCTTGGATTTGAGCTCCTGCAGCCGGGCCGTGTCGGCCACGTACCGGTGTGCCGGCACCGTGCCGGCGGCCCGGATGATGCGCCCCACCGTGGGATCGATCCCTGCCTGGCTTTCCGCGCCGGCGTCGCACTCCGCAAGGAAGCTGCCCACGGCGGCGTGGCGTTCGGCAACCAGGCCGCCGTCGTACAGCAGCCGTGCGGCCTGGAGGAAGTCGTCGAATTCGATAGGGGCTGCTTCCACACCGGAGGCCGTGAGCCGGTCGACCTGCCGGCCAAACTCGGCAGCCCATGCCGGTGGAAGGGCCGGCAGGGTGGCGGGATACGCCACGCGCGGCCGTGACGGTGCAGCCAGCCGGACGTCCGTGGGCCAGACGCGGGAGTTGCCTGCCATGACGCCCATGGCCAGCTCGGCGGTGGCCAGGTGCCGGGCAAAGATGGTGACGGCGTCCCACGAGCGGCAGGCCGGAACTACCCCGGCCGTGGAGACCACGTTCAGGGTGGCTTTGATGCCCACTATGCCCTGCAGCCCGGCAGGGACCCGCCCGGAGCCGGCCGTGTCGGTACCGACGGCGATGTCCACCAGTCCCAGTGCCACGGCCACGGCGGATCCGGAACTGGACCCGCCCGAGATGTGGTCCGGGCGGCGTGAGTCGCGGACAGCTCCATAGGGGCTCCGCGTGCCGACAAGTCCCGTGGCGAACTGGTCCAGGTTGGTGGCCCCCAGGACCAGGGCCCCGGCGGCGCGCAGCCGGGCCACGGCTTCGGCGTCCTTGTCCGGGATGTACGCAAAGCCGGGGCAGGCTGCAGTGGTGGGGATGCCTGCCACGTCCACGTTGTTCTTGACCGCGAGCAGGAGTCCGGCCAGCGGGAGGTCGGCGCCGCCGGTAACCGCAGCGTCGATGGCGGCTGCCTCGGCCAGGAGATCGTCCGCGCCGCGCACGGTGATCCAGATTTCGGGCCGGTCCACTGCGTCGATGGCGGCGAGCGCTGCCTTCACGCGCCGGGTGGCGTTGCCGCTGATGTCCGCACTCATACTGCTGCCTCTTCCAGTTCAAGCTCTTCCAGCCCTGCAGGCTCAGTGACGGTGCCAAGGACCACCACCGCCTCCCCGGCCACCACCTGCGAACCCGCCGTCGGCAGGACGCGGAGTACCACGCCGTCGCAGGGTGCTTCCAGGACGGTCTCCATCTTCATGGCCTCCAGCGACACCAGCGGCTGCCCCTTGGCCACCCGGTCGCCGGCCGCCACGTCCACCTTCCAGACGCTGGCGGCGAAGGGCGCGGACACCAGCGAGCCGCCGTCGGGAATGTCCACGTCGTCTGCAGCGGGGGCCACGACGGCCGCGAGCGCCTCCGCACGGTCGAACTCACCGGCGTCGGCCCATGCCTGCCGTTCCACGGCGAAGGCGGCGCCCTGCTTTTCGCGGAACAGCTCGATCGACTCACGGTTTTCGGCCAGGAACGCCTCGTGCTCAGCCAAGGAGAAGGTGCCCTCCTCGATCTCCACGCCGCGGCCCCGTCCCGCTGCCATGTCGGCACGCAGGTCCAGGAGTTCCTCCGGGCTGACGGGGTACCAGGAGATCCGGTCAAAGAAGCGGAGCAGCCACGGCGATCCCGGCTCGAACGGTGCCGAATCCGCGTAGCGCGACCACACCTGGGTGGTGCGGCCCACGAACTGGTAGCCGCCGGGGCCTTCCATGCCGTAAATGCACATGTACGCGCCGCCGATGCCCACGGCGTTCTCCGGTGTCCAGGTGCGGGCCGGGTTGTACTTGGTGGTGACCAGGCGGTGGCGCGGGTCCAGCGGGGTGGCCACCGGGGCGCCGAGGTACACGTCGCCCAGGCCCAGGACCAGGTATTCGGCGTTGAAGACGGTGTCAAACACGTCATTGACGGAGTCCAGGCCATTGATCCGGCGGATGAACTCGATGTTCCACGGGCACCAGGGAGCGTCGTCCCGGACGCCTGCCATGTACCGTTCGATTGCCTCCCGGGTGGCGGGATCGTCCCAGGACAGCGGCAGGCGGACGCTGCGGCTGGGCACCACCAGTTCGGAGCTTGCGGGCAGTGCGGCTTCGACTTCCTGGACCAGGTCCAGCAGCCGCGCGGTGGACAGGACGGAGGGATCCACCTTAATCTGCAGCGACCGGATCCCTGGGGTCAGGTCCACGACGCCGGGCACGCGGAGCGCCTCGATGTGCTGGTGCAGGGCGTGGACGCGGGCGCGCAGGCCAAGGTCCAGCACCATGTCGCCGTATTCGACCAGCAGGTTGTCATCACCGGATCGGCGGTAGGTGACCGCGGGCCGCCCGGCTTCTTCCGGCACCCGGCCCAGTACGCCGTCGTCGCCATCCCCGCCGAGCCGGCGCGCCCCGGCGGCAGAAGCCGCCGTCGTCGGATTCGCCGACCATCCGGCGTCGCCGGGCAGCACCAGTTGCCGCCCCGGTCCCAAATCCCTGGCCGACGGCGCCTGGCTGGCTTTGATGGGCACGAACCGGACCTTGTCCCCCGGCCGGAGCTGGCCCAGCTTCCAGCGCTCGGCCGTCACCACGGTTACGGGGCAGACGAACCCGCCCAGGCTGGGGCCGTCCGGGCCGAGCAGGATGGGGGTGTCGCCGGTGAAGTCCAGGGCACCCACCGAATAGGCGGTGTCGTGGATGTTGGACGGGTGCAGGCCTGCCTCACCGCCATCGGTCCGTGCCCAGCGGGGCTTGGGGCCGATGAGGCGGACGCCGGTGCGGGCGGAGTTGAAGTGCACCTCGTACTCCGCGCTGTACAGTTCGTCGATGTCTTCGCGCTGGAAGAACTCCGGGGCACCGTGCGGGCCTTCGGCGACGGCCAGTTCCCAGGTGGAGGTGAGTGCGGGGCGGCTGTCCAGGGGTACGGCCGTTTCCTTGGCTTCACCCCTGGGGTCCTTGACGGCGCGAAGGACGTCGCCGGCCCGCAGGACGCGCCCGGCGTGGCCGCCGAACTGGCCCAGCGTGAACGTGGACGCACTGCCCAGATACTTCGGGATGTCCAGCCCGCCTTGAAACAGGATGTAGCCGCGGAGGCCGTTCCCGGTGGCCGTACCGGCGTCGACCGTTCCACCTGCAGGCACGGTAACGGGCGTCCAGGTGGGCACCTCGCTGCCATCGACCG
Organism: Pseudarthrobacter phenanthrenivorans; assembly: GCF_036455295.1. Taxonomy (GTDB): domain Bacteria; phylum Actinomycetota; class Actinomycetes; order Actinomycetales; family Micrococcaceae; genus Arthrobacter; species Arthrobacter phenanthrenivorans_C. The sequence goes on along the minus strand of NZ_JAYXNX010000014.1, from coordinate 93,528 downwards.
TTACGGTGACGTCGGCGCCGGTGACACAGACGGTGGTGGCGTGCGTGAAGGTCAGGCTGGGGCCGGTCATGGTGAACTCAAGGCCGGGGGCGCCCTCCGGGTTGCCCAGAGCGGTGTTGCCGAGCCGGAAGGACAGGTCGTCCATGGGACCGCTGGGCGGGACGCCGATCTGCCATAGACCGGTGCGGCCCGGCCAGTCCTGCACGCTGGTCTGCAGGCCGGGGCGGTTCACTGTGATGCGCGGTTCCGGGTCCCCCACGGAGTCCAGGGTGCTGGTGGAGTGCTGCACGCTGCGGACCACCCCCATGCCGCCTACGGCACGGAGCAGCCCTAAGTTGGTTTCGATGCCGTCGATGCGCGTGCTCGCCAGGGCTGCGGCCAGCCTGTCAAAGGCCTCTGTGCGGCTGGCCCCGGAGGTGATGATTTTGCCCAGGAGGGGATCGTAGTTCGTGGAGACTTCCGTGCCGGTTTCCACCCAGGCGTCCACGCGCGCTTCTCCCGACCCGGGGTAGGCAGCGTTGGTGACAGTTCCGGCGCTGGGCTGGAAGCCGCGGGCCGGGTCCTCTGCGTAAAGGCGTGCTTCCACGGCGTAGCCGGTCACGGGCAGGCTGTCCGGCACGTTCTCCAGCACCGTTTGAGCTGCGCTTCCGCCCTGTGCCAGGCGGAGCATCCATTCCACCAGGTCCACTCCGGTGACGGCCTCCGTGACCGGGTGTTCTACCTGCAGCCGGGCGTTGACTTCCAGGAAGGAGGCTTCCTGGCGGGCGGAGTCGTAGACGAACTCGACCGTGCCGGCGGAGCGGTAGTTAAGGGAAGCGCAGAGAGCCCGGGAGGTGCGGTGCAGTTCCGCCCGGAGGTCTTCGGGCAGGTCTGGCGCCGGGGCTTCCTCCAGGACCTTCTGGTGGCGCCGCTGCAGCGAGCAGTCGCGGTCGCCCAGGCTCACTACCCGGCCTTCGCCGTCGCCAAAGACCTGGACTTCCACGTGACGAGCGTTCTCGACGTAGCGTTCGGCGAAGACGCCCGCGGTGCCGAAGCTGGCGCCGGCCAGGCGGGCCACCCGGGGGAAACTCTCGGCGAGCTCGGCTTCGGAGCGGCAGACCGTCATGCCGATGCCGCCGCCACCGCCGGTGGCCTTGAGCATGAGCGGGAACCCGATCGTCCTGCCCGCTTCGATGGCGGCGTCCACGTCCTCAAGCAGCCCGGAACCGGCGATCATGGGCACCCCGGCGGCCCGGGCGGCGTCGCGTGCAGTGTGCTTGGTGCCGAAGATGCGCAACTGCTCGGGCGTGGGGCCAACAAAGACCAGACCTGCCGCTTCCACAGCTTCAGCGAAGGCGGCGTCCTCGGAAAGGAAGCCGTAGCCGGGGTGGATGGCACCTGCGCCGGTTGCCTTGGCGGCGTCCAGGATGGTCTCGATCCGCAGGTAGGAATCCTTGGCCGGGGCGGGGCCCAGGAGCACGGCTTCGTCGGCGAGCCGGACGTGCTTGGCGCCGCGGTCAGCCTCGGAGAAGACGGCCACGGTACGCAGGCCCAGCTTCCTGGCGGAAGCGATGATCCGGCAGGCGATTTCGCCGCGGTTGGCGACCAGCAGGGTGTCGAAGGTGTTCAGGTTGTTGCTCACAGCGCAGCCTCCGGCCGGGTGACGATCATGCGGACGGGGGTGGGGTTGAAGCCGTTACAGGGGTTGTTGATCTGCGGGCAGTTGGAGACGAGCACCAGAGTGTTTACTTCGGCCCGCAACGCGACGCGCTTTCCAGGGGCGGACAGGCCGTCCACGATGCCCAGGGCTCCGTCCGGGTCCACCGGCACGTTCATGAACCAGTTGATGTTGGAGACCAGGTCCCGCTTGCCCAGGCCCCAGCGGGAGCCCTCGATCAGGAAATTCTCCACGCAGGCGTGCTGTTCGCGGGTGTGCTGGCCGTAGCGGAGGGTGTTGGATTCCTGCGAGCAGGCACCCCCGATGGTGTCGTGGACGCCCACTTCGTCAGCCACCACCGTCATCAGCGGCGCTCCGGTGTCCGCCCGCAGGACGGAGCCCGTGGTGAGGACGATCGACCGCTGGGCGGAAATGGTTGCGGGGGCCGAGTAGCGGAGTGTGGTGTCCGCCGCGGCGTAGAGCAGGCAGTCCACGGCCTGGTTGCCTTCCAGGTCCACGATGGTCAGCACGTCCCCGGCGGCCACCACGGCGGACCACGGTCCGCGGGCTTCGACAAATTCGTCCAGGATCACGGTGCCGGCAGCCAGCGCGGTGGCCGCGGCGTCGGGGCGGATATTAGTGGTGGTGTTCATCGGGCGTTCCTAGCGGTGAGGTCGTGATCGGTGTTGCGGAGGGCCTGCAGGTGTTCCGGGCTGAGCGGGCCGGTGAGGCGGCCCGACTTGAGTCCGGCGAGGTCCTGCGGCGCATGCCAGGCGACGATGTCCACGGCGCTCCCGGTGAAGTCCGGGCGGGGGTCCAGCGGGTGGGCGGTATTGGCCAGGACCAGCACTGCATCCATCTGGAGCAGGAGTTCGACGGCGGCACCCGGCCCGGCGCTCCCGGTGAAGGTGATGCTTCCGGCGGGGTCCACGGCGATGCCCTTGAAGAGGGACAGCGACGGTGCCACGTCCCGGGTGCCCAGGCCGTTCTTCAGGGCGCCAAGCGTAAGAAGTTCCCGGCCGGCGGGTGAGGCGCTGTGGACGGTCCCGGCCCCGTATTTTGCGGTGTTGCCGGCGAGGGTGGTGGCACCGGTCAGGGCGTCATGGCGGGCGGATGTGTCCGCGACGATGGTGGCCATGAGGCGTCCTGCGTCGGACAGCAGCGGGTGGCCGGTGCCGGGGTAGGCCTGCCAGGGGACTTTTACGGTGTCGGCGGTGTTGAGGCGCTCGTGCACGGCGCCCGTCCGGTAAAGGAGGGTATGGACGCAGGCATCGCCTTCGGTGTCGGTGAGCCGGATCCGGGTGCCGCGCGCCAGCGCCATGGTGGTGTAGCGGCCAAAGGCGAGGGACTCTGCCCATGTGGGGGACACGTCGTCGGGCATTCCTGCCAGCAGGCGGCCCGGCGCGGAGGAGGCCGGGACGAAGCGCATGGTGTCGGCTGTCTTGCCGTGCTGTTCCCGGGCATGTGCGCGGGCGCCGGCCGTGGTGGCCGTGCCGGTGGCTGGTGTTTCGATGGTCTGGGTCATGTCAGTCCTGGATGTCGTGGAAGGAAGTTCTTTGGGAGCGGGAACTTGGCTCAGGCCCTGCTGGCCGCGAGGTTCCGGCGCCGGACCCACAAGCCCAGGAGCAGGACGGCGGCGACCATCAGCGGCGCGGACCACAGGAGGAGCCCGCTTTCGCCGGAGGGGTCGTATACCTCCGGCCGGGGCCACGCGAGGTTGACCACCATGACACCGCCGTAGAGGACTGCCAGGATGTTGACTGGAAGGCCCCAGCGGCCCAGCGAGAAGAGGCCCGCGGGCATCGTCTGTCCCACCCGGGCCCAGTCGCCGCGGAGGCGGTTGCCCAGCTGCGGGACAGTGACCAGCAGGTAGGCGATGTAGACCATCACGATGCAGACGCTGCAGAGGGTGGTGAACAGGGCGGCATTGCCCACGTTGATGGCCAGCACCGCGACGGCCAGGCCGCCGATCACGATCGAAGGCCACATGGGGGTGCCGCGGGTGGGGTGGACGGAGGAGAGGAGGCGGGAGGCCGGGAGCTTGCCGTCACGGGCCATGGAGAACACCAGGCGGGACCCGGCGGTCTGGATCGCCAGGGTGCAGACGAAGATGGCGATGGCCACGTCCACCAGCAGGACCTTGCCCCAGAAGGTGCCCAGGACCGCGGTGAGGACGTAGGGCAGGCCCTCGGTGGCGAGGCGGCCGTCGTCCAGGCTGGGGGCGGCCATCAGGGCGGTGATGATCATCAGGGCGCCGCCGATGCCGGAGATGAGCAGGGCGGAGAGGATGGTCCGGGGTGCGGTGCGGCGGGGGTCCTTGGTTTCCTCGGACAGCTCACCCGCGGAGTTGAAGCCCACCATGACGTAGGCGGCCATGAGCCCGGAGACCAGGAAGGCTCCCACGGCGCCGAGATCGGATCCCTGCAGCACGGTGGTGTCAGCCACCACGTCCGGTCCGCGCTGGGCGGCACTGATGAGGGCAAGGATCACGGCTGCCACCCCTACGATTTCGCAGGTGACGCCAACCGAGTTCACGTGCGCCATGAGCTTCACGCCCAGGGAGTTGATGATGGTGGTGGCAACCAGCAGGACTGCGCCCAGGACCACTGCGTTCGAAGCCCCGGTCACGGTGTTGAGTGCCGGGTCGCCACCCATGACCTGGAACCCGTCCCAGAGCTGGGGCAGGACCACTTGCAGGGCGATGGCCGCCGCGGCGGCGGTCACCACCTGCGCGATGGCCATGAACCAGCCGGCGAACCAGCCCACGCCTTCTCCCCCGACGCGCCTGGCCCACTGGTACACAGCTCCGGAGAGTGGGTAGCGGGCGGCGAGTTCGGCGAAGTTCAGGGCCACCAGCAGCTGGCCCACCAGGACAACGGGCCAGGTCCAGAAGAACGCGGGACCTGCGAACGAGTAGCCGAAGGCGAAGAGCTGGAAGATGGTGGTGAGGATGGAAACGAAGGAAAAGCCGGCGGCAAAGGAAGCGTAGCGGCCGAGCTTTCGGTGGAGGGTGGGCTGGTAGCCAAGGGACGTCAGGTCTGCATCGTCCTGGTGGACGCTAGGAAGAACGGTTGAAGTCATCGGGGATCTCCGGGGCTGGAAAGGGAATCTTGGGGGCAGAGCCTCCCGGTACCGCAGCGCTCGGCCGAAGGCTGCTGATTACCGGTCAATTGATAGTTTTCCAGCGGGATGTCCCCAAACAGTTTCCCCTCAGTAAAAGGCGGATAGACATCTTGTTTCGGGTAGATTTCCGTCCCCTCACCAGCACTGATGCCGCATCGGCACTGGGCAGTGGGGGCCACCGTGGTGCAAGAATGAGGCGGTGACTTCAGCCGGACCGGGACGCCCCCGCCACCAGCAACCGTCGCGGCCAGGCGCCACGGCCCGCGACGAAATACTCGACGCCGCGGCCGAGCTCTTCACCAACCAGGGCTTCGCCAGCACCTCCACCCGGTCCATTGCGGACGCAGTCGGAATCCGGCAGTCGTCCCTCTACCACCACTTCAAAACCAAGGACGACATCCTCGAGGATCTTCTGGAGGGGACGGTGTCGGCCGGCCTGAAGTTCGCACGGTCCGTCGCCGCGCTGCCTGCCGGGCCCCCCGAAACCGAACGCCCGGCAGGGAGCCGGCTGCACGCCGTCGCGCTTTACGACGGCACCCAGCTGTGCAGTGCCCGCTGGAACCTCGGCGTCCTGTACCACCTGCCGGAGGTGCGGAGCACCCGCTTTGCCCGGTTCCTCACCGATCGGCAGGAGCTGCGGCGCCTGTACGGGGAGCTGGGCGAAAGCCTGCCAGCGACCCCTGAGGGTACGGACGGAGGCGACTTCACGTTCCGCCTTGTCGAATCCCTGATCTACCTCCGGGCGGATGGGGCGGTTGGTCCGGAGTCGGCCATGCAGGCTGCAGACGCCGGGCTCATTCTTTGCGGGCTTGGCCACGATCTCCCGGCGATCCGCGCCGCCAGCCGGGCCCTCATCGACCGGCTGGCCTGAACCCGGGCACCCCCTGGACCCGCGTCCCTTATGCCCCACCGAGTTTGCTCAGCTAGGCTCGGAGCATGACGCGAGAGAACATCAGGACCCCCGACGGCGGCACGATTGAGCTCTTCTCCACCGGCGCGGAACTTGCCACGGCCGGGTCAGGAGTGGTGGTGGTACCGCCCTCCATGGTGACGGCCGCCGACTACACCAAATTCGCCCAGAAACTGACTGCGTCCCTGGGCCGGCCGGTGCATACATTCAACCGTCGCGGCCGCGGCTCCTCGTCGCCGCAGCCTGAGGACTACACACTGGACGTGGACATCCGGGACCTCGATACCGTCATGAAGCACACGTCCAGCACGGACGTCTTCGGACACAGCTTCGGCGGCGCGGTTGCCCTGCACGCCGCGCGGACCCTTCCGGTGGAGCGGCTGGCCGTCTACGACCCCGCGGTGTCAGTAAACGGCAGCGTGACCGCCAACTGGATTGGGGAATACGAGAAGGCGATTGCCGCCGGCGATGACGACCGCGCCCTGGCCGTGATCCAGCGGGGCCTGGAGGCGGGCGGCTCCTTTTCGTCGCGCATGCCGCTCTCCATGCTGACCCTGGCCAACAAGCTGACCGCGGGCACCACGGAAGGCAAGCAGCAGCGTGAACTGATGCGCACCGGCGTCCGCGAGATCAAGGCCATCATTGCCGCGGACATGCCGGCCGAACCGTTCCAGGCGCTGCCCCTGGAGACGCTGATTGTGGTGGGCGAAAAGAGCCCGGCGTACTTCGGCATCGCCTGCGGCCAGATCCACGATGTCCTCTCCGGTTCCAGCTACACCATCCTGCCGGGCTTCGGCCACGACGGCGCCATCAAGGCCCCGGACAAACTGATCAAGGAACTGAGCGACTTCTTCGCCGGCTAGTGCCCCGGCCCGTGCCCGCCGGCACCTTCGGTCTTGCGCATCATCGCGGACAGCACGACGGCGGCCAGGGCTATGACGGTCGCTGTCATGAAGGCGGCGCTCATTCCGGCGACCAGGCCGGACGCGGCACCCACCACCGCGAAGATTGACACCAGCAGTGCGGTGCCCGCTGCGCCGGCCACCTGCTGCGTGGTGCTCATGATCGCCGAACCATGGGAGTAGAGGTGCGGGGGCAGCGGGTTGAGTCCAGTGGTGAAGGCGGGGGTGAACAGCAGCGCGAGGCCGAAACTCAACCCCACGTGGAGGGTGATGATCCACCAGACTGCCGTGCCGGCGTCGAGCATTGAAAACTGCCAAAGTGTGGCCACCATCAGCAGGGACCCCGTGACGGTCAGCGGCAGCGGGCCCACCTTGTCGAACGCGCGGCCAATGACCGGGCCAAGCAGGCCCATGGCAAGGCCGCCGGGAAGCAGCGCCAGTCCGGTTTCGAGCGAACCGAGGCCGCGCACCTGCTGCAGGTAGAGCGGCAGCAGGATCACGCCGCCGAACAGGGCCATCATGGCCACCACCATCAGCAGGACCGAGACGGTGAACATCCGGAAGTTGAAAGCCCGCAGGTCCAGCAACGGCGCGGCGGCCTTCTGCAACCGGACCTGGCGCAGGACGAATACCGCCAGCGCAGCGACGCCGACGACCAGGGCCGCGATGGCACCTGCGCCTGGGCCCGCCTGGCCGCCGTGGCCGCCACCGATCTGGCTGAGGCCGTAGACCAGGCCGCCAAAGGCCGGGACGGTGAGGATTACCGACAGGACATCCAGCTTTCCCTTTTCAGCCTCGCCCACGTTGGTGAGGTATTTCGCCCCAATGGCCAGCGCGGCAAGGGCCACGGGCAGGACGAAGATGAACATGAACCGCCACGTGAAGTGCTCCAGGATCAGGCCCGAAACGGTGGGCCCCATGGCGGGGGCTACTGAGATGGCGATGCTGACGTTCCCCATCACCGCGCCGCGCTTGGCCAGCGGAACCAGGGTGAGGATGGTGGTCATCAGCAGCGGCAGCATGATGGCGGTGCCCCCGGCCTGGACGATGCGGGCCAGCAGCAGGAGTTCGAAGCCGGGCGACATGGCCGCAAGCGCTGTTCCGCCGGCGAACAGGCCCATCGCCAGCATGAAGACAGCCCGCGTGGAGAGGCGCTGGAGGATGAATCCGGTGGTGGGGATGACCACGGCCATGGTGAGCATGAACCCCGTGGACAGCCACTGGACGGTGGGCGCATCAACGCGGAGGTCCACCATGAGCCGCTGCAGGGCCACGTTCATGATGGTCTCGTTGAGGATCACCACGAACGTCGCCACCAGCAGCGTGCTGATGATGGTCACAGACTCCCGGGACATCTTCTCCGGGGCAGCAGGCCGCGATCCTTGGTTTTTGACGGACTGGCCGCTGGCGTTGGGAGAGGTCTCGGTAGACATGGGTGTTCCCTCAGGGGTGTTTTAAGAGTGGTGCGCGGCCGGCGCCGCTGCAGATTCCAACACTCTACCCGCTGGAGTAATTCCTCCGCATGGGTTCATTTACCCCTGAGGGAACATTAGGGATTTGCGTTAGGCCGTCTGGCCCGCGTGCTGTCCTTCGGAGATTTCTTCCACCAGCTTGTTGTTGAACGCGGGGAGATCGTCCGGGTTACGGCTGGTGACCAGACCCTGGTCCACCACCACTTCCTGGTCGGTCCAGTTGGCGCCGGCGTTCTTCAGGTCGGTTTCCAGGGTGAAGTAAGACGTGACGTTGCGGCCCTTGATCACGCCGGCCTCGATCAGCAGCCACGGACCGTGGCAGATCGACGCCACCGGCTTGTGCTGCTCAAAGAAGCTGCGGGTGAAGTTCTGGGCGTCCTTGTCGACGCGCAGGTGGTCTGCGTTGACGACGCCGCCCGGAAGGACCAGCGCGTCAAAGTCGGAGGCGTTGGCGTCGGCGACTGTCATGTCGACGTCGAAGGTATCGCCCTTCTCCGTGCCGTTGTAGCCCTGCAGCTTACCGCTCTTCGGCGCAACCAGGGTGGGCTCGCCGCCGGCGTCCTTCACGGCCTGCCAGGGGCTGGTGAGCTCTACCTGCTCCACTCCATCAGTGAGCAGGAATGCGACCTTCTTGCCTGCGATGCTGTGCTCTGACATTGTTCCTCCTCGCCTGAGGCGGCGCGCGGCCTTTAGGCGCACGGCACACCGCCCGAGAGTTGATTGCCTGACGCTTTCCAGCCTAGGAAAGTAAAAAGTAATAAGCAAGCTGACTATCTTTCCGATGGTGCTGCCACTGCGAGCGTCCCCGGCAAATGTGCCGCGTTCGACGCACATATTCCTGCTGCTGCGCGCTATGCATCTCCGCGGCGCAAATTACTCGTCGCGACGGGTGCTTGGGCTGCGGTAAGTAACGGGCGCGGCGGATAGACGTACGACGGCGGCGGGTGGCTTCTTGGGCTGCGGCGCCGTGCGCTGCGCCGTGCGTGTGGGGGCGTAGCGGCAANGCTGCGCGCTATGCATCTCCGCGGCGCAAATTACTCGTCGCGACGGGTGCTTGGGCTGCGGTAAGTAACGGGCGCGGCGGATAGACGTACGACGGCGGCGGGTGGCTTCTTGGGCTGCGGCGCCGTGCGCTGCGCCGTGCGTGTGGGGGCGTAGCGGCAAGTGGCCTGCAGCCCGGTCAAGTGACCCCAGCTTGAATGTCAGTGGGTGGTTGGATGATGTGGGTATGGGAATCAGCGGCGGGTTTGGGGTGGTGTTGGAGGGTGTTCGTGCCTCTGTTGCTGCCCTTGATGCGCTGGTTCTTGAGGACCGGAACCTCGAACATCCTGCGCTGAGTGCTGCGGCTGGGGATATTGATGTGCTGCAGCGGGAGTATGAGCTGTGTCTGGGACGGTTGGAGGTTGTTGCCCGGCTGGAGGCGCAGCTCGCGGCCGTGAAAGCGCGGGATGCGGCGGAGTGCATGGGGTTGCAGCAGGCCATGACCGCGCCGGATGCCTCCGTGCAGGAACGCACCTACGCGGAGATGTCCGTCGTGGAGGAGATCGCCGGGGTCCTGACCGTTAGCTCTGCCGCTGCGGGGGCGTTGGTGGAGCAGTCACGACGGATCTGTTCCCTGCCACCGGTGTTCCAGGCGCTGTCCGCCGGGGCCGTGTCCTGGCAGCACGCCCGCGTCGTGGCGGACGAGACCGAAGGACTCACCCCCGAAGGCGCTTTGGAGTTGGTGGCGCATTTCTTCGACCCCGACACGCCCAACCCCGCCCGGGGCGCAGCCCCCGGTGAACTTGTCCCCTCACGGTTCAGGGCCAAAGTCCGTGCCTGGCGGGAACGCCACCACCCCGACTCCATCGGGAAACGCCACGCCAAAGACGCCGCGGACCGGCGCATGGAATACACCCCCGACCGGGACGGCATGGCCTGGCTCTCCCTCTACCTCCCCGGCGACACCGCCTGCGCCATCTGGAACCGCACCACCGCCACCGCCCGGGGCCTCCAAGACCCAAACGAAACCCGCACCCTCACCCAACTCCGCCCCGACATCGCAGCATCCCTGCTCCTCGGAACCGGAACTGCCACCGAGTTCGGGAAAGTCCCCGCCCCGCGGGCCGATGTCCTGGTCACCGTGCCCGTGTTCTCCCTCCTCGGCCTCACCGACGAACCCGCCACCCTGGACGGCTTCGGACCGATCCCGGCCGCCATGGCCCGGAAACTCGTCGCGGACGGGGCGGAGGCGTTCTACCGGGTCCTGATCGACCCCCGCGACGGGGCACCACTGGAAATCGGCCGGACAAACTACCGGCTCCCCGAAACCATCAAACGCTGGATCAGGATGCGCGATACCAAATGCACCTTCCCCGGCTGCACCAACCACACCCCCGACAACGACACCGACCACCTGCAGGCCTGGGACCATGGCGGCACCACGAACGTCAGCAACCTCGCCCAACTCTGCCCGAAGCACCACCGGCTCAAACACCACAGCCAATGGACACCGGATCCAGCCACCACGAAAGAGCCACCCGGCTGGACCTCACCCACCGGACGCCACTACCAACCCGAACACCCAGACCCCCAACCACCACACTGGCCGCAATGGCTCCTTCCCGCTGGACTGCTGTCTCCGCAGGCCCAGGGCCTCGATGCCGAACGTCCGGATGCCACCTGCAACGACGTGCCCTGCCTCAATATCCACTGTCCCGAAGCAGGCCTGGCAGACCTCCCGCCATGGGAACCAGACGACGACAGATACCTCGACCTCGACGACATCCCACCCGACGACCCACTCTGGGACGAATTCCTCGCAGGTTCGCTTGCCCTCACCCCCGGCTGGATCGGAGCAGAGTGCTAGGCCGTGGCGCTCGGCGCCCGCGCGTGACTGCGTCGATCAGTTGAAAGCTGAAAGGCCTGGTTTGTCTGCAACTGACCAGGTCGGGGGCGCCTGCGGGTTGACCGCGCCTGCAGGTGGGGGGCGCCTGCAGGTCGGGGGCGCCTGCGGGTCGGGGGCGCCTGCGGGGTGACCGCGGCTCCGCCCGGACCTTCAAGGGGCTGCTAAGCCCTGTGGTGCTCGATTAGCCAGCCGGCCATTCGCTGGGCACGTTTGGCAGCATCCAGGTCGCCCTCGGTGGCAGAGATAATGGAGCCCTTCATCAGAATCTGCATCGACCGGGCGAACTCCTCGGGCTGTTGGAGTCCGGCTGCCTCCGCCAAAGCCTGCACGTGGCCACGGATCTTGGCCAGGTAGTCGATGCTTGCCTGGCCCAGGGGGTGGGTTGGGCCCATCTCCAGCAGGACGTTGACGAAAGAGCAGGCTTCGAAGTCGTCGCGCAGGAACCAGTCACTGAAGACATCGAAGATGGCCAGCAACTGCTCCGCTGGAGTGGTTGCCCTCCGCTGTGCTTCCGAAACGATGGCATCAACGGTCCACAGTTTGTCCCGCCGTTCGAGGAACGCAAGCACCAGGGAGTCCTTGGACGGGAAGTGCCGGTAGAAGGTCGCCTTGGCCACTCCGGATCGTTCGATGAGTTCATTGACGCCAACATCCCGGATGCCCCGCCGCGAGAACAAGTCGTACGCAACCGACAGGATGCGCTCCCGGAGACCGGCACTGCCAAGCGTCGCCTCGCCGACAGTGTGCGCGGAAGGCGGTTGACTGATTGCCTCAGGATTCATCGTGTTAATAGCGTACTCCAGGGAAGACAGACCGGTCTTTCCGGCTGTAAAGTTCTTCCTACGCGCAGTGCCCTCAACAGCCGCGGAGGCCAGACGATCGGCCCCCTCGGAACGGTGCAAGGAGGCCCCGATGGCAGCAGAGCCGATGTTCCAAAGCGTTCCGTCGGACCCGGACCCCTGGATGTCCAGTGACACTCCTGCCGAAGTCCGGCAGTTCGCCATCGAATCCCTCCGCTGGCAGGCCCAGGAGATCATCGACGAGCTGCTCTCCAGCACAGACCCTGCAGATGAACTGGCCAAGGCCCGCCTGCGACGCTACGTGGCCCAAAATCCCGGTCGCCCGGAAAGGGCGCTGCTGGAGCAGCTGATGGCCAGCGAGGACGGCCTTCACCTCTAGCGCGCTCCTTCAAAGCGCACATTCACGGCGCACGCTTGGAAGCTGCAGGAAGCGGCCGCGGCCACGCTGGTGCATCAGGAGTTGAGCGGCACGTTGTCGATGAGCCGCACCGGACCCACCTTGGCAGCGATGAGGGCCAGGCCTTCTCCGCGGAACGGCGTCTCGCGGCAGTTTTCGGCCAACGGTTCAAGCGTGCGCGGATCCACCACGTCAAAGTAGTCGAGGGACACCAGCGGCTGGGATTCCACCAGCGCCAGCGCGGAGTCAAGGTCCAGGGGCTCATGGGCGTTGGCCCGCTCTTCCAGCAGCCGCAGGGCCCTGGACAGAACCAGCGCGGCGTCCCGCTCGTCGTCGGACAGAAAGCGGTTCCGGCTGGACAGCGCCAGGCCGTCCTCCGCGCGGACCGTGGGCACGCCCACAATTTCCACGGGGAAGTTCAGGTCGGCAACCATCCGCCGGACCAGGGCCAGCTGCTGGGCGTCCTTCTGGCCGAAGTAGGCGCGGTAGGCAGGCAGTCCACCAGCCGTGGCACCTGCTGCGGAACCAGCCGTAAGCCCCGCCGCCGGCATCCCATAGTGCAGAAGTTTGGCCACAACAGTGAGTGCGCCGTCAAAGTGGCCGGGTCGCGAAGCGCCCTCCCATTTCTCCCCCAACCGGCCCGACGTAACCCGCACCAACGGCTCCCCGCCCGGGTACACCTCCTCCACGGAGGGCGCGAACGCGAGGTCCACGCCCTGCTCCTCCAGCAAGGCAAGGTCTGCGTCAAGCGTTCGCGGATAGCGGTCCAGGTCCACGGCGTCGCCGAACTGCAGGGGATTGACGAAGATGCTTGCAACCACCACGTCATTGTTTTCAACGGCGGTGCGCGCCAATGCTGCATGGCCTTCGTGGAGTGCGCCCATGGTGGGCACCAGCGCCTGTGAGGTGCCCTGCTTGGCGTTCAGGAGCCGGGCGCTTTCGGCCTTCAGTCCGGCCACAGTGGTAACGAGTTGAATGGACATCAGTCCTCCTTCGGGTCGAGGGCGTCGCTGAGCCCCTTCAGCTGGTCAGGTTTCAGCAGGCCGCGGCCTTCAGCACGGCGGGCAGTCGCGCGCGCCATCGCCAGGTACGCCTCAAGCACATCCCCATGCCCACCGCCGTCGAACTCACGCAGCGCTTCCGCATGCGCACGGACCGTTCCCACGTCTCCGCGCGCCACGGGGCCGGTCAGCGCGGACTCCCCGGAGGCCAGTGCGTTCTCCAGGGTTGCCCGGAGCAGCGGACCGAGCATCCGCTCCGGGGCTTCGACGCCCACCTCGCGCAGCAGTTGCGATGCCTGCGCCACCAATGTGACGAGATGGTTCGAGCCGTGGGCCAGGGCGGCGTGGTAGAGAGTGCGGTCGGCTTCGGCGATGGCGACCGGCTCCGCCCCCATCTCCACTACCAGCGCCTGGGCGATGGGGAGCATGGCAGCGTCGGCCGTCACCCCGAAGGTACAGTCCAACAGCCGGGTGAGGTCCAGGCTCATGCCGGTGAAAGTCATGGCCGGGTGAAGTGCCAGGGGAATGGCGCCAGCGGCACGCACGGGATGCAGCACGCCCACGCCAAACCGGCCGGAGGTGTGCGCCACGAGCTGCCCGGGCTGCCAGGCGCCCAGCTTCGCCAGTCCCTCCACCAAATCCGGCAGGGCATCATCCGGTACCGCCAACAGCACCAGCTCGGCCCGCTCAACGATCTCCTGCACTTCCAGGATGGGCACGCCGGGGAGCAAAGCCTCAGCCCGCTCGCGGCTCGCATCGGAAACGGCTGACACTCCAATGACGGCGTGTTCGGCGGCCCGCAGGGCGGCGCCAAGAACTGCCCCCACCTTGCCGGCGCCGATGATTCCGACGCCGAGACGTCCGGGCTTAGCCATTTCGCTGGCCTTCCTGTTGGTTCTGCATTCGGGAATCCAAGATTTCGACGGGCTCAACCACCGCTTCGCCCTCACCCACCGGATCGGGCTCAACCACGGGGGTGGGCTCCGGTGCCGGAACAACCTGCCGCAGCCATTGTTCCGTCGTCTGCCGCTTCCGGGCCAACCGGGCACGCGCCGATTGCTCATCGAAGAGCCGCCTCGCCTCGTCCAGCCCCGCCTGCCTGAGCCGCGGGGCAACCGGCCCGGGGGTGGTGTGCAGGACCAGGTCCGCCACTCGGAACCAGCGCGCCAGGGGCCCCTGCTGCAACGCCATTGACTGCGTCCGTTGATGCGGAACCAGCACAAGCTCGCGCCACCAGCGCCCGGAACGGATCAGCAGGGCCGTGTCGGTGGCCGCAAAACCGTTCCGCCGCCACGCCAGGGGTGCCAGCAGCCAGGCCCGGCGCGGCGTGGTGACGAACCCGCCGCCGGTATCCCTGCCGGTAAGCCCTGCGGCGAACACCACTGCGGGCTGGGCGGTTCCGGGGTCGGGCAGGACCAGCGAGAGCATGGCCAGGACCTCGGGGAACTTTCCCACCGGCAGCAGGATGGTCCGGGTGTTGCCTTCGACCGCATTGCCTGACGTTCCGTAGCCGGCCACGTTGACCTGCATCCGGTACCAGCCGAAAGGGCGCCAGAGCGGGGGCTGCACAATCTTCACCGCCTGGATCCGCCCGGGCGGAAGCGTCTGCGCCTGGATGTCCAGGAGTCCGTAACGCAGCCGGATTCCGTCAGGGGAAATGGCGGCGGTGAAGTTGTACCCCTTGTTGAAGAAGTTCCAGTAGCTTGCCGCAAGGCCCAGCGCGGCGGGCAGCAGATATAAGTAGAAGGCGCGGTTGTCCGTGAGTGCGGACAGGATAACGGAGGCCACGCCGCCCACCACAATGAAGAAGCTTTGCTCGCTCAGCAGCAACGAGCCAATAAGGCGCGACGGCGGAACGGCCAGTACTGCGAACTCCGGCGCCTCGGGCGCGGGCCCGGCAGGAAGTGCCGGGCCCGGCGGGTCCCAGCGGCCCGTTACGGACGGGGCACTCATGCCGGCCGCGGAAGCCGTGCCGGGACCGGCGGCAGGGACAGCCCCGGAAGCGCGTGCCAGGATGGTGGCGCGCAGCTGGCGTGCATTGTCGATCTTCAGGTAGGCAAGGCGTACCGCGGACTGGCCTGCATCGGCAACTTCGAACTTGAGTTCAGCCAGCCCGAAGATTCTGGCCAGCAGGGGCTGCACGATGTCAATGGCCTGCACCCGGTCCAGCCGTGCCTGGCGGTGCTGCCTGAAGAGGAGCCCGCTGTTGACCCGGACGTAGCCGCCCGACACCTGGTACCTGGTGAAGTACCAGGTAAGGACGAACCCCAGCACCGCCACCGCCAGCACCAGCGCTCCCCCGCCCAGTAGCCAAGGGGCACGCCTGGCGAACCCCTCTTCAAAAACGGGTTGGCCCTGGAGGGCCCGCTCGAAAAGGTCCCGGCCAAAGAAGAAGGCGATGGCTGCCAGGGCAAACCAGCCGCGGACAAAAGGGGAGGCCGGATGGACACGAAGCCACTCGCCGTCGGACGTTGCGTTGCTTTTCGGACCTGTTGCAGCGGAGGGCAGCAGGTGCGGTCCGGGCAGCTGTCCGCCCGCGGTCACAGCCCTGCCAGCCTGGCTTCGCCGCGCGCAGCCAGCTGCTCACGCAGCCGCGCGCCTTGCGGGGCCGGGAGGCCGGGGATGCGCGCGTTGGTGCCCGGCGATGCTGTGTGCAGCTTTACCGTGCACAGCCCCAGCGCCCGTTCAACCGGGCCCACGGCGATGTCCACGTACTGCATCCGCCCATAGGGCACGGCCATGCTGCGCTGGAAGAAGATGCCGCTCCTGATCAGCAGGTCGTCGCCGCGCTCGGCGTAGCCAATGGCCCGGACCTGACGCGGAATGAGGGCCAGCCGCCACAAGGCAACCACCAGCGCGACGGCGGGAACGGTGACGGCCAGCCACAGTGGGGGCCAGCGCCACCACCCCAGGAGGACAAACACCAGCGGAGCGGACAGGACGAGGAGTGCTGCGAGGTTGGCCACGGCCCACTCCACCAGCCGGACAGTGACGTACTGCGGCGAAACCCTTTGCCAGGCGATACTGGGCGGGTCAATCGCCCCGGTATGCATATTCGCCTTCCCCTGCGGCTTCCCCGCGGGCAGGGCGGCCCTTTTTGCCATCCAGGTTGGGGTCGCCGTCTTCGGGGGGAATCCGGCAGAACCGCTCCACCACGAGGCCCACCACTATCATCACCAGGCCGCCACCGGCCATGGCCAGGGCCAGCCACGTGATGCTCTGGTCGCTGCGCAGGCTCCATACCCGCAACTGGTCCAGGAAGATGCCCACGTGCCAGCCCAGCAAAACTGTCCCGGCATAGGCGCAAGCCTGCGCCAGGACCAGGGTGCGGGCGGCCAGGAGCGGATCCAGGTGGGTCTTCTTGGCTGTGCTGTTGGGCTTGTGGCTGTTGCGCCATCGCAGGACCCGGATCCCCAGGACCAGCGTGATGGCCACGATGGCACCCATGGTGGCCAGGGCGGTAAGGGGCAGCACGGGCGTAGCCATGCTGTACCGGCTGGTGACAACAGTGGCAGACCAGCCGGCGACGGCGAGGATGACGCAGATCAGCAGGAGGCGCAGGGGGTTGATGGGCTTCATCGTTCCTCGACCGCTCCTGCCGTGGGCAGCCCGTTGAAGTCGCCGAACCCGTCGAACGGAGCCAGGTCCGCGAAATCGTCCGCCTGGGCCGCCAGGATGCTGATCCGTTCGCCGCCCAGTGTGGCGCTGGGCTCGATAAGCGACCAGGGGTAGAGGACGAAGGCTCGGGACGCCGCCCGCGGGTGCGGAAGGGTCAGGTGGGGGTCGTCGCTGTGCAGGTCGCCGTAGGTGATGATGTCGACGTCGAGCGTCCGAGGACCCCAGTGGACCTCACGGACGCGGAGGTGCTTGTTCTCCACGGCCTGGCAGTGTGCCAGCAGTTCCATTGGGCTGAGGCAGGTCTCCACGGTGATGACCATGTTCAGGAAGTCGGGCTGGCCGGCAGGACCTCCCACCGCCTTGGTCTGGACGATGGGTGAGACGGCAAGGAGGCGCACTTCCGGCGGATCGACCAGGTCCGCCACGGCCTCGGTCAGCGTCTCGTTCCGTTCGCCAAGGTTGCTGCCCAGGGCCAGTACCGCCTTGGTGTAGATCCCGTTCATGCGTCCGCCCCGGAAAGCATGGGCCCAGCAGTGGCACGTTCCCTGTGGACGGCCACAGCGACGTCGCCAAACGGGACCTCGATGGGTGCCTGGGGCTTGTGGACGGTGATGTCGACCGCGTGGAGCTTGAATTCCGCCAGGAGGCTGTCCGCGATCCGCACAGCAAGCGCCTCGATGAGGTTCAGTGGTTCCCCGGAAATCCATTCGACAATACGCTGCGCAACTTCACCGTAGTGTGCGGTGTCCCGGACATCGTCGGACTGCGCCGCCTCGGTGAAGTCGAGGTAGAGCACCGCGTCCACAACAAAGGGCTGGCCGTCCCGGCGTTCGAAATCGAAGACACCGTGATGGCCGACTGCGGTTACTCCGGTCAGCGTAATCCTGTCCATGGGTCCCCCGGCCCTATTGCGTTTTGGGGACGGCGGCGGCTGAAGATACAGCGGCCATGCGCGCAGCCACCTTGACGGCGTCAAGGCTTGATCCCACGTCATGCACGCGGACGGCCCAGGCCCCGCGGTAGGCACTGATGGCGGTGATCGCCGCGGTGGCACCGTCGCGCTCCTCGGGAGCGGCGGCCTTGCCCGCCACGGTGAGCAGGGTGCCTAGGAACCGTTTGCGGGAGGCACCCACCAGGACTTTGTGGCCCAGGCTGTCCAGCTGGTCCAGGTTCTGAAGGAGTTCCCAGTTCTGCGCGTCGTTCTTCGCAAACCCCAGGCCCGGGTCAATGATGATCTGTTCCTGGCTCACTCCGGCCGCGTACAGCTTGTCCCGCACTCCCGCCAGTTCCGCCACCACTTCGGCGGCCACGTCGGCGTACTCGGCGAGCGAATTCATGGTCCGGGCGTCTCCGCGGCGGTGGGTGAGGACGTAGGGCACCTTGGAGGCAGCCACGAACTCGGCCATTTCGGGCTCGATGCTCAGGCCTGAAATGTCGTTGATGATGGCGGCACCAGCCTTGACTGCCGCTTCCGCCGTGGAGGCGTGGGTGGTGTCAATGCTCACCAGGGCACCGGCCTTCACAAGCGCCTCGATGACGGGCAGGACACGGCGCTGCTCTTCGTCCGGGCTGACATCGTCCGCACCCGGCCGGGTTGACTCTCCCCCGACGTCGATGATGTCCGCACCCGCGTAGAACATGCGCAGGCCGGCAGCAATGGCGGTATCCGCCGTGGCATGCTTGCCGCCGTCGCTAAAGGAATCCGGGGTGACGTTCAGGATGCCCATGACCAGGGTCCGGTCCGTGGGCAGGTCGCCAAACCGTGCAGCCGGGCGTGGCTTGCGCAGGATGGGCAGCGGGGAGGTTGCGGGCCCCGTTCCGGGTGCTGCAGCGAGTGAATCCATGGTGTGTGGTTACCTTCCGAGGATGAGGCTCATGGCCTCGGCACGGGTGGCCGGGTCATGAAGCTGCCCGCGGACCGCACTGGTGACGGTCTTCGCTCCGGGCTTGCGGATACCGCGCATCGACATGCACATGTGCTCGCATTCAACAACGACGATGGCGCCGCGGGGCTTGAGGTGCTGCACCATCGCTTCAACGATTTCAGTGGTCAGCCGCTCCTGCACCTGCGGGCGCCGTGCGTAGATGTCCACCAGCCGCGCCAGCTTGCTCAGACCCGTCACCCTTCCATCGTGCGACGGGATGTAGCCGACATGGGCCACCCCGTGGAACGGCACCAGGTGATGCTCGCACGTGGAGTAGAAGGGGATGTCCTTGACCAGGACCAGTTCCTCGTGGTCCAGGTCGAAGGTGGTGGACAGGACGTCCGCGGGGTCGTGGTGCAGTCCGGCAAAGACCTCGGCGTACGCCTTTGCCACCCTTTTGGGGGTGTCGACGAGGCCGCCGCGGTCCGGGTCCTCGCCGATGGCAAGGAGGATCTCACGGACGGCCGCCTCAATCCGTGGCCGGTCCACCTTTTGGCTCGTCGAATGGTGGGAACCGTCCTCTGCCTGGTATCCGGCGGAGGCGGGAACGTCGTCGTCGTCGAAGGAAGTCACAGGGAAAGCTTAGCCGCGAAGGGTGTCAGGCCCCGAGTCGGTGACTCCGCCCTTGAAGGGAGCATCCTCCGGGACGCCCTGCGCGTGCGGGGGCTGGGCGTCCAGCGGCTCGTCCAGGCGGGCCTTCTTGGCTTCCTCCTGGGCTTCGCGCTCTGCCCGTTCCCGGCGGGTTTCCACGGGGCCGGCCAGCACTGGACGGGTCTCCTTGGACAGCCACACCTCACGGAAGTCGCGCTTGCGCACGTCGCGGAAGATGTCGGCGATCTCTGCCTGGTTGAGCGTTTCCCGCTCCAGCAGCTCAAGGGCCAGGATGTCCAGGATTTCCCGGTTCTCGGTGAGGATTTCGTAGGCCTCATCGTGCGCCTGCTCGATCAGGCGGCGCACTTCCTCGTCCACCACGTAGGCGATCTGGTCAGAGTAGTTGCGTTCGTGCCCGGCGTCGCGGCCAAGGAACGGTTCCCCGCCGCCCTGGCCGAGGCGGACAGCGCCGACCCGTTCGCTCATGCCATACTCGGTGACCATCTTGCGCGCGGTGCCGGTGGCCTTCTCGATGTCGTTGGAGGCACCGGTGGAAGGGTCATGGAACACGATCTCCTCGGCGACCCGGCCACCCATGGCGTAAGCCATCTGGTCCAGGAGCTCATTGCGGGTCACGGAGTACTTGTCGTTTTCCGGAACCACCATGGTGTAGCCCAGGGCCCGGCCACGCGGAAGGATGGTGATCTTCGTGACCGGAGCGGAGTTGCGGAGGGCAGCCGCCACCAGGGCGTGGCCGCCTTCGTGGTACGCGGTGATCTTGCGCTCGTGTTCCTTCATGACGCGGCTGCGCTTCTGAGGGCCCGCCATGACGCGGTCGATGGCCTCGTCCAGGGCGCGGTCATCGATCAGGTTGGCGTTGGAGCGCGCCGTGAGCAGTGCGGCCTCGTTGAGGACGTTGGCGAGGTCGGCGCCGGTGTAGCCCGGTGTCTTCTTCGCCACGGCCTTCAGGTCCACCCCGGGCGCCATCGGCTTGCCCTTGGCGTGCACCTGCAGGATCTGGTCGCGGCCGATGAGGTCCGGCGCTTCCACGGAAACCTGGCGGTCGAAGCGGCCGGGACGCAACAGTGCGGGGTCCAGGACGTCAGGCCGGTTGGTGGCGGCGATGAGGATGACGTTCGTCTTGACGTCGAAGCCGTCCATCTCCACCAGCAGCTGGTTGAGGGTCTGCTCGCGTTCGTCGTTGCCGCCGCCGATGCCGGCGCCGCGGTGGCGGCCGACGGCATCGATTTCATCGACGAAGATAATGGCGGGCGAGTTGGCCTTCGCCTGTTCAAAGAGGTCGCGGACGCGCGAGGCGCCGACGCCGACGAACATTTCCACAAAGTCTGAACCCGAGATGGAGAAGAAGGGCACGCCTGCCTCGCCGGCTACGGCGCGGGCCAGCAGGGTCTTACCGGTACCTGGAGGGCCGTAGAGCAGCACGCCCTTGGGGATCTTGGCGCCAACAGCCTGGAACTTGGCCGGTTCCTGCAGGAATTCCTTGATTTCCTGGAGTTCCTCCACGGCCTCGTCCGCACCTGCGACGTCGGCGAACGTAACCTGCGGCATGTCCTTGCTGACCATCTTGGCCTTGGACTTGCCGAACTGCATGATCTTGGAGCCGCCGCCCTGCATGCGGGTCATCAGGAACCAGAAGAGGGCGCCCAGCAGGATGACCGGGATCAGCAGGGAGAGCAGGCCGGAGAACCAGTTGCTCTCAATCGGCTGGTCAGTGAAGCCCTGGGCGGGCTTGGCGTCGGTGACAGCCTTTACAACGTCCTGCGCCCGGGCATCCACGAAGAAGAACTGCACGCTCTTGCCCTTGTCCTGCCCATCCAGCTGCAGGTCATCCTTGAGCGTGAGGTCAACGCGGTTCTCACCGTCGAAGATCTTGGCCTGCTCCACCTTATTGCTGGAGAGCAGTTCCAGGCCCTTGTCCGTGTCGATCCGGGCCGCACCGCCGGGGGCGAGCGTTGCAAAAGCCACAAGGAGCAGACCGACCACAACGACGATCCAGATGCCCGGGCCTTTGAAGAAGTTCTTAGCTTTCATCTGTTCGGGGGCTGGCCCCGTCCCTTCCGGTAGTGCTTCACGGCGAGTAGTCTGCGCGCGTGATGGTGCTGCGTCAGCTTCTAGCTATACACCGTCCGGACTAGATCACGCATAGCCGAAAGCAAAAGTTCCCTGTGGGCGTAGCGCGCGCGGCTGTCCGCCGGACCTCCGCTTCAGCGAAACACCGTTAAGGGCCGGCCAGCCGTCCTACGGAAGTCCGGGGAGGCCTACTCGTAGACGTGCGGGGCCAGGGTGCCCACGAAGTCCAGGTTGCGGTACTTTTCCGCGTAATCCAGGCCGTAGCCCACCACGAACTCATTGGGGATGTCGTAGCCGACGTACTTGACATCGATTTCCACCTTGGCCGCCGTGGGCTTGCGGAAGGCTGTGCAGATCTCAACCGACGCCGTGCCCCGGGATTCCAGGTTGGTCTTGAGCCAGGACAGGGTGAGGCCGGAGTCGATGATGTCCTCGACAATCAGCACGTCCTTGCCCATCAGGTCAGTGTCCAGGTCCTTGAGGATGCGCACCACGCCGGAGGACTGGGTTCCCGAACCGTAGGAGGACACGGCCATCCAGTCCATGGAGATGTGGCTGTGGAGTGCCCGGGCCAGGTCCGCCATGACCATTACGGCGCCCTTGAGGACGCCCACAATGAGGATCTCGCGCCCTTCGTAGTCCTTGTCGATCTGCGCTGCGAGTTCGGTGATCCGCTGCTGGATCTGTTCCTTGGTGTAGAGAACGTGCTTGAGGTCTGCCTGGACGTCGTTTGAATCCACCAATGGCTCCTGTTTAGATGCGGGGTGCGACTATTTTGCGGGTGGCTTTTGGGGCCGGAATACTAGCTTCCCACAGCGCGCCCGTTCGCGGGGAACGGAACCGGCGCCCGCAGGGACCGCGTTGGTGGCAGCGTCCCGCGATTCTTCCAGCTCCGCGAGCGACAACCTGTACACGCTCACGTTGCCGGGCAGCTGGACCGGGCCTGCCGAGCCCTGCCGCCGCAGCAGCGCTTCCGCCGCCAAAAGGCGCTGATAACTGGGTTGTTGGCCGCCGGCGTCGGCCGCTGCCTTGGCGATGACGCGGAACCTGATGGCGGGGGCCAGGGCGCGCAGCGCCTTCTCCGGCAGGCGCAGTCCGGTCCCATCCCGCTCCACGAGCGAGGCGTAGGTGCTTTCCGCCACATCCTCCAGGTAGTCGGCGTCCAGCTGCAGGATGGCGGCGGTGCGGGCCAGTGACTCGGCGACGCCGGGACCGAGTTTGTCCTCAAGGTGCGGGAGGACCTCCACCCGGGTCCGCGAACGGGCGAACGCGGGATCGGCGTTGGTGGGATCGTGCCAGGGATCCAGGTCCTCCACTGCACAGATTTCCTCAGTGTCCGCCCGGCGGAGTCCTAGGAACGGCCGCAGCAGAAGGGTCTTCCCCGCACCTGCGCGGGCAGGCCGCATGCCGGCAAGCGAACGGGTGCCGGAGCCGCGGGCAAGGCCCAGGAGTACTTGTTCGGCCTGGTCGTCCAGGGTGTGGCCCAGGAGGATTGCCTCCGCACCCTGTTCAACTGCGCCGGCTTCCAGCGCGGCGTGCCTCGCCTCACGGGCTGCGGCTTCGGGGCCCATACCGGCGCCGGCCACGGTGACCGTGCGGATCTCAACCGGTGACAGGCCCAGCCCCGCCAACACCCGGGCAGCCTGTGCGGCCACCTCAGCCGACCCCTCCTGCAGTTGGTGGTCAACCACCACGGCGCCGACCGTAAGGGGGTGGCCGTCCACGTGCCCGCGGCGGGCAAAATAGGCGGCGACGGCGGCGAGCGCCAGGGAGTCCGGCCCGCCACTGCACGCAACAACCACGTGCCGGGGATAGCCCGCCCCGGACAGGGCGTCCTGCAGCATTTTGCGTGCTGTGCCGACGACGGGCGCGAGCCTGCCGGGGCGGCGGCGCCCGCTGCGCGCGGGGGCCGGCGGAAGTGAAGGTGGATTGTCAGGCAGTGGCGCGTGGGGCAATTACAGGCCCATCCGCTCAAGCCACAGCTTGGCGTCGTGGATTTCAGGTTCCGTTGGCAGGTGGTCAGCCGACTCCCACACCCGGTTGAACCCCTGCATTCCGGCCACATCCACAACGGCGCGGACAAAGCGCGCCCCATCGGAGTATTGGCGCATCTTGGCGTCCAGGCCCAGGAGGCTGCGGATGAACTTCTCGATCACCCCGCGGTCCTTGCCCCGGTCGTTGAAGCGCTGCCGGATGGTCTTGACGGAGGGAACGAGGCTGGCGTCCACGCCGTCCATCACCACGTTTGCGTGGCCTTCGAGCAGGCTCATCACGGCGGTGAGGTGCGAAATCGCGGCCTTTTCCTCAGGGTCCTGCAGCAGGTCCAGAATGGCTCCGCGGCGGGGCGCCTCTCCGTTCGCCGACCGGTCCTTCAACGACCGTGCAGCGGCGGAAGCCCGCTCCATCAGCGAATCGACGTTGCCCAGCAAGTGGCCGCTGAGGTTGTCGATCTGTTCCAGCATGTGGTGGCGCAGCCAGGGCGCGGCCGCGAACTGGACGCGGTGGGTTTGCTCGTGCAGGCACACCCAGAGCCGGAAATCCTCCGGCGCCACGTTGAGTTCCCGCTCAACCGAGACGATGTTGGGGGCCACCAGCAGCAGCCTGCCAGCCGCGGGCGCAGAGGAGTTTTCGGCCAGGGCGGCGAAGGGGTCGTACTGGCCCAGGACCTTGCTGGACAGGAAAGCCAGGACGGCGCCCAGCTGGCTGCCGGTGATGGCGCCGCTGACCTGGGCAGCCCCGGGGCTGAGGTTTCCGCGCCGGCTGTCCAGCATCTTCTGCATGGCGGGTTTGAGCATCACCGCGAAGCTCTGGGTGTTGGCCTTGGCCCAGGACGCCCGGTCCACCACCAGGACGGAGGAGTCCCGGAGATCGCGTGCCGCCTCCAGGCCCGTGATCTCGTGGACGTGCGGCACTGATGCGTCCGCGAGCCTGCGCAGGCTGTCCACCGCCTCGCCGATGGCCTTTTCGTCCAGCACCGGCCCGGCGGGGGCCAGCCGCGCCGCGGCAGAAGCAGCGAGGTCCCAGTTGATCAGGGATTGGGCCTGGCTGCTTTGGGCCTGGCTGGATTGGGCCGGGGGGGATCCGTTTGGTGATACGGACGGTGCGGACTCGCGCGCAGTGGACTCCATGGTTCCCATCAGAACACAGCAGGCCGCGGCCCGTCCTTAAGTTCGCTGACCGGCGAAACTTCCACAGGCCCTGCACAGGAGGGGAAAAGCGGCGTCCCAGTCTGCCGCGGGAGATTGGAAATACCCCGAAAGTCCCTGCCGAAAGAGGCCACCATGATCCCCTACCGCCCCATTCCTCCCCTGACCCCAGGCGAGCGCAAGGGCTGGGCCTCCGTGGTTGCCGCCGTCGTCATGGCCGCTTTGCTGGGCGTGCAGCCTCAGTAATCCCTAGCGGCAGCCGCAACCTGCGAGCGCCGTGGCGGCCCGGTCCAGGGCTTCCTTGTTGCCGGCGGCCCCGGGCGTCAGTCCGTTGCCGAGGAATGAGAAGACCAGGAGCCGCCCGTCAGCGTCCACCACGTAGCCGCTCAGCGCGAGCACCGTGTTCAGGGTTCCGGTCTTGGCCCGCACCAGCCCCGCGCCGCCAGAGGTTGTGGCATCGCCGTAGCGGGCGTCGAGCGTTCCGGACAGGCCGCCAACAGGAAACCCGTCCAGGGCGGCACGCAGCCTGGTGTCGGTACCGGTGGTCATGGCACGCACCACGTCCGCCAACAGGCCGGAAGGGACCTGGTTGCCCATGGCCAGCCCGCACACGTCCGCCAGCTTCACCGAGTCCGCGGCGATCCCGGCTGCCCCGAGTTCGGCAGCCACGGCGGCCACAGCGCCATCGTTGCTGCCCGGCCTGCCCGTGGCCACGGCGGCCATCCGGCCCATGGTTTCTGCCAGATAGTTGTCCGATACCTGCAGCATCAGGTCCACCTGCTCCCCCACGGTTGCTGAGTCCACGCCCGCCAGGGCTGCAGCGTTGGGAGCGGCGGGGGAACGTTCGACGCCGTCCGCCACCGTGAGTCCCGCGCCGGCACCTGCCGCGCGCAGCTGCCCGGCGAACGCCTCTGCCGCGGCCATCGCGGAGTCCTGCGGGCGGGGACCTGTGGTGACGGCGGGATCGAACCGCGCCGAGTTCAGCGCCAGTGGATATAGGGGTGCTATTTCGCCGGCTTCAACGTCCCCCGACTGCCAGTTGGGATTCAGCGCCGGCCCGGTAAAGAGGGAGTCATCCACCAGGACCTTGATGGTTCCCGTGGTCCCGGCGGCCTGCAGGGCCCGGACCGTCAGGGCGGCAAGGGTGCCAAGGCCCGCGTGGCCCATCACCTGGTTCGGCTGCGAGTCCCCTGGCCCAAGGAGAACGTCGCCGCCGCCCACCAGCACCACCTGTCCCGGCGCGGGGCCAGGCACCACCTTGGTGGTGAACCGGCGCTCCGGTCCCAGCGTGCGCAGTGCGGCCACCGCCGTCAGCAGCTTGAGGTTCGACGCCGGAACCCGGCCGTCCGCGCCGCCCCGGTCAAAGAGCACCTGGCCTGTGAGCGCATCCTGCACCGTGCCGGTGAAAGTACCGCCGCCGTCGGTCTTCAACACCGGCTCCACCTGGGCTGTCACCGCTGACGGGGCAGGCACTGGCGCGGACGGCTGAAGCGGGGCGAGCACGTGCGGCGCCGAAAGGGTTGCCGGAGCCTGCTGCCAGGCAGGAGTGGCGGGAGTGGACGCCGGGGCGCTGGAGCCAAATAGTCCTGGGCCGAGTAAGCCCGGAGCCACCAGCAGGGCACCCGGAACCGCGAGGGCGAGCAGGACCAATGCCGCCAGCGCCAAGTGCCAGGGCTTTCGCGGCCGTCCGCCACCGTGGCCCGGCCGGCGGGAAAGACGGTCACGCGTGGGTTCCCGGCTTGTTGCTTTGGTCATGCTGGTGCTGGTCCTCAAGTCCTGAAATTCCCCACAAGTTCCTGATTCCAGGGCCTCTCGCTATATCCTCAATACTAGTCGGCGGCACCGACACTCTTATTTATGGGCCCGTCAAGTGTGCCGCGCACCCCCTGCAATTGCCGAGGAGCATTCCATGAAGCACGACGTGACCATCGAGATCCCTAAGGGATCTCGCGTCAAGTACGAAGTTGACCACGAGACCGGCCGCGTCCGACTGGACCGCGTCCTTTTCACCTCCATGCAGTACCCCACGCACTACGGGTACTTCGAAAACACCCTCGGCGAGGACGGCGACCCGCTGGACGCACTGGTGCTCCTGCAGGACTTCGACCTGCACCCGGGCGTCATTGTCGAGTCCCGCCCCATCGGCGTCTTCAACATGACCGACGACGGCGGCGGAGACGCCAAGATTCTGTGCGTTCCGGTGGACGCCCGTTTTGACCACATCCAGGAAGTCAGCGACGTCAACGAGTTCCTGATCAAGGAAATTGAGCACTTCTTCACCCGCTACAAGGACCTGGAGCCGGGCAAGTGGGTCAAGGCCGAAGGCTGGGGCGACCGCGCCGCCGCGGAAGCCGAGCTCGAGGCCTCCATCAAGCGCTACGTGCCCACCCAGCACTGATTCCCAGGGTGGTTGAGCTTGTTTGAGACCCGGGTTCCAAACAAGCTCAACCACCTTTACGACGGCGGGTGCCCGGCTTTTCGAAGCCGGGCACCCGCCGTCGTAAAGGTGGTTGAGCTTTTTTGGAAACCGGGTGTCAAACAAGCTCAACCACCTTTACGACGGCGGGTGCCCGGCTTTTCGAAGCCGGGCACCCGCCGTCGTTGTTTCAGGAAGTTATGGCATGGTGGGGCTGTGAGTTCCGAGCCCGCCGTGACGTCCCAGCTGTTGTTCCAGCCGCCTTGCGGTCCCGTCTCCGGCTGGAGGGACGGCGAGGTCCTCCGGGCCACCGGCATCCCCTATGCCAGGGCCCGGCGGTTCCAGCCGCCCGCGCCCGTCCCGGACCGGACTGCCGAGTACGCCGCCACGTCCCTCTCCCCCGCGTGCCCGCAGGCACCCGTGCCGTTCCTCGATGATGTCCTGGGCACAAGGTACGGCGAGCTCCCCGGCAGCGAGGACTGCCAGAACCTGTCGATCACCATGCCCGGTGACTTGCTGCCGGGCGAGAAGCTGCCCGTCATGGTGTGGATCCACGGCGGCTCCTACACCACGGGTTCCGGTGACCTGGCGATCTTCGACCCCGCCCGGCTGGTGGCCGAGAACCGCGTGGTGGTGGTGTCCGTAACCTACCGGCTCGGCCTGTTCGGGTTCCTGGCCACGCCGGCCGGGCGGCCCGGCAACCTGGGGCTCCTGGACCAGCTGGAGGCGTTCCGCTGGGTGCAGCGGAATATTGCGGCCTTCGGTGGGGACCCCCGCCGGGTCACGGCCTTCGGCCAGTCCGCCGGCGGTGACGCGATCGCCCACCTGATGGCCACACCGGAGGCACCTACGCTCTTCCAGCGCGCCATCATCCAGAGCGCACCGCTGGGCATCACCCGCGGCCGGGCGAAGATGAATCACGCCATGGGCATCGCCGCGGATTCCGTGACCGAGGAGACGCCCGCCATGGATGTGGTGGCCCGTGAAGCAGAAGTTACCCAGGTGGCCAGGAAATTCGGCATGCTGGCCGCCATGCCCTTCGGCACGCAGTACGGCCTTGAACCGCTCCCGGAGGAGTCCGGCATCGAGGCAGCCTGGAACCGGAGCGCCCCCGCAATCGAGGTGCTGATCGGCCACACCTCCGAGGAAGCACGCCTGTTCCTGCCACGCAATCCGCGCCTGATGCGCCTTGCCCGGGTGCCGTTGGTGGGCTCCGCGGCCGTGCGCGCCATCGACTGGGTGGTCACCGAAACCGTGTACGGCCGGGCCACCAGGCGGTTCGCCCGCCGGCACGCCAAAGCAGGAGGCCGTGCCCACCGCTATGTTTTGGATTGGCACGCTCCCGGCAACATCTTCGGCGCCGCCCACACGGTGGACCTGCCCCTGCTGCTGGGAACCCGGAAGACCTGGGAAGGCGTGGGCCTGATCGAGGGCGCCCGCTGGGATGATGTTGAGTCCGCGGGCCGGGAGTTGCGCGCCCTGTGGGCCGGCTTTGCGCGGGGCGGGGACCTGGGTAAATCCGGCGGCATCCCGGGTGTCCTGCGCTACCGGGGGGTTTGAGTACTTCCGTGACGGGCGCTCAGTGAGAACCCTCGGGGTGGACCTGGCGGCCGCCACCAAAAAGACTGCCGTGGCGGTCATCGACTGGAGTGATCACCGGGCCCGGCTTACCCATCTGGCCCTGGACGTGGACGACCAGGAGATCGTGGACCTGTTCGGCACCTGCGATATGACCGGCGTGGACTGTCCCGTGGGCTGGCCGGACGCGCTCATTCCGTTCCTCACGGGCCACCTGAACTTCGATGCCGCGCCAGTCCTGGAGCACGATGGCATCGCAGGCCGCAGGTTGCTTGCCTACCGGGACACGGACCGGTTCTGCACCGCCCGGACCGGTCTGATTCCGCTGAGCGTCTCCGCGGACAGGCTGGCGCACCCTGCCATGCGCTGCGCGGTGATCCAGGCGAAGATCGCGGCACTGCACGGCCCGCAACTGCGCGACGGGTCCGGAGGCCTTGCCGAGGTGTACCCGGCGGCATCGCTGAAGATCTGGGGCCTCAACGGCCGCGGCTACAAAGGCCGGGGCGTCCCGGAAGCCGAACGCCTTGGTTTGCTGCTGGCGGCCCTGGAGGAACAGGCACCATGGCTGGACCTGGGCGGTTACCGGGACGGACTAACCAGTTCGGACGACCTGTTCGACGCCGTCATAGCCTCGCTGACCGCCCGTGCCGTGGCCCGTCGTCGTACGCTCCTGCCGGACAGTGCCCACGCGGCAGCCGCCCGCAGCGAAGGCTGGATCCACCTTCCGTCCTGCACGCTGGACGAACTTCCGGGCTAGGCCGTCAGCCGCCCAGCTTCCAGTTCCGGATCTCGTCCGGGTCCTCGCCGTGGGTGCGGGTGTGTTCCCGGGCGCGGCTGCGCCGGTCCTGCAGGTCCTGGCGCAGGAGCGAGTGCTTCTCCGCCATACCCGGCACGCGGTCGATCGCATCGATGGCCAGGGTGAAGCGGTCGATGCCGTTGAGCATGGCCATGTCGAACGGCGTGGTGGTGGTCCCCTCTTCCTTGTAGCCGTGCACGTGCAGGCCCTGCTGGTTGGTGCGCCGGTACGCGAGCCGGTGGATCAGGGCGGGATACCCGTGGTACGCGAAGATGACGGGCTTGTCGGGGGTGAAGATGCCGTCGAAGTCGTGGGCCGGGAGGCCGTGGGGGTGCTCGCTTTCGTCCTGCAGCCGCATCAGGTCCACCACGTTGACCACCCGCACCTTGAGTCCGGGGGCACCTTCGCGGAGCAGCTCGGCGGCCGCCACCGTCTCCACCGTGGGGACATCGCCCGCGCAGGCCATGACGACGTCGGGCTCCTCGCCGGGCACCTCGGAGCCGGCGAATGTCCAGATGCCGAGGCCCCGGCGGCAATGGTTGGCGGCGTCCCCCGGGCCAAGCCAGGTGGGCGAGGGCTGTTTGCCGCTGACCACGATGTTCACGTAGTCCGTGGAGGCGAGGCAGTGTTCCATGACGGACAAAAGAGTGTTGGCGTCCGGCGGCAGGTACACCCGGATGACCTCGGCCTTCTTGTTGACGGCGTGGTCAATGAAGCCCGGGTCCTGGTGCGAGAACCCGTTGTGGTCCTGCTGCCACACATGCGAGGACAGGAGGTAGTTCAGCGACGGCACCGGCTGGCGCCAGTGCAGTTTCCGGGACACCTTCAGCCATTTTGCGTGCTGGTTGAACATGGAGTCGACGATGTGGACGAAGGCCTCGTAGCAGTTGAAGACCCCGTGGCGGCCGGTGAGCAGGTACCCTTCCAGCCAGCCTTGGCACAGGTGCTCGCTCAGCACCTCCATCACCCGGCCGGACCGTGCCAGGTGCTCGTCGACGTCGTCAATCCGGTACTGCCACACCTTGTCGGTGACCTCGTAGACGTTCTGCAGGCGGTTTGACGCCGTTTCGTCCGGGCCGAACAGCCGGAAGTTCTCCATGTTCTGCGCAATGACGTCGCGCATCCAGGAGCCGAGCGTGATCATTGGGCTGACCCGCTCGATGCCCGGGGTGGGCACCTCCACGGCGTGGTCCCGGTATGCGGGCAGCTTCAGGGCGCGCCTCAGCAGTCCGCCGTTGGCGTGCGGCGTGGCACTCATGCGGAAGTCTCCGGCGGGTGCGCCCTGGGCGACGTCGGGCCGGAGCCGGCCGTCGCCGTCGAACAGTTCGTCGGGGCGGTAGGAGTGCAGCCATTGCTCCAGCTGCTTCAGGTGCTCCCCGTTGGTGCGCACCTCGGACAGCGGCACCTGGTGTGCACGCCATGTGCCCTCAACCTGCAGCCCGTCCACGGTCCGGGGTCCCGTCCAACCCTTGGGCGAGCGCAGGACGATCATGGGCCAGCGGTGTCCACCCTCCCCCGCCTGCTCGCCGGCGGAGTCCAGGCGGCGCGCGTCCTGTATGGCACGGATGTCCGCCAGGCAGCGGTCCAGGACCGCGGCGAAATCGCGGTGCGCCTGCTCGGTGTTGGCGGGGTCCGCCACCGTGACGAAATACGGTTCGTGGCCGTACCCGCGCAGCAGCTGCTCCAGCTGGTCCTGCGGCATCCGGGCCAGCACGGTGGGGTTGGCAATCTTGTAGCCGTTGAGGTGCAGGATGGGCAGCACGGCGCCGTCCGCGGCGGGGTCCAGGAAGTTGTGCGAGTGCCAGCTGGCGGCCAGCGGGCCCGTCTCCGCCTCGCCGTCGCCAATCACGGCAGCGGTCACCAGCTGGGGGTTGTCGAAGACCGACCCGTAGGCGTGGGCCAGGGAGTACCCGAGTTCACCGCCCTCGCTGATCGAACCGGGGCTTTCCGGTGCTGCGTGGCTGGGGATCCCGCCGGGGTAGGAGAACTGCCGGAACAGTTCGGCCAGGCCTGCCTCATCGTTGCCCACATGGCCATAGATTTCGGAGTAGGTTCCCTCCAGCCATGCGTTGGCGACGACGGCGGGGCCACCATGCCCGGGACCGGCCACAAAGAGCATCTCCAGTGAGTCGCGGCGGATCACGCGGTTCAGGTGCGCGTAGATGAAGTTGAGCCCAGGGGTGGTCCCCCAGTGGCCCAGCAGGCGGGACTTGGTGTCCTCCGCCTGCAGCGGCTCCCGCAGGAGCGGGTTGGACCGGAGATAGATCTGGCCCACCGAAAGATAGTTGGCTGCCCGCCACCACTTGTCAACGAGCTCCAGTTCGTCCTGCGGAAATGCGTCCTGCTGCGTCCGGTCCTGCTGCTGCCCGTCCTGCCCTGCGCTGCCTGCCATAACCATCCTTACGTCGGGTGTGCCGCTGCAGGCGGCCGTTCCCCCATCGCAACAGATGAAGGGGCCGGCAGGCAACCCCCGCCGTCGAACCTTGTTTTGCTGACCCAGCCCACCACCCCGCGGGAGCCGGTGCCGCCAAAGCCGGACCAGGGCGGCCCTTGGCGTTTCCCGGCAGGAAACGGCGGATGCCCCGCCGCCGAAACATGGGTTTCGCTATTCCTACTTCCGGGTAGTGTGGATCCAGAATGTTCACCCTGACCATCAACCAGACGGACAACCGGCGCGACGGCGACCAGGTGCCGCAGCTGCTCAAGGCACTGCGGCACATCCCTGCGCGCCTGGATTTCGACCGGTCTGTGGAGGACGAAGTCCAAGGGATCGTCGAGTGTCCGCACCAGGCCGTGGACACCGCCCTGATCGCGCTCCGCAGCGGGTACTGGTACGTGGGAATCGGCGTAGGACCGGTGAACGAGCCGCTGCCCAACCAGGTCAAGGACGCGTCCGGCCATGGTCTGGTGTACGCCCGGCGGGCCGTGGACCGGCTCCGCAACAGCAAGGAACGCATCCCGGTAGCCGTAGAGGGGCCCCTGGCTGATGCGGCCCACGACGCCGAGGCCGTCCTTCGCCTCCTGGGCCACATCGTGCGGGACCGTTCGGGCGCAGAGTGGCGGGTGCTGGACCTGCTGACACCTGGCGTCCGCGGGCAGCAGAAGGCGGTGGCGCAGGAACTGGGCATCACCACCCAGGCTGTCAGCAAAGCGGTGGCCCGGTCCCAGTGGAACGAGGAACATGCCGCCCGGCCCGCTGCCGCGAGGCTGCTGGCGCTGATCCTCGCGGTGGGCTGACCGCTTCAGACGCCTGCCGCCGTCGTTATTCCTGCCTTGACGTGCGCGCCCGGCTTTAGCTGCCGGCGGCTGCCATCACGGGTTCGCCGTTGAAGTACTCCAGCTTCCAGCCGTCGGCCGCGTGGTGGTGTGCCAGGTTCAGGGCGGCGTTGTCCACGCTGGCGAGGGTCTGGCCGACGGCGCGGCTGAGGCTGACGCGCAGCAGCGTGCCGTGCGTGACCACCAGGAGCCGCTGGCCGCGGAACTCCTCTGCCAGGGCTTCCAGCGCGGCGAGGCCCCGGTCTGCCGCTTCGTCTTCGCTTTCCGCACCCTCGAACCCGCCGGGAACCCGCAGCGCCTCCAGCTCCGGGCCCGCCTGCATCCCTTCGGCCGGACCGAAGCTGCGTTCGGTGAGTTCCGGGACGCGTCGGGACACCGTCAGCCCCAGCCCTTCGGCGATCAGGTCAGCTGTTTCGGCGGCACGGCTCAGGGGCGAGGAGACGATGGCGTCCCACTCGTACGGGGCGAGGACGGCGACGGCGTCACGAGCCTGGCCGCGTCCGACGTCGTTCAGGGGGATGTCGGTTGATCCTTGCAGCCGGCGCTCGGCATTCCAGTCGGTCTGGCCATGGCGGACGAGGGCGAACGTCGTAAGGGTCATGCCCCTATTCTGCCTTGGCTGGGCACTGCGCCCTGAATTCCCGCTTGCTCCATCAGATATGGCCCCTAAAACCGGAGTTTAGGAGCCATATCTGATGGGGCAAGCTGCTGGGTCCTGCTTACAGCAGGCTGCGCAGAACGTGGGCGGCGCCGTCGTCGTGCACCGAATGGGTGACCTCATCGGCAGCCGCCACCACCTCTGCCGGGGCCTGGCCCATGGCAACGCCGCGCCCGGCCCAGGTGAGCATCTCGATGTCATTCCTGCCGTCACCGACGGCCACCGTGAGGTGCTCCTCGAAGCCAAGCCGGACGCGCAGGTTTTCCAGCGCGCTGGCCTTGGTGACGCCGGCGGCGGCGATGTCCAGCCACGCGGTCCAGCCCACGGAGTAGGTGACTCCGGCCAGGCCCACGTGGTTGATGGCCTCGTTGAACTCCTCGGGGGTGTTTTCGGTGCTGAACACCACCACGCGGACGGCGGTTGCCTCCAGCATGGTGTGGAAGTCCACGCCCACAGCCTCGACGCCGAAGCTGGCGTCCTGGAACCGCTCCGTGGACAGGAAATTGCCGTCGGCGTCTTCAAGCGCATACTTGGCGGACGGGAGGCGTTCGCGGAGGGCACGCAGTGCCGGGGCGGGATCGAACGTGGCCTTGTGGATCACCTCGTAGCCGTTTTCCAGGTCGGGGTGGAGCCGCAGGGTCACACCGCCGTTACAGCAGACGGCATATCCGCGCTCGATTCCGATCTTCTCGATGATGGGAAGCGTGGCATTCAGGGAGCGGCCGGTGGCGATCATCACCTCATGCCCGGCAGCCACTACGGCCTGCGCGGCGTCCCGCACCCCGGGGGACATGTGGCCGTCATGGTTGACCAGCGTGCCGTCCACGTCCAGGGCGACCATGAATTTCCGGTCAATAGCGGTGAACTCGATGTTGTTCAGGTTGGTGTTCTGGTCATTCTCTCGCCGGTCATCGTTGCCGGCGACTGAGGTTTCAGTCAGCGTTGTCATCCACATAGTGAACCAGACGTGACTGACAGGCGCTAGGACGGGGGCCACACGTTTACTGAACTGTTGGTTAACACGGCGGGTTTCCACATGGGTACTGTCCGGCGTCCCCTTCGTTGCACACCCACCCACGGACGTTGCACCCCCGCACGCGCCGGTGCAACGTCCATTAGCCGGTGCGAATATGAGATTCCCGGTTGTCCACATGAACCTGCTGCCCTCTTCAGCGCCGGGGCATGATCCTGTGACGATGAGCGGCATGCACCTGATCTCGGCTCAAGATCTCCGCCGCTCCACCGGGGACACCCGTTCACTCAGCAGGCGCTATGCGCAGGGTGAACTTGTCCGCGTCCGCAAAGGTGTTTACGCCGGGAAGGAAGAGTGGATATCCCTGGCTCCGTGGGAAAGGTACTTCCAGACTGTCCGCGCCGTGGACCTGGAACTCCCGGGATCTACGTTCTGCCTGAACTCAGCGATTGCTGTTTGGAACTTGGACCTGCTTGCAGTTCCTGGATACGTCCATCTGTCCGGGGCATCGAGGGGGCACACCGGCCGGACGCAACCCACCACCTCCGCGGCGTGCAACAGGTCTGGCCATACGGGCCTCGAACGCATCAGCGCTTACGGCATTCACAGGCATCCCGGTCAACCTGCCGCGGTGGAGCACGCAGGGCTCCAGGTAACTCCCCTGCCCGAGACCGTAGTGGAAGTCATCGCGAGGGAAAGCTTCACGGCAGGCGTAGTGCTGGCGGACCACGCAATTAGCAGCCGCCGCACGTCGGGACCGGCGCTCAGCAGGGATGGGCTGCTGAACAAGGCTGCCCGGCTCCCCTTAGGAGCCCGCCGGAACTGGGTGGCACAGGTGCTCGACTTCGCATCACCCGAGTCAGAGTCGGCCGGTGAATCGCTCAGCCGCGCACAGATGCATCTTCTCGGTGTCCCGGCCCCTATGCTGCAGGCAAAGTTCCGGCAGGAAGGTTCGCTGCTGGCCCGGACTGACTTCTTCTGGCCGAAGTACCGCCTGGTCGGTGAGTTCGACGGCGACGCCAAGTATCTCAATGACGACTACCTGGGCACCCGGACGGCACGGCAGGCCGTGCTGGCGGAGAAGAAGCGCGAAGACAGGCTGCGGGCGGCGGGTTTCCGGGTGGTTCGATGGGACTGGGCAACAGCCTCCGACCCCGGCCGCCTTGCGGCGCGCCTCCGGCAGGCAGGCCTGCCGGTCGCCCGGCCCAGACCACATAGCACCCGCTAACGGACAGTGCACCCCCGAATTCGGGGGTGCACTGTCCACTCAAGGGTGCACTGTCCAGGTCCGGGTGCACCAGCGAGGAAAAACTACAGGACCGGGAGGACCTCGAGGCCGCCGATGTACTTCTGCAGGGCCTTGGGCACGTTGACCGAGCCGTCCGGGTTCTGGTGGTGCTCCAGCAGGGCCACGATCCAGCGGGTGGTGGCCAGCGTGCCGTTCAGGGTGGCCACAGCACGGGTGCCCTTGGAGACCCCTTCAGCGTTGACGATGCGTTCGCGGATGTTCAGGCGGCGGGCCTGGAAGGTGGTGCAGTTGGAGGTGGAGGTCAGTTCGCGGTAGGCGCCCTGCGTGGGGACCCAGGCTTCACAGTCGTACTTGCGTGCGGCCGAAGTGCCCAGGTCGCCTGCCGCGGTGTCAATCACCCGGTAGGGCAGCTCGCACTTGGCCAGCATCTCCTCTTCCCAGGCCAGCAGGCGCTGGTGTTCGGCGGCGGCCTCCTCAACGGTGGTGTAGATGAACATCTCCACCTTGTTGAACTGGTGTACGCGGATGATGCCGCGGGTGTCCTTGCCGTGCGAACCGGCCTCCCGGCGGTAGCAGGAGCTCTGGCCGGCGTAGCGGATGGGACCGGCGGAGAAGTCCAGGATCTCGTCCGCGTGGTATCCAGCCAGTGCCACCTCGGAGGTGCCCACGAGGTAAAGGTCGTCTTCGGCGAGACGGTAGATCTCGGCGTCGTGCTTCACGTCGAAGCCCGTGCCCTGCATGGTCTCCGGACGCACCAGGGTGGGGGTGATCATCGGGACGAAGCCCGCCTCGATGGCCTGGTCCATGGCCATCTGCAGCAGGGCCATTTCCAGCCGGGCTCCAACGCCCTTGAGGAAGTAGAAGCGGGCGCCGGAGACCTTGGCGCCGCGTTCCATGTCGATCGCGCCGATCAGTTCACCGATCTCCAGGTGGTCCTTGGGCTCGAAGTCGGGGAATTCGCGGGGCGTGCCGACGGTCTTGACCACCACGTAGTCATCCTCGCCGCCCTCGGGAACGCCGTCCTCCACCAGGTTGGGGATGGTGCGCAGCAGTTCTTCCTGCTTGAGCTGGGCGGCATCGGCCTCGGCGGAGGCTGCCTTGACGGAATTGGCCAACTCCTTGACCTCGGCCAGCAGGGCCTGCTTCTCCTCGCCCTTGGCTTTGGCTACCTTCTTGCCGTACACGTTCTGTTCCGCGCGGAGGTTTTCGAAGCGGAGCAGGGCGGCACGGCGGGTGGAGTCCGCGGAGATGATCGCGTCCACCACTGATTCGTCCGCGCCGCGGGCACGCTGGCTGGCACGGTACTTGTCCGGGTTTTCGCTGAGGTCTTTTACGTCGATCACCAGACAAGGGTATCCAATTCGGTGCACGACGGCGGGCTGCGGGCTCCGTGCCCCCGCCCGCCGTGCGCCGGGCTACTGTTGAAGCACCATGAGCGACTGGATTCTCTACCTGCTGATTGCGGTGGCGCTTGCCTTCGCCACCTCCAGCTGGTGGGGGGTGCGGCGCCTCAAGGCCCTGCATGTGCGCAGCACCGTGGCCGGCGAAGCGTACGACTCCGGGCTGGGGCTGCAGCGGGTGGCCGTGGTCCTGAATCCCATCAAGGCGCGGGCAGCCGAGGCGAGGGCAACTATCCAGCGGGCCTGCCTGGCAGCCGGCTGGGAAGAGCCGGTCTTTTTCGAAACCACGGCGGAGGACCCCGGCTTCTCCCAGATGCAGGCGGCCCTTGCAGCCAAGCCCGACGTCGTCCTGGTGGGCGGCGGCGACGGCACTGTACGCGTGGTGGCTGAGGCCCTGGCCCACACCGACGTGGCGATGGGCCTGATCCCCCTGGGCACGGGAAACCTGCTGGCACGCAACGTGGACCTGGACGTCAACGATCTGCATGGCAACATCCAGACCGCACTTTTCGGCCGCCAGCGCTACATCGACACCGCCCGGATGGCCATCGAGAACTCCCGTACCGGCCATTACTCGGAACACCTGTTCCTGGTGATCGCGGGCATCGGCATGGACGCGGAGGTGCTGGCGGACACCAACGCTGGGCTGAAGAAGGCCGTGGGCTGGCTCGCCTACACGGAGGCCGGCGTCCGCCACCTCCCGGGCCGGCGCAAGAAGGTATCCATCGCCCTGGACGGCAGCCCGGAGCAGATCCGGAACATCCGCAGCGTGCTGTTCGCCAACTGCGGCCTGGTGCCGGGCGGCATCGATTTCATTCCGCAGGCCATGATCGACGACGGCATGCTGGACGTGGTGGTGATGAGTCCCCGCAGCGCCCTTGGCTGGCTGCTGATGTACATGAAGATCATGTTCAAGCACAGCGGAAAGCTGCCCATCATGACCGTGTACCGGTCCACCAAGGTGGTCATCAAGTGCCCCGAGCCCATGCCCACACAGCTCGACGGCGATACGTCAGGTGAGGCGACGCAGCTCACGGTGCGGGTAGAGCCCCGGTCACTCCTGGTCAGGGTGAAAGGGCAGGTCCAGGCAGCGGTGGGATAGAGACACTGGGCTACGTTGGCGCCCGCTTATGGGAGGGCAGGCATCCGGATGACGGCCTTTTCAGGAGCCGGTTTTCTCCTCTGGTTCCTTCTCCACGTGCGTGCCGTGCTTGGCGGCAGCATGGGCTTCGGACTGCTCGCGGATCATGGCCTGCTCCTCTTCGAAGCGCAGGCGGTCAGCCCGGTCCGCGTCGTCCCCGTCCCAGTCCTGGTTGTCTCCCGACGGCTTGGGGTTGACGATCATCCCCTGGCCGTCGTTTTCGGTGCTGCTGGTCATGACCCTCTCCCTTCGTCAGGGGCCATACCCCGTGTGGATCAGGCAAGCATACGCATTGTCCACAGCCCGGGGAAGTACTTCGAAGCGCTTTTGCCTACGCTGTTGGCGAAGCCGCAAAACCGTTTTCACCTGCGGGGCGTTCCCCCGCCAGGATGGATTCAACCCAGGATTGGGCGGCCGAGAACGCTTCATCTGAGGTGTGTGCCGCCACCTGGGAGGCCTGGCCGTCCGCCCTGGCGTAGGAGCCCAAAAAGCGCGTCGCCGGGCTGATGCGGTGCAGTCCTGCCAGCGCATCAGCCACCCGGGCGTCGGCCACGTGGCCGTCGGCGTCAATACTGAAGAAGTAGTGCCCCAGGTACTGTCCTGTGGGGCGGGATTCGATCCGGCTGAGATTGACGCCGCGGCTGGCGAACTGGTCCAGGATCTCCATGAGTGCGCCCGGGCGGTCCTCCGGCAGCGGGACAGCCACCGTGGTTTTGTCCGCGCCGGTGCGGGCGGGAAGCACTTCCGGGCGGCTGACCAGGATGAAGCGGGTCACGGCGCCGGGATTGTCGCCAATGTTTTCCGCCAGGACCGACAACCCGGCATGTTCCTGGGCAACGAGGGGAGCACAAATGGCGGCGTCATAGTGGCAGTCGTTGTCCAGCAGGCCCACGGCGGCGGCCGCAGTGGAGGACCCCGGGACATATTCTGCTTCGGGGATGTTCTTGTCCATCCACAGCCGGCACTGCGCCCAGGCGTGTCCGTGCGTGGAGATTCTCCGCACGTCCTCCACCCGCACACCGGGCCTGGCCACGAGGACGAAGGTGATGGGTACCAGGACCTCGCGGACGATGCGGAGTTCGGGACCGCCCGAAATTGCATCCAGGGTGGCAGTGACTCCGCCCTCAACCGAGTTCTCGATTGGAACCATCGCAGCGTCCGCCACCCGGTCCCGCACCAGGTCCAGGGCAGCGTTGACGTTGGACGCGGGAATGCGGATCGCCTGGAGCGCGTCCGGAACCTGCAGGAGGGCGGCCTCCGTGAAAGTGCCTTCCGGCCCCAGGAAGGCGTAGGTACGGGAAGCAGCGGGCACTAAAGCACCAATGGCTTGAGTCCGTTGTCCGAGACCAGGGGCTTGCCGGATTCGAGCCACTGGTCCATTCCTCCGGCGACGTTGATGGCGGTGTACCCCTGGCCCGTGAGCCACTGGGCAACGCGGAAGGACCGGCCGCCGGTGCGGCAGATGACGTAGACGTCCTCATCGGGATCGAGCTCGGCCAGCCGGGCCGGGACCTGGTCCATGGGGATGTGGAGTGCGCCGTCAGCATGTCCGGCAACCCACTCGTAGTCCTCACGGACGTCCAGGATTACCGCGTCGGTGGGGACGTCATGGACGGGGACGGTATCGAAATCACTCATCGGAAGTCCTGTCTTGGCGGATCAGAGTCACTTTTAAGCCTATCCCTTCCACCTGCTTCCGCCCCGACCGGAGGCGTCACGCTCGAAACAGATGCCGGAAAGCAGCGGGTTAGGCTGGTGAAGCACAAGGAGGTTTCCATGTTCCGAAAGCCCGCGGCCATCACCGCGCGACCGCCGCGTCCGAGCGCACGGACGGAACGGAACACCCCGGAGCCGCAGCGGAGGGCACATCTTCGTGGCTGAACTCCACGACCTTTCGGCAGTGCAGCTGCGGAATCTCCTGCGAAGTGGAACAGTCTCCGCCGCAGATGCCGCCACCCATTTCCTCGCGCGGATCGGGCAGCAGAACCCCCGCCTGGGCGCCTTCATTACCGTCACCGGGGACCAGGCCATGGAACAGGCACGGGCAGCCGATGCCTGGTACTCCCGCGCCGTGGACAGCGACCTTCCGCTGCTGCACGGCATGCCCCTGGCCTTCAAGGACCTCACCGACGTGGCCGGGGTGGTGACCACGCATGGCAGTGCGGCCCTGGAGCACAAACCTGCGCCGTCGGACGCTCCCCTGGTGTCCCTCTTCAAGGACGCCGGCGTGATCACCCTGGGCAAGACGCAGGTGCCCGAATTCGGACTGACGGCCTACAGCGAAAACCGCATTGCACCGCCGTCGCGCAATCCCCATGCCCCCAGCAGGAGTTCTGGAGGTTCGTCCGGCGGCAGCGCCGCGGCGGTGGCGGCAGGGCTGCTGCCGTTCGCACCGGGGACCGACGGCGGCGGGTCGGTCAGGATTCCGGCGGCGGCGTGCGGGCTGGTGGGGCTTAAGCCGGGCCGGGGCCTGGTGCTGGCCGGGGAAAGCGCGGGAGATCCGGCCCGACTGGTGGTGCCCGGGCCCCTTGCGCGCAGCGCGGAGGATGCAGCACTGATGATGGATGCGCTGGCGCCGGGGAACGGATACCTCCAGGCACTGCGCCAGGAGCCTTCCCGGCTCCGCATCGGCGTCACGCTGGACAGCCCCTGGTCGGGCACCTTTCCGTTCGCTCCGGAGGCCGAGGCATTTGACGCCCTCCGCGCCGGCATCGCCCTCCTGGAGCACGCGGGGCATGTCCTTGGCGAGGCTGCCATCCGTTATGACAACCGCTACCCTGACGCCTTCACCACGGCCTGGACCGCCGGGGTTGGCGCGGCGAGGATCAGCCCCACGCGGGAAGCCCTGCTGGCACCCCTGACCCGGACTTTCCGGCGGCGCGCCCAGCAGCGCAGCCCCGCGAAACTGGCAGAAGCGCTGGCCTTCCTCCGGCAGTTCCAGCACGACACCGTAACCCAGTACGGGCAGTGGGACCTCATGCTGATGCCGGCACAGGCGCAGACGCCGCGGCCGGTGGGATGGTTTACCGGCACCGGACATGGCAGTGAGCGATGGCCCGCGGCGCAGTGGCCGGGCGATGCAGACGGCGACTACCGCAAGCAGTGCGAATTCGCGCCCTGGTCCTCCATGGTCAACGTGTGCGGCCTGCCGGCCGTCACCATTCCCGTGCACTGGACCGGCGGGAGCCCCGGCAACGGGCTTCCCATGGGCATCCAACTGGTGGGTCCGATGGGCTCGGAGGCACTCCTCCTGCAGGTGGCGCACCAACTGGGATACTGACGCCAGCCCGGGCTGTTGGCCGTTGTTGACCTGAACCTAACGGCCACTTAACCCGCGCGTAACGCCCACGGCGCAGACTGGAAAAAGCACCATTCAGCACCCTCCATTCGCCCTACGCCCGATGAGGAGTTGCCCCACCATGAACGCAGAAGACCCTGCTGCCAGCGCCGGAACCACCGAAACGGCCGACGACGAGCGGCCGGACCTGAACAACTCCAACGTCCGCGAGGACCTGGCCATGACGGGCCGGTGCGCCCTGGTGCATCTGCCCACCGGCCGGACCTGCCTCCTCCCCCTGCGGCACCAGGGGCCCTGCGAGTTCCACCGCCCGCAGGAGGCGCAGGACGTGGTGCGCGGCAGCTGACCCGGCGCCCTGAAAGCCTGGCCGGAAGCCGGCTGGCCGCCATGCCGCGCGTTGGCGGATTTGCCTCCCCGGGCCCCTGACCTTCGCCGGCCTATCGACTCCCGTCACAAACCGGAGGACGATTAAAGGGCAGTCACCATCAAGGAGGTCTGTGATGTGCTACGCATCGAACAAGGACTTCGGGTGGGGCGCGAGGAAAGAAACCAAGCGCCAGCCTGAAGCGGAACCGGCAACTCCCGAAAAGACTCCGGAGGAACCGGTCAAGGCACAGGACTTCACCTTCTGGGCCTTCCCCAAGTGGCGCCGGACGCCTGCACCACGCACCCCTTCCGCTGAACGGAGCAAAGAGAGGGTGTGACACCCGGGTCCATCCAGGCCCGGCGTGGGTCCAAAGGAGGGGTTCCCGCTCGGGGACCCCTCTACTCGCGGGACCCGATTCCGTCCCCGGCGCAGCTTTGCCGCCCCGCGCCCCGGCGCCGGGCGTTGTGCTGCGGCAACCCCGGCGTCTATGGTTGAAACATAAGCATGCTTAGCATTCTGGGAAAGGGGACGGGCATGAGCGCAGGACAGTACAGTCCGGGGCCGGACGGGCGGCCGGAGACCGAAGCCGGCCAGACGCCGTCGAACGTGGGCAGGGCCTCAGCAGACCGTGCCGGGACATACGGCAACGCCCCCTCATATGCCCCCGGTGAGCCGGGAACGCCCGCCACGGGAACGAGCCCGGGCGCCGGCGTGGCCCCGGAACGGAAAGTCACGCGCACGGGTGTCATCTGGGCCGCCGTCGTGGCAGCCCTGGTGCTGCTGATCCTGCTGATCATCTTCATCCTGCAAAACCAGGAACTGGTCCTGGTGAAGTTCCTGGGTTTCGAGGGTTCCGTCCCGCTGGGCATGGCACTTTTCATCGCCGCCGTAACCGGAGGCGTGCTGGTGGCAGCAGCCGGCGGCGCCCGCATCCTGCAGCTTCGCAGGAACGTCCACCGGGACCGGGTGCGGCAACGGCGCTAGGCCTCACCGGCTGACGCCGGTGGACTGCGCGCGGAAAAGGTGGCGGCGGTGGGCAAGGTGGTTGTCATGAACCACGTGACGCTCGACGGCGTCATGCAGGGACCCGGGCGGGCGGACGAAGACACCAGGGGCGGCTTCAGCCGCGGCGGCTGGGCGGTTCCTTACGCTGACCAGGCGACCGTCCGGAAGATGGGCGAACGGATGGGCCAAGATCATGCCTTCCTGTTTGGGCGGCACACCTATGGACAGCTGCTCCAGTCCTGGAACACCAGGGGCGGCCCCTTCAGGGAAGCCCTGAACAACACGCCCAAATACGTGGCTTCCAGCAATCCCGACACCAAACTCGAATGGCCCCACTCCACCCTCCTGCACGGCGACGTTTCCGCCGCTGTGCAGGAACTCAGGGAGGGCCCGGGGCCGACCCTGGTGATTATGGGCAGCGGCGTCCTGATCCGCTCACTGATGGCCGCCGACCAGATCGATGAGTACCTGCTCATGATCCATCCCGTGGTGCTGGGCAGCGGCC
Source organism: Pseudarthrobacter phenanthrenivorans (assembly GCF_036455295.1). GTDB lineage: Bacteria > Actinomycetota > Actinomycetes > Actinomycetales > Micrococcaceae > Arthrobacter > Arthrobacter phenanthrenivorans_C. Next base: position 50,367 of record NZ_JAYXNX010000014.1, on the reverse strand, counting down.
AACGGCTGTTCGCCGGTGGCAGCCACGCGGTGCTGCGGCTCATCGAAGCGGAACACACGCCCACCGGCGTCCTGATGGCTTTGTACATTCCGGACCGGGGGTAGGAGCGGAAGCGGCCCCGCCCCATGCGCCCGGCACGCGTCCGGCACGCGTCAGCGGCTTCCCAGATTGGCGAACTTGCGGACGCGGACGGCCAGGAGGTCAGGCACCGGGACACCCGCGACGGACGCCAGCTCGAACTCGATGGCCCGAGCCATCCGGGTGCAGAATCCGCGTGGCTCCAGTGAGGCATCGCCGCGCTCGTCAACAATGTGGTCCACCAGGCCGTTCGCATACAGCGCGGCGACGTTGACCCCCTGCGCCTCCGCCATGGCCGGGGCGAACGCCGTGGTCCGGTGGACGATGGCGCTGGCACCTTCCGGGGGCAGCGGCGACAGCCAGCTGTGCTGGGCCGCGATGGTGCGGTCCGCGGGCAGCAGGGCCAGTGCCCCTCCCCCGGCACCCTGGCCCAGCAGCACAGAGACCGACGGCGATTCCAGACCGATCAGTTCATGCAGTGAGCGGGCAATCTCCCCCGCAAGCCCGCCCTCTTCCGCTTCCTGGGAAAGGGCTGCGCCGGCAGTGTCGATGACGGTGAGCAGGGGCAGCCGCAGCTCCTCCGCCAGCTTCATTCCGCGGCGTGCCTCCCGCAGCGAGCCTGGTCCCATCCCGGCAGCGTCCTTCCGCAGGGGGCGCGCGTGTCCGAGCACGATGCAGGACTGGCTGCCGAAGCGCGCCAACGCCAGCAGCAGACCCGGGTCCTTCTCGCCCTGCCCCGTCCCATTGAGGGGCAGCGCGTCCCTGGCGCCGAACTTCAGCAGTTGGCGCAGGTCAGGGCGGCGGGGCCGCCGGGAGAGCTCGATGGAGGTCCAGGCGTCAACGGCCGCCGGCCGGATGTTCAGGGTTTTGGGCGGAGCAGGTGGCGCAGCCGCCGGATGTCCGGGAGAGAGGATGTCCAGCGCCCGGGCCACAAGGTCGGCCAGGTCCCCGGGCTCCACCACGCCGTCGATCAGCCCCTTGTGGAAGAGGTTCTCGGCGACCTGCACGTTCTCCGGGAACGCTTCGCCGTAGAGGGCCTCGTACACTCGCGGGCCCAGGAATCCCAGCAGGGCTCCGGGCTCGGCCACGTTGATATGTCCCAGCGATCCCCAGGACGCCATGACGCCGCCGGTGGTGGGGTGGCGCAGGTACACCAGGTAGGGCAGCCCGGCCTGGCGGTGTGCCCGGACAGCGCCGGTAATCTTCACCATCGACAGGAACGCGAGTGTCCCTTCCTGCATGCGGGTTCCGCCGGAGGCAGGGCCGGCCAGCAGCGGCAGGCCCTCCGCGGTGGCGCGTTCGACGGCGGCAACGATCCGTTCCGCCGCGGCATGCCCGATGGAGCCGGCCAGGAAGGAGAATTCGCTGACGATCAGTGCCACCCGTCGTCCACGGATCAGCCCCGCACCGGTGATGACCGATTCGTCGGTGCCGCTGCGGTCCCGGGCTTTGGCCAGGTCCCTGGCGTACTCCTCCGACAGCGCGGGCTGTTCCGGTTCGGTGTCCCAGGAGACAAACGAGCCTGGGTCCACCACCGCGTCCAGCAGTTCGGTTGCGTTCATGTGCCGTACCTTCTCTGCCGTCGCCATGCTATTTGGACCCGCCAGGCGTGGCGCCCAGGCCCAGCCATTCGCGGATTGCGGCGCCGTCCTCGTTGAGCAGAGGGGGCGCGTCGTGGCCGGTCCGGGTGGTTTCGGCCGCGTCCCCGGGTGCGAAGAACCGCAGCGGCGGACCGGGCAGGCTGATCTTTCCAAGCAGCGGATGCTCCACGTCAACCACCAGGCCCTGGGACGCCACCTGCTCCCAGGCGTACACCTCGTCCAGCGAGCGGACCTTCCCTGCCGGGATCCCGGCGTCGTTCAGTTTTTGCAGCAGCTCAACGGCGCCGTAGGCCGCAAAGGCGCGTTCGACGGCGGCAATCACCTCGGCGCGGTTCCGCACCCTTTCCGCATTGCTGGCAAAGCCCGGGGCAGCCGGGTCCAGGCCAAAGGCCGCGGCGAAGGACTGCCAGAGCTTCTGGCTGCCGACGCTGATCTGCACGCTCCCGTCCTTGCAGTTGAACAGGCCGTAGGGGGCGATGGACGGGTGGTGGTTGCCCTGGGCCTGCGGGACTTCACCTGCGATGGTGGTCCTGGTGCCCTGGAAGGCGTGGACCCCGATCAGCGATGCCAGCAGCGAGGTCCGCACCACTTGGCCCTGCCCGGTCCTGTTCCGCTCCACCAAAGCGGCGAGGACACCAAAAGCACCGTTCATCCCGGAAAGCAGGTCCGCGATGGGGACGCCCACGCGCTGGGGATCGTCCGGTCCCGAGCCCGTGAGGGACATGAGGCCTGCTTCGCCCTGGAGGATCTGGTCGTAGCCGCTGCGCTGTGATTCGGGCCCGTCGTGGCCAAAGCCGGTAATGGACAGGATGACCAGCCGCGGGTTGAGCTGGTGCATGGCGGCGGTGGAGAAGCCCAGCCGGTCCATGACCCCGGGCCGGAAGTTCTCGATCACCACGTCCGCGCGCTCCAGCAGGCCGCGCAGCACCGCCTGCCCGTCATTGCTCTTCAAGTCCAGGGCGATGGACTCCTTGTTGCGGTTGCAGGACATGAAGTAGGTGGACTGGAGGTCGTCCTCCGGCCCCACGAAGGGCGGCCCCCAGCCCCGGGTATCGTCTCCGGTCCCCGGACTCTCCACCTTGATGACGCGGGCGCCGAGATCCGCCAGCATCATCCCGGCGTGCGGACCGGCCAGTGCGCGGCTGAGGTCGACGACGAGGTGCCCGGCCAGGGGTCCTTGGGAAGTTTCGGTTGTAGACATGCTGGGTTTCCTTTCTAAAGTGCGGCGGAGGTGGCTAGAGCCAGCCGGGAACCACCAGTGCCAACCAGGCCAGGGCGGGACCGGCCACGATAACTACGCCGCTGTAGCCGAGGATCCGCTTGTAGAACTGGTCCTTGTCCACGCCCTCGGGCGCGTTGGCCAGCACCAGGGCACCGTTGGTGGAGAACGGTGAGACGTCCACGATGGTGGCGGAGACCGCCAGGGCGCAGATGACGCCGACCGCGCCGATCTCGCCAGTGGAAAGGAACGGCACGGCCAGCGGGATGAGCGCCGCCAGGATGGCGGTGGAGGAGGCAAAGGCGGACACCACGGCGCCAATGAAGCAGATGATGAGGGCCGCAAGGAGCGGCATTCCCATTCCGGCAACGCCGCTGGAAACGAATTCGATGGTGCCGGCTTCCTCCAGTACGCCCACGAAGGTCAGCATGCCGCAGATCAGCAGCACGGTGGACCAGCTGATCTTGTTGATGGCGCCCTTCTGGGCTGCGGGTGATACCAGGGCCAGCACGATGGCGATGGTGATGGATACGAACCCGACGTCCATCTTGAAGCCGAGGGCCACCACGGCCAGCACGATCAGGCCGGCGATGGTGACCAGCTGCGGGATCCGGTCCTTGCGCTCCTTGGTGGCGGCGACGCCGTCGCCTGCGGGGTCGCGCGGGCCGTACATGCCGGAGCCGAAGCCCTTGAAGGGAACGTCGCCACCTGCTGCCTTGGCGCCGACGCTGACGGCGATCCGGGCTTCGGCTGCCTGCTCCACGAAGTGCCCCACCCTGGAGGACAGGAGGTTCCTTCCGCCCAGGACCGCGAAGAGCACCAGGGCGATGACCAGGTTGAAGATGAAGCTGGACAGGAAGAGTGCCGTTGGGCTGAAGGCCAGGTCCGTCTTGGCCAGGATGCCATTGACGGTGACACCGTAGACCGCGATGGGCGAAAATCCGCCTGCCTGCGCACCGTGGATGACCATCATGCCCATCAGGAGCGGGCTGATCCTGTACTTGCCGGCGAAGCTCAGGGCGATCGGGGCAATGATGGCGACGGCGGCGGGAGACAGGGCGCCTACGGCCGTGATGACGGCGGTGATGGCGAACATGACCCAGGGAATAAGGGCAACGCGGCTGCCCACCAGTTTGACGGCACCCCTGACCAGCAGGTCGATGGTGCCGTTGTTCTGGGCGATGGCGAACAGGTAGGTGACGCCGACGATGGTCAGGAAGAGGCCGCCGGGGAAGTTGGCCAGGATTTCGTTGGTGGACATGCCAAGGACTACGGCGCCCAGGAGGAAGGCGCCCACGAACGCGAGCGCACCCATGTTCAGGGGCAGGACGGTGGCGAGCAGGAACATCACCGCCAGGATGATGATCGATAAGACAGGAGCGGACATCTTTGGTCCTCCATTTGGGGAAGCTAGGGGGAGCGAGTGTGACGTGAGCTACTGGCTCACTGGACTAGCCTCTTAGACAGTGAGTCTATCTGTCAATAGATGAAGGAGGTATTCTGGACCCCGACGACCCAAGGGAGGGCTTAGTGGAAAAGACGGCACGGCTGGGCCTGGAACGGGTGACGCGGCCCCGGCTCTACGAGCAACTGGTGGAGCAGATCCTCGCCTACATCGAGTCCGCCCAGTTGAAGCCCGGCGACCTCCTGCCCGCAGAACGCGACCTCGCGGAGCGGCTCGGCGTTTCCCGCGCCACCCTGGCCCAGGCCCTGGTGGCCCTTGAAGTGCTTGGCGTTATCGATGTGCAGCACGGCACCGGGGCTGTCCTGGCCAGGCGGCCCAGCGTGGCCTCCGTCATCAAAGGCCTGCGCGCGCACCAGAGCCGCCTCCCGGAAATCGTGGAAGCCCGCAGCACGCTTGAAGTGAAGCTTGCCGCCCTCGCCGCTGAACGACGGACGGACCAGGACCTGGTGGCCATCGACAACGCCCTGGACGTCATGGAAAAGGAAATCCACGACGGCGACCGAGGCACCCACGGCGATGAGCTGTTCCACCAGGCCATCACGGCAGCTGCGCACTCGTCGGTGTTGGCGCAGTTGATGGCGTTCATCGCGGAGATGATCCTGGAGACCCGGATGGAATCGCTGGGCCAACCCGGACGCCCCGAGCAGTCACTGGCCTCGCACCGGAAGATCGCCGAGGCCATCCGCGGCCAGGATGGGGCCGCAGCAGCGGACGCCATGCTGGCCCACATCGACCTTGTCTCTGACGTGGAACTGCTCCGCTAGGGCCGCCGGCAGCCCGGCTGAAGTGCCCGTCCCGCCGTCGCCGCTTCCTTGGCCGGCCGGGGCTAGAAAGTGCCGGTATTCGAACCGGACGTGCCGGCGACAGCCAGGCCAATGATGAGCAGCAGCCACAGTGCACCGTAGCCCAGCAGGCACAGGTAGCCCAGGACCAGGCCGCTGATGGACATGCCCCTGCCCGAAGGTTCCCGGCGGAGGGCCAGATGGCCGGTGATGATGGCGGCGACCTGCGGAAGCACCAGCCAGCCCATGATGACCGAGGCGATGCCGCAGACCATGCTGGCAATGCTCAGGGTCTTCGGCTCCGGCCTGCCGTAGTAGGGCTGCTGGCCAAGGTACTGGGGCTGGTTGTACTGGGCTTGACTGTACTGGGGCTGGTTGTACTGCCGCTGGACGTACTGCGGGGTCCCGAACTGTCCCTGGCCATAGGATCCGCGGCCATAGTCGGGCTGGCCGTACTGTCCCTGGTTGTTCCCGGCCGGCGGCTGGTAGCCGGGCCAGGGCGAGCCATTGCCTTGGTAGTCAGGTCCCTGGGATGGCTGGTTGGTCATGGTTTCTCCCCTGCGAATCTGCCTACAGCCTACTTCAGTGCAGGACCAGGCGGATGGCCAGGAAGACCATCAGGACCCCGATCCCGGCGTCGATCCAGCGCCACGTCTGCGGCCTGTGGAGGACACCTGCCAGCGTCCGCGCCCCGTACCCCAGGGCCGAGAACCACAGCACGCTGCCGGCGACTGCGCCGCCGGCGAAGACCCAGCGCAGGTCGGCGCCCTGCTGGTTGGCCACGCTTCCCAGCAGCACCACGGTGTCCAGGTAGACATGCGGATTGAGGAAGGTCAGCGCTGCCGTGGTGGCAAGGACGGAGTTCTTTGACCTGGGCCCCTGCTCCGAAAGCGCGGAGGGTTTCGCAGCCGCCATGAAGGACCGCACCCCGAACCACAGCAGGTAGGCCGCTCCGGTCCAGCGCAGAACCTCCAGCACTCCGGGGAACCGCGTCGCCAGCGCCCCGATCCCCGCAGTGCCGCCTACGATCAACAGGGCGTCGCCGGCTATGCAGACAGCTACCACGGCGCCGATGTGTTCCCGCCTGATCCCCTGCCGCAACACGAACGCGTTCTGCGCACCGATCGCCACGATCAGCGCGAGCCCTGTCAGCATTCCGGTTATTCCTGCGGTCCACATATCAACGACGGTAGGACGCTGCGTTCCATGCAGGCAAACAAAGAATTTTACGCTTTCCTTAGAATATCTTCATGAACCTGGAACACCTGAAGGCCCTCGTCGCTGTGGTGGACGAAGGTACGTTCGAGGCAGCGGCGGATTTCCTCCGGATCACGCCGTCAGCCGTCAGCCAGCGGATCAAGGCGCTGGAAGCCTCGGTGGGACAGGTCCTGGTGCGCCGCCGTCTGCCCTGCACCACCACTGACGCCGGCGCCCTGCTGCTCCGGATGGCCCGCCAGGTGCAGGTGCTGGAGGCGGAAACGGCCGCAGCACTCGGCTCAGGAACGTCCTCCCGGGCCCATCTACCGGTGGCCGTCAATGCCGATTCGCTGGCTACCTGGTTTATCCCCGTGCTCCAGCAGGCCGCCGGATGGGACGACTCGGCCCTCGATCTCCATGTGGAGGACCAGGGCTACAGCAGCCAACTCCTGCGCGGGGGCGAGGTCATGGGCGCCGTCACTTCGGACCCTGTCCCGGTCAGTGGGTGCCGGGTGGAGCTCCTCGGTTCCATGCGGTACATCCCGGTGGCCGCCCCCGCACTGCACCGCCGTTTTGCCACCTCAAGGGGCGTCGACTGGGCGGCCATGCCGGTCCTGAAATTCAATGCGAAAGACAACCTGCAGCAGCAGCTCCTCGCGGCGAAGGGCGTGAGCCGGCAACCTCCCACGCATACGGTCCCGTCCTCGCAGGGATTCCTCACCGCGGTAACCGCCGGCCTGGGCTGGGGGATGATCCCGGAGCTGCAGCTCACGGACGAGCTGGAGTCCGGCGCGCTGGTCCGGCTGGAAAAAGCCGGGCACCAGGACGTGGCCCTTTACTGGCAGGCCTGGACCCTCGATTCGGAGCGGCTCAACCGGGTTACTGCCGCCGTCCGCAGCGCAGCGACAGATCAACTGCAGGCCGGAGGGACCCGGGAGGCTAGCGGCCCAAGTAGGGCAGGATATAGACGGCGAAAATGACGAAGGCGGCCAGCAGCGCCAGTTTTCCTCCGCTGGTGGTGCCGCGCTGCCGGGCCCTGCCATTCCGGCCGTGGGCGCCGGCAGTGGCGCCGGCGCGTGATCCTGCCGGTCCTCCGGCCCGCTGCGCCGCCCGTCGTCCGCCATTTGCCGCCCTTGGGGGCAGGGCCTTGCCCGCAGGGTGCCGGGCCGCGCTTTGGTCTCGTCCTGTTCCGTCCGGTCCTGGCGCCTTCCGGGGCGCGGGTTTCACGCGGGGAACTGCAGTGGAGCCGCCGGGCGGTAAAGCGTCCGCGGGGCGCACCACGGTTCCCGGACGCACGTTCCGCAGTGCGGTGATGCCCGGCTCCTGTTCGTGCGTGAGCTGCTGGCCAAGTTGCGCGTACAGCCCCACTACCTCCTGCTGGTCCAGCACTGGAGGGAGCGCCTCGATGGCGGCCACCACCCGCTGGGAGCCCGCAACGGCAACGTCCGAGTTGGTCACCCCGAACAGGTCCGGCTGCGCGGCCATGCAGATGAGCGGCCGCACCAGCCTGCGATGCGGCGGAGTCAGCACCGAGGCCACGGCAGCGCACTGGGCCAGGGCACCTTCAACTGCCTGGGTCCGCGCAAAACGGCCCTGCCACAGCACACCCGATGCCACCCGGACCTCACCGGTCCAGTTCTTGGAGTCAACCACCACCACACCGCCAGGCCCTACCAGGACGTGGTCCAGGTTCGCTTTGGGACGGCCCGGCCAGTGGACATCGTGAAGCACGTACCAGCCGTGCGGCACCAACTCGCTGAGCTTGTCCGCCACCACCCGCTCCCCCACGGCACCGGCGTCCCACGATTTCGTGGAGCGCTCCGCGTGGTCCAGCCGGCGCTTCAGCCTGGCTACCCGCTCGGCGGCGAGCCTGGACTGCTCCGCTGCCCCGTCTCCTGCCACCATTGGACGTCCCCGTTTCCTTGGCGGAAATGACGACTGCGACGGTCCGCCGTCGTCCGTTCCTTTCGTTTGCATCGTGGAATTTTTTCGAAATTAGCAGGGTGCCGGAGCGCCGGTATATAGGTACTTTCCGGGCCAGGTACTCAGGTGGACTACTTGTTTGGCGGCGTCATTGCGTGTCACAGGGGCCGGATTTTGGGCGGGTCGTTTTGACTCCTGCCAGGTTCTGGCATGCTGGAGCCATGGCTAGCCGCGCGGGTACAGTTGCCCAACCCCAGGACCTTGTTGACATCACTGCGCTCCTTGATGCGTATTACGACATCACGCCGGACCTGGGTGACCCCGGTCAGCGCGTGGTGTTTGGCACCTCCGGGCACCGCGGGTCCAGCCTCAAGGCGTCTTTCAATGAGCAGCACATCGTTGCCATCACCCAGGCGATCGTCGAGTACCGGGCAGCGCAGGGCGTCACCGGTCCGCTGTTCCTGGCCAAGGACACCCACGCACTGAGCGAGCCGGCGCAGAACTCCGCCCTGGAGGTGCTCGCCGCCAACGGCGTGCAGGTCCTGGTCGACGCCCGGCATGGCTACACCCCCACTCCGGCACTGAGCCACGCAATCCTTACGTACAACCGGAAAGCTGCGCCGGGCGCGCCCCAGGCAGACGGCATCGTGGTGACCCCGAGCCACAACCCGCCGGCCGACGGCGGCTTCAAGTACAACCCGCCGCACGGCGGCCCCGCCGACTCGGACGCCACGGGCTGGATCGCCAACCGGGCCAACGAGCTGCTCGAAAACGGCCTGCGCGGTGTGAAGCGGATTCCGCTGGCCGAGGCCCAATCGGCGGACACCACCGGCAAATTCGACTTCCTCTCCAGCTACGTGGATGACCTTCCGTCCGTCCTGAACCTGGACGCCATCCGGGAGGCCGGCGTCCGGATCGGTGCCGACCCCATGGGCGGAGCCTCCGTGGACTACTGGGGCGAGATCGCCGAACGCCACCACCTGGACCTCACCGTGGTAAACCCCACGGTGGACCCGCAGTGGGCCTTCATGACCCTGGACTGGGACGAGAAGATCCGCATGGACTGCTCCTCCCCGTCCGCCATGGCGTCCCTGATCCAGCGGATGTCCGACGCCGCAGCGTCCGGCCAGCCCGCCTTTGACATCGCCACCGGCAACGACGCCGACGCCGACCGGCACGGGATTGTCACTCCTGACGGCGGCCTGATGAACCCGAACCACTACCTGGCCGTGGCCATCGATTACCTCTACCGCAACCGCAGCGGCTGGAACCCTGCTTCCGTGGTGGGCAAGACCCTGGTGTCCTCCTCCATCATCGACCGCGTGGCAGAGAGCCTGGGCCGCAAGCTCGTCGAGGTCCCGGTCGGTTTCAAGTGGTTTGTGCCCGGGCTGCTCTCCGGCGAGGGTGCGTTCGGCGGCGAGGAATCCGCGGGCGCGTCCTTCAACAAGCTGGACGGCAGCGTGTGGACCACGGACAAGGACGGCATCCTGCTGGCGCTGCTGGCTTCCGAGATCACCGCGGTTACCGGCAAGTCCCCGTCCCAGCTGTACAAGGGGCTGACGGACCAGTTCGGCGCGCCGGTGTATGCCCGGATCGATGCCGCCGCCACCCGTGAACAGAAGGCCAAGCTGGGCAAGCTGTCTGCTGCCGACGTCACGGCGACGTCGCTGGCGGGCGAAGAAATCACCGCCAAGCTCACCGAGGCGCCCGGCAACGGCGCAGCAATCGGCGGACTGAAGGTGGTCACCGAGAACGCCTGGTTCGCGGCCCGGCCCTCCGGCACGGAGGACGTCTACAAGATCTACGCCGAGTCCTTCAAGGGCGAGGAGCACCTGAAGCAGGTGCAGGCCGAGGCCAAGGCGCTGGTGGACAGCGTCATCGCCTAGCTTTCACCGTCGCGGCTCCAGAGCCGGAGGACGCGCCTGATGGTGTGGTCGCCGCCGGGAGCCATGTCCACCAGGGCGACGCGGTCAAGTACGACGGCGTCGCCCGGGTGGAGGCGCTTGGTGCCGTGGTAAGAGACGTGGGGACGGTAACCGGCGAGCGTGTGCGCCGGCGTCAAGATTCTGCCGCCCACGTCCGACACCGCCTGAACCAGTTGCTCATGCAATGTTTGCAGGGCGGGGTGCGGCTCTACGAGGTTGACGGGAACGGACCCGTTGCGCCCAAAGGCGGCATCCTCCCCCATGGTCAGTGGCGCGCCAAGCGCTGCGGCGGCCGGTCCCTCCGCAAGGCGCGCGATGGGGTCGGCGGGATCGGCACCTGCTGGAGTGCCGACGTCGAACTTAACGTCAAACCGCACCAGCGTGATGTGCAGCGGCCACTCAGTCCGCGGGAAGACCCGGCCCTCGGCCACCGCTTCCACGAAGGCCACGAAAATCAGGTTCCGGATCGGCATGGCCCCAGTCTCCCACCCCCCTCAAACACCGATGCTCTATCAGTTATGGTCCCCATTCCGGGTGGATAGGGACCATAAGTGATAGAGCATCAGGAGGAAACTGTTAGACGGTGCGGACGGCCTCGTCGTAGGAGAACTTGGGCTTGGCCTCGCCCCAGGCTTCCGCTCCGGGCTGGCCGATGTTGACCACCAGGAAGCTCTTCTGGTCCCCGGCGGGGAAGAAGGCGGCGTCGATCGCGGCGAAGTCGGCGCCCGTCATGGGGCCGGCGGCAAAACCGAGCGAGCGGACGGCCAGGATGAAGTAGCCGGCCTGCAGGTGGGCGTTGTTGTTGCCCGTTGCTGCGGCGAGGGCCGGGTCGGCGTCGTACATGGCTTTGGGGGCGTTGTAGCCGGGGAGGAAGTCATCCCACTTACCGGCCCAGTCGGTGTCGTAGCTGAGGATGGCCACGAGGGGAGCGGAGGCCGTCTTTGCCTGGTTGCCGCGGGACAGGGCGTCCACCAAGGTGGCGCGGGCCTCGGCCGAGCGGACGTAGGTGACGCGCATCGGCTGGGAGTTGAACGCGGTGGGGCCGAACTTGGTGAGTTCGTAGATGGCCTGTGCCTGCTCCTCAGTCACCTCTCCGGTGAAGGAGTTGGCGGTGCGGGCCTGGGCGAAGATGGCGTCCACGGCTGCGGAGTCGATAACCGCTTCATCATGGGCAATGGTCATGTGCTTACCTTTCGCTGCGCCGCCCTGCCTGCGGGGTGGCTTCTGTTGCTTTCCATAGTTGCAACTTCAACTGCTTTCCTCCTCTTCCCGCGGCGGCAGGTGACGTTGGCCACAGCGGCAGTCCCGGAAAACTTGGCGGTATTCTGGAGCGAGTCGATTTTCGCCCCTTCGCGGCATCCCCCTTTGAAAGGCTTTCCTTCCCATGAGCATGCTCGGAATCAAATGGAAGCTGCACGGCACCGGCAAATCCATCAAGCCCGGCCAGGTGGTGGCGCCGGATGAACGCCTGGCCTGGCCGCTGACCATCGGCGTGGGCATGCAGCACGTGGTGGCCATGTTCGGCGCCACCTTCCTGGTGCCCATCATCACCGGAATGCCGCCGGCCACCACACTGTTTTTCTCAGGGATCGGAACGCTGCTGTTCCTGGTGGTCACCAAGGGCCGGGTGCCCAGCTACCTGGGCTCCAGTTTTGCGTTCATCGCCCCCATCACCGCGTCACAGGCCCAGTTCGGCATCCCCGGCGCCCTGGGCGGTGTGGTCCTCGCCGGCACCACACTGGCGTTGGTGGGTGCGGTGGTGCAGAAGTTCGGTGCAGGCTGGATCAACCGGCTGATGCCGCCCATCGTCACCGGCGCCATCGTGGCCCTGATCGGCCTGAACCTTGCCCCCGCGGCCAAGCAGAACTTCGACGCGGCGCCGGTCACGGCCCTGGTCACGCTGGTCACCATCATCCTGGTCAGCGTCCTGTTCCGCGGCATCCTGGGCCGATTGAGCATCCTGGTGGGCGTGGTGGTGGGCTACCTCGTGGCCATGCTCCGCGGCGAGGTGAAGTACGACAAGATGGACGCCGCAGCATGGGTGGGCCTGCCGCACTTCCAGACCCCGGAGTTCCACATCGGCGTCCTGGGCCTTTTTGTCCCGGTGGTCCTGGTACTGGTGGCGGAGAACATTGGCCACGTGAAGTCAGTCGCTGCTATGACGGGGCAGAACCTCGACGGCGTCTCCGGGCGCGCGCTGCTGGCCGACGGCGCCGCCACCGTGCTGGCCGGCTTCGGCGGCGGATCCGGCACCACCACGTATGCAGAAAACATCGGCGTCATGGCAGCCACCAAAGTGTATTCGACGGCGGCCTACTGGGTGGCGGGCATGTTCGCCATCCTGCTCAGCTTCTCCCCGAAGTTCGGCGAACTCATCGCCACCGTCCCGGCGGGCGTGCTGGGCGGTGCGGCCACCATGCTGTACGGCATGATCGGCATCCTGGGCGTGAAGATCTGGGTGCAGAACAAGGTGAACTTCTCCAACCCGGTCAACCTGACCACCGCCGCGGTGGCACTGATCATCGGCATCGCGGACTACACGTGGACCATCGGCGACCTGAAATTCACCGGCATCGCCCTGGGCTCTGCGGCAGCGTTGGTGATTTACCACGGCATGAAGGCCATCGCGAAGGCGCGCGGAACAGTGGCCGAACCCGAGACCGAGCAGGGCGTGCTGCCTCCCGCGGCGAAGGCTGCCATGAAGGCCGCAGCCAAGCGCGCACCGAAGAAGCGCTAAACGCTTCAGGCCACCCTGTCCGCTCCTTCCGCGGCCGTTATCTCCGGGCGTCGTGAGCCTGCCGCTCCGCCGGACGCATGCCCTCCGGGGTGCTCTGGCGGGAAAGGACCGGGGCGGCCCAGGCCGAACATCGGTTCCGGCTGCGGACGCTTGGCCAACAGGAGGCCGGCGGCCTGGCGGGGGCGCAGCCGCTTCAGCACCCACGGCACGAAATACTGCCGCGCCCACACCAGGTCCTCGGCCCGGGCCTGCGTCCATCCGTGGGCCGGAAGCGGCCGGGGCTGGAGCGGCTTGAGCGTATGCGCCACTCCCAGGGCGTTGAGGGTGGCCACGGCAACGGAGTGGTGCCCCAGCGGGGAAAGATGCAGCCGGTCAGGATCCCACATCACCGCGTGCTGAAGCTCCGGCAGGCACCACAGGTCAACCATGATGGCGTGGTGCCGGGCCCCGATCCGGTGCAGGTGCTCGTTGTAGATGGCAACACGGCCGCGGATCTTTCCAAAGACAGGTGTGTTGCCCCAGTCCGGGCCGGCGTACAGCAGCACGGTGGCGCCCGTACCAACCAAGGTTCCCACGGCCTCGTCAATCTTTTCCGCCAGCCTGTCTGGGTCGCCGTGGCGGAAGATGATGTCATTGCCGCCGCCGGACATCGCGACCAGGTCGGGCTTCAACGCCAGGGCCGGCTCCAGCTGGGCATCGAGGATCTGCTTCAGCAGCATCCCCCGAATGGCCAGGTTGGCGTAGGCGAAGTCCGGCTGGCCATCGGCGAGTTCCTCCGCCACCCGGTCCGCCCAGCCCCGGAGTCCGCCCATGCTGTGCGGTTCGGGGTCGCCTATTCCCTCCGTGTAGGAGTCGCCAAGGGCAACGAACCGGTGCCAGGGGTGCCTGACCGGTCCTTGTGCAACGGGCCGCATTTCCTGCTTCTCGACGGTCATGCCGTCCTCCCTTCTGCCGCGGACGGGGGTTCCTTCCCCGCCGCAGCGTCCCTGCGGGGCGACGTTCCGGTTGGAAAGTCCCGCCCCGCCGCCGGCGGCCGCGGGAGCTCCGCCACGCCGTCGTACGTTTCCTGCCGCAGCCCCGCCGGCTGCCCGCCCCCACGTTCCAGGCCTGAGGGTGCCACCACGTTCAGGGCCGCGTCCCGCAGGTCCACTTCGTGGTGCAGCGCCTGTGTCTGAAGGAAGCGCAGCGCTCCCTCGCGCGAAAGTCCGTATTCGTTCATGAGGCTGCGCACCGCAAGGTCCACCAGCACCAGCGAGCTTTGGACGACGGCGAGGCCTGCCGTCGCTTCGGCGCGTTCGGCCACCCGGACCACAACCCGGAGGGCACGCGCCACCTGGCGCGCGTAGCTCTGGCTGTGCACCAGGTCATCGCTGGTAAAGGCATGCGGGGCAGGCGAGTAAAGGCTGATGGCGGCGCTGGTGACGCCCTCGGTAAGAATGGGAACGGAAAGCAGGGACTGCACGCCGTGGACGGAAGCGGCGCTGGAGTATCCGGGCCAGCGCCGGTCCCGGCTGAGGTCAGAGAGCAGGACGAATTCCCCGCTGCGCACAGCTTCCATGACCGGGCCGTCCGCAAACGAGCATTGCTCCCGGTCTGCCTCGCGCGCCTGCTCGGTGCTGGCCGCGAGCGTGCGTGCCTTGCCCAGGCGGAAAAGGGTGGCCGCCCAGCTGATGCTGCGGCGCTCACCTTTGATACCCGACATGAAGTCGCGGGTGACCTCCCAGAGGAAGTCTTCGACGTCCTTGCTGTCGAAAACCGGCTCTGGGGTAACTGGAAGCGGTCCCCAGCCAACCTGCCCCGTGGGATCAGCGGCCATGCTCCAGCCCTGCTATCAGCGCTCCGGCCCACTGCAAAACCTTTGCTCCAAGCATACGACCGGTCAACGGCTTGAAGATGGATAGTGGGGAAACAAGGGGGAATTTCCCAGCTTAGGGAGGAGCGGCGCGCCGGTGGCCCCTCAGTCGGCTCCGCTGCGCAGTAGCATCGGGAGAGGGAACGCCGAATACTCCCTGCTGGCCTGGGTACCTTTCTCTGAGCAAGGAATCTTGGAGCATCCATGCCAGCACGGAAACGAGCAACGGAAAGAGGAGCTAATGCGGGAGCCGGGCACCAGCGAGCACACTTCAGAAGCGGATGCAGCCGCAGGCAATGGGGAAGTGGACGCGGGCGCAGCGGAGCAGGCTACGGAACTGGACGTCAATTTCGATGAGCAGTTCTTCGCGGCCCGGCCCAAGGCCCTGCGGCCGATTGCCCGCCGCCGCCAGTTCGTAGGAAGCAGGCCGTCCTTCGAATTCGATGGCCGGAACGCAGCCTACGTGGAATGGCTGCGCAACCAGGCCATGCTCGGGGACGCCAACACCCTTGCCCGGCAGCTGTCCGGCCAGGCCAGCATGTGGCAGAACTCGTATGCGCACCCCAACCCGCGTGCCGCCGTCGAGCGCGCCTCTGTCTGGTTCACCGCCTACCCCCTGTCCTTCATCACGCCAACCGGCCAATCGTTCCTGTCCGCCCTGGGCGACCCCGAAATGTGGAAGGCCTTCCGTGAAATCGGCATCCGCGGAATCCACACGGGCCCTGTGAAGCTTGCCGGCGGCATCAGCGGCTGGTCCCATACGCCCAGCGTTGACGGGCACTTCGACCGCATCAGCATGGCGATTGACCCGGTCTTCGGCACGGAGGACGAGTTCCGCAGCATGTGCGTGGTGGCCGCTGAGCATGACGGCACCGTTATCGATGACATTGTCCCCGGCCACACCGGCAAGGGCGCGGACTTCCGCCTGGCCGAAATGAACTTCCGGGACTACCCCGGGATCTACCACATGGTGGATATTCCGGAAGAGGACTGGCACCTCCTGCCGGATGTTCCCGAGGGCGCCGATTCGGTCAACCTCAGCCCGGATTCGGAGCAGGCGCTGCAGAAGGCCGGCTACATCATCGGGCGGCTGCAGCGGGTCATCTTCTATGAACCCGGGGTCAAGGAAACCAACTGGAGCGCCACCCGGCCCATCGTTGACACCACCGGCAAGACGCGCCGCTGGGTCTACCTGCACTACTTCAAGGCCGGCCAGCCCTCCATCAACTGGCTGGACCCCACCTTCGCGGGAATGCGCCTGGTGGTGGGAGATGCCCTGCACTCGCTGGTGGACCTGGGCACCGGCGCGCTGCGCCTGGACGCCAACGGCTTCCTGGGGGTGGAAAAGAGCGCCGAGGAGCAGCCCGGCTGGTCCGAAGGCCACCCGCTCTCCGAAGCCGCCAACCAGCTCATCGGTTCCATGATCCGCAAGGTGGGCGGGTTCTCCTTCCAGGAGCTGAACCTGACCATTGACGACATCAAGGCAACCTCGGATTCCGGCCCGGACCTCTCCTACGACTTCATCACCCGCCCGGCCTACCACTACTCGCTGGTCACCGCGGATACCGAATTCCTGCGGCTGACCCTGCGGCTGTCCATGGAGATCGGGGTGGACCAGGCCTCCCTGGTTCATGCCCTGCAGAACCATGACGAGCTCACCTACGAACTCCTGCACTTCGCCGCCGGGCACCGGGACGAAATGTTCGAGCTCAACGGCGAGGAGCTCACCGGCGCCCAGCTTGCAGAGCAGATCCAGCAGACCCTCCGGGACCGGCTGACCGGCGAGAACGGGCCCTACAACGCCGTGTTCACCACCAATGGCATCGCCTG
Source organism: Pseudarthrobacter phenanthrenivorans (assembly GCF_036455295.1). Taxonomy (GTDB): domain Bacteria; phylum Actinomycetota; class Actinomycetes; order Actinomycetales; family Micrococcaceae; genus Arthrobacter; species Arthrobacter phenanthrenivorans_C. The sequence goes on along the minus strand of NZ_JAYXNX010000014.1, from coordinate 33,758 downwards.
CACCACGGTCAGCTTCATCATGGCCGCGCTGGGAATCAAGGACCCGGCTGACATCACCCCGGAGCAGGAAACGCAGATCAGGGACGTCCACCTGCTGCTGGCCATGTACAACGCCCTGCAGCCCGGCGTCTTCGCCCTTTCCGGCTGGGATCTCACCGGCATCCTGGCCCTGGACCGCAGCAGCGTCCGCGAACTCACCTCGCAGGGCGATACGCGCTGGATCAACCGCGGCGCCCACGACCTCATGGGAACCAGCCCGGACGCCACCACCTCCTCGGCAGGGATGCCCCGGGCACGCAGCCTCTACGGGCCGCTGCCCGAACAGCTGAAGGACCCGGACTCATTCGCCCGGCGGCTGCAGCGGATCCTCGCCGTGCGTGAAGACAACGGGATAGCCACCGGCACACTGCTCGACGTCCCGGACGTCTCCAACCGCGGCGCGCTGGTGCTGGTCAACCGGCTCAAGGACGGCACCCTGCAGGTCACGGCACTGAACTTCTCCGGCCAGGACATCGCCGGCAGCATCCAGTCCAACGAGCTGCCCTCGGGCGCCAACGTCCGGGACCTGTTCAGCGGCGAGACGGTGGGGCAGGTGGATGACCTGCACAGCTTCTTCCTGGAACTGCCGGCGTACGGCGGCACCGCACTGATCCTGAGCGAGGCGCCGGAGCCCGAGGCGGAAGCGTAGGTCCGCTGGGGGGCGCCGGAATCCCGGCGTCACCCGGCGGCGGCGGCGCCGGCGAGGGTCGCTTCAATGACGGCCGGCGACAGAATGTATTGGGTGACCAGCTGGCTTGCCCCCAGCACGGCAGCCTGGCTTCCGGCGCGGGAGACGCTGATGCGCAGGTGCGAGGTGGCCAGCGGGGGCGAGCGCCGGTACACCACTTCGCGGATGCCGGCCACCACGTGCTCCCCCGTCTCACCAAAGCTGCCGCCCACCACAATGACGGACGGATTGAGCAGGTTGACCACGGTGGCCAGCACCTCGCCGATGTCCCGGCCGGCCTGGCGCAGCGCCTGGATGGCCTGCAGGTTGCCGTCTGCGGCGAGCCGGATTACGTCGGCGCCCCTCGCCACGTCCAGTCCGTGCTCCCGCAGGGAGCGCGCGACGGCGGGGCCTGACGCGAGTGCCTCCAGGCACCCGTAGTTTCCACAGGCGCAGAGGACATCCGCGCCCCGGGCCACCTGGACGTGCCCCAGGTCGCCTGCCGTGCCGTTGGCACCGCGTTGCAGCTCGCCGTTGCTGATGATGCCGGAGCCGATGCCGGTGGCCACCTTGACGAAGAAAAAATTGTTGTGCTCCGGCCAGTGCGCGGACTGCTCCCCCAGGGCCATGATGTTCACGTCGTTGTCCACCAGCACGTGGACGGGGAGGGACTGCTGGACGTAGCTGACCACGTCGAACCCGTCCCAGCCCGGCATGATGGGCGGTTTTACGGGCTTGCCGGTGTCATGTTCCACGGGTCCGGGGAGCCCGATGCCGATCCCGGCGAGCTCGCCAACCCCGCGTCCCACGGAGCCGAGCAGTTCCTTGGCCTGCGCCACCACCTGGTCCAGCACTGCTTCGGGCCCGTCGGCCACCTGCTGTTCAAGCCGGTGCTCTGCGAGGATCTTCCCGCCCAGGTCTGTAACCGCCACCATCACGTGGGTGGCTCCCACGTCCACGGCCAGCACCAGCCGGGCGGAGGGGTTGAAGGCAAAGCGCGACGGCGGCCTGCCGCCGCTGGAGAGCGCCTCGCCTGCGGGACCCACCAGGCCGGAGAGCATCAGCGCATCGATCCGGGAAGCGACGGTTGAACGGGCCAATCCCGTGGTCAACGCCAGTTCGGCCCGGGTGCGGGCCCTGCCGTCGCGCAGCAGTTGGAAGAGATCGCCGGCGCGGGACAGGCTGCCGACGTCGGGGTCTTTTACGGCCTGCTTCCCCGTGGCTTGAGTCATGTCTAAGTCATAACACTCTTACTTGGTGCTGTCACCACGGCAGAAGAACGACGCGCAACAAACAACTTTTGCTTGACGCGCGTCAAAAGTGCCTCTAGGTTGTGATTCACGGCACATCTGCCGATCGGATAGCAGGCATTCACGGGAGCGATCCCGCCACTCCGGAGTCCGCTTACAAAGAGGTAATTGAACTTGTCACACCACGCAGTGCCAACAGACCGGCCCCTCGGCGTCGGCATCCTCGGCGCCGGACCGGTCACGCAGGCCATCCACCTCCCGGCCCTGGCCCGGCTTCAGGACATTCTCCAGGTGCGGCACATCATGGATGTGGACCCGGCGGTTGCCTCCTCCGTTGCCGCCCGCGTCGGCGCAACATCCAGCACCGGCATGGATACCCTGCTTGGTGACCCGGCTGTGGACATCGTGGCCATCTGCAGCCCCCATCAATTCCATGCAGACCAGGTCATCGCCGCCTGCCGGGCAGGCAAGAAGGCGGTTCTTTGCGAAAAACCCTTCGCCATGAGCGGGGAGCAAGCTGCCCGAATATCGGAAGTCAGCGCCGAAACCGGCGTACCCATCATCGTGGGGGCCATGCACACGTTCGATCCCGGCTGGCTCGCGGCAGAACAGAACTGGGGGGACCTGCCGGAGCAGGTGCACACCATCCGGTCCTCCATCGTCCTGCCGCCCAACGCCCGATTCGAAGACTTCGCAACTGAAATCATTACCCGCCCCACCGCCGTCCAGCCCGACTACTCGGACATCGGGGTCATCAAAACCGCGCTGCAGGGCGGGGTCATGGGCCTGGCAATCCACGACCTTCCCCTGGTGCGCCGGTTCACGCCGGACTTTGAGCAGGTCGAGGTCCTCCACGTATTCCATGTCCGCCCATTCGGTTACGCCATTTCGCTCCGCACGCCAAGCCGCACGATTGAACTGCGGGCGGTCATGAACAGCACCTGGAAGCCGGAGTGGACGTTCGAAGCAATCGCGGATGACGCAGCACTGCATATCGACTTCACGCCGTCCTACGTCCAGGCGGGCTCCGCCGTCGCTGCCTTCTCGCGGGACAACGGCACTGAAAAAACGGTCTTCGGCCCGTACGGCCACAACGGCTACGAGGGCGAGTGGCGCGAATTGGCCGCACTGGCCCGGGGAATCCGGCCGGCTCCCTCCGCGCAGGCACTGATTGACGACCTTACATTCGCCCTCGCTATCGCGGATGCCACGGTGGCAGGTGCGGCGGCACTGCACGCAGATTCCGAAAACACAGCAGGAGCTTCGGCATGAGCGGCCACTACACCGTCACGGCAAACCCCGCGGCCGTGGCAGGCGGGGCCGTCGCCCAGACCATGGCATCCCTGCCCGCAACGTTCGGACCAGCCCCGGAGGACCGGGCAGGCAGTGCCGACGTCGTGGTAGTCGCCGGCGGATCCGGCTGGACCGCCGAAGCAGCTGCCGCCGTCGGGTCCGGCGCCCGGGGCATTGTGGTGGCCAACCCGGTTCCCGAGGACCCCTCGGAACTGGCGGCCGCGGCAGATGCCGCAGGTACCGCCGTCGTCCTTGACCTTCGCTGGGCTTCCAATCCCGCACTGGTGGGCAGCGCCGCGGACCCGGACGCCCGCGAGGCAGTTCGCAGCGCACTGGGCGCTGCCTCCCTGCTGGACACAGTTGCGACGGCGGCTCCCGGCACGGATCCCCGGCTGCTCCTGGGCGAACACCTGGCCGCGCTGCTGGCCGTGTGCGGCCCCCTCCACGGCGTGGCACTGCTCAACAGCAATGCCACCGGGTACACCGTGACGGGCCGCCTGGGCAATGGCGCCCCCTTCACCGCCCAGGGCGTACTCACCGCTGCCCGCCGGGCCGGCGTCGACATCCGCCTCTACACCGCCGACGGCGGCGTGGCTGTCCAGGTTCCCGACCCGGACGCAGCCTGGGCCGCCGAAGTCCGGGTCACCGGAGCCCACGGCGAACTCCTGCTCCCCACCCTCTACGAATCCGCCCACCGGTCTGCATGGCGGCGCCTGAAGGAACATCTTCACGCCGGCACACGTCCGGACGATCTGGCCGGGTTCGCCCGGCTGACCGACCTCTACGCAACCCTCGCCGCCACGTAACCAGACCCTCCATTACGCAACCAAACACGCACTCCCACAGCACAGTCCAGTCCCACCTCCACTCTCGACGATGAGCAGGACCGCACCACCGGCGCAGGCCAGGACGGTCCCGAAAGGACACATCATGAACGCAACTTCCGAACAGCGCCGTTCCTTCTCCCGGCGCGGCTTCCTGGGCCTGACGGCTGCCGCTGTCGCAGCACCCCTCCTCGCTGCATGCGGCGGCGGCTCGGCGTCGCAGGGCGGCGGGGGCGGAGCAGGCGGGACCATCAAGTTCTGGGACATGCCGTGGGCAACGCCGGCGTACAACGACGCCGCCAAGGGCATCGCGGAAGGTTTCTCCGGCGCCAGCGGCGCCAAGGCGAGCTACCAGATCATCCAGTGGAACAACTTCTACCAGACCTTCTCCTCCGCGATCGCTTCCAAGACAGGCCCTGCCGTCTCCACCGGCGGCGGCTTCCAGGCCTTCCAGTTCGAACAGCAGGGCCAGATCGCCTACGCGGACAAGGTCATCGACAAGCTGAAGGCCAACGGCCAGTTCGACGACTTCCTGCCCGGAGTGCTGGATCCCTTCAAGTCGGCCAAGGGCTATGTGGCCGTTCCGTGGCAGCTGGACATGCGTGTCTTCTGGTACCGCAAGTCCCTGTTCGACAAGGCAAACGTTGCCCTCCCCACGGACTGGCCGTCCCTGCTGGAGGCGGGCAAGGCCCTGAAGAAGGTCGGCGCGTTCGGCTTCACCACCGGCGCAGGAGCAGGCAACAACTACGCCAACCACTCCATGATCATGATGATGGTCAACAACGGCGGCGGGGTCTGGAACAAGGACGGCGAGCTGGACCTGATGAACGACCGCAACGTGGAGGCCATGGAGTTCGTCCTGGAACTCGTGTCCAACGGCATCATCGACCCCGCTGCCGTCAGCTACACCACGGACAACATGTCAGCGCAGTGGAAGGATGGAAAGGCGGGCTACGGCCTGTTCCAGGTCAACGTTCCGCAGCGCGTCGGCGACACGTCGGGAGACCTCCTGGTGGCCGACCCCATCACCGGGCCGCACGGCGATAAAGCCACCATCGTGTTCCCCAACAACATCATGATGTACACCAACACCCCGTCCCAGGAGGCATCCGAGGAATTCCTGGTGTACTACCTGGGCCAGCTGAAGCAGCTGTGGCAGAAGAAGCTGATGTCCGCCCTGCCGGTCTTCAAGTCCATCACCGAGATGCCCGAGTTCGCAGACGACCCCAACAACGTCAAGATCGTCAAGGAATGGCAGCCCATCGCCAAGACTTTTGCTGCCCAGGGCAGCACGCTTAACGCCAACCTGGCTGCGCTCGACGGCGGCCAGGCACTCAACCAGTTCAGCCAGACCATCATCACCGGCAAGGCAGACGCCAAGACGGCCCTGCAGACCTTCCAGTCGGGCCTCGAATCCGTCCTGAAGAAGTAGGACGGACCGCCCATGTCCAGCACCACCACCCAGTCCGGCCTGGCCCGGGCCCGCCGCGGGGTTGCCCCTGGCGGGACCGGGACGGTCCCCGGGAAACGCAAGAGTAAGCTCTCCGCGCAGGCCACCAGGACGTTCTTCTGGCTCCTGCTCCCCTCTGTGGTCCTCCTGGTCCTGATCCACGGTTACCCTCTGGTATATGCCGCCGTGCAGGCGACACACGATGGAGACCTGCTGCAGACCGGCAACTTCGTGGGCGGCCAGAACTTCGCCACCGTCCTGACCTCGCCGGCGTTCTGGAAGGCAGCGCAGTTCACGCTGTGGTTCACCATCGTGGGGGTCTTCGGATCCTGGCTGGTGGGCCTGGGCCTGGCCCTGCTCCTGCGCACCAAGATCCCGGGCGGCGGCACCTTCAAGGTCCTGCTGCTCCTGCCCTGGGTGGTGCCCATCGTGGTGTCCTCCACGGCCTGGAACTGGCTGGTGGCCACCCCGGACAGCCTGATTCCTTCGCTGTTCCGGAACCTGGGCATGGGCACCCCGCTCTTCCTGGCCGATCCCACCCTGGCCGCCGTCACCGTGATGGTGTTCAAGGTGTGGGTCAGCTTCCCCTTCATGATGATGATGATCTCGGCCGCCCTGGCCTCGGTGGACACCACCGTGTACGAGGCAGCCAGCATGGATGGCGCCAGCCGCTGGCAGCAGTTCACCCAGATCACCCTGCCGTTGATCGCACGGTCCACCTACATCAGCTGGATCCTGATGACCATCTTCTGCGTCAACGACTTTCCCACGATCTATCTGCTCACCGGCGGCGGCCCCGTCAATGCCACCACGTCCCTGGTGGTCCTTGCCTACCGGACCGTGTTCCAGGACTTCGCCACCGGGCCCGGCGTGGCCATCGCCTTCCTCATGACCATGACCCTGGTGGTCATCTCGGTCATCCTGTACCGCCAGATCCGAAAGTCGAGCGTCGAATAATGAGCGCAGTCCTTCACGCCCATCCCGAGTCCGGCCCCAGCCTGGGCGTTGACGCCGGCAAGCGCCGCAAAGTCCTCTCCGAAGCCGGCCAGCGGGGCCGCTGGTGGCGCTTCGCCGCGATCCTCATCATCACTGGAATCGTGCTGGTACCCATCATGGTCACAGTGCTGCTGGCCTTCACGCCCGGACCCAACAGCACCGCAACGGGGCTCACATTCGAAAACCTCGCCAACGTCTTCTCCAAGACCCTTGCCGCCACATGGCTCAAGAACAGCCTGGTCACTACCCTCTCCACCGTGGTGGTATCCGTGGCCGTGGCCGCACCCGCCGGCTACGTCCTCTCCCGCGGCCGCAGCAAGGCGGTGTCCGGATACTCCCTGCTGCTGTTCGTGATGCAGTCGCTGCCCATCATCACCTCCGTGGTGCCGCTGTTCATCCTCTTTGCCGGCATGGGCCTGGTGGACAACCTCCTGGGCCTGACCATCATCTACGTGGGCTCCACCATGACCGTGGCCACCTGGATGATGGCCGCCTACTTCGACTCCATCCCGGCCAGCCTCGAGGAGGCATCCTGGATCGACGGATGCTCGGTATTCGGATCGTTTACCAAAGTGGTGCTCCGGAATTCACTCCCGGGCGTCCTCTCCACAGCGATCTTCGCCTTCCTCCTGGCATGGAACGACTACCTGGTGGCCATCGTTTTCCTGCGCTCGAACGAAATCTTCACCCTCCCCATGGGCGTGCAGTCCTTCTTCCAGCAGAATGCAACTGACTGGACATCCGTCATGGCCCTGGCCGTGGTCATGATGCTCCCGCCCGTCATTGTCTTCGCCACCTTGAACAAGTACTTCAGCGTCGGCGGCATCGGCGGCTCGCTGGCAGGACGCTGACCACGGTCCGCTAAAGACAGCCCGCCCACCCCAACGACCAACCACAAACCGCAAAAGGAAACACATGTCCTACTCACTGCAGCTCTACACCCTCCGCAATGCCATCTCGGAGGACCTTCCCGGCACCATCAGGAAGGTGGCGGAGATTGGCTACACCCAGGTTGAGCCGTATAACTTCGTGGCCACTGCCAAGGAACTGGGCGCGGCCCTGAAGGAGAACGGCCTGACTGCGCCCTCGGGCCATGCGCCCCTGATGAGCCAGGACCAGGACGAAATCTTCGCAGCGGCGAAGGAACTGGGCATCACCACGGTCATCGACCCGTTCCTCCCCGCGGAGCACTGGCAGAAAGCCGAAGACATCCAGGCGACCGCAGCCAAACTGAACGCGGCCGCGAAGAAGGGCGCGGAATACGGCATCCGGGTGGGCTACCACAACCACGCCTGGGAGCTGGAGTCCTCCATCGAGGGCCGCACCGCACTGGAATACTTTGAAAGCCTGCTGGACCCGGAGCTGGTCCTGGAAGTGGATACCTACTGGGCCGCCGTGGGTGGCCAGGACCCCGTGGAACTCCTGGGCAGGCTGGGGGACCGGGTGAAGTTCATCCACATCAAGGACGGCCCCCTGAACAAGGACAACAAGGCCCAGCAGCCCGCCGGCCAGGGCAAGGTTCCCGTCCTGGACGTCATCGCCGCCGCCAAATCCCTGGAAGTGGGCGTGGTGGAGTTCGATGACTACACCGGCGACATCTTCGAGGGCATCGCCCAGAGCCTTGCCTTCCTGACCAGCAACACTGCAACCGAAGGAGCCAACGCGTGAGCACCCCCGCAGCCAACCCGGCCCGCAGCGGTCCGGTAGGCGTCGGCGTCATCGGCGCCGGCGTGATCAGCAAGCAGTACCTGGACAACCTCACGGCGTTCCCGGACCTCAAAGTCCACGTCATCGCCGATCTCTTCGAGGACGCCGCCGAGGCACGGGCCAAAGAGTACGGCATCCCAGAATGGGGCGGCGTTGACAAGGCCCTGAACCACCCCGACGTAGAAATCATCGTCAACCTGACCATCCCCGCCGCGCACGTGGAAGTGGCCACCGCGGCCGTCAACGCCGGCAAGCACGTCTGGACCGAGAAGCCGTTCTCCCTGGACCGCGAGTCCGGGCTTGGCCTGCTCAAGACCGCGGACGCTGCAGGAATCCGCCTGGGCTGCGCCCCGGACACGTTCCTGGGCGCGGGCATCCAAACCGCGCTCCGGCTGATCCGCCGGGGCGACATCGGCACTCCCCTGACCGCGATGACCACGTTCCAGACTCCCGGCCCGGAATCCTGGCACCCCAACCCGGCGTTCCTCTTCCAGCATGGCGCGGGCCCCCTGTTCGACATGGGACCGTACTACCTCACCACCCTGGTGCAGGCCTTCGGCTCCATCCGCAAAGTGGCCGCCGTCGGGTCCAAGGCCAAGGACGTTCGCGTCATCGGCTCCGGCCCCAAGGCCGGCGAGGAGTTCACGGTTGAGGTGCCCACGCACGTTTCCGCCATGGCCCAGTTCGAATCGGGCGCGTCCTCGCACAGCGTCTTCTCCTTCGAGTCCCCCCGGACGCGGATGGGCTTCGTGGAGATCACCGGCACCGAGGCCACCATCTCGCTGCCGGACCCCAACTACTTCACGGGCGACATCAAGCTTTGGCGCGCCGGCGACGAGGACTGGACCACAGTTCCCGCAACCGGTCCGGCCAATGGCCGCGGCATGGGCGTCCTGGATATGGCACGCTCCATCCGGGCCGGCGTTCCGCACCGCGCCCCGGGCGAGCTGGCGTACCACGTGTTGGACACGATGGTTTCCATCAGCGAATCAATCGACGCCGGTACGTTCGTGAACGTCGAAAGCAACGCCCCGGCTTCCTCCGCCCTTCCTGAGGACTGGGCACCGGAAACAGCCACCCTCTAACCCGGCCCACCAGTCCGCAAGCAGGAAGCACGCAGGAACGCATCATGACCACACCCGCACACCAGTCCGAGCCCCCGGCATCACCACCGGCTTCACGGCCCTTGGGCGTGGCCGCCATCGGTTACGCCTTCATGGGCAAGGCCCATTCCAATGCGTGGCGGAACGTGGCCAGCTTCTTCGACGTCCCGGCCTTCGAGCAGAAAGTCCTCGTAGGCCGGGATGCCGGCGCCGTGGCAGGGGCCGCGGCCAAGTACGGCTGGGCCGAATCGGCCACGGACTGGCGCACCGTGATCACGCGGGATGACATCGACATCGTGGACATCTGCGCCCCGGGCTGGATGCACGCCGAAATCGCCATCGCCGCCCTGGAAGCGGGAAAACACGTCCTGGTGGAAAAACCCCTGGCCAATACGCTTGCCGAGGCAGAACTCATGACCGCAGCGGCCGCCAAAGCCAGGGCCCGGGGAGTCCAATCGATGATCGGCTTCAACTACCGCAGGGTTCCTGCCCTGACCCTGGCCAAAGAACTCATCGCCGAAGGCCGGCTGGGGACCATCCGGCACGTGCGCACCGCCTACCTGCAGGACTGGCTCGCCGACGCCGACGCACCCATGACCTGGCGGCTGCGGAAGGAAACCGCCGGGTCCGGCGCCCTGGGCGACATCGCCTCCCACGCCATCGACCAGGTCCTGTACCTCCTGGGCGACCAGGTCACCGAAGTCTCCGGCCGGCTCAACACCTTCGTGCCCCAGCGCCCCGGGCCTGAGGGGACCGAGGATGTCACGGTCGACGACGCCGCCTGGGCCACCCTGTCCCTCGCCTCAGGGGCCATCGCCTCCGTCGAGGTCTCCCGCGTGGCCACAGGCAGGAAGAACAGCCTCCAGATCGAGGTCTACGGCGACAAGGGCAGCCTGCTGTTCGACCTGGAAAACCTCAACGAACTCGGCTTCCTCGACGCCACCCTTCCCGTCCGCGAGCAGGGCTTCCGCCGCATCCTGGTCAACGAACCCGAGCACCCCTACCTGGACGCTTGGTGGCCGCAGGGGCACATCATCGGGTGGGAACACACCTTCACCCACCAGATCCGCGACTTCCTCACCGCCATCAACAGCGGAACCGAGCCCTCGCCGTCGTTCGAAGAAGGACTGAACGTCCAATACGTCCTGAACGCGGTCGAGGAATCCGCGGCCAACAAAAGCACCCTCACAGTGGTCCGCCACTAGCTCGCCCCCGAACCAGCCCCAATCCGAGGAGCCCCGCATGCCCCGCCCGTTCACCCTGTTCACCGGCCAGTGGGCCGACCTGCCCTTCGAAGAAGTCGCGAAGCTGGCTTCCGGCTGGGGCTACGACGGCCTCGAAATTGCCGTCTCCGGCGACCACCTGGACGCCTGGCGCTGGGACGAACCCGGCTACGTCGACTCCAAGCTGGAAATCCTGGACAAATACAACCTCAAGGTCTGGGCCATCTCCAACCACCTCAAAGGCCAGGCCGTCTGCGATGACCCCATCGACTTCCGCCACCAGGCCATCGTCGGATCAAAGGTCTGGGGAGACGGCGACCCCGAAGGCGTCCGCACCCGCGCCGCCGAGGAAATGAAGCACACCGCCCGGCTCGCCAAAGCCCTCGGCGTGGACACCGTCGTCGGGTTCACCGGATCCTCCATCTGGCAATACGTCGCCATGTTCCCCCCCGTCCCCGACAAAGTCATCGACGCCGGCTACCAGGACTTCGCCGACCGCTGGAACCCCATCCTGGACGTCTTCGACGAAAACGGCGTCCGCTTCGCCCATGAAGTCCACCCCTCCGAAATCGCCTACGACTACTGGACCACCGTCCGCACCCTCGAAGCCATCGGCCACCGCGAAGCGTTCGGCCTGAACTGGGACCCCTCCCACATGATGTGGCAGGGCATCGACCCCGTCTCCTTCATCTGGGACTTCAAGGACCGGATCTACCACGTCGACTGCAAGGACACCAAGATCCGCCAAACCGGCCGGAACACCGTCATGGGCTCCCACCTGCCCTGGGGCGACCCCCGCCGCGGCTGGGACTTCGTCTCCGCAGGACGCGGCGACGTCCCCTGGGAAGCCTCCTTCCGCGCGCTGACCGCCATCGGCTACAACGGCCCCATCAGCATCGAATGGGAAGACGCCGGCATGGACCGCCTCCACGGCGCCCCCGAAGCCCTCGCAGCCCTGAAGAAATACGACTTCCCCGCCTCCCAAACCAGCTTCGACGCCGCCTTCAGCAGCAACGACTGAGCTTCCCGCCGTGCGCAGCCTCCGCCCCGGCCAGAAATGCGAGGTATGGATCGCTTCGGCCAATGGTCAGCGGAATCTTATATACGCTTCAGAGAATATGCTCCTTGAAGCACCCAACTGGACTCTTGACGGGCAAGCACTGATTCTGAACGGCGCCGGCAAGCTGTGGCGGCTCGGCCCGGCCGATGGCAGCCTCGCCGAGGTCCCGCTCACCCGCGTCCCCGACCTGAACAACGATCACGTCCTCGCCCCGGACCGGAGCACCATGTTCCTGTCCGGGGAGGACGGCCACATCTACTGCGCGCCCCTTGAGGGCGGTGCGGCCACGCGGATCACGGACGACGACGGGTCATTCCATTTCCTGCACGGAATCATTCCCGACGGCGGCTGCCTGGCGTACGTCGACATCGAGGGTGGGGACTTCACGCGGCCGGGGCGGCTGCGGATCATCCCCGCAGCCGGCGGTCCGGCGCGCAGCGTGGATGTAGGCGAAGGTCACTGTGACGGCCCGGAGTACTCCCCGGACGGGGACTGGCTGTACCTCAACACCGAGTCCTTCAGCACGGCACCCGGCCACGCGCAGCTGGCTCGCGTCCGCACGGACGGCAGCGGGTTCGAGCCGCTCGCAGAGACTGCCAGTGTGGACTGGTTCCCGCACCTCTCCCCCGACGGCCGGCTGGCCAGCTACCTCCGCTTCCCCGCCGGGACGCAGGGCCACCCCGCGGACCTGCCGGTTGAGGTCGTCCTAGTGTCCACCAGCGACTGGACCGCTCCGCTGCACACCTGGCCGGTGTTTGGCGGCCAGGGCACCCTCAACGTCAACAGCTGGTCGCCGGACTCCCAACGCTTCGCCTATGTTGCCTATCCGCTGGAATCACCGGCAACGGGCGGATACTAGGACGTCCGGGCCGACTCCTGGCCGAGGACGACGTGGTGTGCCTCCACGCGCCGCTCCGTCACCGTCGTGGGCGATTCCAGGTGCACCGCACCGGACGGCAGGATGCCGGCACCGCCGTACCGTTCCATCACCTGCCATTGGGCCACCACGTCCTCGCCGGCGTGGTCGGGCGGCAGGCTGGCCCAGAAACGGAACCCGCCAGCGTCGTTCAGGGCTTCCCTCCGATACAGCACGCAGCCACCCAGCCATGCCACGTGGTAAGCCACCCATTCACCGGGCTGAAGTGGGAGCTCTGCGCTGAGGTGGCTGAGGTTGGCGGCGCTGTGCAGCGGCCATTGTTCGAATTCACGGGTGCCGGGACGGACGCGTTCGGGTGTCACCGGGCCGTCCCACGGCTGGAACGCTGCCGTCTGTTCCGGCCTGCGGTCGTCCAGGAAGGACAGGCCTTGTGGCGCCATCCCCACAAAGCCGCACCGGAGGCGGTCGAGGGCCTGGCTCAGCCTCGCCAGGGCCCCGGGCTCCAGCCAGACGTCGTCGTCCAGGAAGAGGCACTGGTCCGCGGTGGACTGCTCCAGCAGGAACTGCCGGTGTTCAGCCAGTCCGCGGCGCGGGAGGTGGCGCAGCAGGGTGACAGGGCGCCCCTGCACCTCCAGCACGCGCACCATCGCTGCGACGGCAGGGTGTTCCCAGGCCGGCTGCCCGGCTGATTGGTCGCTGATGACGACGGCGAACGCGGGTTCCTGCTGCGCGGCCAGTCCCGCGAGGGTCACGGCGAGCTCGGCCGGCCGGTTGCAGGTGGGCACCAGGACGTCCACTGCCGCCGTCTCCGGCCGGTCCACCGGGAGCGCCCACTGCTCCGAAAACCTCATGCCCACGGTCCACCTTCCTGGCGTTGAAGTTGGCGCCGGCGGCCAGCACAATGTGCTTGCGGCTGCCGGATGCCGGCGAATTGGTTTCGCGTGTTCCGTACCCAGCAGTGCGGGATGTATGCCCTTCCCGGCGTGGAGAGCCGGCGCGGGAGCTGGCACAGCCACGGGCACGGCAAAAGGACCCCGCGTCCGCTGCCGGGCAGGCAGCAGGGCGGGGGCCAGTGGCTCACGGCGCCTTATCCGGCGTCGAAGCTTTCGTCGTTGTCGTTGGGCGACTCCTCCTGGGGCAGATCGTTGCCACTGCCGTCCGGAATGCCGGTGGCCTCCTGCCCTGACTCGGACGACACGGGAGCAGAACCCTGGGAATCGTCATTGGACTCATCGATTTCCGCCGCGCTGGAGGGAAGGTCCAGATCGTGCGGGACGGGCTGCTGGCCGGCTCCCGCCTGCGGCTCGTTGGTGTCCGCTCCGGGCGACGAGGTGCGGCCACTGGACTGCTGGCCCTGCCCGCCTTGGGTCCCGGCCGCCTCCTGCTCCGCGGTGGGGGTCCCGTAACCGCCCGGGGCCGTCTCGGGCTCAGCCTGCTGGTTTTCCTGTGTCATGCTTCCTCCTGTTGTGCGTTGCCGATATTGCTGGTCTGGTGATGGTGCCCGGAGCCCCGCGCCGGGTCCTGCCTACAGTCCCTTGCCGCCCGTGACCGGCAGGACGGCACCGGAAATGTAGGAGCCGTCCTCGGATGCGAGCAGTACGTACGCCGCCGCGAGTTCCGCTGGCTGCCCCGCCCGCTCCAGGGGCGTGTCCTGTCCGAAGGACGGGAGCTTGTCCGGCCACTCCGTGGCCGGAATCAGGGGTGTCCAAATGGGCCCGGGCGCCACTGCGTTGACGCGGATCCCCTTGGGCCCAAGTTCCTGGGCCAGTGCCTTGGTGAACGCCACCTGCGCGGCCTTGGTCATGGCGTAGTCGATGAGCCCGGGCGAGGGATTGAATGCCTGGATGGAGGCGGTGGTGATGATGGAAGCCCCGGCTTTCAGGTGCGGCACGGCCGCCCTGGCCGACCACAGCAGCGAATACAGGTTGGTCCGGAAAACCCGGTCGAATTCCTCGGTGGGAAGCGTCTCCAGGCTCTCGCGGTTCTTCTGGTACGCCGCGTTCAGCACCAGGACATCCAGGCGACCGAATTCGGAGACGGTCTCCTCGACGATGCGCGTACTGAATTCCTCTTCACGTCCGTCCCCGGGAAACAGGAGTACCCTGCGTCCGGTTTTCCGGATCCATTCCGCCGTGTCTTGCGCGTCGTCTTCCTCCTCGGGCAGGTAGGAAATGGCGACGTCGGCCCCTTCACGGGCAAAGGCGATCGCCGCGGCTTTGCCGATGCCCGAGTCGCCGCCCGTGATCAGCGCGGCCTTGCCCTCGAGCTTGCCGTGCCCCTCGTAGCTCAGCTCCCCGTGGTCCGGCTTGGGGTCCATCGGTGCCGTCAACCCGGGCTGTTTTTGTTCCTGTTCCGGGAACGGCCCCGAGTGGTAGCCGCCGCGCGGATCCTTCGGCTGGTCTGTCTGCTTTTCCGTGTCGCTCATGGTCCGCCCTGCCTGTGTCGGTTGGAAAAAGCCCCGTCGGTTGGGAAGAGCACCACCGTGCTCCGGCCCTTTGAAGCTATCCCGGCGTGGAGCACGGCGTCCACCACTCCGGGTAATAATCAGTAAACTTATCAAATGTTGTAGGAGGCGCAACGGGTGGCCTTGTTTCTGGGTACGGGAGGAGTAGAAAGAAGACCTGGACGGGGCCTGAGAGGGAGGAGGACCGATGTCCGAAGTCGAGGACTACACGGGCCGGACGGGACGGAATGAGACCCGGGAAGAGCAGTTGGACCGCAACTGGGCGGAACTGCTGCAGGAGCTGCGCGTGCTCCAGACCGGGGTGCAGATCCTGGCCGGTTTCCTGCTGACGCTGCCATTCCAGCAGCGGTTCGAAAAGCTCGACGACTGGGAAGTCGGCCTCTACCTGGCCAACGTCGTGGTCGCCGCGTTGACCACCGCCTTCATCCTCCTCCCGGTCAGCGTGCACCGCCGGCTCTTCCGCAAACGCCTCAAGGAGATGCTGGTTTCCAGCGCCGACACCATCACCAAGATTGCCCTGGGCGGCATCGCCCTGCTCAGCGCCGGAACTGCCGCCCTGGTGTTCGACGTCGCTGCCGGCCGGTCCGCCGGGGTCGCCGCTGGCGGCGCGCTGCTGGCCGTCATGGTGGTCATGCTCGTACTTGTTCCGCTTCGCCTGAACAGGCTGGCAACCGGAAGGGTCCTTCCCCCGGCCGGGGAGAAGGAGTGAGGATGCGTAAATGGGCCAGGGAACACGGCCTGCTGCTGGCCAACGCAGGCCTGTTCCTCGCTTTTTTCGTTGGGATGGTCGTCTCCGGAGCCGCGTCCTACAGCGAGGACAAGCAAGCCCACGGGGAACCGGCGGTCTCGGTGCTCCAATTCCTGGGAACGGGCGCTTTCGTGGAAGCCACGTTTGAGAACTGGGAGTCGGAGTTCTTGCAGATGGCCATGTACGTGGTCCTCACGGTGTTCCTGTTCCAAAAGGGCTCCTCCGAGTCCAAGCCGGTGGGGAAGGACGCCCCGCAGGACGAGGACCCGCGCCAGGCTTCCATCAGCCCGGCCACGCCATGGCCCATCCGGCGCGGCGGCCTGGTCCTGAAAGTGTACGAACACTCCCTGTCCATCATGTTCTTCGTTCTGTTCCTGGCCTCATTCGGCCTGCACGCCGCTGGGGGCGCGAATGAGTACAACCAGGACCAGGAAAGCCATGGCCAGCCCGCCGTCAGCTTCCTGCAGTACCTGGGCACCAGCCGGTTCTGGTTCGAGTCGTTCCAGAACTGGCAAAGCGAGTTCCTGGCCGTCGCGGTCCTGGTGGGCGCATCGGTCTACCTTCGGGAAAAGGGGTCCCCGGAATCGAAGCCTGTTGCTGAACCCCATTACGAAACCGGGTCTTGAAGCATTCCCCGGGGATACCGCGCCCACGGGCCCGGCGAACCCGGGTACCGGCGAACCGGCGAACCGGCCCGAAATAAGTCCACGGGGCTGAACTACACACCTTGGTGATTCGCCGCCGCAACACCACCATCGTGTGCTGGCGACTTATCCTGTCAGGCGCCTTCGAGTACCTGGCTTGTGGCCCAGGCCAGGTACTTGGCGGCGTTTGCCACGGCGTCGTCCGGGCTTGAGGCGACGTCGAGCAGCTGCGCCGCGCCGACCACACCGTGTCCGGCGAGATCCTCAAGGGTCACAAGGATCCTGCCCGCCACCACAATGACGGGAATGCCCCGTTCACGGGCCGCGTCCGCGAGCGCGATCGGAGCTTTTCCGGTGAGCGACTGGGAGTCCATGGACCCTTCGCCGGTGATGACCAGGTCTGCCTGGTCCAACTGGCCTGCCAGGCCAGTCAAGCCCGCCACCAGTGCGAAACCGCCTTCCAGCGTGGCATTGGTAAAGGCAAGGAACGACGCCGGGAAGCCGCCGGCGGCGCCCGCGCCGGGGACGTTCACGTCCCGGTCCGTTGCTTCCCGCAGCACTGATGCCCAGTTGCGCAGCCCGGCGTCGAGCATTTCCACGGCGTCCTGGTCCGCCCCCTTTTGCTGGGCGAAAACGTGCGCGGCGCCGGTTGGCCCGTACAGGGGGTTGCGTACGTCCACGGCAATGCGGAAGGTGGCGGCGGACAGCCGGGGGTCCAGGCCGGTGCTGTCCAGCGCAACCACGTCGGCAAGGGAACCACCGCCCAGGGGCACCACGTTTCCGGCGGAGTCCAGCGGCGTCAGGCCCAAGGCGCGCAGGGCGCCGCTGCCGCCGTCGGTCATGGCCGATCCCCCCAGGCCCAGGACGATTTCGGTGGCGCCGGCATCCAGGGCGGCGGCGATGAGCTGGCCGCAACCGTAACTGTGCGCCCTCAATGAGTTGGCCGGGGTTGGTTCCATGTCCGCCAGGCCGGACGCCTGGGCTGTTTCAATAACTGCAGTGACTTTGCCGCCGCGGCCCTTATGGATGGCCCACGCAGCGCCGACGGGGGCCAGGATGGGCCCCACCACGGCGTTCAGCCGCTCTTCGTAGCCGGCTGCGACGGCCGCTTCCAGGGTGCCCTCGCCGCCATCGGCAATGGGGAACTGGGTGGCAACGGCGTCCGGGTATACCCGCAACGCGCCTTCGGCGATGGCCGCGGCAGCCTCAGCTGCAGTGAGGGACCCCTTGAACTTGTCCGGGGCGATAAGAATGCGCATGCGCTCCATCATGCCAGCCGGCGTCGGGAAAGGGCTTGCCTGATCCGCCATATGGACCCGCGGCCGGGCGGTCGACCGGGAGCCGGCTTCCCGCGGCCCCTACCCGTCGCGCCAGTCGTTGCTGGTGAGGTGCGAGCCGGCCTGGGGGCCCATTTGCAGCATCCCGCCGTCCACCACCCACGCCGCACCGGTCACATAACTGGACGCGGGCGAGGCGAGGAACGCTATGACGTCGGCGATCTCGCGCGCATGCCCCGGCCGTCCGAGCGGCACCCCGGGCCGCTGCGTCGTCGTCGGGTCCTGGTCCTCCTGCCCGGTCATGGGGGTCGCGATCTCGCCCGGTGCCACGGTGTTGGCCGTGATGCCGTACTGCCCCAGTTCCAGTGCCAGCGTTTTCATCAGGCCGCCCAGGCCGTGCTTGGAGGCATCGTAGGCGGAGGATCCCACGCGGGGCTGGAACTCGTGCACGCTGGAGACGGCTACCAGGCGCCCGCCCCGTCCGGCCTTGACCATGCGGCGTGCCGCTGCCTGCAGGCAGACGAAGGCACCGTTGAGGTTGGTGTCCAGGATCTTCGTCCAGTCCTCGATGCCCATGTCCAGGAACCCCGTGCTTGCCCCGGTGCCGGCGTTGTTCACGAAGACATCCAGGCCCCCGAGTTCACCGGCAAGCTCGTCGATTACGCCGCCCGCCTCCCGGAGTTCGGTGGTATCAAGGCGGCGGACCACCGCCTTGCGGCCCAGGCCCCGGATTTCCTCCGCCGTACCTTGCGCACCTTCCTTGTCGGAGTGCCAGGTGACGCCAACATCCATTCCGGCGCGGGCGAGTGCCACGGCGGTGGCCTTGCCGATTCCCGAGTCGGAGGCGGTGACAATGGCGGTGGCGGGGGCAAAGTCGCTGGTGTCCGGCATGGCGGGCCTTTCGGTGGGTTAGGCGGGGCGGCGGAGGTCGTCCCGGTAAGGCTCGTTTTCGGCGT
This sequence comes from Pseudarthrobacter phenanthrenivorans, assembly GCF_036455295.1. Taxonomy (GTDB): domain Bacteria; phylum Actinomycetota; class Actinomycetes; order Actinomycetales; family Micrococcaceae; genus Arthrobacter; species Arthrobacter phenanthrenivorans_C. The sequence goes on along the minus strand of NZ_JAYXNX010000014.1, from coordinate 15,180 downwards.
CGGGAGCTGTCCGGCGACCTGCCGCATCGCCGGATGCTTCCGGGACGGCCATCAGGGGGACGGCGAAGGTCACCACGGGGCGGCCGGCGGGGTCGTCCGCAGACCTGATGGTGAGGCTCCTGGTGCCGGGCGGCACCGACGGGGTAAACACCTGCAGGTTGCGGGAACCAATGGTGGCCGAGTCCTGCAGCCGGTATTCAGTCCCGAAGTGGTCCTGAAGCACAAGGCGGGGCTGGGGCGCGCCATCCGAGGGAAGGTGGATGTTGACCACCAGCCCGGAGGCCCACACCTCCACGGACAGGATGGTGAATTCGGTGGCGGAGGTGACGTGCCGCCCGTAGGTGGGGGGCAGCAGCATCCGGCGGAGAGCGCCGGACGGAATAAGGTTGCTCATGGTATTTCCTGAAGGTCGTGCGCCTCGGCGGGGCTGCAGAGCCGAAGATATATCCGGCGGCTGCCAGATGCTGGGGCGCGGGTGCGGCTTGGGCGTTCTCCGGGTTGGGGTCCTCCATCCCGAAGAAGTGGATTTCCGCCGTCGCTGCGTTGTTCCTGGTGAATGACGTTGGGTTTTGCGGGAGTTGCAGGTGTCAAACCATCCGTCCCGGCTAATGTGCGCGGCCCCCTCTCAGCCTCCACTAGTAAGTCTACTTACCATGGAGCCTCCGGCCCCGGCCCCCTGTCAAGGGGGACGCGGGTACTCTGCGGCGCGTCTGCGGGGAGACGGGAAAATCTGCGGGCGCAGAGGGAACCTGGCGGATTAGGCGGCTTCCGGTTAGTGGCGGGGGCGGAGCACGGCGTAGTACCCGGGCACCCGGTCCTGTCCCGGGACGCCGGTCACGGGATTGGTTTCGATGGCCACCTGGCCGTCCTCAAGGAGTTCCCATTCCGACGCCGGGAACGCACGTTCGCGCTCTGCGGGCCCGAAGTGCCCTGGCATGGGGAGTCCGCGGATGGCCAGTTCCAACGGCGCCGGAATGCCGCGGGTGCTGGCCCCGAGGTGGGACACGTACTCCACCGGATTCCCATGGAAGTTGGTTTCAGCCATGAAAACAGTGCCGCGGCGCCCCGCAAGGTGCAGCAGGTTTTCCACCAGCGCCACCTGGTGCGCCGGGTCAAGGACGTGCAGGACGCCCCGGATGAAGACGTTGGCTCCGTCGGCACCGGCGTTAATGGACTCCGCCAGCGCTGCGCCCGCTCCTGCTGCCGTCATGTCCCGCGTCTCGTAGGCAATATTGGCGGTGCCTTGGGACTCTGCGGTGGCCCTCGCAACGGCGTTGGGTGAGACGTCCACACCGATGACCCGGGGAAAGATCCCGGCGAGCGCCCGGGTGAAGCTGCCATGGCCGCAGCCTGTGTCCACCACGGGAAGCCCGGAGTCCAAGTGGCGCAGCAGGCTGCCCTTATAACCAAGGAACTCGTGGTCAGTGCCCGAATCCCACAGAACTTCGCCCCCGGGTCCGGTGGCACTGATGCCGGCCCAGTAGGTATCCCACGCCTGGTGGCGGTCCTTCGGGGCGCTCCGCGACAACCTGACGAGTTTGGGGATCATCAGGTACTTCTGCCAGATGGAGGACGGTGACTTTGTAGGGGACACGCGTCAAATATATGTTCCCTCCCAGGCACCGGCGGCGCGTTGGGTTACATTACGGCGCGCCACGTAGTAGTTGGGCTTGACGGAAGAGATGCATCAACGGTCCCCGCGCTGTGGACCCTCCGGGGCCGCATCCCCCTAGAATGTACTCAACTGGGAGGGAAGGGAGCACTGTGACGGCTGCGCCGAGTGACGTCCGCCTGCCCCGTACCGCCGTCGTCGCCGATCCCGACGCCGGCCGGCTCGCCGCCAATGCCTGCGCTCTCCGCGAGGCCGGGTACACCGTCCTTGAAGCAACTGACGCCAGCGGCCTCGCTGTCCTGCTGGACACCGTCGAGCCCTCCGTTATCGTCGCCGACGCGGCCTTGTCCTCCGTCCCGTCCAAAGCCCCGGTCCTGGTGATGGTGGACCTCGACAGCCCGCAGGAGATCGCCGCCGCCAATCCACCCGGCGTCCATGACTGCATCACCAAGCCACCGGCCGCCAAGGAGCTGGTCCACCGGGCATCGGCCCTGATCGACCAGGTCAGGCGGCGCAGCGCATCCCGGCAGGAAGCGGAGGGACTCCGCGAGCAGCTGCGTGAGGTTTCCGCCGCCGTACGGTCCACCAACGACCCCCAGGAGATCGCCAACCACGTGGTGGCGGGGTTCGGCCGGACCTTCAAGGCAGACCACGTTGTCCTGGCCACCTTCGAGGACCACAGGGTCCCGGTGATCAGGGCGGCGTGGCACAGGTCCGGCCTGGCCGCGCTGCCGCCGGCGGCCCTTCCAGGCGAGGACCTGGCCCGCGCCACGGCGGACGCGCTCTGGGCAGGGACGGAAACACTTTCCGCGGACGGGGCCGAGACGGGGTCGCTGGCCGACGACAAGCCTGTGACAGCCATCGCCGGCGCCGCTTCCACGCTTGCGGTGCCCATCGGCGAGGGCAATTCCTCCTTGGGCATCATCTGGATCGCTTCCATGGACCGGCCACGGACGTGGTCAAGCGCCGAGCTGGGGCTGATCCAGCACGTGGCCGGCAACGCCGCGTACGGACTCATCCAAAGCCACCTGATCAGCAGCCAGCAGCAGGTGGTCAAGCAGCTGCGGGAACTGGACAAGGCCAAGACGGACTTCCTGGCCACGGTCAACCACGAACTGCGCACACCGCTGACCTCGATCATGGCCTACCTGGACATGATTCAGGAGAGCACTGAGCATCCGGTGTCCAGGGAAGTCCACCAGATGCTGGACATCGTGGTCCGCAACACCGAGCGGCTCCGGACCCTCATCGAGGACATGCTCAGCGTCTCGCGGGGCGGCCTGGACACCCTGGAGATGCACCTTGCCCCGGTGCGCCTGGGCCAGACCCTTGACCTGGTGGCCGCGGCCCTCCGCCCCCTGGCCACGCTGCAGAACGTGACCATCGACGTGGAGCCGGTCCCGGAGGATCCGGAAATCCTTGCCGACGAAGTGCAGCTGCAGCAGGTGTTCACCAACCTGGTGTCGAACGCCATCAAATTCACGCCCAGCGGGGGACGGATTGCGGTGGGCAGCGAATCCCATGCCACCCCGGACGGGTCCAAGTGGGCCACCGTGCGGATCTCCGATACGGGCATCGGCATCTCGAGCGATGAGATCAACCACGTCTTCACGAGGTTTTACCGCGCATCGAACGCCATGAACGGCGCCATCCCCGGCACCGGGCTGGGCCTCGCCATCTCCAAGGACATCGTGGACCGCCACGGCGGCCGGATCGACGTCGACTCCACCTTGGGCACCGGAACCACGGTCACCGTCAGCCTTCCCCTTGGCACCGACCGCGCCCTGGTCAACTAGGCGTCAAAGGAGGACTGGCGGTGTTTACCAACGACGACCCCCGGCTGTCCCAGCTGCTGGAAGGCATAGTCCGGCTTGCCTCCGGCGACCTGAACTCCCGCATCGAGGTCTCCCCTGCCCGGGACGAACTGGATGCGATCATCATGGGCACCAACCTGCTGGCCGAGGACTTGCAGGTCATCTACGAGGAACTCGAGCAGCGGGTCCAGGTGCGGACCCAACTCCTGCACGAGGCACACCTCGAGATGCAGAAGATGGCCATGCAGGACCCGCTGACGGGGCTCGCCAACCGGTCCGCGATGATCGAGGCCCTCCGGAGCGCCCTGGGCTCCCGCCCCGGAGCGGACGGGGAACCGGGGCAGGACGGCCCGGCCATCCTGCTCATGGACCTGGATGCGTTCAAGTCCATCAACGACAGCCTGGGCCACACTGCCGGCGACCAGGTACTGGTGACCGTGGGCGAAAGGCTGCGGACCGCGGTGCGGGCCTCCGACGTCGTGGCGCGCCTGGGCGGGGACGAATTCGCCATCGTCATGCCGACGGCGTCGGCGGACCAGGCTGCCATCGTGGCACACCGCATCCTTGCCTCCCTCAACGATCCCATCGAGCTGCCGGGCCGCAGCGTCCGCTGCGGCGCCAGCATCGGACTGAGCGTGGGAAGCGAGGGCCAAAGCCCCGAGGACATGCTGATGGAAGCCGACGTCGCCATGTATGCCTCCAAGGCGGAAGGGCAGAACAAGCTGCACCGGTTCGAGCCGGCGCTGCTGCTGATGCGGCGGCTCCGCAGCCAGCTGGTGGATGACCTGCGGGCGGCCATCAGGAACGATGCACTGAGCCTGCACTACCAACCGGTGGTGGAGCTGGAGACCGGCCGGATCGAAGGCGTCGAGGCCTTGGTCCGCTGGGACCACCCCACCCGCGGCTTCATCATGCCCGACGAGTTCATCCCCCTGGCCGAAGAGGCGGGACTGATCTCCGAACTCGGACTGTGGGTGCTCAAGACGGCCGTGAAGCAGCTGCGGTCCTGGATCGACGCTTCGCTGGTGGACAGCAGCTTCTCCGTCCGGGTCAACATCTCCGCCACGGACCTGCAAAGCCTGCAGTTCATCGAGGACGTGCGGAACACCCTGCAGGAAAACGGGGTGCGGCCCCAACAGGTGGTCCTGGAGCTGACGGAAGTGGCCATCGTCAAGGGCAACGAGCTCGACCGCTATTCCCTGGGTGGCCTCCGCGGCCTGGGCGTGGGCATCGAGATTGACGACTTCGGCACCGGCTACTCCTCCATCAGCTACCTTCGCCGGCTGCCCGTGGACCGGGTCAAGGTGGACAGGTCCCTGATCGCCGGCCTGGACAGCGATCCCAGCCAGCCTTCCCTGGTGGCTGCGGTGCTGCAACTGGTGCGGGCTTGCGGCCTGGAAGCCGTTTGGGAGGGCGTTGAAACGGCGGAACAGGCGGAAATCCTGCGGAACCTGGGCTGCCGCAGCGCGCAGGGCTACTACTTCAGCCGCCCCGTCCCCCCGGACCGGATCCCGGAACTGCTGGCTGACCAGCAGGAAAGCGCTGACCAGTAGCGCAAAAACTACTGCGCTTTTGGAGCCGCCGTTATACGATCAGCGTGCGGTGTCAGGTTTTTCGCCGCCGCGGAATTCAGGTCTGGCAGCACCGTACTTTTATAAGGCGTTTGGAAATTTGAACATTATTGGGCCATGGGGTCATTACTTCGTCAACTGGGGGCGTCGCTAATGTCGGTTCGGGTACAGGCATGGGGAATTATCGCCGCTGTCCTGGCGGATACGGATCCTGCGGGAGCCGCCGTTCGGCAGCGGTTGAGCAACAGCCTCGATGAGAATCCGGGCGTGCCTGAACGCGCCCTGCTGGAATATCTCCTGGAGACCCGGCACAGTGACGCGAATACGGCGGATTCGCTGGAAACCGCGCGGGAGGTCCGCCTTGCGCCGCCCGCGCTGCCGCCCCAGTTCGCCGAGCAAGTGGACGCGATCCGCAGTATGTCACGGATCAGTGCCCTGCTTGAAAGCCAGATGCTGATGACAGCATTCCAACCCATTTACGGGCTGGAGGGAAAAACGGTGGTTGGCGTGGAAGCCCTCTCACGCTTCGTCAGCGATGACGGCGCCGCTGCTGAACTTTGGTTTGCCGAGGCCGCGGCGGTGGGCCTCGGGGCAAACCTTGAATTTTCTGCCCTTGGCTCCGCGGCAGCGGCTGCCCGCGGGCTGCCGGAAAACCTTTATGTCTCGCTCAACATTTCCCCCACGTCCTGCATGGATCCGCGGCTTCCGGAACTGTTTGAGCACATTGACCTGTCCGTTAGCCGGGTGGTTCTGGAACTGACCGAGGACATTCCGGAAGAGGAATACCTGCAGTTCATTTCGGCCATCAATCCGCTGCGGGAGCAGGGGCTGCGGATCGCCGTTGACGATACCCACACCGGCGCCGGCGCACTCAGCCGCATGCTCCACCTTCGGCCGGACTTCCTCAAGGTGGGGCGCAACGTCATCGGCGACGTGGACAAGGACGGACTCCAGCGCGACCTGGCCGCCTGCCTGGTGGACTTCACCGACCAGATCGGCATCACCCTGGTGGCTGAGGGCATCGAGACGGTGGGCGAGCTGAAGACCCTGACTGAACTGGGCATCAGCGCCGGCCAGGGCTTCCTGCTGGGCAGGCCATCAGTGCGCCCGGAGGACTGGGCGGCCTGGAACACGCGCCTTGACCTTGACGGCCTGGAGCGTCAGTTGGCGGCCCCGGGCAGGTCACGGACCGGCCGGGGCAAGAAGACTTCCTAGGAAGCGGCGCAGGGCAGGACGGGGACGGCGTGCGGCAGGCACGCCGCCCCCGTCCTGGCCTGTAAGCGCTATTCGGAGTGTCCCTGGTCCCTGCTCATCTGGTCCTCGGCCGGCGGGGTCTCGCCGGGAGGCACTCCCCCGCCCGGCTCCAGGCCGGTGACATTGCCTTCCGCTGGGTCAGGGTTGGGTGAGCCCCCCGCCTCGCGGCTTCGCTGTTCGGCCAGGTGCGGCTGCGCCGCGCCTACATTGTCCTTCCCGGGACGGTCCGGGTTGGCGGGGTCGTTTTCGGGATGGTAAGTGCCCATGCTGCTCTTCCTTCCTCTCTGGCTGGGGTTGAATTCCCCAGCACTGGACTAATTGTAAGCATGCTGATAATTCTGGAGGGGTAGGGCCGGGACGCCGCTGGGGCGCCGGCATGCGATGTCGGAAGGAGCAGTCACATGGGAATCGGCGACAGCATTGGCAAGGCAGCGGAAAACGCCATGGAGGACCTGGCCGGGACGTCCAAGCCGACCGAGAAGATGGACGTGCCTGATCCGGCGGACCCCAATGACGACGTGGAGGTCCACTCGTCCCTCAGCGAAGGTTCGAACGCGATGGAGGCGGAGAAGCAGAAGGCCCCGGGCCTCAAGACCGGCGACGCCCCCGCGCCCGTGTCCACCAGCCCCCTGGGCGGGGACGTCGACGAGACCGACAATGACAGCGCGCACAACGACAGGACGGACGACGGCGGACTGGCCGGCGACGCGACGGCGCCCACCGACACCGACCGGAGTTAGCCCGGCGGCGCGGGCGCCGGCCGCCCCGGCCGGGACGCCCGTGCCGTGACAGCGAGGCAGTGCGCTACATGCGGTGCGGCCATTGGCTGCGACGCATGAGCACGTCGCGGAGCAGGTCTGCCCGGTCCGTGACGACGCCGTCCACGCCCAGCTCCAGGAGCCGGTGCATCTCATCCTCCTCATTGATGGTCCACACGTGCACCACCAGGCCAAGGTCGTGGGCGCGGCGGAGGAAGCCCCGGGTGACAACCCGGAGCCGCCCATAGCGGACGGGAACCTGGAGCGCATGGACATCCCGGAGGACCCGCCGCATCAGCCGGCGGAACACCGGGCGGGGAAGTGCCGGCCCCAGCAGGGTGAAGAGCGCGTTTGAACCCACTCCCGCGGAGGAGGCGACGGGGCGGCTGAGCAGCTTCAGCACCGCCCGCCGCCGCCGGTCCGAGAAACTCGTGACCAGCACGCGGTGGTGCACCTGGTGCCGTTCAATGGCGGCCGCGGTGCTGCGCACCGAGCTCCAGTCCTTGACGTCGAGGTTCAGCCGGGCCTCGGGCAGCCCCGTGACCAGTTCGTCAAACGTGGGGATGGGCTCCTGACCGCCGATCAGGGCCTTGGCCACCTCCGCGTACGGCAGCTCCGCCACCCGGCCGCTGCCGTCCGTCACCCGGTCCAGGCTCTCGTCATGGAAGAGCAGCAGCACGCCGTCGGCCGTGGTGTGCACGTCCGTTTCGAGATAGCTGAATCCCAGGTCCACACCGGCCCGGAACGCGGCCATCGAGTTTTCGAGCCCGTCGGCAGAGAATCCGCGGTGGGCCATGGCGATGGGAAGCTGCCGCCCGGCGTCGTCGGGGTGCTGGAAAAAGGGCAGGGTCACACAGCGAGCGTACCCCGCCGCGCGGGACCGGATCCCGCCGTCAGTCCCGGCAGGCAGTCTCGCGGCAGGCCACGATGTCGACGCCGTCGCTGCAGTGCAGCATGGTCCGGCCGCGGCCGCCGTCGAGGTGGACCCACACGGCGGTGTGGTCCGGTGTGACGGTGTCCACCACGCCGCCCGCTTCAAAGCCGGGCGAAAACAGGACCCGGACGCGGTCACCCTGCCGCAGCTGCTTCCAGTGCGGGGCGGGCGTTGCCGTGCCCAGCGGCGCATTGGCAGCGTGTTGCCTGGCATTCCTTGCCATTATTACCCCCTTCGAGCCGGCGGGAGGCTGCCGGCCCTGCACGCTTCACGCTACGGCGGGAAGGTAAACGCCAGGTGAGCGCCGGCTGTGAAGTTGGCGACGGGCACCGGGCGGAGTCAGGAGAACTGGACGCCCAGGGAAGCGAGCCTGGCCTCCAGAACCTGGGCCACGCCGTCGTCGTCAAAATGCGGCGCCTGTTGCCCCGCCGCCCTGATGGCGTCCGGGTGGCCGCTGGCCATCGCGTAGCCGTGGCCGGCCCAGCGCAGCATTTCGATGTCGTTGGGCATGTCACCGAAGGCCACCACGTCGGCGGCATCGATGCCCAGCCCGGACGCGTATTCGGCGAGCGTGACTGCCTTGTTCACTCCGGGCAGGGACAGTTCCAGCATGGCAACGCCGGGCGAGGAGTGGGTGGCAGCGGCCAGGTGTCCGACGGCGGGAGCCACCTCGGCGAGGAAGTCGTCCGGCGTTCCCTCCCGGACGATGGCGAGGAACTTCACTACGGAGTCGTTGTCCGTGAGCGTGTCCGCCAGCGGCGCTGGGGTGAATTCGGCAAGAAGCTCGCTGGACTCGTTTTCGATGAAGCCCGGTTCCAGGTGGAAGCCAGTCAGCGTTTCGGCGGCGAACAGCGCGGCCGGCCGGAGCGCCTTGATGATGCGCCGGGCCTCCATGACGGTGTCGATGGCCAGGGTGCGGGCAGAGACCAGGCGACCCGCCTCGAGGTCCCAGACCACGGCCCCGTTGGAACAGATCACGCGCCCCGTGTGGCCCAGCTGCTCTTCCAGCGGGTGCAGCCACCGCGGCGGCCGTCCCGTGACGAAAACAAGTTCGACGCCGGCATCCCTGCAGGCGTGGAAGGCGCGGATGGTGCGGGGGCTGATTTTTCCATCGTGCCCAAGGATTGTTCCGTCGATATCGCTTGCAACCAGCCGCATCCTGCAAGTCTACGTGGGCGTGGACGCCCCCACGGCGGCAGTTCACCGAAGACTGCCCGTTGTCAGCCTCCGGGGCTACACTGAACTATCGAACATATTTTCGAATAAAGGTGTGTTGTGGGCGTTATTATCGGTCCCCGCGTGATAGATGCGGGCGCCTCCTTGTTTTCGGTGCTGATCTCGCCCGTGCCTGTGGCGGCAGGCTTTCCGTCCCCGGCCCAGGACTACTTCGACGGCCGGATCGATCTGAACGCACATTTGATCAAGGACATCACCAGCACCTTCGTGGTGCGGGTGACAGGCGACTCCATGGAGGGTGCCGGCATCAGCGACGGCGACGAACTGATCGTGAACCGGGCGCTCGAACCCAGGGACGGATCCGTGGTCATCGCGGTGCTGGATGGTGAACTGACCGTCAAACGCCTCCGCATCACCCGCGGCGGCGTGGTGCTGCAGGCAGAGAATCCCAAATATCCGGACATCCACGTGCCCGCGCTGTCCGAGCTGACCATCTGGGGTGTGGCCACCAGGTGCCTGCACCATGTCTGAGGTACGGGGTCCTCGGGAGCAGCGGCATGGCTAGGCCGGCCCCCATGCGGCAGATGCCGCAGATTGCGCACGTGGACGTCAACTGTTTCTACGCCTCGGCGGAGCGGGCGTTCGACCCCTCGCTGGAGGGGCGTCCGCTGGTGGTGCTGTCCAACAATGACGGCTGCGCCGTGACCCGCTCCCCGGAGGCGAAGGCACTGGGCATTGCCACCGGCGAGCCCTGGTTCAAACTTGCGCCGCGCGCCAGGGAATGGGGGCTGGTGGCAAAATCCAGCAACTACGAGCTTTACGGGGACATCAGCGCCCGTGTCATGGAACTGCTGGGCAGGTACTCGGCCTGGCTGGAGGTGTACAGCATTGATGAAGCGTTCCTGGGCGTCAAAGGAGACACCGGGCAGTTGCTGGCCCTGGGCGGCAGGATCAAAGAATCCGTGCGCCGGCATGTGGGGGTGCCTGTTTGCGTGGGCATCGCCCCCACCAAGACCCTTGCCAAACTCTGCAACCAGTGGGCCAAGAACAATCCGGCTTTCGGTGGCGTGTGCGTGTGGGAATCGGTCCCGGCCGAGGTGCGGGAGGGGTTGATGGGCCGGCTGCCCGTCAATGAAGTCTGGGGCATCGCCGGCCGCCTCAGCAAGCGCCTGAACGTGTTGGAGATCTTCACCGTCCTGGACCTGGTCCGCGCGAATCCGGTCATGATCAGGGACAGGTTCTCCGTGGTGCTGATGCGCACCGTGCTGGAACTGCGCGGCACGCCGTGCATCCCCATGGAGGAGGAGCGGATCGGGCGCGACCAGCTGATCTTTTCGCGCTCCTTCGCCACTCCCGTGACCACCGCCGCCGGCCTGCGCGAGGTGTTAAGCATCTACGGACAGCAGGCGAGCGCCCGGCTGGCCAAACACGGGCTGCAGGCGAAAGTGCTGACGGCCTTCGCGGCCACGTCGCCCTTCCGGAACCATGAACAGGCCTACCCGTCAGTGTGTGTTCCGCTGCCCATGCCCACGGCGGATCCACTGCTGCTCACCAAGGCGGCGCACGCGCTGCTCCCCAAAATCCGGGAAGGACTCAAGTACGCCAAAGCGGGCCTCATGCTCACCGACCTGCGGCCTTCAGGAAACCAGCCGCCCCTGGCACCGTTCGAAAACCGGCACGAGGAACGCGGGATCGGCCCCCTGCTCGACGACGTGAGCAGGCGGTTTGGCCGCGGCTCCATCGGCCTGGGGCACGCCGGAATCAGGTCCGGCCTGGACTGGACCATGAAACGTGGGATGCGCTCGCCCCGCTACACCACGCACTGGGACGAACTCCCCCTGGTCAAGGCGGCCTGAAAACAGCAGGTCCCGCCGCCGGCTCTCTGCCGGCGGCGGGACCTCGTTACTGCCTGAGCCGTCGCGTCTTGACGCTTCCTGCCTAAACGCGCCGCCGGGCTGTGACGAAGTGGAAGATCAGGACGATTACTGCGATGACCAAAAGAATGTGAATGAGGCCACCACCGATGTTTGCCAGCAGTCCGAGAAGCCAGAGAACAGCGATGATAATGGCGATCCAAAGCAACATGAGAGTCTCCTTGACTAGTTTTTCAAAATCCCCATGCCGGGCACGTACCCACCAAAGCGGCAGATAAATCACCCCAAGCGAATCAGGAAGAGTACCTGGCCACTTGCGCCACTGATTCCGGCGCCGTAGCAGCCCCGATTCAAGACGCCCCGTGACGAATTTTGACGCCCTCCTACGCCGGGTTAAGCCTTCGCGTCGCCCCGTGAACGACCGCTACGGCATTGATTGTGGGGCCGTCGGCTGCTCCGTAATCTCGTCTCAGCATCCGCCCCAGCAAAGGATTCCCATGGCAAACCCACAGGACAAGACTCCCCAAAACCAGCAAGGTTCCACCCGCATCGTCGCCGGCCAGTCGGCCAAGCCCAAGCGTCCGCTTGGCCTGAAGATCGGCATTGCGGCAGCCGTCGTCGCCCTCGTTGGCGGGGGTGCCGCCGTCGCCTCCGCCGTGAACAGCGCGGCACCTGCAGCAGGCCAGTCCGGCACTCCTGCCGCCGAGCTGAAGCTCGGCTACTTCGGCAACGTCACCCATGCGCCGGCCCTGGTGGGCATCAGCAAGGGCTTCATCGCCGGCGAGCTCGGCAGCACCAGGCTCAGCACGCAGGTCTTCAACGCCGGCCCGGCCGCCATCGAAGCACTGAATGCCGGCGCCATTGATGCCGCCTACATCGGTCCCAACCCGGCCATCAACTCGTTCGTGAAGAGCCAGGGCCAATCCATCAACATCATCGCCGGCGCCGCAGCCGGCGGCGCCCAGCTGGTGGTCAAACCCGAGATCACCTCCGCCGCCGACCTCAAGGGCAAGACCCTCGCGTCGCCGCAGCTTGGCGGGACCCAGGACGTTGCCCTCCGCGCCTGGCTGTCCTCACAGGGGTACAGGACGAACGTGGACGGCAGCGGCGACGTTGCCATCAACCCCACCGAGAACGCCCAGACCCTCAAGCTGTTCCAGGACGGAAAGCTCGACGGCGCGTGGCTGCCCGAGCCCTGGGCGTCCCGCCTGGTGTTGAACGCCGGCGCGAAGGTGCTGGTGGACGAGAAGGACCTGTGGGACGGTTCGCTGTCCGGCAAACCGGGCGAGTTCCCCACCACCGTCCTGATCGTGAACCAGAAGTTCGCCGCAGACCACCCGGACACCGTCAAGGCATTGCTGAGGGGCCACGTGAAGTCGGTCGAGTGGTTGAACGCGGCATCCGCTACGGAAAAGGCCACCGTCATCAACGCAGCCCTCAAGGAGGCCGCCGGCGCGGAGCTGAAACCGGACGTCATTGACCGCTCCCTGAAGAACATTGTGTTCACCGTGGACCCGCTCGCCGGAACCTACCAGAAGCTCCTCACGGACGGAGTCACGGCAGGGACCACCAAGCAGGCCGACATCAACGGCATTTTCGACCTACGGGCCCTCAACAGCGTCTCGAACGGGAAGGCATCCGCCGCCGGACTCGGCAAGGAGTAGCCCCCTCCCCCGTCGATTGCTCCGTAGTTGTCTTTTTGGGCCCGCAAAACGGCAGGTACGGAGCAATCGATGAGGGGTTAAGCCTCCTTCGCAGCCTCGTGCAGCTCAGTCCGGGTGGGCGGGTTCGCGCCCGGCCGGGACACGGTGACAGCGGCCGCCCTTGCGGCGTGCTCCAGAAGTTCGGCCAGCCCTTCAACCGGCAGGTCCCGCAGGTCCTGCCGGTTCTGGGCGCCGTCCAGCTCCCGGTCCACCAAGCCGGACAGCAACGCCGCCATGAACGAATCGCCCGCCCCCACGGTGTCTGCAACGTCCACTTTGGGCGCAGGCACCGAAGCTTCGCCGGCCCGGCACACACCCCAAGGGCCCTCTGCGCCACGGGTCACCACCACCATCGCCGGCCCCTCCTCCCCACCGAGGGCCAGCCACTTGCGTGCCGAATCCAGCACGTCCTGCCCGGGATACAGCCAGGCGAGGTCCTCGTCGGATGCCTTGACCACATCCGAGAGCACCACGAATTTCTCCGCCTGCCGGCGCGCATAATCCACGTCCGTGATGATGCTGGGCCGGCAGTTGGGATCAAAGCTGATGGTGGCGGAGGGGTGGGCATGTTCGACGGCGGCCAGCACCTCGGCGGCGCCGGGCTCGAGCATCGTGGCAATGGAGCCGGTGTGGAGCAGCGTGGTGCCCTGCAGCATGAAGCCAAGCCGGTCCGCCAGGCCCGGGAGCTCCCAGGCGAGGTCGAAGGTGTAGGTGGCCGCGCCGTCGTCGTCAATCAATGCCGTGGCCACGCTGGTGGGCAGATCGTCCGGGGGCACCGGCAGCATCACGGAACTGGCGCGCAGGTGCGCTGCCACGGAGTCACCGTAGGCGTCCCGGCCGTAGCGGCCAATGAACTGCACCGGGTGGTCCAGCCGGGCCAGTCCCACCGCAACGTTGAGCGGACTGCCGCCCACGTGGGCCTGGATTCCAGAAGCACGCTGGACAACATCAACAAGGCCTTCGCCGATCACTGTGAGCATGGTCATACTCTGCCAGAAAGAGGGCAGCGTCAGCATTTCGTGTCAGCCGAGCAGGCGCCGCACCAGGTCCCGGCACGTCAGATAGGCCTCGGCGCTGACATCGATCAGGGAGAAGTGGTCGCCCGGCACCATGACCAGCTCCGCCGGCAGGGGTCCGGAGCGGCTCGCGTCCACGTACGTGGTGGACATTGTCAGTGGCACGTCCGCATCCTCCCTGGCGTGGACGGCGAGGACGGGAACGCCCAGCGGCAGAGCCACCATGGGATCAGCCATGCGGTGCCGCCGGGGAAATTCCGACGACGGGCCGCCCAGCAGGTTGCGCACGGCGCCGTCACTGAGGTTCAGCCGTTCAGCTTCGGCCAGGTTCAGCACACCGGATTGGCTCACCACCCCAGTGAGGCGGACGCCGTCGCCACGGCTTTGCAGCAGGCCACCCTCCGCCGGCCCCAGCCCCGCCAGCCGGTCCCGACCCGCGGCCCACACTGCCAGGTGGCCGCCGGCCGAATGGCCCAGTGCCACCACTTTGCCCAGATCCAGCGCGTGCGGTTCCGCGAGCCCGGCGAGCCGGTCGATTCCGCCCAGAACATCCTGGAACGTCCCGGGCCAACCCCCGCCGTTGCCCGCGCGCCGGTACTCAAGGTTCCAGGCCGCCATGCCGTGTTCCGCCAAGTCCTTGGCCAGCGGTTCACCCAGTTCGGCCCCGTACCTGGAGCGCCAGTAGCCGCCGTGGACCACCACCACCACGCCCTCGTGTTTCCCGCCGGCAGGCAGCTCCGGCAGGAACAGTTCGCCCCACTGGCTGGGGTCCGCACCGTATTGATACCTATGCCGCTGCACCATGTGCAGAGACTACAGGGGCGGCGGGGGCAGGCTGGCCCGGTGTTTGGGCACGCCAAACGGCGGGACCGGGTTTCCCTGGTCCCGCCGCTTGAAAGCTGGGCCAGTGTGGCGNTCGCGGCCGAGTCCTGAGTGTTTGACGCCGCCGAAGGGTGCTGCGGCGTTGGAGATGATTCCGGCGTTGAAGCCGACCATGCCGAATTCGATGTGTTCCGCGACGCGCAGGAGTTTGTTGAAGTCGCGTGAGTAGAGGTAGGAGGCGAGCCCGTACTCGGTGCTGTTGGCGAGTGTGATGGCGTCTTGCTCGGTGGTGAAGGTGGTGATGGGGGCGACGGGGCCGAAGATTTCCTGGCCCAGGATGGCGGCGGTGTTGGGGACGTTGGCCAGGACGGTGGGCTGGTAGAAGTAGCCGGGCCCGTCCACGGGGGCGCCGCCGGTGACCGCGGTTGCTCCGGCGTCGATGGCGGCGGTGACCAGGGCGTGGACGTCGTCGCGGGCACCGGCGTCGATGAGGGGCCCGACGGTGGTGTCGGGGTCGGTGCCGCGGCCGGTGGTCAGGGCTGCCATGGCTTTGGCGAATTTGGTGGTGAACTCGGCGGCGACGGTTTCGTGGACGAGGAAGCGGTTGGCGGCGGTGCAGGCTTCGCCCATGTTCCGCATTTTCGCG
>NZ_JAYXNX010000013.1:0-105980 GCF_036455295.1 Pseudarthrobacter phenanthrenivorans | reverse complement strand
TCCGCCGCCCCCGGTGTTGCCGCCGCCGTTGTTGGTTCCGCCGCCGGTGTTGCCGCCGCCGTTGTTGGTTCCGCCATTGCCGCCGCCATTGTCAGTTCCGCCGCCGGCGTTGCCGGTGCCTCCGCCTGTGCCGTTGACATTGAATACCAGCGGTATCACGGTGCTTCCGTCCGAGTGGGCTAGCGCAGCCTGGTCGGAAGCCGCGATGGCGGGCGCTGTGAGGCTGATAAGGCCAAGCCCCATCACCCCCATTGTTGCTAAGGTGCGTTTCATTTCTTCTCCCCATATATGTGTGAAACGGACCATGGTGAGGAAGAGGCCAGCGGTGGCGCCGTATGCCCCAGCAGCACGGTCAGCTTGCTTTTGAGATTTCAGGCTAGGGGCGCTGCCGGAGGGAGTCGCCAGTAGGGGGTACTTGTCTTTTCCCCGGGCCGGCCAGGCAAGTTACCTGCCAGTACCCGAAGTCCCCTACCGGACACCTGCTTCTGCGGGAGCACCTTGTCCACGGCCACGGCCACGCCTACCGTTATTAATGGGTGAAGGAGGTGAGCGGTGGAAATCTTCATGTGGTGGCTGGACCTGGACCTGGCCAGCAAGGAGTGGCTGCGGCAAAACCTCCATGCGGAGGATCTGCCCCTTCCGGTGCTCCAAGGCATCGCGGAGGCCGGCGGTCCGCATCCGGGTAACCCGGCGGCCGTCCTGACGGGCGCAGACTGGGACTTCATCGAGACCCAGTCGGAGTTCGTGGACTGAGCCCCTGCCAGGAGGGGGGATCCGCAGGGCTGAAAACCGTTGCGCCGGGGCCCATCCGGTGGTTGCATGGTCCGCATGGCAACGGCGTCAGAAACATTTGTCCTGGCAATCGGCACGAAAAAGGGGCTGTGGCTGGCCACGAGCCCGGACAGGCAGGATTGGACCCTGACCGGCCCGCATTTCCTGATGGCGGAGATTCCCAGCATCGGGATTGATACCCGTGAAGGCCGTACCCGGATCCTGGTGGGGGTCCGCAGCCCGCACTGGGGACCCACGGTTGCGCACTCGGATGACCTGGGTGCCACCTGGACCGAACCGGAACAGGGCGCCATCAGATTCCCCGAGGACACGGGGGCTGCGCTGGAACGCGTGTGGCAGATCTACCCTGACGCCGGGTCCCGGCCCGGAGTGGTGTGGGCAGGGGCCGAGCCTATTTCCGTATGGAAATCCACGGATGGCGGGGAACACTTCGGGCTGAACCGCGGCCTGTGGGACCACCCGCACCGCAGCGAGTGGGGAGCAGGCTACGGCGGCGCGGCAGCGCATTCGATCGTTGTGGACCCGGCCGGCAAAACGGTACACGTAGCCATGAGCACCGGCGGGGTCTACCGTTCGCTCGACGCCGGCGCCTCCTGGGAACCCCGCAACAAGGGAATCTCGGCCTACTTCATGCCTGACCCCAACCCGGAGTTCGGCCAGTGCGTGCACAAGATCGCCGCCGATGCCGGGGTGGCGGGACGCCTGTACGCGCAGAACCACCACGGCGTCTACCGGACAGACGACAACGCCGACACCTGGAAGTCCATCGCGGAGGGCCTCCCGGCCGACTTCGGCTTCGTGATGCTGACCCATCCCAGGCGTGAAGGCACCGCCTGGGTGGTACCGCTCAAGGCCGACGGCGAACGCATCCCTCCGGATGGGCAACTGGCCGTCCACCGCACGGACGACGCCGGAAACACCTGGAAGCACTTGAACGCAGGCCTTCCCGACCATGAGTACAACAGCGTGCTCAGGGACGCGGCATCGGTGGACACCGCCGAACCGGCAGGCGTCTACTTCGGTACGCGGGGAGGCACGGTCTACGCGAGTGCGGATGAAGGGGAAACGTTCAGGGAGGTGGCGTCCCACCTGCCCGACGTCCTGTGTGTCCGGGCGGCAGTGGTGGCCGGTGCCTGACATTGTTCTGCTGCTCCCCAGCGTCCTGCAGCCCCTGGCCGGCGGGCAGTCCGTACTGACTGCGCCCGCCGACGGGCCGGTGACGGTGGCAAGCCTGCTTGATGCGGTTGCCGCGGACTACGCCGTGCTGGGCAGGCGGCTCCGCGACGAAACCGGGGCGCTTCGGAGGTTCGTCAACATCTATGTCGACGGCGATGAGGTGCGGCGGCTGCAGGGCATGGAAACCCAGGTCTCACCGGGACAGGAGGTCCTGGTGATCCAGTCCGTTGCCGGCGGCTGACGCGAAGGGCCGGCGGCTGGCGGGCAGTCCTGACTGACTACACCCGCCGTACCGCGTCCGGCTTCCGGATCACAGCTACTAGGCCACCCGCCAGACGCTGCATTCGTCGGTATTGATGGCTTTCCGGACGCCCGTGACCCGGTCCAGGATCCACACCACGCCAATTCCGGGTGCCGTTTCCTGCACGCTGCCGCGGCGGATCACCACGTCGTCGTAGGACGGCCCCACCGAAAGGCGGGCTTCGATTTCGTCACCGCGGTGGAGCTGGTCCAGGGCGCGGACTCTGGTTACATGGGTGGTCGCTTTCTTCAACATCGGGGCCTCCTGGCTGGAGCTGGTGCCGGCTCTTGCCTGCACTAACCAGTGTGGGCGTCCAATGTTGCCGACCGGTTTCCTGGCTGTTAGCGACCGGTTAGTTCTTTAATCCGCAACTGTTTCCACCTCGTAGTCCGCCTCACGGTTGCGGTAGGCGGCCAGGAACGTGGAGATCCGGTGCACGGCTTCCTCAATCTCGCGGACTGACGGAAGGATGACGAACCGGAAGTGGTCCGGGGTGGGCCAGTTGAAAGCCGAGCCGTGGGATACGAGGATTTTCTGGTCCCTGAGCAGATCCAGCACAAACTGCTCGTCGCTGGCGATCGGATAGAGCTCCGGGTCCAGCCGCGGAAAGAGGTACATGGCTCCGGACGCAGGAACACAGGTGACACCGGGAATGGCCGTGAGGAGTTTGTGGGCGAGGTCCCGCTGCTCGCGCAGCCTGCCGCCCGGTTTCACCAGTGCCTCAATGCTTTGATACCCGCCCAGACAGGTCTGGATGGCGTGTTGGGCAGGAACGTTGGCGCACAGGCGCAGGGAGGCCAGCAACTC
Source organism: Pseudarthrobacter phenanthrenivorans (assembly GCF_036455295.1). GTDB lineage: Bacteria > Actinomycetota > Actinomycetes > Actinomycetales > Micrococcaceae > Arthrobacter > Arthrobacter phenanthrenivorans_C. The sequence goes on along the minus strand of NZ_JAYXNX010000013.1, from coordinate 102,904 downwards.
CAGTCCTTCCCGATAGGCCGCGGTGGCGGCCAGCGGCCCGGTGATGGCCACCCATCCTGCCCGGTAACCGGGCATGCGGTACGCCTTGGACAGGCCGCTGAACGTCAGGCAACACACGTCCTCGGCCACGGAAGCCGTGTGGATGTGGGTGGCACCGCCGTACAGCACCTTCTCGTAGATTTCGTCCGAGAAGAGGACCAGGTTGTGCTTCCGTGCCAGGGCCGCGAACTGCTCCAGAATGTGGCGCGGGTAGACCGCGCCGGTGGGATTGTTCGGGTTGATGATCACGATGCCCTTGGTACGGCTGGTGATCTTTGCCTCCACATCGGCCATGTCCGGCCACCAGTTGTCCGCCTCGTCGCAAAGATAGTGCACGGGCTTGCCGCCGGTGAGGGTCACGGCGGCCGTCCACAGGGGGTAGTCCGGCGCCGGGACCAGGATCTGGTCGCCGTTCTCCATGAACGCCTGGAGGCACATGGAAATCAGTTCGCTAACGCCGTTGCCGATCACGATGTCCTCGACCCCAATGTTCATCAGTCCGCGGGTCTGGTAGTACTGCGAGATGGCCGTCCGGGCGGTGAAGATGCCTTTTGAGTCGCTGTAGCCCTGGGCGCCCCGCAGGTGGTGGATCATGTCGACCACCACCGACTCCGGTGCCTCCAGGCCGAACGGTGCCGTGTCGCCGAGGTTCATCTTCAGGATCCGGTGGCCCTCGGCCTCCATGTTCTTGGCTGCCTGGAGGATCGGCCCCCGGAGTTCGTACCGGACGTTCTCGAGCTTGCTGGAATGCTGCATGGCGTGCATGGCTGATTTTTTCACAAAGTCAGGCAGCGGATGGCAGCCGGGCCATTCTGTGGACGCCTCCGGGCATCACCGCGCCTATCGGATAGGTTTGGGACTTGTAGTACTGCCATTCCGCAGTAGTGCAATGGCGGCAGCGGAAGGAAGTACCCCACGTGGGCGGTGTGCTCATCGGACTGGCGGTGATCGGCGTCGTCATTGTCGTGGGTTATGTCGCTGCGCGGTGCGGCCTGGGCGATGAACCCACCATCTCCGCACTGACCCGGACCGCCTTCTTCATCACCAATCCGGTGCTGCTTTTTACCGTCGTGCTGAAATCGGACCTCTCCGTGGTCTTCTCCGCCTATGTGCCGCTGGCCATGATCACCGCCGCGGTCACCGCACTGCTGTACGTGGCCGCCAGCAGGATTTGGTTCCGGCGGCCCATGGCCGAAACGGCGGTCGGCGCGATGGCAGGGTCCTACGTCAACGCCAACAACATCGGCATCCCCATCACGCTTTACGCGTTGGGTGACGCCACGGCGGTGGCACCTGTCCTGCTGGTCCAGCTGCTCCTGTTCGCCCCGCTGGTCCTGACCCTGCTGGACCTCTCCGAGGCCGGCCGGTTCTCACCAAAGCTGGTCCTGACCCAGCCCTTCCGCAACCCCATGATCATCGCCTCGCTCCTGGGCGTGGTCCTCGCCGCGTTCCACGTGCAGCTGCCGTCCCCGGTGATGGCGCCGCTGACCCTCCTGGGCGGCGCGGCGGTCCCGGTGGTGCTGCTGGCCTTCGGCATGTCGCTGCGCGGGACCACGATGCTCCGCAGCGGCGGGCACACAGCGGAAATCCTCACTGCCACGGCACTGAAGTCGGCTGTGATGCCGGCGGTGGCGTTCGTCGTCGGACGTTTCCTCTTCAACCTGGACCACCGCATGCTCCTGGGCGTGGTGCTCATGGCTGCCCTTCCCTCGGCGCAGAACGTGTTCCTGTTCGCGAGCAAGTACGGGCGCGGCGTGGCGGTGGCACGCGAAACCATCCTGCTCACCACGGCCGCCGCAGCCCCGGTCCTGGTCCTGGTCGTCTGGCTGCTGGCCGCCTGACAAGCGCGCGCCGCCCTACCGCCAGGGGCACCGGCCGGGCAAGAATGGGCACATGGAACTTCCCGTGATGCCGCCCGTCCCGCCCATGCTCGCCAAGGCCGTCAACGGCATCGACGGAATCCCGGGAGGCGGGGAGCTCAGCTATGAACCCAAGTGGGACGGGTTCCGGTCCATCATTTTCCGCGATGGGGATGACCTGGAGATCGGCAGCCGCAACGAAAAGCCCATGACCCGCTATTTCCCTGAACTCGTTGCCGCGCTCAAGGAAAACCTGCCCCCGCGCTGCGTGGTGGATGGCGAGATCATCCTGGTGGGTGCCTCCGGGGACCGGCTTGATTTCGACGCCCTGCAGCAGAGAATCCACCCGGCCGCCAGCCGGGTGAAACTGCTGGCACAGCAGACGCCCGCGAGTTTCGTGGCCTTCGACCTCCTGGCCCTGGACGGCGACGACTACACCGGCAGGCCTTTTGCGGAGCGGCGTGCGGCGCTGGAGAAGGCGCTCGTGGCCAGTAAGGAACCCGTGCACCTGACGGCCGCAACCACGGACAAGGACACGGCGGCGCGGTGGTTTGAGCAGTTTGAGGGCGCGGGGCTGGACGGCATCGTGGCCAAACGCCTGGACGGCCGGTATGAGCCGGACAAGCGCGTCATGTTCAAGGTCAAGCATGAGCGCACCGCGGATTGCGTGGTGGCCGGCTACCGGCTGCACAAGAGCGGGCCTGACGCCATCGGCTCGCTGCTGCTGGGCCTGTACAAGGACGACGGCGGCCTGGCCAGCGTGGGCGTGATCGGTGCCTTTCCGATGAAACGGCGGCAGGAACTGTTCGAGCAACTCCAGCCCCTGGTGACCGACTTCGACAACCATCCCTGGGCGTGGGCCAAGCAGGAAGAAGGCGAACGGACCCCGCGGAATGCCGAAGGCAGCAGGTGGAGCGCCGGGAAAGACCTGTCTTTTGTCCCGTTGCGGCCGGAATTGGTGGTGGAGGTCCGGTACGACCATATGGAAGGCGAAAGGTTCCGCCACACGGCACAGTTCAACCGGTGGCGCCCGGACCGGGACCCGGAATCCTGCACCTATGAGCAGCTGGAGGAGCCGGTGAATTTCGACCTCGCCTCGGTTTTGGAGACCGGGAGGGGGTAGTGGCGGTGCGTAGCCTCAGGCGGGTCCGCCAGGGTACGAGTCCAACTGATACAGGGGCTGTGGAGCGGGGATACCATTGTTGAACCGTTCCCGAAGATGGCACCCGATTGGCTTCCGCGCAAGGGGACAGATCATTACACCAGGAGATAAATGCTGTGGCAGAATCACCGACCAAGAGCCGCCACGCGCGGGATGAATCTGCCAGGATAAATGCCATGCTGTCGGATCACCCTGTGATCGCCAGCATCAAGGATGAGGATGGCTTGCGGGCAGTTCTGACGGCCCCGTGCCCTGTTGTCTTTGTCCTCTTTGGATCCGTGATGTCGATCAGAGGGATCGTGGAGACGCTCAAGTCGGCGGGCAAGACGGTTTTTGTCGATGTGGATCTCCTTGATGGCTTCGCCAGCAAGCCGGTCGTGATTGATTTCCTCAGAACAAACACCCATGTGGACGGCATTCTCAGCTCAAAGGCTGCCATGGTACGGGCGGCGAAGACGGCTGGATTCCTGTCGATTCACCGGCTCTTCCTGATTGACTCGTTCAGCTACAACAATCTGCCCAAACAGGTTTCCGTATCAGGCGCAGACGCTATTGAGATCCTGCCGGGATGCATGCCCCGCGTGATCTCCTGGGTTTGCGAAGACATAGATCTTCCGCTGATTGCCGGCGGCCTGGTATGCGACAAGGAGGACGTGATCGGGGCGCTGGGCGCGGGTGCCACAGCAGTGGCTTCGTCCAACCGGGACGTCTGGCGCATGTAGCAAGAATTCGAACTGCCCCTAGGCAGACCTCCGGCCACATGCTAGAGTCCTTTTCAACTTAAAACTTCATACTTGTTCCGGGCTCTGCCCGTGACGGTTGCTAAAAACTAGAGAACAGCGGCCCCCAATTCCAAGGGGATCGCTGTTCTCTTTTTTTGTGCCTTTCCTGAACAAGGTGGAGGTTGAGTCAGCGCGCAAAAGTGCGAATGCCTAAAACGAACGGAAACAGACAAATTGACAACCCTCAAACGCGAAGAGATCGTAAGCGCCTACGTCGATATCCTCGGCAGCGACCGCGTCATCACGGATGAGCAGACGCTGCGGGAAAACAGCGTCGATCGCTATTACAAAGTCGAGAATGTCTTTGGCATTTATTCATTGCCCCTGCCGGCGGCAGTCGTCAGGCCCGGTACCCCGGAAGAAGTTTCGTCAGTACTGAAACTGGCGAACGAATACGGAATCAGCGTCGTACCAAAGACCGGAGGGTCGGCAACCGAGGGCGGACTTGAAACCGTCGTTGAGAATTCTGTCGTTGTTGACGGGTCACTAATGAACGAGATCATCAACATTGACACCGAAAACATGCTGGCCACGGTCCAGTGCGGCGTCCGGCTGCAGGATCTTGAGGACGAGCTTCGAAAGATCGGCTACACCACCGGGCACTCCCCGCAGTCCAAGCCAATCGCGCAGTTCGGCGGCCTTGTTGCAACGCGGTCCATTGGACAGTTCTCGACTCTTTACGGTGGCATCGAGGACATGCTCGTCGGCGTGGAAACCGTGTTTGCCAATGGTGAAATTTGCCGAATCAAAAACGTCCCGCGCCGGGCGGCCGGACCGGACATCCGCCACCTGGTGCTTGGAAACGAGGGTGCCCTCAATTTCATCACCGAGGTAAGCGTCAAGATCTTCCGCTACTTCCCTGAAAATAACCGGTTCTACGGTTATCTGCTGGACGACATGAAGACCGGCTTCGAAATCCTCCGGGAAGTCGTGACCCAGGGCTACAAGCCTTCTGTTGCCCGCCTTTACGACAAGGAGGATGGGCTGTACCACTTCGGGCATTTCTCCGAAGGCCGTTGCGTACTGATTTTCATGGCGGAGGGTCCCGAACTCATCGCCGAGGCCACCGGGAAAGCCATCGAGCAGATTGTCTCCTCCTTCACTACCGCTGATCGCGTCGCAGACTCGCTGATCGAGGACTGGTTCAGCCACCTGAACTGGGACGTCTCCAAAATCGAAGAGGAAAGGGTGGAGATACGCGAGACATTGAACAACGGCTTCACCACTGAGATCTCGGGAAACTGGAGTGTCATCAACGACATTTACAACAATGCCCTTGCGCGAATCCGGAAAGAAGTGCCCGCGCAATTCACCCTCTTGGGTGGCCACTCCAGCCACAGCTATCTCAATGGAACGAATATGTATTTCGTCTATTACTACAAGATAGACGTGGACCCCACCGAGGAACGTACGGTCTACCACGACCCAATCCAGAACATCATCGTGGAGGAAACGCTCAAGCTCGGCGGTTCAATGTGCCATCACCACGGTGTGGGCAAGCACCGGACGCACTTTCTCGCAGAAGAATACGGCTCCTCGCTGTACATGCTGGAAGCTCTCAAGTCTGCCTTAGACCCGAACGGAATCATGAATCCAGGGACAATCTTCCCTCTCTGATCCAGCTCATTACCAATAAGAACCAGGGAGTTTGCATGCCCGATTTGAACATTGTCGATTTTCAAATGAGCTTTTTCTCATTGAAAGGCAAGAATGCGATCGTCACCGGCGGGAATACCGGCCTCGGTCAAGCCTTCTCACTTGCGCTGGCCAAGGCGGGAGCCAACGTATTGGCAGCCAGTATCATGCCTGACGATGGCAGCACGGCGACCATGGTTGAGGAAGCCGGCGCAAAATACGCCTACATCATGTCCGACATCACGGAAAAGGGAAACCCCAAAAGGGTTGTGGATGCCTGCATATCCGAGTTTGGAAGCGTTGACATTCTCGTCAATTGTGCCGGACGCAGCATCAACGAACCCGACGTCCTCAACTACACCCGCGAACAGTGGGACCCCATGGTGGCGCTGAACCTGACAGCAGCCTTCGAAATGTCCCACGAGTGCGCCAAGCACATGGTGCCGCAGGGCAGCGGCAAGATCATCAACATCTGCTCGGTCTTCACCTTCCTCGGAGGACAATGGTCACCGGCGTATGCAGCCACCAAGCATGGCATTGCAGGATTCACCAAGGCCTACTGCGACGAGCTGGCCCAGTTCGGTGTGCAGGTCAATGGCATTGCGCCTGGCTACTACGCAACCGAACTGACCACTGCCACCAGATCTGACCCGGAAGCCAATCGCCGGGTCCTGGACCACATCCCGGCAAATCGCTGGGGGCAGACCCAGGACCTCATGGGCGCGACAGTATTCCTGGCCAGCCGGGCATCCGACTACGTCAATGGCCACATCCTGAGCGTCGACGGCGGCTATCTGGTGCGCTAGGCGCCGTCAAAGCAGATGAGGAAATGACATGACCACCAACTACATCATCGGACTTGATGGTGGATCCCAAAGCTCGAAGGTAGTCATCTTCGACACGAACGGCCACATCGTATGCGAGGCGAGTGAGCCGTTGGCTCCCATGCATACCCCCGGGGCGGGTATCGCGGAACACCCTGACGACGACCTTTACGACTCCATCGTTGCCGCAGCCTCCCGGGCGATGAAGGCCTTTCCCGGAGATCCCAAGGACATCATCGGCGTGGGGTTGTGCACCATCCGGTGCTGCCGGGCCCTGGTTCGCACGGATGGCACCCTCGCCGGGCCTGTCCAAAGCTGGATGGACCACCGGCTCTCCAAGGCGTATGAGCACAACAATGACGACGTCGCTTATGTCACCACCGCTTCGGGGTATCTCATGGGCCGGCTCACCGGTGAGCTCACGGACACCGCGGCCAACTACATCGGACCGTGGCCCATGGATGGCCGCACGTGGGACTGGTTTGACGACCGGGAAAAGTTCGAGTCGTTCAATGTACCGCGGGATATGTTGTACCGGTTGCAGATGCCCGGCGACGTGGGCGGCTTTGTGAACGCCTCCTTCGCGGAGCGTACCGGGATCCCCCAGGGCATACCGGTGGTCCACACGGCCAACGACAAGGCTGCCGAGGCGTTGGGTTCCGGCCTCCGCGACGACGCAACCGGCCTTATCTCGCTGGGCACCTACATCGCCGGCATGGTTGTCGGGAAGGAATTTGCGGCCGAGCCGCGGACATACTTCTCGAACTTTGCCGCCGAGCCATACCGCTACATATACGAATGCGCCGGCATCCGGAGGGGCATGTGGACGGTCTCCTGGCTGCGTGACCTGTTCGGTACGGAGAACGCGCGCGCTGCTGCACAGGCCGGAGCCAGCGCCGAGGAGCGCCTGAACCAGTTGGCTTCGGATATTCCGGCAGGAAGCGACGGTCTGCTGTGCGTTCTTGACTGGCTGGCGCCACCGAACAAGCCCTTCAAGAAAGGAATGTTCATCGGCTTCGACGAACGGCACGGTTACGCACACATGTACCGCGCCGTCCTGGAAGGCATCGCCTTCACAATGAAGCAAAACATGGCTGCCATGACCGCCGAAAGAGACATGAACCTCAGGACCCTTGTGGTCTCGGGTGGTGGCTCAAACAGCGACCTCATGATGCAGATCTTCGCCGACGTCTTCAACATTCCAGTGGTCAGGAATGTCGTCCGGAACGCCGCCGGTCTCGGTGCCGCCATCTGCGTTGCCGTGGCCTGCGGAATCTACCCTGACTTCGACGAAGCATCTGCCCATATGGTTCGGCGCGAGGACCGCTTCGAGCCCAACCCGCAGGACGCCGCGCTGTACGGGCAGTTGTCCACTGTCGCGGCTGAAATACCGATGCACACGGATCCCATTCTGGAAAAAATCCACAAAATACTATCTGAAAAATAAGGAGCTATTCCATGCTCAAGCTCGGCAAATCAAAGAAGATTTTTCAGCTTGTTTTGCTCATTCTCGCGGCGGGCTCAATCTATCCGCTGGTGTACCTTCGACAGAACTTTGAATCCACGATCCTGGCCGTCTTCCACCTCAGCAACTCAGAGTTGGCAGGCCTCTACTCCATGCTCGGGATCATCTTCGTAATCGGCTACATACCCAGCGGATGGTTGGCCGACAAGATCTCCGTGCGCTACCTCATTACATTCTCGCTGGTGCTCACGGCGGTGACCGGCCTCTTCTACGCGCAGGTACCGGACAAGTCCACCCTGGTCTACGTGTACCTTGTCTGGGGGTTTGCCACAGTCTTTACATTTTGGAGTGCAATTCTCAAAACTGTCAGCCTGCTGGCGGATAAGAACGAGGAAGGTACTTATTTTGGTGCGCTCGACGGCGGCCGGGGACTGGTGGAAGCAATTCTCGCCAGCTGCGCAGTCGGTCTCTTCGCGCTGTTTGCCGGGGACGGAACCTCCGACCTCATGCAGACCCGGGCAGGCTTCCAGGCCGTGGTCTACATGTACTGTGCAGTGCTCATCGTTATCGCCGTCCTGGTTTTCTTCGTACTTTCCGATACGCAGCAAAAGAGCACAAGGTCCAACGGAGAACCGGTTGAGTCGACTTTCGCCGCGGTACGTCGAATCCTGAAGATCCGCGAGGTGTGGGTGATGAGCCTGGTCCTCTTCTGTGGGTACACGCTGTTCTGGGGACACTACTACTTCTCCGGGTACCTCAACGTGAATCACGCCGTGAGCCCGGTGAATGCGGGCGTAGTGACGGTGATCGTCCTGTGGATGCGCCCAATCGGCGGGTTCGGAGGAGGATTCCTCGCAGACAGGCTCGGCAAGGGCCGGGTCCTGGCGGTCTCAATGGTTGTCGCAGCCCTCGGGTTCATCAGCCTTAGCCTCCTTCCGAGCGGTTCGAATGGCCTGGCCTACGTGCTGGTGGTGGTTGTGGGCCTCTTCCTGTACGCAATCCGTGGGATCTACTGGTCACTGCTTGATGACTGCCGTGTCCCTGCCGCGGCGACCGGTATCGCCATCGGAATCATTTCCTTCGTGGGCTACCTCCCCGACATCGTTATTCCGCAGATCAGTGGCGCAATTTACACCGCCTTCGGTGACGATGTGGCAGGGGCAAATAATTTGTTCTTCCTTGTCACAGCCGGCATTGGGCTGGTGGGGGCGGCGGCCGCCGTCTACTTCGCGGTCCTGATGCGGAAACGCCGGAATGTCGAGACTGCCAGCGTCATGGAGCCATCGCCGAGCACCATCTAGCCTCCTTTTCGCTGGCCCTCCAGCCAACGACGAAGCCCGCCACCCCCTTACCTTTCCTGGGGGTGGCGGGCTTCGATGTTTCGTGACGAGGGTGCGACCGCGGCTACTTCAGGCCCAGTTCCTTGGTGGGGGTCCGGAAGGATTCCCTGGCGGTCAGGGCGGACACAGCCGCAACGGCGCAGATGATGCCGGTGAAGATGGTGATCTGCACCCAGCCGCCGGGCTTGATGCCGCCCATGGCAGCCACGATGGCCGGCGCGAATCCTGCCATCAGGAAGCCCAGCTGGGTTCCGATGGCCAGGCCGGAGAACCGGACCTTCGTGCTGAACATTTCGGCGTAGAAGGACGGCCAGACGGCGTTGGCGGCTGCATAGCCACCGGAGAAGTAACCGATCGCGGCCAGGAACATCAGCGGGATGCTGCGGGACTCCAGGCTGAGCAGGAATACGGGCGTGAGGACGGCGCTGGCGACGGCGCCGTAGATGAAGACGGGCTTGCGGCCGATCCTGTCCGCCAGCATTCCAAAGAGCGGCTGCGTGCCCAGGGCCACGATGTTGGCAGCAACCACCAGCCACAGGGTGGTGGTGCCGTCGACGCCGGCCACGGTCTTGGCGTAGCTGATGGCCAGGGTGCCGAACACGGTGGAGACGGCAGCAATGAAGGCGCAGCAGATCACGCGCAGCACGTCGCGCCAGTGGCCCTTGAGCAGGTCGGCAACCGGAAGCTTCGCGATCTGCGCGGTCTTGCGGGCCTCTTCGAAGGCGGGCGGTTCGTGCAGGGTGCGGCGGATCAGGAACGCTACAACAACCACGGCGGCGCTGAGCCAGAACGGGATGCGCCAGCCGATGCCGAACTTGATCTCGTCCGGCAGGGCCAGGACGGGGATGAATACCAGGGCTGCCAGGATCTGGCCGCCCTGCGTGCCGGTGAGGGTCCACGACGTGAAGAATGAACGGCGGTTGTCCGGCGCGTGCTCCAGGGTCATGGAAGAAGCGCCGGCCTGCTCCCCGGCTGCGGAGAGGCCCTGGCAGAGGCGGGCCAGTACCAGCAGGGCAGGGGCCCACCAGCCAACGGTGCGGAAGTCCGGCAGGCAGCCGATGACGAAGGTGGATGCACCCATGAGCACCAAAGTGAACATCAGGACCTTCTGGCGGCCCACCCGGTCGCCGAAGTGGCCCAGGATGATGGCGCCGATGGGACGCGCCACGTAGGCGAACCCGAAGGTGGCGAAGGACATGATGGCCGCGTTGGCATCCGCACTGGGGAAGAAGACCGTGGGGAAGATCAGCGCCGCTGCGGAGCCAAAGATAAAGAAGTCGTAGTACTCGACGGCGCTGCCGAGGAAGCTGGCGAGGGCAGCCTTCCTGGGCGTCCCGGCGGAGGTGAGGGCACCCGCCCCGGCGGACGGAAGTGTCTTGCTCATGGTGTTCCTTTGATGTGACGACATTGTCGCGGATGGATCTGGGGGTCGCAGCCGCCGCTGCCTGGGTGCGGGCGGGGTGCGATGCGGCTGGAGTCCGGAATAGACCCGGCAAAGTAGCCACATTGTGGGAGCTACTTGTGCGATACAGAAACTATGACTGTGAGGGCGGTCACCTGTCAAGAAAAATAATCACCATCTAGAAGCGACTCTCACATTGTGGCAACATGGACTCATGAGTGTGAACCAAACCACAGCGGTCAATGAAGAATCCGCTGTCGCCGCCCCAACCGCGCATCCCGTGAATGCCATGCCCCCGGAGGGGAAGGTTGGCGCCCGTCCAGCCGACCGTACGGACATGGTGGGCAAGGCCCTTGGGCTGCTCGTCCTGCTGGGCGACGAACCCCGGGGCGCCACCGCGGCAGACATATCCCGGCGGGCGGAGCTTCCGTTCAGCACTACCTACCGGCTGCTTGGCTCCCTGACCCGCGATGGCTTTGTCGACTATGAGCCGGACGGGCGCCGCTACCATCTGGGCCTGAGAATCTTCCAGTTGGGACAGCGCGTCTCCAATCACCACGGCTTTGCCGGGACGGCCATGCCCATCCTCCGCCGCGTCACTGAGCAAACCGGCGAAGCAACCATCCTCAGTGTCCGCGACGGCCTGCACCACCTGACCGTCAGCAAGGTGGACGGGCCGCAGACTTTCCGCGTGACCAGCGACCCCGGCCACCTCGGGTCGCTCTCCACTACGGCGGTGGGCAAGGCCCTGGTGGCGTTCGCGGAGGATGCGGAGCGCGAAAAGCTGCTGGCCGAGCTTCCGCTTGAGGCGCTCACGGGGAAGTCCATCACGGACCGTGATGCCTTCAGGGCCGAAATCGACAGAGTGCGCCGGCAGGGTTATGCCGTCATGGACGAGGAAAACGAGGCCGGAATGCGCGCAGTGGCGGTGCCGCTGCTTAACGACCAGGGGCATGCCTTTGCCTCGCTGGCAACTGCCGTGCCGGTCTTCCGGCTGGACCTCGAGGGGCTGACCGCCCACGTGCCCCTGCTGCAGGAAGCCGCAGCCGAGTTGGCTGCCAGGCTTCCGCAGCGGTAGGCCCGTCCCCGCGCCACAGGCTCTTCCTACCTCCGTTTGTTCGTATGTAGAACAGTAGTGCGATAAGTGAACATTTGCTGTACCGTAATCCCTATCACCCGCAGCGCAGCCCAAGCATGCGTTGCCGGCGCCGTACCAAAGGAGCTGCCCGCATGAGCAATCGAACTGAGTCCTACCTCGTGGGACTGGTTGGTGATGGCGTGATGCCCTCCCTCACGCCGCCCATGCATGAACGGGAAGGCGACGTGCAGGGCCTCCGCTACCTGTACCGGCCCATCGACCTCCTCGAGCTGGGACTGCCCGGTGAGTCCGTCGGCACCATCCTGCAGGGCGCCCGCACCCTGGGCTTCAATGGCCTGAACATCACGCACCCCTGCAAGCAGCTGGTCCTTCAGTACCTGGACGAGGTGAGCCCGGACGCCCGCCGGCTGGGCGCCGTCAACACCGTGGTCATCCGCGACGGCCGCTTCATCGGCCACAACACCGACTTCTCGGGCTTCGCTGCAGCGCTGGCTGCCGGCCTGCCGGGAGCCAAGCTGGACCGCGTGGTGCAGCTTGGCGCCGGTGGCGCCGGGTCCGCCGTCGCCTACGCCCTGTTGACCGCCGGGGTCCGCACGCTGCACCTGGTGGATGTTGACCCCGCGCGGGCAGCAGCCCGGGCAGCCGAGCTTGCGGGCTTCTTCCCCGGCCGCACCATCACGGCAGGCACGACGGCGGAGCTGCCGCAGCTCATGCCCCTGGCCGACGGCCTGGTGCACTGCACGCCGGTGGGGATGGCGGCCCACCCCGGCGTTCCGTTGGACCTGGACCTCATCGACTCCCGGCACTGGGTGGCGGACATTGTCTACCGGCCCATCGAGACCGAGCTGGTCCGCGGCGCCCGCGCCAAGGGCTGCGAGGTCCTGGACGGCGGCCGCATGGCCGTGGGCCAGGCCGCCGACGCTTTCCGCATCTTCACCGGCCTGGACGCCGATCCGGACCGCATGCGCTCGCACTTCCTCGAGCTCGTGGCTGCCGAGGAGGTGGCCGCCTGATGCGCACTGGAATCGCCACCGTCTGCCTCTCCGGCACGCTGAAGGAAAAGATGCAGGCCTGCGCCATCGCGGGCTTCGACGGCATCGAGATCTTCGAGCAGGACCTGGTTACCTCCCCCCTCAGCCCCGAACAGGTACGCACCATGGCCGCGGACCTGGGCCTGGGCCTGGACCTGTACCAGCCGTTCCGGGATTTCGACGGCGTCACCCCTGAGCTGCTGAAAGCCAACCTGCGCCGCGCGGAAGCGAAGTTCAAGCTCATGTCCCGCCTGGGGATGGACACCATCCTGGTCTGCTCCAACGTTGCCACGGCCACCATTGACGACGAGGCCGTCCGCGCCGAACAGCTGGCGCAGCTCGCCAACCTGGCCGGCGACCACGGCATCAAAGTCGCCTACGAGGCACTGGCCTGGGGCAAGTACGTTAACGACTACGAGCACGCCTACCGCCTCGTGGAGATGGTGGACCACCCCAACCTCGGCACCTGCCTGGACTCCTTCCACATCCTGTCCCGCGATTGGGAGACCTCCCACATCGAGTCCTTCAACCCGGACAAGATCTTCTTCGTACAGGTGGCGGACGCCCCCAAGCTCTCCATGGACGTACTGTCCTGGAGCCGCCACTACCGGGTCTTCCCGGGAGAGGGGCAGTTCGGGCTGGCCAAGTTCATGGGCCATGTGGTCCGCGCCGGATACACCGGCCCGGTCTCGCTGGAGGTCTTCAACGACGTCTTCCGGCAGTCCGACGTCGAACGCACCGCGGTGGACGCCATGCGCTCCCTCATCTGGCTGGAGGAACAGAGCGCCAAATGGCTCGCAGGCACCTCCGCGGACGCCCTGCAGGGCGCCGGCGGCGCGAACCGCCGTCGTTACCCCATGGAACTGGCCACGCTGCCAAAGGTAAACGAACCAGCCGGGTTCAACTTCGCCGAAGTGAAGGCGGACGACACCGCGCAGCTGGAGAAGCTCCTTGGCCAGCTCGGCTTCGCGTTCGAGGGCCGGCACCGCACCAAGGACGTCCAGCTGTGGACCATGGGCCAGGCCCGGGTGATCATCAATGAACAGGCCGCGCGGCACGCGGAACCCGCCATCGCGGCGCTGGGGTTCGACGTCGATTCCCCCGTGATTGCCTCAGCCCGGGCCCAGCAGCTCAAGGCCCCCGTGGTGGCCCGCAAGGTCCAGGCGGACGAGGAAGTGTTCCAGGGCATTTCCGCGCCGGACTCCACCGAGATCTTCCTCTGCCAGGGCAGCCCGGACGGAACTGCCGCGTGGACGCATGAATTCGGGGAAGGCCTGGAACACCCGTCCGCCGGGACCAGCGCCGTGATCGACCACGTCAACCTCGCCCAGCCGTGGCAGCACTTCGACGAGGCCGTCCTCTTCTACACCAGCGCCCTGGCCCTGGAACCGCAGCCGTTCGCCGAGGTGCCCAGCCCCAGCGGCCTGGTCCGGTCCCAGGTCATGCAGACCTCCAGCGGTGCGGTTCGGCTCGTCCTGAACCTCGCCCCCATCCAGCAGGCGCGCAGCGAAGCCCGGAAGACGTACCAGGAACACATCGCCTTCGCCGTGGACGACCTCGTGGCAACTGCCCGGGGCGCCCGGGACCGGGGACTGGAATTCCTGCAGATTCCCGCCAACTACTACGAGGATCTGGACGCCCGGTTCGACCTCGACCCCGGCTTCCTGGCCACCCTGCAGGAACTCAACCTGCTGTTCGACCGCGACGCCGATGGCGAATTCCTGCACTTCTATACGGCCACGGTGGGCAGTGTGTTCTTCGAGATGGTGGAACGCCGCGGAAACTACGACGGCTACGGCGCCCCGAATGCTCCGGTGCGCCACGCCGTGCAGTACGACTCGCTGCACCGCATCCCTCGCCCATAAAGCCCCAGACGCAAGACAACCAACAGATCAGAAAGGAGCCAGCCGTGCCGGAAGACATCACTTCAGAGCTGGAGTCCGAGGAACTCGTGCCCCCGGCCGAACCGAAGGCTGCCCACCAGCTGGACAAGGCCATCGAATCCCAGGCGGACCTCAGTGCAGAGATCAGCGCCATCGGCGAGGCCTACCAGCGCGCGCTCAAGGACGGCGCCAAAGCCGAGATCCAGCCCCGCCTGGACTACCCGCCCTACCGCAGCAGCATCCTGCGCCACCCCACCAAGAGCCTGCAGCACGCCGACCCCGAGACCATCGAGCTGTACTCGCCGGCGTTCGGGCACCAGGACGTGCACGCGCTGGAATCGGACCTGACCATCCAGCACAACGGCGAACCGCTCGGTGAGCGCATCATCGTCTCCGGCAAGGTCCTGGACGGCGACGGCCGCCCGGTAGCCGGCCAGCTCGTGGAGATCTGGCAGGCCAACTCCTCCGGCCGCTACATCCACAAGCGGGACCAGCACCCTGCCCCCATCGACCCCAACTTCACGGGCATCGGCCGCTGCATTACCAGCCCGGACGGCTCCTACCGGTTCACCACCATCAAGCCGGGCGCCTACCCGTGGAAGAACCACCTCAACGCCTGGCGGCCGGCACACATCCACTTTTCGCTGTTCGGCACCGAGTTCACCCAGCGCATCATCACCCAGATGTACTTCCCCGGCGACCAGCTGTTCCCGCTGGACCCCATCTACCAGACCATCGTGGACCAGGACGCCCGCGACCGGCTGGTGGCCACCTACGACCACAGCCTCACCGAACCCGAGTGGGCGCTGGGGTACAACTGGGACATCGTCCTGACCGGGCCCAAGCGGACCTGGACCGAAAATGAAGCATACGGCGACGCCGGGGATGAGGAGTAGGAACGATGAGCACCAAGCTGGTACCCACCCCCGGCCAGACCGTGGGCCCGTTCTACGGCTATGCCCTGCCGTTCGAGAAGGACAATGAACTCCTGGCCCCGGGCTCACCCGGTTCCATCCGCCTGCAGGGCACCGTGTATGACGGCGCCGGGCACACCATCCCGGACGCCATCCTGGAAATCTGGCAGCCTGACGCAGACGGCAAGGTTGTCCAGCGCACCGGGTCCCTGGTCCGTGACGGCTACACCTTCACCGGCTGGGGCCGCGGCGCCGTGGGCAACTCCGGCGTGTTCACCTTCACCACCGTCAACCCCGGTCCCACCAAGCCGGGTGCCGCACCCTTTATCTCCGTGGCGCTCTTCGCCAGGGGCCTCACCAACCGCCTGTTCACCCGCATCTACCTGCCCGAGGACACTGAGGCCCTGGCCAACGACCCCCTCCTCAGCGCACTCGACCCCGAGCGCCGCCGGACGCTGATCGCCCGCCGCGATCCCGACGGCGGCCTCACCTGGGACATCCGTCTCCAGGGCGGGGACGAAACGGTCTTCCTGGACTTCCAGTGACCCACGCCGCCGCCATGGGAGATCTGCGCGTCTTCGCGGAAGAGGCCGACGCCGGCCTGCTCAGTCCCGTCTCAGCGTCACCGCTGGTGGCGGCGCTGACGGGGGACCGGGCCGTGCTGGCGGCGATCCTCGCCGTCGAATCGGGCTGGGCCGCCGTGCTGCAACGGGCGGCCCTGGCACCTGCCGGTTCCGCCGCCGTCGTGGCCTCCGCCGCGGAGGCGGGGCGCTACGACCTGGCCGATATTGCGCTGCGTGCCCAGGGCGGCGGCAACCCGGTAATCCCGCTGCTGGCGGACCTCCGGAAGAAGGTGGCGGCGCTCGACACCGCGGGAGTTGGGGCGGCGAAAGCCGTGCACACGTCCCTGACCAGCCAGGACGTGCTGGACACCGCCCTGATGCTGCTGGCCCGGAACACCGTCCATGCCGTGCTGGCGGACCTGAAGGGCGCCGCGGCGTCGCTCGCCGCCTTGGCAGGGCAGCATGCGGACACGCTGTGCGTGGGCAGGAGCCTGACCCAACATTCCCTTCCCTTCACCTTCGGGCTGCGGGCCGCGCAGTGGTTCCAGGGCGCGGCCGCCGCGGGCCGCCAGCTGGAGGCGCTGCAATTTCCCGTCCAGTTCGGCGGTGCCGCCGGAACTCTCGCGGCCGGAACGGTGCTGACCGAAGGCTCGCACGCCACGCCGTTCAGCCTGGCCGACAACCTGGCCGCCCAGCTGGGCCTGGCCCCGGCGCAGGCTCCCTGGCACACCAACCGGCTGGCCATTACCTCACTGGGGCATGCCCTGGCTTCCGTCCTGGACGCCTTCGGCAAGATCGCCGCGGACGTGCTGTTCCTCAGCCGGCCCGAGGTTGCAGAGCTCGCTGAACCCCGTGCTGCCGGCCGCGGGGTTTCCTCCGCCATGCCGCAAAAGCAGAACCCGGTGCTGTCCGTCCTGGTCCGCAGCGCCGCGCTGCAGGCACCGCAGCTGGCAGCGCAGTTGCACGTGGCCGCCGCCACCTTCAACGACGAACGCCCGGACGGGGCCTGGCATGCAGAGTGGCCGGCTCTCCGGCAGTTGCTGGCTCTCACCCTCGGGGCCGCCGGCCACCTCCGCGAGCTTGCAGAGGGGCTGCAGGTGTTCCCGGAGGCCATGCGCCGCAACCTGGACCTTGCCGGACCGCTGCTGCTGGCCGAGGGCGTCACGGCAGCGGTGGCTCCGCTGCTAAAGGAGCAGGGCGGCCGCACCGGCAAGCAGCAGCTGCAGGACGTGGTGGACCAAACGCTGCAGGCGCCCCCCGCCGAACAGGCCGCCACGTACCGGAAGCTGCTCCGCGACGCTGTTCCCGCCGTCGTCGTCCCTGATGCACGGCTGGAAGAGCTCCTGGACCCCGCGAGCTACCTTGGCCAGTCGGCGGAGATTACCCGCCGCATCCTGGCAGCCTTCCCTGACTTTGTTTCCCCCGATGCGAATGGAGCTTCCCGTGGCTAAACCGGCCCTGAAGGCAGCGCTGCTGTCCCCCCAGCGAGTACTCGGAGACCACCCCCTGGTGGTGGCCGGTCCTTCCCTGGGCACCTCGTCCATCCTCTGGAACCGCGTGGCATCACTGCTTGGCAATGACTACGACGTAGTGGCGTGGGACCTGCCCGGCCACGGGGTTTCTCCGGCCGCCACCGACACGTTCGACGTCGCCGCGCTGGCCGACGCCGTGGTGGACCTGGTTGATTCGATCGCCCCCGGTGAGGCCTTCCACTACGCCGGCGTCTCCCTGGGCGGTGCCGTGGGGCTCCAGCTGGGCATCAGGCACGGGGAGCGTCTCAAGAGCCTGTCCGTGCAGAACAGCGGCGCCAAGATCGGTACCCCGGAGGGTTGGCTGGAGCGCGCCGAAACCGTCCGCACGCAGGGCACACCGGTGATGATCCAGGGCTCCGCGCAGCGCTGGTTCGCGCCGGGCTTCATGGATCGGGAGCCCGACTTCAGCAGCCAGCTCCTGCATTCCCTCCGGGACGCGGACCGTTTCAGCTACGCCTTCTGCTGCGAAGCGCTGGCCGCCTTTGACGTCCGGGCGGAGCTGGGCAGCATTACCGTCCCCACACAGGTCATCGCCGGCGCGCTGGACGCTGTGGCTACCCCGGCCATGGCCGAGGAAGTGGCCGCCGGAATCACTGCTGCCGGAGGCACTGCCACGGCCGTGACGGTCGAGGGCATCTCGCACCTTGCCCCGGCCGAGGCGCCTGCACATGTCGCCGACCTCATGCGCAGCCTCATCAGCTGGGCGGAATCCCGGGCGGCGGCCAAGTGAGCGGCACGGGACAGCAGCCCGCTGACCGTCGCGGCGTGGTCCAGCCTGGCGCCACCAGCCAGGAAATTTACGACGGCGGCATGGTGGTCCGGCGGGAAGTCCTGGGTGACGCACACGTGGACCGTGCCAATGCCAGTAAGGACGAGTTCACTGACGACTTCCAGGACATGATCACCCGCATCGCCTGGGGCGGCATCTGGACCCGGCCCGGCCTGACCCGGCAGATGCGCTCCGCGGTGACCATTACCGCCATGGTGGCCCACGGCCACTGGGAGGAGCTGGCCATGCACATCCGCGCTGCCATCACCAACGGCCTGAGCAGGGACGAGGTCAAGGAAATCCTGCTCCAGACCGCCATCTACTGCGGAGTTCCCTCCGCCAACACCGCCTTCAAGACCGCCCAGCAGGTCTTCAAAGAAATGGATGCACCTTCATGAACCAGGCTTTTGTGTACGACGCCGTGCGCACCCCGTTCGGTAAGTTCGGTTCCGGGCTTGCCGCTGTGCGTCCGGATGACCTTGCCGCGCACGTGATCAAGGAGTCCGTCCGGCGCGCCCCCGGGCTCGACGTTGAGCGGATTGATGAGGTGGTGTTCGGCAACGCCAACGGCGCGGGTGAGGAGAACCGCAACATCGCCCGGATGGGCACCCTGCTGGCCGGGCTCCCGGTGTCCATCCCGGGCACTACGGTGAACCGGCTCTGTGGGTCCTCGCTGGATGCGGCGATGATTGCTTCGCGCCAGATCAATGCTGGTGACGCGGACCTGATGCTGGTGGGCGGCGCGGAATCGATGTCCCGTGCCCCCTGGGTTTTGCCGAAGACGGAGAAGCCGTACCCGGCCGGGGATATGACCCTGGCGTCCACCACGCTGGGCTGGCGCCTGGTGAACAAGGCGATGCCGAAGGAGTGGACCATCTCCCTGGGTGAGGCCACCGAGCGGCTCCGCGAGAAGTACGGCGTGACGCGCGAGGCGCAGGACGAGTTCGCCGCAGCCTCCCACAACCTGTCCGCCGCCGCCTGGGACGAGGGCTTCTACGACAACCTCGTGGCCCCCGTCCCGGGAACGGACCTGGTCCGCGATGAAGGCATCCGGGCGGGTTCGTCGGCGGAGAAGCTCGCCGGGCTCAAGACCGTGTTCCGGACCGAGAACGGCACCGTCACCGCCGGCAACGCATCCCCGTTGTCCGACGGCGCCTCCGCGGCCTGGGTGGGTTCCGAGGCGGCCGCCGGGCTGCTGGGGTTGGATCCGCTGGCCCGTATCGCCGGGCGCGGCGCGCACGCGAACGATCCGCAGTACTTCGGCTACGCCCCCGTGGAAGCGGCGAACAAGGCCCTCGCGNCTGGCCCGTATCGCCGGGCGCGGCGCGCACGCGAACGATCCGCAGTACTTCGGCTACGCCCCCGTGGAAGCGGCGAACAAGGCCCTCGCGAAGGCGGGCATCGGCTGGGACCAGGTGGGCGCCGTCGAACTTAACGAGGCGTTCGCCGCGCAGTCCCTGGCCTGCATCAACGCCTGGGGGATTGACCACGACATTGTGAACCGGCATGGCGGGGCGATTGCCATGGGCCACCCGCTGGGCGCCTCCGGGACCCGGATCCTGGGCACCCTCGCCCGGTCCCTGCAGGCCTCCGGGGAACGCTGGGGCGTGGCTGCGATCTGCATCGGCGTCGGCCAGGGCCTGGCCGTCGTCCTCGAAAACGTCACCGCTGGAAAGGCGTAAGTAATGCTGAATTTTGTTGAGTCGGTCCAGGAGGCCGTGGCCGGGATCAAGGACGGCTCCACCGTGATGATCGGCGGGTTCGGCAACGCCGGCCAGCCGTTTGAGCTGATCGACGCGCTGCTGGAGTGCGGCGCCACGGACCTGACCGTGGTGAACAACAACGCCGGCCAGGGCGACCAGGGCCTGGCCCTGCTGATCAAGGAGGGCCGGGTGAAGAAGATGATCTGCTCCTTCCCGCGGCAGTCCGACTCCTGGCACTTCGACGCCAAGTACAAGGCCGGGCGGATCGAGCTCGAACTGGTCCCGCAGGGCAACCTGGCCGAGCGGATCCGCGCCGCCGGGGCCGGAATCGGCGGGTTCTTCACCCCCACCGGCTACGGCACCATGCTCGCCGAAGGCAAGGAAACCCGGTTCCTGGACGGCAAATGGCAGGTCTTCGAGACCCCCATCCACGCCGACGTCGCCCTGATCAAGGCGCTGAAGGCCGATGGCAAGGGCAACCTGGTGTACCGCAAGACCGCCCGGAACTTCGGCCCCATCATGGCCGCGGCCGCCAGGCACACCATTGCCCAGGTCTCAGAGATCGTCCCGACCGGTGGCCTGGACCCGGAGAACGTGGTCACCCCTGGGATCTACGTCAACAGCATCGTGACCGTTGCCGGCAGCGGCAGCGCAGCAGAAAAGGCGGCCTGAGATGAGCCTGACCGAAACATCCCTCCAGACCTCGGCGACGCCCCTGGGCCGCGACGACCTGGCCCGGCTCGTGGCGAAAGACATCGCACCGGGGTCCTTCGTGAACCTCGGCATCGGCCAGCCCACCCTGGTGTCCAACTACCTCACCGAGGAACAGAACATCACCCTCCACACGGAGAACGGCATGCTCGGCATGGGCCCCGAAGCCGTTGGTGACCAGATCGACGGCGACCTCATCAACGCCGGCAAGATCCCCGTCACCGAACTCCCCGGCGCCTCGTACTTCCACCACGCGGATTCGTTCGCGATCATGCGCGGCGGCCACCTGGACATCTGCGTCCTGGGCGCCTTCCAGGTCTCCGCCACCGGTGACCTGGCGAACTGGCACACCGGGGCACCCGGGGCGATTCCCGCCGTCGGCGGTGCCATGGACCTGGCCACCGGCGCCAAGGACGTTTTCGTCATGATGACCCTCCTCACCCGCGAAGGAGCCTCCAAGATCGTGGATGCCTGCACCTACCCGGTCACCGGCGTCGGCTGCGTAACCCGCGTCTACACGGACAAGGGCGTGTTCCTCACCGGACCCGACGGCGTGACCGTCCGCGAAACCTTCGGCTGCACCCTCCAAGAACTTCAGGAACTCATCCCCGTCCCCCTCAAACCCGCGGCGGCCGTCGCCGGTGGTTGAGCCCGTCGAAACCCGGACACCCGCAGCCCGGAACGGTGGCCGCCCCCTAGGATTGGTAACCATGACCGACGCCGCAGGGACAGAGACCAGGACCGCCCCGCAGGCCAGCGACCAGTATGTCCAGTCGCTGGCCCGGGGCCTGGCCGTGATCCGGGCCTTCGACGCTGAGCGTCCCGTCATGACGCTCAGCGAGGTCGCGTCCCGCACCGGCCTGACACGCGCCACCGCCCGCCGGTTCCTGCACACCCTGGTGGAACTGGGCTACGTCCGGACCGACGGCAAGACGTTCGCCCTGACGGCCAAGGTCCTCCAGCTCGGCTACGCGTACCTCTCGGGTCTGTCCCTGCCGCAGCTGGCGCAGCCGCACCTGGAGGAACTGTCCCTGAAGCTGGGTGAGTCCACGTCCGCCGCCGTGCTGGACGGCACCGACATCGCCTACATTGCCCGGGTCACCACCCGCCGGATCATGACCATCGGCATCACGGTGGGCACCCGCTTCCCCGCCTACGCCACGTCCATGGGCCGGGTACTGCTCGCGCACCTGCCCCCCGCGGAGCTCAAGGCTTACCTGGCGGCCGCGGACATCAAGCCGCTCACTCCGCGTGCCCTGGGAACAGCTTCCGAGCTGCTGGCCGTCCTGGAAACCGTCCGCACGCAAGGCTGGTGCCTGCTCAACCAGGAACTGGAACTGGGCCTCATGTCCGTCGCGGCGCCCGTGTATGACGGGGCCAAGGTGGTGGCAGCCGTGAACGTGTCGCTGCAGGCCCAATCGGTCGAGGCCAAGCCTGACCCCGATACCTACCTCGCGTCGGTGGCACAGGAGATCGTGGCCACCGCCAGGCTCATCTCCGCAGACCTCACTGCCCGGGGGTAGCTCCCCTTGCAGGCGGCATGAACCCGGGTCAGCGGCGAAACATTAAGACTCACTCGCTCCGCTCCCATTGATTTCACGGCATTTCTTCAGGCGGCCCTTTTAGGGTCCAGCCATGACCTCAAAAACCCTCGTTATCAACCTGGGCCTGGGCGCCGTCATTGTGGCCCTCGGCGCAGGCACCTACCTCACGGCTACCGCGGCTGGATCCACCACCCCGTCGGCGGCCGCGAGAACGGTAACGGTGAGCAAGGCGGCCATCTCCTCGGTGGCCACAGCGTCGGGCAATGTCGCCCCGCAAACCACCACGGTGGTCAACGCGCAAAACTGCAGCGGCGTGATCCTCTCGGTGGCAGCAACCCTGGGCCAGCAGGTCACTGCCGGCCAGCCGCTCCTCTCCATCGATCCCACCAACGCCCAGAACGCCCTCAACGCCGCCCAGGCCCAACTGGATTCCGTGACGGCCCAGGCCAACCAGCAGCAGGTGTCCGCCGCCGGGCAGGTGGCCACCGCAAACCAGGCCCTGGTCAACGCCCAGCAGTCTGCCGGCCTGGACTCATCGCAGCAGTCGGCCACCGTGGCCGCGGCCCAGAAAGCTGTTGATGCCGATAACGCTGCCGTGACCGCCGCCCAGGCCGTGCCCGTCCCCAGCCCGAAGCCTGCCAACTGGACGGACCCGGTGGCGGCAGCCCAGAACCAGCTGGCCAAGGACCAGGCCGCGCTGACCCAGGCCCAGAACCAGGAGGCTTCCACGCAGCTCAAGGACAAGCAGCAGGTTGCCTCCGCCACCACGGCCCTGGGCAACGCCCAGAACAGCGCGGCCTCGGCAGGGGGCACCAACGTCACCAGCGCCCAACTCGCCGTCGAAACGGACAAGGCCAACCTCGCCGCCTGCAACCTGACCTCACCCGTGGCCGGAACCGTCACGTCGGTCAGCGCAACGGCCGGCGCGCTGACGGGATCCTCCCCGGCGTCCTCGGGAGGTTCCTCCGGAGCAGCCAGCGGTGGCGCCGGAGCGGCGTCGTCCGCCTCGTCCGGGAACTCGTCGTCCGGCGGGGCAAGCTCCGGCAGCGGCCTGGTCACCATCAGCGACACGGGCCACCTGCAGGTGGTGGCCGGCTTCTCGGAGTCCGACGTCACCAGCATGAAACCGGACCAGACGGCCCAATTCACCTTTCCCGCACTGGCGCAGGACCCGGCCGCGGCACCAGTCACCGGCAAGGTGGTCTCCATAGCCCAGACCGCGAGCACCACCAACGGCGTGGTCACCTACCCGGTGACGGTCTCCATCGCCAATCCACCGGCAGGGCTGAAGCTCGGCCAGAGTGCCAATATTTCGGTCACCACGGCCACGGCCGACGACGCCCTGGTGGTCCCCAGCCTGGCCATCACCACTACGGGGAACCGGCTGACGGTCAACGTCCTGAAGAACGGCACCCCCACACCGGTGACGGTCACCACCGGGATCAGCGCCAACGGGCGCACCCAGGTCCTGACCGGCCTCGCCGAAGGGGACCAGGTGGAACTGCCGGCCATCTCCAGCACCCTTGACACCGGCAGCACCCCCACCGGCGGCGGCTTCGGCGCCGGCGGCCTGGGCGGCGGCGGCAACAGGGGCGGCGCCCGGAACGGCGGCCAGTAGGCATGCCCACTGTCATCGAACTGTCCGGCGTCAGCAAGGTATACGGCAAGGGCGAGGCTGAGGTCCGCGCACTGGACAAGGTGGACATTTCAATCGAGCGGGGCGACTTCGTGGCCATCATTGGGGCTTCGGGATCCGGCAAGTCCACCATGATGAACATCATCGGCTGCCTCGATGCCCCCAGCACTGGAAGCTACCGCCTGGACGGCATCAACACCCGGGAACTGGACGAATACCAGCAGGCACAGATCCGCAACCGCAAGATCGGCTTCGTGTTCCAGAACTTCAACCTGATCTCAAGGACCAGGGCCGTGGACAACGTGGCCATGCCGCTCGCCTACGCGAAAGTGGGGCGGCAGGAGCGGCGCAGCCGCGCACTGGCCATGCTGGATACCGTGGGACTGTCCAGCCGCGCGGGACACAAACCCTCGCAGCTTTCCGGCGGCCAGCAGCAGCGCGTCGCCATCGCCAGGGCCCTGGTGACAAACCCGGTCCTCCTCCTGGCCGATGAGCCCACCGGAGCGCTGGATTCGCGGTCCTCCAACGAGATCCTGGATCTCTTCGGGACCCTGCACGCCAGTGGGCGGACCATCGTGATGATCACCCACGAAATGGACGTCGCAGAGCGTGCAGGCCGGGTGGTGCGGATGCAGGACGGCAGGATCGTCTCCGATGTCCGGCAGCAACCGGTGCCCGCGGGAACCTTTGCGGTGGCGCCGTGAACCTCCTCGAATCCGCGCGGTTCGCCCTGTCCGGGGTGGCCGCCAACAAGATGCGTTCGGTCCTCACCACGCTGGGAATCCTCATCGGCATTGCCGCTGTCATCATCCTGCTCGCGGTCGGAGCCGGGACCAGCAACAACATCAAAGCCCAGATCGGCAAGCTGGGCACGAACGTCCTCACCGTCAGCCGTTCCACCAGCGTGGGTGGACGCAGCACTGGTGGACAGGCCGGGACAAGCCGCACCCGCAGCACCAACCTCACCCTCGACGACGAGCATGCGCTCACGGACGCAGTGCTGGCACCGGATGTCGCCCGGACGGCGCCGATCGTCCAGGCGCAGGGCGTCACCGCAACGTACACCAACGCCACCCATTCCGTGGCGAGCTTCCTGGGAACCACGGCGTCGTACTTCGATATCACCAACAGCGCCATGGCGTCCGGGGCGTCCTTTACAGACGCCGACCAGCAGGCGGGGAATCCCGTGGCCGTCATCGGAAACACGGTGGCCAGCGACCTCTTCGGCAACGCCACCGGTTCCGCGGTGGGCCAGACCATCCAGCTGAACGGCCAGAACTTCACGGTGTCCGGAGTCCTCGCAGTCAAGGGGTCCACGGGCCTGAACGATCCGGATGACATCGTGGTGGTGCCCTTCTCCGCCGCGCAGAACAAGTTCACCGGGTACGCGCCCACGCTGGCATCGATTACCGTGCAGGCTGCCTCCGCGGACGTCATGAACCAGGCCCAGAACGAGATCCAGATGATCCTGGACGCCCGCCACCACGTTGACTCCACCAACCGCGACTACCAGGTGCGCAACCAGGCGCAGATCCTCACCACCGCCACCAACACGACCCAGACGCTGACCATCCTGCTCGGCGCCGTGGCGGCCATCAGCCTCCTGGTGGGCGGGATCGGCGTCATGAACATCATGCTGGTCACGGTGACCGAACGCACCCGCGAGATCGGCATCCGAAAGGCGATCGGTGCGTCCAGGGGCAGCATCGTGACGCAGTTCCTGATCGAGTCCCTGGTGATTTCCGTCATCGGTGGAGTGGCCGGGATCGCCGTCGGCTTTGCCGGCAGCGCATTCCCCGTCCTCGGAGTCCAACCTGAGGTGCAGGCCTGGACGGTCTGGCTGTCCCTGGCGGTATCGGCCGTCATTGGACTGGTTTTTGGGGTCTACCCCGCCAACAAGGCCGCAAAGCTGCGGCCCATCGATGCCCTCCGCTATGAATAGGAAACCCGTGAACAGTTCCAGTCCAGGCAATCCGGACACCGCCGACGTCACCGAGGCGCTGTCGGCTCCGGTCTTCCTGACGGCGTCAGGCGGGGAGTCCGCGCCCTTCCCCGACGAACCGGCAGAGGCCCAACCCGCCGACGAGCCCTTCATTCCCAGGAAGCGCTATACGCCGGGCCGCTCCACGAAGGTCCTGGTGTGCGTGCTGTTGGTGGTGGCCGGGTTCTTCGGCGGCTCGATGGTGCAAAAACAGCTGGACATGGGTGCCCGGGGCGCCCGCACCAACGTGGGGAACTTCCAGGGAACCAATGGCCGTTCGGGTGCCGGCAACGGCAACAATGCCGGGACGCAGACACCGGGCCAGGGACGGCGCAGCCAGAACAATGGGGCAGCCCCGGTCAGCGCCCCGGCGGCGCCGGCCGGACAATAAGGCGAAAAAGGCGGACGACGGCGGTCCATCCCGCCGTCGTCCGCCTTTTGTTTGCTGCCTTGCCGGGAAGGCCCCTACCGCACGTGGTTGCCCAGCTCGCGCAACGGGGTCTTGGCGGTCTCCCGCGCCCACCAGGCCCCTGCGACGGCAAGGACGGATGAACCGGCCACGATCCAGGCAGCCGGTCCCCAGTTGGCCTTGTCCGCGCCCACCAGGGCCGTGCCGAGCAGCGGGGTGAAGCCGGCGCAGAGGATGCCGATCTGCAGGCCGATGGCCATGCCGGAATAGCGGACCTTGACGTTGAAGAGCTCCGCGAACCAGGCCGGGTAGATGGCATTGGACATGGCGTAGGTGCCGGCTGTGATCAGGGTGCTGGTCAGGAAGATCATGGGGATGTTCGCGGTGGAGATGACCCAGAAGTAGACGAAGATCATGGCGCCGGAACCAAGGACGCCGCCGATGAAGATGGGGCGGCGGCCAAAGGTGTCCGACATCCGCGCCAGCAGGGGCTGGCTGACGATGGCCAGGACGTTGCCCAGGATGCTGACCCACAGCATGGTTGAGGCCGGGACGCCTACCGAAACCGCATAGGCCAGGCCAAAGGACTGCATGAAGGTATTGGTGACGGTCTCGAAGGACATCAGCGCCACCTGGAAGAACTGGGCGGGGTGGGTCTGGAACATCTTGGCGAAGGGGAGCTTCACCAGTTCGCCGTGGTCATGCTTTTCCTCGAAGACCTCCGGCTCCTCCAGCGAGCGGCGTACCAGGTAGGCGACGATGAGGACCACCAGGGAGAGCCAGAACGGAATCCGCCAGCCCCAGGCGATCCGTTCCGCTTCGCTCATGGCAGCCACTGGCAGGAAGGCAAGGGACGCCAGCACGATGCCGGCCGAGATGCCGCTCATGGCGAAGCTCGCGAAGAAACCACGGCGCCCCTCAGGGGCTTCCTCCGTGGACAAGGCCGAGGCGCCGGCGGTCTCGGCCCCGGCGGACAGGCCCTGCAGCAGGCGCAACACCACCAGCAGCCCTGGGGCCCAGTAGCCTGCCAGGCTGAAGTCCGGCAGGGCGCCGATCAGGAACGTGGCGCTGCCCATCAGGACGAGGGTGAGCACGAGGGTGTTCTTGCGGCCGATCTTGTCACCCAGGTGCCCGAACACCACTGCTCCGAACGGCCTCGCGACGTAGGCGACACCGAAGGTGGCAAAGGACGCGATGAGCGCCACGGTGGGGTCACCCGCAGGGAAGAAGATCTTTGAGAAGACGAGGGAGGCGGCCGTGGCGTAGATGAAGAAGTCGTAGTACTCCAGTGCGCCGCCGAGGAAGGCTGCCAGTGCTGCCTTTTTTGCGCGCTTGAGACGGCGCTGCGCCTCAGGCGTCGACTGGGCCTGGGCTCCTGCTGCGATGTTGGTCATTGTGGGGTCCCTTCCACGCTGAAGGTGGGGATCTTTTTTCTAATTTGTACGCATACCGAACAAGTGTGCGAAATGCGTCTAGAAAGAGGATACTAGCCGGTGACGGCAATCACAACGTCGATGTCGGCGAAAGGTGGATCTCTGTATGGAACCGCGCACCCAGGCTTTCCGGCTGGTCCTGATCGGGTCGGCGGCTTCCCAGGCCATGTCGCCCGGGCTTTGGAACCCGGTCCTGGCCCGGCTGGGCAGTGGCTGGACGTACGAGGCATGGGATGTCCCAGCCCACGGCGATCTTGCGCAGGTCCGCAGGAGGCTCCTGGAACCGGATATGCTCGCCGCCAACGTGACCATGCCGCACAAACACTGGGCGGCTGAAGCAGCCGACAGTGCCGACGAGTCCGTGCGGCTGAGCGGGGCCTGCAACCTGCTTCTGCGGGCAGGCGGGGGCCTGGAAGGCCACAACACCGACGTCACCGCTGCCGAAGTGCTGCTCGGCAACGCCTACCAGCGCCATGCCCTCCTGCTCGGAGCAGGAGGAGCCGCCCGTGCAGCCCTCATTGCCATCCGGGAAAACGTGGGCACCGTGTCCATCACCGACCGCGATCCCCACGCTTCCGCGGAGTTGCTGGAGCTTGCGCGCGAGCTGGGCCTCGACGCCCGCAGCATCACATGGAAGGAAGCCCGGGAGGCCGCCGCTGGTGCCTCCCTGATCGTCAACGCGACGCCCATCGGAAAAAACACGTCGGACGCGCCGGCCTGGGGCGGTGCTGTGCTGGCCCCGGACGCCGTTGTGTACGACTTCGTGTACGCCCGGCATACCACCGCCACCGTTGCCTGCGCACAGGCAATGGGTGTGCGGTGCATCGACGGGTGGGACCACCTTCGGGAGCAGGCGGTGGCCATGGTGCCACTTCTGGGCCTGGACAGCGCAGCCGGCAGTCTCCTGCAGGACACGCTCGTCCGGCTTCGGGATACCCACTAGGTTGGCCGCTGCCGGGCCGGATCTTCCCCCGCCCGATATGATCGGACAGGTGCGAACGACCGGCAGTCCCGTGCCGGCATGCCCGGTGGCTTCGGAGGGAACAGCAACGTGGAGGAGCAGGCAGGCTACTTCGTTAAGTCGGTTGAGAAGGCCTTCGATGTCCTGCTTGCCTTCACCCCGGACCAGCCCCGGCTCACCGTCTCGCAGGTGGCCGCCCGGACTGACATGACGCGGGCATCTGCCCGGCGCTTCCTGCTCACCCTCGCTGACCTTGGCTACCTCCGTGCTGACGGGCCGGCTTTCGAGCTGACTGCACGGTCCCTGGATGTGGGCCGGTCGTACCTGGCCGCACTGACGCTGCCCCGGGTGGCCGAGCCGCATCTGAGGGACCTGGCGGCGGAACTCAACGAGACAACCTCGCTGTGCATCCTGGATGGCGGTGACGTGGTCTACGTGGCCTGTGTTCCCTCACCGCGCCTGCTGAGCGTCTCCATCACGGTGGGTACCCGCTTCCCGGCCTGGGCCACCTCCATGGGCAGGGTCCTCCTCGCGGGACTCCCCGCGCCGCAGCTGGAGGAGTACCTCCACTCGGTCCGCCTGCAACGCTTCACTGACCGCTCCATCGGCAGCGTCGAGGACCTGCGTGCCGAGGTGGAGGCGGCAAGGACCAGGGGCTGGTCCATGGTCTCGCAGGAACTGGAGGAGGGTCTGCGGGGCGTGGCCGTTCCGGTCCTGCGCGGACATGAGGTGGTGGCCGCGGCCAACGTTTCGCTGCAGACCCACAGGGCAGCGGCCCAGGACATCGAAGCGTCAGTCCTGCCCCAGCTGATGGAAGCCGCACGGCGCATCGCGCTCGACTACGGCGGACCCGTACCCCAGGCCGCCCGTGCCACCCCCAAGGCGGCCCGGGCCGCGCACTGACCGAGGTTCCCGGTGCGGCTGAGGTAACGCTTTGCCACCGAAGCCGGCACCCCTACTCCCGCAGCGGCAGCAGTGGCCCTAGACTCTAGCCAACTGCGTGCAGCAGAGCCGCTGCATTGCTCGTCAGGAAGAGGAGTTGGCGGGTGAAACTGGGGATTCCGCGGGAACGCCGGGAGGGCGAGCGGCGAGTGGCCGCCACCCCGGATACCGTCAGGCAGCTGACGGGCATGGGCCTGGACGTCGCCGTCGAAAGCGGGGCCGGGGACGGCGCCGGGCACGCAGACACCGAATACCGCAACGCCGGTGCGGCCGTTGTACAGGAACTGGACATCTCCGCCGTCGACATCCTGGCCCACGTCCGTCCCCTGGACCCGGGCGTTGCCGCGTCCCTCAAAAGGGGAGCCGTGGCCGTGGGGCTCGCGTCACCGTCGTCCGAACTCCCGGCCGTGCAGGCGCTCGCGGACAATGGGGTGACCTCTTTCGCCCTGGAACTGGTGCCCCGCATTTCCCGCGCCCAGTCCATGGATGCCCTGACTTCCCAGGCGCTGGTGGCCGGGTACCGCTGCGTGCTGGAGGCCGCCATCCGGCTGCCCCGCTTCTTCCCGTTGTACATGACGGCCGCGGGTACTGTCCCGCCGGCCCGCGTGCTGGTGCTCGGCGCAGGTGTGGCCGGCCTGCAGGCCATCGGCACGGCCAAACGCCTGGGCGCGCGGGTATTTGCCAACGACATCCGCCCGGCTTCAGCAGACGAGGTGGCGTCCATGGGCGGAACGTTCATCCGGCTGGACCTTGAGACCGCGGAAGCGGCCGGCGGCTATGCGCGGCAGCTGAGCTCCGACGCCGGCACCCGCCAACGGCAGCTGCTGGCGCCGCACGTGGCGCAGTCGGAGGTATTGATTACGACGGCGGCCGTCCCCGGGCGCCCGGCCCCCCTCCTGGTAACCCGCGAGATGGTGCAGGGGATGCGCCCAGGCTCGGTCGTCGTCGACCTGGCGGCAGAGTCCGGCGGCAACGTGGAGGGCTCCGTGCCGGGCCAGGACATCCCCATCCCCACGGCCGACGGAACCGGGCACATCACGCTGGTGGGGCTGAAAGACCCCGCTTCCGCCATGGCCTCGGACGCCTCCCGCCTCTACGCCAAGAACGTGGCCAACCTGCTGGCACTCATGGTCCGGGACGGTGCGCTTGTCCTCGACTTCGATGACGAAGTGGTGGCGGGCGCCTGCCTCACCCACGGCGGGGAGGTGCGGCACCGGCCCACCGCGGAGCTGCTCGCAGAACGGACGGCCACGGCTGTGGCCCGGCAGGAAGGAGCGCTCTGATGGACGGAACGGCCCTGTTGACCATCACGGTGCTGGCGGTGTTCGTCGGCTTCGAGGTGGTGTCCAAGGTGTCCAGCACCCTGCACACGCCGCTGATGTCCGGCGCGAACGCCATCCACGGGATCATCCTGGTGGGTGCCATCATCGTGGCCGGGCAGGCAGCGGACCCGTGGGTCCTGGCGGTGGCGCTGCTCGCCGTCGTCCTGGCCACCGCCAACCTGGTGGGCGGCTTCGTGGTGACGGACCGGATGCTGCATATGTTCCACGCCAAAAAGGACGCAGCGCGGAACGTTGCCGGACCCGGGGCAGGCAGTAAATGAGCGTCGTCGATCCGGTCTGGACCTCCCTGCTCTACCTCGCCGCGGCGGTCTGCTTCATCCTGGCCCTGCGCGGGCTCAGCTCTCCCCGCACCGCGCGCCGCGGAAACCAGGTGGGGGCACTCGGGGCGCTGATCGCCGTCATCACTGTCTTCCTGTCCGCCCGGCTGGAGAACATCCCGTGGATCCTGGCTGCCATCGCCATCGGGTCCGCCGTGGCAGCCCCGGTGGCCCGGCGCGTGAAAATGACCCAGATGCCGCAGCTGGTTGCCCTGTTCAACGGGGTAGGCGGCGGGGCGGCGGCCCTGGTGGCGCTCCTGGAGCTGGGCCACGCGGACAACCCTTGGGTGCGCGTGGCCATTGTCTTCACGCTCCTGGTGGGTGCCGTGTCTTTTGCCGGATCAGGCATCACCTTCGCCAAGCTGCAGGAACTCATGACCACCCGGCCCCTGGTGTTCCCGGGCCTGCCGGTGGTGATGGCCGTGGTGCTGCTCGTCGCTGTGGCCGCGGGCGTGGCCGTGGTGATGACCGCTTCGCTGCCCCTTGCGGTCCTCCTGCTGGTCCTGGGCCTTGGCGCCGGTGTCCTGCTGGTGCTGCCCGTGGGCGGCGCCGACGTACCCATTGTCATCTCACTGCTCAACGCCTTCACCGGCCTGGCCGTCGCGGCGTCCGGCCTGGTGCTGGGCAACGTCCTGCTGGTGGTGGCCGGCACCCTCGTGGGCGCCTCCGGCACTATCCTCACCCGGGCCATGGCGGCGGCCATGGGGCGCAGCGTGGCG
Source organism: Pseudarthrobacter phenanthrenivorans (assembly GCF_036455295.1). Taxonomy (GTDB): domain Bacteria; phylum Actinomycetota; class Actinomycetes; order Actinomycetales; family Micrococcaceae; genus Arthrobacter; species Arthrobacter phenanthrenivorans_C. Next base: position 70,906 of record NZ_JAYXNX010000013.1, on the reverse strand, counting down.
GGCATCCTGTTTGGTGCCTTCCGCGGAGGTTCGACGGCGGGATCCACCGCCGTGAGCGAGCGTCCGGTGCGTTCGTCCTCGCCGGAGGACGTGGCGGTCCTGCTGGGCTACGCCCAGCGGGTGATCATCGTCCCCGGCTACGGCCTGGCGGTGGCCCAGGGCCAGCATACGGCCGCCGAACTCGCCCTGGCGCTGGAAGCCCGCGGCATTGAGGTGGATTTCGCCATCCACCCGGTGGCCGGCCGAATGCCCGGCCACATGAACGTCCTCCTCGCCGAGGCCAACGTGCCGTACGAGTCGTTGAAGGAGATGGGCGAGATCAACCCCGAGTTCAAGACGACGGACGTGGCCCTGGTGGTGGGCGCCAACGATGTGGTCAACCCGGCCGCCAAGACCTCCTCCGGGTCCCCGATCTACGGCATGCCCATCCTGGAAGTGGCGGAGGCGCGGCAGGTGGTGTTCCTGAAGCGCTCCATGCGCCCGGGGTTTGCCGGAATTGAAAACGACCTCCTGTACCAGCCGCAGACGTCCCTGCTGTTCGGGGATGCCAAGGACTCGCTGGCCCAGGTGCTGGGTGCGGTGAAGGCCCTGTAGGCCGCCGCGCTGCGCCGGACCGCCCCCGTGGCGGGTTACCCTTCTTTCAGAAGCTTGCTTTCCATCCCCCATCAGAGGACGCCATGACTGACATCAGCTCCACTTCGCCCAAGCGTGCCGCCATCATCGTGAATCCTGCCAAGCCGGTGGACATCGACGTGCGCGGCCTGGTGGCCAAGCACTGCGTGGAAAACGGCTGGGGGGAAGCCATCTGGCTTGAGACCACCAAGGAGGACCCCGGCGTGGGGCAGGCCAGGGAAGCGCTGGCCCAGGGTGCGGACATCGTGATCGCGGCCGGCGGTGACGGGACCGTGCGCTGCGTGGCCGAGGTGCTCTCCGGCGGGGATACCCCCATGGGCCTGCTGCCCCTGGGCACCGGGAACCTGCTGGCCCGCAACCTGGGCATGGACGTCACCGATTACGACGGCGCCATGGCCGGTGCGCTGATCGGTGCCGAACGGAAGATCGACGTGGTCCGTGCCCGCCGCAGCGACCCGGACAAGGACCAGCTGTTCCTGGTCATGGCCGGCATGGGTTACGACGCCACCATCATGGCGGACACCAACGAGGACCTGAAGGACAAGGTGGGCTGGCTGGCCTACGTGGATGCCGGCATCCGCAACCTGCCCGGCAAGCCGGTGAAGGCAACCGTGGTGATCGACGGCCAATCAGTGGTCCACCGCGGCGTGCGCAGCGTCATGGTGGGCAACTGCGGCAAGGTCCAGGGCGGACTGGAAATCTTCCCGGACGCCAAGATCGATGACGGCCTGCTGGACATTGCCGTCCTGGCACCCCACCACGGCAAGCTGGGCTGGCTGTCCGTGCTGGCCGGCATCATCGGCAAAGGCAGGAACAGGGACACCGCCGTGGAGTACTTCCAGGGCAAGACCGTGGAGATCACCCTGGAGCACAAGGATGACTACCAGCTGGACGGCGACCACGAGGGCCAGGGCAAGCACGTGCTCATGATCATGGAGCCCGGTGCCCTGACCCTGCGGATGTAACAGCCCGGCGGCTGCAGGGGTTCTACCCCAGCAGCCGGCCCCAGCGGGCATCCAGCAGTGGCGCGTCCGCGAGCTTCAGGGCGTGCCAGAGCGTGACGGCCACGGAATCCAGGACCGGAACTCCTGTGGCCTCCTCGATTTCCCCGGTGATGTTGGCCCCGTACAGGTTGGTGCACAGGTACACCAGGGCGTCAGGCGCTGCGGCCGCGAGTTCCAGGGAGCCGGGGCGCATTTCGTCATCCGTGACCCGGGCAAAGGATTCGTTGTCGCTCAGGCCCAGGGCCCGGTGGTCCACGGTTTTGATCCCTTCGCGCTCATAGCAGGCGATCACCTGGCGGTTCACGTCCTCCGTGTAGGGCGTGAACAGGCCGATCCGTTCCGTGCCGAAGGCCCGGAACGCCTCAAGGTAGGCCAAGGTGGAGGTGGTGGCCGGGATACCCGTGGCGCCGGTGATCTCCGCGGCCAGTTCCTGGTCGTGGGACGACCCCAGCCATGAGCCGGACGTGCCGTTCCAGGCAATCACGTCCACGTCCGCCGTCGCCAGCAGCTGTGCCGCCCCGCGCATCACCGCGGGGTCGAACTGCCGGTCGGAGGAGTCATCAAGGGCGATGCGGGTGACGGGGATCCGGGTGAAGTGCACCGTGACGTCGTCCCGGCCGCCCAGGATGCGGTACGTCTGGGGTTCCAGGCAGGTGTTGGAGGACGGCACGATCATGCCGATGCGGCGGGGGCGTGTAATTGCAGGCATGGAGGCTCCTAGAAGATCCCGGCGGGCTCGTGCGATTCGGCTGCTGTTGATTGATGCTCCCTGAAGCCGTTGCGGTGGATGAAGCGTCCCGCAGCGCCGGGGTCGTGGAAGCCGTCCGTGTCCAGGACCACGCGGCCGTTGGAAACAACGACGCCGGGCCAGCCCGTGAGCGCCCTCCCGTCAAAGGGCGAGAAGTCAGTTCCCATGTGCAGGGCTGCGCCGTCCACCGTGCGTTCCTCTGCGGGGTCGAAGACCACCAGGTCGGCGTCGAACCCCTCGGCGATGCGGCCCTTGCCCGGGACGGCGTTGATCCTCGCCGGTTCAGCGGAAAACGCGCTGACGAACTGTTCCACCGTGGCACCTGCGGACGTCATGGCCGTGAAGGTGACCGGCATGCGCGTCTCCACTCCGGGAAGTCCGTGCGGCATGGCACGCACGTCGTCGGTGCGCTCGCGTTTCTGGGACAGGTCGTAGCAGGAGTGGTCGGAGGACATGGTGTGGATGGCACCGGACACCAGCCGCTCCTTGAGGGCAGCCACGGTTTCCGCGCTGCGCATGGGCGGGCAGCAGGCGAACCATTCAGGAAAGGCGGAGGCGTAGACGGTGTCGTCCAGCGTGACATAGTGCGGGCAGGTTTCGGAGTACGCGTCGAGGCCGCGCTCGCGTGCCTGCCAGACCAGGTCCACGGCGCCTGGCGTGGACTGGTGGACGAAGTAGACCGGCGCGCCCGTGTATTCGGCCATGGCCAGGGTCTCCTTGACGGAGATCTCCTCAGCCAGCTCGGGCCGGGTCCGGTGCAGGTGTTCAATCCCGATCCGGCCGTCCTGGGCGTGCTGTTCGGTGCAGTCGGCAATGATGGGGTCGTGCTCGGCATGGATGTACGCGAGCCCGTCCAGCCGCACCATTTCCCGCATGACTTTGAGGATGGTGTCGCCGTCGGCCATGGTGGTGCCGCGGTTGGTGGTGTACATCTTCACCGAGCGGACGCCTTCCGCGGCCAGTTGCTCAAGCTGCCACGGCACCGTTTCGTCCCAGCTGACCACTGCGCCGTGAAGCGCCACGTCGCAGCGGGACTCGGTGGCGAGCTCCTTCTTGTGCAGGACGGCGGCCAGCGGAGTTTCCTGGGCGTCCCGGGGGATGCCGAAGTCGATGATGGTGGTGGTGCCGCCCCACAGGGCTGCGGTGGACGTGGTGCGGTAGTCGTCGAGCGTGCGGAAGCGGCCGGTCACCTGCGCCACGTGGCAGTGTCCGTCCACGCCGCCGGGGATCACGAGCTTGCCCGTGGCATCGATGGTGCGGCCGGCTGCCGGGATGGGCTGGGTGGCATCCACGAGGGCTGCGATCCGGCCGCCGGAAACCACGATGTGGGCTTCCCGGCGGCCGTCGCTGTTCACCACGGTGGCGTTGGAAATAACAAGGTCTGGCTGGTGGGACATCGGTGTCCTTCCTGGAATGGTGAAGTCTGCTTAGGCTGCGGGGTGCGGGGTTCCGGCGTGTTCCTGGCGGGCCGCGAAGACGGCGTCCAGGTTGCCGGAAAGGCCCTTGCGGTCCTTGGCCGGCGGCGGGGCGAAGGCTCCGGCGCGGTGCAGGCCGGACTGCAGCGCTGCCACGGCCTCCGCCATGCGGATCCCGGCGGAGATCCCGTCAACCACCGGTACGGGGATTTGTCCCTTGAGGTCGCGGGCCAGCCCCGCCAGCGGTGCGCCGGCAAGGATGACGACGTCGGCACCATCCTCGGCTACGGCCTGCCGGCTGAGTGCCAGCAGGGTTTCCCGGAAGTCCTGCTGGACGGAGGCGATGCTGGTGAGGGAGTCGTTGATGGAGCGGATGGAAGCAAGCCGTCCCGCCAGGCCGAAGCGCTCCACGCACTCCCGGTACCAGGGTTTGATGCGGTCGGAGATGGCGATGATGGAGAACCGGTGGCCCTGCAGCGCTGCGGCGGACAGGGCGGCCTCGGTGATGCCGATGACGGGGACGTCCGCCATTTCCTTGAGTGCCGGCATGCCGGGGTCGCCAAAGGCAGCCACCACCACGGCGTCCACCGGGTCTGCCCCGGGCCGGGTGTGTTCGGCGATGATTTCGGCTACTGCGCCGGCGGCGATGAGGGCTTCGAAACGGGTCTCGATGTACTCCACGCCGTGGCCGGCGGTCCGGACCAGCAGTTCGGTGCCGGGGGAGGCGGAGCGGAGGGCCTCGGATTCAATCAGCGCCGTGACGTCGGCACTGATGTTGGGGTTGATGACCAGGAGTTTCATTTTCTCTTCCGGTGGAATTCTGGTTCGGTCTTCTGGAAGTCCTCGGGGAACTGGTCCCGGTACTTGCCAATGTGGGATGCGGACTGGGCGGCTGCCCTGTCCGGGTCGCCGCTGGCGACGGCGGCATAGAGTTCGCGGTGTTCGCGGATGAGCTCGGGCAGGTCGCTGACGTGCCGGAAGAGCCAGTGCATGCGGCCCTGGAGGGGTTCCAGGGCGGACTTGAGGAAGTTGTTGTCCGCGATGGCCGTGATGGCGTCATGGAATTCGCTGTTGGCGCGGTGGGCCTCCATGACCGAACCCTTGGCCAGGAAAGCCTCCGCGTTGTCCAGCAGCCCCTTGAGGTAGGCCAGGTCCTGCGTGGTGGCCCGCTTTGCGGCGAGCCGGCAGGCCAGGACCTCCAGGGACTGGCGGACGTCGAAGAGGTCCTCCACGTCCTTGGGGCTGAGGCTGCTCACCTCGGCCCCGCGGGCGCCCCGGTCGCTGATGAGGCCTTCCTGGCGGAGCATCCGCAGGGCCTCGCGCACCGGCAGCCGGGAGACGGAGAATTCCGCAGCGAGGTCGCGTTCCACCAGCCGCGTGCCGGGAGCGTAGTGTCCTTCGAAGATCCGGGTGCGGAGGGTGTCCCGGACAGTCTCGCGAAGGGGGCGGTCCTTGTCCTGGGTCTCTTCTGCGGTCAGCATGATGCTCCATTTCGGATTCTCGTTGGCACTGCTCCCGGCTGCGGGGGCGTTGGTTGCAAGTTTCCCTGCGAGGGTCAGCTTAGACAGGAAGCCGTTTGTTGTAGTTCAGGGTGAGGACTGAGGCGCCCATGATCACCGCGGAGCCCACAAAGTACAGGAGGGCCCAGGTGTAGGAACCGGTGGCCCCGACGATCAGGCCGACGACGATGGGGGTGACGAAGCCGGAGATGTTGCCGCTGAGGTTCATGGCACCGCCCAGGACGCCGGCGTTGGTGCGTCCGCCCAGGATGGCCGGGATGCTCCAGAACAGGCCCACCCAGCGCAGGAAGAACAGGACGAGCGAGAGCAGGACGACGGCGGTGGTTGCGTCCGGGACCACGGTGACGCCCACCAGGCCGGCCACCACGATGGCGCTGGAGATGCCCAGGAGGGTCCGCATCACCAGGTTTGCCGACGCCCCGGAGGCCCGCCATTTGTCGGCGATGGTGCCGCCGATGATTTCGCCGACGAAGCCGGCGCCGAAGATGACCAGCGTGGACCAGCCGATGGTCTTCAGGTCGAAGCCCTTGGCCTGGGCCAGGTACAGCGGGCCCCAGGTCAGCAGGCCGTAGAAAACGCCGTTGAATCCCAGCCAGCCCAGGCACATGGCCCAGAAGGAACGGAACTTGAGGTAGGGGAGCAGGCCGCGCTTGCCCTTGCTGCCATCCACGGCTGCCTCGGCGTCCTCGGCGGCATGCGAGGCTTCGATGTAGGAGGCCTCCGCGTCGTTGACGCCGCGGTGCTGGCGGGGATTGTCCCGGACGTACCACCAAACGGCGAGGCCCATGAAGACGGTGGCGGCGCCGGCGATGACGAAGGACCAACGCCAGCTCCCGGTGGAGGCGATGAGGCCGGCGATGATGATGCCGCCCAGCCCTGCGCCGAGGGGTGCGCCGGCGTCCAGGATGGTGGCGCCGCGGCCGCGTTCGGACTTGTGCATCCAGATGGCATTGAGCTTGCCGCCTGCCGGCATCACCCCGGCTTCGGTGACGCCGATTCCCAGACGGGCAATGAACATGCTCAGGAAGCCGCCGGCCATGCCGGATGCCGCCGTGGCTGCGCCCCAGCCGAGGCAGGAAGCGGTCATAACCTTGCGGGGTCCGAACTTGTCGATCAGCCAGCCGACGGGGACCTGCATCAGGGCGTAGGTCCAGAAGAAGGCGGAGAGCAGCAGGCCCACCAGTTCGGGCGCCAGGTTGAATTCCTTCTGGATGATGGGCAGCGCCACGGAGATCGATCCGCGGTCGATGTAGTTGACGGACACCAGGACCAGGAGCAGCAGGAAGAGCTTCCAGCGGACGGCTGTGCGCCGTTGCGTGCCGCCCTTTCCGGCTTGTTCGGTGGTCAGGGGTGCGGCCTCGTCTGGCGTGGCCGTTGTTTCGGTGTTTGGGATGGACACAGCTTCTCCTTCACGGGGAAGTTTACGGATGGGGGAGGGAGCGTAAGGTGCGTGGAGTCCGCCCGGCAGGGCAGGTGCGCCTGCCGGGCGGGAGGGCGGTGCGCGCCAGGCGATCCGGAGCGCCGGGTGCTGCCGCGTTTTTGGGATCCCAATTTGGGATCCCAAAATCAAAGGTAAGAGTGACTCCCGCCACTGTCAAGAGTTTCTTGCTGTGCCCGCACCGCGACGGCGTGCCAACGGATTGTGACTGCCCGCGGATGGCTATGCCGGGGAGTCGCTCCGCCGATGGGAAAGGATCTCGGCCAGCTCCGCGAGTCGGTGGGCGCGGGCCGATTCTGCCGGCGTGAAGGGTTCCCCGGGCCGGGAAAAGGCAATAGGCCCGTGCCATGCGGTGGGGATCTTGAGGTACGTCCCGTCGTCGGCGGCCCTGGTGCCGGCGTCCGACGACGGGACGATCCGGGCATGCAGCAGCTCGGCCACCGCCAGCGGCAGTTCCTCGGGGGCGGCGGCGATCCGGGCCGCGAGGCTGAGCGCCCCGGTCTGCCCGTCCGCCATGGCCAGCGCCGTGGTGGGCCAGGCATGTGCGCCTGTTCCGCCGCCGTCGTGCAGTGCCGCAACCAACTCACTCTCGCCCACGTCGCCCGGCACGGAAAGGACAAACTCGTCCAGGACGCCACCGGGCACGGGGTGGACGTGGATGCTCAAAATGTTGGTGTCCAGCCGTGCCAGCGCGCGTGTGATCCGCTGCAGTGAACCGGGCTGGTCCCGCAGCACTGTCCGGGCGCGCCACAGTGATGGGGCTGCCGCCAGCTGCCGGCGGTGCCGCAGGGCCGGTGCGTGCAGCCAGCGGAGCAGGATCCGGGCGGCTGAGGGCTCGGCCACCCAGATCACCAGGACCGTTGCAGTGAAGGTCAGCACCAGCACTTTCGCCACGTAGGGGAGGTGGGCCTCCAGTACCAGGGCATGCACCAGCAGCTCGATGGGCAGCATCGCCGCCACGTTCGCCAGGGTCAGGCGCCCCTTGGGCGGTTCGGGCATCTGGCCGCACACCTCACAGCGCAGCTCGGCGGCGGGCGTGTTGTGGGGAAGGCGCTTCATGGATCAAGCATCGTGCGGCGCTGTTACCGCCGCGTTGCCTTCCGATTCCATTCATGGGAACGCGCCGGGGCTTTCGGCGCCCTGCTCCGTAGGATTTACCCGGAACGTCAGCGCGGCCGCCCGTCAGTATTTACCCCCAGGAAGGCGCTGCCCGTGAAGATGTTTGCCGAAATGTTCAGCATTGGCCCCGGCAACAAGGACCACCACCCTGCGTTCAGGTGCGCGGTGGGCGTCTTCGTCCCCCTCATCACGCTGGTGCTGCTTAACAGGCTGGACCTGGCAATCTTCGCGTCTTTTGGCGCCTTCGCCGGGATCTACGGCCGCGGCGAACCACACGCGGTCCGCTTCGTGCTGCAGCTGCGGGCCGGGCTGCTGATGCTGCTGGTGATCTTCCTGGCGGCGCTCGCGGCGCGGATGGGGCCTGCCTGGGGGCTCGACGCCGCCACCCATACCTGGCTGCTGGTCCTGGCCACCACGCTGGTGGCCGGGGCCTGTTCCGTCGCCATCTCCTGGCTGCGGTTGCGGCCGGCCGGTTCGCTCTTCCACATCTTCGCGTTTGCCGCCATCGCCTCGATTCCCAACCAGCCACCCTTGTGGCAGGGCATGTTGGTGGCGGTCCTGACCACGGTGTTCGCCCTGCTGGTCGGCTTCTCCTCCCGGATCCTTTCCAGCCACCGGACCCCCTGGGCCAGGCCTGCCCGCATCCGGCGGACCCCCGCTGAGAAGCGAACAGCGTGGCTGGAAGGGTTCGGCTACCTGGTGGCGGCGGGACTCGCCGGCTCGCTGGCCACGTGGGCAGGCGGCCGGCTGGGATTCGGGCACAATTACTGGGCCATGGTGGCCGCCGTGGTTCCCCTGGTAGGCCATACCACCCGGCACCGGGTACGCCGCGGCATCCAAAGGATCATCGGGACCGTCCTGGGACTGCTGGTCCTGGCCGCGGTCCTGCTGATCGGCCTGCAGCCCTGGCAGACCGTGCTGGTGATGGCGCTCTGCCAGTTCGGAGCAGAGATGTTCATCATCCGCCAGTACCTCCTGGCCCAGGTCTTCGTGACACCACTGGCGCTGGTCTCCACGCTTCTGGTGGTTCCCGCCTCGCCATCCATCCTGCTGCGCGACCGCATCATCGAGACCGTCATTGGCGCCGCCGTCGGCATCGCCGTGGTGCTGGCCCCCGCCGCGTGGCGCCGTGCCAGGCAGCGCGCGACGACGGCCTGACCGCCTGCCCGACTGACCCACCCGCCAGGGGCTGCCCCGCACCGTGCCGCGTCCTTTCCGCGGTACGCTGGATTCCCATTCAATGGAAGCGGGTGTCAGCGGTGGCCAATTCACGGTCCGGTGATTCGGTGGTGGACCGGATCGTCCGGCTGATTTCCGCCTTCCCGCAGGATGTCTCCGCCCTGCAGCTCAGCGAACTTGCCCAGCGGGCGGGCCTGCCGCTGACCACCACGCACCGGCTGGTGGGCCAACTCGCCGCCCACCGGTTGCTCGAGACCGCGCCCGGCGGCACGGTCCGCCCCGGCGTCCGGTTGTGGGAGCTGGTAAACAGGGCGTCCCCCACTCTCGCCCTTCGGCAGGCCGCCATGCCGTTCATGGAGGACATCCAGCAGGTCCTGAACCAGAATGTGAACCTGGCCGTCCTGGACGGCTGGGAGGCGTTGTTCGTCGAGCGGCTGTCCCGAAGGGGTTCGGTGGCCAACCGGGCCCAGGTGGCAGGCAGGATGCCCGTCCACATTTCGTCCGCAGGGCTGGCGTTGATGGCCCACCAGGACAGGTCGGTGCAGGATGAATACCTCGGCCAGTTTGCCGATCCCGAGGGGAATGCCGGGCCCGACGCCGTCCGGATGCTGCTCGCCGAAACTTACCGCCAGGGGTTCGCGCAGCTCAAGGCCGTGGTGGACCCCGACACCTGGGGCATCGCCGTGCCCATCCTCAACCGCAGGCAGCGCGCCGTGGCGTCACTCGGCGTCGTCGTTCCCCTCCGCGAGATGCGCCTGCAGGCCCTGGTGCCGGCACTGCAGACGGCCGCCCGGGGCATCGCCCGGCAGCTTGCCGATTCCTGAACCATTCAACGGAATCGGTGTAACGCCGCTCACGGAGTTTCACCCACACTGGTGGGCAGACGAACCACTCCGGTACCGCCCCCGCGGGCCCGCAATGAAGCGAGAAACAGAACATGGCACGCAAAGTCATCAACACCCAGGTGGCCATCATGGGAGGCGGTCCCGCAGGACTGATGCTGTCCCACCTGCTGGCCACCGCAGGGATCGAGTCCACGGTGATCGAGATCCGCAGCCACGAGGACATCGCCCTTACCGTGCGTGCCGGCATCCTGGAGCACGGGACCGTCAACCTGCTGGTGGACAGCGGCGTCTCGGACCGGGTGCTGCGCGACGGCGACCGTCATGACGGCATCGAACTGCGCTTCAACGGCGAAAGCCACCGCATCGACTTCAAGGACCTGGTGGGGGAGTCCGTGTGGCTGTACCCGCAGACGGACGTCTTCCTGGACCTTGCCGCGCGCCGGAAGGATGATGGCGGCGACGTGCGCTACAGCGTCACAAACACGTCCGTCCATGACCTGAAGGGAAAACCGAAGGTCTGGTTCACCGATGCCGACGGCGTCGAGTTCGAGATCCAGGCCGACTTCCTGGTGGGCGCCGACGGATCGCGGAGCCACTGCCGGGTCCAGATACCCGAGGGCTGCCGCAAGTGGTACTTCCATGAATATCCCTTCGCCTGGTTCGGCATCCTGGCCCAGGCGCCGCGCAGCTCAGACGAACTCATCTACGCCAACTCGGCCAACGGCTTCGCCCTGATCAGCCAGCGCACCCAAACCGTGCAGCGGATGTATTTCCAGTGCGACCCCAGGGAAAACGTGGCGGACTGGGATGACGACAGGATCTGGGCCGAGTTCCGCAGCCGCGTCAACGGCAATGGCTTTGAGCTCAAGGAAGGCCCGGTCCTGGAGAAAATGGTGCTGCCGTTCCGCAGTTTCGTCCACACCCCCATGCGCCACGGCAACCTCTTCCTGGCCGGCGACGCCGCCCACACGGTGCCGCCGACGGGCGCCAAGGGCCTCAACCTGGCCATCAATGACGTCAAAGTCCTCTTCGAGGGACTGGACAGCCACTACAACTCCGGCTCCGACGCGCTCCTGGAGACCTACAGCGACCGGGCGCTGGACCGGGTCTGGAAAGCGCAGCAGTTCTCGTACTGGATGACCACCATGCTGCACACCCCCGCGGGCGCCGACGACTTCTCCCGTGCCCGGCAGCTCGGCGAATTGAAGTCGGTGGTCTCCTCCCGCCACGGCATGGCCTACCTGGCCGAGGCTTACACGGGCTGGCCCGGAGCTTCCTGACAGGAGGACGACGGCGGCCGGGGGGTCAGTACCCCAGCAGGCGCCGGATGGTGGCGGCGATGGCTTCGGGGTCGGGATCGTCGTCGCGCCGCACCGTGAGCAGGTGCAGCAGGACGCCGTCCGCGTAATCCGCCACGTCCCGTGCCCGGGCCGCCGGGGCCGGCACTCCAAGTGTGGCCAGCATCTGTTCGAGTCCGCCGAGCAGCAGGCGGTGCCCGGCGGTTACGGCTTCGGGACGGTCCAGTGAAAGGGCCAGCCGGGCCCGGGTAAGCCCTGAATGCTGCCGGGAAAGCGCCAGCACCATCCCGGCCAGCTGTCCTGCCAGCTGGTCGACATCCCGTGGGGTCCCTGCCGGGCCCACGTCCTGCAGAAGTTTGGCGTCCAGCTGGAGCAGGCGGTCCAGGACTGCTTCCACCAGTGCTGCCCGGTTTCGGTAGTAGTTGGACGTGGTGCCTTCGGGCAGGCCCGCGGCCGCGTCCACTGCCCGGTGGGTGAGGCCCTTCATTCCGTTGTCCGCCACGACGGTGAGTGCTGCGTCGAGCAGTTGGGTGCGTCGGTCGGGCATGGGTTCAGTGTAATGCGACCCCTTCCAATGAACTACAAAAGTAGTAGAATTTGGGGTATGGAAACGATCTCGATCGTTGGTGGTGGAATCGCAGGGCTGGCCCTCGCCGCCTGCCTGGAACCGGACCGTTTTCAGGTCACGGTCTACGAGAAAAGGCCGGAGCTGCCCACCGTTGGCACCGTCCTTGCTATGTGGCCCAATGCCCAGCGGGCCCTCGCCCGGATCGGCATCCTGGGCCAGGCCCGTGCGGTCAGCCCCGTCCTGGGCAGCGGGTCCATCCGCGATGCGGCTGGTGAGCCCTGGGCCACGGTCAACGGGGGCGAGCTGTTTGGGATGTCCAGGATTGACCTGCTGACGCTCCTCGACCGGGCCGTCCCGGGCAGCGTCCGCCGCGTCAGCAGCCACCTGCGGTCGTTGCCGGACGGTGAGGGCCTGGTGGTGGGTGCCGACGGAGTTCACAGCCTGGTCCGCCACCAGGTCTGGGGTGCGGGGACGGATGCGAGGGTCACTTCTTGCCTTGCCGTCCGGGGCACCATCCCCGCGCCGGTCAATCCCGATGAGGTGGGCGAATACTGGGGGCGCGGGGACCTGTTCGGCATCGCAGCGTCCCCGGGCGGAACCAATTGGTATGGCAGCTGGCGCTCCGGGCTTGGCCCCAACGGCATAGACGTTGAGGAGGCTCTTGAACAGTCCCGGCGCCGCTTTGCCGGCCACGCTCCCGCCATTCGCGCGGTGCTTGCCGCCGCGGTCCCGGAACTCTCCCTTGCCCAGCGGATCTGGACCACGCCCCCGCTGCGGTCCTACGTCCGCGGCACTGCGGTACTGATAGGCGACGCCGCCCATGCCATGATGCCCAACCTCGGCCGCGGCGCGTGTGAATCATTGGTGGATGCTGTCACGCTGGCAGATCTCCTGAACAGCCTGCCGCGTGGGAAGGCACTTGCCGCCTACAACAGGCAGCGGTGGCTGCCGACCCGGGCGCTTAGCCGCGCCTCGGCGGCGATGATGCGGGTGGCGCTGGCGGAACGTGGCCAGCCCGTCCGTGACGCCCTGCTCAACGTGGCCCGACGGCGGAAGGAATCTCCCGCCGTCGGCGGACATGCCGGCGGTTGATCAGCAGGGCAAGGGGCGGGGAATCCGCTTCCGCCCTTGGGTTGGTTGCGTTCAATCCTTGGGCGCCGTCCCGCTGAGGTGGTGGGTGGGGATGCGGTCCCGGTCGTAGGTGATCTCTGTGTAGCCGTGCGGCTCCGGCTTGCCGTCCTGGTTCAGGTTCACGAACACAATTTCCTCGATGGTGAGGATGCTCTGCCTGGTGATCATGTTCCGGACTTCGGCCCTCATGGTCAGCGAGGTGCGGCCAAACCGGGTGGCTGTCAGGCCCATCTCGATAAGGTCGCCCTGGACAGCCGAGCTGACGAAATTGATCTCCGAGATGTACTTGGTGACTGCGCGCCCGTTGCCGAGTTGGAGGATGGCGTAGATGGCGGCCTCTTCGTCAATCCATTTCAGCAGGCTGCCGCCGAAGAGCGTCCCGTTGGCGTTAAGGTCCTCTGGCCGGACCCACTTGCGGGTCCGGAAAGTGATGTCGGCTGTTTCCATAGGCCGAGGTTAGCTGAACGGGGCCGCCTGCCGGACCCGTATGACGATGGGGGCCTGGTGCCGAACGGCAGTCAGGCCATGGCGGTCTGGGCGGCACTGTGGGCATTGATGCTCTTGGCGTAGCAGTACGAGTGCTCCACGCCGGCGTACGGGCCGAAGTTCGGGATCGGTTCAAACCCGGAATTTTGGTAGAAGTTGCGCCCGTCCGGCTGCGCGGATCCTGCTTCGGCCTTGATGCGGGTGATGCCCTGCCGGAATGCCTCTGCTTCGAGGGCTGCCAGGATGGAGCTCGCAACCCCGGAGCCCCGCGTGTAGGGCAGGACGTACAGGCGTTTGATTTCCGCAGTGGATCCATCCAGGAGGCGAAGTCCGCCGCACCCCACGGGCTGCCCCGAGCCCTTGTCGTACGCAACGAGGAACACGGCACAGTCAGCTCCCGACGGCGGTGGCCCGGGTTCGTGGTCGGCCCGGCCAAAGCGGGCGTCCAGTTCGGCCTGCTGGGCCCGGCGCAGGTCGGCGCCGACGGGATTGGACCAGGAAACCTGGCGGATGTTGAGCCTGGGATTGGTCTGCATGACTGCCTCGATTCGCCGGAGGGGTATGCCTCACAAGGCTATGGGGCCGCGGTTACGCCGGTGTTTCCCGTCCGTTAGGGCCCGGATAACGTTTCGCAGCCCGCTGGCGGCCGCTAGGTCGCTTGGCAGCCTAGTTATCAGTTGGTCTAGAATGATGCCATGGTTTCTACGGGCAACGAGGGATCCGGCTACTGGTACGGACCCGACGGGCAGCTGGATTACAGTGCGGCGGTGTTGAAGTCACTGCGGGACTACAGGGCGGCCGAGACTGAAATCCGCCGCAGCACCAGGGACTCCATGGGGATGGGGGAGACGGACATCCTCGCCCTGCGGTACCTCCTGAGGGTGCAGGCTTCGGGCAAGCAGGTTGTTCCCAAGGACCTCAGCAAGTTCCTCAATATTACTAGCGCCTCCACCACCTCGCTCATCGACCGCCTGGTGGCGAGTGGGCACGTCCGCCGGGAGGCGCACCCCACCGACCGCCGTTCCGTGGTTGTCGTTCCCACGGGTGAATCGGACAAAGAGGTGCGCGAGACCCTCGGCGCAATGCACCGCCGCATGATGACCGTTGCGGAGAGCCTGTCCGCGGAGGAAGCCCGCATCGTGGTCGATTTCCTCCAGCGGATGACTGAATCACTCCAGGTGCACGAAAGTGAAGAATTAAAAGTTCACTAGCCGGACTAGCTAGTTAGGCTAGTTATATGTAAGCTTACGATTGTTCCTGCTGTTGCTTCCCAACGGAGTCGTGAGTGTGTTGGTTACTTTCCTTGAAGTTTCGCCGCCTGATGCCCGCTTGGGTGCCCCAGTTCCGGGCCTGACCCCTTCCTCCCTGGACGGCACCACTGCGCCGCAGGGAGAACCGGCGGTCCACTGCGGCGCACGCATGGAGCTCGTCACACCGGCACTTGGGTGGGAGGGCACCAGCTACACATTTGCGTCCATGGGGGCCCATGCCACCGAGCTTCCCCCCGTGTGGCGTTGCAGCTGCGGCTTCCAGCTGGATGCATGCTTCGCCGGACCACGTCACGATCATGCGTCCATGGCCCTGACGGCATGAGTGTCAGCGAAGCAACCCGGCCAGCCCCGCGACCGGCCCTCGAAACGGACGGGCGCGCTCCCTTCTCCGGGCGTTACCAGCTCAGGGAACGCCTGGGCCGGGGCTCTGCCGCCGAAGTCTTCCGTGCGGTGGACCTGGAGGGCGGCCCAGACGTCGCCGTCAAAATCGCCGCAGCCAACGGCCCCAAGCAGCACGAACGGGTCCGCAACGAAGCCGCGGTCCTGGCCGGGCTCAAGAACCCCTCGATTGTGCGGCTCATTGCGCACGGGGTCATGCCCGGCGGCGGCAACCCGCTGTCGGGGCGGCCCTTCCTGGTGGAGGAACTTGCTTTGGGGGCCAGCCTGGCCGAAGCCGGCCGGGTGCAGCGCCCCCAGCCCGGTGATTTAGCACGCTGGGCCCGCGGCCTCTTCGACGCGCTTGCGCACCTGCACGCCAGGGGGCTGGTGCACCGCGACATCAAACCTGCCAACCTGATGCTCAGCGGGCTGCGAAGAAGCCCGGTAAGGATCATCGACTTTGGGATCGCAGCGGCAGCGGGCTCGGCTCCGGAACCCGGCATCTCCTCCGGAACCGTCCACTACATGAGTCCGGAGCAAGCAGCAGGCGGGGCAACAGATCCTTCCTGGGACGTGTACTCCATGGGGCTCGTGCTGCTGGAGCTCCTCACGGGCGCCAAGGCATTCCCGGGGACTGCCATCGAGTCCCTGGTGGCCCGTACCCTGCGGTCGCCGGAGATTCCGGAGACCCTCGGCGACTGGAGCGTTTTCTTGCGTCACCTCACCGCCATGAATCCCCATGAGCGCCCGACGGCGGCAGCGGCCGCCGCGATGGCCGCCCGCTTCATCCAGGTGGCGCCGTCAACGGATTCAAGTAACAAGCCCCGCCCAAGCCTCCAGCGCGGGGAAGGTACCCTTCGCAGCCGGGCCGCCGTCCGCCCGTGTTCGGCAATGCCGGTGTTCCCGGCGAGGCGCAAGCGGCAGCAGGCCTAGGGCGCCGCCACGTCCCGTCCTGTCGGATCCTCTGCCGTGGGGTCTGCCAGGGCCAGGCCGCCCACCGGGCTTCCGTCCCAGTGGATCAGCTTCCAGCCCGTATCCGTGCCGCCCTCCAGGGCCACGATCCCGGTGTTGGCCAGGACATGGCGGGCAGCGAATTCGTGGTCCGCTCCGTCGGCCCGCAGGCCCGCCCAGGTGCGGATGGCCGCACCGTGGCTCACCACTGCGACGGTGCGGTGCTGCTGCCGTTCGGCCCGCTCCACCACGTGTGCGATGGCGGCGTCGAACCGTTCGAAGAAGCCGTGGCCGTCCGGGCCGGCAGGCATGCGCCGGTCCAGGTTACCGGCCGCCCAGGAAATAACCGTTCCCATGTAGAGCTTGTGGGATTCGTGGTCCGTGAGTTTCTCGAGGGACCCGGCCTCGATTTCGTGCAACCCGTCCAGGACTTCAACATCGAGCGTTTGCAGCCGTGCCAGCGGGGCAGCGGTGATCTGTGTCCTGATCAGCGTGGACGCATACAGGGCCCCGATGCGCTCGTTGGCCAGCGACCGGGCCATTGCCTCGGCCTGGCGCTCGCCGAGTTCCGTCAGTCCGGGTCCCGGGTGGTCGGTATCGAGTTGGCCCAGCACATTGCCCGGCGTTTCGCCGTGGCGGATCAGGAGCAGTTTCATGTTCCCAGTTTCCCACTGGGCCGCGGTGGTGTGCCTGCTTCGGTGCCGTTCGCCACGCTGCCGGGGCAAAAGGAAAGCGCCGGGCCCGCTGGGAGCCCGGCGCCGCCGTCGTACGTTTTGCCCTGCCCGTGGCCTTACTTCAGGTGGTCCACCAGCTGGTCGGCGATGCCGGTGTATTTGCCGGGCGTAAGCGCCAGGAGGCGGGCTTCTGCTTCCGGGGAAAGGCCCAGGCCCTGCACGAATTCCTGCATGCGGGCCGCGTCCACGCGCTGGCCGCGGGTGAGGTCCTTCAGCCGCTCGTAAGGGTTTTCCATGCCTTCGACGCCGGCGATCGCCTCGGCGCGCATCACCATTTGGATGGCCTCACCCAGGACTTCCCAGTTGGTGTCCAGGTCCCCGGCCAGCACGTCCTCGGCAACGTCCAGGCGCTCCAGGCCCTTGGCAACGTTCGAGATGGCCAGCAGGGAGTGGCCGAAGGCGACGCCGATGTTGCGCTGGCTGGAGGAATCGGTGAGGTCGCGCTGCCAGCGGGAGGTCACCAGGGTGGAGCCCAGGACGTCCAGCAGGCCGGAGGAGATCTCCAGGTTGGCCTCGGCGTTCTCGAAGCGGATCGGGTTGACCTTGTGCGGCATGGTGGACGAACCCGTGGCGCCCGCAACCGGGATCTGCGCGAAGTAGCCGATGGAGATGTAGCTCCAGATGTCCGTGCAGACGTTGTGCAGGATGCGGTTGAAGCGCGCGACGTCGGCGTACAGCTCGGCCTGCCAGTCGTGGCTTTCGATCTGCGTGGTCAAAGGGTTCCAGGTGAGGCCCAGGCTCTCGACGAACGACTTGGATACCTGCTGCCAGTCGGCACCGGGGACGGAGGCAACGTGGGCGGCGTAGGTGCCGGTGGCGCCGTTGATCTTGCCCAGGTATTCGGTCTTGGCAATCCGGTCGAGCTGGCGGGTCAGGCGGTGCGCGATGACCGCCAGTTCCTTGCCCAGGGTGGTGGGGGTGGCCGGCTGGCCGTGCGTGCGGGACAGCATGGGTACGGAGCGGTTTTCCTCGGCCATGGTGCTGATCTGCGCCACGAGCTTGCGGGCGGCGGGCAGCCACACGTCCTCCACGGCACCTTTGACGCCGAGGGCGTAGGAGAGGTTGTTAATGTCCTCGGAGGTGCAGCCAAAGTGGACCATCGCGGTCAGGTTTTCGATGCCGATGGCGGGCAGGCGGCGGCCGATGTAGTACTCCACGGCCTTCACGTCGTGGACGGTGACGGCTTCGATCTCGGCGAGTTCCGTCACTGAGTTGGCATCGAACTCCGTGACGATCGCGCGGAGCTGGTCCTGCTGTTCTGTGCTGAGCGGTCCGGCGCCGGGAAGGACGCTGTTGCTGGTCAGGTGGATGAGCCATTCGACTTCCACGGCCACGCGGTCACGGTTCAGTGCTGCCTCGGACAGGTAGTCCACGAGGGGCGCGACGGCGGCCTGGTAACGGCCGTCGAGGGGTCCAAGCGCGATTTTCTCCGATGACGCGGCGAGGGCCAGGCGTCCTGAGGGCGTGCGGGTATCAGCGGTGGCGGCAGTTTCAGGCATGTACTGATTCTTTCATGAAGTCAGGCGGCGCCTTAAGCGTGCGGTCCACGTTACTTGTCCACATAGCCGACGGCGGCGCTTACCTGGGGGCGGCTGCTTCCTTAGCGTGGACAGAGGCAGCCCCGGGGCGATGGCCAGGCCAAGGCCGGGGCTGCGGGCTGTGGCATGGGGGAGGGGGAGTTCTGATGGACGAGATCTGGGGCGGCGGCCTGCGCGCGAGCCTTGAAGTGCAGCGGGTGGCGAGGAAGGTAGAGCAATGTGCCGGAATGGTCGACGAGATACTGGACAGGTTCCACGACATCCAGATGGTCGACTGGCAATCAGCCGCCGGCCGGGCTTATCGCGATGCAGTGAGCCTGCAGGCGGTTGCGGCGCGGCGTGCGGTTGAGCGGATCCGGGAGGCGGCTGCCGCAGTGGCAGCACATGCGAATGCTGCCTTGACGTCCGACTGTTCACCCGGCGACCGGTTCTGATGGCGGACGCAACGCCCTCCGGGTCCGGAGGGCCCATCCAGGTTTCACCGCCGCCACCTGACGGTGACCTGGCAATCTCCGGGGGCGTGGGCGGCATCACGGTGCAGTTGGAAGAGCTGGACGTGGGGGCCGGCAAGCTGGACGCGCTCGCAGCACGGCTCGCCGCTGTCGAGGTGGATCTTTTCGCCGCGTGGCAGGAGCTTGGCGCTCACCAGAACCAGCCGCGCGTCACGGGAACCGCCGCCCTGGTTGCCGTGGGTGAGGCACAGGACGCGGTGCAGAGAGTCCGGCTGGAACTTCAGCGGATCAGTGGGCAGGTGCGCAGTTGCAGGTGGGACTACGGAATGGCGGATTCTGCCGCCCACATGAAGCGGATGCTGGGGGTGTCCGGTCCTGCAGTGGAGCTGCAAAAGCACGTGGACTTCTGGCGAACAGGATTCCTCAACGGCGCTGCAACTGAGATGTTGGTGGCAAATGCTGTGACTTTGCTTCCTTGGATCAAACCCGTTCTTGAACAAAACATTCCCTCCCTGAGTACGGGACCGGTCACGGCAACAGAGGAAGAAAGCGTGCGCATCAACCTGGATTCAAGCCCTGCCGGTCTGCTTGAGCGCGTCCGGCTGCTTGAGGAGCGCGGGAGTGGCTGCATCGAAGTTATCGAGGTGGATGCCGGGGGCCGCAAGGCGTACGTCGTGGTGGTTCCCGGGACCCAGGTGAACGAGGCTGACGGAGGGGCCAATCCCTTCGATCTTGGCGGAATCGTGGACGGCATGGGCGCCCGCTCTGAGCGCGTGAACGCCGCGGTCCTCCAGTCGCTGCGGGCGTCCGGTGCGGAACAGGGAGCAGACGTGGTTGCCGTCGGCTACAGCCAGGGGGGAATCCACGCCATGAACCTGGCAACCGACGAGGCCTTCCTCAAGGAGTACACCATGAAATATGTCCTGACTGCAGGGTCGCCGATTTCGCGCATAACGCCTCCCCCGGACGTCACCACACTTCACCTGGAACACCGCACTGACTGGGTGCCGGGCAGTGACGGTATGCCCAACCGGGACACGCGGAACCAGGTCACCGTCACCATGACCAACGACCTCTATGTGCGCGGGGGAGAAGACGCCGGCCTGGGGCCAGGGCACAGCCTCAGTGGCTATGAAGAGGCGGCCCGCCAGGTAGGAACCAGCACGGATCCGTCACTGGTTCAGTCCACGGCGGCGCTGGGTGCTGTCCTGGGTGCGGGCGGTGCTGCCACTGCCACGCGTTTCTCCCTGTCCAAGACCCCGCCGCCCCCGGTTCCCAAAGACCCCCGGGACCCCTTTCCCGGACGGCCGCAGCCGGGTGCCCGGTAAGCGACCGGCCTGCGTGAAACCGCGGGACCCGATGCCCGGTCTGCGCGCGGCGGCCGGACTTACGAGATTTGAGCAGCGTGCAGTTCGGCGAACACATTCGAGCGCGTCTTGTCCGGTGCAGGAGCCGGCTGGGGAGCCGGTGCAGGAGCCGGTTCCGGCTCCGGGGCGGCGGAAGGGCAGCGGTAGTCATAGTCCAGATCGTCTGCCGTGAACTGCGTGGTGGTGACGGTTCCACCCGGGGTCAAAGGGGCGGCAGCGCAATACTCCTGCGCGGACTCTGCGGAGTAGGCGCCCGCCAGCCAGTTCGGGAGGTGGTACAGGTTGCTGCGCGGACTGACGTCGCCCACAATCTCGCTGAACTGGTACCCAGAGGAGTAGATGCCCACTTCGGCCCCTGTCCCCTGCAGGTAAGCAGTCATGCCCTCCAGCTCCGCCGTGTTGACTGCCGTGTCCCATTGCCAGCTGTTACCGGTTTCGACGTCCAGCCACCACATCTGCCGCACAGCATTGCCGCCCGCGTCCTTCAGAGCGGCCGCGGCGCCGGACGCCATGGCGTAGCCATGGATGAACGCGCAGGCCGGAGAGGCATCCCCGCCGCACATCCCGTAAGGACTCGCGACTTCCACGCCTTGATAGGTGTTGTTTGCGGGCCACCACAGGGACTCCACCGGCCCTGGGGCTGCAGTGTTCACATAGACAGCAGCCTGCTTGGCCCCCTGTGGATCTCCGCTTTGGTCCGCCCAGACAAGCTGGGCAGCCAGGCAGGGGTTGACCGTGTCAGGCCGCCCTCCATTGACGCCCACCACCGCGAAGGCAGAGGGGGCAGGAAGATCACCACCGCATTGGGGCCAGGAGATGTCGTTGCCCATCGCCGCGGCCACGGGCACTGTGCTGCCGGCCCCGGCATCCGCGAAGGCCGGGGCCCCTGGCCAGGCAAGAAGCAGGCAGGCAGCGAGCAGGGTTTTTATGGGCTTCATGTGTGGCCCCCAAATTTCCGGAACTGACAGTACGGGCCATTTGCCGGCCCGGCTTGCAGCCTAGAAGGCAGGCCGCTGCAGGGTCATGGGTGGCCGGTACTGGAATTCGGCGAGCTGTAACGGTGATTGGCACCTGTTGGGTACCTGTTTCCGGGCGCCCACGTACTCGGACGGGCAGGCCGTTGGAGGACGGTCAGCGCCGGCCGCCCGGCAGCAGCCCCGCCACCAGTGAAACCAGGGAAATGATGATTGCGGCCAGGACGGCAGTCCAGAAGAAGGAGTCGATGGTGAGGTGCACCGGGGTGTAACTGCTGATCCAGGCCGTCAGGTACAGCATCGCTGCATTGATGACGATCGCGAAAAGGCCAAGGGTCAGGATGGTGATGGGAAGCGCAAGCAATCGCACCAGCGGCCGCACGAATGCGTTCACCACGCCGAAAATGAGGCCGATGAAGAGATAAGCCAGGACAATCCCCACGGTCTGGGTGTCCTGCGAAATACCGCTCCGGGCCACGGCGTCTGATGCCGCAGTGCTGGAAATGTCCATGCCCGGCAGGACCCAACTGGCCACCCAGAGGGCTGCGGCGTTAACGATGACCCGAAGGAGGAACGAACCCATGCCACTATGCTTCCATATGGTCCTGTCGAGCGGCCGGCGCCAGCCACTAAATTCACTCGGCCACTCCCCGGCTCCGCGCAGGGGCTGGAAGTAGGCTAGGGGCCATGACTTCATCTGAGACCGCGGCGGGCGGAGTTCCGCCGCGCCCGGTGCTGAGCCGGCTGCCCCGCTACGCGGCAGGAAAGCCGCCTGCCGCCGTCAGCGGACTGGCCAGCTACAAGCTGTCCTCGAATGAGAACCCGCTGCCGCCGATTCCGGCCGTCCTTGATGCAATTTCACACCAGACGGACTTCAACCGCTACCCGGACCCGCTGAGCAGCAAGCTCCGTGCGGCGCTGTCGGGGTTCCTGGGCGTTCCCGCCGGTGACATCGTCACCGGCGCCGGAAGCCTGGGTGCCCTGAACCAGATCCTCGCAGCTTTCGCCGGCCAGAATGACGACGGCAAAGCCGACGAGGTCATCTATGCCTGGCGCTCGTTCGAGGCATACCCCATCAGCGTGGGCCTGGCAGGGGCCGAGAGCGTCCGCGTCCCCTTGACCCCGGACGGGCGGCACGACCTGGAAGCCATGGCGGCCGCCGTGAGTGCCCGCACCAGAGTCATCCTCCTCTGCACGCCCAACAACCCCACCGGCCCGGCCCTCACCGCAGCAGAAACGGAGGCCTTCATCCGGTCGGTCCCGGCAGATGTAGTGGTGGTGATCGACGAGGCCTACCAGGAGTTCGTCAGGGCGCGGGACGCCGTGGACGGGATAGACCTGTACCGCAAATACCGCAACGTGGTGGTCCTCCGGACGTTCTCCAAAGCCCACGGCCTGGCCGGATTGCGGGTCGGTTACAGCGTGTCCCACCCGGAACTGACCCAGTACCTTCGGGTGGCGGCAACACCCTTCGCCGTGTCCCAGATAGCCGAAGCGGCGGCAATTGTTTCCCTTGAGAATTACCCCCAGGTTGTGGAAAGGGTACAAAAACTCGTGGACGAACGGGACCGCGTAACCGCGGGCCTCCGGAAGCTCGGATGGACCATCCCCGATCCCCAGGGGAACTTCGTATGGCTTGCCCTCGGGGCTGAAAGTGCAGCTTTCGCTGAGCTCGCAGGCTCGCGGGCCCTCTCGGTGCGGGCTTTCGCCGGAGAAGGCGTCCGGGTCAGCATCGGTGAACCCGAGGCCAACACCCGCTTCCTTGAGTTGTGTGCCGACTATACAAAGGCGCCCGCAACTTCCTAGCACTTAACAAGTAGCCCTCCCGCTACTTACCGAAGATAAAGTTAGGATCAGTAAGCCAATGTATATGCCGCAAACGGAATGTATTCCCTCTGCGGCATATATCCCAGCGACATTGCATTGCATCCGGATGCGGCAAGCGAGGAGAACGGTATGGGCACTCATCTGCCTTCCACCGAGTTCGACGGAACAGCGGTAGACGACCAGCGGGAAGCTGATGCTGAAGCCGTCATGGGCGAGCCACCGGCCCAGATGGTGCAGTTGCTCGCACCTGACGGAAAACTGGGCACCGATCCGGTGTTCAGCGGATATGCGGACAAGCTCACCCCTGAGGACCTGCGCGGCCTCTACGCCGACATGGCTGCCATCCGCCGGTTCGACGTCGAGGCAACCGCCCTGCAGCGGCAAGGCCAGTTGGCCCTTTGGGTGCCGCTTACCGGACAGGAGGCAGCGCAGATCGGCTCCGGCCGGGCCAGCCAGCCGCAGGACTATATCTTCCCCACGTACCGTGAGCACGGAGTCGCACTGACCCGCAACGTAGACCTTGCCGAACTCCTGCGCCAGTTCCGCGGGGTGTCCAACGGCGGCTGGAACCCCAAGGACACCAACTTCCACCTGTACACGCTGGTCCTGGCGGCACAGACACTCCACGCCGTTGGCTATGCGATGGGCATCCAGCGGGACCAGAAGCTCGCCGCCGCATCGGAGGCCGCAGGCGAGAAGCCCGATGCCGCGGTGATCGCCTATTTTGGCGACGGTGCCAGCTCGGAGGGCGACGTCCACGAGTCAATGGTCTTCGCCTCCTCCTACAAGGCCCCGGTCGTGTTCTTCTGCCAGAACAACCACTGGGCCATCTCGGTTCCCACCAACGTCCAGACCCGGGTTCCCCTCTCCAACCGGGCCAAGGGGTACGGCTTCCCCGGCATAAGGGTGGACGGCAACGACGTCATCGCCGTGCACGCGGTCACCGAGTGGGCGCTGGAGCATGCCCGCCAGGGCAACGGGCCGGTCCTGATCGAAGCCTTCACCTACAGGGTGGGCGCGCACACCACCGCCGATGATCCCACCAAGTACCGCCAGTCGGCGGAGGAGGACGCCTGGCGGGCCAAGGATCCGCTGGCCAGGCTTGAGAAGTACCTGCGTGCCGAAGGCCTGGCCGACGACGCCTTCTTTACCAAGGTCAAGGCCGACGGTGACGATCTCGCCGCCTACGTCCGGCGCACCGCCCACGATCTGGAAAACCCCGACATCCGGCAGTCCTTCGCCAACGTCTATGCCGAAGCGCACCCCCTGGTGGCCGAGGAGCTGGCGTGGTTTGAGGAGTACAGCGCAGGATTCGCCGACGGGGAAGAGACCGCCGGACAGGCAGCAAAGGCAGGCCACTGATGCCCACCATGACCATCGCCAAGGCCATCAACGAAGGCCTTCGTGCCACGTTGGCCGCCAACCCCAAATCGCTGCTCATGGGCGAGGACATCGGCCCGCTGGGCGGCGTTTACCGCGTCACCGACGGGCTGATCGGCGAGTTCGGCCCGGACCGCGTGGTGGACACGCCGCTGGCCGAATCCGGCATCATCGGCACCGCAATCGGCCTTGCCCTGTGCGGATACAGCCCGGTCTGCGAGATCCAGTTCGATGGTTTCGTCTTCCCCGGCTTCAACCAGATCACCACCCAGCTGGCAAAGATGCATGCCCGCAGCCACGGCAACCTCACTGTGCCGGTAGTGATCCGGATCCCCTATGGCGGCGGCATCGGCTCGGTGGAGCACCACTCCGAGTCCCCTGAGGCGCTGTTCGCCCACACGGCGGGCCTCCGTATCATCACACCGTCCAACCCGCACGACGCCTACTGGATGATCCAGCAGGCCGTCGCCTGCCAGGACCCCGTGATCATTTTCGAACCCAAGCGCCGCTATTGGCTCAAGGGCGAGGTGGACGTCGAGGACCAGGGCCCGGCGGAAGACCCCTTCAAGGCGCACGTGCTCCGTGAAGGCACGGATGCAACCGTCGTTGCCTACGGCCCCCTGGTTCCCGTGGCGCTTGCGGCTGCCAACGCCGCAGCTGAGGATGGCCGGAGCGTCGAGGTCATCGACCTGCGGTCCATCTCGCCGATCGACTTCGACACCGTCACCGCCTCAGTGCAGAAGACCGGCCGCCTGGTCGTGGCGCATGAGGCGCCCACGTTCGGCGGGATCGGCGGCGAAATCGCGGCCCGCATCAGCGAACGCGCCTTCCACTCGCTTGAATCGCCGGTGATCCGCGTCGGCGGTTTCCACATGCCGTACCCCGTTGCCAAGGTGGAGGAAGACTACCTTCCGGACATCGACCGCATCCTGGAGGCGCTGGACCGCGCCTTCTCCTACTGAGGACACCATGACCCTGAACAAGTTCAACCTGCCCGATGTCGGCGAGGGCCTGACCGAAGCGGAAATCGTCTCCTGGAAGGTCAAGCCGGGAGACACCGTCGCCATCAACGACGTCCTGTGCGAGATCGAAACCGCCAAGTCCATTGTGGAACTGCCATCCCCGTTTGCCGGGACCGTCACGGAGCTGCTGGTGGAGGAAGGGGTGACGGTCGACGTCGGCACCGCCATCATCAGCGTCACCGACCAGGTGGCCGGCGACCCCACGCCCGCGGATGTCCGGGCCCCGCAGGCGCCGGCCCAGCCGCTGTACGGGAAGCTGCCGGAGGACGTGGCAGGGGAGGAAATGCCCGACGGCGGTTCGGACGGAAGTGCCCCGGCCGGCGGTCCGCTGGTGGGTTCAGGCCCCAAGGCCGACGCCGTCAAGCGGCGCCCGCGGATTTCGACCGGCTCAAACGCCGCCAGTCCGGCGTCCGCCGTGACGCTCAACGCCCCCCAGGTGGAGCCTGTCCAGCCCCGCACCCCTGCCGCGGTGTCCGCGGACGCCGCGGCCGCCGTCGACAACCGGCCCACCTTCGGCGGCACCATCACAGGCCTGGTCAACCGCGTCCTGGCCAAGCCGCCGGTCCGCAAGATTGCCCGCGACCTTGGCATCGACCTTGCCGACGTCGTCGCCACCGGTTCCCGGGGCGAGGTAACCCGTGAGGACCTGGTCAGCTACCAGGCGCAGCGCGATGCCGAACTGGACAAGGCGACCGGCTTCTGGGGCAAGGCGGGAAAACCGCAGGACCAGAGGGTGGAGCGGATTCCGGTCAAGGGCGTCCGCAAGGCCACGGCCAAGGCAATGGTGGAATCAGCCTTCGCTGCACCGCACGTAAGCATCTTCGTGGACGTTGACGCCAGCCGCACCATGGAGTTCGTCAAGCGGCTCAAGGCCTCCCGCGACTTTGAGGGCATCAAGGTTTCCCCGCTCCTCATCCTGGCCAAGGCCGTCATCTGGGCTGCCGCCCGCAACCCCAGCGTGAACGCAGCCTGGGTGGACAACGGAGACGGCAGCGCCGAGATCCAGGTCAAGCACTTCATGAACCTGGGCATTGCCGCAGCCACACCGCGCGGCCTGATGGTGCCGAACATCAAGAACGCCCAGGACCTGTCGCTCAAGGAGCTGGCCCTGGCGCTGAACAACCTGGCCACCACTGCCAGGGCCGGCAAGACGCAGCCGGCGGAGATGCAGGGCGGGACGCTCACCGTTACCAATATCGGTGCACTGGGCATTGACACGGGGACTCCGATCATCAATCCCGGCGAGGTGGCAATCGTTGCTTTCGGAACCATCAAGCAGAAACCCTGGGTCCTGGATGGCGAGGTGATTCCCCGCTGGATCACAACGCTGGGCGGATCCTTCGACCACCGCGTGGTGGATGGTGACCTGTCGGCCCGCTTCATGGCTGACGTCGCGGCCATCCTGGAAGAGCCCGCGCTGCTCCTGGACTAGGCGGTGACAGCGACCAACGGCGCAATCCGGCTGAAGAACCGCACGGCCACATGGGTGACAGAGGTCCTCCAGCCACCGGTGGTGGTGAGCCTGCAGCTGCTGATCAGTCCACTGTCACAGCCTGGATTCCCCGGGACCATTGGATACGGAGCGCTGGCGGCCCTCTTTGTCTGCGTGCTGCCGCTTGTGGCGCTGCTGGTCCTGGTCAGGTTGGGGAAGGTGACGGACCACCATGTGAGCGACCGGAAGCAGCGTGCGCCCGTTCTCCTGATGGCGCTGGGCAGCATCGCCGTGGGGTTGCTCGTGCTCAACGCAGTTGGGGCGCCCCCGGCCGTGGTTGCGATGGTCCTGGCGGTGGTGGGCGGCGTAGCCGTCATGGCCGCCGTCAGCCCCTTCTGGAAGATGAGTGGCCATGCCGCTGCCATGTCCTGCGCCGCCGTCGTATCGGTGCTGATGCTGGGTTCTGCGTGGGCTCCGCTGCTGCTGCTGATCCCTGCGGTCAGCTGGTCGCGGGTGGTTCTGCGGGCCCACTCCCTGGCGCAGGTGGTGGCCGGTTCGCTCTTCGGTGGCGTGGTGATGGCCGGGATTTGGTGGCTGCTGCAGGGCTGGATGGTGAACTGAAGAACGCCCCATTGCCGTGCGGGGCAGCTCTTCAGGGGCGCGGGGCCTAGTAGGCGTTGTAGGAACTCAGGGCGTCGAGGATCGCGGGATCGGCCGTGGTTCCCAGCACCACTGCGGCGGCGGTCATCAGGCCACCCACCAGAGCGGCCATGCCGGCCCATGCGCTCAGCATCTTCCAGTCCTCGCGCAGGACGCTGCGTACGGTCGGCGGCAGCTGCAGATTGGGGCTGATGAGGTTCGGTGCACTGTCCAGGCTGCCGTCATCAAGCAGGGCCACCACCCGGTCATTGCTGCGGTCCACCCGCATGGAGCTGATGTGGTTGCCATGGCGGGCCAGGAGGATATCGTGGCCAACAAGCTGGCGGCGCTGCAGAGTGAGCAAGGTAAGCCCTTCGCTGGAGGTGGATTCTTCGGAGTCCACGCCGTTGGGGGCCTACTCAATTTTATCGTTGCGCCATCAGCTGAAAGGGTGCTAGGGCGGTGAGAACGGACACCCCCCGCAGCGATATCCGCCACCACGGGGGGTGTTCCGGGTTACTCCCCGGCGGTTGGCTTACTCGGCGTCGTAGGTGTTGGCGATGTATACGTCGCAGGGGGCGTTGTGGGCGACGCTGTTGGCCACGCTGCCGAGCACCCGGCCGATGCCGTGCATGCGCCGGTTTCCCACCACGATGATGCGTGCGTCCATCCGCACAGCTTCCTTGATGAGGGCGTCGGCGGGGCGGCCGCGGGCTGCCGAATACGTGACGGGGGTGTCGCGGCCCAGTGATTCGGCCACGGTGCGGGCCACCTGCTCGGCGGCATCGGCGTCGGAAACGATCCAGCGGTCGCTGCCGCTGCCGAAGACCTCCGTGCGGTCGCTGTCGAAGGCTGAGACGACGTGCAGCGAAGCGTCCATGCCTGCGGCCAGGTCCCTTGCGGATTCTGCCGCCCTTTTCGCGGTCTCACTGCCGTCCACCCCTACAACGATGATTCCAGCCATATGCATGTTCCTTTGTTCGGTTGTCGGCTCTCGTGTGGCTTACGCTACAGCGCGGCGATGGCTTCCTGCAGCACCGGCGCCAGGCGGCGCACCCCTTCGGCGATGGCGTCTGGAGGCACGGCACTGAAAGCGAGCCTGAGTTTGTTGGATGGCTCGTCCGATGGCGTGAAGGCGGCGCCGGGGATGAACACGACGCCGGCGTCGATCGCTTTGTGCAGGAGCGGGTACGTGTCAACACCCTCAGACAGCGTCACCCAGACGAAGAAGCCGCCCTGCGGGCTGGTCCAGGTGCTTCCGGCGGGCATGTACTCCTTGAGGGCGGCCAGCATGGCGCGGCAGCGCTCGGCATACAGTCCCCGGTAGGTGGCAATCTGTCCCTTCCAGTCGTAGTCGCGCAGGTAGGCGGAGACCAGCATCTGGTTGAAGGCCGGCGGGCAGAGCGTTACAGATTCCGCCGCAAGGTAATAGCGGCGCTGCAGGTGCTCGGGCACCAGGGCCCAGCCGATGCGAAGGCCCGGAGCGAAGATCTTGGAGAAGGAGCCCAGGTAGATGACGTCGTCCGGGTTGCCGGCACGCAGGGGAGGGAGGGGATCGCCCTCATAGCGAAGCAGGCCGTAGGGATTGTCCTCGAGCACCAAGATATTCGCCCTGCTGCATATATCGACCACCTGCTGCCTTCGTTCCTTGGCCAGGGTGATGCCTGAGGGGTTGTTGAAGTTGGGAATCGTGTAGAGGAACTTGATGGTCTTTCCGGCAAGCTGGAGGGCGGCTATCCGCGCCTCCAGAAGGTGCGGCACCAGGCCATCCCGGTCCATTTCCACGGTCTCCACCTGGACCTGGTAGGCCTCGAATGTGTTCAATGCGCCCACATAGGTGGGGTCCTCGACCAGCACCACGTCGCCCGGGTTGCAGAACAGCTTGGTGGCCACGTCCTGTGCCGATTGGGACCCTGCAGTGAT
The DNA here is from genome assembly GCF_036455295.1 of Pseudarthrobacter phenanthrenivorans. Classification (GTDB taxonomy): domain Bacteria; phylum Actinomycetota; class Actinomycetes; order Actinomycetales; family Micrococcaceae; genus Arthrobacter; species Arthrobacter phenanthrenivorans_C. The sequence continues at coordinate 41,634 of NZ_JAYXNX010000013.1, read as the reverse complement.
CACCACGTTTTCGGGGCGGCCATCCACGATGCCTTCCGCTGACATGACGTCGCATATCTGCGCCCGGAGTTCGGCGGTACCCTGGCCAGCGCCGTACTGGAGGGCGGTAAGGCCGTCCTCTGCAATGATCCTGGCTGCCGTCGCTGCCAGCCGCTCCATGGGAAGGGACTGCAGGTACGGGCTTCCGCCGGCAAGGGACACCAGGCCGGGCCGCATGGAAATGTCGAAGACATCGCGCACAGCGGACTGGCGGATGTTGGCTGCGCGTTCCGAAAACAGCTCGTCATGGCGGTGGGCCGACGTGGCGGCGCGCTCGATAGCGTCAATGGCCTCCGCGGGGAGGGTGCCTGCGGACCTGTCAAGTGTTTCGTGGGTCACAGAGTCAGGATACAGCCAGGCGTTGTCCGTAAAGCAACGTTTGTTTATCTGTGCTGCTACTTCAGGGACACGTAGGCTGGCTGCGGAACGGGGGGGGCGGTGAAACGGGCGGTGCCCGGCACGCTGAACGCGTACCGGGCACCGTGCGGGGCAGGATTTGCTAGGCTGCCGGCGCGGAAGCGGCGAGGGTGTCGAAGATGCCCTTGATCTGCTCCACCACCTCAGCGTCATCCTTAGGGTGGACCTCGGCGAAGCGAACCAAGGAGCCCGGGACGGCGAGCTTTACGTCCTCAAGGATCTGGGCGCCTGCGATGCCGGCGGCCTTGCGGGCTTCGTCCTGGGCCCAGACTCCGCCGTACTGGCCGAACGCCGTCCCCACCACGGCAGTCGGCTTGCCTGACAGTGCACCGGCGCCGAAGGGGCGGGACAGCCAGTCGATGGCGTTCTTCAGGGCTGCGGGAACGGTGCCGTTGTGTTCGGGGGTGACCAGCAGGACGGTATCGGCCTTCTCAGCTGCTGCGCGCAGTGCCGCTGCGGCAGCCGGAACTTTGCCCTCCACGTCGATGTCCTCGTTGTAGAACGGGATGTTGCCCAGGCTTTCATGGATGACCACGTCAACCTGCTCGGGGGCGTTGAGCTGGATTGCCTCGGCCAGCTTCTGGTTGGTGGACTCGGCGCGGAGGCTGCCGACAAGGGTCAGGACTGTGCTCTTGGTCATGGGAACTCCTGGTAGCTGGGCGGCGGGGGCCGCTTGCGGTCGAAACTGGGGCTCGGGGAGCCTTCACCAGACTAAACGGACCGCGGTCCGCTTGTATTCCCGATGACTACACTGTCCTTGTGAGTTCCATCCCAGTGCGCCCGGACATGACGCCGGCAGCAGCCGCGGAACGCAGTGATGCCGCCAGGAATCGGGAGCGCCTCCTGTTGGCCGCCCGCGATCTCATTGAGCAGGGTGGCGTGGCCGCCCTCACCATGGACCGCTTGGCGGAGCGCGCAGGTGTGGGCAAGGGGACGGTCTTCCGGCGGTTCGGGAGCCGGGCCGGACTCATGCTGACCCTCCTGGACGACTCCGAGGCCGCCTTCCAGGCACGCTTCCTGTTCGGGCCGCCGCCGCTGGGACCCGGCGCCCCGCCACTGGACCGCCTCCTTGCCTTTGGGGCCGAGCGGATTGCCTACGTGGTGGAGTACGGGGACCTGGTCCTGGCCGCCGGACACGCAGCCAGGGGAAGGTTCGAGGTCCCCGCCGTTGCTCTCTGGAACCGCCATGTGGAGATGCTGCTTGTCGAGGCGGGCTTCCGTTCACCGGAGCCGTGGCTGATGGCCGGATCGCTGACCGCCACCCTGGACCCGGAGCGGCTCCTGCATCTCATCCGTAAACATGGCGTCACAACTGAACGGTTGGCAGTGTCGTGGCGCGATCTTGTCACACGGGTTGTAATGGCCGCGTAGAGTACGCATTGCGGTTCCCTGCGTCCAGTCAAAACAACTTCACAGAACTATTCATAACGATCTGATACGGCGCGCCGGATTTCGGGGTATCCGCGCCCTTTTCGGCTTGGGCCTTGTGATAGTTTCCTCTGGAATGTGACCCGCGACATAGTCCACCAGGGCATGCCCATAAGGCAGCGGGAAGGCCAGCTACCGCTGGTGCGGGACCCGGCGACGCGGCACAATCCGTGCTTGTCCGGGGAAGACGGAAGGATGCAGCAGCGCCCATGCTCAAGTACCTCGCCAAGCGCGGCATCACGTATGTGGTGATGATCTTCCTCACCACGTCCGCCGGCTACCTCCTGGCCGTCAGCTCGCTTAAGCCGGCGCTTCTGGAGCAGGAACGCATTCCCCGGCCCACTCCCGAACAAGTTGCCAAGTCCATGCGGTTGAAGGGCCTGGACCCGGACCTCAGCCCGTGGCAGCGCTACGTGGACTGGCTCACCGCAATCGTGACCCGATGGGACTGGGGCCGGAGCCCCAACGGCGCATACATCAACGCCGAGTTCGGGGACCGGGTCTGGATTTCCACCCGGCTCTTCCTGGCGTCCATCATCCTGACCCTTATCATCGGGGTCGCACTGGGTGTCTACTCGGCGGCGCGGCAGTACAAGTTCCAGGACCGCGTCATCACGTCCTACAGTTACCTCGCCTACATCGTTCCCGCCCCCATCGCCTACTTCCTGGTGCAGCTGGGTGCCATCAACATCAACGATTCGGTGGGTGACCGGATCTTCTTCGTCACCGGCATCTCCACGCCAGGAGTCGCCCCCGGATGGCCCCAGTTCGTTGACCTTCTGGCGCATTATGTGGTGCCCACGGTTGCCATCACGCTGGTTGGCTGGGGTGCCTACCAGATCGCGCAGCGGCAATACCTTCTGGACAACGTCAACGCGGACTTCGTCCGGACCGCCCGGGCCAAAGGCCTAAGCCGGAACCGGGCAATCGCCCGGCACGCCCTCCGCGTTTCCTTCATCCCCGTCGCCCAGAGCATCGCATTCACCATCCCGGCCATCTTCGCCGGCGGGTTCTTCGCCGAAAAGATCTTTGCGTGGCCCGGCGTTGGCTCCTGGAGCATCGATGCCATCTCCCTGCAGGACGTCAACGCAGCCACGGCAACGCTGGCCTACGGCTCTGTCATCTTCGCCATCGGCGCCATCCTGGCGGACTTCGCCACCACGCTTGTCGACCCCAGAGTGCGGGTGCAGTAGCCATGACCAACCTGAACGCCGTTGACCCGGCAGCAGTGGCGCAGGACGCGCATCTGGAAAGTGCCGACGTCGTCATCGGCAAGAACACCATCATCTTCCGCCGCTTCCTGCGCAACAGGACGGCAGTGGCGGGCCTCGCCATCTTTGCGGCCCTGACGGTCTTCTCGTTCATCGGCGGGTTCTTCACGACGTGGGACAAGGAAACCATCGACCCCTTCAACATCGGGATGCCGCCGTCCGCCGACCATTATCTAGGGACCTCCCAGGCGGGAATCGACCTCTATGCCATGACCGTGGAGGGCACCAGGATCTCCATCCTCATCGGCCTTGTGGTGGGCCTGGTATCAGTCCTGATCGCTGCCGTCTACGGCTGCACCATGGCCTACTTCGGCGGCAAGGTGGACAAGGTGATGCTGTTCATCCTGGAGGCGCTGATCATGATGCCGGCGCTCCTGGTGGTCGCCGTCGCCACCAGCGGCGGAGGTGCGGGCCTTAAGCGCGACGTTCCCTCCTGGCTGCTGCTGATCATCGTCCTGCTGGTGTTCAGCTGGATGGGAACGGCGCGCCTTATCCGTTCCATGTCCATGTCACTGATGCAGCGGGACTTCGTCAAGGCAGCCCAGTACATGGGCGTCCCGCCGCGGCGGATCGTGTGGCGGCACCTGGTTCCGAACATCGGTTCCCTCCTGATCCTGGACATCACCCGCGGTGTCACGGCGGCGATCCTTGCCGAGGTGGCCTTTTCGTTCATTGGCATCGGCATCAAGGTGCCGGACGTGAGCCTTGGCGTACTGATCGGCGGCGCCACCTCCCAGGTGCAGACCTTTCCCTGGATGTTCTGGGTGCCCCTGACCGTAATGTTCCTGCTCACAGGCTCCCTGGCCATGATGAACGACGGCCTCCGCGACGCCTTTGACCCCAGCTCCACTTCCAGCGGCAAAGCCAAGAAAGCCAAAGCCCGGACGATCCGTGCGGAGAAGAAGACGCCATGAGCAGCGAAACCACCACCGGAGCCACGGACCCGTCACGTTCAACCGTGGAGCGCCTGCACGTAGCAGGGCTGCACGCCCCCGGCGACGCCGTCCTGTCCGTCCGCGACCTGAACGTCCGGTTCAATACCGAAAACGGCGTGGTCCACGCTGTCAGGGGCGTCGACTTCGACCTCCTGCCCGGGAGGACGCTGGGAATCGTGGGTGAATCGGGGTCGGGCAAGTCCGTCACCTCCCTTGCCATCATGGGACTGCTCCCGCCAACGGCCGAGGTCTCCGGTTCCGTACGGCTCAAGGGCCGGGAATTGCTGGGATTGAGCGATAAGGACATGTGCGCGTTCCGCGGCAACGACCTTGCCATGGTCTTCCAGGATCCCCTCTCCTCGCTGACCCCTGTGTTCACCGTAGGCACCCAAATCATCGAGGCGCTGACCATCCACCACCCAGCCATGAGCAGGAAGGCAAAGGAAGCACGCGCCGTCGAGCTCCTGGCCAGGGTGGGCATCCCCAGCCCCAGGGAACGGTTGAAGGCGTTCCCGCACGAATTCTCGGGCGGGATGCGCCAGCGCGTCATGATTGCCATTGCCATCGCCAACAACCCGCGCGTCCTGATCGCCGATGAGCCGACGACGGCCCTGGACGTTACCATCCAGGCGCAGGTCCTTGAGGTGCTCCACGCGGCACAGGAGGAGACCGGCGCCGCCGTCGTCATGATCACGCACGATCTTGGCGTGGTGGCCGGGATGGCAGACGACATCATGGTCATGTACGCGGGAAAGTCGGTGGAGACCGGCGCCGTGGACGATATCTACTACAGTCCCCGTATGCCCTACACCCTGGGGCTGCTCGGCGCCGTCCCCCGGGTGGACGTGACGGAAAAAACCTCGCTGGTTCCCATCGAAGGAATGCCGCCGAACCTCCTGACCCCGCCCACGGGTTGCTCGTTCGCCCCCCGTTGCCCGCTCGCGACGGACGCATGCCTCGACGGTGAACCGGTTCTGGAACCGGTCGGCGGCGGAACGCTGCACCGTGCCGCCTGTATCAAGTCGGGGTCCCTTGGCGGCTCCGTGGATGTCCACGACGTGTTCGCTGCCCCGCCGGTGCCGGTGTCCCGCTTCGACGCGGTGCCCCGGGAGGAGCGCCGGGCCGTGTTGCAGCTTAATGAGGTGCGCAAGCACTTCCCCCTGACCAGGGGAGCCCTGATCAAGCGCAAAATCGGCACCGTCAAGGCCGTGGACGGCGTGAGCTTCGACATCCGCGAGGGCGAGTGCTTCTCCATTGTGGGCGAGTCGGGCTCGGGAAAGACCACCACCCTGCTGGAAATCATGGAGTTCCACCCCGGCCAGGACGGCGAGGTGGTGATCGGGGGCCTCAGCAACAAGCAGGCGGCCGACGCGAAGACCAAAGCCGGGATGCGGCGCGAACTCCAGATGGTGTTCCAGGACCCCACCGGCGCGCTGGATCCCCGGTTCACCGTGTACGAAGTCCTCGCTGAACCCCTGGAGAACGCCGGCATGGACCGGGACGCCATCAGGAAACGGATCATGGAACTGATGAGGCTGGTAGGCCTGCAGCCGGACCACGTCAACCGCTTCCCCAACCAGTTCTCCGGCGGCCAGCGCCAGCGGATCGGAATCGCCCGGGCCCTCGCCGTGAACCCCAAGCTGGTGGTCCTGGACGAGCCCGTCTCAGCCCTTGACGTGTCTGTCCAGGCCGGCGTCATCAACCTGCTGGACCACCTGCGCGCGGACCTGGGCCTGAGCTACCTGCTGGTGGCGCATGATCTATCGGTGGTGCGCCACATCTCCAACCGCGTGGCGGTCATGTACCTCGGGAAGATCGTGGAGATCGGGGCGGTGGACCGCGTCTTCGACAACCCCCGGCACCCCTACACCCGGGCGCTTCTCTCCGCCATCCCCGTACCGGACCCGCAGCTGGAACGCACCCGGGAAAGGATTATCCTCCAGGGCGACCTGCCGTCGCCGCTGCAGGCTCCCAAGGGGTGCAACTTTGCCACCCGTTGTCCCGTCTTTGCGGCGCTGCCGCCGGCCAAGCAGGAAAAGTGCCTCACCCTGGAACCGGCACTGGAAGCGGCGGCCTCCACCGCAGACCAGCGGTTCGCCTGCTTCTTCCCTGACGGGGAACTGGATGAGGACATGCTCGTGGTCCACGAAGCCGCGGAGCACCACTCCCCCTGAGATTTCTCGACCCCAAGCACCACCACTCGCAGCACAATGAAGGGAAAACCATGAGGAAACTGAACAGGATCGGCGGAGCCGCAGTCATTGCTGCGGCCCTGGCGCTAACGGCCTGCGGCGGTGGCGGTGCCAGCGGCCCGGAGTCAGCAAAGGCACAGGACTCGGGGAGCGACCTCTCCAAACTGATCAGCATCAACGAGAAGCCGGCAGCCGATCTTCAGCAGGGCGGCAAGGTCACCCTTCCGGTGGGCAACATCGGCCCTGACTTCAACGGGTTCTCCAACAACGGCAACAGCGCTGACAACTCCGCACTTCAGGTGCCCATGAACCCGGTGGCAATGAACAGCGGCGGCATTGGCGGCTGCTGGAAAGTGGACTTCAAGGGCAAGGTCACCCCCAACCCGGACTTCTGCGAGTCGGTGGACAGCGTAGTCAAGGACGGCAAGCAGACCATCACCATCAAGGTGAACCCCAAGGCCACCTACAATGACGGCACGCCCATCGACGTCAGGGCCTTCAAGAACACCTGGAACATCCTCAAGAGCCCGGACGCCGGCTATGACATCGTCAGCTCAGGCGCCTACGAATTCGTCGATTCGGTCGAGGCCGGCAGCAACGACAAAGAAGTCATCGTCAAGACCAGCCGTCCGGTGTTCCCGGTGGATTCGCTCTTCTTCGGCCTCATCCACCCCGCCGTCAACACCCCTGCGATCTTCAACGAAGGCTTCAACGGCAACCTGCACCCCGAGTGGATGGCCGGTCCGTTCAAGCTGGACCAGTACGACACCGCCGCCAAGACGGTGACCATGGTGCCGAACGACAAGTGGTGGGGCCAGAAGCCCGTCCTCTCCAACGTGACCTTCCGCCAGCTGGAGACCAGCGCACAAATTGCAGCGTTCAAGAACGGCGAGATCGACGCCATGAACGCCAACACCATCTCCCTCTACAAGCAGCTCGACGGCACCAAGGACACCGACATCCGCCGCGGCCAGCGGCTGTTTGCCGGTGGCCTGAACCTGAACGCCCAGCGCATCACCGACGTCAACGTCCGCAAGGCAATCTTCGCCGCCGTGGACCGCGAAGCCCTCCGGAAGGTCCGCTTCAACGGCCTCAACTGGGAGGAACCCAGCTCCGGATCCATGATGCTGATGCCGTTCTCCGACTACTACCAGGACAACTACCCGGTCAAGGAGACCGGACCCGATGCCGCCAAGAAGGTCCTCACCGACGCCGGCTACACGCCCAACGCCAACGGCATCATGGAAAAGGACGGCAAGCCTGCCGCCTTCAAGATCAGCAACTTCGGTGACGATCCCACCACCCTCGCCGTGGCCCAGACCCTGCAGAAGCAGCTCCAGGCCGGCGGCATGGACGTCGGGATTGACCAGCGCGCCTCCGCCGACTTCGGCAAGGTCCTCGGCAGCCGCGAATTCGATCTGAGCATTTCCGGCTACACCGTTGGCCCCGATGCCACTGATGCGGTCAAGCAGTACTACGACTCCAAGGTCAACGAGAACAAGCTGGGCGACGCCGAGCTGGACAAGAAGATCGCCGACCTCGCTTCCATCGAAGACAACGCCGCCCGCAACAAGGCAGCCATGGACGTGGAGAAGGAGCACATGGCCAAGTACTACTCCATGGGCGTGGTCTTCAACGGCCCGCAGATCTCCTTCGTCCGCACCGGCCTGGCCAACTACGGCCCGTCCCTGTTCCAGAGCCTGTCCCAGGTCCCGGACTGGACCACCATCGGCTGGGAAAAGAAGTAACAACACCACAGCGCAACCGAAAGGACGGCACCCCTGGTCACCAGGGGTGCCGTCCCCGTTTAACGGTGCGCACCGAGGGGTAGCGTAGCTTCCATGACCGGAACCGAAGGCAAGCCGCGCACCATCCGCACCGCCGTCGTCGGCTACGGGCTGGCAGGGAGCGTATTCCACGCCCCGCTGCTCGCTGCCAACCCCGGCTATTCGCTGGACGTCATTGCAACGTCCGACGCCGGGCGGCAGGCGGGTGCCTCATCGCGGCTTCCGGGGGTGGAGGTGGTACGCGACGCGGCGGAGGTCCTTAAGCGGGCAACTGACCTTGACCTGGTGGTGCTGGCCACGCCGCCAGCGACGCACCACCAGGTGGCCAAGGCCGCCCTGGAAGCAGGGCTGGATGTTGTGGTGGACAAACCGTTTGCCGTGACCAGCGCGCAGGCACAGGAGCTGGTTGACCTGGCGCGGCAGCTGGGCCGGGTGCTGACGGTGTTCCACAACCGGAGGTGGGACGGCGATTTCCTTACCCTGCAGAAGCTGCTGGCTGCCAGGGCCTTTGGCGACGTGGCCCGGTTCGAATCACGTTTCGAGCGCTGGTCCCCGGCCATCGCCAAGGCGTGGAAGGCGCGGGCCACGGCTGCGGACGGGGGCGGCGTGCTCTTTGATCTTGGCAGCCACCTCATCGACCAGGCCCTGCAGTTGTTTGGACCCGCCACCGTGCTCCACGCGGAGCTGAAGGCGCGGCGGTCCGACGAGCGTGCGGACGACGATGTCTTCCTGGTCCTGAGCCATGAGTCCGGGGTGATCAGCCACCTCACCATGAACGTGCTGTGCGCGCAGCAGGGGCCCCGCTTCCGGGTCCTTGGCTCCGTTGGCGGCTTCACCAAGAACGGCGTGGACCCGCAGGAGCCCTACCTTGCTGCCGGCGGCAGCCCTTTGGATCCTGCCTACGGCCGGGAAGACACGGAATGGGCGGGGTTTTTGGGCCGGGACGGACACTTGGACCGGCTCCCCACGGAACGGGGGAATTATCCGGAGTTCTACCAACTGCTGGCAGCGAAAATCCTCGACGGCGGCACCAGTTCACAGTTGCCCCTCCCCGTGAACCCCGAGGACGCCGTCGAGGTCCTGAAAATCATCGAAGCCGCCCGGGAACTGGTTAAAAGCCAATCGATTGCTCCGTAGTTGTCGTTCTGGGGGTCCAAAACGACAAGTACGGAGCAATCGATGAAGGGTGACTAGGCCGAAACCACCTCGTGCCAGTTTGCGACGAGGGGCAGGCCGTGGGCCTCGGACACGGAGTGGTGGGTCACGTGGCCGGCGGCGATGTTGAGCCCGGCGGCGAGGGCGGGGTCGCGGTCGAAGGCGGCCTTGACGCCCAGGTTCGCCAGGGAAACGGCGTAGCGCAGGGTGACGTTGGTCAGCGCGTAGGTGGAGGTGTTGGGGACGGCGCCCGGCATGTTGGCGACGCAGTAGAAGATGGTGTTGTGCACCTTGTAGGTGGGTTCCTGGTGCGTGGTGGGGTGGGTGTCCTCGAAGCAGCCGCCCTGGTCCACGGCGATGTCCACAAGGACCGAGCCGGGCTTCATCCGGGCCACGAGGTCGTTGGTGACCAGCTTGGGGGCCTTGGCGCCGGGGATCAGGACTGAGCCGATGACCAGGTCCGCGTCCACCACGGACTTTTCGATCTCGTACTTGTTGGAGGCCACCGTCTTCAGCCGGCCCTGGTACTGGGCGTCCAGTTCACGCAGGCGGTTGATGTTGATGTCCAGGATGGTGACGTCGGCGCCCAGGCCCAGGGCCATGGCTGCCGCGTTCGTGCCGGCAACACCGGCGCCCAGGACAACCACCTTGGCGGGGCGCACACCGGGCACGCCGCCCATGAGCACGCCCTTGCCGCCGGCGGGAGCCATCAGCGAGGTGGCGCCGACCTGGACGGACAGGCGGCCGGCAACTTCGGACATCGGTGCCAGCAGCGGGAGGGAGCGGCCCTCCTGGACGGTTTCGTAGGCGATGGCGGTGACGCCGGAGTTGATGAGTTCCTTGGTCAGTTCCGGCTCGGCCGCCAGGTGCAGGTAGGTGAAGAGGATCAGGCCCTTGCGGAAGCGGTGGTACTCGGACTTGATGGGCTCCTTGACCTTCATCACCATGTCGGCGCGTGCCCAGACGTCATCGGCTTCGTTGACGATCTCGGCGCCGGCGATCGAGTATTCCTCGTCCGTGATGCCTGAGCCCAGGCCGGCCCCGCGCTCCACGAGGACGGTGTGGCCGTGGGTAAGGAATTCGTGGACACCGGCGGCGGTGATGGCCACGCGGAATTCGTTGTTCTTGATTTCTTTGGGGACGCCGATGATCATCGTCTGCTCCAGTTTGTAGGGCCGGTGGGCCGGAAGTGCGGAAATGCTTTCGTGTTTCAACGATAAATCCGGCTGTGAGCCAGGCGACATGGGCCGCCAAACCTGGAACATTGGCAACCCTTAGATTCCGCGGTTTTTGCCGCCGCCGGCTCGACAGCTGTCGACTCCTGAAGCGTCAGGTGTCGCCTGCTGTTGGTTCGTCTGTCGCGCCGCCCAGGCAGTAGTGTTGCCCCATGCAGCAGCAGGATGTGGAACAGCTCGTGGAGCAGGTGGCCCAGAAGCTGGGCCGCGGGTTGTCCCTCGAGGACCTGGACGGACTCCTGCTCGCCTACAGCTCCAACCAGTCGCACGCGGACCGGGTGCGCGTGAATTTCCTGTTGAGCAAGAAGGTCCCGGCGGACGTGAGCGCATGGCAGCTCTCGCACGGAATCGCCACGGCCGTCCGCCCGGTCGTGATTCCCGCCAACCCGGAGCTCGGCATGCTGGGCCGCGTCTGCGTCCCGCTGATGGTCCGGGGTTTCCGGGTGGGTTACCTGTGGGTGCAGCAGGAGTCGGCAGAGGAGAGCCCGACGGCGATCCTCACCCAGTTGCCGGGCGTCAACCATGAGCTTGAGCTGCTGTCCGGCCTCCTGCTCGACTCAAACACGGCTGAGTCCGAGTTCCGCCGGGGCCGTGAGCGCGAGTTCCTACTTGCATGTTCCGGGGAGCCGAATGCGGTGGCCGCAGTAGCGGGCTGGAAGGAAGTCCAGGGCCGGGGTCCATGGCAGATGGTCACAGTGCTGGACGCGGACGGCTGGGCCAGCGGACCTGACCCCATTGCGTCCACCCTCATCCATCGGTCCACCGCACTGCAGGCGACGGTGGGAATGGATGCTGCACTCTTTAGCGCCGGAACGGAAACGCACTCCGTGGTGTTGTTCCGCGAGACCACGGGCCGGGCCAACCACGCCCAGCTTTTGGTCCATTACCAGCTTGAGCTGGCCAAGCGTTCTGGCCGCCCGGTGCACCGGATCATCCTGGGCATCAGCGAGGGCTTTGCGAAAACCCGCCAGCTCTCGGAGGCGTACCGGCAGTCCCGGGTGGCAGCCCAGGCGGCAGCGGTGGATTCCCAGCTTGGGGAGCTGGTGGACTGCCGGTCCATCGGCGTCTACCAGCTCCTGGCCTCGGCCGGGGGAGGGGTGGGGGCCTGGGCGGACTCGGGCTCCGTGTACTTCCGCATGCTGGAGGACCATGACCGCAACGGCGAGCTCATCCCTGTCCTGGAGCTGCTCTATGACAACGACGGTTCAGTCCAGGATGTGGCCACCAGGCTCCACCTGCACCGCAGCAGCATCTACAACAGGCTGGGCCGGATTCGGCAGCTGCTGGGGGTGGACCCGCTGAAGGGCCTGCCCCGGCTGGAACTGCACGCGGCACTCAAGATGCGCCGGTGGGCGTCGCGGCCGCGCATCTGAGGAAGTCAAGGCCCGGGACCAGAACTACCCGGCGGCCGCACCATCCGCCGAACCGTCCGCCGAACCGGCAAAGGACCTGATCGCGGCCGCCACCTGGCGCGGGCGCAGATGCTGGGCCACGTGTCCTGCCCGGGCAATTTCAGTGAAGCTTCCCTGCGGCACCACCTGCGAAAGCCGGAGCGACCAGTCGGCGCCGGCCACCTGGTCATGGTTGCCGCGCAGGACCAGCACGGGAACGTTGATCCCTGCCAGCCTCGACTCCGTGGGGTAGGCCAGCATCACGGGCACCATGGTGAAGTACCAGCGCGGGCCGCAGCGGAAGTAGTCCGAGAAGACCAGCCAGTTGGAGGAGGCACTTTCCCGGAGGAGCGCGTCCAGGAACAGCGCCAGGCCCTGCCGCCGGACACTGCGGTGCCGCGCGTCCACGACCGGACCCATCAGGACCAGCCGCTGCGCGTGCCCGGGGGCGTAGAGGGCCGTCTCGATGGCGAACTGTGCTCCCATGGAGTGGCCCACCAGGATGTACGACCTGATACCGTTCGCTTTCAGCGCCTGGGCGATGAAGGCGCCATAGTCCGCCACGGACAGCTGCCGCCCGGGTTTTGGCGTGCCGGCAAAGCCCGGCAAATCCAGGGAATAGGTGGGGGCAACGGCGGCGAGCTCGTCGTGGAGCCGCCGGAGGTAGCGGTGGGAAACACCGATGCCGTGGATAAGGATGTAGGCGGGCCCCGTGGAGCCGGCGGCGTCCGGTCCCGGGGCGGGAGTCCCGCCAGCCCAGAGGATGCGGCCCCTGAGTCCGTTTGCTTCCACCCCGGTTGCCTGAAGCCGCGGGTCCTTCCGGCCCCGCACGCGGGACAATCGGGGCAGCACTACGTACCTGCGCCGGCGGGGTCCGCGGCAGCCTTCCCGTGTTTCCGCTTTTGGTCCGCGTGCTTTTGGGCAGTGGCCTTCTGGTCCTCGAGCCACGCCATGATGTCGGCTGTCCGGATCCGGCGGTGCGACCCCCGGTACTCCACGGGAATCTCCCCGCGGTCCGTCATGTTCCGCAGGTACGTGTGCGAAATGCCCGCAAGTTCGGCTGCCCGTGAGGTGGTGAGCATCTCCTCCACGCTGCTGACCGTCACAGTTTCGCCGCGGCTGAGCCTGGCGAGCAGATCCACGACGGCGTCCCGGGCCTGCCCGGGCAGGCGGTGGACGGTGCCGTCCACGAAGACGGTGATGTCATTGCTGTCCTCGAGGGAGCGCGCAAGGCTGCGGGCCTCACCGGCAGGGAGGCCGGCCGTGACGCGGGGGGCTATCAGTGCCATGGACGTAGCCTATCCCGCGCCCGGCCGCGGCGGGCGTCAGAGTCCCAGTTCCTCCAGGACCGGCAGCTTCTCCCGCACCCAGGCCCGGGCTTCGGTGGCGCTCGGTGCGGACAGGGCCAGCTTGGCCAGTTCCTGGGCCTCGGACAGGGTGACCGTCTTCAGGACCGCTGCCACGGCGGCGAGCGAACGCGCCGTCATGGACAAGGTGCTGACACCAAGGCCGGTGAGGACGACGGCGAGGGCCGGGTCCGCGGCAGCCTCACCACAGACGCCCACGGGCTTGTTGTGCCCTTCCGCCCGGGATCCCTCCACCGTCAGCCCCACGAGGCGCAGGACCGCGGGCTGCCACGGGGTGTTCAGGTTGGCCAGCGGGCCGAGCTGGCGGTCCGCGGCCATGGCGTACTGCGTGAGGTCATTGGTGCCCAGGCTGGCGAAGCCGACTTCGCGGAGGATGGACTCGGCGGTGAGGGCCGCGGAGGGGACCTCCACCATCACGCCGGGGGTCTTGATCCCGGCGTCCGCGCACATGGAGGCGAAGCGTGAGGCTTCCTCCGCGGTGGAGATCATGGGGGCCATGACCCAGACGTCGGCTTCGGACTGCTGTTGCGCCAGTGCAATGGCTTCAAGCTGCCGGTCCAGGACGCCGGGGGTGGTGAAGTCGGTGCGGTAGCCGCGGACGCCAAGGGCCGGGTTGGGCTCCGTGGAGTCGGTGAGGAAGGGCAGCGGCTTGTCGGCGCCCGCATCCAGGGTGCGCAGGACCACCTTCTTGCCCGGGAAGGCATCGAAGACGCTCTTGTAGGCGGCCGCCTGTTCCTCGACGGACGGTTCGGTGTCCCGTTCCAGGAAGCAGAACTCGGTGCGGAACAGGCCCACGCCCTGGGCGCCGAGCTTCGCGGCCGCTTCCGCGTCCTTGCCGCCGCCCACATTGGCGAGCAACGGCACTTCGTGGCCGTCCGCCGTCGTGCCCGTGCCGGTGAACTCAGCCAGCAGTGACGCCGTGGCAGCCCAGGCCTCCGCCGTCGCGCGAAGGGATTCGTCGGGCTCGGCGGTGATGAGGCCGGCCGCGCCGTCCACGTACACCTCGGTGCCGTCCGCCAGCTCGTCAACGCCCACGGCGGCCACCACGGCCGGCAGGCCCAGGGAGCGGGCGATGATGGCGGTGTGCGACTGTGGGCCGCCGCCCGCGGTGACCAGTGCCAGCACCTTGTTGGGATCAAGCGTGGCGGTGTCGGCCGGGGCGAGGTCCTCCGCCACCAGGACGAACGGGGTGCTGGAGGCGGGAATGCCGGGAGCGGGCACGCCACGCAGTTCGGCCACGATACGCGCGCGGACGTCCAGGACATCGGTGGCGCGCTCGGCCATGTAGCCGCCCAGGTTGTGCAGCATTTCGGACACGGAGGAGCCGGATTCCCAAATGGCCCGTTCGGCGGAGGTTCCACGGGCCACCAGCTTGGCCGCGCCCTTGATCAGCATGGTGTCCTTGGCCATGAGTGCCGTGGCTTCCAGTACCGCCTTGCCATCGCCCACAGCATGCGCAGCGCGCTCCTTCAGTTCGTCATGGACGGCCTGGGACGCCGCCTTCAGTGCTGCAGTGGCTTCGTCGGCAGTGGTGTCCGGGGCCAGCTGCTCACCGGCGGGAGGCTCACTGATGGGTTTGGGCATCTGCCGGATGGTGCCGATGATACGGCCGGGGCTGACGCCTACTCCTGGGAAGTTCTGCACTGAAGGTCCTCATTCTCTGCCGGTAGACAGGCCCGCCAAGTTCTCCGGCGCCGTGCCGGGTCCGCCGGAGGACTGCTACGTCCAGGGGCAGGAAACGTGCCTGAAAAAATTGTATGTGATTCAGTTCATATAGCAACGCTATAGGTGCTAGGGTAGCGGTTATGAGTTTGGATGGCCAGCTTCCCCCCAAAATGCGGCTGCTCCGTGCTGCCGCGGAACTGCTGGCAAAATCCGCGGGAGCTCCGGTCTCCACCCGCCAGATCACCCAGCTGGCAGGGGTTTCGGCTCCTACGCTGTACCACCACTTCGGTGACAAGGAAGGTTTGTTCGACGCCGTCGTCGCCGCAGGGTTTGAAGAATATGTCGCGGGCGAAAGGGATTTCGCCCCCTCCGGGCAGCCTCTTGAGGACATCCGGAGAATGTGGGACAACCACGTCCAGTTCGGCCTGAACCAGCCCGAGTTGTACCTGGTGATGTTCGGCAACATCCGCCCGGAAAGCCGGCCGGCCATCGTGGCTGACGCCGAGGCGCTGATGGAGGAGATGCTGAACAAGGCAGCGGCGGCGGGCCAGCTCAACGTCCAGCCCAGGGAGGCGGCCAGGTCCATCCTGGCGGCCAACGTGGGCGTGACGCTGATGCTGATTGCGGAGCCCGCCACCGAACGCAACCTCGAACTGTCCACCATGACCCGGGACGCCATGATCTTCGCGGTGTCCGCCGAGCCCGCCAGCGGGCCGGCCGCGGGCGGCACCGGGAAGTCCTCGGTGGTGGTGGCAGCGATCGCCCTGAACGCCGCACTTCAGGCCTCGCACTCTGACCAGCTTTCCAGCTCGGAACTCAAGCTTTTCCTCGAATGGCTGCACCGGATCTCCACCAGCCCGGCCGGTTAGCCCCACAACCCGCAATACCCAGCAGTACGTCGTCGTAATCATCGGACCAATCCTGCGGAGCAGCAGGAATGACGGTTAGGAAATCACATGGCAACAGAGACAGTTGCAAAACCCCGCACCAGCGCGCGCGTGCACGTCCAAAAGTTCGGGACATTCCTGTCCGGCATGATCATGCCCAACATTGGCGCGTTTATCGCCTGGGGCATCATCACCGCCCTCTTCATCGAGAAGGGCTGGCTGCCCGTTCCGCAGCTCGGTGGGTTCGGCGAGACTGACGGAAAGCCCAACATCGGCCTGGTGGGCCCCATGATCACCTACCTCCTGCCGCTGCTGATCGGCTACACCGGCGGCAAGATGGTCTACGACGTCCGCGGCGGCGTGGTAGGTGCCATCGGCACCATGGGCGTGATCGTGGGCGCCGGCATCCCGATGTTCATCGGCGCCATGATCATGGGCC
This sequence comes from Pseudarthrobacter phenanthrenivorans, assembly GCF_036455295.1. Classification (GTDB taxonomy): domain Bacteria; phylum Actinomycetota; class Actinomycetes; order Actinomycetales; family Micrococcaceae; genus Arthrobacter; species Arthrobacter phenanthrenivorans_C. The sequence goes on along the minus strand of NZ_JAYXNX010000013.1, from coordinate 25,426 downwards.
CCCTGGGCGGCTGGACCATGAAGAAGATCGACATGATCTGGGACGGCAAGATCCGCCCCGGCTTCGAAATGCTGGTCAACAACTTCTCCGCCGGCATCTGGGGCGCGCTCCTGGCATTGTTGGGGTTCTACGGCATATCGCCGCTGGTCACCGCGTTCAGCACGGCCGCGGGCAACTTCGTGCAGTTCCTGGTCCACAACGGCCTGCTGCCGCTGACCAGCATCTTCATCGAACCCGCCAAGGTCCTGTTCCTCAACAACGCCATCAACCACGGCGTCCTCACCCCGCTGGGCGTGCAGCAGTCCCTGGAGCAAGGGAAGTCCATCCTGTTCCTGCTGGAGGCCAACCCCGGCCCCGGCCTGGGCCTGCTGCTCGCGTACACGTTCTTCGGCCGCGGCGCTGCCAAGGCATCGGCCCCCGGCGCGGCCATCATCCAGTTCTTCGGCGGCATCCACGAGATCTACTTCCCGTACGTCCTGATGCGCCCGCTGCTGATCCTGGGCACGATCGCCGGCGGCATGACCGGCATCGCCACCCTGGCCGTCACCAACTCCGGCCTCGTGGCACCGGCCGCGCCTGGTTCCATCTTCGCCGTGCTGGCGCAGACTTCCCGCGACAGCTACTTCGGCGTGATCCTGTCCGTGGTGCTCGCGGCGACGGTCTCGTTCCTGGTCTCCGCGGTGATCCTGCGGACCACCAAGCACAGCGACGAGGCGGACCTCGGCGACGCCACCTCCCGCATGGAGGCCATGAAGGGCAAGAAGAGCTCCGTTGCTTCCACGCTCACCGGTGCCGGTGCCGGGACTGCCGCAGGTGCCGCTGCCGAAGGCCGCGGTGGAGTGGGCGTCCTCGCCGGCCCGGTGCGGAACATCGTGTTCGCGTGCGACGCCGGCATGGGCTCCAGTGCCATGGGCGCGTCGGTGCTGCGGAACAAGATCAAGGCGGCCGGCTTCCCGGACGTCAAGGTCACCAACGCCTCCATCGCCAACCTCAGCGACACCTACGACGTTGTGGTCACCCACCAGGACCTGACCGAACGCGCCAAGCCGGTCACCTCCAGCGCCGTCCACTACTCCGTGGACAACTTCATGAACAGCCCACGCTATGACGAGATCGTGGAGCTGGTCCGGGAGAGCAACACCGACGGCGAAACGGCCGACGCCGGTGCCACCCACGGTGCGCACGCCGCCGACGCGCCGGTGGACGCCACGCCCGCTGCCGCCGCGGCGGCACCGGCAGGCTCCCCGGAGATCCTGGCCCGCGAAAGCGTCATCCTGACCGGTTCCGCCACCACCCGCGACGCCGCAATTGACGAGGCGGGCCGGCTGCTGCTGGCCCGTGGCGCCGTGGACGAAGGCTACATCGCCGCCATGCACGAACGCGAGGAATCGGTGTCCACCTACATGGGCAGCTTCCTTGCCATCCCGCACGGCACCAACGCCGCCAAGGACCACATCCGCAAGTCGGCAGTATCCGTCATCCGCTACCCCGAAGGCATCGACTGGAACGGCAAGGAAGTGAAGTTCGTGGTGGGTGTCGCAGGCATCAACAACGAACACCTGCACATCCTGTCCTCCATCGCCAAGGTCTTCACTAACAAGGAACAGGTGGCACGGCTTGAGGCTGCCACGACCGAGGACGAAGTCCTGGAGCTCTTCGGAAAGGTCAACGCGTAGTGAAGGCAGTACATTTTGGTGCCGGCAACATCGGCCGCGGGTTCGTGGGCCTGCTCCTGCACGACGCAGGCTACGAGGTGGTGTTCGCGGACGTCGCCGAGGAGCTCATCAACCGGCTCAAGGAAGCGGACAGCTACGCCGTGCATGAGGTGGGCGAGAATCCCGCGGTGCGCACGGTGGACAACTTCCGGGCGCTGAACTCCAACGCCCAGGAAGCCGAGCTGGTCCGGGAAATTGCGACGGCGGACATTGTCACCACCGCCGTGGGACCGCACATCCTGAAGTTCGTGGCGCCCGTCATTGCCAAGGGCATCGTTGCCAGGGAGCCTGGCCTGGCGCCCCTGCAGGTGATGGCCTGCGAGAACGCGATCAACGCCACGGACATCCTGGCAAAGGAGGTGGCCTCCCAGCCTGGGGCCACCGCCGCTGTGCTGGATGGGAAGGCGGTGTTCGCCAACACCGCCGTGGACCGGATCGTGCCCAACCAAGAGGCGGGGCAGGGCCTGGACGTTACCGTGGAGACCTTCTACGAGTGGGTCATCGACCGCACCGCCTTTGGTGATGCCGCCCCGGTAATCCCCGGAGCCACTTTCGTGGACGACCTCTCGCCGTACATCGAGCGGAAGCTGTTCACCGTCAACACCGGTCACGCCTCGGCGGCATACTTCGGGTTCGAAGCAGGCCTGGAGAAGATCTCCGACGCCATGGCGGACCAGGATGTGGCCGAGGATGTGCGCGCAGTGCTGGAGGAGACCAAGCAGCTCCTGGTGGCCAAGCACGAGTTCAGCAATGATGAGCAGGAGGCCTACGTCCAGAAGATCCTGGGCAGGTTCACCAACCCGTACCTGCCGGACACCGTGAACAGGGTGGGCCGGGCTCCGCTGCGGAAGCTTGGCCGGCACGAGCGCTTCATCGGCCCGGCAGCGGAACTCGCAGAACGCGGCGTGGTGCCGGAGGCCCTGCTGGGTGCCATCGCTGCAGCACTGCGGTTCAACGATCCCGCCGATGCCGAGGCCACCCAACTCGCCGCCATCCTGGGGTCCGAGAACCCCGCGGACGCCACGGCCAGGATCACCGGCCTCGAGCCCGGGCACCCGCTGTTCAACGCCGTTGCCACCCTGGTGGAGGAACGGCAGGCGGAAATGGCAGGCACCCCCGCCTGACACACCCCCGGCACGCGCCATCACTTCCTGCACCCCTGAGCCAACGCTCCGTCAGATCCTGCAGGAATTCCGGCAACGCCGCATCAGAATGACGCCGGCACTTCCGCGAGTGCCGGCGTCGTTCGTTTCCTGTGCCAAGCTGGGCTCGTGACGTCGAATTCCGCTGCCGCTCCTGCTCTGTTCACCGCCAGCGTTGAAGGCGGCACGTTCCGCCTGCGCCATGCCACCCGTGGCGACCTGCCTGCCGTGGTGCGGCTGCTGGCAGACGATGCCCTGGGCGCAGGCCGCGAAACAGCCCTGGATATGGAGCCGTACCTGCGCGCTTTCGAAGCGATCGAGGCCGATCCCAACCACCTGCTGCTGGTGGGCGAGCTGGTGCCGCCAGGCGAACCGGGCTCCCCGGTGGTAGCCACCTTCCAGTTGAGCTTCCTCCCCGGGATATCCAGGCAGGGAGCGTGGCGCTCGCAGCTTGAGGGCGTCCGGGTAGCGGCGGAACTTCGCGGCCAGGGCGTGGGGAAGCTCATGGTGGGGTGGGCCATCGGGGAGTCAAGGAGGCGCGGCTGCAGCCTGATGCAGCTGACCACCCATGCAAGCCGTTCAGCGGCCCAACGGTTCTACGGGCAGCTCGGGTTCGAGGGAAGCCATGTGGGCATGAAGCTGGAGCTTTAACCCTTGACTGTTAGGCACCCTAACTGTTAGGCTACCTAACGATGAATACGAACGATGCCCACCTGCAGGAACTCGCCAGCGGGTTCCGCGAAGCCCTCCGACACGGTGTTTACCTTGTTCGACGCCTTGACGCCGACGGTGAACTCAGCGCCGCCCAGCTCAGCACCCTCAAGATGTTGATGGGAGAAGGCCAGCGCGTCGGCGAGATTGCCCGGAACCTTGGCGTGCGCGTCCCCAGCGCTACGGAGCAGATCATCAAGCTTGAACGCGCCGGCCTTGCCCGGCGGGAGCCGGACCCGACTGACTCCCGCGCTGTCCAGGTGGTCCTGACTGACGAAGGCCGTGCCGCCGTCGACTCCGCGAACAAGCGCCGCAACCAGGTGATGGCCGAGATCCTCGGCACCCTCACTGACCAGGACCGCAAAGCCCTGGCGGACGCCCTGCCCGTCATCGACAAGATCAATGCATTCATCCAGAACTGAACTGATCAGTAACAAACCAGCCACAGACTTAGGAGTACCCTCCATGGACGGCCAGCTCGCAGAATCCCTGCAGGCACCCGAATCAACCTTGCAGGCCGAAAAGGCCTCGCTCCTGAAGCAGCCCAAGGCAGTCTGGGCCACAGCCCTCGCCGCCGTGTTCGCCTTCATGGGCATCGGCCTGGTGGACCCCATCCTCCCCGCCATTGCCAAGAACCTGGAAGCCACTCCCAGCCAGGTCTCCCTGCTCTTCACCAGCTACTTCATGGTCACGGCGCTGGCCATGCTGATCACCGGGTTCGTCTCCTCCCGGATCGGCGGTAAGAAGACACTGCTGATTGGCCTGGCCATCATCGTCGTCTTCTCCTCGCTCTCCGGCCTGTCTGCCAGCGTCGGTGAGCTGGTGGGCTTCCGCGCCGGCTGGGGGCTGGGCAACGCCCTGTTCGTGGCCACCGCCCTCGCGGTGATCGTGGGCGTCGCCAGCGGCGGCGCAGGAACCGCCATCATCCTCTACGAAGCAGCCCTGGGCCTGGGCATCTCCCTCGGCCCGCTGCTTGGCGCCCTTCTCGGCGGCTGGCAATGGCGTGCCCCCTTCTTCGGCACCGCCGTCCTGATGGCCGCCGCCTTCATCGCCCTGATCGCCCTGCTGCCCAAGACGCCGCTGCCCGAACGCAAGGTGCGGCTGCGGGACCCCCTGCTGGCACTGGGCCACAAGGGACTGCGGACGACGGCGGCAAGCGGACTGTTCTACAACTACGGCTTCTTCACCATCCTGGCCTTCACCCCGTTCATCCTGGGCATGGACGCGTACGGCATCGGCGGCGTCTTCTTCGGGTGGGGCGTGGCCGTGGCCATGTTCTCCGTCTTCGTGGCGCCACCCCTGCAGGCCCGCTTCGGCGCCGTCAAGGTACTCACAGGCACGCTGTTCCTGCTCATGCTGGACCTGGCCGGCCTGGGACTGGCGGCCGGGCACTCCGTTCCTGCCGTCGTCGTCCTCGTGATCGTCGCTGGCGCCCTGCTGGGAGTCAACAACACCATCTATACCGAGCTGGCCATGGGCGTCTCCGACTCACCCCGCCCCGTGGCATCCTCCGGCTACAACTTCGTCCGCTGGATGGGCGGCGCCCTGGCCCCGTTCGCGGCCGCGCAGCTGGGCGAGCACTTTGGCCCCCAGGTACCGTTCTTCGCCGGCGCCGTAGCCATGGCGGTTGCCATCATGATCGCCTTGGGCGGCCGCACCTACCTGTCCGCGCACGAACCGCACGTGGTCTGACCGCCGTTCCTCACCGCAGTAAACAGCCAACCCTCCATCACGTCACGTGATGGAGGGTTTGCTGTTCGACCTCGGAAGGTGATGGGGCGTTCCTAGGCCTTGGCGGATCCCTTGGGTACGAACAGGGTGTCTGCCTGCTCCAGGGACATGCCGTTGGTCTCCGGCACCTTGAACATGACAAAGAAGAAGGATGCCGCGGCAAACAGGGCGTACATGGCGTAGGTCAGCGGCAGCGAAACGGCGGCCATCACCGGGAAGCTGAGGGTGATCACGAAGTTGGCCACCCACTGTGCCGCTGCCGCCAGGCCGAGCGCACGGGCACGGATCTTGGAGGGGAAGATCTCGCCGAGGAGCACCCACACCAGCGGCCCCCATGACGCGCCGAAGCTGACCACGAAGACGTTGGCGGCCACCAGCGCGATGGGTCCCCAGGCGCCGGGCAGGGTGATGTCTTCGCCGCTGCCCTTTGCCGAGGAGAACGCCAGCGCCATGGCGCCGAGGGACACGGCCATGCCCACGGAGCCGGTCAGGAGGATGGGGCGGCGGCCCACGCGGTCCACCAGGGCGATGGCCACCAGGGTCACCAGGATGTTGGTGATGGAGGTGGCCACCGAGATGGTCAGGGAGTCCTTTTCCTGGAAGCCCACGGCCTTCCACAGCGTGGTGGAGTAGTAGAAGATCACGTTGATGCCCACGAACTGCTGCAGCACGGACAGGATGATGCCCACCCAGACCACTGCCTGCAGGCCGAACGTCTTTCCGCGGATGGAACCTTTTTGGCCCGCCAGCTTGTCTTCCTCGATGGCCTCCCGGATGTCACGGATATGCCGGTCGGTGTCCTCCCCCGGGGCGATGGAGGCGAAGATCGTCCGGGCCTCATCCTCCTTGCCCTGGAAGACCAGGAACCGCGGGGACTCGGGCAGGGTGAAGGCGACCCAGCCGTAGACGACGGCCGGTACTGCGGCGGCCAGGAACATCCAGCGCCACGACTCGATGCCCAGCCAGAACGACTGGTCCGCGCCGCCGGCACTGGTGGCAAAGAGCGCGTCCGAGAGCAGGGCGGCAAAGATACCGGTGGTGATGGCCAGCTGCTGCAGCGACGCGAGGCGGCCGCGGACCTTGCGCGGCGAAATCTCGGAGATGTATGCGGGCGCGATCACGGAGGCCAAACCGATGCCCAGCCCGCCTACCAGGCGCCAGAACACCAGGTCCCACACGCCGAACGCGAATCCCGTACCGATGGCGCTGATCAGGAACAGCAGTGCCCCCAGCTTCATGGCCGGGATGCGGCCATACCGGTCGGCCACCTTGCCTGCCAGGAAGGCTCCGGCGGCGCAGCCCAGCAGGGCGATGGCGACGGCGAAGCCGGTGACGGCCTCGGACAGCGCAAATTCTTCCTTCATGGCGTCCACGGCGCCGTTGACCACGGACGAGTCAAAGCCGAAGAGGAATCCGCCCACCGCCCCCGCGAGCGCCAGCCAGATCACCCGCCGCGGTATCCCGGTGGTGGTCTGCTCCTGTGCAGTGGGCATGGTTCTCCCTGGGTTTGGGTTTTATGGATGCGGTGCGGACGTCGTCGGCTGCGGTACCGGCCAGAGAGGCCGGCGCACACGCGCTAAACAGTGTGGCACGTCACCGGCTCAGGTTCCACTTGGCACCTCCCATCCCCCTTAAAGCAGGACGACGACGGCGGGCCGTGCCGCCGTCGTCGTCCATTCCCCGCCCTTCCGGCCTAGTGCGCCGGAATCTGCATGTTGTCCTCGTCCTGCGGGGATGCCTTCTGGTCGGTCAGCTTCTTCCGGGGAAGGGCGAAGCTGATGAGGAACGCCAGGCCGGTCAGGGCCGCGGCGGTCAGCATCACCGTGTCGATGGAGTTGGCGAAGCCCTCGGTGATGGGCCTGGTCAGGGTGCTGTTGGCGGTGTGCAGCCAGCTGGTGTCGTTCAGCGAATCGTTGGAGGCGCCGTTCTTGAAGAAGTCGTACAGCTTGGCGTTGGCCGGGTCCGACGCGACTGCCGGGTCCTTCAGGACTGCCAGGTAGGCCGGATCGGTGGTGGCGGTCTTCATGCCCTCGGCGATCTTGTCAGCGGCCAGGCTGAACAGCATGGAGATGAAGACGGCGGTTCCCACGGCGCCGCCCATGGAGCGGAAGAACGCCGCGGAGGAGGTTCCCACGCCCATGTCCCGCGGCGGAACCGAGGTTTGCATGGCCAGGGTGAGGGGCTGCATGCAGAAGCCCAGGCCCACACCGAAGAACACGGCGATCACGCCCGGCACCCAAAGCCCGGTGTCCACCCCGAGGGAGAAGCCCATCACCAGGGCCGCGGCGGTCAGGATGCCGGTGCCCATGATGGGGAAGATGCGGAACGTGCCGGACGCCGAGATGGTGCGGCCTGCCGTGATGGAGCCGAACAGGATGCCCACGGTGAAGGTGATCATCATCAGGCCCGCTTCGGTGGGAGTGAGGCCCTTCACCAGCTGGAGGTACATGGGGAGCATGGCGATGGCGCCAAACATGCCGATGCCGATGATGAAGTTCAGCAGCGAGGACAGCCCGAACGTCACGTTGTGGAAGAGCCGCAGCGGGATCAGGGCGTAGTCGCCGGCGCGTTTTTCGGCCACCAGGAACCAGGCGATGCCCACGGCGCCCAGGCCGTAGCAGAGGAAGGAGTTGGTGGAGGTCCAGCCCCAGGTGCGGCCCTGCTCAGCGACCAGGAGGAGCGGGACGATGGCCACGGTGATGGCGGCGGCGCCCCAGTAGTCGATCTTCTGTTTCAGGTGCTTTGCGGGCAGGTGCAGGAACAGGAACACTACGGTCAGGGCGGCGAGGCCGATGGGGATGTTGATGAAGAACACCCAGCGCCAGCCGTCGAAGCCCAGGATGTTGGCTGAACCGGCGAAGGCGCCGCCCACCACCGGACCCAGGACCGAGGAAATCCCGAAGACAGACATGAAGTAGCCCTGGAATTTTGCCCGGTCCTTGAGTGAGACGATGTCGCCGATGATGGTCAGCGCGAGTGCCAGCAGGCCGCCGGCGCCGAGGCCCTGGATGCCGCGGGCGATGGCCAGTTCGGTCATCGAGTGGACCGACCCGGCGTAGAGCGAGCCCACAAGGAACACGGCGATGGCGGTCAGGTACAGCGGGCGGCGTCCGAAGATGTCGCTCAGCTTTCCGTACAGCGGGGTGCTGACGGTGGAGGTAATCAGGTAGGCCGTGGTGGCCCACGCCTGCAGGGAGAGCCCGTCCAGGTCGTTGGCAATGGTGTAGATGGACGTGGAGACGATGGTCTGGTCAAGGGATGCCAGGAACATGCCCAGCATCAGGCCCACCATCACTGTGACGATCTGGCGGCGCGTCAGGACTTCGCCGGCGCCGGGCGCGGAAGTGGCTTTGGACATGGGTGCTCCAAGGGAAGAAAGGGACTTAAGCAGCGATAGTTGCTTTCAGTAACTATCTTAGCTGTTCTTTCTATTCCCTGCCCCCGCAAAATTCCCCTACGGTTCTACGAGGATGCCGTCCGGATCGCACCAGATGGTGGCCCCGGGGCGGAAGGTCACGCCGTCGATCACCACGTCCACGTCCACCTCGCCGGCGCCGGTTTTCAGGCTCTTCCGCGGATTGCTGCCCAGGGCCTTGACGCCAAGGTCCAGCCGGGCGATGGCCACCCGGTCCCGGATGGCCCCATTGATGACGACGCCGGCCCATCCGTTGGCCACGGCGCTTTCGGCGATCATGTCCCCCATCAGGGCGGTGCCCAGCGAGCCGCCGCCGTCCACCACCAGTACCGCGCCATTGCCGGGCGAGCCGAGGGTGGCCTTCACCAGGGCGTTGTCCTGGAAACAGCGGATGGTCCGGACCGGACCGCTGAAGTGCGAGCGTCCGCCCAGGGACTGGAACTGCAGTGAGACGGACGCCAGCCCGTCGCCGCGCTCGTCGTAGAGGTCCGCAGTGTTCACTGCTGTGCCTTCAGCCGGTGTGGGTGCGCTCATCTGGTTCTCCTCCATGCTTGGACTTGGCTCGCGGGCAAGCGGGCAAGCGGGCCGGCGCAGGTTCGCGGGCCCGGCCAAGGCCCACGATAGTCTGATCCCACCGCCAACCGGCCGCACCAGGGGAGCTACGCCAATGAGTCTGTCCAACACGCCCGCGCCGCCGCATGGCGCTCCGGCAGGCAAAAGCGCGACGGCGGCGCTCGCGGAGCCGGTGGAAAAAGTCACCGCACGCTGGGTGACGGGCCTGGTGTTGGTCAACGTGGGCATCAATGCCGCGTTCTTCGGTCCCATCAACGTGTTCATCGGCCAACAGGCCATCAGTATCGACGCGCCCGGCAAGGAAGCAATCCTGTCACTGGTGACAGCCTGCGGCGCCGCCGTCTCCCTGGTGGCCAACCCGCTCTTCGGTGCGCTCTCGGACCGCACCACTTCGCGCTTTGGCCGCCGCGCCCCGTGGGTGCTGGCGGGAGCCGTGCTGGCAACGGCGGCGCTGCTGGCCATGTCGTTCTCGGCTGCCGTGGCGCTGATGGTGCTGTTCTGGTGCCTGGTGCAGCTAGGGGCAAACGCCGCGTATGCCGCCATCACGGCCGCGGTCCCGGACCGTGTTCCCGTGGTCCAGCGCGGGGGAGTGGGCGGGCTCGCGGCGATGGGCCAGACCCTTGGCATCCTGACCGGCGCCGTTTTCGGCGCCGTGGTGTCAGGAAACTTCATGGTGGGCTACTGGCTGTGCGCTGCCGCGCTGCTGCTGTCCGTGCTGCCGTACCTGTTCCATCGGGACGACCCGGCATTGCCCGGGGACGCCAACGCACGGTTCCGGATTGCCGGGTTCCTGCGGGGCTTTTGGATCAGCCCCGTGCGTTACCCGGACTTCGCGTGGGCGTGGCTTACCCGCTTCCTGGTCAACGTGGGCAACCAACTGACCATCGTGTACCTGCTCTTCTTCCTGCGCGACGTCATCGGCCATGAGGATCCCGCTGCCGGGGTGCTGGTCCTGACCGGGATATACGCGGTGATGGTGATGATCACTGCCGTGGTGGCCGGCCCCTGGAGCGACCGGGTGGGCAGGCGGAAGCCTTTCGTTATCGGGTCGTCCGCCACCATTGCCATGGCCGGGGCCATCATGGCCTTCTTCCCCGTCTGGCCCGGCGCGCTCGCCGGAGCAGCAGTGCTCGGCATCGGCTTCGGCGCCTACCTGGCAGTCGACTTTGCGCTGCTGACCCAGGTCCTGCCGTTCGCCGTCAGCCGGGGCAGGGACATGGGGGTCATCAATGTGGCCAACTCGCTGCCCCAGGTGGTGGCTCCGACCCTGGCGCTGGTGGCCGTGACGTATTGGGGCGGTTACCGCGCGCTGTTCCTCACGGCTGCCGTTATTGGGCTGCTCGGCGCCGTCTTCGTGGTGAAAATCAAGGGCGTCAGGTGACCCGGAAGTACCGATAGTAAGGCTGGCTGACGAATTAGGGCACGGAGGTGTGCCGTATAGTTGAAGCGGCTGCAGGGCGGTACGGAAGTGGGGGCGCTCCTGGCCGCAGCCGCTAAAACACAACCCCGGAATGCTGATGCCCGAGACTTTTTCAGACCATCCGCCCATGGCCGCCCGGCCTTCCGCTCCACGCCAGCGCCTCCGGTACGCCCGGATCCTGGAGACGGCTGCCGGGTTTGCGCGCACGGGGCTTGATGCCGTGGAACTTTCCCAGGTCGCAGAGAAAGCCGACGTGCCGCTGGGCACGCTCTACCGCTACTTCCCCTCACCCACGCACCTGATGCTCGCTCTGTACCGGCAGCAGCTGGACGAGCTGCAGTCCGGTGCCCGCGGTTCCTCGCCTCGCTTCCGCGGCCGTGCCCTCTCCGGCCTGCTGATGGAGATCTTCCACATGCGCGTCATGCAGCCCGCGGTGGAGCAGTGCCTCAGCAGGGGCGTCTACGTCCCCGAGAAGGACACCACCGAACTCCTGCGCGAGATAGACGCACTCAGTGAAAAACTCGTGGCCGGAGCCTGCGGGGACGCTGTGGGCGCCCGGGTCCTCCTCTTGACGGTCACTGGTCTGGTCCAGTCCGTGCGCAACCGGCGGCTTTCCCTGTTCGAAGCCGAGGAGGACCTGAAAAAGGCCTGCGGCAGGCTCTCCCCGGACGCTGAATCCGGCTTCACAGTAGGCAAGTCCGCGTAACTGGTCTAGACCAAAAGCGCATTAAATACGCCATAATCCCGTGATGTGGGTCACTAAAGCGCCCGATTAATCGTTTTGGCAGCGCGAAGGCGTGTCAAGAGGCTCCTCCCTGCCGTTCCACGGCTGCCTACCATGGAGGCACCGGAGCGGCAGGGCGGAAACATCCCCGGCGTTCCCATGGACCCACCACCCCTGGGTTTCCTGTCGCACTTCTTTCCCCGCTTGGGCCCGGCCGGGCTCCAGCCCCATGTGCCGTGTGCCCACGGCGAGCACCAGGAGACAATGACGTGTCCATTGACGCAATCACCGCCACCGACAATTCAGCAGCCACGGCCCTCACCGAGGACGAGATCTTCGGCGCCCACCAGAGCGGCAAGCTATCCGTGACCAGCACCGTTCCGCTGTCCAACAAGCGGGACCTTTCCATCGCCTACACCCCGGGTGTGGCCGAAGTCAGCCGTGCCATCCACGCCAGGCCCGAACTGGCGCGGACCCTGACCTGGGCCGAGCGCCTGGTGGTCGTCGTCAGCGACGGCACCGCCGTCCTGGGCCTGGGCAACATTGGTGCCAGCGCCTCGCTGCCTGTCATGGAAGGCAAGTCCGCCCTCTTCAAGACCTTCGGCGACCTCGACTCCATCCCGCTGGTCCTCAACACCACCGACGTGGACGAGATCGTGGAAACCCTGGTCCGCCTCCGCCCCAGCTTCGGCGCCGTGAACCTGGAAGACATTTCCGCGCCGCGCTGCTTCGAGCTGGAGGAAAAGCTGATCGAAGCCCTGGACTGCCCGGTCATGCACGACGACCAGCACGGTACCGCCGTCGTGGCACTTGCCGCCCTGACCAACGCCGCCAAGGTGACCGGCCGCGGCCTGGAAGGCCTCAAAGTAGTGGTGTCCGGTGCAGGCGCCGCCGGCATCGCCGTCGCCGAAATCCTGCTCGCAGCAGGCATCAGCGACGTCGTGCTGCTCGACTCCCGCGGTGTCATCAACAGCAGCCGGGAGGACCTGGCTGCCAGCCCCGGAAGCAAGAAGGCGGACATTGCCGGCCGCAGCAACCCCCGGGGCGTCACCGGCGGACCGGCCGAAGCGCTTGCGGGAGCCGACGTCTTCATCGGCGTCTCCTCCTCCAAGCTGGACGAGGCCCACCTGGCCACGATGAACCAGGACGCCATCGTCTTCGCCCTCTCCAACCCGGACCCCGAAGTCCTGCCCGAGGTGGCGGTGAAGTATGCAGCCGTTGTGGCCACGGGCCGCAGCGATTTCCCCAACCAGATCAACAACGTGCTGGCGTTCCCCGGCATCTTCCGCGGGGCCCTCGATGCCGGCGCCCGCCGCATCACGCCGGCCATGAAGCTTGCCGCGGCGCGCGCCATCGCCGACCTCGCAGCGGAAGACCTCTCGGCCGACTACATCGTCCCCAGCCCGCTGGACGCGCGTGTGGCCCCGGCGGTCACCGCCGCCGTGGCTGCAGCGGTGGAAGCGGAGTAGGCCCCTTTCCTTTCGGAAACCACGACGGCGGTGCCTCCTATGTCTAAAGGAGGCGCCGCCGTCGGGCGTTAAAAAGCGCCGCCCTAGACTGGGGTCCATGAGTTCCGAGACCGTGGTGACCATCCTGTGCGGCCTGGCGATCCTGGTGGGGGTGGCCGGCATCATCATTCCGGTTCTGCCCGGCAGCGTCCTGGTCGGCGTGAGCCTGCTGGCCTGGGCCATCTGGGGCGGGGCCGGGACGCTTGGGTGGGTCATCTTCGCCGTGGCCATGGTCTTCGTTGCCGCCGGGATGACGGCCGGTGCCGTCCTCACGGGCAGGAAACTGAAGCAGCACGCCATTCCCAGCCGCAGTGTGGTGGTGGCCCTCGCGGCCGGCGTGGTGGGCATGTTCGTCATCCCGGTAGTGGGCCTCTTCGCGGGCTTCGCTGCCGGCCTGCTGGTCAGTGAGTTCCTCAGGACCCGCAACTTCCCGACGGCGGCGCGGTCCAGCTGGGCTGCCTTGAAGGCCACCGGCCTGGGCATGCTTGCCGAATTCGGGCTGGCCTGCCTCGCTGCCAGCACCTGGGTCATCGGAGTGTGGATAGCCGCCGCCAACGGCTGAATCCGTTGCGTACGACATGCGGCCCGGGTACAACCAAGGTATGACCCAGCCAGCTTCAGCCGCCGAGCACGTCCACGCCTGGATGGAGAAATACCAGGCCGCATGGACCAGCAACGCGGCGGACGATATCGGTGCCCTCTTCACACCTGACGCCGTGTATGAAACCCGCCCCCATGATCCCGAACCCTGGCGGGGCAGGGACGGGATCGTCGACTGCTGGCTGGCTGCCCGGGACGAACCGGGAGGCTGGACGTTCAGCTGGGAGCTGCTCGGGTGCGACGGCACCACCGCCTTTGTCCAGGGGATCACCGTCTATTCGGGCGGCCGCCCGACGTACGACAACCTCTGGGTCATTAGGTTTGACGAGGCCGGCCGCGCCGCCTTCTTCACCGAATGGTTCATGGCCAGGAGCTGACTTCTCCCGGTCCGGTAGTCCTACAGCCCCAGTCCGCCGAGCTTGTCTCCGAGGCCACCCGGAAGTTTGTCCCCCAGACCGCCGGGAAGCTTCGACAGCAGGTCGGCCGGATTGATGCCCAGTTTGGACAGCAGGCCCGCATGCTGCTCGGTGTCCACCTGGTCCGGCAGCTCCGACTCCGCTTGGGAGGCCTTGTCCTGCTCACCCTGGGACCGAAGAAGTTCGAGGATCTGGTTCTTGTCGATCTGCATGGCACTCTCCTTGCTGAATGATTACTAAGGGTACTTACTACCTTTCCTGAAAATACTGCCCGGGACAAGGCCCCATCGCTGGGCGTCGTCCTCGATGCGCCCGTCCAGCCCGGGGGCCGCGGTTAGCATGGAAGGATGAGCGCCGGGGATACTGCACCGATCTACTGGGACAGCCGCGACCTCACCCCCTTCGGCCAGGCCCAGCTGCGCACTCCGGTGCACGACCTCGCCGGCGGAGTGGGCGGCCTGCTGACCGGCGTTCTGGGCGGACGCAATCCGGCCCTCCTGTCCATCGACGGCGAGGTGCCGCGGCTCAAGCGGCTGATGCCCAGACCGGCCAAGGCCGTCCACGAGGCCGTCTTCACCAGCCGCGAACCGGAACGCCTGATCACCCTCGCCCGGGCCTACCCCGGTTGGGCCGGGCTCTGCTACCTAATGGCGGGGCTGCTCGTGTACAAGCACGGCGGCTATCTGCGGGCCTCCGAGCTCCTCCAGCGCGGGCCTACCACCAGGAACGACGAGGAAGCCAACCGCTACTCCTCCACTTACCTCACCCGGATCGTCACCAGGATCGAACTGGCTGAGCGGGTGGAGATCCCCGTCCTGTTCAGTGAAGAATCGGTGTTCCTAGCCCTGGCCCACTCATTGCGAGAGACGGGCCGCACGGAAGCCGCGCTCGACGCGCTGACCGGGCTGCCGCCGTCGCTCCCCATGGCACTGGCGCGCTGCTCGCTGGCTCTCACGCTGGGCCGAAGCCGTACCGTCATCGACTGGACCGAGGGACTGCTGAACGCGGATGATCTTTCCGCCGCCCTGTTGCTTGTGCGCGCCCGTGCCCTGCGGCGGGAAGGCCGGTTCGACGCCGCGCACCAGGCCATTGCAGAAGTCCTACGTCGCCGCAAGACCCACCTGGCGCTGCGCAACGATGCGCTGACGGACCGGGCGCTGCTGGTGCTGGAATCAAGCCGTCGGTCCCTGAACCCGCGTGACTGGGGCCGTCGGCGCCCGGATCCGGAACCCCAGCGTGAACTCGAGGCGCCGGTACCCATCCGCAAGGACGAGGAAATGCGCCGGATCTGGGAGCAGGACTGGAAGGAACTCAGCGGGGACTAGGGCGGCCGCCGCTATCAAGCATGACCGGCCAGGAACGGCACCACCTGCTCGCCGAGGAGTACGGCTCCCAGCGCCACCATGATGATGCCGCTGGCGAGGGTCACTGCCCGGGCGGCGCCAGGCCGGCTTTGGAGCAGTTTGCGCGAGAGCAGGGCCACCGCGGTGTAGACCACGCCTACCAACGCAACGAATGTCATGCCGAGCAGCCCGGACTGCACCGGCACCGGCAGGGAGGCGTCGGCGCTGATGAACTGCGGGATGAGCGCCACGTAGAAGAGCAGGCCCTTGGGGTTGATCCCGCTGGTGCCCATCCCCTGCAGGAAGGTACGCAGCTGGGTGCCGGAACCGCTGTCGGCATGCGCGCTGAAGCTGGCGCCCCGCCAGGACCGAAGGGTTCCCACCCCGAGCCACAGCAGGTAGCCGGCGCCCGCCAGGGTGATCCAGCCCAGGACGCCGGGCATCCCGGCCAGCACCGCGGCGAGTCCTGCCACCAGGAGCGCGGTGTGCAGGACATAGCCGCCGCAAAGCCCGGCTACCGCAGGAACGAAGCTGCGCTGCCGGAGTCCTGCCGCAATGGTGTAGGCCCAGTCCACTCCCGGGGTGCAGGCAAGCGCTGCGGCCACCACCAAGAAGGCCAGGAACAGCTGCGGATTCATCGGTTCTCCTGTCGAAGGGCTCTCAGGAGCAACCATAGGAAGAATTGCGCCAAAAGTGCTGTCCGGTTTTCGCTAAACCCGCGGCAAGGACGATATGTTTATTGCGTGTTGGACGCTATCGATAGAAACATTTTGCGTCACCTACAGGAGGACGGTCGGATGACGGCCACTGCCCTCGCTGCCAAGGTGGGTCTAACGGTGGCGCCGTGCCACCGGCGGCTGCGGGAACTGGAGCAGTCCGGAGTCATCCGGGGGTACAAGGCCGACGTTGACCCCGCTGCCGTGGGCCTGGGATTCGAGGCAATCGTGTTTGTCACGCTGCGCCAGGTGGACAGGTCCACGATGGAGGTCTTCGAGAACCGGGTGGCGGAGAATCCCAACGTCATCGAGGCGCAACGGCTCTTCGGTTCACCGGACTATCTGCTGAAGATCATCGCCGAGGACCTGCCAGCCTACCAGCGCTTCTACGACACCGAGCTCACATCCCTGCCCGGTGTGGAGCGGCTGACGTCAACGCTGGTCATGAAGAACCTGAAGTCCAACGCAGGGCCCCCGGTGTAGGTCGCCCGCCAGGCCCCGATATCAGAACTTGCCCGTGTCAGCTATCCGTGCCCGGGCCTCCGGGGAGTAGTACTCCTCGGACAGGTAAGCGGTGTAGATGAAGGTCATCCGCCCCGTGGTGTGGTTGGACATAATCGACAGTGCGAAAACGGTGCCCGTGGCATTGCCATAGCCGGGATTCCAGGTCTCCTTGCCTGTCCCGTCTTTGAATTCGGGGTCAATCGGTTCGGCGTCCTGCAGGACCACAAATCCGAGTTCATCGGCTGCCCGCTTGATTTCCTGGTTGGCATCCTGGGCGTCCGGGTAATTGACGAAGATGTCGATGCTGTCCACGTTGTCGTGAACTCCTCCACCCCGAACGCGGATGGTGTCGGTCTCCATTTCGACCACCCCGTTGGGCGTCGCCATGGCTACCTTCATCCGCTTGTCGGTGTCGGTCGCCACCATCGCACCGTCGGAACGGTCGCCCAAGCCCAGAGCAGCCATTTTCACCGGCAAGGACGTGAAGTCGAAGCTGACCTTTCGGCTTGCTTTCATGGCCTCGATGCCGTCCTTGGTGAATTGCGAATTTCCGCCGGCCACGATCGGTTCCTTTTCCTGGGAGGGTATGACAGCACAGCCAGACAGCAAAAGTGCGCTGCTCAAAATTGCAGTAATTGACAGGGACCTCATGGTGCACCTACTACCCTTCGGACAGGAACCGGCACCTTCCGGTAAACCTCGACTCGATCAGGCATGGATTTCACCATCTCACCGTACGGGTCCTGTTGTGTATGCAGCCAGTTCTCGTAGGCCGTGAGGGTGTCCTGATCGATAAGGGCCCACCGGTCCTCGCGATTTGAGATGTTTCCAAGGTGCACGTCGATGCCGGTCAGCGGAATCCTTTTGATGTCAAAGTACGGCTCGATCGCAGGAAACTGTTCATAGTAGGATTTCGCTCCGGCGATACTGGGGTCTCCCGCCCAAGTCATGGCCGCTGTGAAGGCTTCCCCACTGGTCCGGCCCCGAATGTTGTCGTAGTCATCAGCGATGACGTCGTTCTGTTCCTGATCTGCCATGCTGTACGACGCCTTGTGAAGGGCTGCCTGCTGGGCGGGCCCCAGTTGGTGGTAGCCCTCCGGCTCTGCAGAGCGCGGGACGGAATCCAGGTTCATCCATGCCGTAGTCATCTTGGGAGTTACAACTTCGGCGTTCTTCATCCTTTGGATCTCTTCCATGCCGCCCTGCTGATAGGCGAAGTGCTGCGACCCGATATCTGAAAAGATTTCCTTTTGCATGGAGAGAAACGTTTGCTCGTAATAGGCGAGATCAGACTCGCCCAGCGAAGCCAGGAGAGTGATCCAGCTTTGGTGCGCCGGTTCTACGCCGTCAAGCTGATCTGAGAGGTCCTTGCCGGCTGCAGCGGCTTTCCGCAGCACGGCGATGTCCTCGAAGCCTGCGATGAATGTCGGCCCCACTTGGTTGGCCATGCCGATCCACTCCATGCGGGGATCGGCCTTGTACAGCTCTGCGTAAAAGGCGTACACCTTGTAGATGTCCGCGCGGTTGTAGTCAACGCCCTTTGACGGATCCCAGTGGTTGGGATCGATCCCGGCCTGCCGCATGGCGGATTCCGCCCAGTACTGCTGGAGGAAAGTGCCATAGCCGTTGGCCCCTCCCGTCCCTGTCGTGGGTAGCACACCTGAGTCCACCAGGCCGTCCAAAACTGTCTTGGCGGCATCGGCGTTGGCCTGACTCTGCCGGACCCATTGCTGAAATTCCCCAGACTTCAGGTAGGCGTCGCGATCGGCCGGAGTCATGCCGCTGAGCCTGTCCGCCAGTTCATGGGAGGTGCCGTCCGCGGAGGCCGTGCCGCCGCTGCCCGAGCCCCCTGGTTCGCTGGCGCGGTCCTGTTCGTCGGCATTCTGCAGAAGCGCCTTGGACGCGCTCCGAACACCGGCTGCTGCCGCCTTCAGCGTCTGTGCGTGGGCGCCGTTCCAGTCGCCGCGGAACCGCTCGCCGTCACTTCCCTTCCAGGTGGTGGAGGCAATGGAACCGCCTAATTGCTGCCCCAACTGCTCCAGCCGGCCAGCGCCCCTGGCCAGCTCCTTCGCAAGCTGGCGCAACTGCGCGACGTCCGCGCCGTAGAAGGTTCCCGCCATTTTCCCCCCAGTGAGTCTTACGGTGCCAGCCTAGCGGCGCGCGCCGGAGCGGGCGATGGGGAGCCCTATCCGTCCAGGAGCCCGGTGGTGCGGTACGGGATGACCTCGCGCAGGAACATACTGGTGGAGGTGCGGACGATGCCGGGGCAGAGACGGATCTCTTCCGAGACGCGGTAGAGATCGTCCGGACTTTTGGCCACCACACGGATGAGGAGGTCGGTATCACCGGCCGGCGCATGGCACTCCAGGACCTCGGGGATCTTGCGCAGCGCGGCGATGGCCTCGTTCAGGTGGCTTTGGTCCAGTTCTGCGCTCACAGCTGCGGCCACGCCCCGGCCGAGGGCTGACGGGAGGACCCTGCTGCTGTTGGGGCGGAGGGCGCCGGACGCCGTCATCCGCTCCAGCCGTGACTGGACCGTCCCGCGGGCCAGCCCGAGCCGCTGCGCCAGGACCATGATAGGGACGCGGGGGTCCTCATCGAGGGCACTGAGGATTCGCTTGTCCGTGGCATCCAGTTCCTGCACTTTGACCACTTCCTGCCTGATGTAGCTCGGTTAACTGGTCAGATTGACCAATGCAAATGACGCTTGTTGCTCCAACTGTAGGTTGCCTGCTGGAATAGTGGCAACAAGGGCAAAAGCTACCGCTGGTGCCCGAAGGCTACAGGTTCCTGGCACACCACCCGGAACCCTGGACACCGCTTCCCGCAAGGAGGCCGCCGCTGATTGAGACTTGTTCACACCACGCTCACTCTGCATACACGGCAAGAGCCCCTGAGCTACCGACGTAGCGGATTTCCGCACTCATCGGTAGCTGAGGGGCTCTTGTGTTGTTCCGTCTAGGGTTGGCTTATGACCTCCGCCGGCCGCTTTGCCCCCAGCCCCTCCGGTGAACTGCACGTGGGCAACCTGCGGACGGCCATCCTCGCCTGGCTCTTCGCCCGCTCCACGGGCCGCAGGTTCCTGCTGCGGGTAGAGGACCTGGACCGCGCCCGGGCAGGAGCGGAAGAAGTGCAGCTGCGCGACCTGGCCGCCATCGGGGTGACGTGGGACGGGGACGTCGTCCGGCAGACAGATCGGGGAAACCTGTATGCCAACGCGATTGCCCGGCTGGAGGAAGCGGGCCTGACGTATGAGTGTTTCTGCACGCGCCGGGAAATCCAGGAAGCGCCCTCGGCCCCGCATTCCCCTCAAGGCGCCTACCCCGGCACATGCCGCAACCTGGACCCTGCGGAGCTGGAGTACAAGCGTTCCACGCGACCTGCCGCCATCCGGTTGCGGGCGGACGTAACGGAATACACGGTGCAGGACGTCCTTTGCGGCGAATACACGGGGGCTGTGGACGACTTCGTGCTCCGCCGCAATGACGGTGTGACGGCGTACAACCTTGCCGTGGTGGTGGACGATGCCGCGCAGGGCATAGACCAGGTGGTCCGCGGCGATGACCTGCTTCCCTCCACTCCCCGGCAGGCCTACCTCGCGACCCTCCTAAGTATTCCTGTTCCGGAATATGCACACGTTCCGTTAGTGGTTAACCACGACGGCGCCAGGCTGGCCAAGCGCGACGGCGCGGTCACGCTCGCGGACCTGGCTCAGGCCGGAGTTCCCGTCGACAAGGTGCGGGACCGGCTGCTTGCCTCCGTTGGGCTGCCTGGCGGGACGCTGGAGCAGGCGTTGTCGGC
Source organism: Pseudarthrobacter phenanthrenivorans (assembly GCF_036455295.1). GTDB lineage: Bacteria > Actinomycetota > Actinomycetes > Actinomycetales > Micrococcaceae > Arthrobacter > Arthrobacter phenanthrenivorans_C. The sequence goes on along the minus strand of NZ_JAYXNX010000013.1, from coordinate 5,107 downwards.
GTTCAGTCCCGCCGCCCTGCCCCGGGAGCCCTGGGTCTGGCCCGGAAGCTAACTACTCCGGGGAGGGTTTCCGCTCGAAACCGGCCACGAACTCCTCGGCGAACCGCCGCACACCGTCCCATTCGGTGTAGATGTAGTCGCGTCCGGTATCCGTGTCCGGGCTGCCCTGGCCACCGACGATCTTCTTCATCATCATCCGCTTAAGGAACCCATACTCGGTGTACAAGAGCGCGCCGCCGAACATTGCCACCTGTGCCGGGTGCCAGCCGGTTGCGTCCTGGAACTCTGACACATACTTCTGTGCCTCTCCCGGATCCGCATGGGCGGAGAGGCTGACGGAAAACAGGCAGCGGGCAGGTTCTCCAGGGCAGCCAAGTTCCTGCGCACGAAATCAGCGACGTACCCTTCATGTTTTCCTGCATGGATGGAGGCCCCCACGATGACGCCGTCGTAGCCCACCGGCAGGTCGTGGGCTGCGTGCCTGAGGTCCAGTGTTTCCGCGACATGGCCGTGGGCGCGCAACACATCGGCGATGTAGTCGGCGATCCGGGCGGTCTGGCCCTCGGTGGTCCCGTAGGGGATCAGAATCTTTGCCATGCCCACCACTCTGGGGTCCACCGGGCGCCGGGCAAAGGGGCAAAGGTCCCAGCTACACCCGGCCCAGAGCCTCGATATCTTCCAGGAAATCCGCCTGTACTTCGGGACTGACCGTGGTGCGGGTATCACCGATGGCGTCGAGGTAGTCCTGGGTGGAGGGGCCCTTCCGCACCGCCTCGCGGACGGAAACCTTCCCTCCGGAGGCCAGCCCCCCGTCGTCGTACACTGCTTTTTCCAGCGCGCGCTGCGAGGCGCTGCGGGCCGCATACTCGATGTCCGCGGGGGAGAAGCCCTCGGTCCGTTCCACCAGGAGTTCCACGTCCACGCCGTCCACCACGGTGGCGGGGATGAACCGCTGCCACATGGCCGCCCGGGCCTGCCGGTCCGGCAGGCCGATGGGGATGACATAGTCGAACCGGCCGTGCCGGAGAAAGGCCGAGTCCAGGGCGCGGATGAAGTTGGTGGCGCAGACCAGGAGCCGGCCCGGCTGCTCGCGGAACGCCGGGATGATCTTCAGCAGCTCGTTGGTGACGCCCTGCAGCGGGGACGGCGGGTCCCCGGCACGCTGCGAGGCGATCTCCTCCACCTCGTCGATGAACACCACGGCATGTTCCAGCTCGGCGATCTCCAGGAAGGTCTCGCGCAGCGCCCCTGCCAGGCCCCGGGGGTCGCCGGCAAGGCGCGAGGGGAAGACTTCAACGAATGGCCACTCCAGGCGGGAGGCGATGGCCTTGGCAAAGGTGGTCTTGCCGGTACCGGGCGGACCGAAGAGGACGACGGCGCGCGGCGGCACCACGCCGAACTCATCAGCCAGGTCCGCCTCTGCGAGGGGGAGGACCAGGCGGCGTTCCAGCAGCTCCTTCTCCCGGTGCATGCCCGCGACGTTTTCCCACAAGTCGCGGGCCAGGACGCGGCCGCCGAGCTGGCCCAGGGCGCCGAGTTCCTGGCGCTGGACCGGGATGGTGCGTTCGAAGTAGCGCAGGTTCTTCTTCAGCGCGAAGCCGCGGCCCAGGAAGGCCTCCACCCGGGTCTCGGATTCCGGCATCAGTGCCGACAGCTTGTTCAGCCCATGCGGGGCCATCCGGTTTTCGACGGCGGCCAGCAGCGAAGTGCCGATGCCCCGGCCGCGGTACTCGGGCAGGGTGGCCAGGAACACGATCCAGCCCTGGTCATGCGCGGCACGTCCGACGGCGGCGCCCACCACCTGTTCGCCCTGTACCGCCACCACGGCATGGTCCTTCTCGCAGGACGCGAGGACCTCGGACAGGGCATAGACGGGTTCGACGTTATTGGCCTTCAGGGTCTCCCACAGGTGCAGGATCCCGTCCAGGTCGGCTGAATGAAAGTCCCTGATCCGCCAGTTGGTCATGCGTTACTCCTGTGGGTTCGTCGTTGAGCCGTTCAGCGTGCATTTCTGTTGTGAGCTTATGCGAACCGTTCCGGCGCAGGGTTGCGGCGGCGTTGCATTACGCACGCTGACCCACTCAAATGCCCAGGGCGTCCATGGTGCTGCGCAGGGTGTCCGCGGAACGCCGCAGGGCCGCCAGCTCGCCGTCGTCCATGGGTGTTTCCAGGACCCGGTGCACGCCGCCGCGGCCCACCACGCTGGGGAGGGAAAGTGCCACCCCGGAGATCCCGTGAAGCCCGGACAGCACGGTGGAGACGGGCAGGACGGCATTATCGTCCCGGAGCAGCGCCTCGACGATCCTGGCGCCGGACAGGCCGATGGCGTAGTTCGTCGCGCCCTTGCCGGCGATCACCTTATAGGCGGCCTGCACAACTTCCTGGGCCGTGGCGGCCAGATATTCGGAGGTGAAGATCCGCTCCCCGCCTTCAGTCCACTCGCGGATGGGGACGGGGCCAATGGTGGCGCCTGACCACAGCGGGAATTCCGTGTCGCCGTGTTCACCCACCATGCTGGCGTGGACGCTGGTGACCGAAACCCCCGCGCGGCGGGCCAGGAGCCAGCGCAGCCGGGAGGTGTCCAGCACCGTGCCGGAGGAGAAGATCCGTTCCGCGGGCAGTCCGGAAATACGCTGGGCGGCCACCGTCAGGACGTCGCAGGGATTGGTCACCAGGACGTAGACCGCGTCAGGGGCACGGTCCAGCAGCTGCGGCATCAGCTGCTCCAGGATCCGCACATTGGTGCCGGCCAGGTCCAGGCGGCTTTGGCCGGGGTTCTGCTTTGCGCCCGCCGTAATGACCACGACGTCGGCGCCCTCGATCACGGCGATATCCCCGCCTCCGGTGACGGTGGCCGACGCCCGCTGCAAACTGGCTGCCGTGCGCCAGGTCCAGGGCTTCCGCCTCCGCCTTGGGTGCGTTGACATCGAACAATGCGATATTGGCTGCCGAGCCGCGGATCAGCGCGGCGTAGGCCAGCGAGGTCCCCACACTGCCGGCGCCGACAATTGCGAGTTTGGATCCTGCCATGGTCCCCGTCCTTCCCGGAGTCGTTGAGACTGTCCTACCCGAAGAGTAGCGTGGCCCACATCACTCGACCCCCACCTAGGAGCCACCATGCCACATCTCGGACGCCGGCTCGCAGCTGTTACTGCGGCGCTGGCGATGAGCGTCACCACGGGAGCCATGAGCCCCGCGTCAGCCGACCCCCGGCAAACCGACAAAAACCCCACCGCCACCGGGTATGGCGGGGCGGTCAGCACCGTCGATCCTGAAGCGTCGGCAGCGGCCATCGAGGTCCTCCGCAAGGGCGGGAACGCGGTTGATGCTGCCGTCGCCGCGGCAGCAACCCTGGGCGTCACTGAGCCGTACAGCGCCGGAATCGGCGGTGGAGGCTACTTTGTCTATTACGACGCAAAGTCCGGGAAGGTCAGCACCATCGACGGGCGGGAAACGGCACCGGCGGGGATCAAACCGGATGCCTTTATCGATCCCAAGACCGGAAAGCCCTACAATTTCACGCCTGAACTGGTCACCAGCGGCGTCTCCGTAGGTGTCCCTGGAACGCCTGCCACGTGGGAACGTGCCCTGGAACGGTGGGGGAGCATCAGCCTCGGGGACGCCCTGAAGCCGGCTATCAAAGTGGCCGACCGGGGCTTCGTGGTGGACGATACCTTCCGCAACCAAACCAAGGACAACCAGACCCGGTTCGAGGCGTTCACCTCCACCAAGGACCTGTACCTGCAGGGCGGCAAGCTGCCGGAGGTGGGGTCGGTCTTCAAGAACCACGACCTCGCCGACACGTACCGGATGCTGGCCCGCGACGGCATGGACGCGTTCTACACCGGACCGCTGGCCGAGGAGATCGCCAAGACCGTCCAGAGCCCGCCGAAGTCCCCTGACACCACGCTGCCCGTCCCGGTGGGTTCCATGACCGCCCAGGACCTGGCCCACTACAAGGCTGTGGACCAGGACCCCACCCACGTGAACTACCGGGGGTATGACGTGTACGGCATGGCACCGTCCAGCAGCGGCGGCACCACGGTAGGGGAGTCGCTGAACATCCTGGACGTGTTCGACCTCCCGGGCCTGAAGGCTGATCAGCCCGCCGTGCTGCACCACTACCTCGAAGCCAGCGCCCTGGCCTTCGCCGACCGTGGCAAGTACGTGGGCGATCCGGCGTTCGTGGACGTGCCCACCAAGGAATTGACCGATCCCATCTTCGGAAAGGAACGGGCCTGCCAGCTGGACCCGAACCACGCCGCAACCAAGCCTGTGCTGCCCGGGAACGTAACCAACTACGACGGCACCTGCCCGGCCAAGCCGGCAGCGCTCGCCGATGAAAAGGACACGGAGAACATTTCCACCACCAACATGACCGTCTCCGACAAGTGGGGCAACGTGGTGGAGTACACGCTGACCATTGAGCAGACCGGCGGTTCCGGCATGGTTGTTCCCGGCCGCGGTTTCCTGCTCAATAACGAGCTCACTGACTTCTCGTCGGTCTACAGCGCCACGGACCCCAATCGCATTGAGCCTGGCAAGCGGCCGCGTTCCTCCATGTCACCCACCATCCTGCTGGAGGACGGCAAGCCTTTCCTGGCACTGGGCTCCCCGGGCGGCTCCACCATCATTACCACCGTCCTGCAGACCATCGTCAACCGCATTGACCTGGGCATGAGTACCCCGGACGCCATTGCGGCGCCCCGCGCCTCCCAGCGGAACACGGCCAGTGTCACCGCTGAGCCTGCCTTCATCGACAAGTACGGCGCGGCGCTGACGTCACGCTTTGGCCACAAGCTGACCCCCTCCGGCGACTCGTTCACGTCCGCCTCGGAGATCGGGGCAGCCACCGCCATCGAGTTCCTGAAGGACGGACGCGCCCTGGCTGCCGCGGAACCCGTCAGGCGCGGCGGCGGTTCGGCCATGGTGGTGAAACCGGCGAAGTAACCGAAAAGGACCGCCCGTTTAAACCCCGACGGCGGCGCCTGGGTTCTGGAAATTCCGGAACCCAGGCGCCGCCGTCGGACGCTTAAGGCGGTTACTTCTTGAAGGTGTCCGCCGGCGCGTTGGCGACAACCGGGGACATCCCGGTGAAGCCTTCGCG
>NZ_JAYXNX010000012.1:0-116682 GCF_036455295.1 Pseudarthrobacter phenanthrenivorans | reverse complement strand
AACACCGGCGGCGGCGGAACCACCACTGGCGGCGGCGACACCGGCGGAAACACCGGAACAGGTCTCGTCACTGTGGTTCCGAACGCTACAGCCCCCGCCCAGACGCCGACTTCCGCATCCAAGGCTGCTGTCCCGGCCCCGGTCGCCGTCGGAACCAACCAGGGCTACAACGCCCAGACCGCGGTGGGAGCACCCGATGGCCTGCCGGGGTGGCTCGCCGGCCTGGGAGCGCTGGCTGCCGCGGGGACCGCGGTGGCAGTACGGCGCCAGTCACGTCCGGTGCACACCAGCAACTAGCCGGGACACCGCCACCACCAGTGGCCCCCTGACAAGGAAGGCGTTCTGCCAGTGCCCGGCGGAGCGCCTTCCTTCCACCCCCGCCGACCTGTAAGGAATTCAATGCGCCAGGATCGAAGCCGGCACGCAGCGCCCATGCGGCAAGGCATCCTGAGGTGGAACCGGGGCGATCTGGCCATCTTGGTGTGTGGATTCCTCGCCTTTCTGTCGTTCACGTTCGGCGCTCCCCTGTTCCAGCCTTCGGTCCCGTCCCACCCCACAGCCATGGCCCGCCCTGCGCCGCTGCCTGCCGCGGGGACTGCCCCTGCGGTCCCAGCACCCTCTGATGGCGGCCCTTCGGCCGGGGCAGCTGTGCCGGCCCAGCGCGCGGAAGCCCAAACGCCGGGCTCTCCAGTAGCAGCCGGACCGGAACTTCCTGCGGCCGCCCAGCCAGTCCGGATCCGTTACCAGTCCGCAGCCTTCGACGTGGCAGTCCACCCACTGGATTTGGACGGCGAGGCCCAGTCCAGCCGGACCATCGAACCGCCCGCAACCAAGGACGGCTACTGGCTGACACCGTTCGGGATCCCGGGCAAGGGCTCAGGCAACACCACCTACGTCATCGGCCACAGCTGGGAAGGCACGGACGCCCCTTTCAACCACCTCAGTACGGCGGCAGCCGTCGGAGATCACATTGAGGTGGAAACCGCGGCCGGAAGCATCAGCTACCGGGTGGACAGCATCACGACGTACCTGAAGTCCGGCCTCAAGGACAGCTCCGTGTGGGACATGGTCCCCAACCGGCTTGTCCTCATCAGCTGCTACACGGAGGACCCGTGGGGCAAAAACGTGGTGGTCACGGCATACCCCGCCGACCCCCAGTAGCCGTCCGGGCGCCGCCGCTGCGCGTCTTTCGGGCCGAACGGTCCTGTTCACACCCTGTGGCCAGGCGGACAATTGGCCGCATGACAGGGGAACACACCAATACTGCTCCGCTGCTGGTGGGGATCATGCCCAAACAGCACCCGGAGGTCCTCCAAACCGCGGCCATGCTGGCCTCCCGGCTGGGGGTGTCTTTGGTCTGCGCCTACGTGGATGAAGCCAGCTACCTGGTGGAATGGGATCCGGCCCGCTCCGCCCACCGGCTGTCCCTCCACCCCGACGCCGATGACGACATGCTGGCCCTGACAACAGAGCTGAAGACACAGGTCCAGGCCGTGGCGGACCACCTGCCGGCGGACCGCGGGACGCTGGACTGGTCCTTCCGTACACTAACCGGGGATCCGGCCAGGGCCCTGGGCCAGGTGGCAGCCGAATTGGATTCCCCGATCATCATTGTCGGCACTTCCGAACGGGGATTCTCGCACTGGCTCTCGGAGGCCCTCAACGGATCGGTGGGGGCGTGGCTGAGCCATCACCAAAGCCGCCCGGTCCTGGTGGTGCCCTACCGGATGCCGGCGCATGAAGACCGGCCTTAGCGCGTGCTTTCCGGCAAAAATCACGGCGTTGGGGGCCTGCTTAAAGTAAAGCGAAAGTAGTTATTCCGGGTGCTGGCGCAGTGCCCTACCAGCCAGTAAGCTGAATCAAGCAAGGCCGATTCACCCAGGTGGAAGCCGGGATTGCCCAAAAGCTGCTCCGGAGTGCGTATCCCCCAATAACGCACTCCGGAGCTTTTTTGTGCCTTGGCAGCGCGGCGCTTCCGCCGAACGCTACCCCGGGCAACCCACGGTCCGCAATACCCCCTGGGGGTACTTGCACGCTTACCCCCTGGGGGTATATCGTGAGGACATGAACGCTATCGGAGAAACGGTCGTGGCCGCGGCAGTTGAACCCCCGGCACCGGAGGACGGCGCGGCGCCACAGCACGGATACACCGGGAACAAGGACGCATACCTGCGCCGGCTGAAGCGCATCGAGGGCCAGGTACGGGGTATTGCCCGGATGGTGGATGAGGACAAGTACTGCATCGACATCCTGACCCAGGTAGCCGCCGTCACCAAGGCCCTGCACGCAGTCAGCCTTGGCCTGGTCGAAGAACACATCGGGCACTGCGTGGTGGGTGCGGCCTCTGAACCGGACCCGGAAGCCCGCGCTGATGCCATTGACGCCAAAGTCAAGGAAGCGGCGGACGCCATCGGCCGGCTGCTGCGCTGACCCACAGTCCCCAACCCACCCCCCCGGCCACCGTCGGGACCCACTGAAGGAGCAAGCCATGAGCACCACGTCAACCAGCACCACCATGATCAGCGTTTCAGGCATGACCTGCGGGCACTGCGTGTCGGCCGTCAGTGAAGAACTTGAAGCCATCGACGGCGTTGAGGCAGTGGACGTCGACCTGAATGCCGGCGGCGTTTCCACAGTCACCATCACCTCCACCAAGGAACTTTCACCCGCCGACATCGGGGAAGCCGTCGCCGAGGCCGGCTACCTGGTGGTGGCCAACGAGGCCTAGGACCCGTCCCAAACACAGAAAGGTGACATGAGCCAGGAACTGCTGCATCCACCGGGCACCCGCGTTGTCGAACTGGATATCGAGGGGATGACCTGCGCCTCCTGCGTCATGCGCGTGGAGAAGAAGCTCGGCAAGCTCGAGGGGGTGGCAGCCACGGTCAACCTGCCCCTGGAGTCTGCATACGTCACCGTCCCGGAGGGCATCACGGACGACCAGCTCACCGCAACGGTGGAAGCGGCTGGTTACAAGGCACGGGTCCGGCCGCAGCACCCGTCGGCTCCTGAAGCTGAGCCGGCGGACCAGTCCGCAGCCGTTCCGGCGTCACAGCTCCGCCCCCGCCTGATCGGTGCCGCGGTACTGACCGTCCCGGTGTTCCTGATAAGCATGGTCCCGGCGTTCCAGTTCCCCAACTGGGGCTGGGTTGCCGCGGTGCTGGCGCTGCCGGTGGTCACGTGGGCGGCCTGGCCCTTCCACCACGCGGCTGCCCTCAACGCCCGGCACCTCGCCTCCACCATGGACACGCTCGTTTCCCTCGGAGTGGCGGCGGCCTACCTGTTCTCGTCCTGGCAGCTGCTGGCGGATCCGCGCATGACCGAACATCCGGGCATGAAGGGCATGGCCGGCGGGCTGTACTTTGAGGTGGCATCCGTTGTCACCACGTTCCTGCTCCTGGGCCGGTACCTGGAGGCCAACGCTAAACAGAAGGCCGGCGATGCCCTGCAGGCCCTGCTGAACCTGGGGGCCAAAGACGCCACAGTCCTCCGCAACGGAACCGAAGAGAAGATTCCCGCCGAGCGCCTGCAGGTGGGCGACGTCATGGTGGTCCGCCCTGGTGAGAAGATCGCCACGGACGGGGTGGTGGTGGACGGCGCTTCCGCCGTGGACGCCTCCCTGGTCACCGGCGAATCGGTTCCCGTGGAGGTCGGTCCGGACAGCCGCGTCACGGGTGCCACCATCAACACGTCCGGCCGCCTGCTGGTGCGGGCCACCCGGGTTGGCTCCGAGACCACCCTTGCCCAGATGGCCCGGCTGGTATCACGGGCCCAGACCGGCAAGGCCCCCATCGCACGGCTCGCGGACCGCATCAGCGCCGTCTTCGTCCCGGTGGTCCTGGGCATCGCCGCCCTGACGTTCGTTCTCTGGCTCCTGCTTGCCGGACCCGACGCCGATGGCGGCCATCTGCGGCAGGCCTTCACGGCCGCCGTCGCCGTCCTGGTGATTGCCTGCCCCTGCGCCCTGGGCCTGGCCACCCCGGTGGGCCTGCTCACCGGCACTGGCCGGGGTGCACAGCTGGGCATCCTGATCAAGGGCCCGCAGGTCCTGGAGGACACCCGCACGGTTGACACCATCCTGCTGGACAAGACCGGGACCGTTACCACGGGTGTCCTGGCCGCGGATGCCACCACAGCGTTCGGCGGCTTCGACGCAGCCCTGGTCCTTCGGATGGCCGGCGCGGTGGAGGCCGCCTCGGAGCATCCCGTCGCGCACGCCATTGCCGCGGCTGCCAGGGACGCGGACGACGACGGACGCGTGCCTTTGGTGGAACAGTTCCGTTCCGCCCCCGGCGGCGGAGTGTCCGGAACCGTTGAGGGCAGGCATGTAATGGCCGGTCGGAGCGGTTGGCTCGTGGGGAATGGAATCGCCCTGGATGCCGCCCAACAGGCGCAGCTCGCGGCTGCCGAGGAAGGGGGTGCCACCGCCATCTGCGTGGCAGTTGACGGCACCCCGGCCGGAATTATCAGCCTGCGGGACACTGTCAAGGAAGGTTCCGCCGACGCCGTCGCGCGCCTGAAAGGACTGGGCCTGCGGCCCATCCTGCTGACCGGGGACAACGCCGCGGTCGCTTCCCGGGTTGCTGCCGCCGTCGGCATCGCTCCCGCCGATGTCTACGCCGGCGTCCTGCCGGAAGGGAAAGTCGAAGCAGTGCGGACGCTCCAGGCTGCCGGGGCAACGGTGGCCATGGCCGGCGACGGCGTCAACGATGCCCCCGCACTGGCGCAGGCCGACCTGGGCATTGCCATGGGTTCGGGGACGGACGTGGCCATCGAAGCTGCGGACCTGACGGTGATGGGCAGCGACCTTGCCCAGGTGGCGCAGGCCATCGAACTGTCCAGGAAGACCCTTTCCACCATCAAGACCAACCTGTTCTGGGCGTTCTTCTACAACGCGGTGGGAATCCCGGTGGCTGCCCTGGGGCTGCTCAACCCGATGATCGCGGGCGCCGCCATGGCTGCCAGCTCAGTCCTGGTGGTCACCAACTCGCTGCGGCTGCGCGGCTTTGGACGGCACCAAAGCCAGGCCTAGGCCGAAGGGGTTCGCTCCAGGGCCTGGTCAGGCCGCACCGTAGCGGACCGTCGCCCGGGCCTTGGCCTTGGCTGCCTCGGCCTCCCGGTCCTTGGGCGGCGCCTGCGTCACCAGGGAATCCAGCAGATGCCCGGTGATGTGCGCGATCTGGTGCACGGCCTCGTCAAACGCTTCCTGGTTGGCCTTGGAAGGCTTGGTACTGCCGCTGATCTTGCGCACATACTGGAGCGCTGCGGCATGCACCTCCTCGGACGTGGCGTGCGGCTCGAAGTTGTGGAGGGTTCGGATATTCCGGCACATAACGCCATGCTAGGCTCTTCGAACGCCTGGGATCGACCCCTTTTTTTCATGGTCTCTACCCGGCGTCCATGGGGAGCCCGGCATGGGCAGCGCTGCCCATCGACACTGTTTGGGGGCCGGGATAGGTTTTAGGCAATGGATCTTCCGGATGAGCCGGGGGGCCGCTGGGGATGCCGATCTGGTTCGGATCCACGACCTAACAAGGAGAAACTGATGGCTATTTGGGGTGCAGACGTTGAGCAGCTTCGCCAGCTCGGCAGCAAGCTTCAGGCAGGCGCGTCCGAGATCGAGACGCAGAAGTCCACTCTCACCAAGGTTCTGAGCAGCACCAACTGGGAAGGCCCGGACGCTACCAAGTTCCGCAACGAGTGGTCCGGTACCCACACGGCCATGCTCACCAAGGTTGCCGAGGCTCTGAAGGAAGCCGGCGCGCAGGCCAAGCGCAACGCCGAAGAGCAGAGCCAGGCCTCCCACTAGGTTTACCGCCGGTATCCGGCAGGGCAGGGACACCAGCGGTGTCCCTGCCCTCTTTGTTGGCGTTCGACGTCGGCACCCAGCCAAGGGGCCCCAGCGCCTATGGCCGGGCCGACTTCGCTGGGGCCGCCCTCAAGGGGACGGCCCCAGCTAGGGGACGGGCTCGACGTCGTTCGCGTGTTCCAGCGGTGAGGCCGGCACCTGCGGGCCCTTCCCGGCAGGGGATGCCGTGGCGCGCAGCTCGTCGAGCCGGACCAGAATGACCCCGCCGACAATAAGGACGCCGCCCAGGAGCTGGATGGCGCCCGGCAGCTCCCCGAGCAGCAACCACGCCCACAGCACGGCAAACAAAACCTCGGTCAGCGATACAAAGGATGCCACCTTGGAGCCCAGGGCCCTCGCCGCCATGATGCCGGAGACGTAGGCCAGGACGGTGGCCAGCACCACCAGCCCCGCGAGGGCGACCCACCAAGGCGTGGTCCACGGCCCCAGTTTGGTGTCTGCAGTGTTGAAGGCCATAGGCAGCAGCCCGGTGGCGGCAGCGAGCCACATGGCCGCGGCGCCCACCATGAGTCCGCCCGAAGCCAGCACAATGGGTGGAAGTGTGTCATTTTCCTTGGCCGTGATGAAAAAGTAGATGGCCAGGCATACCGCTGCAGCCATGCCCCATAGGACCCCCACCGCGTCCACCTTCACGGCCCCCGTGAGGTCCAGGACCAGGACCAGCCCCGCCAGGGACAGCAGCGTCCCGCCGGCAGTCAGCACCCGTGGGCGGCGGCGGCTGGCGGCCCAGAGCCACAGGACGATGATCACCGGAGCCAGGTACTCCAGGAGCAGCGCGACGCCTACGGACAGACGTGCCACGGCATTGAAGTAGAACAACTGGCAGGCTGCCACGCCGACGAGCCCGAACAGCACAATGGTGAGCCAGTTGTCCCGCAGCTGGTGCCAGCGCCCCTTCAGCGCGGAAACAGCGGGGAACGCAAGGATCAGGGCGGCCCCCGTGAGGCGGGCGGTGACGGCTGCCCCGGGTGACCAGCCGGTCTCCAGGAGGGACTTGGCGAACGAGCCGGACAGGCCGAAGACGGCAGAGGAGAACAGCGCGATGCCGAGCCCGGATGCCAGGAAGCCGCTCCTTGCGCCGGTCAGTTCCGGGGCGGAGATGGGGTTTTTGGCGGCAGGCACCGTTGCCTCCTGTCAGGAGTAAAGTGGGGTAATGCTCATGACATTACGCTTTTGCGCTGTAAGGAGTCAACGTGGTTTTCGCCCCTGACACTGAAGTGGCGCTGCGGACGGTGGTGAACCTCATCAACACGGCCGCGAACGGCAGGGAGGAGCTGGCCTCCGTCACCGAGCTGGACACCTTCCTGGCCGCTGAAGGATTCTCCGGGGCGCGGAGCCGGGATGCCGCCGAACTCGAGAGCGTGCGGGAGCTGCGCAGTGAACTTGCCGCGGTGTGGACGGCGGACGAGGACGCGGCCGTGGAGGCGGTCAACCGGCTGCTGCGGGACGCTAACGCACTGCCCCAGCTGATGAAGCACGACGGGTGGGACTGGCACCTGCATGCCACCGCACGCGAGGCACCGCTGGCGGACCGGATGGGCACCGAGGCTGCCATGGCCCTGGCTGACGTGATCCGCAGCAAGGAGATGGACCGGCTGCGCATGTGCGGTTCAGAGGACTGCGACGCGGCCGTGCTGGACCTGAGCCGGAACAGATCCAAGCGCTACTGCGATACCGGAAACTGCGCCAACCGGGCCCACGTTGCCGCTTACCGCGCCAGGCAGGCCGCGGCGGGTTAGCTTAGGCCTGGCCTGTTCCGTCCGTGCCATCGCCGGAAGTCGTCGGGTCCTGGCTGCCGGGCGCGCGGAACCCATGGCCGGGGCCGGCCTGCGGGGATGGTTTGGGCGCCGAGCTCAGGTTTACGCCGGACCCCTTGCCCAGGTGTTCGGCGTTCTCCTTGTAGCTCATGGACAGCATTGCCGCGATCACCAGGGTGACGATGAACGCGATACCCGCCGCGGTGAAGGCAAGGTCGAACCGGGGGGTACGGGCGCTTCCGCCGGAGGCAAAGATCAATACGGCGACGAAGGCGACAACGGCCCAGAATGCGGAAAACATCAGCGGCCCCTTCACCGAGGTCCGCAGCTTGCGCGGTTTTCCCTGATGCTGGTCAGCCACGGTGGTTCCTCCCTGCAGGCGGCGCCGGGCCGGCCTGGTGTACGAATTGCGGTATCGCGCCGATTTTTCTACAGAAAGTAGAAGGGCACTCCCCCTAGTTTACGGCTTTCCTGCACCGCCGCTGGCATCATGCCTCAGCGTCAAGCCCGAAAGTACCCACAGGACGCCCGCAATAATAGCTCCTCCGCCGGCGACGCCCAGCAAGGCATGGGCACCGAGGTTGACGAAGAACGGCAGCAGCGCCGCTGTTCCAATCCCGATGACCCCGGACGCGATCCAGTCCCGCGCAAGCACATGGCGGCCCTTGTGCCGCAGGCCGCAGGCGAGTTCGAGGACGCCCGCCACTCCGAGGCCCAGGGCTGCTATCACTCCGAACAACAGGTCACTGTGCAGGAGGAGCACGGCGAAGCCGGCACCGGCCAGGACCGCTCCGGCGGCGGACAGCATCTTGCCCGACGCCGAGTTCTGCGCCAGCCCCGCTGCCGGGACGGTCCGCAGGGACACTACGCCGGCCGCCAGGAGGTAAAGGCCGCCGGCCCAGCCCATGACTTCCACGGAGGGAGACGTCCAGAAGACCGTCACTGCGCCAAACACCAGGGCAGCGGCGGCGCGGAGCAGGACCGGCCTCCAGAGGTCGATGCGGGGGGTGGTTGCGGGAGCAGCGCCGGCGGGGGTGGATGGTTGCGTCACCGGTCCAGTCTAGTGGGGGCGGCTGGGAGGTCTAACCGGACGGGCCGCCCGGGGCTTTCGGCAGGCGCAATAAGGTTTCAGCCCGCGCCGAGCACCATCCACCGGTCTGACCGGGCACGCAGGCCCAGGGTTGCCGCGCGGGCCGACATGTACCCCAGTGCGAAAACCGCCCAAAGCCAGCCAAGCCCGGAGGCCCCCGCGGCACCGGACAGGGCAACCCACACCAGCAGCGGCGCGTAGACACCAAGGTTCACCAGGCCGGCCAGGGCGAGATACTGCGCGTCGCCGGCGCCGATCAGCACACCATCCAGGACAAAGACGTAGCCCGCAATGGGCTGGCCGGCGGCCAGCACCCAGAGGGCAAAGGCCAGCACCTGCTGCACCTGCGGGTCAGGCGTGAACAGCGCACCGGCCCAGGGAGCCACCGCAGCCAGGAGCAGGCCCGTCACCACCCCGAAACCCGCACCCCAGCGGATCATGGTGCCGGTCAACAACCTTGCCCGCGCCGCATTGGACGCGCCAAGTTCTTTCCCAATGAGCGCCTGCGCGGCGATTGCCAGGGCGTCCAGGGCGAACGCAAGGAACGAAAAAATGGTCATGGCCAGTTGGTGGGCTGCGAGGTTGACTTCACCCTGCGCGGTGGCCACCAGCACCGTGGCCAGGATGGCGGTGCGCAGGCTGAGAGTACGCAGCATGAGCCATGAGCCCACGCGCGTCATGCTGCGGATACCCTGCCAACTGGGCAGCAGGGACACGCCGTGGCGCACGGCGCTCCGGCGGACCATCACTACATACACCGCCGCCATGGCCCATTGCGCAACGCTGGTGCCCAGGGCCGAACCCACCACCGACAGGCCCAACCCATAGACAAGCCAAAGGTTCAGCACGATGTTCGCACCGAAGCCGGCAGTAGCCACCACCAGGGGTGTCCGGGTGTCCTGCAGCCCTCGGAGCACGCCGGTGCCGGCAAAGATCAACAGCATCGCCACCAGGCCCGGCATGGACCACCGGAAGTATTCGATGGCATAAGCCCGAACGCTGCCTTCGGCGCCGAGCAGGCCGATGAGCGGGTCAGCAGCCGCGAAGCCCGCAGCTGCGAGGAGCACGCCGAGGAGCAATGCCAGCCAGACGCCGTCGCGCCCCGCTGCGAGGGCCTTGCCCAACTGCCCCTCGCCCAGGGCGCGGGCTACAGCGGGCGTCGTGGAGTAAGCCAGGAAGACCATGAGCCCCACAATGGTCTGCAGCACGGCGGAGGCCAGCCCCACTCCCGCGAGCTGGGCGACGCCGAGGTGTCCCACGATGGCGGAATCCGCCAACAGGAAGAGGGGCTCCGCCACCAGTGCACCGAAGGCGGGGACGGCGAGGCGGAGGATCTCCCTGGCCGGCCCCCGGCTTCCGGCCGCGGACGTGGACGTGGGAGCAGGTTGGTGGGGCACGGTGCCAGCCTAACCGGGGCAACCCATGGAAAGGAGCCGTCATGAGAAAGCCCACAAATCCAAAGGAATAGTTGACAGTTCAACTATCTCTTGGAGAGAGTGGGATCCATGAACCATTCACGACTGACCACCACAGCCCTTACCGCCCTTCGAATCATCCTCGGCTTCCTCTTCGCGGCCCACGGGTGGCAGAAGTTCACTGAGTGGACCATAGCCGGCACCCAGGCGTCCTTCGCCAAGATGGGCGTACCGGCCGCCGACGTCATGGCGCCCGCCGTTGCGGTCCTTGAGCTGGCAGGCGGTATTGCCCTGATCCTTGGGGTCCTCACCCGCGTGGTTGCCGCACTCCTTGTCCTGGACATGCTCGGCGCCCTCTTCCTGGTGCATGCCCCGGCAGGAATCTTCGCCGCAAACGGAGGATATGAGCTTGTCCTGCTCCTGGCCACAGCAGCCTTCGCACTGGCGCTCACCGGCGCCGGCCGCCTGTCCCTCGACCGCCTCCTCTTCAGCCGCAGCAATTCGAGGTTGTCAGTCCTGGCCTAGCGGACTCTTCCAGAGCCCGGCGACGGCGGTTGTGCACCCGGGTGCGCGGCCGCCGTCGCATTTTAACCGCCGCCAGTCCCCCCGCAGGACCGAACCGGCCAGTAACCGGCGCCATCAGTAAGATCGCAGCATGACTGAGACCGGCCGCCCCAACTCCGTAACCCTCCGATTCCTGGCCGCTCCCACCGACGTGGGCCACAGCGGCTCGGTGGACGCCGGCACCGTGCTCGAGTGGGTGGACAAGGCCGCGTATGCCGCAGCGGTGGGATGGGCCAAGTCCTACTGCGTGACCGCCTACGTGGGAAACATCCACTTTGCCGATCCAGTCAACAGCGGCGACATGGTGGAGGTGGAGGCCACGATCGTCTACACGGGCCGGTCCTCCATGCACATCCACACCGTGGTCTCGTCCGGGGATCCGAAGGGTGGCCCGGCCACGATGCGCAGCCAGTGCATGGTGATCTTTGTGGCCGTCGGCGAGGACGGCAAACCCATCCCAGTGCAGCAGTTCGAGCCTGCGACGCCTGCCGAGATCGAGCAGCGCGACCACGCACTGGCCAGGATCAAGGTCCGTGAGCGGATCGTCGAAGCTATGAACGGACAGGAATACACCGATGCCGGAACGGCGGAGCGGGTGACCTTGCGCTTCATGGCCGCCCCCACCGACGTTAACTGGGGCGGCAAGGTCCACGGCGGCATCGTCATGAAATGGATCGACGAGGCCGCGTATGTGTGTGCCTCACGCTATTGCGGACGGGACACCGTTGCCGTCTTCTCCGGCGGCGTGCGCTTCTACCGGCCCTTGCTGATCGGCCACGTGGTGGAGGTCGAAGCCCGGCTGGTCTACACCGGCACCAAGGGCATGCATATCGCTGTCCACGTCCGGTCCGGCGACCCAAAGGGCCGGGAGCTGCACCTCACCACGTACTGCCTCACGGTGATGGTGGCCCGCGACGACGACGGCAACTCGGTGCCCGTCCCCGCCTGGGTGCCGGTCAGCGAGGAGGACAAGCGGCTCCACGCACATGCCCGCGAGCTCCTGGAAATCCGGGGAACAGCTCCGGGCAACCGGCTGCCCAACCATCTGCTGGCCGCAGCCGGAACGGCAGGCAGCGGTACGGGCACCTTGGGCAACCAGGCTTCCTAGAAGCCGCCGCCACCGGCATCGCCGGCCATGTTGGCAAAGCGGGAATAGTGGCCCTGGAACGCCACCACGATGTCCTTGGTGGGACCGTTACGGTGCTTGGCCACCAGGATGTCCGCTTCCCCTGCGCGGGGTGATTCCTTGTCATAGACGTCTTCACGGTGCAGCAGGATGACCATGTCCGCGTCCTGCTCAATGGAACCGGACTCACGAAGGTCCGAGACCATGGGCCGCTTGTCCTGGCGCTGTTCCGAGCCACGGTTCAGCTGGGACAGGGCGATCACGGGGACCTGGAGTTCCTTGGCAAGGAGCTTCAGTGCACGGGAGAACTCGGAGACTTCCTGCTGGCGGGACTCCACCTTCTTGCCGGAGCTCATGAGCTGCAGGTAGTCGAGGATGACCAGCTTGAGATCATGCTGCTGCTTTAGCCGGCGGCACTTGGCCCGGATTTCCATCAGGGACATATTGGGGCTGTCGTCAATGAACAACGGAGCATCGTTCATCCGGCCCATAGTGGTGGCGATCTTGGACCACTGTTCGTCCTTGATGGTTCCCTTACGGAGGTCCTGGAGCCCGATGGTGGCCTCGGCGGACAGCAGGCGCATGGCGATCTCGTTGCGGCCCATTTCCAGGGAGAACATCACTGTGGAGAGGTTGTTCTTGATGGCTGCGGAGCGGGCGAAATCCAAGGCAAAGGTGGATTTACCGACGGCCGGGCGGGCGGCGATGACGATCATCTGGCCCGGGTGTAGTCCGTGGGTCAGTTCATCAAGTTCGTAGAAGCCGGTGGGCACACCGGTCATGCCCTCCCCGCGGTGGCCGGACGCCTCGATCTCGTCCACCGTTGACTCCATGACGTCCTTCAGCACCACATAGTCTTCGGCGGTGCGGCGTTCCGCTACGGCATAAACCTCTGCCTGCGCCTGGTTGACCAGGTCTTCCACTTCGCCATCGGAGCCGTAGCCCAGCTGCACGATCTTGGTTCCGGCGTTCACCAACCGGCGAAGCACCGCCCGCTCGGCCACGATCTCCGCGTAGTACCCGGCGTTGGCCGCAGTGGGAACGGTCTGGATGAGCTCGTGGAGGTAGGCCGGGCCGCCAATCCTGTTGATCTCGGCGCGTTTGGTCAGTTCGTCGGACACAGTGACGGCGTCCGCGGGCTCGCCGCGGCCGTAGAGGTCGATGATGGCCTCATAGATGGTCTCGTGTGCCGGGCGGTAGAAATCCTGCCCGCGGAGGATCTCCACCACATCCGCAATGGCATCTTTGGACAGCATCATGCCGCCCAGGACCGACTGTTCGGCCGCGATGTCCTGGGGAGGTTTGCGGCTCGCATCCGATCCACGGGTTGCCTCGACGGGGTCCAGATGCGCGATTGACAAAGCTGCCGTCCTCCATTTGTGCCGGGTGTGCCCCGGCGATCCATCCTGTTCGCAGCCGCCAACACAAGCGCCGCCACCTGTCCAGGTTTACAACCAAGCCCCGACAATCAGACGCGGGGTGGGCCGCACCTCCGGACGTGACTTATCCCCAGATTCCACAGTTTTTCCACAGAGGGTGTGGAAAAGGGGTGTAGGGCCGCGTCCAGGCTGCAGCTGGAACGCCGGTATTCTGGCCGCGAAGAACAGGTACCCCGCTACGGTAGCCCCGGTTGCGCCCGCAGCAAAGCCAGCTTGCCGCAACCTCTGTGGATAACCTGTGCAGTATGTGGCATAGCTTGTGCACAGCCTGTGGTGAAGTCTGTGGACAAAATAAATATTTGAGTAGCATCTGCGCCCTGACCTGCGGAAACACTGCAGGTGGCGTGTGGACTGAATATTTCTTCCAGGGAATTTCATCCACAGGGGAGTGCCGGCTTCCTGGCTACGCGGAGAGGCACCCGTCGCCTCGGAAAGAGCCAGGAGCGGAAACGTGGCGCTCCTCATATTCCGCTTCGGGATTTTGGCCAATGCCCTCCGGACCTGCATGCCGCCCGGTCCATATTGCTGTGGATAACCAGGATCAGGCTTAATATCTAGGTACGCCGGTGGATGTAGAAGCACGACCGGCCGCAGGAAGATAAGGCTGGCCGAATGGCCGGCTCGGCAACCGCACCTGGCAGCGGCCAGGAAGTTACACAGAATGGCTCGTGAAAATGGAATCCCTTGCGGTCCCGGTCCTTATCCTGCTCGCGGTGGTAGCGGGGGTCGCGTTGGCCTACCGCGCCGCCCGGAAACGCAGAACAGCCTCTGATGCCGCCCGGCCCCAGCCTTCCGTCTCCGCCAAGGAGCTTGCCCGCGCAGCGGTCGACAGGCTGTCGGAAGACCAACACCGGCGGCTTTACGCCCTGATCGCCCAGGATCAGGCGGTGCCCGCCATCAAGCTCTACCACGAGGTCACCGGAGACGGCCTGCGGGCATCACGTGCGGCCGTTGGCGCTCTCGCGGCCCACCCCCAGCCTTATCGGAGCCAGGCTCCGCAGCAGACCCCCGAACAAGACGACGACGAGCCCAAACGGTTTCCGTACCGCTACCGCGCCATTGCCAGCAAGGGCGATGTCACCAGGGAAGTGAGCAGCAACATGCTTAATGACGAGATCTACGGCAGAATCCGGACACTGGCCCGCAACGGTGACACGGAGGCCGCGGCAAACGCCTTGACGCGGCACTCTGATATTTCAATCACGCAGGCACGGGAGTTCATTGCCCTGCTGGAGGATTAGCGCGGCCCTGCAATGCCGGCAAGCAACTGCTCGAACGGGAGGGACTCCAGCGGAGCGGGCTTCCTGCCTGGCTGCGGCCCTTCAAGCAGCCGAGTGAACTCGCCGGCGGCGCGTTCAATCCGGTCTCCGAGCGACCCTCCGCCCTCTTCAGCGCTCCCCCAATCCTGGGGACCCGCAAAGACACCAGTGGCAGCCATGCGGGCGCGGAGGTAGCTGAACAACGGCCGCATGGCATAGTCAAGGACCATCTGGTGCCGGTCAGTGCCGCCGGTGGCTCCCAGCAAGACCGCCTTTCCGTCCAGTGACTTGGGGTCCAGAACATCTATGAAGGACTTGAAGAGGCCACTGTAGGACGCGCTGAATACAGGGGTTACCGCGATGATTCCGTCCGATGCCTCCACCGCTGCGATCACCTCCGCCAGGCGGGGGGCTGCATAGCCGGTGACGAAGTTGTTGGCAATGTCCACGGCCAGGTCACGGAGCTCCACGACATCCACGTCCACCTGGTATCCGCCGGCCATAAGCTGGCGCCGGGCAGCTGCTGCCAACTGGTCCGCCAGCAGGCGGCTGGAGGAGGGTACGCCGAGCCCTGCAGAAAGGACGGTGATGCGGCGGGTTTCCATGGCATTCTCCTGGTGCTTGTTCTATCCATCATATATGCGTTTGCATCTACATGTTCGAACTGCTTGCACCAGGAAAGTATTCCCGCCCGACTAACAGGCCTGCCCCTGTTAGAGCATCACGCTTCCCCGAATGCCGGTGGTGGAGTAGCCCCCCACCCAGATATCGCCATCTTCGGCACTGACGTGGATGCGGCCCGCCCGGCCCAGGACCGTCCCCTGCGATGCCACGTACCGCTCCGGGGCCCTGCCGGTCTCCATCAGCCACTGCGCTGCTCCGGCATTGAAGCTGCCCGTGACAGGATCCTCCGCCATCGCGTCACCGGGCAGGAACGTGCGGACTTCGAAGTCGGGCCCGTCGCCGGCAGGGCAAGGACCAATAGCGCCGATCTTCAGGTTGCCCATGGCCGCGTAGTCTGGCGCGAGGGCCAGGACCTTCTCAGCAGACTCGAGCAGGACCCCGATCCATTCAGGGCCATTCACCAGCCAGGACGCGTCGAGGATGTCTTCCGGGCGCACCCTTAGCGCCGCGGCCAGTTGCTGCCGGGCCGATGCTTCCACTGTGCCGAACCGCGTCAGGGGCGGCGCTACGAAAGCCAGCCTGCCGCCGTCGCGCTTTACCCGGACCAGCCCGGCAGCGCATTCCTGCACCACGTCGGCGCCGGATTTGGGTACTCCGCCGGCTTCGAGCCACGCATGCGCCGAGCCCAGCGTGGGGTGCCCCGCGAAGGGGAACTCTTCCATGCCGGTGAAAATCCGCACCCGGTAATCGGCGCGCGGGTCCTTTGGCGGCAGGAGGAAGGTGCTTTCAGAAAGGTTGGTCCAGTTCGCAAACTGCTGCATCGTTGCGGAGTCCAGGCCCTCGGCATCAAGGACAACGGCAAGCGGGTTGCCCCGGTAGGGCTGGCTGGAGAACACGTCTACCTGCTGGAAGGGGCGGCTGCGCGCGGTCGGATTCACCGGAGCAGGTTACCACCGGCACATGCGAAGACCCCCACCGCCGGAATCCGGCGATGGGGGTCTTTATGCAGTCGTGACTACCGGGCCGTAGGGCTACTTGCCTGCCACTACGTCGAGTTCGATCACAGCAGCAACGTCAGCGTGGAGGCGGACGTTGGCCTGGTAGGAACCAACCGACTTGATGTGTGCGGGCAGTTCAACCTTGCGCTTGTCGATCTTGCCAAGGCCAGCGGCCTCAACAGCGTCGGCGACGTCGCCCTGCTTGACGGTGCCGAACAGGCGGCCGGACTCGCCGGCCTTGACGACCAGCTTGACCGGCTTGGCGGACAGTGCAGCGGCCTGCTTCTGAGCATCTTCCAGGGAAGCGTGCTCGCGGGCGGCGCGGGCAGCCTTGATGGACTCAACCTGCTTCTCGCCACCCTTGGACCAGGTCAGGGCGAAGTTGCGGGGCAGCAGGTAGTTACGTGCGTAACCGTCCTTGACCTCGACAACATCGCCAGCAGCACCGAGACCGGTAACTTCGTGGGTCAGAATGAGCTTTGCCATGTTAGTTAATCCCTTCCTTAGCCGCGGCCAGCGCCGGAGTAAGGCAGCAGAGCAACTTCGCGGGCGTTCTTGATTGCCTGGGCGATCTTGCGCTGTTCCTGCACCGTTACGCCAGTGACGCGACGGGCGCGGATCTTGCCGCGGTCGGAGATGAACTTGCGCAGCAATGCTACGTCCTTGTAGTCGATGACAGTGATGTCAGCGGCCTTCAAGGGGTTGGACTTTGGTTTGGGCTTACGGAGTTCAGCCTTAGCCATCGTGGAGCTCCTATTCTAGGGAGCCCGTGGATATTGATCCACGGGATGGTGGTGGTCCGACGGCGGCAGCAGCTTGAGTGCGTTGCGCACCCTTGCAGTCCCGGCGCCGGGCCGTTGTTTGGGTTTAGAAGGGAGGTTCGGAATCGGGGCCGTTGCCCCAGCCGCCTGCGTTGGACACACCGGGCGTGGCCCAGGGATCGTCCTGTGCAGCCTGCTGGTTGCCGCCGCCCCAGCCTCCACCGGAGTTGCCGCCCTGGTTTCCACCAGAGTTGCCGCCTCCGAAGCCACCGCCACTGTTGCCGCCGCCGAAGCCGCCGCCACCCTGACCGCCGGAGCGCTGGGTACGGTTGACCTTGGCATTGGCGTAGCGCAGGCTGGGGCCGATTTCGTCGACCTCAAGCTCGATAACGGTGCGCTTTTCGCCTTCTTTTGTTTCGTAGGAACGGCTCTTCAGGCGGCCGGTCACGATAACGCGCATCCCCTTGGTCAGGGATTCGGCAACGTTCTCGGCTGCTTCACGCCACACAGCGGCGCGGAGGAACAGGGTCTCCCCGTCCTTCCACTCGTTGGACTGGCGATCAAAGGTGCGGGGGGTGGAAGCGATGGTGAAGTTCGCTACTGCCGAACCGGACGGTGTGAACCGCAATTCCGGGTCATTGGTGAGATTACCGATGACTGTAATGGTGGTCTCGCCTGCCATCTACTGCCTCCTTGTTCGATCCTGGGTGAAGAGTGCGTTTCCTGCGGAGTAAAGAATGAAGACCGGCGCTGAATTACTCAGCAACAACCTTCTGCTCTTCGGGGCGGGTGATCTTGGTGCGCATGATGGTCTCGTTAAGAGACAGCTGGCGGTCAAGTTCCTTGGCGGTCTCCGGCTTGGCGGTGAAGTTCACCACGGCGTAGATACCTTCGGACTTCTTCTTGATGTCGTAAGCCAGACGGCGACGGCCCCAGATGTCAACCTTCTCGATGGTTCCACCATCGTTGGTGATGACGTTCAGGAACTTCTGAAGCGACGGCTCAACGGTACGCTCTTCGACCTCGGGGTCGATGATTACCATCAATTCGTAAGGACGCATATGTGAACCCACCTCCTTTGGGCTAAGCGGTTACGGCATTTCCGTAACAGGAGGTTCATTTGCGATTCCATGCAATGCCCTTGCCACCGGAACGGGGGCAGGACGCAGCACAGACTTCAGTATCCTAGTGCATTTGGACCCGATAGGCGATTCGCGCTTGACTCAAGGCTAGTCCCGTGACGCATGGCGCGGCGCCCCTGCCTCGTCTATGTGGATAACCCGCTCCGCCCTACGGGCGGGGAAGCCGCGGGTGACAAACCGTGGGCCAGGACGTGAGGCCCGTTACCTAATTGTGATTTTCGCCCGCGTGTCGTGTACGGTCAGGGGGGGCCGCCCCCAGCCGGCCCCAATCCCGGAGGACGCCCAGCTCTGCCGCTTCCGTGATCCACCAAGTTTCCAGGCAGAGGCGGGGGACCCGAGTGTCGCGGGCTGGCTTATGCCTGCCCTTGGGGTGAAGCCGCATTCAGGCGGCCGGATGGCCTCATTCGAACCCGACAGCTAACTCCGCAGGCGTTGAGAGGTAAATCCCCATGCCCGCATTCCTTAAAAGCAGCGCGAACCCGGCGCACCGTTATCAAAATGAGACTGAACCGGTCCCCGGCACCCCGCCAATGCCGGCGGCCAAGCGAAAAGTAGGCCGACTGCCCCTGCCCCTCGCGGCCGGACTTGCCGCCGCACTCCTCGGCACCGCGTCCCTTGGCCTCGGCCTTGCCCAAGGCAATGACACGGCGGACGTAGCCCGCGTGGCCAGCGCCGGTAGTGAAGCAACCCCGCAAACTGCAACCGCTCCCTCCTCCCCCGCACCGGCTCAGGCCCCCGCAGTCGAGGCCCCTCCGGCCCCGGCGCCCTCCCTGGCCCAGCCCGCCGCTCCGGCGCCGGCACCACCGGCGCCCGCCGTGCCGGCTCCCGCGGTCGACTCCCCCATCGCCGTGGCGCCCGCCGCGGCGCAGCTGGCAAATAGCGGCGCTCCGATGCCGACGGGAGTTCCCGGCAACTGGACCATGACTTTCGCCGACGAATTCAACGGAAACGGCCTGGACAGTGCCAAGTGGGCCAGCTGCTGGTTCTCGCCCGGCTGCGGAGCCATGAACAAAGTCTCCACCAGCCCCTCAAACGTTTCCGTGGCCAACGGGAATCTTGTCCTGGGGCTCAGCTCTTCCACTTCCGGCGCCTTGGTGTCCACCAACCCCAAGGGGGGTGCGGGCAGCGGTTTCCAGTTCACCACCGGCTATGTCGAGGCACGGATCAAATTCCCAGGCAATGGCAACGGGCTCTATAACTGGCCGGCCTTCTGGACCACGGGACAGTCCTGGCCAGCCACCGGCGAGAATGACATCGCCGAGGTACTCCAGGCCAAGATGACCGTTAACTACCACTCGTCTTCCGGCTCCCAGAACCAGGGTGGCGTCGGCGGCAACTGGGCCAACGAATACCACACCTTCGGGCTGCACCGAATGGCCAACTCCTCGGACGTGTACTTTGACGGCGTCAAAGTTAAGTCCTATCCCACCAATGACGGCAATGCCCCTCAGTACATCGTCCTGAATGTGGGCGCCTCATCCACCAACCCCGCCTACGGACCCCAGTCCCAGGTCCTGGTGGATTACGTGCGCGCCTGGCAGTAGCCGGCCCCGCACCACCGTGTGGGGGCGACGGCGGGACCTCCCGCCGTCGCCCTTCCCCCTTGCCCGTTGTCTTCCTCAAGGTTGCCTAAAGCAACCGCTCCCGCGGAAGTGTGATCCATTACACTCGTGCAATGAGGCTCCTGTACGTGACGGAAAGCGTGCCCAACCGGGATCCGGAACTTGGGGACGGAAGCTCGATGATTCCGTACGAGGTCATCCTGCACCTTCCGGCAGACGTTGCCGTCACCCTGCTGACTTTTTCCGGCCCGGTCCCCGTACCTGCAGAAATCAGGGACCGCTGTGACTCCGTCTACGAAGTGGCACCGCGGGAAGAACTTTCAGCGTTTGTCCGCTCACTCGGGGGCCTGGCGGGGCTGGGCAAGCACCGCCGTGACACCCCTTCCGCCCGCGCGGCAGCCGCACGTTTGTCGCAAGGCAAGGACGCCACCCTCATCCACGGCCCCCACGCCCTTTTCCTGTCCCACCAGGTGTCCGGACCCGTGGTGCTGCAAACAGTGGACCCCTGGTCCATCCGCGCCGGTATGGACACCGACATTGCGCACACACTCCGGCCCGCCTACCGGGTGCGTGAACAACTGGCGGCACGTGCTGAACGGCAACTGCCGGCGCGGGCACGCCTCCTGACCGTCGGGGCACAGGACGCCGCCGCGTGGTCGGCACAACTGGGCCGGCCGGTGAGGAGCATCCCCAACGGAACTGCGGTGGGCAGCGGCACCCGCCGTGAGCGCGGCATACCCGTCGTGTGCTTTGCCGGCAGCCTGAATTACGCCCCCAACGTGGACAGCGCCACCGTTCTGATAAAGGCGATCGCGCCGCGGGTATGGCAGGAAGTTCCGAACACCCGGTTTGTCATCGCAGGGCGCCGCCCCACACCGGCGGTCCAGGCACTGGCGGGGCCGCGGGTGGACGTCCTGGCAAACGTTCCCTCCCTCTTGGACGTCTTCCACGGATCTGACGTGGCAGTTTTCCCCGACGAGCATGGCGTGGGCATCCGCAATTCCGTACTGGAAGCCCTCGCGGCGGGGCTGCCCGTGGTGGCTACCCCGGTGGCTGCCAGGGAACTGCCCGCGCACCCCCTGATGACCGTGGAAGACAGCCGGGACCGGCTTGTCCGCAAGATAGTGGACCTTCTCACCGCGCCGAAACCGCTGCAGGGACCTCCCGCGGCGGTTCCGGCAGGAGGTCCGGCCGAGGTCCGGTCATGGGACACCGTGGCCGGCGAATACCTCGCGGAAGTACGGGAGGCGGCAGCCGCCCCATCCCCGGCCGGGCGGCTTTCAGCGACGAACGGGCAAGCGTGACGTACGCGCCGGGGGAACTGGAACGCAAAGGGGTCCGTGGAGCCCTGTGGCAGGGGCTGGCCTTCGCCTCGGGCAGGGTCATCGTCCTGGTGACCACGGTGGTGCTCGCCCGGCTGCTGTCGCCCGCGGAATATGGCCTCGTGGCCCTCGCGCTGGTACTGATGGCCTACGCGGAGACCATTGCGGACGCCGGTGTGGGCCAGGCCCTGGTCTACCTGCCCAGGACGCCGGTCATAGCGCGCTCAGCCCTCCTGCTGTCCGTCGCCCTGGGCGCGGTCCTGGCCCTGGCGGCCGCGCTTGCGGCGGACACCGTGGAGGATCTCGTCGGGCTGGACGGCGTGGCTCCCCTGGTGCAGGTTCTTGGAGTTTCCGTACTGGCCACCGCTTGCGGAGCCGTCCCCGAGGCGATCATGCGCCGCGACCTCAAGTTCCGGCAGCTGACGGCAGCTCCGGTGCTGCGCGCCGCCACCATGGGAACGGTGACCCTTTACCTGGCTTTCACCGGCCACGGGGCCTGGTCACTCGCGGTGGGAACAGCCGCAGGATCAGTGGCCTACGCCGCCACCTGCTGGTTCCTGGTCCGCCACGAGGCCCCCTGGCAGATCTGGCGCGTGAGCAGGAGCGCCATTGCCGAGAATGTCCGCTTCGGCGCTCCCGTCGCAGGCAGCACCATGCTGGCCAGGGCGATCTTCGACGTCGACTACCTGGTCATCGGCATCGTACTTGGCGCCAACGCGCTTGGCCTTTACACCCTCGCCTTCCGCCTGCCCGAAGCCCTGATCCTGAACGTGTTCTTCGTTCTCTCCACCGTCCTGTTTCCCCTGTATACGCAGGTCCGCGGCGACCGGCAGCGGCTGCGCGACGGGTACCTGAAGAGCGTCACTGTCCAGGCGCTGTACGGCATTACGGCAGGAGTGGGACTCGCCGTGGTGGCACCCGTCCTGGTGCCGGTCCTGTTCGGGCAGCGGTGGGATGACTCGGTCACCCCTCTGGTCTTCCTCGCACTGTACGCAGCCGCCCGGTCCCTGGGCGCGGGTGCCAATGATGTCTACAAAGCCCTTGGCAGGCCCGGGCTCTCCATCTGGATCTCCGTGGTCCGGCTTGCCGTCCTCCTCCCGGCGCTGGTCTTCGCCACGCGCTGGGGCATAGTGGGGGTCGCTTGCGCCCAGATGGTGGTCGCCGCGGTCTTTGCGTTCGGCATGCAGGCTGTGGCGGCCAAGGTGATGGGAACCAGGGTGCGGCGCTTGATGCGGGCCGCCGCCCCCGGCCTGCTGTGCGGCGCCGGAGTCGCCCTGGTGGGCCTTCTGAACCTGGCCCGGCATGCGCTGGGCCCTGTCCCCACCCTGATTGCCATGGTGCTTGCCGGCATCGCGGTGGCGTACGCTGTGCTGTGCTTCGGCTACCGGGACCTGCACGATGAGATACTCGGCCTTTTCAGGAACCACCCGAAAACGCCGGGTAACGCTGAGGGCCGGTCATCCTGAGGCTTCCCCCGAAGTCCTGCAGTTTTGCCCTAGGCGGCGTCCAGGGCGTGCCGCCACAGCCAGAAGTCCCTGTCAGCCATGAGGGTGGCGCGCACTTTCCCGTTGCCCTGTGAAAGCCCAGGCGCGGCTTCCTGCGCCAGGCGGTCAGCAAGCGTTGCCGTGGACCGGGCCCAGGTTGCGATGACCAGCAAGGGGAACAGTGATTCGTCCACTCCCCTCATTCCAAGGTGGAGTGACAGCGGCCCATGTGCCCAACCGCCACGGCCGAACGCCTTGTCGAAGGCGGCAAGCTGGGCCTCCCTCACGAACGCCTGTTCGCTGGACTCGCTTAGGTACTGCAGGTAGAACACCAGGTCGTGCCCGGGAACACCGCCGGTAAGGGAACGTTCCCAATCCATGACCTGCAGGGGAGCGCCCGGCTTAACAAGCAGGTTGGGGTGGCTCAGGTCGCCGTGTTCGATCACGGCGGGCAGTTGCGCGCGCTGGAGGGGCGCGAGGACGGCGTGCGTGCGCTCAACCAATTCACAGGTCTGCGCATCCTGTCCGGACAAGGCCTCAAGCGCCGCCAGCGGATCCCTGACCGCACGCTGATACCAGTCCACGTTGTCCGCGGCGGGACGGGTGCAGGGAAGTGCCCCGACGAACTCGGTTCCGGTGGCTACGGCGGAGGAAAGGTCCGCCGCCACTGTCCTGGGGTCGAGGGGGGTCCCGGTCAGTGCGGTTTCGACGAGGACGGTATAGGCACCCATGTCCCGGATCCCCACCAGCCGGGGAACACCGGCGTCCGGGCTGTCGACGACGGCAGAGAGTTGGGCCAGCATGGCAGCCTCACGGCGGACTCCGGTGTTGTCGCCGGGCTGGCGGGGCACCTTCACCACCAGGGCCGGCTCGGTGTGCCGGGCAGGGAAGATCAGGGCCACCACATGCCGGGAAGTCGCAAAGCGCGGCGTCAGGAGCAGCGTCTCCCAGCGCTTCCCCAGGCCGTACCGGTCAAGGGCGAACTCTTCATAGTGGTCGTGCAGGAACTGGTCCACGAAATTCACGGCTGATCCTTCCCTTCCGGCCGGCGCCCGGTGATGGTGCCCTCAGGCACCAGGAGGTCGAAGACGCGCAGGGCCAGTGCAGCATGGACCGCGGCAGCTTTCAGCGCCCCGAAACGCACATCCTTCCGCAACCCGAGGGTGTCGCGGATGGACAGGCGGGACCGCACCGAAACCAGCCGTGCAGTGCGCTGGCGGTTGGGAGCATTCCAGTAAAGGGCAATGTCCCTGTACCCCCGGCGTTCCAAGGCCCTCTTCCAGCCCCTCAGCGTGCGCGGACCCGAGCGCTGGAGAAGGGACCGGCTGGCCTCCACGCAAATCCAGCCTCCGGGCTCCAGCACCAGTTCTGCACTGTCAAGCTGTCCACGCCCGGGCGAGGCAAGCAGCACCACGTCGCACGTCCTGCCGCCGGTCACGGTTTCCGGATCCGCCAGGCGCACGGCTTCCGGGTCCAGCAGCCGCAGGGCCGCCTGCGTCTCGGGGCTCAAGCTCCCGCCGAAACCAAGGGCGCGCGGCTGCAGGACGGGAAGGAGGAACCGCCAGTCCAGGAACCGCCAAAGATGCAGGTCCAGGGCCTCCCCTGCGACGGCTTCCGGGGCCGGCGGCCGAGGGATGGCAGCTATTGCCTTTTGGGCGCCGCTTGCGAAGATGTCCCACACGATGCCGGTTGCGACGCGCTGCACCACGTCCGCCGGCTGGGCTGCATCGACCACCCTGCTGCCGGGGAGCCGGCCAGCCAACTCGAGGTAGTCGTTCCGCCACGATTCCAGGACCTCCGGGCTGTGTTCGCCCTTCCGCTCAAACATGACCTCGCCGGGGACATCGAGCACCAGGAGGACATCAGGGGCAGGAATCACGACAAGGGCGAGCACATTGCTGATCGCCGCAAGCGGGCCGCGGGAGGAGCCGCCGAGCAAGGCGTCATAGGCCACGCGGTCCATCAGCACCACCTTGCCCATGGCCCGGTAGAACCTGGCCAGGAGGCCGCCCCGCACCAGCCGGTAGACCTTCTTGGCAGTTCGTCCGCCTGGTATCCGGTTGAGCACGGCATCCCACGGCCCGGCCCCCCACAGGCCCATGTAAACGTATTTGGTGGGCAGCGGCAGGTCGGCATGCAGGCCGTTCAACAGTGTGGTTTTGCCGGCCCCGTCCGGAGCCATGACGCCCAGCAAGGGAGTGTGCCCCTGAACGCGGGCACCGGCGTGCCTCAACGTTCCGTTCACTGCTGATATGAACCTGGAGCTGAAACTGCCACTCCAGGAAGCCCTCATCCGGGCCGCAATGGCCGGTGCTTCCTCGAACCGTCCTGCCAGGACCAGGTTCAACATGTCGGTTGCCAGCCCCGCACCAACCCTGCGCCTGACCGACTCCGCCATCCTGCCGCCGTCGGCCGCCACCTTGGCAGCCGCCCGGGCACCTTCCTGGCGCTCCTGCGCAACACCGCCCTTGTCCATGAAGAGGTGCAGCAGCAGCAGCCATGCCTGGTCTGACGGGTCCGGCACCCAGTAGGAGCCATGGCGGACCCTGCGCCGAAGGCACCGGGGTGCCCAGGACGTACGCCACTGCTGGTGGGGGCCGAACGCCAGGACCGAGACAATGTCGAGCTTGATCCACGCGCCTGCGTCCGCGGAGTAGCAGAAATAGAATCTGTGGCTGCCATGGCCCCAGGCCACGACGCGGCAGAACCCCGCGTCCGCCATCAGGGCATCCAGCCGCGGAAGGAGCCTGCTGTCCACGAGGATGTCCACGTCTCCCCCGGGCAGGGCCAGATCGTCCCCGCCCCGGACCAGGAGCCATGGCAGCCCTGCCGCGTCGAGGACCCGGAACGCTTTAGCCACCAGGGGATGGATCTCGTCGTTTCCGGGCGCCGCATCCCCAACTGTGCGTGAGGCGTCCCCCGGCTCCCGGGGAACGGGCAGGTTACTTACGGTGTCCACGGTGCAGTCCCCCAAATCGGTTCCGGCCGCAGCGGCGGCCACGGCCTTGTTTACGGTGCGTAGGCATACTGCACCACCCAATCAACCTGTATGTGCCCGGCAACGTCCTTCGCGGGAAAAGTACTGGTGGCGTCGTCGGCCGTCTCCACCTGGAGAGTCCAGCGCATTGGCGTGCGGGGTACGCCTTCGGGTTTGGTCGTCTGGTCCACCAGTTGGTCATCCAGGAACCACTGCACCAGGCCGGGCTTCCATTCGATGGTGGCTACATGCCACTGGCCGGGGCTGGACGAAGAGTATTTCCGGTCCCCGGGATCAAACTGCATGCCGTTGGACGTCCGGGTCCCCCTGATCGCGGAGTTCCCGTAAAGGGAACCATCCAGGCCCCCTTCCGGCCAATCGATTTCCCCCTCGTTCCAGTGGTCGCTGGCAGGCCAGAGGAGGAACGCGATCTTGTAGCCGGGGATGGAGTCATACCGGAACCGCACGGAGTATCTTCCATAGGTCTGGCCGGTGTAACCGAACGGTATGGCGCTGGCCACCCGGGGGCTGTTGTTCGAATAGTGGAGGTAGAAGTCCAGGTAGCCGTCGTGTACCGAAAGGACATCATCGGGGCTGTACGTGCCATAGCCCGAGGAATCGGAAAAGCCCGCATAACCCCTCATGTCGGGGCCGTACACCTGGCCGACGGCTCCCAAAGGAGCAGGTACGTCGAAGTCCTGGACCATCGTCTGGCGCCACGAGGGCAGGTTCCCCCTGGGTGCTTCTGTGACGCTGGAAAAGTCTCCTTGGAGCGCCAGCAGGGCAGCCCCGACGATGGACAGCGACGTCACGGTGATCAGCGACAGCTGGTACACCCGTCCCCTATTTTCCCCAGTCAGCACGGGTAACCTCGTAAATCCTCACGGACTTGTTCTCAAAAACCAGCTCGGTGCCACGTGCGACGTTCAGGTCATGCTCAAGCGGGACCAGGACATCCTTGGGGAACTTCCGGGTAACGCCGGTGGACGTGCGCTGCTCCAGGTCGGAGACCACCACGAAGACGCGGTCCGAGGGCCGCAGCTTGGCCGCCGCCCGGGTCTTGTCGACGTAGGCCAGCATGTCGTCACCCGTAAACGGCGCGAGGGCGCTGTGCAGCTTCGGTGCAACGGAAATCATTTGGCCGCTGCGGAGGAAGAAGGAGTAGTGCGAGCCGATGAGCAGCGGCAGGTGGTAGTTGGTCTCCACCACGGCGTCACCGCGCTGGACGTTCGAATCCAGCCACTGGCTGGCAGCCACGTCTGCCACCGGTACCCGTACGTTGGCCTCATTCTGGAAGTACACGGTGGTAAAAAGCGCCGCCATTACCGAGATCGCGGATGCTGCCCCCATCACCGCCTTCCTGCCGGGGCGCTTGCCGGACCAGAAGAACCAGGCTGCGCCGATGGAGAGCCACGGAAGGGCAAACATGAACACCCGCAGCCGGCCCTCCCCGCCGTAGGACGTTCCGAACAGCCCAATGATGGGTGTTGCCGCGAGCGTCCCCACCAGCAGGGTGGTGCGGACGTGGCCGCGAAGGAAGTTGCGAAGGAAGCCCAACCCGGCAAGCAGGGCGGTAAACAGGGACAGGGCCAGCGCCTCCCTGGCCAGCCACCGGCCGGACAGGAGGGACGGGCCGGGCGCGCCGGCCACGCTCTTGTAACCGGCATTCGCCAGGAAATCGAAGCCGCTCAGCAGGCCGTACTTTTCCTTCACGAACTCCGCATTGGGAAGAAGGTAGAGCAAGGCCATCAAAAGGAGCGCCGGGGCGAGCCACGCGGGCTTAAAGTAGCGGGCCATGAAGAGCGGGAACAACCCCAGGATGGCCAGGTAGGGCGTCAACTGGTGGCTCATGACGATCATCGCCTGCAGGACCAGGACGGCAACCACTGCCAGTGCCTGCTGGCGGCCGCTGAAGGACCTGATCTCCTCAGGTTCGGGCGCGGATTTGGAGAACCGGTTTGCCAGCCTCTGCTCGAGCGACACCACCCAGGCGGCCGGGCTTCCGCGAAGGAAGGTGAGAATCACCAGGCACATGGTCAGGTGCAGCGTGTAGGCAAAGGCCTGCGGCGAAAAGTAGTTCTGGTTCAGCCAGTTTGAAAGTGCAAAGACCAGCGCACTGGTCCAGTAGATACGGCGGTTCTTCGTCAGAGTCCTGGCAATTGCGAGGACCAGTGCCACGTTCATCAGCGCAAACACCGGCTCCGCCCATCCCGCGTAGGACAGGGCATCCTTGTAGCCGCCCGATTCGCCAAGGAACGCACTGAACAGGAAGAACCCGGGCCAGCGGTTGTAAATGTCAATATTCGGGTCAAACTGGCCGGTGCTCTGGATCAGGTCTGTCACGGCGATGTGCTTGTACGTCCAGGGCAGCCGCGGGACGCTGGTGAGCAGGCCGGCAGATGAATAGAGGATGACCACCAGCCCGGTGAGCGAGGCTCCCGGAAGCCATCCGGAATGCTGGCCGGGACGGGCGGTGCTCCAGATGCATAACGCGACAACCAGCGCCAGCGAAACGTACCAGGTGACCGGGAACGCGGCGAGGAGCCCCAGGTCCCCCAAGTGCGGGTTCGTCAATCCCAGCGTGGCCGCCCACATGACCATGGCACCCACGAAAACCAGCCACGGCACGTAGGTGCCCGGCTGCGGACGTTGCAGCCGGGCAACGGAGGGCAATGGGGTGCGTGGGCCCGGTACCAGCATGGCGGCCACAGCTGCGAGCAGGATGCCGACGGCGGCGGGGCGGGGGTTCCAGAGCTGGAGCCACCCCATGACGGCAGCGGTCAGGGCGAAGGCAGTTGCGCCGGCAACGATCGTGAAGACCAGGCGTGCAACAGGATCCACGTGGCGGACCCAGCGCACCAGGGCCCAGCCCGGGATGGCGAGGCACACCAGGATTTTGGCACCCGCGATGGACTCACCGCCGACGTCGAACAGGATCAGGACCGCCGTCACGGCAGCGAGCAGGGCCAGGACGTATTCGGCATAGCCTGGCCCGTGCCGCCGTGAAGTGCGGGAGTTCATCGGGCCGGACACGTCACCCCTGATGAGAAGCGCCATACTGTTTCAACTCCTGGATAGTTCTTGCCGCCGGCGGAGCGGGCCTCCGCGACCAGCACACCTGCTGACTGTTGCCTTAGCTGCCCGCGGCCCTGCGCGACTGCAGATATTTGTAGGGTCCGAACGCCACAGCCAGCAGCTGCAGCCAGACGAGCCTGGCGGCCTGCGCCTCAAGGGACCCATGGACCGGGGGGCCCTGGAGCGCCGGCTGGATGGCATGCGCGCGGTGGTTAAGGAACTCAAGGCCCACCCCCCAGCTCCTGGCCAGCGCCAGCCTTGCCGTCCGGGGATCCATCATGACCTTGGTCATCCATGCCCCCAGCCCGTTTCCGTAGCCGCGGGCCTGCACCCGGAGGTCTTCAAGCCCGTCCCTGTGGCGGTGCCAGACGATGGCCGCCGGCTGGACCACCAGGGCGTGTCCTTCGAGGATCACCCTGGTGAACATGTCAATGTCCTCGCCTCCTCCGGTTGGGGTTCCGACCCCCAGTGCGGGATCGAAACCACCAAGGCGGAGGGCTGCCTGGCGCCTCAGCGCGAAGTTGGCCCCCGTCCCGAAGGCTCCGGGGCTGAAGGGAAATTTCGGAAGTCCGGCGGGTGGGTCTGCCAGCGAGTAGACCTGCGGAACCAGGCTCCGTGACCAGCTGACCTTGGAGTCGAAGTAGCCCTGCGCAGGTGTCCGAAGTTCCCCCGCCGGAACCAGCCCCGTCACGCATGCCGCGCCCGGGACAGCATCGAAAGCCGCCGCGATTTCCCGCAACCAGGACCTGTCCACCACCACGTCATCGTCCGTAAAGGCCACGAGATCTCCCCGTGCGTGGCGGAGGCCGGTATTCCTGGCGTGGGAGAGGCCCGGAACGGGTTCCGTCACCAGCCGTACCCGCAGGTCCCGGAACTCCTGGCACACCAGTTCTTCGGTGGCGTGCGTTGCCGGCGCGTTGTCCACCACGACGACATCAAAATGCGGGTAGTCCAAGGCGAGGATGGTCATCAGCGCACCGCGCAGCTGCTCGGTGCGATCCCTCGTGCACACCACCACCGTGATGTGCGGAGCGGCTACCGCCGGGGGGAACGACGGAACTGGAGGCAAGGCCGCCAGGGCGTCCTCGAAGACAGCCCGGTCCACGATTCCCGCCGGCGACGGCACATCGACAAATCCCCGCACAGCCCCCGACGCGCGCACCAGCAGCCGTGCCCGTTCGTATCCAGCATGATTCTCCAGTTCAAAGCGGGAGCAGTCCGCAAGGTCCTCCAGGTCCACCGACCCGATCCACCTTGCCCCCGGCCAGACCGGCGGCAACCGGGACTCCATGGCGGGCACCAGGATCAGTGCCTCGCCCCGGAGCTCCTCGAGCACCTGGCTGGCGCCTTCGCTCATTGGACTTCCCTCCACTGGCCGGCCGGGACCAGGACCTGGCCCTCTTCTTCGGGGCCGGTCCAATGCTGGAGGCGGCGTCCCTGGAAGTATCCGGCGGCCGTGCAGGCCAGGACCGCGATTACCGCACCAGCCCGGCCCAGCCCATCGGCGCTGCCCTCGCGCCCCCAGGATTTGAGGCCGGTGAACACCGCACGGGGAAGCACGCTGCGGACATAGCGGCGTTCCGGTCCCAGTGCCCGTTTGTGGCCTACCAGCTGGCTGACCTGCGCTTTGGACAGGCCCTCCGACCACGACCTGGACAGCATGTAGCGCCACGTTCCGCGGGAGGCTGGCACGTGGTGGTGGACCAGTGCCGCGGGTTCATAGACAATCCGGGATCCCGGCATTCCCATCCGCGAGCGGATGCAGATTTCGGTCTCCTCGCATCCCAGCGGCAAGGTGCCTTTGCGGCCAAGGGACTGGTTGAAGCCACCCACCTGCAGCAGCACCTCAAGCCGGAAGGACATGTTGGCGCCGATGACGTTGCGGACCTCCGATGCCACCCGGGGCAGGCCGCGGTGGCTGCAGCCGACGATCCAGTCCAGTTCCTCGGCGAAGTAGCCTGGACGGCCGGATTCCCAAAGGGGGACAACTTTCCCGCCCACGGCCAGGACGTCGGGGTCGTCGTACAGCGCAACCAGCCGTTCCAGCCAGTCCGGCGCGGCCTCGGCGTCGTCATCAAGGAAGGCGACGATGTCCGATTCAGCGAGTCCGACGCCGGTGTTCCGGGCCCCGGACAAGCCCGGAAGGCCTGTGCTCTCGACTACGGCAACGTCGTCGACGATCTCGACGAGCCGCTCGTACAAATCTTCGTTGTGGTCGATGACAACCAGGACCTGGTCCGGAGACAACGTCTGGTTGCGGACGGATTCGATGACGTCCAGCAGCATGCCCCACCGCTCGGAGGTGTAGGCACAGATCACCACTGTCACGGACAGCGGCTTGGCACGGTCAAGCATGCTGCGTCACCGCCGATGCCATCCGGGTTTCCTGCGGTTTCACTGCCGGCGCGAGGACACTGTGCGGATCCACGGGGAGCCTTGGGAACCGGACGTTGGAGTAGGTGTACTTCACGCGGCGAAGCGCTTCGGGCCGGGCACCCGCCGTGGGCGCCTCCCAGAGCGTGCATTCCCGGGCCAGCGTATGCAGCACCCGCCACCCGTCGCGGAACGTCTGGAGGTTGGATGCCCCGGAGATCCGGTCCAGCTCAAGGCTTGGTACCTCCGCGATCCGGAGGCCCCCCCTTGCGGCGCGGACAATGAGCTCGGTTTCGATCTCAAAGCCGTCGGACTGCAATTCAAGGACCTCCAGGCATTCACGCCGGAACGCGATGTACCCGTAGCAGAGGTCGGAGTAGTTGCTGTGCAGAACAGCGTTTGCAAGCCCGGTCAACGCCCTGTTGCCGGCCTTCCGCAACCGTGTCAGGTCCTCGGACCCGCCACCGGTTACGTGCCGGGAACCCTTGACGAAATCGAAATCGTGCTGGAGCGGGGCAACAAACCAGCCAATCTCCTGCGGGTCCATGCTTCCGTCCGCGTCCAGCATCACGATGATGTCCCCGGTCGCGGCCGCAAAGCCGGCACGGAGTGCCACACCTTTGCCTTTCCGGGTCTCGTTAACCACCACCACGTCGGCACGCAGTGCTTTGGCCACTTCTACGGTGTTGTCCTGCGAACGCCCATCCACGATGATCACCTCATCGACATAGGAGGGCATCCGGCGAAGAACCCAGGGAAGGTTCTTTTCCTCGTTCAAGGTGGGGATCACCACGCTGATTGAGGCTTGTGGAGATAAAAGTCCCGGCTCCGAGAACAGAGCTGGAAGTTGGGGCGAAATCGACAATTGCCTCACCACTTCATGACAGTTCGGATTCTTGACAATGCCTGCCGGCCATTTAGCCGCGGCATCAACGCTTAATCCGGTCATGGGTCTGGTCGCTGTCCCCCAGCAACCCATCGCCAATCCTCTGGCCGTTCCGGAAGACTACCCCCTACCTAATCCGGGTATCACGAGTAGTAGGTACTCGCTTTTTACCTAGGGTTCACCCCTATTGGGCAAGTAAAGGGCTCGGGGATGGTGGAATTCATTAGGTATAGGGGATTGCGTAAGACTGAAAAAGCGTTGGGTAGGGGATGCGGAAAACCGCTTTTTAGGTAAGCCACCTGCATTGCCCCCTCAGGAGTCCAGGCATACGCTTCTCGGTACTTGGGGGCTGAAGGGCTGTTGTGGACTGGGCCAACGGGCGGACGTTCCCCCATTTTGTTTCCTATGCCCCAGGAGTTCACTTATGAAGCTCAGACGCAGCCATTTTCTCAGCCGGACGGGCCAGGCCCTCGGCGTTGCCCTGGTCCTTGCAGCCTCGGTCCTCGGGGTGCCCAATGCGGCAGTGGCCGACACCGTTTACGGCACCCAGAGCATCGCCTACTCAGGGGTGTCCAATCCGCCAACCTCGGACAAGCCACAGAGCAAGCTGTGGTTCAATGACGGCTCCTGGTGGGCGGATATGTGGAAGTCCGGAACAGGCTGGAGTATTTTCCGGCTGGACCGGGCAACCAAGACCTGGGTGGACACCGGAGTGGTCAACGACACCAGGGGCACCACCCTGGCGGACACACTGTGGGACGGATCCCACCTCTACATTGCTTCGCACGTCGTGACCATCACCGGTGACGGGACTCCCAAGCCATCCCTCTCCGGCTCACCGGCGAAGCTCTACCGGTACAGCTATGCGGCCGGCAAATACACCCTGGACAGCGGCTTCCCCACCACCATCACCAACAATTCCAGTGAGTCCATGACCATTGACAAGGACACCACCGGCAGGGTCTGGGCCACCTGGACACAAGTCGCGGGGAACTCAACGTCGGGATTTACCAACACGGTATACATGAACGCCGCCACCAACAGCGGAACCTCGTGGGGAACTCCGTTTGTCCTTCCCGTCAGCAACCCGCACCCTGCTCCCGACGACATCTCGGCTGTGGTGGCCTTCGGCAACGGCCAGGTGGGCGTGATGTGGAGCGACCATCTGGCGAATACGGTCTGGTGGGCAACGCACAAGGATTCGGATGCCGCGGCGTCCTCCTGGAAAGTGCAGCCGGCCCTGCGCGGGAACGGCCAGTCCGATGACCACCTGAACCTGAAGACCCTGCAGGCCGACACCAGCGGCCGGGTCTTTGCGGCGGTCAAGACGAGCCTGAATGACATCTCCAGCGACAAGACCCTGCCGCAGTTGATCCTCCTGGTCTTCAAGCCCGGCACGGGTGCGTTCACGCAGTCCACCATTGCCGCGACCGGCGACTGCGTATCCCGTCCGCAGATCGTGCTGGACACGCAGAACAACCTGGTGCGGGAGTTTCACACCGCGCCGCCCACGTCGGTTTCGGGCTGTGCCTATTCCGGCGTAGCGGGCAGCATCTACGAGAAGACCGCGTCCATGGACAACCCTGTCTTTGGGTCCGGACGCGGAACGCCGATCATGCAGGCTGCGTCGTCGTCGAACATCAATGACGTGACCACCAGCAAGCAAAGCGTGAACAACACCACCGGGCTGGTAGCCATGGCCAGTGACAACGTGGCCAAGCGCTACTGGTTCTCGGACCGGCCGCTGGGCACCGCGCCGCCCGCGGGCCAGGCACCCGTTGCTTCCTTCACCGCCAACCCCGCCTCGGGCGCCGCGCCACTGAACGTCACCTTCACTGACACCTCCACGAATGCGCCCACCTCCTGGGCATGGGATTTCGGTGACGGCGGCACATCCACCGCTCAGAATGCCACCCATTCATACACGGCGGCCGGCACCTACACGGCCAAGCTGACGGCGACCAACAGCAGCGGCTCGTCCTCGGCAAGCACCACGATCACGGTAGGGACGGCCCCGCCCCCGGCCACCGGGGGAATCACCGTGGTGAACTCCAGCACGGCAAACTCCGGAACCGCCGTGACAACTGCGGCTTTGCCGGTTCCCGCCGGCACCGCTGCGGGGGACGTCCTGGTTGCGGCCATCACTACGGACCTCAACCCGTCCTTGACCGCCCCGGCCGGCTGGACGGCAATCGTCAACGGCCAGTCGATCAACAGTTCGTCCACATCAGGGGCACGGTCGTTCGCGTACTACAAGGTAGTGGGTGCCTCGGACCCGTCAACGTACAACTGGACCCTCAGCTCCGCGGCCAAGTGGGGCGGCGGCATCACCGCCTACCGCGGCGTCAACAACACCACACCACTGGACAGTTCAGTGGTTACCGCTGCCGACACCAGCTACTCGGCCACCAGCATCACGGTGGGCAGCGTTACGACGGCAACCAACGGTGCCATGCTGATCGGCGGAGTGGCATGTGACTGCAGTTCACCGGTGGTGACCCCGCCTTCCGGCTGGACCGAGCGCTGGGAGGCTGCGGCAGGGCAAATTGCGGAGTTGGCGGACAAACCGCAGCCGACGGCAGGCGCCAGCGGAACAGCCACCTGGACCCTTAGTGCCGCCCGGGCCGTGGCGGCCTGGCGGACGGCGCTCAAACCGGCCGCCTAGCAGGAACGCATAACTAAATAGCAATTGAACAGACAACTGAATAGGGAGGGGCTCCGGCCAGCCAGTACATGGCAGGCCGGAACCCCTTCCTTTAAGGCTGAAGAGCCGGTGGAACCGGGTGCCCCTGGCAGGACTTGATCGATGACAGGGTCCAATCTTGATGCAATCCAGCGGCAAGGGTGTGGTGTGTCGGCTGGTTGCCGGACTATATTCGCATGTACGGCAAACCCCGCTCTGGGGGAGCGGGAGCCGGAACATAACCGGCAGTGCAAGAATGCGGTCTCCTTCTTTGACGAATTGGGGACGCCATGCCACTTATCGGCCGAAGCAAAGAACTGGACCGCATCCTTTCGGTCATCCGTGGTCCGAAGGACACCGCACTGGCCGTGATCGGCCGCGGGGGCATCGGTAAAACGGCCCTTCTGTCAGAAATTCCCTCCCTCTCCGATTACCGGACGGTTTTCCTGGGCGCCACTGCAGCTGAATCGGACTGGGCGTTGTCAGGAATCACGGCACTCCTGTACGACATGGACGATCCGGTCCTGAGTCGGATTGGCGATAAGCTCCTGCAGGACACCACCGGGGCCATGAGCGTGCCCACTGTCTCCAGCATGCTAATCAACGGACTGCACCAGCGGTCCTCTTTTCGCACCGTTGTTGTGATAGACGATGCCGACCAACTGGATGCATGCAGCCAGGCAGTGCTTGGCTTCATGGCGAGGCGTTTGACCGGAACGGACATCGTCCTGGTTGCCGGCGTCCGTGAGGATACCCCCGAGAGCCCGTTCAGCGGCCTTCCGGCCCTGCGTCTTGGCCCTCTGAACTACAGCGACACCGTCCGGATGCTGGAGGGCGTCCCGGCCAAGAGGACCACGACGGCGGCAGTGCACGCCGTTGCCGCAGCGGCCGGGGGAAACCCGCGTGCCGCCGTCGACCTTTACGGACTGCTGCTGGACCGGCACGCCGAGGGCAAGTACGCCCTGCCCGTCCCACTGCCCTCCAAGGGCAGCTTTGACGCCGAGTTCGGCGCAGCCGTAGGCGCGTTGTCCTCCGGTGCCCGCAACGTCCTGGAGTTGCTCTCGCTGTCATTCCGCAGCGACATCTCCACGATCAAGGAAATTGACCCGGATGTGTGGACGAGTATCGAGGAGTTGCTGGCTGCCGGCATGGTGAACCGGTCCGGACCGCATCTCATGGTTAGGGACCAACTCCTGCGGGGATTCGTATTCTCGGCCATGTTGCCGGGAGTCCGCACTGCCAATCACCGCGCCTTGGCGGAAGCAGCCAGGGGCACCGACCCTTCCGCGTACAGATGGCACCTGAGCTACACCGCCCTGGACCGGGACACCCCGTTCCAGTTGCTCCGCCATGCTGAAGACCTGGTCCGTGACGGCGAAGTGCCCTTCGCGGTGGAATACATCGAGCGCGCCCTGGCCATCAATCCGTGGGAAGCGGAAACTGCCGCGCGCCTTACCGGCGTGGCCGAGCTGCTGTTTGACCACGGCCAGTTCGTCTACGCACAGCGCTATCTCGAATGGGCGCAGCGGGTGACCCGTGACCCCGCACTGACCCTGCGGCTCATGGGGTTGTCCTTCAAAATCCAGTTTGCCCAAGGGGCAGCGGTCCGCTCCAGCACGGTGCTTCGGCTTATCAAGGACTTCGGACCGGAGGACCCCTCCTATTCCGCCGGCCTCCTGGCCACATGCGCCCTCTACTATGCAGAACGGTGGGAACTTCAGGAAGCCTTGGACCTCCTGAAGCAGGGCATCACATTCCAGGGTTCGGCTTCCACGCACTCCCTGGCCATGGCCGACCATGCCAGGCTGCTGATCGATGCCGTCAGCGGTGACATGGGGGCCCTCGGGCGGAAGTACGAACAGACCAGGACAGCGGGCGTTGCCGGCCTCCTGGT
Source organism: Pseudarthrobacter phenanthrenivorans (assembly GCF_036455295.1). Taxonomy (GTDB): domain Bacteria; phylum Actinomycetota; class Actinomycetes; order Actinomycetales; family Micrococcaceae; genus Arthrobacter; species Arthrobacter phenanthrenivorans_C. The sequence goes on along the minus strand of NZ_JAYXNX010000012.1, from coordinate 80,382 downwards.
GCGCGGCCGGGCCCTTACTTATGCAGAGCACTACGAAAGCGCCCACGAAGCTTTTGCCCTGGTGCGCAGTTCGGCCGAACCGGGACACCATAACTGCCGGGAAACGGCGGCCTTCCTGGCTGTGGACAACGAAATCCGGGCCGGCAATGTGCGTGCGGCGATCAGGCTGATTGACGAACTCGAACGGTCCGAACCTGAGCTTGCCTACCATCGGGGACGGCTTCACCTCTTCCGGGTTTGGCGCGCGCACTCCCTGGGTGATGACGCACAGGCCCGAGTCGCAGCAACGGAGGCGCACCGGTGGGTCGCGGCAGACAGTCACCCGGCCCTCATGGCGCAGCTTGCCGCCTGCCAGGGCCACTTCGCACTGCTGCGGGGTGACCTGGCAGATTCCGTGGCCCAACTGTCCCGGGCTGCCGAGATCGGCATGCAGTTCGGCAACCCCACCCTCCTGCGCTGTGAGGCAGACCTGGTGGAGGCACTGATCCGGCTGGGCCGCCACCACGAGGCTACCCAGGCGTTGCTGCGCCTGGAAAGCCGCTCCGTGGGGCTTCGGTCGGCGTGGCTGATGATGGCTGTGGCCCGCAGCCGCGCGATGCTGGCAGACGGAGAGCAGTCACTCCAGCTTTTCAGCCAGGCCGTCGAAACGAGGAACGGGCACAGGTTGGAACGTGCCAGGACGCTGATGTGCTACGCGGAGCGGCTGCATGCTTTTGGAAGGCTGCGCGACTCACGGGATGCGCTGCTGAGGGCAAAGGTCATGCTGGACGAGGCCGGGGCGGATGCGTGGACCCAGCACGTGGATGCCCTGCTTTTGGACGAACGCATGGAGCCTGTCCGCCCGCAGGGCAATCCGGCGATGCTGCTGCTTAGCGACCATGAGCGGGCCTTGGCCAAGATGGTGGCGCGGGGGATGCGCAACAAGGAAATTGCCGCCACGTTGTACGTCTCCGTCCGCACAGTGGAGGTTCGGCTGACGGCCATCTACCGGAAACTCGGCGTCGAGTCCCGGGCGCAGCTGACGGCCCTTGCCGCGGGCAAGGGGACGACTGCCGCCGAGCCGTATGTCCTGCCCGTTCTGTAGGCCAAGGCTGCCGAGGCAAAACCCGCAGTTTCCACACTTTAGGCCTGCCAGCCACACAAAAACCCAAGGCCTCCCCGTCAGGGCTCCCGGTGTGGCTAGTTTGGCACACACCGGTGAAACCCGGGACGGGAAGGAGCAACCATGACAGTGCTGCCAGCGGGCAAGGCCGGTGTATGAGTGAACTGATTCTGGTGGGCGCCAGCGGACTCGCGCGGGAGGTCTTGGCGATGGTCCGAAACAGCGGGCAATACGACGTTGTGGGCATGCTCGACGATGACAGGGAAATGGCCGGCGTCTCGGTGGACGGGGCTCCGGTGCTGGGCACGGTAGAGGACGCCCGCAGGTACAACCACGCCTTCATGCTGGTGTGCATGGAATCCGGGCGGCAAAGGGAAACGGTAGTGGACCGCCTTGAACTGCTGGGCATCCGGGAGACGCGCTACGCCACGGCAGTGGATCCCTCCGTGCAGTATCCGGAGGGCTGCGCGGTGGGCAGGGGCAGCATCCTGTTCCGGAACGTCACGCTCACTGCCTCCGTCACCTTGGGATGCCACGTGGTTGCGATGCCGTCAGTGACATTCATGCACGACGACGACGTGGCGGACTTCGCCACTTTCGCTGCGGGGGTGTCGCTGGGCGGCGGAGTCCGGATCGGCCGGGCGGCCTACCTGGGGATGAATTCGAGCGTCCGTGAACGGACCTCCGTGGGAGCCTACGCAACCGTGGGAATGGGAGCCGCGGTGTTAAGCAATGTTCCCGAGGGAGAGACCTGGATCGGTGTCCCGGCGCACGAGATCGACCACGATGGATATGGATGGGGAGGCGTGCGATGACGTTCAGGTACGACATGCGAAGACTTTCAAAGCCGGGTGTGCCATGGCAGTGACGCAGGCACCGGGCAACCTGGCACGGGCCGGTCTGCGCGGCGCGGTTTGGCAGGGACTGGCCTTCGTTTCCGGGAAGGCAATGGTGCTGGTCACCACCGTGGTGCTGGCCCGGCTCCTTTCACCGAAAGACTATGGCCTGGTGGCCCTTGCCTTGGTCCTGATGGCATATGCGGAGACCATCGCGGATGCCGGAGTTGCCCAGGCGCTGGTCTACCTGCCGCCCACCGGCATCCTTGCCCGGTCCGCCCTGCTCATTTCCGTGGCGCTCGGCGCGCTGCTGGCTTCCGTTGCCTTCCTTGGGGCTCCCGCTATCGCCACGCTTTTTGGCCTGCCTGCGGTGGTGCCCTTGGTGCAGGTGTTGGGACTTTCGGTGCTCGCCACCGCCTGCGGCGCGGTCCCGGAGGCCCTGCTGCGGCGTGACCTGAAGTTCAAGCAACTTACTGCGGCGCCCGTGATCCGTGCCGCCACCATGGGCGCGGTCACCCTGACGCTGGCTTTCTCAGGCCATGGGGCATGGTCGCTGGCCGTTGGCACCGCTGCCGGCTCCATGGCCTATGCCACCACCTGCTGGTTCCTGATCCGCCGTACGGCGCCCTGGCAGCTGTGGCGCGTGAACGGGAGCTCGCTCACGGCCAACATCCGGTACGGCGCCCCAGTAGCAGGCAGCAATCTGCTGGCCCGGTTGATTTTCGACGTGGATTACCTGGTGATCGGACTCCTCCTGGGCGCCCAGGCCCTGGGCCTGTACACCCTGGCATTCCGCCTCCCGGAAGCCCTCATCCTGAACGTCTTCTTTGTGCTGTCCACGGTCCTGTTCCCGCTCTACGCCCAGGTAAAAGGCGACCACCAGCGGCTCCGTGACGGCTACCTCAGAAGCGTCCAGATCCAGACCCTGTACGGGCTCACCACCGGAGTGGGACTGGCGGTGGTGGCCCCCGTCCTGGTGCCCGTGCTGTTCGGACCGCGCTGGGCTGACTCGGTGGTGCCCCTGGTGTTCCTCGCCCTCTACGCTGCGGCCCGTTCACTCGGTGCAGGCGCCAACGATGTCTACAAGGCCATCGGTCGCCCTGGCATCTCCATCCGTGTATCAGTGGTCCGGCTCATCATCCTTGCCCCGGTCCTGTGGCTTTCCGCCCGATGGGGCATCGTGGGTGTTGCCGCCGCCCAGCTGGTGGTTGCCGTGGTGTTCGCCTGCGGTATGCAGACGGTTGCTGCCCGGGTGATCGGGATCAGGAGCCGGCGCCTGCTGAAGGCGGCAATCCCGGGCTTGGCGTGCGGGGCCGCGGCAGCCGTGGCGGGGCTCGGGACACTGGCCCTTCCCGCGCTGGGAGCCATCCCCACTCTGATGCTGGTGGTGGTCACCGGAGTTGGCTTGGTCTACATCGTCCTGAGGTTCGGTTTCAGGGAGCTCCACGACGAGGTCCTGAAGCTGGCGCGGAAGGCCTGAGCCGCCGGCCGTGCGGGCATCCCCGGAAGAGGCGCGGGCGCAGCGACTAGGCGCCCCGCAACAGCAGGACTACGCTGCCCGCTCCACCACGTGGCGCCAGAGCCAGAAATCGCGGTCCGATTCAACCGCGGCCTGTACCGCCGTACTTCCTGCCGACATACTGTTTTCGCCCTCCAGGCGCAAGGCCAGGGTGGCCGCTGAACGCACCCAAGTGGCGGCCACCAGCAGCTCAACCAGGGCTGCATCCACGCCTCGGACCTCGAGGTGGGCAAGCAGGGGTTCAAGGGCCCAGCCGCCGCGGCCAAAGGCCTTCTCAAAGGCTGCCAGCTGCTCTTCCCGGGAAAAGGCTCCTTCGCTCGATTCGCTGAGGTACTGCAGGTAGAACACCAGATCGTGGCCCGGGATACCGTCCGTCCGTGACCTCTCCCAGTCAACGACCTGCAGACCGTCATTGTGTTTCAGGAAGAGATTGGGGTGGCTCAGGTCGCCGTGTTCCACCACAGCCGGCAGTCGTGCGTTGCGCAACGGGGCCAGGAGCTTATGCGTTCGGTCCATCAGAGCCGCCATCGCCGTCTGTTTTCCCGTCAGGGCGGCGAGTGCCTCCAGGGGTGAAGTGACGGTTCGCTCGTACCAGTGGGTGTTCTCCGCCGCCGTGAGGGGCAGCATGCGCACGAATTCGACCCCCGCTGCCACGGCACGCTGCAGATCGGCCGCCACCAACCGCGGATCCAGCGGTGTACCTGTCAGTGCCGTTTCCACCAAGACCGTGTAGGGTCCCACGTCCTTGCTGCCCACCACCTCCGGAACCCCGGTGGCGGAGCCTCCACCGGCGGACATAAGCCCCCGCAGCACTGACGCTTCATTCCGGACGCTCGCGTTGTCGCCGGGTTGCCGGGGAACCTTGACCACCAGCTTCGGTTCACGGCTGCCCGGCGCGAAGACAAGGGCCACGACGTGGCGTGACGTGGGGAACCTGGGCGTCAGCAGGATGCTTTCCCAGTCCGGGCCCACACCGAAGCGGTCCAGCCCGAAGTCCCGGTAGTGATCGCTGAGGAACGAATCAATGAATGTCACGGCCTGCCCCTGTTTCCGGCTTGCGGCCGGTGATCGTCCCGGACGGCACCGCAAAACTGAAGACGTGTGCCGACAGGGCGAGCCGGGCCGCGGCTGCCTTGAGGGTTCCAAACCGCACATCCCGGCGGAGAGCCAGGGTGTCCCTGATGCCGGCCTGCGACGAAACCGGGACCAGCCGTGCGGTGCGTTCCAGTGATGGTGCATTCCAAAAGATATTGACGTCCTCGAAACCGCTTCGCAGCAGCGCCCGCCGCCAGCCGTCCAGCGTCCGGGGCCCGGATTGTTTTCGGGCTGACCGTTTCGCCTGGACACAGATCCACCCCCCCGGTGCCAGGGAATGCGCCGCGCAGCGGAGGAGATCCTGGTCTGGGGAAGAGAGGAACACAACGTCGAACGGGCCTTCCCTGGGTTGGCCGCCATCCCGCCGGGGAGCGCTGCCTCTTGCAGGAACCGCGACGGAAAGCCTGGAGGCGGACGGGTCCAGGAGGCGGAGGGCCGCTTCGGTATCCGGGCTGACCTCGCCACCGTAACCCACCCTGCCGGGTTCCAGGCCGGGCAGCAGGAACCGCCAGTCAAGCAGCCGCCAGAGGTGCAGTGACAGGACGTCGGAAGGCCCTGCCGCGCTGCTGGATCCCGGTGTCGGGGCAGCGGGTGCCAGGTTCCGCCACAGGACGCCGGTGGCCGCATACTGGACGTCGTCCTGAGGCTGCGAGGCATCGATGATGCTGCTGTGTGGAAGCCTGGCCGCAAGCCGCCGGTACGCCTCCCGAAGGTCTTCCAGGACCTTCGGGGAATGTTCGCCCTTGCGGAGGAACATGACATCGCCGGGGACGTCCAGCACCAGCAGGATGTCCGGATCCGGGATGACTTTCATCGCCAGCGCATTGGTGACTTTGCTGAGGCGGCCTTTGTCCGTTCCGGGCAGCAGTACGTCGTAGGCAACCCGGTCCATGAGGACCACCTTGCCCATGGTGCTGTAAAAACGCGCCAGCAGTCCGCCCTTGGTAAGCCGGAACACCATTTTGATGGAGAGGCCGCCAGGAAGGGCCTTGACCCACTTATCAAACGGTCCTGCCCCCCACAGTCCCATGTAAACGTATTTGGTGGGCAGCGGGACATCGTCACGGAGACCGTGCAGCAGCGAGGTTTTCCCGGCTCCATCCGGCGCCATGACCCCGAGCACGGGCGCACGGCCCTTCAACCGGGCCCCCAACCGGCGCCTTCCCCTGTTCAGCGCGGCCATCCCCCATTGCCGCAGCGCCGCCACTGCCTTGCCTCCGCGCATTCCCCGTCCCAACGCGGGGATGCCCTCCCACTCCCCGGCCCGGACCGCAGCGATGACCCGGGCTGAGGTGCCCGGGCCCATCCGCCGGTCAATGTACTGCGGGATCGTTCCGCCGTCGGCGGCTGTGTCCGCCAGCGAACGTGCAAGCTCCCTCCGGGGAACCGGGATTCCGTCCTTGTCGAGGACCAGGTGCAGCAAGTGCAGCCAGGCCTGGTCCAGCCGCTCCGGCACCCAGATTGGGCCCCTCCGGACCCGTCGGCGCAGGCACCCCGCCGCCAACGACGTGTGGAATTGCTGGTACTTGCCAAAATCAATGCCGGCAACAATATCGAGTTTCAGCCAGTGCCGGTCCTGGCTGGAATAGCAGAAGTAGAACCGGTGGCTCCCCCGCCCGGCCGCCAGGACGCGGCGGAACCTGGCGGATTCCATGACCGCGTCCAGGCGTGGAAGAAGCCGCCGGTCCACCAGGATGTCCACGTCACCGGTGGGGCATGCCAGCTCATCACTTCCCCTGAGCAGCAGCCAAGGCAGTCCGCTCCTCTCCAGCGCCGTGAAGGCCGGGGCAAGGACAGGATGGATGGCGGCGTCCACGCCGGTGCCGTCCGCGGTCGCCGGGTAGTTCTCAACTGCATCCACGAGGCCCCCTGCAACCCATGAGCGATGACTCTGTCCGTAGCGAAGAGCCTACGTATGGCTTGCAGGCTGGGCACCAGTAGTGAGTACTCGCTTTTGCGGGCGCAATCACCGGGCCTGGACCCTGGCGGGGTTGGGCGCTCCTACGCGGCAGTCCTGAAGAACAGCTCCGCCACGGCCGCCAGGCGGAGGGGATCCTCCACCCCGCAGAGCTCACGGGCGGAGTGCATGGACAGCAGCGGCACACCCACGTCCACGGTCCGGATCCCCAGCCGGGTGGCGGTGAGCGGGCCAATGGTGGAGCCGCAGGGCACCACGTTATTGGACACAAACTCCTGGTAGGGAACACCCGCTTCGCCGCAGAGACGGGCCCAGAACGCCGCTCCGAGCGCGTCAGTGGCGTAGCGCTGGTTGGCGTTGATTTTCAGGAGCGGACCCCCGTTCAGCACTGGGTGATTGGCGGGGTCGTGCCGCTCGGGGTAGTTCGGGTGGACGGCGTGGCCGGCGTCGGCAGAGAGGCAGAACGACGCCGCCAGGGCCTGCCGCCGCTGGCTCACCGTGGCACCCAGCCCATCGGAGATGCGCACCAGCACATCTTCAAGGATTGGTCCGCACGCGCCGGAGCGGGAGTTGGAGCCGATTTCCTCGTGGTCGAAGGCGGCCAGGACCGCAACCGGGCCGCCCGTTGCGCCCGGCCCGGCGTGGGCGATCAACGCGGCCAGCCCGGCGTGCGTGGCCGAAAGGTTGTCCAGCCGCCCTGATGCGAAGAACTCCCCCTTGCCCCCGAAAACCGCGGGCGCCTGCGTGTCCGCGATGACGACGTCGTACCCGCCAATTTGGCCCGGATTCACGGATGCACCGGCGACAGACGCAGCCAGCACCCCCAGCAGGTCTGACTCGGAAGGATTCCCCAGCCCCCAGACCGGGTTCATGTGGCGCTGCTTGTCCAGGGTGAGGCCCTCGTTCACCGCGCGGTCCAGGTGGATGGCCAGCTGCGGGAAGCGGAGCAGGGGTCCGGTGGCAGCCAGGTGCTCAGTGCCGTCAAGCAGAACCAGCCGGCCCGCGAGCCGCAGCTCGCGGTCCAGCCAGGAGTTCAGCAGGGGGCCGCCGTAGATTTCCACCCCCGCCTGGAGCCAGCCATGCGCACCGGTGGTGGGCCTGGGCTTGAGCTTGAAGGACGGCGAATCCGTATGCGCGCCGAGGATGTTGAACCCGGTGGCAGGGCCCGCGCCCTCGGGGACCACCCATGCGATCAGGGCGCCGTCGCGGATGATGAAGAACGAGCCCGGGCCCCCCTCCCACGGCTGCAGTTCGTCCAGGCGGGTGAACCCGGCTTCCTCCAGCCGCCGGCCCCCCTCATGCGCAGCGTGGAAGCTCGACGGCGACGCGCTGACGTAGGCGCCAAGGTCCTGGATGTGGTCTGCAGCAGAGGGGGGCAAAGGCATGCTCCCGAGTCTAGCGCCGCGCCTACTCGGCGGGTGCCGGCGCAGGTTCAGTGGCCACCACCGGGGTTCTGGCGGCTGCGCCCTTGCCCCGGTAGCGGAGCACGCCCACGGCCACCACCACGGCGGCCAGCGCCAGGGAGAGCAGCAGCGATTCGCGCGTGGATTCCACGATCACCATGCCGATGAGCAGGGCCACGATGCTGATGATCGCTGCCCAGGTGAGGTACGGGAAGAGCCACATCTTCAGTTGCAGGTCCTGGGCTGCGGCACCCATGCGGCGGCGGAGGACCAACTGGGAGGCGGAGATGACCAGCCATACGAACAGTGCAATGGCGCCCGAGGTGTTGACCAGGAAGAGGAACACGGTGTCCGGGGCAATGTAGTTCAGCCCGACCGTCACGAAGCCCACCACGGTGGAGGCCAGGACGGCGGCTGCGGGAACGCCGCGGCGGGAGATGCGGGTCCAGGACCGCGGCGCGTCACCGCGGGTGGAGAGGGAGAACAGCATGCGGCTGGCCGTGTAGAGGCCGGAGTTGAGGCAGGAGAGCACCGAGGTGAGGACAACGACGTCCATGATGGTGCCGGCGCCGGGGATGCCGAACAGTTCGATGACGGCCACGTAGGGGCTCTTGGCCACGGAGGCGGAGTTCCAGGGGAGCAGGGTGACCACAATGGCAATGGAGCCGATGTAGAAGACCAAAATGCGCCAGACGGTGGACTTGACGGCCTTCTTGACGGCGTCGACGGGGTTTTCCGATTCACCGGCCGCGATGGTGGCGATCTCCGCGCCGAAGAAGGAGAAGACGACCACCAGGATGCCGGCCAGGACCGCTCCCGGACCGTTGGGCATGAAGCCGCCGTTGTTGACGAGGTTGCTCAGGCCGGGTGCGGGCACACCGGGGATGAGGCCGAGGATGGCGGCAACGCCAAAGATAAGGAAGAGGACGATGGCCGCTACCTTGATGGAGGCGAACCAGAACTCGAACTCGCCGTAGGACTTTACGGAACCGAGGTTGGTGAGGGTCAGCAGCACCATGAGGGCCAGGGCCCACACCCACTGGTCAATGCCCGGTACCCAGCGGTGCATGATGGCAGCACCTGCTGTTGCTTCGATACCGAGGACGATGATCCAGAACCAGGCGTAGAGCCAGCCGATGCTGAACCCTGCCCAGCGGCCCAGTGCCTTGTCCGCGTAGGTGGAGAAGGATCCCGTTTCGGGGTTTGCTGCGGCCATCTCGCCCAGCATGCGCATCACCAGGATGACCACCAGTCCGGCGGCAGCATAGGCGACGAGGATGCCGGGTCCGGCCTGCTGGATCGCCGCCCCCGAGCCGACGAAGAGTCCTGCGCCAATGACGCCGGCGATGGCGATCATGGACAGGTGCCTGGGTTTCAGGGATTTTGAGAGTTGCTGGTCAGCATGCATGGAAGCGCCGTCCTTGTTGGGGAAATAGCATTGGTTGAGCGACGTGCCGTGGCGGCCACGGGGAGACCGTGTGTTGCACCACATCGTCGTTTCACCCTAGGTCCGCCATTATGCGCCTTGCTTTGTGCAGTCCAACAGATCTGGTTGCGGCGAACAGGACGTGCCTCCAAGCCGAAACAACAGGAGGCAATGAAAGTTTTCCCACAGGCAAATTTGTAATGTGCCCGAAACCACGCGCCAGCGTCCTAGCTGGCCCGGGGCGCTGACCCCGGCGCTCGGAGCAACGTCCTAGACGTCGCGCCGTTTCAGCAGGACCGCAGCAAGCAGAACGGGGAGGACCACCCATGCGCCCAGGACCAGCCCCGCCTGCCAGGCCTCGAGGGTATCCGGGACATGCTGGGCGGCTGTCAGGGGGTCCACCGTGTTCCCGGGAAGGTACTTCCGGGCCTCCTTGAAGAAGTCGCCCGGAATGAGTTGAAAGGCGATGGGTGCCACGAAGAAGAGGCCCACCAGACTCATGATGCCGCCTGCGGAGTTCCGAAGCAGCGTGCCCAGGGCCATGCCGATTGCGGCGACGGCGGCCACGTAGGCGCTGTTGACCAGGAGGAGCTTCACCGACTGTGAACTTCCCAGGTCCAGCGTCAGGCCGTAGTTGTCCAGGATTGGCACTGCCGCTGCTCCCGCAACCCAGGTGGATACTGCGGTAACGGCGAACGAGGTCACCATCACCACCACCAGTTTGGCCGCGAAAGCGGGAAGCCGTTTGGGCACTGCTGCGAAGGTGGAGCGGGCCATGCCGGTGGTGAATTCCGAACTCATCAGAAGTACCCCCAGGGAACCCAGGATCAGCTGGGCAAAGGCGATGCCCGAGGTGGGGGCGCTCACAGCGAGATCACCGCCCTGGGCTGCTATCCGCGCCGCGGCCTGGGGGTCGCGCGTGGCGGCGTTCGTGAACTGGCCTGTCCCCCAGGCGGACAGTGCCCCGAACCCGACCATGACCACCGCCGTTGAGGCGAGAAGGATCAGCGTTGAGAGGAGACTGCGGAATTTGATGATCTCCGAATTGAGGACCCGGAAGAAGGTGGGGCCGGGCTGGGACTGCCTCCCGCCAAGGTGGCCTGCTGCGGAGAAGGAGGGCGCAGGTTCGTGAGGGGAAGTGGATTCAGTGGTCTGGGAGCTCATCAGTTGCCTGCCTCCGCAGCGGACAGGGAGTGGTATTCGACGTCGTCCTTGGTCAGCTCCATGTACGCCTCCTCAAGGCTGGCAACCAGGGGTGTGAGTTCGTAGACCAGGACCTGGTTTTCCAAGGCCACGGCGGCGATCGTTTTGGCCTGCAGTCCGGTTACTTCCAGCATCTCCCGTTCGGGAACTTCAATGGACGCACCGCGCGAGGCAAGCAGCCGCTGGAGCCTGTCAGGCTGGTCGGTCCGGACCCTTACCCGGGACTGTCCGCTGCCGGTGATGATGTCACGGATAGGGGCATCGGCTATCACCCTGCCGCGGCCGATCACGATGAGGTGGTCGGCGGTCTGGGCCATCTCACTCATCAGATGGCTGGAAAGGAATACCGTCCGCCCCTGGCCTGCCAGGTACCGCACCAGGTTCCGGACCCAGACCACCCCCTCCGGATCGAGGCCGTTGACCGGCTCGTCCAGAATGAGGGTCTGCGGGTCGCCCAACAGGGCGGCAGCGATACCCAGCCGCTGCCCCATGCCAAGCGAAAATCCGCCGGCCTTCTTGCGCGCCACCGCGTCCAGCCCCGTCATGCCGATCACCTCGTGCACCCTCGCTTTGGGAATGCTGTGCGTAGCTGCCATGGCCAGCAGGTGGTTGTAGGCGCTGCGGCTGGTGTGGACGGCTTTGGCATCAAGGAGGGCGCCCACCTCACGCAGGGGTGCCCTGTGCTGTGCGTAGGGCAGGCCGTTCACGGTGACGGATCCCGATGTGGGCCGGTCCAATCCCATGATCATCCGCATTGTGGTGGACTTCCCTGCCCCGTTAGGTCCAAGGAAGCCCGTGACCTGTCCCGCCCTGACTGTGAAGCTCACGCCGGCTACGGCGGTCTTGGCGCCATAGATCTTGGTCAGTCCGTTTGCCTCGATCATCAAAAGTCCTTTGAACGGCAGCACCGGGCTGCTGGACGACGGTGGGTGGTGTGCATTACCCACGCTACCGACGCCTGTCCTGCTTTTGCCCCTTCCCAGGGATGGATCAGGGATGAATCAGGGTCATCTGCCGGTCAAAGGCCAGCGATTCGGATCCGGGGAGTAATACGTAAGTGCCCGTGGCCGGACGCGGTAGGTCACGCTGCGGACCCCTGCCAACGCCTCGCCGTCCACTGCCAGCGCCATCGGTGCGCCGCCGGCGTCGATCCTGGCCTCCGTTGCCTCCCTCAGGTGCGTAATCCTGGAACTTGCCACGGTCCCCGTCAGGACGGACCACAGCAGCCGGATCCTGGCGAAGGTTTCGTCCGCGGTGATCATCCGGACATCCAAAACCCCGTCATCCATCACCGGCCGGATCAGGGGAGCGTGGTCACGGGGGTAGTAGCGCCCACGCCCCAGGTACGCGATCCATACTTGGTGCTGCGCGCCGTCAACGGTCAGCGTCGTCGGTGTCCCGGCCGCAAAGGTCCTGAACATTGCCACGACGCCCGCCAATGGCTTACCGAGCGCCGGCTGCAGGTGCTCCCGGCGGCGCACGAAGTTCGGGTAGAGGCCGATGCTGGACGTGTTGAGCATGACCAGCTCGGAAACTTCGGGGTTCCCGGCCAGTCCGCGTTCGGCGGTGACCACGCCAATGTCTGCCAGCGCGGCCTCACCGTTGCTGGCTGCCTCCACCGCGTCCTTCAGGCTGCCTGTCCCCGCGTCGCGGGCAAAGTGGTTGAGGGTCCCGCCGGGCAGGACCAGCAAGGGCAAAGAGCGTTCGACGGCGGCAGCCGCCGCAGCACCGACAGTTCCGTCCCCGCCCCACACACCCAGGGCACGGGTCCCCGGGAAGTCCGCCGTAGCGTTGATGCGCTGGACCAGGTCTTCATCCGGCTGCACGGTATTTATATGCGCTTTGGGAAATACTTCCTGGAGCGCAGCCGCGGTTTCTTCCTTGAAGGAGCCGCCCAGCGTGTTGACCACGATACTGAGGCCCGCTCCATCCGGCAGTTGCGGAGCGCTGGTCCAGCAGCGCGTGGTTTGCGGGATGGGCGGCCGGACCGGCCACCAATGGCGCGTCACCAGGGCGGCGCCTGCACCCAAGGCTGATCCGAAAAGGACATCGGATGGCCAGTGGGCGCCGGTGTGGACCCTCGAGTAGGCGACGCCGAGGGCAGCAGGTGCCAACGCAACTCCAAGCGCGGGACGGACAAGCCCTGCTCCGACTGCGAACGCAACCGCTGAGGCTGAATGCCCGGACGGCATCGAAGAGCTGGTGGGCTGCGGATGCACGAAGCGGAAGACGGGCAGGTGCTCGGGCAACGGGCGGGTGCGGGGAAGCAGCGTCTTGAAGACCACGTTGGTTACGGCGGAGGCCACCCCTTGGGCAAGAAGGCCGTGGAGCGCCGCCCTGCGCGTCTTGCCTGGAAACAGGGCAAGCACTGCCGCTGTTCCTATCCACAGCTTTCCCTGGTTGGCCGAGGCGGAGAGGCGCCGGAAGAAGACATCGTGGTCTCCCCCGGGGATTCTCGAAACATGCGCCAAGAGGTATCTATCGATGCGGCTGATCCAGGTCCGGCCCCGTGGCCTGCTGCTGTGCATGTGATCACCCTAACCCCAACTGTTACTCCAGCTGAGTGGGCTCCCTGACAGTGGACTCCTGACCGTCGGCGTTAAGGGGTTTCGCTGCCCCTGCGAGCAACAGTGCCACCAGGATTGGCACCATGATGGCCAGGAGTGCGGTATGGATCCCGATGAGGTCACCGAGGTAGCCAAGCAGCGGCGGTCCGGCCAGGAAAGATATATACCCCAAAGTGGATACTACGGAAACGCGGGCGGCTGACTGCCGCGGATCGTCGGAAGCAGCGGACATCCCCATAGGAAAGGCGAGGGCGGCACCCACGCCCCAGAGGGCTGCGCCAACCCCAGCCAGCCAGATATTGGATGCCAGCACAAAGAGGCCCAGTCCAGCGGCCGCGGCCGCCATGCTGGCGCGGAGTACCGCAACGCGTCCGTACTTGTCGATGACGCGGCCGCCGAGGAATCGCATTGCCGTCATGGCAAGGACGAACAGGGCGAACATCAGGGCGCCGGTGGATTCCGAGGTGGCAAGGCCGTCAACTGACGCCTTGGCGATCCAGTCATTGCCGGCGCCTTCGGTCAGGGTGGCACCCAGGACCACCACTCCGATGAGCAGCGTCCTGCCGTCCCGCCACGCGGACGGTCCCTTGGCTGGTTTCAGCTCCCCGTCGACGGCAGCCGACGATGCGTGGGGAAGGAAGTAGCGGGGCACGGTCAAGGCCACCAGCACCACGACGGCTGCGATCACCAGGAGGTGCAGCGGCAGGTCGACTCCCAGCGTGGACAGCGCCGCCCCGACGAGGGCCCCTACGAAGGCGCCACCGCTGAAGGCAGCATGGAACTGGGGCATGATGGTCCGCCGGAGCTTGTGCTCCACGTCCGCGCCTTCGATGTTCTGCGCCACGTCCCACAGTCCGATGCCGATGCCGAAGAAGAACAGTGACACCGCCGTCCCGGGAACGGACGTGGCCGAAAGCGACAATGCGATGCCCACACCTGCGGCTGCAGCGAGGAGTCCAGCGAAGCGCACGGTGTTGGCCGTGCCGATCCTGCCCACCACCAGCCCGGCGGTGGGAAGCGCAAGCAGGGAGCCCATGGCCGTGCAGAGCAGGAGGGTGCCCATTTGGCCGGAGGTGATGTGCAGCGTCTGGGTAACGGCAGGGATCCTGGCCGCCCAGCTGGCAAAGACCAGCCCGTTGATACCGAAGACCACGAACGTGGCTGTGGCGGCGGCTTTCAATCCTGCGTGCTGCTCCATACCGGTGTTGGTGCTCATACGCTCACTACTTCCACAGAGTACTTATCGAATTCGGCTTGGTCCTGCGTGCTGAACTTCCGGTCCGTGACGATGACGTCCACCCGGTCCAGGCCTGCCACGAGCACCCGGGCGCTGGCCTCCCACTTCGATGCTGAGGCGGCCACCACCACCCGTGCCGCTGATTCAAGGCCGGCTCTCTTGATGGCCGCATCCTCCAGGTCATGTGCCAGCAGCCCGTCCTTGAAATCCACCGCACAGGGTGTGACCACGGCAGCATCAAAGCGCAGTGACCTGATATTGGATTCGGCCAGCGGCCCGCGGAAACAAAGTTCCCCGGGCACCACACTGCCGCCGGGCAGCAGGAGTGCAGCGCCGGGCCCTGCACCGCCGCCCTCTGCTGCCGCATTGAGCGCCTGCAGGGACATAGGCATCAGCGTCAGATCGCGTCCCGCCATGGCCCGCGCCACAGCGGTGGCTGTGCTTCCGCTGTCCAGCCAGATGTGTTCGCGGTCAGCCAGCAGGCGGGCAACCCCCACAGCTATGCGGCTCTTCGCTTCACGGTCTTCCAGGTCACGCTGCCCGTAGCCGGGATTCCCCCCATGTCCAATGAGGCTTCTGGCGCCGCCGTGGACCCTCCGGAGAACGCCATGGCCTGCCAGCACCTCCAGGTCGCGGCGGATGGTTGCTCCTGAAGCAGCACAGGCCTGCATGAGCTCTTCCACGCTTGCCTCGGGTTGCCGCCGGAGTATGTCCGTGATGGTCCGGTGCCGCTCATCGGTCTTCATGATCAAATGCTAACCAACAATGATCATTTGATCACCAAAAGAGAAATGTTCACCGGTTGCTCTATCAGATATGGCGGCTAAACCCCCTGATTAGCAGCCATATCTGATAGAGCAACGGAGAAGTGCCCAGGCCGAGCAAGTCCGATCAGCGGGCGCGTTCAACCCGCTTCTCATCCCACACCGGCTCAGCCGATTCGTATACTTTCCCGTCTGATCCGAATACCAGGAACCGGTCGAACGTCCGCGCGAACCAGCGGTCGTGGGTCACTGCGAGGACAGTTCCTTCGAAGTGGTCGATGGCCCGCTCCAGGGCCTCCGCCGAGTGCAGGTCAAGGTTGTCGGTGGGCTCATCCAGGAGCAGCAGCGTGGCCCCGCTCAGCTGCAGGAGCAGGATCTGGAAGCGGGCCTGCTGGCCGCCGGAGAGGGACTCGTACCTCTGCTCGGACTGCCCCGCCAGGCCGTAGCCGTCCAAGGCACCGGCGGCAGCCTCACGGCCCAGGCCGGACCGGTGTTCGTCGCCCCGGTGCAGGATGTCCAGCAGGGTCTTGCCCAGGAGATCAGGCCGGACGTGGGTCTGGGCAAAGAACCCGGGACGGATCCGCGCACCAAGCTTCACCGTGCCTTCGTGCGGTACTTCTGCAATCACCACATCCGAGACCGGCAGGTGCTTGCGTTCAGGGTCCGTGCCGCCGGTGGCGAGCAGGCGCAGGAAATGGGACTTGCCGGAGCCGTTGGAGCCCAGGACGCCCACGCGGTCACCGAACCACACCTCCGTGGAGAACGGTTTCATGAGCCCGGTCAGCTCCAGCCGCTCCGCCACGATGGCCCGTTTAGCGGTCCGCCCGCCCTTGAGCCGCATCTGGACGTTCTGCTCGACGGGCAACGCCTCCGGCGGACCGGCCTCAAGGAACTTGGCCAGCCTGGTCTGGGCCGCATGGTACCGGTTAGCCATGTCCGAGCGGAAGGCAGCCTTGTTCTTGTACATGTTGACGAGTTCCTTGAGCTTGATGTGCTCCTCGTCCCAGCGCTTGCGGAGCTCTTCGAAGCGGGCGTTCCGGTCCGCCCGGGCGTCGACATAGGAAGCGAATCCGCCGCCGTGGATCCATGCGGACGCGCCATTGATCCCCGGCTCCAGCGTGACAATCCGTCCCGCGGCGTTATTCAGCAGCTCGCGGTCGTGGCTGATGAAAAAAACGGTCTTCTTTGAGTCGTTGAGCTTTTCCTCGAGCCAGCGCTTGCCTGGCACGTCCAGGTAGTTGTCCGGTTCGTCCAGCAGCAGCAGATCGTCCGGCCCGGCGAACAGTGCCTCAAGCACCAAACGTTTCTGCTCACCGCCGGAAAGACTCGACGCCGGGCGGTGCTGTGCGCGGTCGAACGGCAGTCCCAGGGCTGCCATGCAGACCTCGTCCCAAACGGTTTCCAAGTCGTAGCCGCCGGCATCCCCCCAGTCCGCGATCGCCTGGGCGTACCGCATCTGGGTGGGTTCGTCGTCGTGCTCCATCATGGCCAGCTCCGCATCGTCAACCTCGCGGGCAGCGGCCGCGAGGGCCGGGGGAGCGGCGGTCACCAGGAGGTCCCTGACGGTGGAATCATCCCGGACCTGGCCCACGAACTGCCGCATGATGCCCATGTTTCCGGACCGTCCAACGACGCCCTCGTCGGGCACCAGGTCCCCCGCGATGATCCTGAACAGTGTGGTCTTGCCCGTTCCGTTAGGCCCGATCAGGGCGGTCTTGGTGCCGTCCGGCACCTTGAAGGTGACCCCGTTCAGGAGCTGGGTGCCATCGGAGAGGAAGTAGTCAATGCCGGAAACGTCAATATGGGCCACGCCGTCAATCCTCCCATGCCTGTTCCTAGCCGGCGCCGGTGAGGAACTGCTTCAGCAGCGGACCGGAGGTGGTGGCACCCAGGCCGCCGTCCTCCACGAACACGGCAACCGCCAGGTCACCATGGGTGGCAACAATCCAGGCGTGGGTCTTGGGGGGATCCTCCGTGCCGAACTCCGCCGTTCCGGTCTTGGCACCCACAGGTGCGCCGGGAACGCTGGCGAGGAAGCCCGCGTGGCCGGAGGTGACCACTGCACGCATCATGTCAGCCAGCGATGCCGCCTCTGCTGCCGTAATGGGCTTATCCGACGCCGTGGAGGGCGCTTCCGCTGTGGCGGTCGCCGATGGTGCGGCAGCCGGAGCGGTGGACCCGGCCGTCGTCCCGGCGGCGGGAGCACCGGCGTCGGGGTTCAGGACCAGCTGCGCCGACACCGGGGCCCCCTTGGCCACGGAACCGGCCATGATCGCTGCAGCCAGCGGGGAGAGCAGCACCTTGCCCTGGCCGATCATCGACGCGGCGTGTTCGGTCCCCTGCGCCTCGCCCGGGACGGATCCCAGGAAGGCTTCCGCGCCGAGTTTCGGGGCCTCCACTGCCACGCCCATGGACGTGGCGGCAGCCTCAAGCTGGCCCTGGGACACTGAGTCCCGCTGGGAGATGAAGGCCGTGTTGCAGGAGTGCGCAAAGGCATCCCGCAGCGTCACAGCACCCAACGAGCTCGCGGGGTAGCCCTCGGAGTTCTTGAAGGTGCGCCCGTCCACTGTGAGCGTGGGCGTGCATTGGACCGTGGAGTCCGGGGTCATGCCGTTGCGGAACATGGCCAGCGAATCCACCATCTTGAAGATGGAACCCGGTGCATACTGTCCCAGCATCGCGGTGTTGTAGCCGTTGCTGCCCGGGCCGGATGCTGCAGCGAGCACAGCGCCGGTGGAGGGACGCAGGGCCACGATGGCTGACGCAGGCCCCACCCCTTCCAGGGTGCTTTCCGCCAGCGTCTGCAGCCGCGGATCCAGCGTGGTCTTCAGGGGGGTGCCGGGTTTGGGCTCCACCTGGAAGAGCACGCGCCGGGGATCCGTGCCTGCGGACTGGATCTGTTCGCGGGTCAGGTCGGCGCGCTGGGCGCGAATCACCACGGCGTCTGATCCGCGGAGCTGCTCATCGTACTGCTGCTGGAGACCGCCGGTACCGGTGACGTCGCCCGGGGTCAGGGCGCCGTTTGAGGCCTGGATCTGCTCCGCAGAGGCTTCGCCCACGGAGCCAAGGACGGGGCGGGCGAAGGTCCGGCTGGGGGCCAGGGGGATGGAGTCGGGTATGCCGCGGGCACCCGGGATGGCCTGGATCTGCTGATCAGAGATGGTGCGGCCTTCTTCCCGCAGGGTGATGGCGGAAACGAAGGCCTGTTCCCCGGCTGCCTTGACCTGCTGCACATACGCGGCCGGATCCACCCCCACCAGTGCGGCAAGCTTGCCGGCTGAGTCGGCCGGATCCGCCCCGCCCAGCAGCGGTTTGTCGATGCCGACGTTCACCACGGGGCGATAGGTCACCAGCGGCACATCGCCGGCGCCCAGGATGTCGGCGCGTTTGGGGGACTGGGAGCCCTTGGTCACGATCTCGCCGTCCGCGAGGCCGGGCGCCAGCATGGCCGGGGTCCAGGCGGTGAGCCACTTGTCGCCGGACTTCCTGAAGTTCGCCGCGATGGTGTACTTCCACTCGGCGTCGCCGAACTTCCAGGTGTAGTCCAGTGGCGCGGATGCTTTGTCCCCGTCCAGCGTGAGTCCGCCTGCCCGGACGGTCGGCTTTTGCGGGTCCAGCGCTGCGAAAACCTGGTGGAGCTGATCGTTGGCGGCGGCGGCGTCCTTGCCGTCGAAAGCAACGGATCCTACATCCAGCGCTGAGACCGCACCGGCCAATTGCTGTGCGGCGGCTTCGGCACCGGATTTTCCGTCATCGCAGGCCACCAGTGTGGTTCCAAGAATGAGCGCAGCTATGGCAAGCGAAAGTTTTGTTGAGTTCCCCATCGCGCCATTATCCCCCGGACAGCCGACATGACAGGACAGCCGGTCATAAGCCCGGGCCCTCGAGGCCTAGGAGAGACCCAGGTCAGGTACGGGCAGCTTGAACACATCACGCAGGGCGTGCCGTGCAGCATGCATTCCCGGCATACCGGTGACGCCTGGGCCAGGCGGCGTAGACGACGAGCACAGGTACACCCCCAGCAGCGGTGTCCGCCAAGGGACAGGAGAGACCACCGGCTTCTGGATAAGCCCCCGCACATCCATGATGCCGGCGCTGAAGTCACCGCCGATGTAGTTGCGGTTGTACTCGGCCAGTTGCGCTGCGGTGATGACGTGCGATTCAACCACCAGGTCGCGGAAACCGGGCGCGAAACGCTCCAGTTGGGCCACCACCTGGCTGGTCATGTCCCGCGTGGAGCCGGAGGGAACGTGGCAGTACGTCCACAAGGTGTGCCTGCCCGCCGGGGCACGGCTGGGGTCGAAGCTGGACGGCTGGGCCACGAGCACATAGGGCCGGTCGGGATGGCGTCCAGCACTGACTTCGTTCTCCGATCGCGCCAGCTCGGCCCGCGTGCCGCCCACGTGGACTGTCCCGGCGTCGGAAAGTCCAGGGGCCTGCCAAGGCACCGGCCCGGAGAGGATGAAGTCCACCTTGCAGGATCCGTTGCCGTAGCGGAAGCGCTCAAGCGCCCTCCGGTAGTGCCCCGGAAGCGAGTCCCGCGCCATGTCCAGGAGCCCTTTGGGCGCGACGTCCAGCAGGGTGGCCCGGGCGGCAGGGAGCTGTTCGAGCCGGTCTATCGGGGTTTCGGTGTGGATGATGCCGCCGTGGGCACGGATGTCATCCGCCAGTGCTGTCGAAATGGCCGCTGAGCCGCCGCGGGGGATGGGCCAGCCACCGGCGTGCCCCAGGGCACCGAGCATGAGCCCGGCTCCGGCTGCGGCCAGGGAGGGCAGATGGGAGATGGCATGGGCCGCCACCCCGCTGAGGAGGGCCGGCGCAAGCTCTTCCCGGAACCTGAGGTTCCACAGCCCCGTTCCCTGTTCCAGGGTCCGCAGGCCGTAGATGCCGGCCACCAACGGATTGCGCGGCATCCGGAGGAGCTGGTTCTGGGTGACGTCCATGACGTCGTCGATGTTGTGGACCAGCGGTTCCATTAGCCGCCGGTAGGCCTGGCCGTCCTGGCCAAGTCCCTCAGCGGTGGCATCCAGGGACTTGTAGGCCAGGGCTGCCCTGCCGCCCTCCAGCGGCGAGCCAAACGAGACCTCGGGGGTGATCAGTTCCACCCTGCGCGGCAGCTCGAAGGCGCGGAAGAAAGGGGAGGCCACGGCCATGGGATGCACGGCGGAACAGACGTCGTGGAAGTGCCCCGGCTGCATTAACTCGGTGGTCCGCGTTCCGCCGCCTATTTTGGTTGCGGCCTCGAACACCTCCACGGACAGCCCGGCCCGCGCCATCACCGCTGCCGCCGAGAGCCCGTTGGGGCCGGCACCTACTACCACCACATCAGGCATGGGACCTTGCTTTCACCGGAAGGGTTGGAACAGCGCGCCGCCGTAAACGCAGGCGGAACCGGTCAGGTGCGCCCGCGAAGGGGCCTCCGTGGGGATCGTCCACGTGGTGGCGCCGGATGGGGTCGTACGCGGGGTCGAAGATGTCCCAGACGACTCGTGCCATCAAATAGGCCACCGCGACCATGTGGGCGGCGACGGCCAGCACGTAATAGGGCATGTCCAGGTTGTGCTGGGAGGGGCCTGCACTGGTCACCTGCCCAAGGTACATCCAGATCGCGGCCCAATGCAGGGCTTCGATGCCCTGCCACACGAGGAAGTCCCGCCACCGCGGCCTGGCGAGGGCCAGCAGCGGAATCAGCCACACCACATACTGGGGCGAATAGACCTTGCCGGTGAGGATGAACGCGGCCACGACCAGGAACGCGAGCTGCGCCAGGCGGGGGCGGCGGGGCGCCATCAAGGCAACGGCGGCAATGCCTGCACACGCCAGGACAAACAGCCCCACCGACAGGATGCTGACGCCGTCGGCAGAAAGCCCGGCCCAGCCCACCCGGCCCGCCACCAGGTTGTAGGCAAACCAGGCTGAACTGTATCCAGCACCCCGCTCCGCGCTGTATTGGAAGAAGTAGGCCCAGCCGGAAGGATTGACTGCCACGAACGGCACGTTGACCACCAGCCACGCTGCAGCAGCAGCACCGCCTGTGACCAGCAGCGGCCGCCACCGTCCCGTTCGCAGCGCAAGCAGGAGTATGGGTCCCAGCACCAGCACCGGGTACAACTTCACAGCAGTGGCCAGGCCGATCAAAATGCCGGCAGCCTTCAGGCGCCCCCGCGCGAAAAGGTACATCCCCACAGCCAGCAGGCACGCAGCCCAAAGGTCCCAGTTGATGGTTCCTGCCAGGACAATTCCCGGAGCCAGGGCCACCATCGCCGCGTCCCATGGCCGCCGGCCGGGCATCCGCGCAATCACCAGGACCAGGGCCATGAACACCGCCGCCAGCAGCACGGCGTTGATGTCGAAGTAGGCCAGGGACCGGGCATTGGCGTCTCCGCCGGGGACCAGCCAGGCAGTGACTCCGGCAATCAGTGCGATCAGCACCGGGTATTCGAACTGGCTGCCGCTGCCCAGGATGGGAAAGACTCCCGCCGCCATTCCGCGGTTCCGGAACAGCTCCGGGAAATCCGAGTAACAGGTGGCATAGAACTGCGTGGGCGTCTCCCAGCCGTTTACCCGGCAGTAGCCCTTCAGCAGCAGCCCCACCAAGGCCGCCAGCGTGGTGAGGACAATAAGTACCCGCTCCACCGTGTAGATGCCGGGGGAGACCAGCCCGGGGGCCGCCCTGGTCCCAAGGGGCCCACCGATTAACTCTGTGAAGTTCTGGAGCAATGCGTCGCTGCGGCTGGGCACCACGATGCGGGACCGTGGTCCATCCTCCGCCGGCAGGGTCTCGTGCATGGGTTCGAGCTTACCGCCGGCCCCGTCCCCCGGGATCGGTGTCCCGCAGGAGCAGGGCCGGCTGTCAGCGCAGACCACCCAGCTGCTGGTGCATGAGAACGAACACATCGTCCCGATGCTGCTCCAGCCGGGCGCTGTTGAATGCGCCTCGAGGCTGCAGGGGACGGGACAGTAGTCCCAGGATTTTTCGTACCAAAGGAGGCACCTCCTCTCATAAATAACAGGCGCGTAAAAGGATGCGCAAAATTAAGCCCCATTTCTGGCGCAAAAAGGCGCGACAATATGGCCGTGGGAATTTCAGTGGGGGAATTCGCGGAAATTGCACATAGGCACAATCACGAAATGTCCGACCGCCGCGGTAAGCCATCGGCGGCATTACAGGGACGCCACACACCGGGTCCGCCTAAGGAAAGGACTATTCGAAGACGGGGCGGGGGCTATGCCAACAGCTGTGCCGTGGAGCCGGCGATGAAACCGCAATTTCCTGCCATGAGGGCAGCCGAGGGGCCAGACCCCTTGGCGTGTCCTGGCCTGGAAGCTGGTCCGGTCAGCGGCGCCAGGACACGTCCGGCTGGACGGCCGTTCGGCAGGACACGGAATCCGTCCTGGCTGCGCGTGCGGAATCAGCAAAGGCCGGGAACGCATTGATGATGGCATTCCATTCGCCAGTCAAAGTCATCATTATCCCAACCTCCTTTTCTGCTGTCCGCTGCGTTCGTTGCCAAGCGGTTCGGGACCCAGGCAGATCACCTTGGGGTCAGGAATAAAGGTACCCCAGGAATGCAGGGAAAGCCAGCAATTCCCGGAAAAACATATAAGGGAGCTTAAAAGAAGGTTTAGAGCCCCCACCGCACAATGGCCGGGGTCTTTTTGTCCCATCCCAAAGTGCAGACCTTGGCCGTCCCCAGGACAAAGTGCCGGCCTTCCGTGGGCGGCAATTCCAGCCAGCGTGCCGTGAGGATGCGGGAGAAATGTCCATGCGCCACGATCAGCACATTGTCCATTCCGGATTCCAGGACCCGGCCGATGATCTTGTCTGCCCTCGCGGCCACCTCGTCCAGCGTCTCGCCGTTCGGCACGCCGTGGGTCCAGATCAGGTAGTCGGGATTGTCCTTGCGGATCAGGTCCGAACTGATCCCCTCATAATCGCCATAGTTCCATTCGACGGCGAGCGGCTCGTGCCTGGCATCGGGGAAGCCGGCGAGTTCCGCCGTCCGCCGTGCCCGCCGCAGGGGGGACGTGAGCACCAGGTCGAAGTCCACGCCGTCCAGCACCTTGCGGGCCTCCACGGCCTGCTGTTCGCCTTCCACGGTCAGGGGCAGGTCCGTCAGGCCGGTGTACTGCCCGCTTTTGGACCATTCGGTCTCCCCGTGGCGGAGGATCCACAGCTGGGGGCGCGGGGCAAAGGCGGAATTGGTCACTTGGACTCCTCAGCAGGTGAAGGTTCGACGACGGCGGGAGAAGTTTCGGCGGCGGGTCCGGAAGGTGCCGATTCAGGCTGTTCTGCCCACCAGCGGAGCAGGCGCGCCTCTGCTTCTTCCGTGGGCAACGGTCCGTGTTCCATGCGCTCGTTCAGGAGGAACTTGTAGGCGCGCCCCACGACCGGACCGGGCTTGAGGTCCAGCAGGGCCATGATCCTGGCGCCGTCCAGGTCCGGGCGGACAGCGTCCAGGGATTCCTGTTCGCGCAGTGCCGCTATCCGCGATTCCAGGTCGTCGTATGCGAAAGCCAGGCGTTCCGCCTTGCGCTGGTTGCGGGTGGTGACGTCGGAGCGGGTGAGCCGGTGCAGGCGTTCCAGCAGGGGACCGGCGTCAGTGACGTAGCGGCGCACGGCGGAGTCACTCCAGCCGGCATCGCCGTAACCGTAAAAGCGCATGTGGAGCTCCACAAGACGTGCAACCGCCTTGGTGGTGTCATTGTCGAACCGCAGCGCCTTCATCCTCTTCGTGGTGAGCTTGGCACCCACCATGTCGTGGTGGCGGAAGCTCACCGCGCCGCCCGGTTCGAACCGGCGCGTCGCCGGCTTCCCGACGTCGTGCATCAACGCCGCAAAACGCAGGACGAAGTCCGGCCCGGGCACGGTGCCTTCGGCGTCCGTTTCCAGTTCAGCCGCCTGTTCCAGGACCTGGAGGGAATGCTGGTAAACGTCCTTGTGCCGGTGGTGCTCGTCGGATTCAAGGCGGAGGGCTGACACTTCCGGCAACACGTGCTCAGCCAGCCCCGTCTCGACCAGCAGGTCGATTCCTGTCCGCGGACGGGCGCCGCACACCAGCTTGACCAGTTCGTCCCGCACCCGTTCCGCGGAAATGATCCTGATGCGGTCCGCCATTCCCGTCATGGCGTCCCGGACGTCGTCGCGGACTGAAACCCCCAACTGTGCGGCAAAGCGGGCGGCGCGCATCATTCGCAGCGGGTCATCGGAGAAGGATGCCTCCGGGGCGCCGGGCGTGGCCAGCACCGATGCGTGGAGATCCCGCACGCCCCCGAAAGGGTCCACCAACTCCATGGAGGGCAGCCTCAGCGCCATGGCATTAATGGTGAAGTCGCGGCGCTGCAGGTCATCCGTGAGGGAGGAGCCGAACGCCACCACCGGTTTGCGGGAATCGGGATCGTAGGCTTCGGCCCGGTAGGTGGTGATCTCAATCTGGAACCCGGCCTTGCGCATGCCGATGGTGCCGAACGCCCTGCCGATCTCCCAGAAGTTGTCCGCCCACTTCTTGATCAGTGCAACGGTCTGGTCAGGGGTGGCGTCGGTGGTGAAGTCCAGGTCCGGGGACGTCCGGCCCAGGAACAGGTCGCGCACGGGACCGCCCACCAAAGACAGCTCGTGGCCGGCGTCCACGAAGCGCTGTCCGAGCTCGAGGACCACGGGATCCACGGTGAAATCGACAGTGTGGGTATCAATCTTGCGTTGTGCGTGCGACATAGTTCCTTAAGCTTGGCAGAAACCTGCGCCCCGGCAGTCCAAAAAGGCATCACGATCCGCGCTGATTGGCCTTCCCTTCCGGAAAGTACGTCATATCCCGTCCATGTTGGTGTCATGTTCCGGTCATCACGGGAGGGCAACAGTCGTTAGAGTGGACCTCATGGCCCATCCAGTACCGAGCGCTCCAGGCAGGAGGACAAACGCACCATTGCCATCGGCAATCGGTGCGCACGTTGCGCCTGCCCAGCAGTCGGCACCGGCGTCGCTGCCTACGGTGGAGGAAGTCTCCGCCGGCGGCGTGGTGGTGGACACATCCGACGCCGAACT
Organism: Pseudarthrobacter phenanthrenivorans; assembly: GCF_036455295.1. Taxonomy (GTDB): domain Bacteria; phylum Actinomycetota; class Actinomycetes; order Actinomycetales; family Micrococcaceae; genus Arthrobacter; species Arthrobacter phenanthrenivorans_C. The sequence goes on along the minus strand of NZ_JAYXNX010000012.1, from coordinate 55,270 downwards.
GAGGGTGGCAATCATCGCCCGCCTTAACAGGGGCGGACGCCTCGAGTGGTGCCTTCCCAAGGGCCACCCGGAGGGCGACGAAAACAACGAACAGGCCGCGGTCCGGGAAATTGCCGAGGAAACGGGCATCGAAGGCGTCATCCTGGCGCCACTGGGCAGCATCGACTACTGGTTCACAGTCAGTGGGCACCGTGTCCACAAGACAGTGCACCATTACCTCCTGCGGGCCACGGGCGGCGAACTCACCATTGAGAACGACCCCGACCAGGAAGCCGTGGATGTGGCATGGGTGCCCATCCAGGAGCTGGCGAGGAAGCTGTCCTTCCCCAACGAGCGCCGCATTGCCGACCTCGCCCGCGAAGTCCTGCCCGGGCACCTTTAAGCCCGGACGCCGCCGTCGTCATTGCGGTGTTATGTGCGCACGGGTGAGACGATGAAGTCGATGTCAGCTACCAACTTCCCTTCCGACCGGTCCAGCCGGCCCGATGACGCGGCGCCCGACGGCATGCCCCCGGAGCCGGCGGCTCCGGACGTTTCCCAGCCCGCCGCCACAGGCGTGAGCGAGACGCGGTCCAGCGCCATCATGGCTGCCGGAACACTGGTTTCGCGCTTCCTGGGCTTCGGCAAGACCTGGATGCTCGGCACCGCCCTGGGCCTTGGCTCCACGGTCAATGACACGTTCATCAACGCCAACAACCTGCCAAACCTGATTTTCCTCCTGGTGGCCGGCGGCGTGTTCAACGCCGTACTGGTCCCGCAGATCATCAAGGCGAGCAAGGCTCCGGACAGGGGAGCGGACTACATCAGCCGGCTGCTGACGCTGGCTGTCCTGCTCCTGTTCGGCCTGACGGCGCTGGTCACCCTGGCGGCACCGGGGGTCATCGAACTGACCACCCAGGGCTACTCACCGCAACAAAAGGCCCTGGCCGTCACCTTCGCGTTCTGGTGCCTGCCTCAGATCTTCTTCTACGGCCTCTACGCGTTGCTGACGCAGGTACTGAACGCCAACGGGGCCTTCGGCCCCGCCATGTGGGCACCCATCCTGAACAATGTGGTCGCCATCGCAGGGCTGGGCATGTTCATCTGGATCTTCGGCACGAACGAGGCCAACGCCCACACAATCGATAACTGGGGATCGAACCAGACACTGCTGGTGGCGGGGTTCTCCACCATCGGCGTGTTGTCCCAGACTGCCATCCTGCTGGTCCCGGTTTTCCGGCTGAAGCTCGGACTACGGCCCAGGTTCGGCTGGCGGGGCGTGGGACTGGGCCACGCTGCCCGGCTCAGCGTGTGGACGCTCCTGACGGCCGCCGTCGGGCAACTGGCCTTCCTTTACGTCATGCGTATCGCCACCATTCCAGGCGCCGAACGCATCCGGCTGCAGGAAGCGGGGGACCCCTCCGCCTCCACCCTTCCGGGCAACGCGGTCCTTGAAGTGGCCAGCCAGCTGTACCTGCTGCCGCACTCGATTATTGCCTTGTCCCTGGCCACTGTGCTGTTCAACCGGATGACCCGTGCCTCGCAGGAGGGCAACCGTGCCGAACTGCGCGACGCCCTGTCGCACGGACTGCGGACCATGGCGGTAGCCACCGTGTTCGGCGCCCTGGCCCTGTTTGCGCTGGCCGGTCCACTGGGCATGTTCTTCTCGGGCGGCAGCCGGCAGGACGGCGTCATGCTGGCCCAGACGCTCACCATCCTGGCCCTCAGCACGCCCTTCATGAGCGCCAACTTCATGATGTCCCGGGTGTTCTATGCCAACGAGGACGCCCGCACCCCCTTCTACGTGCAACTGCTGCTCGCGGTGGTCTACGTGGTCGGTGCCTTCGCCATCCAGTTCCTGCCGGTAGGCCAAATCATCTACGCCATCGCCATCCTCTACATGGTGGGCAACATCCTCTCCGTGGTCATCAGCGCGTTCTTCCTCCGGCGAATGCTGGGCCACCTGGATGGCGCGCGGATAGCCAACTCGTACATCCGGATGGGCTATGCGGCCCTGGGATCTGCGATTGCCGGGGCGGGCGCGCTCTGGCTGATGGGCAGCTACAACCCGGATGGCTTCGCGTGGCAGAACCGGCTTACTGCGCTCGTGACGCTCGTCGTGGTCGGGCCGGTCATGCTGGCCGTCTACTTTGTCCTCCTCAGGCTGTTCCGGGTCTCCGAGCTCAGCGACATGCTCCGGCCGCTGCTGGGAAGGCTTGGACGCGGCGGCCGAGCCGCCGCTGTTGAAGCCGGGGACGCGCCGTCGGCCGCTCCTGCCAACGGAACGGACAGGGACGGCGGACAGCGTCCTGAACGTGCCACGACGTCCGTGGACACCGGCCTGATTCCCCGGATCTCCGGGGAATTTGACGCCGTCTCCTTCCGTGCCGGGCCGGATCCGGAGCGTGGTGGCCGCCGTACGGAAACGTACGACGCCGGGACGCAGCCCGGTGCCGATGCCGCCTACCTGCCGGGTGAGGACCAGCCGAGCACGGCACGGGGCGGCCTGCTCAGCGAACAGATTCCGCTTCCGGGGCGCCGCACCTATCAGGGGAAGGCCGGCGAGAACCCATATTTCAAGTCCCGGAGCCAGCGCAAAAAGTGACTCCCGTACCCGTCTTCTCCACAGCCGCGCGGGGCGGATCGGCTAGGATCGAACAGGTACAGGGGTAGTTGCATTCAGGGTGGGCCGTCCGCGGCGCCTGAACGGCGGTTGCATCATCAAGGCCGGCAATCCCGGACAGTCTAGGAGGAACACGTGTCCAACCCGATCGATGTCGGATCAGTACTGGGCGGCCGCTACAAGGTCACCGCCACAGTGTTGACCTCGCATGACCACGATCTGGTGCTGGACGGTGTGGACCAGGTCCTCAACCGCCCGGTCAGCATCCTGGTTGCCGGACCGGAAAACACCGAACAGGTTGCCCAGAGCGCCCGTGAGGTTGCCACCGGGGAACGCCCCGGGACTGTGCAGGTCCTGGACCTGGGCGTCACAGAGGATGCCACCTACCTCATCACCAACCACACGTCCGCAGCGGATCTGCTGGACCTGGTGGTCGCACCCAATCCGCCTTATGTGGAGCCCTTCTTCACGGACACCCTGGGCAGTGAAATTTTTGGGCAGCCGCGGTCGCACGAACCTGAGCCGTACGACGAGGAAGACCACGTCGAGGCGGGATACATCAACTACGCCGATTCACACCCCAGCCAGGTAGATCCGTACCCATCCGCTCCGCCCGTGCCGCCCAGGCCGGCCGATCGTCCTGCTGCCCGGCAGCCGGCTCCGCAGGTTTCCCCGCAGGGCCGTACCGGTGCCGCGGCTGCCGGTGCTGCCGCCGTTGGCGGCGCTGCGGCGGTTGGCGGTGCTGCAGCCTCAGTTGGTCCGGCTGCCGGCCCTTCCGCCGGTGCCAAGGCGGGATCCGGTGCGTCCCGGTTTGATCCCGACGCAACAGCCGCCCAGCCCATAGCGGAGGGCGCTCCATCGCCTTCCGCGCGGGGCGGCTCCGCAGAGGTGGACACGGGGCCCAACGACACGGCTGCTGCTGCCACCCAGGCCCAGCCGTCCGTTCAGTCAGCACCATCCACCCAGGCCCAGCCGTCGGCGCAACCGTCCGCGCCCGAACAGAAGCCGAAGGTTTCCCTGTGGTCCGAGGACGACTATGCGCAGACCCGGGACCAGGACCACTACGGGGACAATGAGGACGCCCCGCAGGAGGTACGCCCGGTCCAGAGTAAATCCGCGCTCTTCGCCCGTGCGGCAGCACCCGCCGCGGCGGGGGTCTCCTTCGCAGACCGCGATGATTACGACGACGACCACGATGAGCCCGAAAGGCAGCCCCGCTCCATGCGGTGGCTCGTAGGCGGACTTCTGGCTGTCGTGCTGATCGCCGGCCTCATTTTCGCCGTCACCAATCTGGGCAGCCTCTTCAAATCAGAACCCCAGGCCAACCCTCCGGCTGCTCCGGCCACCACCAACGCTGCGCAGGCTTCTGCGCCGGCAACGCAGGCGGCTCCGTCTAAACCGCCCGTAGTTCCGCCCGTCATCGAAAGCGTGACCCGGCAGGGTAATTTCGATTTTGCGGCCACCTTTGATGGCGACCTGGTCAAGGCGTACGACGGCAATGCGGCCAGCTACTGGTCCGACATGGAGTTCGCCACGGAGAACTGGGGTGGCTTGGCGCCGCAGGGCGTCCCGCTGGTGGTGAAGCTGAAGAGCCCGTCCACTATTTCGTCCATCACGCTTTCCCAGCTCGGGGGATCCGGCGGCAACATCACGGTTTACACCAATGACAAGCCGTCCACCGACGGCGCCAAGGTTGTGGGCTCCAACAGCTTCACCTCGACGGACCTCAACATGCCCCTGGCTGAACCCGTGCAGGCACAGTACGTAATTATCTCCATCAACTCCCTCCCCAAGCTGGCGGCTCCGAAAACCCGTTACGGCTACGGCATCCGATTGGCTGAGATCAAGGTCCAGTAGCCCTTCCTTTCCCCAGCACATATGACTGCAGCTCGTCACTCCTGCCGTGAGGTATACGCCGCTGGAATGTACTCTGGAACATGCGTCCCGCGGGGCCGGTCTCGTGCACTGCCGAGTGGTACACCGCGCCCGGGCGTTGGAATATTCACAACACGCACATAGTTGTCACATGTGCCCGGCCTCCACGGTGGGGCGAGTCGGATAAGGAAGAGGTTCACGGTAAGTGACCATCGAAGAAAAGACGGCGTCCGACGTTCGTGACGTCATCATTGTGGGCTCGGGCCCGGCGGGCTACACGGCAGCTGTCTACACCGCCAGGGCAAACCTTAGGCCTTTGCTGTTGGCTGGATCTGTGACCGCAGGCGGCGAACTTATGAATACCACGGACGTGGAGAACTATCCGGGGTTCCCCGAGGGCATCATGGGTCCGGACCTCATGGAAAACTTCGAGAAGCAGGCCGCACGCTTTGGCACTGAAATCCAGTTCGAGGATGTAACCTCCCTTGATTTGAAGGGCCCGGTCAAGACTGTCACGATCGCCACGGGGGAGACCTTCAGGACCAAGGCAGTCATCCTGTCCACGGGTTCGGCATACAGGGAGCTGGGTCTCCCCAACGAAAAGCGGCTTTCGGGACACGGCGTAAGCTGGTGCGCAACCTGTGACGGTTTCTTTTTCAAAGACCAGGACATTGCAGTCATCGGAGGCGGTGACTCCGCCATGGAAGAAGCCCTCTTCCTCACCAAGTTTGCCAAGTCGGTAACGGTTGTCCACCGGCGCGATTCACTCAAGGCCTCAAAAATCATGGCGGACAGGGCACTGGCACATGACAAGATCAAGTTCATCTGGAACAGTACCGTGGACGACGTCTTGGGAACCGACAAGGTAACCGGCCTCCGTTTGAAGAACCTCCTGGACGGTTCTTTGTCAGACCTGGCCGTGACGGGTGCCTTCGTCGCCATCGGCAATGATCCCCGTACCGATCTCGTCAAAGACGTACTGGAATTGACCGAAGCCGGGACCATCGCGGTGGAGGGCCGAAGCTCCAGGACAAGCCTCCCCGGGGTCTTCGCTGCCGGCGATGTGGTCGACCCAACCTACCGCCAGGCAATCACGGCCTCGGGCTCTGGTTGCGTGGCCGCCATTGATGTTGAGCACTACTTGGCAGATCTGCAGTCCTGACCCGGCTGCGCCGCTGTTATCCGAAGAGAAAGATAAGGTTATGAGCAACGCTAAAGATGTAACTGACGCGAGTTTCAGCACAGATGTCCTTTCGTCCGAGAAGCCGGTAATTGTTGACTTCTGGGCAGAGTGGTGCGGTCCCTGCCGCAAGCTTGGTCCGATTCTGGATGAAATTTCCGTCGAATATAGCGAAAAGGTCGATGTCGTCAAGGTCAATGTAGACGACAACCCTGCCATCGCCGCCCAGTACGGAATTACATCCATCCCTGCCGTCTATCTGTTTCAGGGTGGAGAAGTGAAGAACACGGTGATCGGCGCCAAGCCGAAGCAATTCTTCGAGAAGGAATTCTCCGACGTTCTGTCCTAATCAGCTTTCCCGCAAGGGGAGCAGGGTTCGGCATCGGACAAGAAGCGGTCACTTCCCGTTAGGGATGTGGCCGCTTCTTTGTTGTCACAGTCCGTTCCCCACTGCTGGACCGATTGGTCTGTAACCCGGTATAGGGGAGGAAGGCCACGGTTCGCTTCCGTTTTCGGTCCTGTTTCACGTGAAACGGAACCGTAGGTCCGGGCGGAGGCCGACTCTTCGACGCAATCAAGAGCCGGCCCTCCACGTCCATAAACTGTCAGGACGGCGGTGGTGCGGTGCGGAGCAACCGATGCGTTGCACCACCTGCGAAGCGCAGCACGGTCAGCAGTGATGTTATGCGGAGTTCTACCAAGTCGAAGCGCAAACAACGGCCCCATCCTTTATGGCCGCTCGATCGAGAGTTACGAGGAGTCCAATACCAGGCCTCGGATGGGCGGGTCATGTTTCACGTGAAACACCGGCACACGTAGCGTCCGGTCCTTGGAATAGACGCGCGCAACCACGGATAGGCTCGACACGTCCGGTAGTTTCGCGAATACTGATCTTCTCGCAACGATTTCAGCGGCACAGGGACTGAACGGTCACAGCAGCTCACTAACCACAAGCCTGCCCCACGCGGAAGCTAACACCTGTGGGGCGACCCCGACCCTAGCCCCCCCCAAGTCCTCGGCACTTTGACCGGCAGATGAGGAATCCATGGGTCGAAGGAGACCGCGGAAAGGGCATTGCAGCCTAGCTGCCCGCGGACACTCTGGATACGCATACACCTAACCTCCGCAGCCGATGCGCAGACGCCCTCATCGAGGTCTGCCTCCTGGGAAAACCCATAGTATTTCGGCGCAACATCCGTGCCTCGGCTTGGCCAGCGGGCGGCAGAGGCGGTGAATGTAAGCAGTATCTCGCCGTCTGGACCAGTGCAGCTCGCAGAAAGACCGGTAAGTGGCCCGACATGGGCAGCCGTCGTTAGAGCCCCGGAACTAACAGCGTCGACTGCAGTTCATACCCGATGGCCCTGCACGCAACGCTGAAACACGAACAGATGCATCTTGTGTCTCATCCCTGACAGCTCTGCAAGATCTACTGTTCGGAGGCGTCCCTCGTGAGCAGGCCAGTACCGAACGACATCAGCACCCGTTGTTACGTGTTCACGCGGTAACTACCCCTGCGGAATCGGGCCGCTCTGTCCATGCCCGGCAGGCAGGGGGATTGCGGCTCGCAGTCTGCACCCACAGTGCCCTCTGTTTCACGTGAAACATCAGCCCAAACCGCTGGGAGGCCATGTCCATATCGCGTCTGAGTCGGGGCGTGACGCCAAGTGTCCACCGTACTAAGCCTCCCGCTATGTGTGGCAGCATGCGGGGGTCGCATCCAATTCAGACTAGTACCAGTGGCCGCTCATCCCTGGTTCTTGTAGAGGATGTAAGAACAACGGCCGCCGACTTCGCGGCAAAGGGGGGTTAGGCCGTACAAGGCGCCGACACATGATCACAGGACCTGGAGCGATGTCGGCCCCGTTGCAAGGGAGAAAGACAAGGCTGACGATCGCCAGCACCGTGAAGCGACGGCCACCCACTCCTCCAACGGGCGCTTCGACCATCGGACGTCAGAGGGGCCGGCCACCAGGTAGCACCAGGGGATACGTTAGCCGGTGCCGAAGCCACTGCGAGGCAAGAATATAGACGACCTTCTCCGCTGCTGCTCTTAGCCGTGGTGACCCCATTGGCCCTAAGCCCCTCCCAGGACGGCCTAGCTGGCTCCACTTATCGGTGACACAGCGTCAACTATATCCACACTGTTATCCACAGGACCCGGCCGGCCTATCCACAAGGTTGTCCACAGGCGACGTCATGGGGAATCCTCATGCTATTTAGTGCCCAGAGCTTCCCCCGGAGGCACTGGTCGTGGTTTATCGCAGCGGGATCCGCTCACGCAAATAGGCGCTGGCGTTGCCGATCCTCCTCGTAGAGCGGCCAGCGCTGGTCTATTCACCCGGATAAAGATGACAACAAGCGGTCCAATTGGCAGGCGCACAGCTTACTGCCCCCGCTTGGCGCATTGTTTCACGTGAAACCCTGCCTCTTGGGTGACAAGCTGGCGGGGCGCAGGTGGATAATCCGATGAACAGCGCCTCATGATGGGGCCACGCCGCTGACGAATCCACAGAAACACCGGGTGATTATCCACACACTTATCCACAGGGTTATCCACCTCACCTGACGGCGTTCGATGTGTCCTTGTGGGCGTGATCATCGCGAAAGCCTTTGCCGGCATGTTATCGATGACGCGCACGCTCGGCGGCTTGGAAGGTCGTTGAGTGGTCCTGCGCACGGCACGTAGGCACATGTCAGCCCTGTCCGAAGTGGGCAAAGTTGCGAAAGGCAGGCGAGGGCTGGACGGGAAGAAATGACCGCCGAAAGAAACAGTGTTGGCTTACCAACAGAGGCCCGCATTCTGCCGAAGTCAGCAGCGACGGGGGAGCGTCGTCAGCTCCTGGACCACCCAGACACTACTGCCTTACAACCGCGACTCCATACACAAAGCTCCGGCCTCTGGGTCTCAGTGCTAGGCAACAACAGACGTAAAGGCAAGCCAAGGCAGATATGGAGTAGACGCAGTTACCCACCTCCCACATGGGTGCGTCGGTATAGCACTGCCAGCGGGTGGCACCGCCCAACTGCGCGAGTCCTAGCGATCCGTACCGCTGTCTTCGTCGCTGTAAATCGCAAAACCCTGGACGCCTACGGGTGGGGTTAGAGGTTCAAGGGGCGTAGATTAGCCAGCCAGCGGAAGTCACCAGGACAGCTGAGTCGCGGTCCCACCGGCACGCCTGGTCCCACGGCCCTCCACGCAGGAGCACGTCCCATTGTTGCCCATTCGACGTGAAACGGCCAGTTGCGGGGTTCCTTGCGTCACTGATGGCTGTGAGAGTCAGGTAAACCCGGGCGCCGGCATCGTGCCACTTCGCGCAGCGCCGCCCTGCGGACCGTTTCACGTGAAACAGCAACGCGCGCTACTACTTTCTCAGATGCTCATTGGGAAGCAGGAAGACCCGCTTCAGGGAGATGTGAGCACCCCGGACCGCGGTACAAGTGCACGTCTACGCGAAACAGAAACTTGCAGTGCTTCCTATGGCAAGGCCCACTGAAGCCCGCGAAATCGGGTACGCCTTGGGGGAGTCATCTGTGGATTGCAGGACAGCAAAATGTTTCACGTGAAACGGCGCATGCTCGTTGCAGGAACTACCCTGGACCAGCCGTCGGACATACCAGATCCAAGATTTCCCCCCAACACGATAGGCAGGAACTAACTTTCATCGTGATAAATCGGCACCGCATGATCACGACGCTGCACAGTCTGTCGGTGATCTCGGTGCCGTGCATACCCCAATTCGCAGCGAATCGCCCTCAGGACCTGAACCAACACGGGAAAGGTGCCGGCGAGGGCGTCAGGGTACGGATAGTCCTCCGGCGGTAATCGATCTCAAGACCTGACTCAGGCCGATATGTCACATGCGGCATGACATGCCCTGGCCGCAAGAGATGCATGAGCAACTCGGGGTCGCTTGTTAGGCATGGACGAAACGAAGACAATAGGAGACATACGGAAGGGACTGGGTAACCTCTGGGCGGCGGCGCCGAACGGGCGCAGATCAAGATCCGGGGTACTCGAAGTGGCACATCCAACACCGCGCCGCCAATCACAGGAGTCGACCGCTGGTTTGTCTTCGTTTATTCGGATGACTATCACGTGGCGGGATCCACGATCTGCAAGGAATCGGCATAAGTTGTGGCCGTGAGACCGGCGTAGAAGCCACAATTTGCTCGTGAATGCAGCCATATGCGTGGCTCGCGTTGTGCCTTATGCCCCCCGACGGGGGACAGTTTCACGTGAAACGTACGTGGACGCGGATCGGCACAAGGACGTTCAGCAGGATGGCGCATAAAAATGGGCGTGAACCCGGATCAGCACCAGGCCGCGGCCCCCTGAACGGTGAAGAAGCCGTACCGCTGTTATGTTGAAGGAAAACGCAAGTCTTCTCGTTCACGCTGTCGTGGGCGCGAGGGAATCGCAGGGTCTTCCCAATCTGCAGCGGCTACCTGTAGGGCTGCCAAGGACATGCGCACGGCATTGCAACTGCGCTTCAACTGCATTCACCGAAAACACGGAACAAGCGTGCACCAGCGGGTCTGCGCGCCTGCACTGGGCAGCGCAGCCATGAAGCCTGCAAGCACAAGAACCGCCGAACAGAGGGAACTCAGAAGGCAGTAGAGACACCTGAGGCCCCGTTCGTGGTGAACGGAGCCTCAGAAAGTGTACTAGTTGGTAGAACCAGGCGCTAGAACGTCCATGATGCGGTTCAGGTCCTCTACACTGGCGAATTCGATGCTGACCTTGCCCTTACGGACTCCGAGCGAGATCTTGACGTTGGTATCAAGACGGTCTGAGAGCGAGGACGCCAGGTAGTCCAGGCGTTCGTGCCGCGCACCCGGACGCGGAATGTTGTTCTTTGGGGCCTTGGCGGGATCCTGATAAAGAGTTACGGCTTCCTCCGTGGCACGCACAGACATGCCCTCTGCGACAATTCGCTGGGCCAGACGTTCCATTGCGGCGGCATCAGGGAGTGAAAGAAGCGCACGGGCGTGACCCGCGGATAACACTCCCGCTGCAACCCGCCGCTGCACGAGCGGGGGCAGCTTCAAGAGACGCAGTGTGTTGGACACCTGCGGCCGTGAACGGCCGATACGGTCCGCCAGTTGTTCGTGGGTGGTACCAAAGTCCTCGAGGAGCTGCTGGTACGCCGCAGCCTCTTCCAGGGGGTTCAGCTGGCTGCGGTGCAGGTTTTCCAGCAGTGCATCGCGGAGGAGGTCGTCATCGGTGGTGTCACGGATAATCGCCGGGATGGTGTCAAGCCCTGCAGCCTGTACAGCACGCCACCGGCGTTCGCCCATGACCAGCTCGTATGGCTCACTACCGGATTCGGTTGAGGTGCGGACAACAATAGGCTGCAGGACCCCGATTTCGCGGACCGAGTGCACCAACTCAGCCATGTCATCCTCATCGAAGACGCTTCGCGGCTGTTTCCGGTTGGGGTGGATGTCAGCCACGGGGATCTCGGCGAACCGGGCACCCGGAACTTCCACAAGCTCAACGCCGGAGTCACCGGACGTCATTTCCTCAACGATCGGCTCGGAAAGGCTCGGAACATCCGAAGGCTGCGCAACAGCAGGAATTTCCGCAGCCGGGTCCGCGTCCGCGGATTTGGTGCTGGCCGGCGAGGACTTACGTGCAGCTGTCTTTTTCACCGGAGCAGTGGAAACCGGCTTCTTCTCGTCACTGCCCTTTTCCGGGACTGGCTTGGAGGCGGCAGCCTTGCCTGAAGACGAACGGGCAGCAGGGGCTTCCGCATCCCTGTCCTCCGCCTTTACTGCTGCATCCGCGGTGTCCGCCGGAACCTGCTCTGACGGGTCCGTCTTTCGGCGGCCTTCAGGGAAGAACAAATCCACAGGCCGCGATACCGCCCCACTGTTCCCGGACCCATTGGATGCGGCGGAACTTGGAATCAGCGCGCCAAGACCGCGGCCTAGGCCCCGTCGCTTTTCGCTCATGGGTAAATCCCTCCAGTGGTAGAGCCGGGTACAGCCCGGCTCCGATGCGTTGCGGTATTGAAGATTCTAGCGTTCCGCTATTTCAGCAGCGGCTTCCAAATAGGACAGGGCCCCACTAGACGAGGGGTCGTAAGTCATGACCGTCTGTTGGTAGCTCGGAGCTTCGGAAATCCGCACAGACCGCGGGACGACGGCCGAGAGCACCTGGTCGGGGAAGTGCTGGCGTACTTCCGCCGCAACCTGGGCAGCGAGATTGGTGCGGCCGTCGTACATGGTGAGCAGGATGGTAGAAACCACAAGGTCAGCGTTGAGGTGCTTCTGGATCATCTCGATGTTCTTAAGAAGCTGGCTAAGACCCTCAAGAGCGTAGTACTCGCACTGAATCGGGATCAGCACTTCACTTGCCGCGCAGAAAGCATTGACGGTCAACAGGCCCAGGCTGGGGGGACAGTCGATGAAGACGTAGTCCAGCCGCTCCTCGCCGTTCTTCTCCCGCGTCTTCGCGTAGACGTCAATGGCGCGGCGAAGCCGCTGCTCGCGGGCCACCAGGGAGACGAGTTCGATCTCCGCACCTGCAAGGTGGATCGTAGCCGGGGCGCAAATCAACTTGCCAATATCGGGGCACGGAGCCACCACGTCAGCAAGGGGCACGTCGTTGATCAAAACGTCGTAGATGCTGTCAACGTCAGCATGGTGTTCGATACCCAATGCGGTGGAGGCGTTGCCCTGGGGATCAATGTCAATAACCATGACGTTCAGGCCCGCGGCTGCCAGGGCGGCCGCGATGTTTACAGTGGTGGTGGTCTTCCCAACCCCGCCCTTCTGGTTGGACACCGTGAAGATGCGGGTTTCCTTGGGGCGAGGGAGCTGGCGCCCCATCAACCGCTCACGGCGCTTGGTCTCGTGCGCAAGCTCCCTGGCAATAGGGCTGGAATCGTCGATAGCGTCGATGACGTTGGATCGACCCGCCGAGGTTGTTTCACGTGAAACCGCGTTACTTGGAGAAGAAGACGAAACCGCTTTGGGGTGATTTCCACCCCTCCCAGGTGCCATGGCGGTCCCTGCGAGGCCGGACCCAGCGACAGAACGTGCCGACCCCAAGGACACAAACGGCGGGATCCGTTGTGCGGAGGCTTCACTACTGGTCACTGGGGCACACTCACTCTCGTTCAGCCAATTTTGCTGCCGTTCTCTAGCCTAACCGCTCCGGCCTGCTGACAGCCGTCAGCAGGCCCGCATCAGGACTTCTTTTGGGGCTTGTCCACCACGATGCGGACCACTGTGGTGGGTTCTTCCAGGAGGTTGTCACCCACAGTGAGCACGGAGGTCTCCACGCCACCCAACTTGCGGATGGTTTTGGCTGCCTTCTCAATTTCCTCACCGGCGCTGCGGCCCTTGATGGCCACGACTTCGCCGCGGCCACCGAGCAGCGGAATGGTGAGGCCGGCAAGGTTGGTCAGGGCCGAGACGGCCCTGGCCGTCACCACGTCAGCGTCCACGTGACCCACAGCAAGCTCTGCGCGTGTACGCATCACCGTGACGTTGTCCAGGCCAAGATCGTCCACCACTTCCTGAAGCCAGATCACCCTGCGCTCCAGCGGCTCGATAAGCGTGAGTTCAAGATCGGGCCTGGCGATAGCCAGGCAAAGGCCCGGCAGCCCGGCCCCGCTTCCGACGTCGGCAACGTGGCTTCCCTGTGGGATCTCACTTTCGATGACCGCACAATTGAGCACGTGGCGGCTCCACAATCTGGGCACCTCGCGAGGGCCAATCAGGCCCCGTTCAGTTCCCGACGTGGCCAAATGCTCGACGTAGCGCTTTGCCAGGTCCAGGCGGTCGCCGAAGATTTTCTCGGCGGCGCGCAGCTCTGCTGCCGTGATGTCAACCATTATGGGCAAGCATTCCCTAGTCTGCGGAAACAACAATATGGCGTCCGGCGCCTTCGCCCTCGGACTCACTGACCAGTCCAAGATCGGCAACGGCGTCATGCACAATCTTGCGTTCGTAGGCACTCATCGGTTCCAGCGCGACGGACTTGCCGGTTTCCTTGACGGAAGCTGCGGCGTCCTCGGCAATCTTTTGCAGATGCCCGGTGCGCTCCTGCCGGTACCCATTGATGTCCAGGACCAGACGGGAACGGTTCTCCGTGGCAGACAGGACGGCAAGCCGGGTCAGTTCCTGGAGGGCTTCAAGGACCTCGCCGTCCTCTCCAACCAAACCTTCCAGTCCTTCAGCTTCATCTTCGGCCACGATGGAAATGTACGTGCGGCCGTTGCGGACCTCGATGTCGATGTCACCATCAATATCGGCAATGTCCAGAAGTTCTTCCAGGTAGTCTGCAGCGACGTCCCCCTCTTCCTCGAGGCGGCTGACGGCGGAAACCTTGGCGGCGGAAGCATCCTGGTTCACGGAAGCATCCTGATCTTCGATCTCTTCAGAAAGGGCGTGCTCGGTGCTCTCGGCAGACATTACTTCTTCTTCCTGTTCTTGCGCTGGGGCTGGACGCGCTGTCCCTTGATCTCAAGTGCGGCAGCCGCGGCGGCGTCGGCTGCTTCGTCCCGCTTGCCGCTCAGGACGGACAGCGCCGGCAGGCCCTTGGCGGCACGGCGTTCGGCAAGGGCCTTGGCTGCCGGGGAACCCGGCGTCGGCATGCGGCGGATGACGAAGAACTGCTGGCCCATGGTCCAGAGGTTGGTGGTGGTCCAGTAGATAAGGACGCCGATGGGGAAGTTGATGCCGCCGACACCGAACACGAGGGGCAGGATGTAGAGCATCATCTTCTGCTGCCGCATGAACGGGCTGGCCATGGCCTCTTCAGACATGTTCTTGGCCATGATCTGCTTCTGGGTGATGAACTGGGAGGCCGTCATGGCCAGGATCATCACGATCGAGAGCACCACGACGGCAACGTTGCCGGCACCGCCGTGCAGCAGGGCTGCGGACAGCGGGGCACCGAAGATGCTTGACGCGTCGAACTCGACAACCTGCTCGTGGCTCATGGCTCCGATGCCGGCACCCTGGTCCTTGGCCTGCGAGATACCCGAAAGCACCTGGAACAGGGCGAAGAAGAAGGGCATCTGGATGAGCATGGGCAGGCAGGCGGAGAACGGGTTGGTCCCGTGCTTCTTGTACATTGCCATCTGTTCCTGGGCCATGGCCTGGCGGGACAGCTGGTCGGTCTTGCCCTTGTACTTTTCCTGCAGCTTCTTCAGGTCCGGCTGCAGCAATTGCATACCGCGCTGGGCCTTGATCTGCTTGACGAATACCGGGATCAGCGCGGCACGGATAACCAGCACCAGCCCGATGATGGCCAGCGTCCAGGTCCAGCCGTTCGCGGCGGGCATGCCAATGCTGCTCAGCCCGTCGTGGAACGCCACCATGATGAACGAAACCAGCCACTTGAACGGGGCGATTATTGTCCCAAAGATGTCCATACTTATCCCTATTCGTCAGGCCGCACTGCGGCCTTCTTCATCAGTCCGAACAACCAGGTACCTGTCCGGATTGTT
The DNA here is from genome assembly GCF_036455295.1 of Pseudarthrobacter phenanthrenivorans. Taxonomy (GTDB): domain Bacteria; phylum Actinomycetota; class Actinomycetes; order Actinomycetales; family Micrococcaceae; genus Arthrobacter; species Arthrobacter phenanthrenivorans_C. The sequence continues at coordinate 40,149 of NZ_JAYXNX010000012.1, read as the reverse complement.
CAGCACAACAATTGTGGGGGTCCGGCCCTCGGGCCATTCCCGGTGCCCGGCGGGGACGTGGTCCACTCCGCCGGGATTCCATGGGTGGCAGTGGCCAAGGCGCCGGACTGCCAGCCAGCTTCCCTTGACGGCACCATGGACGGTGACCGCTTCAAGGGCGTACGCCGAGCATGAAGGGAAAAACCGGCAGACCGGGCCATACAAGGGAGAAACCACCTTGCGGTAGGCCATCAGCAGAAGAATGAGGATATTCCGGGGCAGGTTCCAGAGGAATTTCCCGACGGCGGCCAGCACCTTCCGGAAACGGGCGACGACGGCGGTGGCGTTAGGCACGCGTTGTCCCCTCCTGTGTTGTACCGGCCGAACCTGTGGCGGCAGCCCGTGAAGGGCGGCCGGCCAGCCGGGTCAGCGTAGAGCCCAGTGCAGCGTTGTAGTCCGACAGCAGCTGGTCCCAGCTGGCATTGGCGGACGCGGGAAGTGCCCGCACCACGACAGCGAGTCCCGTGCCGTGCTCGCCCAGCGAGGCGGCAGCTGCTTCCCTCAGTCTCCTCTTAACGAGGTTCCTGACAACAGCGTTCCCTACACTCTTGGAAACAATGAATCCGATCCGGCTCGGTTCGTCGGCAGCAATGGCTGCCGCATATAACACTACGTTCCGGCGCCCATTGCGGACACCGGAACGTACAGTTGTTGAAAAATCGGTTGAGGTCCTCAAGCGGTTGCGGGCGGCCAGCACCTTAAACTCGCAAAGGGATGTCTACCGACAAGCCAGTTATTTAGGCCGACAGTTCGGTGCGGCCCTTGCCACGACGGGCTGCCAGGATGGCGCGGCCGGCACGGGTACGCATACGAAGGCGGAAGCCGTGCTTCTTGGCTCGACGGCGGTTATTCGGCTGAAAAGTCCGCTTGCTCACGTTAGTTACTCCAGTGGATCAAAGGTGCGCCCACCCGATCAGTATGGGGAAGAACTGGCCGACGCTAAGTTTTGTATGTGCACGCTTACCCCGGGCTGCCCAGGCGCACTGCACCTGGAAAGTTCAAATGGGGCCGAAAAGCGGACACAAAGGACTTCACAACGTTAGGGCAATCCGATGCGCGGAGTCAAACCAGAGGGGCCGCGCCGGGATGTCCCCAGCTGTGCCTAAGTATCCCCAACAGCCTGTGGATGAAGTGGCTCACAAGGCTGTCTGGAGAACAACAGCGGTGTAATTATCCACAGCCGGATAGCCAGCTATCTTCTAGGCTTTTCATCACCTAGAGTGTCCCAGTAGCCGATTATCCACGGGCTGTGCATAACCCTGTGGATGAAGTTGGGCCAGGACCTGGTTCCGGACTTGGGCTGCAAACAACGCAGGCACGGCAAGTTTTGAGGGAACCGATTGATGACAGTAGACGAAGCCAACCACGCCAATACTGTCGGAAGTTCCTGGCGCCGGGTTGTCAGCCTGCTGGAACAGGACCACCGCGTTTCCCCACGTCAGCGGGGCTTTGTCATTCTTGCCCAAGCGCAGGGGCTCATTGGCTCCACCCTCTTGGTGGCTGTCCCCAATGAGCTGACGCGTGAAGTGCTGCAGACCCAGGTCAAGGATGCGCTCGACGACGCGCTGCACAATGTGTTCTCAGAGGACATCCGCTGCGCCATCGACGTCGACACTGACCTGGTTCCCATCCACGAGGAACCGGAACCCGTCGTCGAGCCGGCGTACGCGCCTGACCAGTTGATCGAGCAGAAGCCGCAGCCCATGCTGCCCAGCACTTCGCACGAATTTGGCCGGCTGAACCCCAAATACGTCTTCGATACTTTCGTGATCGGTTCCTCCAACCGGTTTGCCCACGCCGCCGCCGTCGCCGTCGCTGAAGCTCCGGCCAAGGCCTACAACCCGCTGTTCATCTACGGAGACTCCGGGCTGGGCAAGACCCACCTCCTGCACGCCATTGGGCACTACGCCCGGCGGCTCTACAGCGGCATCCGGGTGCGGTACGTCAACTCAGAGGAATTCACCAACGACTTCATCAACTCCATCCGGGACGATGAGGGCGCCAGCTTCAAGACCACGTACCGCAATGTGGATGTCCTGCTGATCGATGACATCCAGTTCCTGGCCGGCAAGGACCGGACGCTGGAGGAGTTCTTCCACACGTTCAATTCCCTGCACAACAACAACAAGCAGGTGGTCATCACCTCGGACCAGCCGCCCAAGCTGTTGGCAGGATTCGAGGACCGCATGAAGTCCCGCTTCGAGTGGGGCCTGCTGACCGACATCCAGCCGCCGGAGTTGGAAACCCGGATCGCCATCCTCCGCAAGAAGGCACTGAGCGAGGGCCTCTCCGCGCCGGATGATGCCCTGGAGTACATCGCGTCCAAGATCTCCAGCAACATCCGCGAACTTGAAGGCGCACTGATCCGCGTAACGGCATTCGCCAGCCTGAACCGCCAGCCCGTGGACGTGGCCCTGGCCGAGATGGTGCTGAAGGACCTGATTACCGACGACGGTGCGCAGGAGATCACGTCGTCCCAGATCCTCCAGCAGACCGCTGACTACTTCAAGCTCAGCATGGAAGAGCTCTGCAGCAAGTCCCGTACCCGCACCCTGGTCACGGCGCGTCAGATCGCAATGTACCTCTGCCGGGAGCTCACGGACATGTCGCTTCCCAAGATCGGGCAGGAGCTCGGTGGCCGTGACCACACCACCGTGATCCACGCCGACCGGAAGATCCGGGAACTGATGGCCGAACGGCGTGTGATTTACAACCAGGTCACAGAGCTGACCAACCGGATCAAGCAGCAGCAGCGGGACTCCTGATCCACAGCGCGCCCCGCACTCTATACCTTATTAACAGGGGCATGTGGATAAGCCTGTGGATACTTAAGGGGACAAGCGCGGTTAATGGGCTTAAAACCCTTAAGCCGTCTGTGGATCGTTAAAAATGCGGTTTCGCGTTGTCCCCATCCACACCCTGTTTAAAACCCAGGTAACGCACACACCGTGAACAGGGCTTAACCGCGGATCCGTGGGGCAGGAGGGGGTTATCCACAGTTTCCACAGCAGTTATTAACACTACGAATCCCAAAAAATTGAAATCCCTCAAACAACAAGATCGATCCGCCCGTCGTCAAGGGGCCTGCCGGCCCCAGGAAGGGACGGGCCTGTTCCTGGGGGATGGGTTAATCCCCGTTCTTCCGGCTAAGCTGTCAGCAGCGCTCCCATCCCTGGGTTTTCGTGTGGTTTCCGTCTTCATGGACCATGCACCAGCCGGGGTGCGCCCTACTTCTTCCGGAGTTTCCCTGCGAGATTCCCGGGTTTACATGGCAGCAGCAATGAAAGGCGGCACCCTTCCGTGAAGTTCAGAGTTGATCGGGACGTCCTGGCAGAAGCCGTCACCTGGACAGCCCGGTCCTTGTCTCCGCGGCCGCCGGTACCCGTTCTCTCCGGCCTTCTCCTGAAAGCCGAAGCTGGAACCGTGAGCCTCTCCAGCTTTGACTACGAGACCTCGGCACGGCTTGAGATCACTGCCGACATCAGGGACGAGGGAACTATCCTGGTCTCGGGCCGCTTGCTTGCCGATATCTGCCGCAGCCTGCCTTCCGCCCCGGTGGACGTTGAAACCGATGGCAACAAGGTCACCCTCACCTGCCGCCGAAGCAGCTTCCACCTGGCCACCATGCCGGAAGCTGAATATCCTCCTTTGCCGGCCCTGCCGGCCATCAGCGGAACCGTCCCGGGAGACGCTTTCGCCCAGGCCGTATCCCAGGTCATCATCGCCGCCAGCAAGGACGACACCTTGCCCATCCTCACTGGCGTACGCATGGAGATCGAGGACGACCTCATCACGCTCCTGGCTACGGACCGCTACCGGCTTGCCATGCGCGAAGTACCGTGGAAGCCGGTCACCCCGGGCATCTCCACCAGTGCCCTGGTCAAGGCCAAGACCCTCAATGAGGTAGCGAAAACCCTGGGCAACAGCGGGGACATCAACCTGGCCTTGTCGGATGATGACAGCCGGCTCATTGGTTTCGAAAGCGGGGGCCGCACCACCACCTCCCTGCTGGTGGACGGCGATTACCCCAAGATCCGCTCGCTGTTCCCCGAATCAACGCCCATCCATGCCACGGTCCAGACCCAGGAGCTGGTCGAGGCCGTGCGCCGTGTTTCATTGGTGGCCGAACGCAACACCCCGGTCCGCCTCGCCTTCACTGCCGGCCTGCTGAACCTGGACGCGGGCACCGGTGAAGACGCCCAGGCATCCGAGGAGCTGGAGGCGCAGCTTTCAGGTGATGACATCACAGTCGCATTCAACCCGCATTACCTCATTGAGGGACTGAGTGTCATTGAGACCAAATTTGTCCGGTTCTCCTTCACCACGGCACCAAAGCCCGCCATGATCACCGCGCAGGCAGACGCCGATGGCGAGGACCAGGACGACTACCGCTACCTGGTCATGCCTGTCCGCCTTCCCAACTAGTCCCCGCCGCCTCCCTTGCCTCGCAAGCTCGGCCAGGGAACCCGGGCGGCGTGGGCCCACCCATCGGCTCCCGCCGCCAACCCCGTTCCTCCCACTAGCGCAGAAAAGAGTTCCACCATGCACATTGGACTGATCGGCCTCGGCAAAATGGGATTCAACATGCGTGAGCGGCTGCGCAAGGGAGGCCTGGAAGTCACCGGGTACGACCGCAATCCTGACGTCACCGACGCCGCCACAGTCGATGACCTCATCGCCGCCGTCCCCGCGCCGAGGATCATCTGGGTGATGGTTCCCTCGGGACCCATCACGGACGCCGTGATCATTGACCTGAGCGAAAAGTTGCAGCCAGGAGACCTTGTCATCGACGGCGGCAACTCTCGCTTCACGGAAGACCAGAAACATGGCGAACTGCTCGCCGCCAAGGGCATCCGTTTCGCTGACTGCGGCGTGTCCGGTGGAGTCTGGGGGCTGCAGAACGGTTACGGACTGATGGCCGGTGGCGATGCCGCAGATATCGAGCGGGCACTGCCCGTCTTTGATGCGCTGCGGCCGGAAGGCGAAAGGGCGGACAGTTTTGTCCATGTTGGCGGCATTGGGGCCGGCCATTACGCCAAGATGGTGCACAACGGAATCGAATACGGCCTGATGCAGGCGTACGCCGAGGGTTACGAACTGCTCGCCGCAAAGGACATTGTCACCGACCTGCCGGGTACGTTCCGGGCTTGGCAGAAGGGGACGGTGGTCCGTTCCTGGCTGCTGGACCTCATGGTCAAGGCGCTGGACGAGGATCCCGGCCTGGCTTCGATCGATGACTATGTGGAGGACTCCGGCGAGGGCCGGTGGACCGTGGAAGAGGCGATTGCCAACGCCGTGCCCGCACCGGCCATCACCGCTGCACTCTTCGCCCGCTTTGCATCGAGGGAAGACACGTCGCCTGCCATGAAAATGGTTTCCGCACTGCGCCACCAGTTCGGTGGCCACGCAACCCGCCCTTCCAAGTAGCACCCACAGGGAACCGGCAGCGTTCCCGGAATTGCCGAAAACCGCGTGTATCTGGAACACCTTTCACTGACCGACTTCCGCAGTTACGCCCAGGTCGACCTCACCCTGGGACCCGGAGTCACCGTTTTGGTTGGTTCCAACGGCATCGGCAAAACCAACCTGATGGAAGCCATTGGTTACCTGGCCACTTTGAGCTCACACAGGGTGAGTTCCGATGCTCCGCTGCTGAGGTTCGGAACTGAGCGGGCTTTGGTCCGCGCCAGGCTGGTCCGCGGCAGCCAAACCACGGTACTTGAACTGGAAATCAACGCCGGCCGCGCAAACCGTGGACGTATAAACCGCAGCAACCCCGTCCGTGCCCGGGACCTGCTCGGCATCTGCCAGACGGTCCTGTTCGCTCCGGAGGACCTGGCCCTGGTCAAGGGAGACCCGTCCAACCGGCGCCGTTTCCTGGATGAGCTGTTGGCCAGCCTTATCCCGCGCCATGCAGCCACCCGCAGCGACTACGACCGCGTCCTGAAACAGCGCAACGCCCTGCTCAAATCAGCACGCGCGGGCCGGTTTACGGCCGCACATGAGTCCACCCTCGACGTGTGGGACCAGCACATGGCCCGGGCCGGGGCGGAACTGCTGCATGCCCGGTTGGAACTGGTGGAACGGCTTCGCCCCCATCTGGCCCGCGCCTACGCTGAGCTCACGGATGCGTCCAAACCCGCTGACGCCACTTACCGTTCAACGCTTCAGAACCAGATGGACGAAGACGGCGTCCCGGCCGGGAGCGTGCAGGGCAGCCCCGGCGGAGGTTCTTCGGGGGAACAGGATGACCTGCGCGGTCTTTCGGTGGACCAACTCACCGAGCTGTACGTGCAGGCATTCGCCGAGTCCCGCAGGAAGGAATTGGAACGGGGAATTTCCCTCGTTGGACCGCATCGCGATGAACTGGAACTGATGCTCGGGCAGGCACCCGCCAAGGGATACGCTTCACACGGCGAGACCTGGTCCATGTGCCTGTCGCTCCGGTTGGCCTCCTACTACGTCATGCTGGACGACGCCCGGACCGGAGGCTCGGCTCCCATCCTCATCCTTGACGATGTGTTCGCCGAACTGGACGTGCAACGGCGGCGTAAACTGGCCGCAATAGTCTCCGGCGCGGAACAGGTCCTGGTGACCGCCGCCGTCGACGCCGATATCCCGGAAGAACTTTCCGGGCGGCGGGTGAAGGTCATCCCGGGAGGTATTGATGAGCAGTGACCAGGGCGGCGGCCCCCGGCCGGGCCGCGAGCCTGACAACATCGATGCCCCGCAGGCGGCGCTGAACCGGATGCGGGAAGCCGCGGCTGCCCGCGGCGAAGTCCGCCGGAAAGTGGCGCGGCCCGGTTCAGCAAAGTCCAAAGGCAGCATCCGGGACACCCGCGGCTTCAGCCAGTTCCATGCCACGGGCCGGGATCCGCTGGGCCTTGGGAAGGTTGTGGGCCGGCTCGTGGCGGAGCGGGGCTGGACCTCGCCGGTGGCCGTGGGTTCAGTGATGGCGGAGTGGGCCACCTTGGTGGGGCCGGAAATCTCGGCCCATTGCACGCCCGAGAGCTTCACCGACACCACCCTGCACGTGCGGTGCGATTCCACGGCATGGGCCACCCAGCTGAGGCTTTTGAGCAGCAGCCTGCTGGAGAAGTTCCGCCGTGAGCTGGGTGACGGCGTGGTGACCAGCATCCAGGTTCTGGGCCCTTCGGCACCCAGCTGGCGCAAGGGTGGGCGCAGTGTCAACGGACGCGGCCCCCGGGATACGTACGGATAGCCGGGACACCAACCCTTGAAACTGCGTCCAAGGCCGTGTAGGGCCCTGTAAGGACCGAAGGGTGTATAGGCACCCGGAGGCGGTACCGCTGGGCCGCCCTAGGCCGGGCGGAGCGCCTCGCACGGCCTAATTCGCTGGCAGCGAAGGCCCTGGAATGCGGGGATATGTGCCTGTTCGCGGTAGAATAGCAGAAGATAACTGGGCGCGGATGAAACGTTGACTTCAGTCCGTTCTCCGCGCACTTACCGTGTGCGGAGCATGGATCACTACCGTCAGCAAGTCACCGGCGCCATAAGTTTGTGCCTTTTGGCGGGTGGCTTTTCCCTGGGGAAGAGAAACCGGCCGGCCGTCATCGAGAACAGAGGAGTCGCAGCGCCTGTGGCTAACGACAATACAGATATTCTGGCAGCAGATACAGCAGTCGAGGATGGCCGCGCCCCTGATACCCCGCCTGCGGCGGCCACACCGCGGGAATACGGCGCCAGCGACATCACAGTCCTCGAAGGCCTTGAGGCTGTGCGCAAGCGCCCCGGAATGTACATCGGCTCCACCGGCCCCCGCGGCCTCCACCACCTGGTCTACGAAGTGGTGGACAACTCCGTGGATGAGGCGTTGGCCGGCTACTGCAGCCATATCGAAGTAGTCCTGCAGGCCGACGGCGGCGTCAAAGTCACCGATGACGGCCGTGGCATTCCCGTGGACATGCATCCCACTGAACACAAGCCCACCGTCGAGGTGGTCATGACCATCCTGCACGCGGGCGGCAAGTTCGGCGGCGGCGGATATGCCGTGTCCGGTGGCCTCCACGGTGTGGGCATCTCGGTGGTTAACGCCCTGTCCAGCCGCGTGGACACTGAGGTGCGGCGCCAGGGGCACGTATGGCGGATGTCGTTCGCCGATGGCGGCAAGCCCCAGGGCAGCCTGGTCAAGGGCGAAGAGACGGATGCCACCGGCACCAGCCAGACCTTTTACCCGGATCCTGCGATCTTCGAAACCACCGAATTCGACTTCGAGACGCTGCGCGCCCGCTTCCAGCAGATGGCCTTCCTCAACAAGGGCCTGCGCATCACGTTGACGGACGAGCGCGATGCCGCATCGGGTGAAGCTGACGGCGACCTGGACCTCGATGACCTCAGCACCGAGGGTGAGGTCAGCGCCGAGCACCGCACGGTGGTGTACCAGTACGACGAAGGCCTGTTGGACTACGTCAAGCACCTGAACTCGGGCAAGAAGGTGGAGGTGGTCCACGAGGACGTCATCGCCTTCGAAACCGAGGACAAGGAACGCCGCATTGCCCTGGAAATGGCCATGCAATGGACCAATGCCTACTCCGAGAGCGTGCACACCTACGCCAACACCATCAACACCCACGAGGGCGGCACCCACGAAGAGGGTTTCCGCGCCGCCATGACGTCCCTCATCAACCGGTATGCCCGGGAGAAGGGCATCATCAAGGAGAAGGACGACAACCTCACGGGCGATGACATCCGCGAGGGCCTCACCGCCGTCATCTCCGTCAAACTGGCCGAACCCCAGTTCGAGGGCCAGACCAAGACCAAGCTGGGCAACTCCGAGGTCAAGGGCTTCGTCCAGCGCGTCGTCACCGACGGACTCGGCGACTGGCTGGAGCGCAACCCCGGGCCCGCCCGCGACGTGATCCGCAAGGCCATCTCCGCTGCGCAGGCCAGGATGGCTGCGCGGAAGGCCCGGGACAACGCCCGGCGCAAGAGCCCGCTGGAATCCTTTGGCATGCCCGGCAAGCTTTCCGACTGCTCCTCCAAGGACCCGGAAAAGTGCGAGGTCTACATCGTGGAGGGCGACTCGGCCGGCGGTTCGGCCAAGCGCGGCCGTAACCCCGAAACCCAGGCCATCCTGCCCCTCCGCGGCAAGATCCTGAACGTGGAGCGTGCCCGGCTGGACAAGGCCCTGGGCAACGCCGAGGTCCAGTCCATGATCACCGCCTTCGGCACGGGCATCGGCGAGGACTTCGACCTTGCCAAGCTGAGGTACCACAAGATCGTGCTGATGGCCGACGCCGACGTGGATGGCCAGCACATCACCACCCTGCTGATGACGTTGCTGTTCCGCTACATGCGGCCGCTGATCGAGAACGGCTACGTGTACCTGGCCCAGCCCCCGCTGTACCGCATCAAGTGGTCCAACGCGCCGCACGACTACGTCTACAGCGACCGCGAACGCGACGCCAAGCTCGTTGCAGGCCAGGCGGCCGGACGCCGTATTCCCAAGGACAACGGTATCCAGCGCTACAAGGGCCTCGGCGAGATGGACTACACCGAACTGTGGGACACCACCATGGACCCGGACCACCGCACCCTGTTGCAGGTGACCATGGACGACGCCCTTGCCGCCGACCAGATCTTCTCCGTCCTCATGGGCGAAGACGTGGAGTCGCGCCGCAACTTCATCCAGCAGAACGCCAAGGACGTCAGGTTCCTGGATATCTAAGGATCCGCTCCAAAATATTCGGAACCAGACATATACCTGAAACGGAAAATAAAGAATGAGCGACGAAACACCCGAGATTCCCGGCCCTGAGGCTGGAGAACCGGACACCGTTCTTGAAGGCGATGTGCTGATCGACCGCGTTGAGCAGGTTGACCTGCAGACGGAAATGCAGCGTTCCTACCTGGACTACGCCATGGCCGTCATCGTGGGCCGCGCCCTCCCGGACGTCCGCGATGGGCTCAAGCCCGTGCACCGGCGCGTCCTGTACGCGATGTTCGACGGCGGCTACCGTCCCGAGCGTTCCTTCAACAAGTGCGCCCGCGTGGTGGGCGAGGTCATGGGCCAGTACCACCCTCACGGTGACACCGCCATCTACGATGCCCTGGTGCGCCTTATCCAGGACTGGACCATGCGCTACCCGCTGGCGCTGGGACAGGGCAACTTCGGTTCCCCGGGTAACGACGGCGCCGCCGCGCCCCGGTACACCGAAACCAAGATGGCTCCGCTGGCCATGGAGATGGTCCGGGACATCGACGAGGAAACGGTCGATTTCCAGGACAACTACGACGGCAAGAACCAGGAACCCACCATCCTGCCGGCCAGGTTCCCCAACCTCCTGGTAAACGGTTCCTCCGGCATCGCCGTGGGCATGGCCACCAACATCCCGCCCCACAACCTCCGGGAAGTGGCCGACGGTGTCCAGTGGTACCTGGCCAACCCGGGTGCCACCCGGGAGGAACTCCTTGAGGAACTGCTGGTACGGGTAAAGGGTCCGGATTTCCCCACCGGCGCCACGATCCTCGGCCACAAGGGCATCGAGGACGCGTACCGGACGGGACGCGGTTCGGTCACCATGCGTGCCGTGGTCGCCGTGGAAGAACTGCAGGGCCGCACCTGCCTGGTGGTCACCGAACTTCCGTACCAGGCCAACCCGGACAACCTGGCCATCAAGATCGCTGAATTGGTCAAGGACGGCAAGATCCAGGGCATTGCCGACCTTCGCGACGAAACATCCGGCCGCACCGGCCAGCGCCTGGTGATCGTGCTGAAGCGCGACGCGGTGCCCAAGGTGGTGCTGAACAACCTCTACAAGCACACCGAACTGCAGAGCAACTTCTCCGCCAACATGCTGGCGATCGTGGACGGCGTGCCCCGCACCCTGAGCCTCGATGCTTTCATCCGCCACTGGGTGACGCACCAAATGGATGTCATCGCCCGCCGTACCCGGTACCGCCTGCGGAAGGCAGAGGAAGAAGCGCACATCCTCCGCGCCCTGCTGAAGGCGCTGGACATGCTGGACGAGGTTATCGCCCTCATCCGCGCGTCCAGCACCACCGAGGCCGCCCGGGACGGGCTGATGGAGCTGCTGGATATCGACGAACTGCAGGCCCGGGCAATCCTGGACATGCAGCTGCGCCGCCTGGCCGCCTTGGAGCGCCAGCGGATCCAGGAAAAGCACGCGGAACTGGAAGCGCTGATCACCGAATACAGGGAAATCCTGGCCTCCGAGCAGCGCCAGCGCGAGATCATTAGCGCTGAGCTGGGCGAGATCGTGGACAAGCACGGCGATGACCGGCGCACCAGGATCCTCATGGGCTACGACGGGGACATGTCCATGGAGGACCTGATTCCCGAAGAGGAGATGGTGGTCACCATCACCCGGGGTGGCTATGTCAAGCGCACGCGGAGCGATAACTACCGGTCCCAGCAGCGCGGTGGCAAGGGCATCAAGGGTGCCCAGCTGCGCGGCGATGACGTGGTGGAGCATTTCTTCGTCACCACCACCCACCACTGGCTCCTGTTCTTCACCAACCTGGGCCGCGTGTACCGCGCCAAGGCATACGAATTGATGGAAGCCGGGCGGGATGCCAAGGGCCAGCACGTGGCCAACCTGCTTGCGTTCCAGCCTGATGAACATATCGCCCAGGTGCTGGACCTGAAGGATTACCAGCAGGCGCCGTACCTGGTGCTGGCCACCAAGAGGGGGCTGGTGAAGAAGACCAGGCTTGAGGACTACGACACCAACAGGTCCGCGGGTGTGATCGCCATTAACCTGCGTGACGGCGATGAACTGGTCTCCGCCCAGCTCGTTTCGGAAACCGACGACCTCTTCCTGGTGTCCCGCAAGGGCCAGTCGATCCGGTTCACGGCAACCGACGACGCCCTGCGCCCCATGGGACGGGCAACATCCGGCGTCACCGGCATGAAGTTCCGGGAAGACGACGAATTGCTCGCCGCAGACGTCGTTACGGACGGTTCGTTCGTGTTCATCGTCACCGAGGGCGGCTATGCCAAGCGCACGGCGGTGGAGGAATACCGGCTCCAGGGCCGTGGCGGCCTGGGCATCAAGGTGGGCAAGTACCAGGAGGAACGCGGCCATTTGGTGGGCGCGCTCATCGTCCAGGAAGAAGATGAAGTCCTGGTGGTCATGGAGGGCGGCAAGGTTGTCCGGTCCTCCGTTGCCGGTGTTCCTGCAAAGGGACGTGACACCATGGGCGTCATCTTTGCCAAGCCGGACAAGAATGACCGCATCATCGAGGTGGCACGCAACAGCGAACGCGGTCTCGAGGACGAGGAATCCGCCGGCGATGACGTAACGTTGGCTGAAGATGGCGGGACCGCTGGGGAATCCGCCGCGCCAGCAATGGCAGAAGAAACACCGGCCGTTGAGTCAGAGGACGCCTCGGGCGACGCTGAGCCGAACGAAGACAACACGGAGGTAACGAGTGAGTAATTCCGACTCATTTCCCAAGCCGAACAGCACTGTTCCCGACGGGAACCGGCCCTCAGCGGCGCCCCGCGTGAACGCACCTGTCCGTCCGCAGCAGCGCCCGTCAACCCCCGCCGCGGCGCCGGGCCAGCGGCCTGCTGTCCCGTCCCAGCGGCCACAGCAGGGCGATCGACCCGTGCAGCCCGGCCAGCGGCCTTTCCAGGGCCAGCAGGGGCAGCGACCTGCGCCCGGATCTTCCAGCCAGGGCACCCCCGGCCTGGTCAAGCCGGCACCCAAGGCAAAGGTTCGCCGGGCGCGGTTGCTGATCAGCAAGGTGGACCCCTGGTCGGTCCTGAAGATGGCATTCCTGCTCTCGGTGGCACTGGGCATCGTCACCGTGGTGGCAGCCATCGTCCTCTGGACCGTGCTTGACCTGACCGGCATCTTTGACCAGGTGGACAGCCTGCTCGGCACGCTCGCCGGTTCTGAAAGCGGAGGTTTCGAGCTGAAGAAGGTTGCCTCGCTGGGACAGGTGGCATCATTCGCCACCATCATCGCAGTGGTCAACGTGGTCCTGCTGACCGCGCTGTCCATGCTTTCCGCTGTGCTCTACAACATCTCTGCCACCCTGGTGGGCGGCATCGGCGTGACCCTCACTGACGATTAGGAAGCCATTTCCGCCGGCTCCATGCCGGCGGAAAGGCCCGATTTGAGATCGGGCCGGGGTGTGCTGTAAAGTCATGTCTCGGCCCGATGAGGGATCGGGGCGTATAGCTCAGGCGGTTAGAGCGCTTCGCTGATAACGAAGAGGTCCCAGGTTCAAGTCCTGGTACGCCCACGGAACCTGTGCAGGTTTCAAATGGAGGTTGGGTCCGGATGCGTCCGGTACACGGCCGGAACGGGGAGCACGTGAAGAAGTTGCTTGTATTGGCAGCGGCAGTCGCGGGTTTCCTGGTCTACCGCAAAGCACAGGAATCCGAAGCCCGGAAAACGGTCTGGAGCAAGTCAACCGATACGGTGGATTAGCCCGGATGCCCGCGCCGGGGGCGGTCAGAAGCCCCCAGGTTCTAGGGTATGATGGACGGGTTGCTTCTTATGGGGGCATGGCGCAATTGGTAGCGCACCTGCTTTGCAAGCAGGGGGTTCGGGGTTCGAGTCCCCGTGCCTCCACCATAAGAAAGTCCCGGTCAGCGTAAAACGCTGACCGGGACTTTTCGCTTTCCATCGCCAGACGAAAACCAGCATCAAGGGGGCTGCAGTGAACTTCTTCTTCGCGGCCCTGGGCGTCCTGGGCGTGGCCTCATCAGGGCCCCTCATCGCAGCCACCCTGGGCGCAACCAGCGTCAGCGCCCTTGCCATCGCTTTCTGGCGCAATGCCATTGCCGCCGCTGTCATGGCTACCCCCACCCTGGTCCGCGAACCGCGGCAGTTCGGCAGGATAACCGGCAGGGAATTCCGCTGGTCGTCGCTGGCCGCCGTCGCCCTTGCCCTGCACTTTGCCTGCTTCATCACCTCACTCCAGCTCACCTCGGTAGCCGCTGCTACCGCCCTGGTGTGCCTGCAGTCAGCCTGGATCGCCGTGTTCCAGCTGTTCCGCGGCACCCGCCACCGGTGGCAGGTACTGGCCGGGCTGGGAATTGCCTTCGGCGGAGTGGTGGCGATTACGGGCTTTGACTTGGGGACCTCACCCCGGGCCCTCACCGGTGATCTGCTGGCGATGGCCGGAGGGGCGCTTGCAGGCCTGTACACCCTGGCCGGAGGCAAAGCCCGGCAGAGCATGACCACCGGAACCTACACGACGCTTTGTTATGGGATGTGCGCCGCCCTTGTGGCCGTGCTGGCCCTCTGCGCCGGCCAACCCCTGTCCGGGTTCGAACCGGCGGGGTGGCTCGGCATCGCAGCCATCACCGTCTGCGCCCAACTGGTGGGCCATACCGCCTTCAACCACCTGCTTGCCACCATGAGCCCGCTGATCGTCTCGATGATCATCCTCCTTGAAATCCCGGGAGCAGCGCTGCTGGCGGCGCTCTTCCTGCACGAGACCTTGCCGGCAGGCACTTATGCGGGACTCGGCCTCATTCTGGCGGGGCTCGCCGTCGTCGTCCTGGGTCAAAGAACCGGCAGGAGCGCAAGGCGCGCAAGTGCGCCCCGGGAGGAACCGCCGTCGGAACGCCTCGCGGAACTGGGGACCGACTGAGGCCTGCTGAACGACCCTGTGCCCTACTGAAGGGCCCGAGGGCTACTGACCGCCGCGGCGCACCGGCTGGGCGGTGTTGACGGTGTGAATGGCCCTGAGGAGCTTGGCAGGGAAGTACACCGAGAAGAAGACGACCATGGGGGCCTTGAGCGCCATTTTCTTGACGTTGTGCGCCTTGTAGGTCCGGTCGAAGCGGGTGACGTAGTAGCGGTAGTCCCGCGGGGAATCCTCCAGGCGCCGTGCGGACATCCCGGACACCATCTGTGGCCAGTAGCGTACGGGGAGCTCATGGTCGGCCAGGTGCAGGGACAAATCGATGTCCTCGTGCATCTCGTCCTTTTCGTCCCGGCAGGTCTCCGGGCGGATGGTCTCCCAGGCGGTGGCACGCAGGGCCATGTTCGAGCCAAACAGGAAATGGTACTGGTGCTTGGCGAGCTTCAGCATGAGCTGGCGCATTTTGTCATCCGCCTTGAGCCCGAAGCGGCGCATAGGCATGTCGTAGTAGACCACGGGGCCGGTGGCAGCCTGGACGGAGGGGTCCGCGAAAGCCTTCTGCACCTGCTCCACCCAGTCGGGTTCGACAATGGAGTCCGCATCGATGCGCCCCAGGATGTCCCCGGTGGCGCTGTCCAGGCCAAAGTTCCGGGTGGGAATCAGCCCCTGCTCACGGTCCTGGCTCAGCAGGATAATGGGACTCTCCGGATACTCGAGCTGCATCTGGCGGACGATCTCAGCAGTCCGGTCCTTGGAAAGATTGTCCACAACGATGATCTCGTGCGCAGGAACACTCTGGTAGATGGCGGCAATCAGGCACTGCCTGATAACGCTCTCCTCGTTGTACGCCGGGATGACGATGGACACGCGGAGCTGTACGGCTGCGTCATTCACGAAAATCCCCAGAGGATCGGTTGGCTGGCATCACTTCAAATCTAGCATCCGGGCGTTTCCTGCCCGCGGCCGAACACAGGCACACAAAAGGGGCCCCGTCGTGAAACGGAGCCCCTTTTGTATGCGGTGGGAAGACTAGGCCTGGCTGCTGCCGTTGTCGTCCTTGGTGGCGGGCTTGGCGTCGTCGGCCACGTGCTTGGCCTTCTCGGCGGCGTCCGCGGACTTGTCGTTTACGCTCTCCGCTGCGTCGCCGGCTTTGTCTGCTGCGGCAGCCGCAGCAGAACCCGTTGCAGCTGCAGCTTTGTCGGCGGCCTCTGCGGCGGTGTCTTTGACATCGCTCACCGTGGTGGCAGGAACGGGGGCCGGTGTCGGCGTCACCGGGGAAGGAGTCTTCCAGGGGTCCTCCACCGGCTTGGATGCCTTCCATGCTGCAACACCGGCGGCAACGGCAGCTGCCACGACGCCGAACACCAGCCAGCCGCGCTTCTTTTTGGGCTGCGGCTGCGCCAGCTGGACATCAACTGCACGGCTGGCGCCGGCGGCTGCTGCCTTCAGCTGGGTTCCGGTTGCCTGGGCCTGTTCCTGGAGGGCGTGGATGAGTCCCACATCCCCCAGTTTCTGCGCCACCGCGTCCACGCGGGACGGGGTGTTTTCCAGTGTGCGGTGAACTGCGTCCGACGCGACGCCGATCTGGTCCGAGAGCCTGGGCAGGTATTCCACCACTACGCGGTCGCGGGCATTCAGGACAACGGGCGTTGCCTTGTCCAGGGCTTCGTGCAGCTTGGGCGAAGCCCCCTCGACGACGTCGTTGATCTTGGGTGCCAGCTGTGCCAGCCCGTCCTGGATCCGTGGAGTTACGGTGGCAACACCGTCGGCCAGGTTGTGCGCGGCCGATTTCAGGCCTTCCTGGATCTTGGGAGATGCAGTGTCCAGGCTCTGCTGGAGGCGGGGAACGGCCCAGTCCACAGCGGCTTCCACCCGCGGCGCCGCCCAATCCTTCGCGTTCACCACGGCACTGGTCACCGACTGCTCAAGGTCCCGGGCAATACGATCCGATTTCTTCACAACTACCTCCCGATTAATGTGACGGTTCTGTCGCTAGCCTACGTGCCCAGATCTTCGCGGGCTATTCACTCTGCGGATTTTAGGGGGATTTCACCCAGCGCGGAACTGCCTCCGGAGCCGTATTCGGCCCGGACCGGCATGGGAGAATGGGGCCTATGACTGCCATCGCAACCGCAAAAGCAACCATCCACACCAGCCTCGGCGACATCAAGGTCAACCTCTTCGGCAACCACGCGCCCAAGACGGTCAAGAACTTCATTGGCCTCGCCACTGGCGACCAGGCGTGGACCCACCCGGAAACGGGCGAGGACAAGACCGGCACGCCGCTCTACAACGGAACAATCTTCCACCGGATCATCAAGGACTTCATGATCCAGGCCGGCGATCCCCTGGGCCGTGGAACCGGTGGCCCCGGCTACCGCTTCGACGATGAGATCCACCCGGAACTGAGCTTCAACCAGCCCTACAAGCTGGCCATGGCCAACGCCGGCATCCAAATGGGCAAGGGCACCAACGGTTCCCAGTTCTTCATCACCACCATTCCCACTGACTGGCTCCAGGGCAAGCACACCATCTTCGGTGAAGTGGCTGACGAGGAATCCAAGAAGGTAGTCGACGCCATCGAGGGCGTCCGCACCGGCATGGGCGACCGCCCCGTTGAGGACGTCACCATCAACAGCATCGACATCGAACAGCTGTAACGCTCCACCATGAGTTACGGAATTCCGTCGGCCGAGCCGTCCGCCCAGGTCCCGGTTTGCCCGCGGCACCCGGACCGGCCGTCCTATGTGCGTTGCCAGCGCTGCGGGCGGCCGGCATGCCCCGACTGCCAGCGGGCGGCCGCCGTCGGATTCCAATGCGTTGACTGCGTCAACGAAACAAGACGCACGACGCCGGAGGTGCGGACCGTCTACGGCGGTGCCGTGGCCACCGGCAGACCACTGGTTACGTTCGCAATCATTGCGGTCTGTGCGGTACTCCAGGTCCTGCAGTTCATCATTCCCAATGAGGGCGTCTACCAGACCCTGGCCTTCGCCAACATCTACGCAGAACCCAAGTACGGCGAGTTCGAACCGTGGCGGATGCTCACCTCGGCATTCCTGCACTCCCCGGACAACCTGCTCCACATTCTGCTCAACATGTACACGCTGTGGATCTTCGGCCAGGCCCTCGAACCGATCCTGGGCCGCGTGCGGTTCCTGGCGCTGTTCCTTATCTCCGCCCTGGGCGGGTCCGTGGGATACCTCCTGCTGACTCCGCTCTATGTTCCCGGCCAGCAACTCTTCGGGGTCGTGGGGGCGTCCGGGGCGATCTTCGGCCTCTTCGGCGCCATGCTGCTGGTGCAGCGGCAGCGCGGTGGGGACACCCGCCAGTTGTGGGTGCTGATCGCCATTAACGGGGTCATCGGCTTCCTGGTCCCACAGATCGCCTGGCAGGCGCACCTGGGTGGACTGGTTACCGGCGGCCTGTGTGCGGCCGTCATCGCCTA
The DNA here is from genome assembly GCF_036455295.1 of Pseudarthrobacter phenanthrenivorans. GTDB lineage: Bacteria > Actinomycetota > Actinomycetes > Actinomycetales > Micrococcaceae > Arthrobacter > Arthrobacter phenanthrenivorans_C. The sequence continues at coordinate 22,073 of NZ_JAYXNX010000012.1, read as the reverse complement.
CGCGCCGCGTGGCCCCCGGCAGCCGCTCATCCAGGCGCTCGGCCTGGCCGCCGTCCTCGCACTGCTCATTGCCGTGAGCTGGCTCAGGGTGACGCTTTAAACCCCCTCCCCTCTTTGTGAAAGTCAGCTGCCCCTTGCACCTTCGGGTGTGGGGGCGGCTGGCTTTTCCACACCCCTTATCCACAGTGTGCGTAACTTACACAGTTGTAGTTCCCGGGATTATGCCTGGTACGCAGGCGCTGGTGACGGTCCCGGACAGGTGTCAACGGCATTTCTCCACACCTGTGGATAACTATTGGGGATATCGATGTGTGTAAGTGGATAAGCAGCGCATCCGGGCCACCGTTGTGGACAAGCAGGCCCGCGCCGGCCTGCGGCAACATAAAATCATGGCTTACTACGGGGTTATCGACAGAGTTTTGCACACTGTTAATAAGTGACAGGGGTGTAGTTCCCCGGCGCGTTAATCCCACGGCAGTAGGGCTGGGTCGGCTTTTCCGGAAGGATTTCCACGGAGTTTCCCACAGTTGTGGATAACTTGTGGGTATTGCCTTGTTGGTAAGTGGATAAGAGCCGCGCCCGGGCGTGGCCTCGTCCTGCCTATGATGGTTGCCTGCCAAGCCGTTCTACCGACAAAGGACACCAGTGGGCGTTACCGAGCACCTGTACCTGGACAAACAGCATCCGGCCCTGTGGAAGTCGATCAGCGGGTTGGGACTCAAGGTGCAGGAAGCTGCCGAAGAAGCCGGGTTGGGGCGGGGGTTGCTGGAACTGCTCAACGTGAGGATCTCCCAGATCAACGGCTGCGCTTACTGCCTGGACCTCCACGTGCGGCGGGCCGGTGAAGCGGGGGAAAGTGCCCAGCGGTTGGCGGTACTGCCCGCATGGCGTGAGACAACACTGTTCACGGACAAAGAGCGGGCTGCTTTGGCATTGGTGGAAAGCATTACCGAATTGCCCGACCAGCGCGAACGTGAGCATGCAGAAGTCTTCGCGCGGGAGTGCCTTTCGGCGGAAGAGTTCTCGGCCGTGAGCTGGGTGGCCGTGACCATGAATGCGTTCAACCGGGTGTCCATCACCAGCCACCACCCCGTCAGGCGGGACCGGCCGTAGGCTGCGGAACCCGGCGCGCTTCTGCATGCGTGCCCCCCGTTATCCACAGGTGTTCCACACTGTTAATAACGGCATGTGCGGGGTGGGTTTAGCTTCCCGAAGCTGCGACATAGGGGCGGGCAGAGGATTCGCGTGGCAGAACCCTTGGTTTTCCACACTGTGGATAACTTTCCCAACAGCTGGGGATAACCGCGAGGTAGCGGGCCGGCGGTCCGTGTTCTAGCCGGGCCAAATCCCTGACGAGCCGCGGCGGTGGCTGCCCAGGAGGTGGGTGTCCACCATCCCAACGGCCTCCATGAGGGCGAACATGGTGGTGGGCCCAACGAAGGAGAATCCGCGCTTCCGCAGGGCCTTGGAGAGAGCAATGGACTCCGGTGACTGGGCAGGGATGTCCGTGACCGCCAGGGGTCGGGGGGTGCAGGCCGGGCGGAAACTCCATACGAAGTCCACCAGGCCGCCGTCCTGGCGGAGCTCCAGGGTGGCCTGCGCGTTCTTTACCGTTGCAAGGATTTTTAAACGGTTCCTGATAATGCCGGGGTCCTGCATCAACCGTTCCACGTCGGTGGTGTCGAACAAGGCGACGATGTCCGGATCGAAGCCGGCAAAGGCTGCACGGAACGCGGGACGCTTGCGCAGGATGGTGGCCCAGGAGAGGCCTGCCTGGAAGCCCTCCAGGCAAATCCGCTCGTAGAGGCCCTGCTCATCCGTGACGGGCAGCCCCCATTCCTGGTCGTAATACATGCGCATCAGGGGATCCGTGGCTGCCCAGGCGGGCCGGGCAAGGCCGTCCTCGCCGATGATCACGCCGGTTGCATCGGGAGCCAGTGCAGTCCTCCTCGGAACGGTTCCGGGGCGTGCTAGGAACGCCAGCGGGTGGTCATCAGGAACCCAACGATGGCAATGCCGAAGCCTGCCACGATGTTCCACGACTGCCAGGCCTGGACGGGAAAGCGGCCTTCGCTGATGTAAAACGTAATGATCCAAAACAGGCCGATAATCATGAGGCCGAACATGACCGGCTTGAACCACACCGGGTTGGGCTTGTAGGCCTGCTGGGAAGCCGGTTGGGCGGTGCGGGCAGTCTTCTTGCGAGGCCTTGACTCGGGCACTGGCTCTCCTTGGCGGGCTGGGCAAGCTCGGCGTCCGCGGCTTGGTATCCTGCAAGAAGGAAATTGCCAGCGGTCTGCGCGATCTTGGTCAAATCTGGATTCTTACTAGCAGCCAATTCTAGCCGCAGTTGATGGGCAACCAGTGCCCAGGGTGAACGCCCGGAGGAGAACGCGTGGTATTGCAGGAGAAGGCGGGGGCCGCCACCGCGCCCGCACCCCGTCGTGCCCTGCTGCGCGGCACGGTACTGGTGCTGGGCGAGCTGTTGATTACCGCAGGCGTTATCCTCTTGCTCTTCGTAGCCTGGCAGTTGTGGTGGACCAATGTGGAATCAGATGCCAAGCAGAGCCAGGTCATCAAGCAATTTGCCCAGGATTTGGGCACCCCGGCCGCGGCTCCTACGGCAACAGCCCAGCCCGGTTCGCCTGCCCCTGAAGATTTCGGCAAGCCTGTCGTGGGAACCGCTCCCGGCCACGCGGGAACCATCGGCATCATGTACATCCCCCGGTTCGGTGCCACCTATACGCGCCCCATCGTGCAGGGAACCAGCCAGGACGTGTTGGACACCCTGGGAATCGGCCACTACAGCAATACGGCTATGCCGGGGGCCGTTGGCAACTTTGCCGTTGCAGGACACCGCCAAACCCACGGAGCGGTGCTGGACAACATCCACACCCTGGTGCCCGGTGACAAGATCTACGTCCAGACGAAGGACGGTTACTACATCTACGTCTTCCGGAACAACCAGATCGTCATGCCCTCCCGCACCGACGTCCTGGATCCGGTGCCCACCCAGCCCGGCGTCGCGCCCACCGAAAGCTACCTGACCATGACCAGCTGCAACCCCCGTTTCGGTGCGGAAGAACGTATCATCGCCTACGCCCTGCTGGACAGCTGGCGCCCTGCAGCGGCGGGACCGCCGGCTGAGATCGCTGCACAGGTTGCGGCAGCCACCGGAAGGAGCTGACAGTGTACGCCTGGATATTCCGCCACCTCCCCGGGCCGCTCTGGGTCAGGATCTTCATCTCGCTGGTACTGGTGTTTGTTGCCCTGGTACTGATGGTCCAGTTCCTTTTCCCTTGGATGTCCCATTTCACCCAATTCACCGACTCGACGATTGGTTCCACAGACCAGCCATGACCGCAACCAAGATCCTTGTAGTGGATAACTACGACAGCTTTGTCTACACCCTGGTGGGCTATCTCCAGGAACTCGGGGCCGAGACCACCGTGGTCCGCAATGACGACGTCACGCTGGCAGAGGCAATTGAGCTTGCCAGCACCCGGGACGGCGTCCTTATCTCTCCCGGCCCGGGCAACCCTGCTGAGGCGGGGGTCTGCATCGAGCTGATCAAGTGGTGTGGTGAGAACAGCGTTCCCATGTTCGGCGTATGCCTCGGCCACCAGGCACTGGCGGAGGCCTTCGGTGGCAAGGTAACCCACGCCCCTGAGCTCATGCACGGCAAGACTTCCCAGGTGGAGCACATCGGCACCAGTGTTTTCGCCGGGCTCCCTTCCCCCGTCACCGCTACCCGCTACCACTCGCTCGCGGCCGTCCGGGAATCCATCCCCGATGTCCTGGAGGTCACGGCGCAAACGGCTTCGGGTGTCGTCATGGGTCTGCAGCACAGGACTGCGCCGCTGTGCGGAGTGCAGTTCCATCCCGAATCGGTCCTCACCGAGGGCGGATACCAAATGCTCGGGAACTGGCTGGAGTCGCTGGGAATGAAGGGCGCAGCCGCCAGGGCAGCGAAGCTCAGCCCGCTGATCCAGCACTAGCCGGGACCAGCCCGGGCAAAAGGGCTGTCAGCCCTTCTTGGTGGGCTTCGGCGTCGGGCTGGATGACGGCGTCGGGGTGTCCGTAGGGGACGGTGTCGGTGCCGGTGCCGGTGCCTTGGCCACAACGATGGTGATCGTCTTTCCCTGGTCAACCGCCGTATTGGCGGGGTCGCTTTGGTCCGTGACCTTCCCCGGCTCCACCTGCGAGTTCTCCGCCTCCACCACCGATGGGACCAGGCCCAGCTGCTTCAGGGCAGCCTCGGCCTCGTCGCGGCCGAGGCCTCGCAGTTCCGGAACCACGACTTTTCCGGTGGAAACAATGAGCTCCACGCTGGTGCCAACGCCAACGCTTTGACCCGGGGCCGGGTTGGAAGTGATCACTATTCCGGCCGGTACCGTGGCACTGTTGGCCGTGGTGGTGGACGGTGATCCCACCAGGCCCACCTGGCGCAGGATGTCCCGGGCAGCCGCCTCCGTCTTCCCGGGGAGGGCATCCGGAACCTTCACTGAGCTGGGTCCCTGGGAAACGTTGAGGATAACTTCAGCACCCGGATCCAGGGACGCCCCGGCCGCAGGGTCCGTCCCGATGGCGGTTCCCTTCGGCACGGTGTCGTTTGACGACCGCGCGATCTTCGGGCGGAGGCCCGCGTTATACAGTTCCTGCAGCGCCGCGGTTTCCGTCATGGCAGCCACCGACGGGATCTGGATCTTGGGCGCCGCCGGTACAGGACGGTTGACCGTCTGGTAGAGCCACAAGCCACCGCCCGCGAGGATCAGCAGGGTGAAGATCACCAAGGTGGCAATCCAGGCACGACGCCGTGACTTCTGATGGGTTGTCCGCTCACGTTCCTGGGGGAAGCCGAGCGGGAGCTCATCGTCAGCTCCGTGCCCGTCTGCCAGCTCCAGCGGAGCCGCCGGGACGCCGTCGTCATGGAAAAGGCTGGTGGCAGCGAGGCGGCCTGTGGGCGCCTCATCGGCGAAAGCAGCCCCCGCTGCCCCGAAAGCCTCGGTGGGCGGCGCGGCCTCGGGGACATGGTCGTTGGGATCGGTGGGTGCCTCGGAAGCCGGGACGGGCGGTACGGCCACGCCGGCCTTGGCGGCGCGCAGGGCCCGCCGGAAGGCTGCGGCATCCTGGAACCTGTCGTCCCGGTTTTTCTGCAGGGCCTTGGCCAGCACGGTGTCCAGCGCAGGTGTCACCTGTGGATTCAGGCTGCTGGCCGGTTCGGCAATTTCCCGGACGTGCTGGTAGGCCACGGATACAGGGCTGTCCCCAACGAACGGTGGCCGCGAAGTCAGCATTTCGTAGAGCAGGCATGCAGCCGAATACAGGTCGCTGCGGGCGTCCACGGTTTCGCCCCGGGCCTGTTCCGGTGAAAGGTACTGCGCCGTTCCCACCACTGCCTGCGTCTGGGTCATGGTGGCGGAGGAATCGGCGATGGCGCGGGCGATGCCGAAGTCCATGACCTTCACAGAATGGGTGCCTTGGCAGTACATCACGTTGGCAGGCTTGATGTCCCGGTGCACAATCCCTGCCTTGTGGCTGTACTCAAGGGCTCCGAGCACGCCCAGGCAGTAGTCAATGGCCTGGTCGATGGTGACGTCATTGGCACGGATCAGATCGCGCAGTGTCTTGCCTTCAACGTATTCCATCACGATGTAGGGCACCCGCACGTCCTCGCCGGTGCCCTCATGGACCAGATGCTCGCCGGTATCGAAGATGGCCACGATGGACGGGTGGTTCAGGGCTGCCACCGCCTGGGCTTCACGCTTGAACCGGGCCTGGAACTGTGGGTCCCGGGCCATGTCCGGCCGCAGCAGCTTGATGGCAACTGTCCTGCCAAGGCGGGTATCGGTCCCCTTGTAGACGTCCGCCATGCCGCCGCGGCCAATAAGGTCGCCCAGCTCGTAGCGGCCGCTCAGGACACGCCGGTTGTCCACCGGAAGGCTGTCCTCCCGGTGCAACGGAGTGCGTGGTGACTCATTCACTGGTGATCCCGAAGCTTACGGTGCGCAGGTCGGAGGCGTTCCAGGCGTCTGGCCGGCCGCGCAGGTGGGCAGGGGCGAGATGGGAGTGGGCCCCGCCACCGGGGACGAGGATGTTGGGGCAGGCGTCGGTGCCGCCGTGGTGGGGGCAGGAGCCGGGGCGGTAGCGTAGACGACAGTGATCAGGGATCCCTTGGGCACCGTTCCGGTCGGGTTCAACTGAAGTACGGTTCCCGGGGCAGCGGAAGTGCTCTCCTGTGGGAGGACCGTTACCTGAAGCCCCATGCCCGCCAGGGCCGACTGGACCTGGCGGTAGTCCTTGCCCAGGTACGCGGCCGGAATCACGTTCACGGTGGCCGGCGTGGGCGTGGGCGTCGGCGTGGGAGTGGGAGTGGGGGTGTTCCGCGTTTGGGTAGGCGTAGCCGATGGAGTGGTCGGGGTGGGGGTCGGCGACGCCGTGGGCGTACTGCTGGGTGTGGCGCTTGACGTGGGGTTGCCGGCAGGCGAAAAGAGGCCGGCCTGGTTCAGGAGGAAACCCACGAGCGCAAACAGGAGAAGCAGGATCAGGGCGATCAGTGGCCATGTCCAGGGGCTGCGGCCCTTGCGGCGGGGCTCATCGGAGGGCTCGTCGTCGTACGTCTCCTCCTCCTGGTCCCAGTTGCGCTCCGCAGCCAATGCGTTGGCCCGGGCAAGCGGTCCCGTCGCACGCTCCGCACCATCCGCAGACGCACTGTGGGCACCGGCAGCCATTGCGGCGGCAGCGCCGGCGGCACCGGCCCCCAGCACCGGCAGGGCGGAGGTGGCGGTGGGTGACTCCCGGTGGGTGCCGATGACGCCGGTGGGAGCGGTGGCGGTGCTAACGGGGGCAGTGATGGGACCGGTGTCGGCGTCGAAGAGAAGCATTCCGGGCACAGCGGCACGTGCTGCGCTGATATCGCCGTTGCGGATGGCCTCAGCAGCTTCGGCCAACTTGATGGCATTGGCCGGACGGTCCTTGGGGTCCTTGGCCAGCATCGACATCAGGAGCGCGCGCACAGGAGCAGGCAGGCTTTCCGAAAGTGGAGGCGGTGCGTCGTTCACTTGGGCCAGTGCGATGGCAATCTGCGACTCACCGGAGAACGGCCGGTGGCCGCTGAGGCACTCGTATCCGATGACGCCCAGCGAGTAGATGTCCGAAGAGCCGGTGGCCGTCTGGCCGGTGGCCTGCTCAGGGGCCAGGTACTGCGCTGTACCCATGACCTGTCCGGTCTGCGTGAGCGGCACCTGGTCGGCCAGGCGGGCGATGCCGAAGTCTGTGACTTTCACACGGCCGTCGGGGGTGATGAGGAGGTTGCCGGGCTTGACGTCGCGGTGGACCAGGCCCTGGGCGTGGGCGACTGCCAGGGCGCGCGCGGTCTGGGCGATGATCGAGAGTGTACGGTCCGGCGACAGGACCTGTTCGTGCTCGATGATGCTGCTCAGCGGCTGGCCAGGGACCAGTTCCATGACCAGGTAGGCCGAGCCTTCTTCTTCGCCGTAATCGAAGACGTTGGCGATCCCCACATGGTTCAGGAGGGCGGTGTGGCGGGCTTCGGCACGGAAACGCTGGAGGAAGCCGGGATCGCCCGTGTATTCCTCCTTCAGCACCTTGATGGCGACGATGCGGCCCAGGACGAGGTCTTTGGCCTTCCAGACTTCCCCCATGCCGCCGATCGCGATCCGCGTGGTCAGCTGGAATCTGCCGCCGAGGGTGATTCCCGTTGTAGGCCTCACTTATTCAACACCGCCTCAAAAATCTTCTTCGCGTTAGGACTGGTTAGCTTTGCGCCCGCGTAGATGTCTACGCCTTCCATGACGATCGTGACACTGACCTTGGGGTTGTCCGCGGGGGCGAATCCGGTGAACCACGAGTTGTTCAGGCCATTGCCCAGTTCGGCGGTGCCGGTCTTGCCGGCCACCTGGACGCCGGGGACTGCTGCGGACTTGGCAATGCCATCGGTGACCACGCTGGTCATCCATTCGGTGATCTGCTTGGCGATGTCGGGAGTGGTGGAGGTCCTCAGCTGCGCCGGCTTAGGCTCGTCGATCACCCGCAGGTCCGGGGACCTCAGCGTCTTGACCAAGGTGGGCGCCATCTGTGCCCCGCCATTGGCGATTGCCGACGTCATCATGTTGACCTGCAGGGGCGTGACGCGGACGTCCTTCTGGCCGATGGCCGACTGGGCAAGGCCTGGTTTGTCCAGGTTGTCCGGGAACCCGTTGCCCAGCGCATGGCCGAGCTTCAGCTGGTCCCCGACATCCTCGCCGAAGCCAAACTTCTTGGCCTGGTCCGCTATAGCGTTGCGCCCAAGGTCCAGCGCGATGCTGGCGAACGGGGTGTTGCAGGACTGCTGCAGGGCGAAGGCGAAGCTGGCAGTGTCGCGGGTATAGCAGTTGCCGCCGGCATAGTTCGGCAGCTTGTACTGGATGCCGTCGAAGGGCATCTCGGCGGGGTTGGGCAGGACGCTGTCCTTGTTGTACTTCCCGGAGGCCAGGGCCGCTGCGGTGTCCACAAGCTTGAAGACAGAACCGGGAGCGAGGAGTTCACCTGTAGGCCCGCTGACGTTTTGGTTCAGGTTGATGCCCGGAACCTTGACCAGCTCGTTCATGTTGGCACCCTCGGCCGCGGGGTCCTGCGTGGCAACAAGGTTGGGGTTATAGGACGGCTTGGAGGCCATTGCCAGGATGGCACCGGTCTTGGGATTGCTCACCACGATCGATCCGCGCTGTCCGTCCGGGATCAGGCTGTAGGCGAGTTGCTGGATCTGCGGATCAATGGTTAGTTCCACTGATGCGCCCTTGGGCTGGTTGCCCAGGAAGAGCTGGCCCACCCGGTCAAGGAAGAGCTGGTCGGAGTTGCCCGCCAGTTCGGCGCCCATGGCCTGTTCCAGGCCGGTGGCTCCGTAGTTCTTCGAAAAGTATCCGGTGATCCCTGCGTACAGTTCAGGCTGGGCGTAGGTTCGCTGGAACTTGCAGGTCTCGGATCCGGTGTCCACCGACTCGGCCACAGGGGTTCCGCCCACGATAATGGCACCGCGGTCGTTGCAGTAGTTCTGCAGGATGGCACGCTGGTTCAGCGGGTTGGTTTTGAGATCGTCAGCACCAACCACCTGTACGTAGCTGATGGCGCCGAAGATCAGGGCAAACATCGCAACGGCGGCGACCCAAGAATGACGTATTGCCTGGTTCATGCCTGCTTCACCGCCTCAGTTGGAGTATCAATTCCTGTTGCCGCTGCCGTTCCTGCCGGCGGAAGCGGTGTGGTGTCCACCGGGCCGCGCGCGGCATGGGAAATCATCAGCAGCAGTCCGACAATGATCCAGTTGGCCAGCAGCGATGATCCGCCGGCTGCAAGGAACGGAGTTGTCAGGCCGGTTAGCGGAATCAGCCGGGTCACGCCGCCGATCACGACGAAGCATTGGAGGGCAACCGCGAAGGACAGGCCGCAGGCGAGGAGCTTGCCGAATGAGTCGCGCGTGCCCAGCGCTGCGCGGAACCCACGGGTGAAGAACATCAGGTACAGCAGGACGATGGCGAACAGGCCGATCAGGCCCAGTTCCTCGCCGAGGGAGGCGATGATCATGTCACTGTTGGCGAAGGGAACGAGGTCGGGCCGGCCCTGGGCCAGGCCGGTTCCCACCAGGCCGCCGTTGGCCATGCCGAACAGCCCCTCGATCACCTGTCGGCTGCCGTTCTCGTAGACATCGGGCGAGAAGGCGTTGAGCCATCCGTAGATGCGCTGCTGCACGTGGGAGAACACCTGTGCCGCAACGAATCCGCCCCCAATGATCAGGGCCACACCGATCACCACCCAACTGATCCGGCTCGTGGCCACGTAGATCATGACGATGAACAGACCGAAAAACAGCAGCGACGAACCGAGGTCCCGCTGGAAGACGAGCACCCCAATGCTGACCAGCCATGCGGTGATCATCGGGCCCATGTCCTTGAACCGTGGAAACTGCATGGGTCCGATCTTGCGGCCCGCGAGCAGGATAAGGTCCCGGTTCGATGAAAGATAACCGGCGAAGAATATAGCCAGGGTAATTTTTGCCACTTCACCCGGCTGGAATGTCATGGATCCGAGCTTGATCCACACCTGCGCACCGAGGATTTCGCCGGCTCCGATGCCTGGCAGGAGCGGCATGATCAGCAACAGAGCGGAGGCTGCAAGGGAGATGAAGGTGAACCGGCGCAGAATGCGGTGGTCTTTCAGGAAGAACACGACTGCGATGGAGACCGCCATGGCGAGAAGAGTCCACCGCAGCTGGTTGTTCCCCGTGTCGCCGCCCGGAGGGTCCAGGCGGTGGATCATCGCAAGGCCCAGCCCGTTCAAGGCGACGGCGATCGGAAGTATTACCGGATCTGCATATTTAGCACGGAAGCGCAGTACGGCGTGGAACGCCAAGGCGGCGACGGCCAACAGGCTGGACTGGAACCAGAAGTCGGAGTCAAACGCCTTTTCCTGGTCAACGCCCACCAGCATGTTGGCGCCGATGCCCACCACCAGGGCCAGCAACAGCAGCGCCAGTTCGACATTGCGGCGAGGCTTGGGCGTAGTGCTTACCTGGCTCATTTGGCCGCCTCGCAGGTGATGGTGGGGGTGGGGGAGGGCGAAGGTGCCGGAGGTGCGGAGGCATTCGGGGCCGGCGGAGCAGCGGCGCTGGCAGGAGGTGCGCTGGGGGTTGGTGCGGAGGGAGTGGCTGAGCCCGATGGCTTGGGGCACTCCTCTTCCGGGGACGTGGTTCCCGTGAGTTCGAGGTTCTTCACGATCCGCTGGGCGTCGTAGAGGTCATTCGCCGGAACCGTCTGGCGGACCCGCTGCTGCGAGAACGGCGGCAGGGAGTCCATGCGGATGTCAGTCACGGCTTCCAGGGAGGACAGCTGGATGGGGCCAAGCCTCTGGGAGACGCCGTTGAAAATGGCCACCCGGGAATCGAACTCGCCCACGTAGTATCGGGTCTGTGTCCAGGCGTAGCCGAGCCAGAGACCAACCGCCACCACAACCACCACGGCCGCGGCCACGGACCACGCAACCCACCGGCGGGGCCGCAGCTGCACAAGGTTGTCCTCACCGTCGCCCGAAGGTTCTGCCTTATGGGTTAGGAGAGTAGCGGCACGCCGGGCCACCGTACGGCCGGCCACGGTAGGGATTGATCCGGATTCGGCGGCGGCCGCAGCCGCCCCGACAAGTTCATGCGGACGGGAGGCAAGTTCTTCCCGGAGGACCTCGGCAGAAAGATGTTCCCCCAAATTAGGGTCAGTGCTGCCGGATTCCGTGGCTTCGCCGTCGCCGGTGTCCGCGTCAGCATCCTGGTCATTCCCGGTGCCACCGGCCTTCCCCGCAGCGTCGGCGCCGGGGGCCGCAGCGGGGGCGGTCTCTTTATCCCCGGCCGGACTGGCGGGAGGGGTTGCGGAGGCCGGCGCGGCCGCACTTGCCCCGGCAGCGGGCTTGCTGCCCTGAAGCGGGCGGACGACATCGACGGCGGCGGTGCTGACGTCGTCGGGCGTTTCTTCCACGATGTCCACCACGACCACGGTGACGTTGTCCGGCGAACCCGCCTCAAGCGTCAGTTCAACCAGGGTTTCCGCGCATTCGTGCAGGTTATGCGTCTCGCGGACCGTCCGTTCCACGGCATGGCCGGCCACGTAGTTGAGCCCGTCGGAGCACAACAGCCAGCGGTCCCCGGCCCGGGCGTCAAGGGTGTCCAGGTCGAGCTCAGGGCTGGCATCCACATCGCCGAGGACCCGCATGAGGACATTCTTGTGCGGGTGGGTTTCGGCTTCCTCTGGGCGCAGCCTGCCTTCGTCGATCAACCGCTGGACGAAGGTATGGTCCACGCTGATCTGCTTGAATTCGCCGTCGCGGAGGCGATAGGCACGTGAGTCGCCAATGTGTGCGAAGTGCAGTTTGCCGTCTGCCAGGAGGAGTGCGGTAACGGTGGTGCCCATGCCCGCCAGTTTGGGGTTGATGTGCACCAGTTCCGAAAGCAGCGAGTTCGCCGTCTGGATTTCGTCGGCGAGGACCGTCCCGGCCTCGTCACCGTGGTCGGGACTGTCCAGGTGGATCATGTCCAGGACGGTAGCGGCGGAGGCGACGTCACCGCCGGCATGGCCGCCCATGCCGTCCGCCACAACAGCCAGATGGCGGCCCGCGTAGGCGGAATCGTCATTTTTCGAACGGATCCGGCCGACGTCGGACCGCGCCGCGAAGCGCATGATAAGGGGCCGCTCAGCCGGACTGGAGCCGGTTGCGGGGTTTTCAGGCACGGCCACGGTTACGGCCTCAATTCAATGACCGTCTTGCCGATCCTCACGGGTACCCCTGGCTCGACCGGCAGGGCACGGGTAAGTTGCTGGTCTCCAAGGTAGGTCCCGTTGGTGGAGCCAAGATCTTCGATGAACCAGCGGCTGCCCTGCGGGAAAAGCCGTGCGTGGCGGCCGGACGCGTAGTCATCCTCCAGTACCAGTGTGGCTTCCTGGGCGCGGCCCAGAAGGATGGGGCTGGCTGCCAGCGGCAGGGTCCTGCCTTTGAGCGGACCTTCAACCACCACCAGTTGCCGCGCCTGCTGTTTCACCGGCTGCGGTGGCGCCTCGGCAAGTTCCGGGTTCCGGCGGATCTGCCGGGCCGTGGGTGCGCCGGCCGCTGCCTTCCGGCCCAGCATCAGGTCCCGGCGCATGGCCGAGACGATGCTGAAAATGAGCACCCAGAGGAGCAGCAGGAAGCCGAACCGCAACGCGGTGATGGTCAGGTCGCTCATGCGTGGCCACCCGGGCTGGCAGGAAGCAGGCGGAAAATGATCTTTGTCCGTCCCATCGTGATGGTGGAGCCGTCAGTGAGTTCCGTGCTTCCGGAGACTTTCTGGCCGTTGACGTAGCTGCCGTTGGTGGAGCCGAGGTCCACTGCGCTCGTAACGCCGTTCGCCGTGCGGATCTCAAGATGTCGCCGGGATACGCCAGTGTCCTCGATGTGGATGTCTGCGTCGGATGACCGGCCCAGGATAATGGAGGGAGCGTTCAGCGAATAGCGCTGGCCATCGATGTCCAGCACGGGCTGGAGCCTGACAGGCGGCCTGCTTGGAGCTGCGGGGACGTTCGGCCTGGGCTGCGGGGCGGCCCCGCCCTGGGACGTCTCTGTGGTGGAGGCAATCTCAAAAACTCCGGCGCGAAGCCCAGCATCCCGGCGGAAGGAGATCCGCACGGGGCCCTGGAGGATGTAGCCCTGGCTGCGCACATGGTTGATCACCACATCGCAGAGTTCCTCGGCCAGGGGAGTACCCCATTCCTGGGCCCGGCCGAAGTCGTCATCACTGAGTTGGACATCGAAGACATTGGGTACCAGGGTGCGCCCGGCCGCTACTGTGAGGGCCTTGTGGTCCACTTCCCGGCGGAGCCGGCTGGCGATTTCCACAGGTTCAACCTGGGCTTTGGAACCGGTGGAGAAGACGCCGCGGACGGCCTTTTCAATGCCACGTTCAACCTTGTCCAGCAGACCCATGGTGCTTCTCCTTTCCCCCCGGCTCCGGGGCAGTAGTTTGTTGCTGACCAGCACCTGCAGGGCAGTCCACCCCTGCGCGGTTGACCCGCCGGCAGTGCCCACTCCTACATCCGATACTACTTGCCACCTCTGTGAATGACCTTAATCCGCAACGGCCGGCCGCCGTCAAAAGCCCGATTCCGGCACTGCCGAGTGCTGGCCGCGCGCCTTGCTGCTGCTGCCAATGGTCCTGCGGACCCCCGCTTCTTTCCGGTTTCTGCACGCTCTGCACACTGTCACAGAGCGCCGGTGGAGGCCGATTGGTAATTTCCCGCTCATGTCCGTTATGCTTGATCTCGCTGCTTTTACGAGGCGCGGATGCGGGAAAACGGTCCGGCTGAGTGGAAGAAGTTGCGCGCGAGTGGCGGAACGGCAGACGCGCTGGCTTCAGGTGCCAGTGTCCGAAAGGGCGTGGGGGTTCAAATCCCCCCTCGCGCACGCAGATGAAAGAGCCCCGGTCTTAGGACCGGGGCTCTTTTGCGTTTCCGGCATCTGACAAATTGCACCGCGGGCCGGACATTGCACCCACGGGTTCCCTGGGGGTTTGTCCGGTGGCGGGTGCTTTGGCGCCTAGTCCCGCTTACGACGGCGGCGGTTTGACTGCCGTGGGATGATAGAGGGGATGACTTCCCCCACTTCTCCTTCTGGAAATCCTGTTCGCGCGCCCCGGGAAGCCGCCGATGCGCGCCCGCAGGTCCTGCCCACCGCCGAGGGCTGGGAACAGGCCCGTACGGTCGAAGGCCGTCCGCTCCTGCAGTTCGCGTCCCCCCGCGTAAAGCAGCCGCCGGTTCACCTGGCTGACATGACCCTCGCGGAGCGCGGTGAAAAGTTGAAGGAGCTTGGCCTCCCGGCTTTCCGTGCAAAGCAGCTCTCCACGCACTACTTCCAGCACTGGACCGTGGATCCGGAGCGCATGAGCGACCTGCCCAAGGCAGGCCGGGAGGAGCTTGTCTCCCAGATGTTCCCGCCGCTACTCACCGAGGTGCGGCGCAACCGCACCGATAAAGGGGACACCATTAAGTTCCTCTGGCGGCTCTTCGACGGGGCGCTGGTGGAGTCCGTCCTCATGCGCTACCCGGGCCGCATCACCCTTTGTGTCTCCTCGCAGGCCGGCTGCGGCATGAACTGTCCCTTCTGCGCCACCGGCCAGGCCGGACTGACCCGCAACATGTCCACAGCGGAGATCGTTGACCAGGTGGTGGCTGCGAACCGCGTCATCGCGGCAGGCGAGCTGGGCCCGAAGGAGCACGACGACGAGCGGGTCACCAACATCGTCTTCATGGGCATGGGGGAGCCGCTGGCCAACTACAAGCGCGTGATGGCCGCCCTGCACCGCTTCGTGGACCCCTCGCCTGAAGGCCTGGGAATGTCGGCCCGGAATATCACCGTTTCGACCGTCGGCCTGGTCCCTGCCATCCGCAAGCTCGCGGACGAAGACCTGCCAGTCACGTTTGCGCTGTCCCTGCATGCCCCCGACGACGAGCTCCGGGATGAGTTGATTCCGGTCAACAACCGCTGGAAGGTGGATGAAGCGCTCGACGCCGCCTACGACTACTACCGCAAAACAGGCCGCCGGGTCAGCATCGAGTATGCCTTGATCAAGGACATGAACGACCACCCCTGGCGTGCAGACCTCCTGGGCAAGAAGCTGAACCAGCGCGGACGCGGCTGGGTACACGTTAACCCCATCCCACTCAACCCCACCCCCGGGTCCATCTGGACTGCGTCGGACAAGGAGGTGGAGCAGGAGTTTATTGCGCGGCTCCGTGCCACCGGGGTGCCCTGCACCCTCCGCGACACCCGGGGCAAGGAAATCGACGGCGCCTGTGGCCAGCTCGCGGCGGCCGAGGGCTAGCCAGCTACCGGTCCCGCAGCGCGCCCAGCCCGGAGATCAAGGCCTCCAGGCCCATCCTGAATGCCTTGTCTGCAGGGCGGCCCAGATCCTGTACGTCAGCTTCAGGGCGCCCACCCGACGAGTCCGCGTCCCGGGCCGAACTCCGCACCGCTGCGGTGAAATAGGGCGTGGCGTCGGCCATCGACCCCGACTCGAAGATGTCTTCCGGTGCCGTGACGTCGTATGCAGAGCCGAAGATGAACGACTCCAGCGCCACGATCGCGGGAACTATGCGCTCCTGCGGGAAGCCGGCGTCGGAAAAGCCCTTGCTGACGGTCTCGTACATGGCCAGCGTTTGGGGCGCGTCCGTGACCGGCAGGACTGCAATGACGGGGATCAGCGGAGTGTGCTCCGCGAAGACGTTCCGGTAGCTCCAGGCCCAGGTGCGGACCGCGTCCTCCCAGCTTCCGGCCGCGAAGGCTGAAACGTCCACGAGCGACATCAGATGGTCTTCCACCAGCAGGAGCACGTCCTGCTTTGAGGCGACATGGTTGTAAAGGGCGGACGGCGCCACGTCGAGGATCTTGGCCAGGGCTGCCATGGTGAGCCCTTCATAGCCCTTGCGGCTGACCAGTTCCAGCGCTGCCGCCGTGATTCCCGACTTGTCCAGCACCGCCGCCGACGGGCGCCCGGCCCGTCTTCTTTGCCCTGCCCCGTTGCTGGTGGGGCGCTCCCGTGCGGCTGATACTGCCGGCATTGCTGCCCTTTCGTTGACGTCCCCTGCATTATTCCACCCGGTACTTCCGCTCCCGGCAGGCACCGGTTATAGTTCTAATAAATGAATGGCATTCATTTAGTGGTCCCCGTCACGAAGGGCCGCAGAGAGGACATCATGCTGAACCTGAACCGCGACGTCGTAGTCGTTGGAGCCGGACCGTCCGGACTCACGGCCGCCCGCGAATTGAAGAAGGCGGGCCTCACGGTCGCCGTGCTTGAGGCCCGCGACCGCGTGGGCGGCCGCACCTGGACGGACACGGTGGACGGCGCCATGCTCGAAATCGGCGGCCAGTGGGTTTCCCCTGACCAGACCGCCCTCCTGGAGCTGCTGGAGGAACTGAACCTTGAGACCTACCCGCGCTACCGCGACGGGGAGTCCATCTACATCGGCACGGACGGCTCAGCCATTCGCTACACGGGCGACACCTTCCCCGTGGACGCCCAGACCGCCGTCGAAATGGACCGCCTGGTGGCCCTCCTTGACGGACTTGCCGCCGAGATCGGACCAACAGAGCCGTGGGCACACCCCAAAGCCCGCGAGCTGGACACCATTTCCTTCCATCACTGGCTGCGGCAGAACTCAGCCAACGAGGAAGCCTGCAGGAATATCGGCCTGTTCATCGCCGGCGGGATGCTCACAAAGCCTGCGCATGCCTTCTCCGCTCTTCAGGCAATCCTGATGGCCGCATCCGCGGGCTCGTTCACCCATTTGACGGACGAGGATTTCATCCTGGACCGTCGCGTGGTGGGCGGGATGCAGCAGGTTTCCCTGCTGCAGGCGCAGGAGCTGGGCGGCGACGTCGTCCTCAACTCGCCGGTTCGCACCATCAACTGGGAGCCGGACGCCGACGGCGGCCACCGCGCCACCGTGGAATCGGACCGGGCCACTGTCAACGCCCGCTTCGTGATCATGGCCGTGCCGCCCAACCTCTACTCGCGCGTCTCCTTTAACCCGCCGCTGCCGCGCCGGCAGCACCAGATGCACCAGCACCAGTCCCTGGGCCTGGTCATCAAGGTGCACGCCGTCTACAGCACCCCGTTCTGGCGCGAAAAGGGCCTGTCCGGGACAGGCTTCGGCGCCGATGCCCTGGTCCAGGAGGTCTACGACAACACCAACCATGGAGACGCGCGGGGCACCCTGGTGGGCTTCGTCTCGGACGAGAAGGCCGACGCCATGTTCGAGCTGAGCGCCGAAGACCGCCGCAAAGCCATCCTGGAATCCATCGCCGGCTACCTGGGCGAGGAGGCACTGACCCCGGAGGTCTACTACGAGTCGGACTGGGGCTCGGAGGAATGGACCCGCGGCGCCTACGCGGCCAGCTATGACCTGGGGGGCCTCCACCGCTACGGCAAAGACCAGCATGCTCCGGTAGGCCCCATCTACTGGTCCTCGTCCGACCTTGCTGCCGAGGGGTACCAGCACGTTGACGGCGCCATCCGCATGGGCCGCATCACTGCGGCGCGCATCGTGGAGATGGCGAAGATTCCAGTGACCGCCGACTGGTAAATAAGCATGCTTACTAATAGGCTGGCGGCGGGGAGCGTCCCCGACTTCAGACGAACGAGGTGAGGCATGACTGACGCCCAGAGCATCAGCAAGGTTACGGAGATCATCAACGATTCCAGGATCGGGATGGTTACCACCATCAATGAAGAAGGCGCCCTCGTCAGCCGGCCGCTGGCCGTCCAGGAGGTAAAAGACGACGGCGACATGTGGTTTTTCACGGGCCTTGGCACCTCCCAGGTTGCGCATGTCCGGGCTGATTCGCGCGTTAACGTCTCCTTTGGCAAGAACACGGAGTGGGTTTCCGTGGCCGGCACAGCAGAGGTAGTCACGGACCGGGCCAAAATCCGCGAGCTGTGGAACCAGGCCGTTGAAGCCTGGTTCCCGGACGGACCGGACACCCCCGAGGTGTGCCTGCTGCACATCGACTCGGACTCCGCTGAGTACTGGACCAGCCCGGGCGGCACGGCTGCCACGGTCCTGCAATGGGTCAAGTCCAAGGTCACCCATGACCGGATGAGTGTCGGCGAAAGCGGCACCGTGGAACTCTAGTTCCGGATGGTGGGCGGGGCGGCTAAGGCTGCTCCGCCCCTTTCAATGCCTGGAGGACCGCCGGAAACAGCACGCCGCTCCGCCCCCAGACCGGGTCCAGGATTTCCACATACCAGGAGTGCGCGAGCAGCAGCGCCAGGGCATCATTGGTTTCCTCTGCCCAGTCCCGGATCTGCGCCTCCTCCACGGGGTTCTCGCTGGACCCCAGCACGGTGGTGATTTCAGCTCCTGCGACCGTCACGGGGATGGCGGCACTGCTGGCCTCGCCCGGCGCATGGGCAACGGCCACCAGGTCGGTGCGGATGGACAGCGCCAGCAACTGGCCTGCAACCGCTGTGCTGCAAAAACCGGTGACGTACTCACGCTGCGCCGCCCCCTCGGCCAGGATGCCCGGCTGCGATTCCTTGGTGAACAGTCCGTTGCGGTTCAGGCCGGCCAGCGCCGGGGCGATCGGCCTGGTCTCGTCGTCGAACTCCGCGGCCAAATGTCCCGGCTGATAGGAACTGCCGCCCTCCAGCCAGCGGGCAGTCAACTCGCCGGCAGCCTCCAGGGTGGTGGCCTGCCGCCAGACACCGCGGTCCTCCAGCCGGCGGCCGTACTCGTCATGGACCGGCAATTCCTCAGGCTTCATCCTGGGATGCTACCGCCGGTCCGCGGGGCGGCCGCAACCCGGCCGACACAGCAGTTAACCTCAACCGGCCTGCTCCGAAGACAAGGCGGCGGGAAGTCCCGCAGACCGTTCCGCCGCGGCCAGGGAAGCGGCCAGGCTCCCCACGGCGTCCGGGTAACCCCTGTGCCCGGCCGTCCGCAGCCGGTCCGCCGTCCGCATGGCCTTGATCAGTGCCGATGTTTCAGGCAGCCGGACGTCGGACAGTGCCGGATAGTCGATGCTGTAGGCGGGATTAAGTTCGTAACGGCGCCAGCGCACTATCAGTTCATCATGCTGCGCGCTGGCAGCCCGGTGCGCTGAAAGCTGCTGCCGCTGTTCACGCCGGGCGCCGCACCAAGTGAGGAAATGCGGGCTGCCACGGTAGGCCGCAATCCCGGCAACGGCGCCCGCCCCTGCCAGCAGCAGGCCCGCCCACTGCGAGACCAGCGAGGAAATGATCAATGCGGGGAGGACCACGCAGGAGCCCAGGAACACGTCCCAAAACACCTGGTCCGGAGCCTCCGGCGCGCTGCCCGTTGGAGCCAGCGTCCGGCGTCGTACAACGAAGACGGTGCCCGCCACGCCGGCGACCAGCACGGGACCGCACAGCAGGACCGCCCACGCACCCTGAAGCAGCCCGTTCATCACAGATTCCGCCACGACTGACATCCCGCACCTCCAGTGCCCGCCATTCCCCTTAACGGCCCGGCCCCGGCCGGAAAGCCCGGGCTGGTCCTTCCATTGGACCGCCTTCCGACAGGGGGGTCAATGCCCTGGCGCGCTGGAATAAAAGCCGGCCAGCCGGACATTTTGCTTAATATGGGCCTTCCCCTACAGGTCCACGGTCCTGTCCGGAAAGGAGGACGGTGATGGTACGGATCGCAGTAGTGGCGGGCAGCACCCGTCCCGGGCGGCACAGCAGGCAGGTGGCGGACTGGGTGCTCCAGCGCGCGGGGAAACGCGCCGGCGCGACCTTCGACCTGCTGGACGTTGCGGATTTCAATCTTCCCCTCCTGGACGAGCCAATGCCGCCGTCGCGGGGCAACTACCAGCACGAACACACGAAAAGGTGGGCCGCGGCCGTCAACGGGTTTGATGGCTACCTCTTTGTCACGGCCGAATACAACCACTCCGTGCCCGGCGCCCTGAAGAACGCGCTGGACTTCCTGTACGCGGAATGGAACAACAAGGCTGCCGGCTTTGTGAGCTACGGGAGCGCCGGCGGCATCCGGGCCGTGGAACACCTCAGGCTTATTGCGGCCGAACTCCAGATGGCCGACGTCCGGGCCCAGGTATCCCTGCCGTTCGCCACGGAGTTCCAGGGTTACGCGGCCTTCACCCCCTCCGAGACCGCGGAACAGGCTTTGCAGACGTTGTTTGACCAGCTGATTTCGTGGTCGGAAGCCCTGCAGGCCGTCAGGGCCTGACCGGTACCGTGGGAGCATGCGAATCAAAATGTGCAGCATCCACGTCCAGGATCCCGCGGCCGCCCACGCCTTCTATACCGGGACGCTCGGCTTTGACACCCTTATGGCCATGCCGGAGCACAACCTCTACATCATCAAGGATCCCGGAGCGGATGACGGCTCGGTGGGGCTGCTCCTGGAACCCAGCGACAATCCCATCGGAGCCGCTTACATGAACGCGGTGCGGGAGGCGGGACTTCCCGCCATCGTCTTCGGGGTTCCGGACGTTCAGGCGGAGTATGACCGGCTGGTGGCCGCGGGGGTCAGCTTCAAAAGCCCGCCTGCCACGGATCCGTTCGGGACCAGCGCCGTGTTCGACGACGGCTGCGGCAACTACGTGCAGATCCACCAGGACTAACGGTCCGGACGCAACAGAAGCCTGTTCGCGCGTCCGGACGTCCAGGGGCCAGGCGGGCGAACAAGCTTCTGAAATGCGGCTGCGGGCTATCAGGCCTGGGCGCGGTCCTTCTTGGCCTGCTTCTTTGCGGCTTCTTCCTTGACCCGCTGGGCTTCGGCGCGGACGGCCGCGTGCGTGGCCCGCTCGGTGACCAGCCACTGCGGGGGAGCCTGGAGCAGCGCGGTGATCTCCGCCGTCGTCAACGCTTCCTCAACCCCGCCGCGGGCAAGGCCGCTGATGGACACATTCAGCTTCTGGGCGACAACCGGGCGGGGGTGGGGACCGTTGCGGCGCAGCTCGGCCAGCCATTCCGGCGGGTTGGCCTGGAGTTCGGCGAATTCCTCGCGGGTGATGGTTGAATCCTGGAACTCCTGCGGAGCTGCCGGCAGGTAGATGCCAAGTTTCTTGGCTACGGTGGCCGGCTTCATGGACTGGGAGTTTGCAGAGGTCATGCTTCAAGGGTATCCGGGCGGCGGGTACTGTGAAGACGTGCCCGCCGACGATTCCCCCACGACTGATGCCCAAGCCGCCCCTGACGAGGCGGCGCCGCGGGTGCTCCGCATCACCTATGTGGCAGGGGTAACGCCCGGCAAGTGGATCCGCCGGTGGGAGGAGCGGATGCCCAATATTCCTCTTCAGGCATTCATGGTCGACGACGGAGCCCAAATTGGCGGCCTCCGCGATGGCAGCGCGGACATGGGCTTCGTCCGCCTTCCCGTGGAGCGGGAGGGCCTGAGTGTCATCCCCCTCTATGAGGAGCAACCGGTGGTGGTGGCACCGAAAGGCCACGAGATCTCGGTGTTCGAGGAAGTGGCCCTTGGCGACCTTGACCAGGAATCCTTCCTTGACGTCGGGACCCTGGGTGGACCGGAGGCTGCGCTGCAGGTGGTTGCTGCGGGCGCCGGCCTGGTGATCCTCCCCATGTCCGTGGCGCGCCACTTCAACGTCAAGGACACCGTGGCGCGAAGGCTCACAGGCGCGGGCGGCACCGGGATTGCGCTGGCGTGGCCCGCGGAGGCCACCGACGAGGTACTTGAGGAGTTCATCGGCATCGTGCGCGGGCGTACCGCGCAGAGTTCGCGCCAACCCTCCGCCCAGTCGGCAAAGGTGAAGAAGGAGCCCAAACCCGACCGCAGGGGGACCGGCGCCAAAAAAGCGCCCAAGGTGGCGCAGCGCTATGCGCCCAACCCGGACAAGGGCCGCGGCAGGGGTTCACGGAAAAAGGGTAAACGCTAGCCCGGCCTTGAGCAGCAGTGAAGCCGGCCCGCAGGGTGCGGACCGGCTTCACTGGTGTTACTGGTCAGCCACGCAGGCTAGGTGTTTTGGATGTTGTCTTTGGCGTCTGTTGCGTGGTCTTT
>NZ_JAYXNX010000011.1:93003-138274 GCF_036455295.1 Pseudarthrobacter phenanthrenivorans | reverse complement strand
AAACCAGACCGTGGTGTTCAGCGCCAACGTCGGTTCCGGCCCCGTCTTCATCCGCGTCAGCTAGGTATTCCCGGTGCCGGCCTGAACGGACGCCGGCCAAAGGATCGCCTCAGGGACCCCTGCCAACAAGGCAGGGGTCCTTTGTTGTTAAAATCTCCCAGCAGGTCGCGTTCACTCGGCTTCCCGCCCCGGCCGCCAGAGAGGGCCGCCGCGTGGGCGATTACCTGATTTTGCACTTCTTTGCTTACTCTTGTGATGTCGATCCATAGCCCGGACATGCCGAGGGCAGCCGGCCCTCGTGCCCCTGACGGGTGCGGCCGTGAAGAGGTAAGTGCATGCGCACTCTCGTTCTGAATGCTGGATATGAACCGCTGGCGGTAATCACCTTCCGCCGGGCGCTGGTGCTTGTGCTCACGGGCAAGGCCAGCGTTGTGGCCGAAGGGGACGACCCCGTTGTGGGCCCAACCGACGTCCTGGGGCGCCCGTCCGTGATCCTCCTCAACAGATACATCCGGCCCCGGTACAACCACTCCACGGCGGTCAGCCGCAGGGGTGTGCTCCGGCGCGATGGACACAAATGTGCGTATTGCGGCAAGGCGGCGCACACGATCGACCACGTGCACCCAAAGTCACGCGGCGGGGCCGATTCGTGGGAGAACCTGGTAGCCGCCTGCCTGCGCTGCAACAACGTCAAAGGTGACCACACTCCTGCTGAGATGGGTTGGACCCTGCGGTTTGTGCCCGAGCCGCCGCGGGGAACGATCTGGCAGATCAAGGAACTCGAGAAGCCAACCCCGGCATGGGATCCCTTCCTGCTTCCGGAGCGCGCTGCCTGATCCGTCCTGCGTCCGATGGAGCGTCCGGTCGCTAGGCTGGGTGGATGGAAGCGAACAGGCTGGTCTTTGATGCCCTGGTCCTGGCAGGCGGACGTTCTTCGCGGTTGGGCGGCGTCCCCAAACAGTCGCTGGTCTTCCAGGGCCAGACGCTGCTGGAGCGTGCCGTGGCTGCCTCGGCGGGCGCCCGCCGAACGGTTGTAGTGGGCGGGATTGATGTCCTGCGGGCCGGCGCCTCTACTCGGATCCCGCTGGTTCCGCCGCCCTGGGCGTCCGGCCTGCTGACCTGCCGGGAAGATCCACCTTTTGCCGGCCCCGCGGCTGCCATCGCCGCTGGCCTGGCCACCCTGGCGGACAATGCGGGACCAGCACCACACACCCTGGTGCTGGCCTGCGACATGCCGCTGGCGGCCGGGGCTGTGTCAGTGCTGCGTGACGCACTTGCCGACTGCCCTGCCCCACGATTGGCCGGGGGAGCCATCCGGGGCGTCATGGCGAAGGATGAGGGCGGCAGGGTACAGCCGCTGGCAGCTTTTTATAGCACGGCGGAGCTAAATAGGGCGTGCGGGGAATTGGCCGCACGCAACGCCCTGGTCAACGCGTCCGTCCGTGCGCTCCTTGCTAGTCTGGACATGCAGCTAGTCACAGTCCCCGCCGGGTCCACCTCCGATGTGGATACCTGGGAGGATGCTGCCGCGCTGGGGATCGCCGCCGGGAACCAGTGCGGGAGCGAGGACCGGCGTGCAGGCGGAGCTAACGTGGGAGGCAATACGTGAAAAGCCAGGACGAAACGCTGGAAGAGTGGTGCAGGGCGCTCCTCCAGGCCTACAAGCTTGAGGACGTCCAGGTGGACGTCAACGCGGTGCTGTCACTTGCAGGCGTCGCCGCCCATGCCGTCGTCCGGCCTGCCGCTCCGCTGACCACCTTCATTGCCGGCTTCGCTGCAGGCCTGGCCGCTGCACCGGGCAGGGAAATGGACTCCGCCTCCATGGATTCGGCGCTGGCCGTAGCGCGTTCCCTGGCAGTTGACTACGGCAAGGAAGCCACCGCCGGGACTCCCGGCGAATGACGGCAGGACCCCTGAGCCGTCCCCACGATCCGCCGGGGACGGAAGCACCAGCCCGGGCCGGAGAAACCGAACCTGCAGAAGCCAGCACCGATGGGGCAGGACCAGTGGATGCCGGCCACGGCGAAGCTGAACCGCATCACATTGCCCACCATCACGCTGCCCACACTTGGGAAGAGGCAAGGCAGGCGGCGTACGATGCCGCCACTCCCATTCCTCCGGGGCCCGTGGCGTTGCGGCTGGCCCTGGGCCGCAGGCTTGACCAGGACATCGTGGCACTTCAGGACATGCCGCATTACGCCTCTTCAGCGATGGACGGCTGGGTGGTCAATGGAAGCGGCCCGTGGATTCCCGTGGAGCCCGGAACCAGGTTGGCGCCGCACCAGGCGAGCCCCATAGCCACGGGAGGGCTGATCCCTTCCGGCGGCAAGGCGGTCCTCCGCACCGAGAGCGCTGTCCTTGGCCGGGACGACGACGGCCTGCCCGTCCTGATGACAGGGGGCAAGGCGCGGCCCGGAGAGCCCCGCGCCGGCGAACACATCAGGAAGGCCGGGGAGGAAGCCCTTGAAGGGGACATCCTGGTCAAGGCTGGGGTGGAACTCAACCCCGCCCATCTGGCCCTGGCAGCCCTGGCCGGCTACGACGAAGTGCAGGTCCAGGGCAAGCCCGTGGTGCGCCTGGTGCTGACCGGCGGCGAGGTGGTGGAACGCGGCACCCCCGCCCCCGGACAGGTGCGCGACACGTTCGGTCCGCAACTGCCTGACGTCGTTTCGATGCTGGGTGGCATTCCTGCGGGGCAGCAGCGGATCGGCGACTCGTACGCTGAATGGCTCGCAGCGCTCGAAGACCTGGTGCCGGCGGTGCCGGACGTGCCGGACCTTCCTGCCGACGTCGTCATCACCACCGGAGGTACTGGCCGTTCGGGAACAGACCATCTCCGGCGCGCAGTGGCCGAACTGGGCGGCCGGCTGATCATCGACGGCGTGGCCATGAGGCCGGGCCACCCTGCGGTTCTCGCCGAACTTCCGGACGGGCGCTTTGTCCTGGGATTGCCCGGCAACCCCCTGGCAGCCATGATGGCCCTCTCCACCGTCGGTGGCCCGCTGCTCGCTGCCCTGGGCCACCGTGCAATGCCCGCGGTGGAGGAGGTTCCCTGCGGGACAATGATCGAACCAGACCCCGGCCGTACGAGGCTCATGCCGTTCCGCCTGCTGTACGGCATGGCCGCCCCGGCACAGCACACAGGGCCCGGGATGATGCGCGGGCTCGCCGCTGCCGATGGTGTGCTGGTGGTGCCCCCGCACGGTGTGCAACTGGGTGAGGCAGTACCTGCCTTTGCCCTGCCCTGGGGGCCGCCGATACAGCGGACGCAGGAAACGCCGGCGAAACCTAAACCGCGAAGCAGTCCCCGGACCGGACAAACCAAAGGCAAACCGGCGAACAGCGGACCCGTGGACTGGAGCGCGCTCCTGGGCTGAAGCGCTTGGGCTCCTGCACAGGGGCCGACCGGATGGTGCCATGATGGAGTAATGATCAGGCAGGCTGGAACATGGGACGCGTAACCCAGCGCCGCAAGGTGCACAAATATCTCCTGGACGGTTCGCCGGGTGCACTTGAATACCCGGTGCGCCACCGCGAAGACGTCCTCGCTGTTGAAGAACCGCTCGAAATCCGGCTGGGCACGCTGTCCTACTCGGTAACCATGCGCACCCCCGGCGACGACTTTGACCTGGTGGCGGGGTTCCTGGTGTCCGAGGGCGTCATCTGGACACCCGGCCAGCTTGTCTCCCTGCGGTTCTGCGCCGGCGAGGACGAGGACGGCGTCCAGACCTTCAATGTGGTGGAAGCCCAGTTGCGCCCGGACGTTCCGCTTCCCGATACCGGCCGGAAGGTCTACACATCGAGCTCCTGCGGCATCTGCGGGACGGACTCCATCGAAGCCGTCCGGAAGTCTTCCCACTTCAGTCCCAAGGACGACCCGCTGGAGATTGATGCACGGGTGCTCGCTTCCCTTCCCTCGCTGCTGCGGGAATCCCAGCGCGTCTTCGATGACACCGGGGGCGTGCACGCAGCGGGCCTTTTCAGCATTGACGACGACGGCGCCCCGCGGCTTCTGTGCCTGCGGGAGGACGTTGGCCGTCACAACGCCGTGGACAAGGTGGTGGGGTGGGCGCTCCGTGAAGGCCTCCTGCCGCTGGCCGGCACGGTTCTCCAGGTGTCCGGCAGGGCGTCCTTTGAGCTGGTGCAAAAGGCGGCCCTCGCCGGCATCCCCGTCCTGTCCGCTGTCAGTGCCCCTTCCAGCCTCGCCGTCGAACTGGCCGAGGCGAATGGGTTGACTGTGGCCGGCTTCAGCCGCGGCACCAGCTTCAACGTATATGCGGGGGACTCCCGGATCCTTCGGCCCCAACCCGTGGTGCCAAGTGCCTAGGGCCAACAGCGGGCGGCATGGGCAGGGGGTTGGTTGCGGTGACTCCAGCAGGTAGATTTGTCCATCGAATGGACGCGATGATCCAGTCTCAAGGTTAAAGAGGACACATATTGCATGACGACCGCAGGATCACGGAAGTCCGGCTGGCAAGGTTTGTGCGCGAGCGCATCGACCCTGCCGTGTACAGCAGGTCGGTCCCGCTTGCCTTAAGCAGCTGGGAAGTCCCTGACGAACCGGTTCCTGCGCTGGAAGCGATGCGGCAGGAGTTCCAGCCGCAGGAGCACGGCGCCGCGTGGGGGCGGCCATGGGGCACCACCTGGCTGCGGCTGCAGGGGGAGGTACCTGAGTCCTGGGGCGGCCCGGACACCACGGTGGAAGTGGTGGTGGACCTCGGGTTCACTACCGAAGCGCCTGGATTCCAGTGCGAAGGCATAGCGTGGCGGGCTGACGGCAGCATCATCAAGGCAATCTCGCCCCGGAACCAGTACATCCCGCTCAAACTCCTGGGCAGCGGCATGGCAGTGGACTTTTACGTCGAGGCGGCAGCAAACCCTGATATGGCGCAGGGCTGGACTTTCGCCGCCACCCCGTTGGGCGACAAAGCGACCGCCGGGGGAGCGCCGCAGTACCGGCTGGGAAGCATTGCCATTGCCGAGCTGAACCAGTGTGTGTGGGAACTTCAACAGGACATCTGGACGCTGGCCGGGCTGATGGAACAACTCCCGCTGGAACTTCCGCGCCGCCACGAGATCCTGCGGGCCCTGGAACGCATGATGGATGTCATGGATCCCGACGACGTCGCCGGGACCGCCGCGGCCGGCCGCCGCGCGCTCGCCGAGGTCCTCGCCCGGCCCGCCTACGCCTCCGCGCACCAACTGGTTGCCACCGGACATGCGCATATCGACTCCGCCTGGCTGTGGCCCGTGCGGGAAACCATCCGCAAATGCGCCAGGACATTTTCCAACGTCGTGGCGCTCATGGACGAGGACCCGGACTTTGTCTTTTCCTGTTCATCCGCCCAGCAACTGGCCTGGATCAAGGAGTTGTACCCGGAACTCTTCAGCCGGATCCGCGACAAGGTGCGGACGGGCCAGTTCGTTCCGGTAGGCGGCATGTGGGTGGAGTCGGATACCAACATGCCCGGTGGCGAAGCCATGGCCAGGCAGTTCGTGGAAGGCAAGGGCTTCTTCCTGGCCGAGTTCGGCATCGAGTGCAGGGAAGCGTGGCTTCCGGACTCATTCGGCTACAGTGCGGCCCTGCCGCAGATCGTCAAGGCTGCGGGCAGCCGTTGGTTCCTCACGCAGAAGATCTCCTGGAACCAGACCAACAGGATGCCGCACCACACCTTCAACTGGGAGGGGATCGACGGCACCCGGCTGTTCACCCACTTCCCTCCGGTGGACACCTACAACTCCGACCTCAGCGGCAGGGACCTGGCCCATGCCGAACGAAACTACCGGGACCACGGGCGCGGCACCGTGTCACTGGTGCCGTTCGGTTATGGCGACGGCGGCGGCGGCCCCACCCGCGAAATGCTTGCGGCAGCAGCACGCACCGCGGACCTGGAAGGATCCCCCAAGGTCCGCATCGGTTCAGCGGAGAGTTTCTTCCTGCAGGCCGAGGAAGACTATCCGGCCCTTCCGGTCTGGGTGGGCGAAATGTACCTGGAGCTGCACCGCGGCACCTATACCAGCCAGGCCCGCACCAAGAAGGGCAACCGGCGCAGCGAACACCTGCTGCGCGAAGCGGAGCTGTGGTGCGCCACTGCGGCAGTCCGGTCCGGCGGCACCTTTGAGTACCCCGGGGCGGAGCTCAAGCGTCTTTGGCAACTGGTGCTGCTGCAGCAGTTCCACGACATCCTTCCGGGCAGCTCCATCGCGTGGGTCCACCAGGACGCCGAACGTAACTACCAGGCCATCGCGGCCGCGTTGGAGGCACTGATCAGCCAGGCAGTTGCCGCCATGCTGGGATCCGGTGACCGGACGTTCCTGCTTAACGCTGCCCCGCACGCCAGGGACGGTGTCCCCGCGCTGGCTGTGGGCGAACCGGAGCCTTCCCCGGAACCGGCACGGGTCCTGCCGCAGGACGGCGGCTACATCCTGGACAACGGGATCATCCGCGCCGTGGTGGACGCTGACGGACTCATCTCCTCCCTGCGCGATTACGCCAGCGGCCGCGAGGCAATCGCCCCGGGTCAGAGCGGCAACCTCCTGGAACTGCACCGGGACACCCCCAATGAATGGGACGCCTGGGACATCGACGAGTTCTACCGGCGGAACGTCACCCCACTGGTCCATGCGGAGTCTGTCCGCAGTGCCAGTGACGGCGGGAGCGCCGTGGTGGTGGTGGAGCGGCTGGCCGGCACGTCGCCGTTGACCCAGCGCATCACCCTGGCCCCGGGCAGCCCGGCCCTGGAAATCACCACGTCCGTGGACTGGCAGGAGCGCGAGAAGCTGCTGAAGCTTGGCTTCGCCCTGGACGTCCGGGCGGACCGGTCGGCTGCCGAAACGCAGTTCGGCCACGTCTTCCGGCCCACGCACACCAATACCTCCTGGGAGGCGGCGAAGTTCGAAATCTGCGCCCACCGGTGGATCCATGTGGGCGAGGCCGGCTACGGCGTGGCGGTGTCCAATTCGTCCACGTACGGCCACGACGTTGCCAGGAGCATCAGGGATTCCGACGGCGGGACCACCACCACTGTGCGCCTGTCCCTGCTGCGGGCGCCTAAGTTCCCGGACCCGGACGCCGACCGTGGCCATCACGAGCTGACGGTAACCGTTCGGCCAGGTGCCGATATTGCCGACGCCGTCCAGGAGGGGTACCGGGCCAACCTTAGGCCCCGGCACGTTCAGGGCGCCTCGGCGGTGCAACCGCTGTTCTCTGTCGATAACCCCGCCGTGGTTGTTGAGGCGGTGAAACTGGCCCAGGACGGTTCAGGTGACGTGGTGGTCCGCCTCTACGAGTCCCTGGGGCAGCGCTCCGCCGGAACCCTCACCGCCAATTTCCCGGTTCAGGATGTTGCGGCTACGGATCTTTTGGAGCGCCGTGCCGAAACCCCCGGAGTTGTGACCGGTGCGGGCAGCGCCGAGCTGACGCTCCGCCCGTTCCAGCTGGTCACCCTGCGCTTCGCCAGGAAGTAACCGGGGCGGCGGGTCGGCGGGCTGTTTGAGCCTGAAGGGGGCTTAAACAGGCTGAGTGGGGGCGGTTCCCCAACGATCCGCCACCACTCATCCCCCCAATGTGTGCAAAGGCCCCCGGGGCTCCGGCATTCCAGAATTTATCCCCGTTCGAAAACGCCGGGCAGCCCCGCCTTCACACATTCATAATTGTTTCACATTCTAATGATTTTGTGAAAGCCGGAGAAGGTTACGTTTCGGTAGATGTCCTGCGCCGGGCCGCACTGCGTCCGTTGACCACCCTTGCGGCCCAGATCAGGGCCAGTCCAATGACAAAGCACAGGATGGCCGTGTAGTTGATGATGAACTCAATCGAGCCAAGCGAGGGCGGGATAACCGGAAACAACAGCGTAAGGGCCACGGCGATTCCGCCCAGGGCCAGCAGCGCAGCGGCGATGCGGACCAGCACGGGGAGCCTGTCGCGGACGGCCCGCACCATGGACGGCAGCAGGGCCAGGGCAACGTAGGCGGGATAGGCGCGGCCTGCCGCGCCATAGTACTCAACGAGTGCGAAATGGCGGGCATCCTTCCCGGAAATGGCTACCAGTCCGGCGGAGGACCCGGAAGTGTCCATCATGAAGAACAGCGCAACCATGACAACTGAGACGGCGATCAGGACCACCATCCCGGCCTTCCCGGTGATGAGCCGGTGGGCGCTGTCAGCCCCGAAGCCCCTTGAGATGCGGATGCCCAAAAAGAAGATGGCCCCGAAGATCACAAAACGCAGCAGCAGGTTGGCCAGGTTCATCCCGCCCATCGCCTGGTCAATCACCACGTACGGCCCCTGGATGCTCAGCAGGATCGCGAGGGTCATCAAGGAAAAAATGCCGAACAGGGAGCGGTTCTCCCCGCGGAGGGTGCTGGGGATGCGGGCCGCTGCGACAAGGGCGCAAATCGCCAGCGTGCTCCACTGAAGTATCTCGATCATCCCAGGTTCTCCCAAATCTTCTCTGTCTGCGCTTGGTCCTGCTCCTGCCGGCGCAGCACTTTCCCCAATGATTGAAGCCTCTCCCCGGCAAGTGCCGTGAGCTCCCCGTCGGAGAGGCTGTCGAGGGCTGCCTGCCTTGCCTCCGGAGGCCAGCCCGCCTCCTCCTCAGTGATGACCCCGGTTGCCACCAGGCCGCCGGCCGGGCCCACCCCGGCCGCCAGGGCCGTAGCCACCGCAAGCTCGGGGGAGAGCCGATTGGCCGTTAACTGGGCGGAATAGTTTTGCGGGGCCACCCCCGTGGCGGCAGACACGCGGTGCCGCACCTCGCCGTCGTCAATGGCGTCCACCCAGTTCTTGACCGAGGTAGCGTGCGGGGCAGGGGTGAGCGCGGGTGCGGCCGGTCCGCGGACCGGGTCCATGGCTGGCCGGGCAAGCAGCGCGCGCAGGAGGTCCGCCGTGGAGATCTGGCTTACCAGTTCATTCCTGGTGGGGGGACGCGTCGGCCCTGCAAGGACCCTGTAGGCGTCAAACCCGGCAAGCGCGGCGAAAGGATTGATGTTGTAGGCGCGGCTGACGCTGACTACCGTGCTCACGGATACCTTCCCGCGGACCAGCTGCTGCGCCAGCGTGGTCCGTTTGATCCCGGAGATCCGGCAGACATCGGCGGTGCTCGCATCCGGGGCGATGCTTTGCAGCCAGCGCTGGAACGCCTTGGCGGAAAGGGTCATGGAGGACTCTCTGCGGGATGGTAGGGGTGTGACTGATTTTACCGTGGCCGGGCCCGTGCGCGGTGCCACGGATTTTGCCGACAGTCCGCAGTCGTCTATAGTTGATGGTCGAGCCCGCTGGTCCGTACACCCCCCAAGTCCGGACCAGCGGGTTCTTCTATGTCCTGCAGCCCCAGCGGCGCCGCGGCCCGGTTTTTGCCGCCTCTGCCGGCCGTCAAAGGCTGCCCGGGCAGCGGCGAAAGGACGAATTCGATGACTGCAACCCTTGTTGCCAAGGACATCTCCGGAGGCCACGGCCACCGCACGCTTTTTTCCAGGCTCTCGCTGACGGTGGCCCCGGGCGACGTGGTGGGCGTTGTCGGCGCCAACGGTGCCGGAAAGTCCACCCTGCTGCGCCTCCTGGCCGGCGTGGACCAGCCACAGGAAGGGGCGGTCAGCCTCGCCCCCTCGGACGCCTTTGTCGGCTGGCTGCCCCAGGAGCACGAGCGCGTCCCCGGGGAGACAGTAGCCGCCTACATCTCCCGCCGGACCGGCTGCACGGAAGCAACCCGCGAGATGGAATCCACCGCCGAGGCTTTGGGGTCCGGGGCTCCGGGCGCCGACGACGCCTACGCCCGCGCCTTTGACCGCTGGATGGCCTCCGGTGCCGCCGACCTGGACGACCGCATCCCGGCAGTGCTCGCGGACCTCGGCCTGGACGCCGGCCCGGATGCGCTGATGACCGGGCTTTCCGGCGGCCAGGCGGCCCGCGTGGCCCTGGCCGCCCTCCTGCTGAGCCGCTTCGACGTCGTCCTGCTGGATGAGCCCACCAATGACCTCGACCTCGCCGGCCTCGCCACTCTCGAGAACTTCGTGACGGGGCTGCGCGGCGGAGTGGTGCTGGTGAGCCATGACCGCGAGTTCCTGGCCCGCTGCGTGACCCGGGTGGTCGAGCTGGACCTTGCGCAGAACAGCGTGGCCGTCTACGACGGCGGCTACGACGCCTTCCTGGAGGAACGCGCCGTCTCGCGCCGGCACGCCCGCGAGAAATACGAGGAGTTTGCCGCCACCAAGGCAGACCTGGTGTCGCGCGCGCGGACCCAGCGGGAATGGAGCTCGCAGGGCGTCAGGAACGCCATGAAGAAGAACCCGGACAACGACAAGATCCGGCGCGCCGCCAGCACGGAGTCCTCGGAGAAGCAGGCCCAGAAGGTCCGGCAAATGGAATCGCGCATCGCCCGGCTGGACGTGGTGGAGGAGCCCCGGAAGGAATGGCAGCTCCAATTCAGCATCGGCCAGGCACCGCGCTCGAGTGCCGTCGTCGCCACTTTGCGCAACGCGGTGGCACGCCAGGGCGGGTTCACGCTGGGACCGGTCAACCTCCAGCTCAACGGCGGCGAGCGGGTGGGCATCACCGGCCCCAACGGGGCCGGCAAGTCCACCCTCCTGCGCCTGCTGCTGGGAACCCAGGAACCGGACGACGGCGATGCCTCCATGGGCGCCTCCGTCGCCGTCGGCGAAATCGACCAGGCCCGCGGCCTGCTGGACGGGGGGCTGCCTCTGGGCGACGCCGTCGAAGCGGTGCTGCCGGACTGGAACAGTGCCGACGTGCGAACGCTCCTGGCCAAGTTCGGCCTCAAGGCGGACCACACCTCGAGGGCCGTGGACTCCCTGTCGCCGGGGGAGCGGACGCGGGCAGCCCTGGCCCTGCTCCAGGCGCGCGGCGTGAACCTGCTGGTGCTTGACGAACCAACCAACCACCTCGACCTGCCCGCCATCGAGCAGCTGGAAGAGGCCCTTGAAAGCTACGACGGAGCACTGCTGCTGGTCACCCACGACCGCCGGCTGCTGGAAAACGTCCGACTCGACTACCGGTGGCACCTGGAAGACGGCACGGTCCAGGAGCTCCACCACACCCCAAGCCAGGAGAAATAACCATGAGTATGGACCGCGTGGCCTGGAGCTCGCTCTACAACATCAGCACCGCCAAGAGCGGCTCCAAGCCGTTCTCCAAGGAAACCCTGAAGCGGGTGCTGGCATTCGCCGCTCCCCACAAGGGCAAGCTCATCGCCTTCGTGCTCTCTTCAATCGCAGCGGCCTTCCTGGCCGTCGCCACCCCGGTGCTTGCCGGCCAGGTGGTTGACGCCATCATCGCCAAGACAGATGCCGGTACCGTGATCTGGCTGGCGGTGCTGATCGCCATCGTGGCCGTGGGCGAAGCGGGGGTGGGGCTGTTGACCCGCTGGCTGTCCTCGACCATCGGCGAAGGCGTCATCGTGGACCTGCGCACCCGGGTGTTCGACCACGTGCAGCGCATGCCCATTGCCTTCTTCACCCGCACCCGGACTGGAGCCTTGGTCAGCCGCCTCAACAACGACGTCATCGGAGCGCAGTCCGCCTTTGCCGGCACGCTCTCCGGCGTGGTGAGCAACTCCGTGGCGCTGGCCCTGACCCTGGTCGTGATGCTCAATAAGTCCTGGCTGGTCACCGTGCTCGCCATGGTCCTGCTGCCGATCTTCCTGATCCCGGCCCGGCGCATGGGCTCCAAACTGGCGGACCTGCGCCGCGAAGCCGCTGCGCACAACGCCGCCATGGGCACCCAGATGACGGAGCGGTTCTCCGCACCCGGCGCCACGCTGGTGAAGCTGTTCGGCCGCCCCGATGAGGAATCCCGCGAGTTCGCTGCCCGCGCGGGCCGCGTCCGCGACATCGGCGTCCGCATGGCCATGCTGCAGTTCACGTTCGTCACGGCCCTGACCCTGGTGTCCGCGCTCGCGCTTGCGCTGGTCTACGGACTGGGCGGCTGGCTCGCCCTGGGCGGCCAGCTCGCGCCCGGGGACGTGGTGGTCCTGGCGCTGCTGCTGACACGGCTCTATGCCCCGCTCACGGCGCTGTCCAACGCCCGCGTTGAAGTCATGAGCGCACTGGTCAGTTTTGAACGGGTCTTTGAGATCCTGGACCTGAAACCGCTGATCCAGCAGAAGCCGGACGCCGTGCCCGTTCCTGCCGGGCCCGTGTCCGTGGAGTTCGACAACGTCCGGTTCGCCTACCCCTCCGCGGAAAAGGTCTCCCTGGCATCCCTGGAAGAAGTTTCGACCCTTGACACCAGGGGCGGCGAGGAAGTGCTGCACGGCGTCAGCTTCCGGGTGGAACCAGGGCAGACGGTGGCCCTGGTGGGCTCCTCCGGCGCCGGCAAGTCCACGATTGCCCAGCTGCTGTCGAGGCTTTATGACGTCGACTCGGGCGCCGTCCGGCTCGGCGGCACCGCGCCGGGGACGGGGCTGGACGTCCGGGACACTACCTTCGACTCGCTGCGGGACACCCTGGGCATGGTCACCCAGGACGGCCACCTGTTCCACGAAACCATCGCCTCGAACCTTCGGCTGGCCCGGCCCGACGCCACGGACGACGACATGTGGGACGTCCTGCGCCAGGCCCGGCTGGAGACCATGATCAGGTCCCTGCCGGACGGCCTGGAGACAGTGGTGGGGGAGCGCGGTTACCGGCTTTCCGGCGGCGAACGCCAGCGCCTGACCATCGCCCGGCTCCTCATTGCCCAGCCGCGGGTCGTCATCCTCGATGAGGCCACTGCCGCGCTCGACTCCACGAACGAAGCCGCCGTGCAGGCAGCCCTGGGCGCCGCACTCGAGGGGCGTACCGCCGTCGTGATTGCGCACCGGCTCTCCACCGTCCGCGCCGCAGACGCGATCCTGGTGGTGGAGGGCGGCCAAATCGTGGAACGCGGAACCCATACCGAGCTGCTGGCAGCCGGCGGCCGCTACGCCGAGCTGTACCGGACGCAGTTTGCCGAGGCCACGGCCGTGGCGCAGGAAGCCGTCCCCGAGTTCTAGTCCCGCAGTTCCATGGGGGCGGCCGCCAGCAGGGGCAGGATGTGGTCCGTCAGCAGCGGCGCCAGGTCCCGGGGGAGGGCCTGGCCGCCGCCAGGACCCCTGATGTCCAGCCACCGGATCTCGGCGATCTCGGCCGCCGGGCTGGCCTGCCATGTGCCCGGGGCGAGGAATACGGTAGCTTCGATGTCTGTGGCGGCCTCGTTGGCGGCGTCCGCGATCCAGACCCCCAAGAGTTCAAGATCCTCGGGTTGGACCACGATGCCCACTTCTTCGGCGAGCTCACGTGCGGCGGCCTGGACCGCGGTCTCGCCGGGTTCGGGTTTGCCGCCGGGATGCATGAACATGCCCGTACCGCGTTTCCGTACGGTCAGGAGGCGTCCGCCGTCGTCGAAGACGCAGACGGCGGACACCACGATCCGGTCCTTCATGCGCAAATCCTTTCCAAGTGCGAGACCAGCAACAGGTCCTTGCGGGGGCCGGTGACATCCCAGCTGTAGCTGAAAGCGTCCGGGCCCTGGCGGGTGTAGGAGACACGGTAGGTGTCGGGGTCGCACCAGTGGGTGTCCAGGCTGGCATCCGGGGTGAAGCTCATGCGGTGGAACGGGCGGCCGTCTGGAAAGAACACGTCCAGAGCGTCGGGGCGGGGCGCGCGCTTCAGCACATACTCACGCGTGGCGGGGCCGGTGAAGGATGGCCAGCGCATGGTGCCTTCCTCGCGAAGGAACAGGCCGGCGTCGTCCATTGGAGTGAAAAGCACGACGCCGGAAAAGGTTCCGCGGGTGCCGTCCGACCTGTCCAGCAGGTCACGCTCCACCTGCCAGCGGCCCGCTGCACCGGGCGCGATGGTCCGGTGGCTGCCCAGCAGGTAGGCGCGGAGGCCGGGCTCCGGGGAACTGGAGTTCAAGTGCCCTCGATTGGAATCGAACCAACGACACCGGCTTTAGGAGAGCCGTGCTCTATCCACTGAGCTACGAGGGCGGGCATCCGGCGGTTCGGCTGGGCCGGTCCGTCCGGACACGGTTACAAGCATACAAGGTGCCGGGCCGTACTACGCTCAAGGCATGAGTCCAGCCCCTGGTGCCGCTCCTGCCGTTGCCTTCATCCCGAACGTTGCGTCTACCCGGCATTACATCGGTGCGTGGGCAGTTTTGAGCGTCCTGCAGTATTTCCTGGCGGAAGCCGTGGTGGCTATGGCATGGGCCGGCCCCCGCCCCTACAACCTGCGCACCGGATACATCAGCGACCTGGGTGCACTCCGTTGCGGGATCTACTCGGGCCGTGATGTCTGCTCGCCGTTGAACTGGCTGATGAACGCCTCATTCGTGGTCCAGGGCCTGGGGCTGATGGTGGGCGCAGTTCTGCTGACCTCGGGGCTGCTGCGGGTGGCCGCCCGGGCCGGCACGCGGGTGGACTGGGGGAGCAGGAAGCCGTGGCTGGCGGCCACCGTGGTCCGCCTGCTCACCGGAGCCGCCGGGGTTGGAACCGTGGTGGTGGGACTGGTGCCGGAAGACGCCGGCTCCCCGTGGCACTACACCGGCGCGGTCATGTACTTTGTGGCCGGCGGGGCGGCATTGGTGGTCCTGGGCCTTCTCTGGCTGCGGAAAACCGGGATGGCGTGGTTCCTGCTGGTGTGCGGCAGCGTCTCACTGGCGGCGCTCACCACTGGCGGCCTGACCCACATGAGGGTGCCGGAACCAGGGACGCTGGAACGGCTGATGGGTTATCCGGTAACCGTGGGAATGGCCGCCGCCGGGCTGGTCATTGCCCAGCGGGTGCACCGGCACCGGAAGCAACGGCGCGAGGCAGTGGCCGCCGCCCGGGCAACCGCTGGCTAGTGCTGCTTCCGGTTCCTTCTGTTGAGGAACACTGCCACGGCGGCGGCCGCGAGGCTGAGCAGGAAGAGCACCCAGCCGGCAACGGTGAGGGAGGATGCCAAGGCCACCTGCCCGGCGTCGGGACCTGGCGTGCCCATCATGGCGTCAATGGCCACGTTGCCCCACAGCCGGACCACTACGAACAGCATGGGGACAGCCCACAAGGCCCGGCGCAGTGCCTTCCGTGCCACGTTGGTGCCGATGAGCAGCAGCCACGTAAAGCCGAAGATCAGCGGAAATAGGGTTCCGGCGGTCTTGTGGACATAGCTCAACTGGCCCAGGGCATCGGCGTTCATGACGCCCTGCAGCCGGCCGATGTAACCGGCGTCGAACCCGCCCACCAGCGAATCCGGCATGGCCATATCCTGGGAGAGCTGGGTCATCTGGTTCAGGGTCAGCAAGTGCAGGTACCAGAACAGGAACAGGCTCGCCACCACCCCGGCGATCACGATCAGGTTGCTGTTGGCCTGGGCTTTCTCGGGTGTGCGCGCCGTGGTGGGGTTGACCACCGGTGGTAGATGATGCTGCGGCACAACCGCATTGGCGCCGTGCTTCTTGATCCGCTGGGCAGGGGTTTTGGCCATGGCACCATTATCCCGCCCCATAAACTGAACCCATGACCACTGGCCGACACAGCGCAGCTGTTCTTGACCCCTCATTGGACGACTACGAACTGGCGGCGGCGCTGGTACGCGAAGCCGGACAGCTGGCGCTCCTCATGCGCATGGCCGGCCTGGAATCCGAACAAAAGACCTCCGTCTCCGATGTGGTGACCGCGGCGGACCACGCCGCCGAGGCCTACGTGCTGGAGCAGCTGCGGCGCTGCCGGCCGGAGGACGGCATCCTGGGGGAGGAAGGCGCCTCCGTCCAGGGCACCAGCGGCCGAACCTGGGTGATCGACCCCGTGGACGGCACCTACAACTTCCTGCACGGCTCCACGTACTGGTGTTCAGCCATAGCCCTCAAGGACCACAACGATGTGCTGCTGGGCGCTGTCTTCCAGCCCGAGGAAAACAAACTGTGGCTGGGCGGGAATGACCGTCCCGCCACCCTCAATGGTGATCCGATTACATCCTTTGCCGAGGACGGCGGCAGGCGCAACGCCACGAATGTCG
This sequence comes from Pseudarthrobacter phenanthrenivorans, assembly GCF_036455295.1. Lineage (GTDB taxonomy): Bacteria > Actinomycetota > Actinomycetes > Actinomycetales > Micrococcaceae > Arthrobacter > Arthrobacter phenanthrenivorans_C. The sequence goes on along the minus strand of NZ_JAYXNX010000011.1, from coordinate 122,296 downwards.
CCGAACTTGGTGCGGCCACCTATATCCACCCCACGTGGCTGATGGACCCCATGTGCGCCATGCCCTGGCACGCGGCCGCCACCTCCGCAGCCTCCCTTCGCATGCTTGGGTCCGGTTCCTGCGACCTGGGCCGCGTGGCGGAGGGGCAGTTGGGGTGTTGGTTCCAGCACAGCTGCCCGGAATGGGACTGGCTGCCGGGCAAGGCGATCGTCCGGGCGGCCGGAGGTGCCGTGGACACCGTGCGCGTCAACGGTCTGGAGTGGTTCATAGCCGGCGGAACGACGGCGGTGCGCGAGTTGCGTGCAGCCCTTGAGTCAGCGTCGGTGGGCTGAGCCAGTTGCCCGCGCAGCGGGAGTAATCCACAGGCTGGAAGGCGTTGTCGGTCCCACCGCCTAGACTTGTAGGCACCATGGATATGTTGTTTGACCCGTACTCTGACGGACCGTTCAAGGCCGCTACGGCCGCCACCGCCCGCACCAGGACGGGGCCTGAGGGCGTCGCCACCACGGCCGGCCCGGGCGGAATGCGGGTTCCGGACGTTGACGGTCAGCACCAGCCCGGCGGCTGGCAGCAGTCCAACCGGAACGGCGGCAACCAGCACGACGCCGGCGGCCACCATGGCCACCGCCGCCCGGATGCTGCCCAGTTGCTGGAGGGATTGAACCCGCAGCAGGAGGAAGCGGTTAAACACGCCGGCGCGGCCCTGCTGATCGTTGCCGGCGCCGGTTCGGGCAAAACGCGGGTGCTCAGTAACCGGATCGCGTACCTGATTGCCACCGGCCGGGCCCACCATGGCGAGATCCTGGCCATCACCTTCACCAACAAGGCGGCTGCCGAGATGCGGGAGCGCATCGAAGCCCTGGTGGGCGGCCGGGCCAAGATCATGTGGATCTCCACCTTCCACTCTTCCTGCGTGCGGATCCTGCGCCAGGAAGCCGCGAATGTCGGGCTGAAGTCCAACTTCTCCATCTATGACTCGGCGGACTCCCTGCGCCTTGTCACCCAGGTGTCCAAGGCACTGGACCTGGACCCCAAGAAGTTCGCGCCCAAGGCCATCCAGCACAAGATTTCCGCGTTGAAGAACGAACTTATTGACGCCGACTCCTTTGCCTCTGCCGCCAACTACAACGACCCCTTCGAACACGCCGTGGCAGACGTGTACAAGGGCTACACGCAGCGCCTTCGCCAGGCCAACGCCATGGACTTCGACGACCTCATTGCCGAGACCGTCTACATGTTCCGGGCCTTCCCGGCACTGGCCGAGTCCTACCGCCGCCGCTTCCGCCACGTCCTGGTGGACGAATACCAGGACACCAACCACGCCCAGTACGCCCTGGTCCGCGAAATCGTGGGCGAAGGGCCCGGCGCCTCCGAGCTCACGGTGGTGGGTGACTCGGACCAGTCCATCTACGCCTTCCGCGGAGCAGACATCCGCAACATCGTGGAGTTCGAAAAGGACTACCCCGAAGCCCGCACCATCAAGCTGGAGCAGAACTACCGTTCCACCCAGAACATCCTGAGCGCCGCCAACTCGGTCATCTCGCGCAACCCCAACCGGCCCGAAAAACGGCTGTGGACCGCCGAAGGCGAAGGCCACAAGATCATCGGGTACGTGGGTGAGAACGAGCACGACGAAGCACAGTTCATTGCCAAGGAAATCGACAGGCTCCAGGACGAGGAGAACCTGCGTCCGGGCGACGTCGCCATCTTCTACCGGACCAACGCCCAGTCCCGCTCCATCGAGGACGTCCTGGTTCGCGTGGGCCTGCCTTACAAGGTGGTTGGCGGCACCCGCTTCTATGAGCGCAAGGAAATCAAGGATGCCCTTGCGTACCTGCGCGTGCTGGTCAATCCTGATGACGACGTCAACCTCCGCCGGGTGCTGAATGAGCCAAAGCGCGGCATCGGCGACCGCGCCGAGGGGGCCGTTGCTGCTTTGGCTGAGCGTGAGCGGACGTCCTTCATGGCCGCGGCACGCCGCGCCGACCAGGCCCCCGGAATGGCCACCCGTTCCGTCAACGCCGTGCTGGGCTTCGTGAAGATGCTGGACGACCTTGCCGAGGTAGCCGCCGGGTCGGGTGCCGCCGCGGCACTCGAGGCGGTCCTGGAGCAGACCGGCTATCTCGCCGCCCTGCGCTCCAGCACCGATCCCCAGGACGAGGCCCGCGTGGAGAACCTGGCCGAGCTCGTGGCCGTGGTGCGGGAGTACGAGCAGGAAAACCCCGAGGGGTCACTGGCCGCGTTCCTGGAACAGGTGTCCCTGGTGGCGGATGCTGACCAGATCCCCGATGCTCCCGGAGCGGACATTGATGAAGCGGTAGCCGAGGCCAAGCGCCTGGGCGTGGTGACCCTGATGACCCTGCACACGGCCAAGGGCCTGGAATTCCCCGTAGTCTTCCTCACCGGCATGGAGCACGGGCTGTTCCCGCACCAGCGCTCGGCCACCGACCCCAAGGAACTGGCCGAGGAACGCCGGCTGGCGTACGTGGGCCTCACCCGTGCCCGGAAGCGGCTCTACGTGACCCGGTCCGAGGTGCGCAGCATGTGGGGACAGAGCCAGTACAACCCCGCCAGCCAGTTCCTTGAGGAAATCCCCGCCGAACTCCTGGAATGGAAGCGCGAAGGAACCAGTCGGCAGGCGTGGGGAGGCGGCGGCTCCATTGGCTCAGGCCGCTACAGCGGATCCTTCTGGGGCGCCGGCACCTCACGGGGTGCTGCGGCGGATTCCTCCGCGGGCTTCAACGCCGACGTCCCCGCCTTCATCGCGAAAAACAGGGTGCAGCCGCAAAAGGAAATCATCGCCGTCAGCGTGGGGGACAGGGTCAACCACACGAGCTTTGGCAATGGAACCGTCCTGGCCCTCGAAGGGGCAGGGGACAAAACGGTTGCCAAGGTCAAGTTCGACGTCGGGGAAAAGCGCCTGCTGCTGCGGTACGCGCCGCTGACCAAGCTCGAGGCCTGAGCGGCGTGGTGGCCCACCCCTCGGGGGCCACCGGCACTTGTGCCGCCAATGGCCCTTTCGGTGACCGGAGCCGGGCATAATGGAGGCCATGCGACGGACTGTATGGGGGATGCTCGCCGCCCTTTTCCTTGCCTCGGCCACGGGGTGCAGCGTGACCACCAAGGACCCGTCCTACGTTCCCCCGGCTCCCCTGCCGCCCATCCAGCAGTTGGAACAAGCTCCCCTTGCCGACGCGAAGGCCTTCTCCAGCGGCACCGACGTCGTCTCCTTCATCACCTCGGACCGGACCATCGCATGCTCACTTACCTCGGCCCGGGGGGAACACCTGAACCTGCCCTATGAACAGAACCGCTACAGCGACGCCGCCAACAACAAGTTGCCCATCGTCCCGGTGGCCCACTGTGAGCTGGCCACCTACCCCGCCCCCCAGCCCGGCGACATCAAGGACGACTGCGCCGGAACCCACCTTGGCTACCTGGGCGGCGTTGCCCTGCTGACCCCGGACGCTGCACGTTACGGCGAATGCCGTTCGGGCGTCACAAGCATGGAGGCAGCCTACGGGCCCAAGGGGAGCAAGGCCGGCCCGCTGGCCCAGTTGCCCGTCCTCGAGGACGGCCAGAACCTGGAACGCAACGGCCTTCGCTGTTCTGCCTACAACGGCGGTGTGGCGTGCGGAAACGTCTCTGCCGGGGTGGGGTTCTTTGTTTCCCCCGAACGTTACGAACTGATCCAGGGCCCGGCGGGGAGCACCCGGAATACGCAGCCGGAGGCCCCAAAAACCCCGTAAATCCGCGGTTTTTCTACGATCCATAGAATAGTGTGCTTACTCACATAAGCGGTACTCTGGGACGGCCCGGTCCCTCCAAAGGACTAGAGTTCCCCATGGAGCATTACGCCGCGTGGCTCGTTTCCAACAGGCCGCCGGTGCGTGCAATCCGCAGCCCGGTCATCGTCTTCCAGATGGTGTCCGACTGTACAGAAACTACTTCGACGTAGAAGGACACTAAACCGTGGACCTGTTTGAATACCAGGCGCGCGATATGTTCGAGGCGCACGGTGTACCCGTGCTTGCCGGCATCGTGGCGTACACCCCAGAAGAAGCAAAGGCAGCTGCCGAGAAGATCGGCGGCGTTACCGTTGTCAAGGCACAGGTCAAGGTAGGCGGCCGCGGCAAGGCCGGCGGCGTCAAGGTCGCAAAGTCCGCCGATGAGGCGTTTGAGCACGCCTCCAACATCCTGGGCATGGACATCAAGGGCCACACCGTCAAAAAGGTGATGATTGCCCAGGGTGCGGACATCGCCGAGGAATACTACTTCTCCGTCCTGCTGGACCGGGCCAACCGCAACTACCTGGCCATGTGCTCGGTCGAGGGCGGCATGGAAATCGAGCAGCTCGCCGTCGAACGCCCCGAAGCGCTGGCCAAGATCGCCATCGACCCCGCCGTGGGCATCGACCAGGCCAAGGCCGACGAAATCGTCGCCGCTGCCGGCTTCGCCGAGGAACTCCGCGCCAAGGTAGCCGGCGTCATCCTCAAGCTCTGGGACGTCTTCAAGAAGGAAGACGCCACCCTGGTTGAGGTCAACCCGCTGGTCAAGACCGGCAACGGTGACATCCTCGCCCTTGACGGCAAGGTATCCCTGGACGAAAACGCCGACTTCCGCCACCCCAAGCACGCCCAGCTTGAGGACAAGGACGCAGCAGACCCGCTTGAGGCCAAGGCAAAGGCGCAGGACCTCAACTACGTCAAGCTCGACGGCGAAGTAGGCATCATCGGCAACGGCGCCGGCCTGGTCATGTCCACGCTCGACGTTGTTGCGTACGCCGGCGAGAACCACGGCAACGTCAAGCCCGCCAACTTCCTGGACATCGGCGGCGGAGCCTCGGCTGAGGTCATGGCAGCCGGCCTGGACGTCATCCTGGGTGACGAGCAGGTCAAGTCCGTATTCGTCAACGTCTTCGGCGGCATCACCGCGTGCGACGCTGTCGCCAAGGGCATCGTCGGTGCACTGGCCGAGCTCGGCCAGTCCGCCAACAAGCCGCTGGTAGTCCGCCTCGACGGCAACAACGTCGAGGAAGGCCGCCGCATCCTCACCGAGGCCAACCACCCGCTGGTTACCCTGGCCGCCACCATGGACGAGGGCGCCGACAAGGCCGCCGAGCTCGCCAACGCAGCGAAGTAAGGGACGCACCATGTCTATCTACCTCAACAAGGACTCCAAGGTCATCGTCCAGGGCATCACCGGCGGCGAAGGCACCAAGCACACCGCCCTGATGCTCAAGGCCGGCACCAACATCGTCGGCGGCGTGAACGCCCGCAAGGCCGGTACCACGGTCCTGCACGGCGACAAGGAAATCAGCGTCTACGGCACCGTCAAGGAAGCCATGGCTGAAACCGGCGCCGACGTCTCCATCGTCTTCGTCCCGCCGGCATTCACCAAGAACGCCGTTGTCGAAGCCATCGAGGCCGGCATCGGCCTGGTCGTCGTGATCACCGAGGGCGTTCCCGTCCAGGACTCCGCCGAATTCTGGGCCCTGGCCCAGTCCAAGGTGGACGCCGACGGCAACCAGGTCACCCGCATCATCGGCCCGAACTGCCCCGGCATCATCACCCCGGGCGAGGCACTGGTCGGCATCACACCGGCCAACATCACCGGCAAGGGCCCCATCGGCCTGGTTTCCAAGTCCGGCACGCTGACCTACCAGATGATGTACGAACTGCGCGACCTGGGCTTCTCCACCGCCATCGGCATCGGCGGCGACCCCGTCATCGGCACCACCCACATCGACGCCCTGGCTGCGTTCGAGGCTGACCCCGAGACCAAGGCCATCGTCATGATCGGCGAGATCGGCGGCGACGCGGAAGAGCGCGCAGCCGACTTCATCAAGGCCCACGTCACCAAGCCGGTCGTCGGCTACGTGGCCGGCTTCACCGCCCCCGAGGGCAAGACCATGGGCCACGCAGGCGCCATCGTCTCCGGCTCCGCCGGTACTGCCCAGGCCAAGAAGGAAGCCCTCGAGGCCGCCGGCGTGAAGGTTGGCAAGACGCCGTCCGAGACCGCCAAGCTGCTCCGTGAGGTCTTCTCAGCCCTCTAGCAACACCGCGCCTTTAGCAACACTGCGCAGCGCGGGGTCACCCCCTCCGGCCCACTCGACGGGACGGGCCGGGGTGGCCCCGCGTTCCTTGTTTAAGCCACCGTTCAAAGCGCGACGGCGGCCCGGCGGCGTGGGCCCAACCACGTCGAGTAATGTTGGGGAAGGAAAATCGCGGCGCCGTGGGCGCGCAGGCAGGGGAATGACGATGGCAGCAAAGCGACCAACCCTGGTCGACGCCGTCGTGGACAAGGTCCTGGAGCACATCCTGAGCGGCGATATCAAGGCCGACGACGCCCTGCCGCCCGAGGCCGACATCGCAAAGGAATCCGGCGTCAGCAGGCTGACGGCCCGGGAGGCGATGAATGTACTGAAAGCCCAGGACGTTGTGTACGTGAAGCGCGGCCTGGGGACGTTCGTCAATCCGCCCGAGCGCTGGACCGGGCTGGACGCCATCATGCGGGCCGCCTCCAGGGGAGTGGCATCCGACCAGGTGGCCCTTCGCCTGCTGGAGGTCCGCCGCATGGTGGAGACCGGGGCAGCCGAACTGGCCGCCTCGCGCCATCGTCCGGCGGACCTGACAGCCCTGCGGGAGAGCGTCGAGCAAATGGAGGCGGCACACCACGCCGGGGACGTCGATGCGCTGACCGTGGCCGACATCGCCTTCCACGACACGGTGCTGCGCGCCTCCGGTAACCCGTTCGTGCCCGCACTGCTCGGCCAGCTCTCAACCCTGCTGTATGCCATGCGGCGCGAGACCTCCGCGTTCCCGGACGTACAGCGCCATGCCATCCACCACCACAAGATGGTCCTGGCGGCCATCGCCGCAGGTGATCCTGCCACGGCCCGCTCCGCCATGGACGCCCATATCACCCAGACCTTCGAGGACTACGAGCAGTTCCTTGCCATGTCCAGCCGTACCGGTACCACTGCCCGCTGAACGGCCTGAATCTCGTCCCTGTCGGCTCGCGGGCCGCCGAGGCCTGACCTCCTGAGGGACGCCCCGCCCCCTGTGTTGACGCTCGCGCTGCGCTGTGACTAGAATCTCAGTCAGACATCAGACATCTGATATCAAAATCCCCATCTAATGCCGCCAGCCAAAGGAGTCTTCATGCGCGCGCATTCCCTTTTTGAGGGTCCCCACATCACTGCCGGAGGCCCGCGATGAGCTCCCGTGCCGCCGCCCCCATCCTCAGCGAACTCGGCGAGACCACCCTCCGCAAAGTCCGCCGGAGGCTCATGCCCCTGATCGTCCTGCTGTACTTCGTCGCCTACCTTGACCGGAACAACGTCGGTTTCGCAAAGCTCGGCATGCAGGGCGACATCGGCATCACAGAGGCCGCCTACGGGCTGGGCGCAGGCATCTTCTTCCTGGGCTATGCGCTGCTGGAAATCCCCAGCAACGGCGGCATGTACCGCTTCGGCGCCCGCAAGTGGATCGCCCGCATCCTGATCAGCTGGGGCATCTTTGCCACCGCCATGTTCCTGGTGAACGGCGAGGCCACGTTCTATGTCATCCGCTTCCTCCTTGGCGCAGCGGAAGCCGGCTTCTTCCCGGCCATTCTCTTCTACCTGACCCTGTGGTTCCCGGCAGCGCAGCGGGTCACCGTGCTGGGCATCTTCATCCTTGCCCAGCCCATCTCCAACGCCCTGGGCGCCCCCGTCTCCGGCATGCTCCTTAACCTCGAAGGAGTGGCCGGCCTGCACGGCTGGCAGTGGCTCTACATCCTTGAGGGCATCCCGGCAATCGTGCTGGGCATCATCACCCCCTTCGTCATGACCGACCGGCCCGAGCACGCCAAGTGGCTCACGCCGGAAGAGCGCGAATGGCTGTCCACCACAATGAGCGAGGAGTTGGCCCATAAGCAGAAGGCCGGGAAGCACAACTTCCTCGCAGGCCTGAAGGACCCCCGCACCATCGCCTACTCGGCGCTGTACTTCGGCCTTGTGTGCGGCATCTACGGCCTCGGCCTCTGGCTGCCCACCATCGTCAAGGCGCTTGGAAAGTTCGACTCAACCCAGGTGGGGTTCATCGTCTTCATCCCATACGCAATCGCTGCGGTGTTCGTCTACTTCTGGAGCAAGCGCTCCGACCGTACCGGCAACCGCGTCTGGCACGCCAGCATGAGCATGGTGCTGGCCGCCGTCGGCCTCCTGGGCGCCGGCTTCCTGCTCCCGGTCAACGCAGTGCTCGCCATGGTCTTCCTGACCCTGGCGGCGATGGGAATCTACTCCGCGATCGCGCCCTTCCTGGCCATGCCGTCCGCGGCCCTGACCGGAGCCGCGGCTGCAGCGGGCCTGGCCATGGTCAACTCCCTCGGCAACCTGGGCGGCTTCGTGGCGCCCTACATCGTTGGCATCCTCAAGGACGCCACGGGCAACAGCCAGACCGGCCTGGTCTTCCTGGCCGCCTGCCTGGCCATCACCGCTGTCGCCACCTACCTTTATGCACGCAAGCGGCCCGAAGGTGTCTCTGCCCCCAGTGCCACCGTTCCTGCCGCCGAAACCCACTAGGACACACCAATGACTACACAGCACACCTTCCCTGCAGAGCGCACCGCGGTCCTGACCGGCGCAGCGTCAGCCCGCGGCATCGGCCGCGCCACCGCCGACCGGTTGGCCAGCGAGGGCTGGTCCATCGCCATCCTTGACCTCAACGCCGAAGACGCCAAAGCCGCTGCCCAGGAAATTGGCGCCAACCGGGCCGTCAAAGCAATCGGCGTGGGCGCGGACGTTTCGGACGAGGCGTCCGTGGACCGTGCGATCACCGAGATCGAGCAGTCGCTTCCGCCCATCGTCGGACTGGTGAACCTTGCAGGGATCAGTTCGCCCACACCCTTCATGGAAACCACCGTGGCGGAATGGGACAAGGTCTTCGCCATCAACATGCGCGGCACGTTCGTCGTATCGCAGCGGGTCCTCAAGGGCATGATCGAGCGGGAACTGGGCAGGATTGTCAGCATCTCCTCCATTTCCGCCCAGCGCGGCGGCGGCACCTACTCCAAGGTGGCGTACAGCGCATCCAAGGCCGGCATCCTCGGCTTCACCCGTGCCCTGGCCCGCGAAGTGGGCGAGCACAACATCACCGTGAACGCCATCGCCCCGGGCCCCATCGACACCGACATCATGGGCGGGACGCTGACTGACGAGCGCAAAGCGCAGATGTCCGAGGGGATCATGATGGGCCGGGTGGGCACCCGCGAGGAGGTGGCAGCCCTGATCGCGTTCCTGCTGGGCGAGGACGCCGGCTACATCACGGCCGCCACCTACGACATCAACGGCGGCCTGCAGGTTTCCTGACCGCCCACCCTTCCCGGGTGCCGTGCGGCCTGCCGGCCGCGCGGCACCCGGAGGGGCTTCACACTCGCGTTCAGGCGCGTTTTCCGGCTATAGGATTTCTACATGGCAACAAAGAACCAGGCCTCCGGCGGCGTGAGCAGGCAGGTCCTCGCCGACCACGTCTATGAGGCGCTGCTTGTTGCCCTGATGGACGGCAGGCTGGAGGCCGGCACTCCCGTCAGCATTGACGGGATGGCCAGGGAACTGGACGTCTCCCCGACGCCCGTCCGCGAGGCCCTGGCCCGGCTGGAAGCCACCGGGATGGTCCGGAGGATGGCCCTCCGCGGCTACCGGGTGGCCCCGCTGTTCACCCCCGACGAGCTGGCCGACCTCATGGATGCGCGGCTGGTCATCGAGCCCGCCAACGCATTCATGGCCTGCAAGCATGCGGACCAACAACTGACCGGCCAGCTGGAGCGGGCCATCGAGGACCTGAAGGCCGCTCCGCGGGGTCCGTCCTTTGCCGAATTCCGCGCCTATTGGGAAGCCGACGAACGGTTTCACCGGCTCATCGCCGAATCAGCCGATAACCAGTTCCTGCTGTCCGCCTACAACGCCCTGGGCGGACAGGTCCAGCGCTTCCGCTTCTTCGGTGGCCTGGGCGTCACTGATGCCGACTACGCCATCGCCGAGCACACCGAGATCCTCAGGGCCTTCGAGTCCGGCGACGCCGAGCTGGCGCGGCAGAAGATGATCGACCATATCGAGGGCGTTAAACAGCGCTCCCAGCACGACAGCGAAGTGCGCAGCTAGCGCCACCAGGCCAGGGCACTGCAGGCCCAGACCCAACCCTTCCGTTCCCCCTTCATTCGGGCAGGAATTACCCGCAACCCCTTGACATGGGGTGCAAACAACGTAGATCCTATAGGAAATGCGATTCTAGATCTGGAGTAACAATGCCGTACACCGCTGAAAACTGGCCCATCGCCGCTGCCCTGCTGCAGTTCCCGGGGACCCGGCCCGATGGGACCACTGCCCAGGGGGCCCCCGCCAGCGACTGGCAGCAGGTCTTCGAGGAGGTGGCTGACGCCGGTTTCACCAATGCCGACCTCACCGACAGCTGGGTCCGCCCCGGTGACCTCTCCAGCAGCCGGCTTGACGAGCTGAAGGCTGCCGCAACCGCTGCCGGCCTTGGCCTTCCCTCCATCTCCGCCATCCGCCGCAGCGTGATCGAAGAAGGCCGCTGGGAAGAGAACCTCGCCTACACCCACCGCACCCTGGAGGCCGCAGCCCAGCTCGGCTGCGAGGTTGTCTCGATCGGACTGCACCAGGCCATCACCCCGGAGCAGCAGAAGCAGCTCTGGTTCTGGACGGTTGAGGGCCACAAGGACCCGGTGGGGGACAAGGAGGCGTGGAACAACGCCGTAAGCCGCATCCGCGAAGTAGGCAAGCACGCGGCTGAGCTCGGGCTCCTGGTGTCGCTGGAGATGTATGAGGACACCTATCTGGGAACGGGGGACTCCTCCGTGCAGCTGGTCCAGGACATCGATCTGCCCAACGTCGGGCTGAACCCTGACCTGGGCAACCTGATCCGCCTGCACCGTCCCATCGAGGACTGGCGCGAACTGGTACACAAGACGCTGCCGTACTCCAACTACTGGCACGTCAAGAACTACATCCGCGATGAGGACCAGGCCCGCGACCACTACGTCGCCATCCCGGCCCCCATGGAATCCGGCCTCATCAGCTACCGCGAGGCGTTCCAGTTCGCCCTTTCCGTCGGTTTCCAGGGCGTCATCTGCACCGAGCACTACGGCGGAGACGGCCTGAGCGTCACGGCCGCCAACCAGGACTACCTGCGGCGCCAGGTCCTGCCCAAGCGTGACAGCTATGCCCTGGGCACCAGCCTGGTGGCCCAGGGTCGGCAGGCCCCCGCGACTGTCCCCGCACGCTGACCGGCAGAGCCATCCCCACAGGTTCAACGAGGAATCATGACAAAGATATTTGACGATCCAGCGCAGTTCGCAGACGACGCCCTCGACGGCTTCGTCGCCGCCAACCGCCAGTACGTTGCCCGCGTTGACGGCGGTGTAGTCCGCTCCACCGAATCACCCGCAGGGCAGGTGGCGGTGGTCATCGGCGGCGGCTCCGGCCACTACCCGGCGTTCGCCGGCCTGGTGGGGGCCGGGCTCGCTGCCGGAAGTGCCTGCGGCAACATGTTCGCTTCCCCCTCCGCAGGCCAGGTGTACCGGGTGGCCAAGGCTTCCCAAACCGGTGGTGGGGTCCTGCTCAGCTACGGCAACTATGCCGGTGATGTCCTGCACTTCGGGCAGGCCCAGGAAAAGCTGAACGCCGAGGGCATCGAAACCCGCACGGTCTTGATCACCGATGACATCGCCAGCGCTCCGCTCGGCGAAATCGGCAAGCGCCGCGGCATCGCCGGCGACCTCACGGTTTTCAAGGTGGCCGGGGCGGCGGCGGAGGCCGGGCTGGACCTTGACGAGGTGGAGCGCCTCGCCGTCAAGGCCAACCACCACACCCGCTCACTCGGCGTGGCCTTCGCCGGCTGCACCCTGCCGGGAGCCGGCGAGCCGCTGTTCACGGTGCCCGAAGGCATGATGTCCGTGGGGCTTGGCATCCACGGCGAACCGGGCATCTCGGAGCAGCCGCTGCCCACCGCCAGCGAGCTTGCCAAGCTGCTGGTGGACGGGCTGCTGAAGGACAAGCCGGAAAACGCAGGCACCCGCGTTGTGCCAATCCTTAACGGCCTTGGCACGGTCAAATACGACGAACTGTTCCTGCTGTTCGGCAGGATCGAGGCCCTGTTGACTGCTGCCGGACTCAAAATCGTGGAACCCGAGTGCGGTGAGCTGGTCACCAGCCTGGACATGTCCGGCCTGTCCCTGACGCTGTTCTGGCTGGACGATGAGCTGGAGAAGTTCTGGTCCGCCCCGGCTGACACGCCCGCCTTCCGCAAAGGCAACCCGGCGCCCCGCAAGGCACGGTCCGTGGCGTCCCTGGCGGAGGAGGCAACCGCGCCCGCCCTCGACGCGACCGCCGCCTCGACAGCCCTTGCCGCCACCGCGGTGGGCGCGCTGAAGGAAGCCCAGGCAGTCGTCGTCGAACATGAGGAGGCACTCGGGAAGCTGGACGCCATTGCCGGGGACGGGGACCACGGCATCGGCATGCGCCGCGGCGTGGACGCCGCCGTTGCCGCCGCGGAAAAGTCGCACGCTGCCGGCGCGGGCCTTGAGGAACTCCTCGCGGCGGCGGGGGAGCAATGGGCCGAACGTGCCGGCGGTACTTCCGGTGCCCTCTGGGGCGCGGCCGTCACCGCCGTCGGGAGGACCCTGGGCAGCAAGGATTCCTACACATCGGCAGACGCAGCGGCGGCTGTCAACGCCCTTCGCGACGCCATTGTCACCCTGGGCAAGGCCGAAGCCGGAGACAAGACCATGGTGGACGCGCTGCTTCCCTTCGCTGACACCTTCGCCAAGGCACTTGACGACGGCGGCAGCCTGGCCGGCAGCCTCCGTGCGGCAGCGGAGGCGGCGGCGGAGGCCGCTGACGCGACTGCCGCGCTCAGCCCGAAGAAAGGCCGCGCCCGGCCGCTGGCCGAAAAGAGCCTGGGCCACCCCGATCCCGGGGCAGTGTCCTTCGGCCTCATCGCCCGCCGGGTGGCCGACTACGCCGCCACCATCGAAAGCAACTAAGGAGAACCCTGATGACTGAGCAATCCCAGCCTGGCTGGCGCATCGTCGTCGGCAATGACGAAGCCGGCGTTGAATACAAGAACGCCCTGCGTGAACTGCTGGAGGCGGACCCCCGCGTGGCCTCGGTGGAGGACGTGGGAGTCGGCGCCGACGACTCCACGGCCTACCCGCACCTGGCCGTCGCCGCGGCCCGCAAGGTGGCTGCCGGCGAGGCGGACCGGGCGCTGCTGATCTGCGGCACCGGCCTGGGCGTGGCCATTTCGGCCAACAAGGTACCGGGCATCCGGGCGGTCACGGCCCACGACAGCTACTCGGTGGAACGCTCCGTGCTGTCCAACAACGCGCAGGTGCTGACCATGGGCCAGCGCGTCATCGGCCTGGAACTTGCCAAGAAGCTGGTGGGCGAGTGGCTCAACTACCGCTTCGATGAAAACTCCGCATCCGCGGCCAAAGTAGACGCCATCTGCTCCTATGAGGGCGCATCGGAAGGACTTGAAACCAAATGAGCACCCGTAACATCGCCGTCGTCGGCTCCGGCTACATGGGCGGCGGAATCGCCCAGGTCCTGGCACTCGCCGGAGCCCGCGTGGCCCTGGCCGACGTCTCCGCCGAGATCGCCCAGGGCAACTACGAGCGGCTGCTGAAGGAATCCGACGAGTTCGTCGCTGCAGGCCTCTTCCCGGCCAACGCCACGGACCTGCTCAAGGAAAACCTCTGGGCCGCCAAGGACATCGAAGAAGCAGTGGCTGACGCCGAGTACATCGAGGAGGCAGTGCCGGAAGTCCTCGAGATCAAGCACGCCACCCTCGGCCGGATCAGCGCAGCCGCCCGCCCCGACGCCATCATCGGCTCCAACACCTCCACCATTTCCATTGCCAAACTGGCCCAGGTCGTCGAAAACCCGGAGCGCTTCCTGGGCGTGCACTTCTCCAACCCCGCCCCCTTCATCCCCGGTGTGGAAGTCATCCCGCACGAGGGAACTTCCGAGGCGACGGTCCAGGCCGCCCGCACCATCGTGGGGGAGACCGGCAAGGAAACGGCCATCGTCAAGGACGTCACCGGCTTCGTGCTGAACCGGCTCCAGTACGCCCTCTTCCACGAAGCCGCCCAAGTAGTGGAGGAAGGCATCGCCAGCGCCGAGGACGTGGACACCCTGGTCCGCACCACCTTCGGCTTCCGGCTGCCGTTCTTCGGTCCGTTCGCCATCGCCGACATGGCAGGGCTGGACGTCTACGCCTTCTGCTACAAGTCACTGCAGACCGGCTTCCCGGAGCGGTTCGCCACCCCCAAGATCCTGCAGGACAAGGTCGACGCCGGCCAGCTCGGCACCAAGACCGGCTCCGGCTTCCTCGACGTCCCCGCCGACCGCACCGCAGCCCTGGTTGCCTACCGGAACAAGGCATACGTCGCCATGCAGAAGCTCATCGAGGAACTGGGCCCGGCACCGCTGTCCTGAGCTTTTTGAACCGCAGCAGCTTTTTCGACAGCAGCGCGCCCACCCTCCACATAAAGGAACACTTCATGACAGCATTCCCCGCAGACCGCACCGTCATCGTTACCGGTGCGGTCTCCGAACGCGGCATCGGGCGGGCCACCGCCGACTACCTTGCCGAGCGCGGCTGGAACATCGGCGTGATCGACCTCGATGACGCCGCCAGCAAGAACCTCGCCAGGGAACTGGCGGAAAAGCACGGCGTCAAAGCCCACGGCGCCGGGGCCAACATCGGTGACGAGGCGTCCGTCCGCGCCGCCATCGACGAAATCGAGGCCGAACTGCCCCAGCTGGTGGCGCTCGCGAACATCGCGGGGGTCAGCTCTCCGGTTCCCTACCTGGAACTCGACGGGGCCGAGTGGGACCGCGTGGTCAACATCAACATGAACGGCGTCCACTACGCCACCCGCCGGGCCGCCGAGTCCATGGCGAAGAACCGGCTCGGCAGGATCGTCAACATCTCCTCCGTCTCGGCACAGCGCGGCGGCGGAACGTTCAGCAAGACCCCGTACTCCGTTGCCAAGGCAGGCGTCATTGGCCTGACCCGTGCCACCGCCCGCGAACTGGGCGAGTACGACATCACCGTCAACGCAATTTCGCCGGGCCCGATCGATACGGACATCATGGGCGGCACCCTCAGCGAGGAACGCAAGGATGAGCTGGTGAAGGACCTCGTGGTGAACCGCGTAGGCACCACCCGGGATGTCGCGGCGGCCATCTCCTTCCTGATCGGCGAGGACGCCGGCTACATCTCCGGCCAGACCCTGAACGTCGACGGCGGCCTGTACATGCACTAACGGCGCCCGCCTTCCGCTGTCAGGAAAGCAGGCGCCATCCCAAACCCCGCGGGCCGCCGGCCCGCGGGGCACCACCAACGTCACCACTCGAAGGAGAGTGTTGTGTCTGAAACCACAGCAACATCCAAGGAGCTTCTGGCCCGTCCGGTCCTGAAGTCCGCGATTTACAAGGCGGCCCGCCGGCTCATGCCGATGCTGGTCATCCTCTACGTCGTTTCCTTCCTGGACCGCACCAACGTCGGCTTTGCCGAGGCGGCCCTGGGAACGGACAAGGGAGTGTCCGCCGCAGCCTTCGCCCTGGGCGCAGGCATCTTCTTCATCGGCTACGCCATCTTTGAAATCCCCAGCAACCTGCTCCTGAAGAAGGTGGGCGCCAAGATCTGGCTGGCCCGCATTGCCATCACCTGGGGCATCGTCTCCGCGTGCTTCGCCTTCGTCCAGGGTGAGACCTCGTTCGTGGTCCTGCGGTTCCTTTTGGGCGTGACCGAAGCCGGCCTGTTCCCCGGCGTGATCATGTACCTCGCCGAGTGGTTCCCCAACAAGGTCCGCGTGCAGATGTTCGCCATCTTCTACCTGGCCCAGCCCTTCTCCCAGATGATTGGCAACCCGCTCTCCGGCTGGCTGATCAACATCGGTGACCAGGTGCCCGGCCTCCGCGGGTGGCAGGTCATGTTCTTCGTCGAAGGCATGCTGGCCGTGCTGGCAGGCATCGCGGCGTTCTTCTTCCTGATCAATGGCCCGGAGAAGGCCAAATTCCTCAGCAAGGACGAGAAGTACGCCTTGAAGGAAGTCATGGCGCTGGAGGACACCGTCAAGGATGAGCACGGCCCCCGCGGCATCCTCGCGGCCCTGCGCAACGGCCGCGTGTGGTACTTCACCCTGATCTACTTCTGCCTGCAGATCGCCGTCTACGGCGTGACGTTCTTCCTGCCGCAGCAGGTATCGTCGCTGACCGGACAGAAGGTGGGGCTCGCCGTCGGCCTGCTGATCGCCGTGCCGTGGTTCTTCGGCATCTTCGCCTGCTACTTCATCGGCAAGGCCGCGGACACGGTGGCCAAGCGGCGCAAGTTCGGCACCATCCTTTTCATCTCCACCGGCCTGTGCATCTTCGGCTCGGCCTGGGCGGGCACCAACCACCAGCCCTTCCTGGGCATGATCTTCATAACCCTGGCAGTTTGCAGCTTCCTGGCCGTCGGGCCGGTGGTGTGGTCCTATCCCACCGCGTTCCTCGCCGGTTCAGCGGCCGCAGCCGGCATCGGCCTGATCAACTCGCTGGGCAACCTGGGCGGCTTCGTAGCGCCAATCCTCCGGACCGCCGTCAACGAGGCAACCCAGTCGCCCACAGGTTCCATGGGTGTGTACGCGCTGGGTGTCCTGCCATTCGTGGCCGCCGCGATGATGTACGCCACCAAGCGGTTCAAGAACAAGGCCGACGACCTGCTCGACTGAGCAGGCCCGCACCATCCACGCAAGGAAACCATGAGCACCTCCGGCAGCAGCACAGGCAACCGCCTCCTCTACATCGGCGTCAGCACGAAGATGTACATGGGGTACCAGGCGAGCCTGCGCTGGCTGTCGGAGGTGCGTTCCATTGTGGATGACAGGCCCGGACTGGGGGATTCCGCACAGGGCGCCCCGGTCCGGGTCTTCGTCATTCCGTCTTTTCCGGTCCTGGAGCCGGCCGGCCGGATCCTGGCCGGCTCGCCGGTACTCCTCGGCGCGCAGAACTGCGCTTGGGGGGACGGGCCGCTCACGGGAGAAGTCAGCCCCGGGATGCTGGCCGAACTCGGCGTCTCACTCGTCGAGATCGGCCATGCCGAAAGGCGCAAACTCTTCGGTGAGGACGACGCAGTGGTGGCACGCAAGGTGCGTGCCGCCGTCGGCCATTCCCTCACCCCGTTGCTCTGCATCGGTGAGCCGGACAGGGTCCACGCCGGAGCTGCCGCCGCTTTCTGCGTCGAGCAGGTCCGTGCCGCCATGGGCGGCGATGCCGCCCTGCTCACCCGCTTGGTCCTGGCCTACGAACCGGTGTGGGCCATCGGAGCACAGGAGCCCGCCCCGCCGCAGCACGTCAACGCCGTCCTGGCGCAGATCCGTGCCGAGCTGGGTCCGGACTGCCCCCTCATCTACGGCGGCAGCGCCGGCCCCGGGCTGCTTCCCCAACTGCCGGCCACGGACGGACTCTTCCTGGGCCGCTTTGCCCACGACGCCGCCAACCTGGGCCGCGTACTGGACGAAGCCCTCGTCCTTGCCAAGACCCGCCGCTAAGACAGCCGCTAAGACACGCGGCTAAGATGCCGGTTCAGACCCGCGCGCCAGCCAGCAATTCTTCAAGCCGCTCGTAGCCTTCGCTCAAGCCGCCTTCCATTCCCGACTGGGCCATGCCGTCACGTGCGGCCTGGCTGGGGTACACCGAGTGCCCCCGCAACCGGGTACGTCCGTTGCCCAGGTCCTCGAACGCCATGAAGTCCAGGCTGACCACATCCGGGTACCCGCCGAACTCGAAGGTCTGCAGGGCGAACTCGTTTTCGCGCACCGTGTGGAAGATGCCACGGAACTCGTACGGCACCCCGTCGGGACCGGTGTGGATATACCGGTAGCTGCCGCCCGTGCGGAAATCGTAGTGGTCCATCTCCATCTTCATGCCCCGCGGGCCCAGCCACTGGACAATCAGGTCCGGCTCTTTGTGTGCGCGGAACACATCCGCCACCGGGAAATCGAACTCGCGCTCGTAATCGATAAAGGGGACGCCCTCAGGAACGCTGAGTTTCAGGGAATTGCTCATCATGACTCCTTGGAGGATTGGCCGCCGCTCGCGGCCGCCTGTGATGCCAGCGCGGCGTCGAGGTTGCGGAACTGACTTTCCCGGACCAAGCGGTACTGATCGATCCACGCAGTAAGTGCCTCAAGCCGTGCCGGGTTCAGGTGCACGGGTCGGCGCTGGGCGTCCCGGGTGCGGGTAACCAACTGTGCCTGCTCAAGCACCTGGATGTGCTTCGAGACTGCCTGCTTGGAAATCTCGAACGGGTCCGCCAGTTCATTGACGGTTGCCGGGCCCTTGCTCAGCCGGGCGATGATGCTGCGACGCACGGGATCTGCCAAGGCCAGGAAAGCCGCGTCCAGGGCCACGTCGTCGGAGATCATGCCGGCCTCTCGAAATGTATTCAACC
Organism: Pseudarthrobacter phenanthrenivorans; assembly: GCF_036455295.1. GTDB lineage: Bacteria > Actinomycetota > Actinomycetes > Actinomycetales > Micrococcaceae > Arthrobacter > Arthrobacter phenanthrenivorans_C. The sequence continues at coordinate 103,793 of NZ_JAYXNX010000011.1, read as the reverse complement.
AAAACGTTTATCAACCTCTCGATTGATTAATGCTAGGCCTGCTCCGCAGCTCACGCAAGAGGAGTCTTGCTTCTCCGGAAGCTACTTTGTTAGTATGTCAGTACAAACTAGCAAGGGAGAAGCTTTATGCCACTGGTACGTATTGACGTCAACGAAGGGCGCACCCCGGAGGATCTGCAGCAGCTCAGTCGCGGGATCCATGACGCCATCCTTGCCGAGTACGGCATTCCGGAGCGCGACTACTTCCATATCCTCACCGAACACCCCCAGGGCCAGATCTTTGCCCAGGACGCAGGACTGGGCTTTGAACGCACCGGGGGAGTCGTGATGATCCAGATCTTCACCCAGGCCGGCCGTTCCCAGGAGGCCAAGCAGCGGCTGTTTGCTGCCGTTGCCGAGAAGCTTGCGGCAGTCGGTGTAGCGGGCGAAGACGTCTTCATCGGCTACGTCGAAAATACCGCCGGTGACTGGTCCTTCGGCTTCGGCAAGGCACAGTACGTGACGGGCGAATTGGCGGTTCCCATGAAGTAGCCGGGGCGCCCATCAATTGGGGGATGGGCGTTCATAGCTTCTGTTGTAAGTATGTCAGTACAAACCTTTGACAGGACATTCGATCTAGGGCAAAGTAGTGCCTGTGGCCCACACCACGGCCTGCCAGTTCCGGAACTCCTGCCTTCAAAGATTCGAGTTCCACACCAGAAAGGTCCACGATTCCCGTGACCCACGAACTTCTTACGATCGGGCGCATCAGCGTTGATATCTACCCGAACGACATTGGGGTCGGCCTGGAGGACGTCAATTCCTTCGGCAAGTACCTGGGCGGTTCGCCGTCGAACGTCGCTGTTGCCGCTGCCCGCCACGGACGCCGGACCGGCGTGATCACCCGCACCGGGGACGACCCGTTCGGGGCCTACCTGCACCGCGAGCTGCGCAAGTTCAATGTTGACGACTCCTTCGTAACTCCGGTCGCCGGCCTGCAGACGGCGGTGACGTTCTGTGCAATCAAGCCGGCCACGGATGAGTTCCCGCTCTATTTCTACGGCCGTTTCCCCACCGCCCCGGATCTGCAGATCAAGGCCGAAGAGCTGGACCTGGCCGCCATCCGCAACGCCGGGATCTTCTGGTCCACGGTGACCGGACTGTCCCAGGAACCCTCCCGGGCCGCCCACATCGCCGCCCACGAAGCAAGGGACAGGGACAGCCTGCGGATCGGTCAGTTCACCATCCTGGACCTGGACTACCGGCCGATGTTCTGGGCATCCGAGGAGGAAGCCCGTGCCGAGGTCGCCAAGATCCTTCCGCACGTCACCGTCGCGATCGGCAACGACAAGGAATGCGCCGTTGCCGTAGGTGAAGGCACCCCTGACGAACAGGCGGACCGGTTGCTGGCTGCCGGCGTGGAAATCGCCGTCGTCAAGCTCGGCCCCGAAGGCGTGATGGCCAAGACCCGCACCGAACGCGTCGTCTCCGCCCCCGTCCCGGTGGAGACCCTCAACGGGCTCGGTGCCGGCGACTCCTTTGGAGGCGCCTTCTGCCACGGCCTGCTTTCGGGCTGGCCCCTGGCCCAGGTTCTTGACTACGCCAACGCCGCCGGCGCGCTTGTCGCTTCCCGCCTTTCCTGCGCCGATGCCATGCCGACGCCGGTCGAGGTCACCTCACTGCTGGCCGAACGCGGCCGCCCGGTCCCCGGTGCCGGTACTGCCGCTCAGCTTGCCACCGAAGGAGCAGCACTGTGACCCTCACCCCTGTAACCCCTGGCAGCGCCGTGGACGATGATCCGCGCCGCTACGAGCACCTGAGCACCATCCGCCTGGAAGACCCGGACGCCGTGGCCCGCGCCGCGAAGGCCCGGCGCCGCCACCCCGGCCTGAAAGCCGGGCGGCAGAACTTCATCGTCGCCGCCGACCACCCCGCCCGCGGCGCCCTGGCCGTCGGCAACGACCCCGTGGCCATGGCCGACCGGCGGCAGTTGTTGGACCGGTTGCAGATCGCCCTGGCGAATCCGGCCGTCGACGGTGTCCTGGCCTCCCCGGACATCATGGACGACCTGCTCCTGCTGGGCGCCCTGGACGGCAAGCTGGTGTTCGGTTCGATGAACCGCGGCGGCCTGTCCGGGCTGGTCAACGAGTTCGATGACCGCTTCACCGGCCACACCGCCGCTGCGCTGCAGGCCTTGGGTGCTGACGGCGGGAAGATGCTGACCCGCATCTGCCTCGGCGACCCCGACACAGTAGCCACCCTGGAGGCAACCGCCAAGGCGATTGATTCGCTGGCGGAGCGGAAGCTGATCGCCATGGTGGAGCCGTTCCTGTCCGTCCGCGAGAATGGCCGGGTCCGCAACGACCTGTCCACCAACGCGGTGATCAAGTCCATCGCGATCGCCGAGGGCCTGGGGTCCACCAGCGCCTACACCTGGATGAAGCTTCCGGTGGTGGCGGAGATGGAACGCGTCATGGCCGCAACCACCATGCCCACCGTGCTGCTGGGCGGTGACCCGGCCGGGTCCCAGGATGAAGTGTTCGCCACCTGGGGAGCCGCCCTGGCACTGCCGGGCGTACAGGGCCTCACCGTCGGCCGGACCCTGCTCTACCCCGCAGATGGGGACGTCGCCGGGGCCGTCGCTGCGGCCGCCTCGCTCCTGCACCACACCACAGAAGTATCGGAGTAGTCGCCATGGGATCCGCATCAGGAACGCGCAGAATGACGGTGGCGCAGGCCGTCGTCGAATACCTTTCCAAGCAGTACACCGTGGACTCGGTCAACGGCGTTGAGTACCGTGAGCGGCTCATTCCGGGCACGTTCGGTATCTTCGGGCACGGCAACGTGGCCGGAGTGGGCCAGGCCCTGAAGCAGTACCAGCAGCTGGACCCGGCCATCATGCCGTACTACCAGGGCCGGAACGAACAAGCCCAGGTCCACCAGGCCGTCGGCTACGCCCGGCACACCCGCCGCCGCCAGACCTACGCGGTCAGCACCTCCATCGGTCCGGGTTCTTCGAACCTGCTCACTGGTGCCGCGCTGGCGACCACCAACCGTTTGCCGGTGCTCTTGCTGCCGTCCGATACCTTCGCCACCCGCGCCGCAGACCCTGTCCTGCAGCAGCTCGAGCAGCCGTACGCCTACGACATCACCGTTAACGACGCGTTCCGGCCGCTGTCCAAATTCTTCGACCGGGTCAACCGGCCCGAGCAGCTGTTCTCCGCGTTCCACCACGGCCTGCGCGTCCTCACCGACCCGGCCGAAACCGGCGCTGTCACGGTATCGCTGCCGCAGGACGTCCAGGCCGAGGCCTTCGACGTCCCCGTCGAGTTCCTCGCCGAGCGTGAATGGCGGATCCGCCGCCCCGACGCCGACGACGAGGACATCGCCCGCGCCGCCGCAGCCATCCGCGCCGCCAAGCGTCCGCTGATCATCGCCGGCGGCGGCGTCCTCTACGCCTACGCCAACGACGAACTGGCCAAACTGGCCGAGCTGACCGGTATCCCCGTGGGCAACACGCAGGCCGGCGTCGGCGTCCTGCCCTGGGACCACCAGTTCTCCCTCGGCGCCATCGGCTCCACCGGCACGACAGCGGCGAACGCCATCGCTGCCGAGTCGGACCTGATCATCGGCATCGGCACCCGCTACGAGGACTTCACCACCGCGTCCCGGACCGCGTTCCAGAACCCGGACGTGAAATTCGTGAACATCAACGTCGCCCCGATCGACGCGTACAAGCACGGCACCACGCTGCCGATCGTCGCCGACGCCCGCAAGGCCCTGGTCAAGCTCAACGCAGCCCTCGGCGGGTACCGCGTCGGCGCCGACCTGTCGCGACGCGTCGAGGCCGAGAAGAAGCGCTGGAACGCCACCGTGGACGAGGCCTTCGACACCCGCTACACGCCGCTGCCGGCCCAGAACGAAATCATCGGCGCCACCAACCGCGCCATGGACGCCCGCGACGTGGTCATCTGCGCCGCCGGATCCCTGCCCGGTGACCTGCACAAGATGTGGCGCGTCCGGGACCCCTTCGGCTACCACGTCGAATATGCCTACTCCTGCATGGGGTACGAGATCCCTGGCGGCCTCGGCGTCAAACGTGCGGCGATCGCCGAAGCGAAAAGCGCGACGGCGGCAGGCGCCTCTGACGCGGAGGTGCGGGACGTCGTCGTGATGGTGGGGGACGGCTCCTACCTGATGATGCACACCGAACTGGTCACCGCCGTCGCCGAACGCATCAAACTGATCGTGGTCCTGATCCAGAACCACGGCTACGCCTCCATCGGCTCCCTCTCCGAATCCCTGGGCTCGCAGCGATTCGGTACCCAGTACCGGGAGCTGGATGAAGCGCAGCACAGCTTCGACGAAGGCGAGACCCTGCCCGTGGACCTGGCCTTGAACGCCGAGTCCCTGGGCGTGAAGGTCATCCGGATCGAGCCCGGCGAGAAGGTCATCGCCGAACTCGAACAGGCCATCCGGGACGCCAAGGCCGCCCCCGAGCGCAGCGGACCGATCCTGATCCACGTCGAATCCGACCCGCTGCTGGACGCTCCGTCCTCCGAGTCCTGGTGGGACGTCCCCGTCTCCCAGGTCTCCGAGCTGGATTCCACGAGACAGGCGTTCCAGACCTACGTCGACCACAAGTCACGCCAGCGCAAACTGCTTGGCTGATTCCCGCTCCCTCCAAGACCAACCCACTCAAGGAAGAGTCCCATGACTGCCACCACCACTGAAGCAACCGTCATCAACCACTTCATCGACGGCGCCGAGACCGCTGGCGAGGGCGACCGCACCACCGCCGTGTACAACCCGGCCACCGGCGCCGTGACCGGCGAACTGCGCCTGGCCAACCGCGCCGACCTGGACACCGCCGTCGCTGCAGCCCGCAAGGCCGCCGACGCCTGGGGTGACATCTCCCTGGCCAAGCGCACCGCCGTCCTGTTCAAGTTCCGCGAACTCGTCGCCGCCCACGTGGACGAACTCGCCCAACTGGTCACTGCCGAGCACGGCAAGGTCCTTTCCGACGCCAAAGGCGAGATCGGCCGCGGCCTGGAAGTGGTGGAGTACGCCTGCGGTGTGCCCACCCTGCTCAAGGGCGACTACTCGGACCAGGTCTCCACCGGCATCGACGTCTTCTCCTTCCGCGAGCCGCTCGGCGTCGTGGCCGGCATTACCCCGTTCAACTTCCCCGTCATGGTGCCGCTGTGGATGGCGCCGATGGCCATCGCCACGGGCAACGCGTTCATCCTCAAGCCCTCCGAACGGGACCCTTCCGCGTCGCTGCTGCTGGCCAGGCTCTGGAAGGAAGCTGGGCTGCCTGACGGTGTGTTCCAGGTCCTGCACGGCGACAAGGAAACTGTCGACGGGCTGCTGACCCACCCTGACGTGGACGGCATTAGTTTTGTTGGTTCCACCCCGATCGCCCAGTACGTCCACGAAACCGCCACCAGGCACGGCAAGCGCGTCCAGGCCCTGGGCGGGGCGAAGAACCACGCGATCATCCTGCCCGACGCCGACCTCGACAACGCCGCCGACCACCTCGCTGCCGCCGCGTTCGGCTCCGCCGGGGAACGCTGCATGGCCATCTCGGTCGCCGTCGCCGTCGGGAACGCCGCGGACGCCCTGGTCGCCAAAGTCCAGGAACGCGCCGAAGCCGTCAAGGTCAACAACGGCACCGAACCCGACGCCGAAATGGGCCCGGTCATCACCCCGGCCTCCAAGGAACGCATCGTCAGGATCGTCACCGAAGCAGAAACCGCCGGCGCCGCCATGGTGGTGGACGGCCGCGACCTGGTGGTCCCCGGCCACGAGAACGGCTTCTGGGTGGGCCCCACCGTCCTGGACCACGTCAAGACCGAAATGACGGCCTACCAGGAGGAAATCTTCGGACCCGTCCTCGTGGTGGTCCGCGTGGACACCCTCGAAGAGGGCATCAAGCTCATCAACGCCAACCCCTACGGCAACGGCACCGCCATCTTCACCTCCTCCGGCGCCGCCGCCCGCAAGTTCCAGCGCAGTGTCACCGTGGGCATGATCGGCATCAACGTGCCCCTCCCGGTGCCGGTGGCCTACCACTCCTTTGGCGGCTGGAAAGCCTCCCTCTTCGGCGACAAGCACATCTACGGACCCGAAGGCGTAAGCTTCTACACCCGCGGCAAGGTCATCACCTCCCGCTGGCCCGAAACCCACCACGCCTCCGGCGCCTCCTACAACTTCCCCTCGAACTAGTCCCCACCGCCACCCTCGCCTCGCAAGCTCGGCCAGGGAACCCTGGCGGCGTGGGCCCAACCCCGTCGGTTGCTCCGTACTTGTCGTTTTGAGCGTCCAAAACGACAACAACGGAGCAACCGATGCAAAGAGAAAGACAACGCTGTCATGACTGAGAACAAGCTGATCATCGGCACGGCGCCGGACTCCTGGGGCGTCTGGTTCGCGGACGATCCCAAGCAGACCCCGTGGGAACGCTTCCTCGATGAAGTGGCCGAGTCCGGCTACAAGTGGATCGAACTGGGCCCGTACGGCTACCTGCCCACCGACCCCGCCCGCCTGGCCGAAGAACTGAAGCAACGCGACCTGCAGATCTCCGCCGGCACCGTTTTCACCGCCTTCCACCGCGGCCTTGACCAGTGGGAAACCGCGTGGGAGCCTGCCCGTAAGGTGGCTGAGCTTACGGCGGCCATGGGCGGCGAGCACATCGTGGTCATCCCCGCCATGTGGCGCGATGACGTCACCGGTGAAGCGGTTGAAAGCGGCACCCTAAGCGAGAGGGCCTGGAACGACCTGTTCGCCGGCCACAACCGCCTGGGCAAGACCCTCCTGGAGGACTTCGGCCTGAAGCAGCAGTTCCACTCGCACGCCGACTCCCATGTCGGAGCGCAGGAGGACATCGAAACGCTGCTCGGGGCCACGGACCCCAAATACCTGAACCTCTGCCTGGACACCGGACACGCCGAATACTGTGGCGCCTCCAGCCTGGAACTGATCAAGAACTACCCGGACCGCATCGGCTACCTGCACCTGAAGCAGATCAACCCGGACATCCTCAGGAAGGTCAACGAGGAAAATATGACCTGGGCAGCCGCCAACCTGGCCGGCGTCATGACCGAACCGCCCAACGGCCTGCCGGACCTGCGCGCCGTCATCGAAGCGGTGGAAGCCCTGGAGCGGCCCATCTTCGGGATCGTGGAGCAGGACATGTATCCCGTGGCCTTCGACGTTCCCATGCCGATCGCCAAGCGTACCCGTAACTACCTGCTGTCCTGCGGCTCCCGTACCGCCGTCAGCTAACCCCCGCCACAGAGACCACAAAGGACAGAACAATGACTGAAACCCTCCGCGTTGCCGTCATCGGCGCAGGCCGCATGGGCGCCGACCACATCCAGCGCCTCAACAAGCGAATCCACGGAGCCGAAGTTGCCGCCGTCGTGGACGTCGACCTCGCCCGCGCCCAGGCCGCCATCGAAGGCATCCCCGGTGCCGTGGCCCTCGCCGACGCTGACGAAGCACTGAACAACGGCGACGTCAATGCCGTCCTGATCGCCACTCCCGGCTTCCTGCACGAGGACATCCTGCTCAAGGCCCTCGCAAAAGACATCCCGATCCTTTGCGAAAAGCCGCTCACCCCCGACGCCGAATCCTCCTGGAAAATCGTGGAGGCCGAGGTGGCACTGGGCCACAAACGCATCCAGGTGGGCTTCATGCGCCGCTTCGACGCGGAATACGCAGCGCTCGGATCGATCATCCGTAACCAGGAACTGGGCGAACTGCTGATGCTGCACCACCAGCACCGCAACCCCAGCACCCCCGAGGGCTTCACCAACGAGATGCTCATCAACGATTCCGTGGTCCACGAATTCGACGCCATCCGGTACTTTACCGGCGAGGAGATCACCAGCGTCCAGGTCCGTCTGGGCAAGGCCACCAAGAATGCGCCCTCTGGCCAGCACGACCCGCAGCAGGTCCTGATCGAAACCGAGTCCGGCGTTCTGGCCGACGTCGAAATTTACGTCAACGCCAAGTTCGGCTACGAGGTAGCCACCCAGGCATCCTTCGAGGACGGCGTCGTCAGCATTGGCGGCGACAAGGGACCCTACACGCGCAGCAACGGCCGCTGGGGCGGCAACGTCACACCCGGCTTCGAGGAGCGTTTCGGTGCGGCGTACGACGTCGAAATCCAGTCGTGGGTGGACGCGGCACTGAAGGGCGGCATCGGAGGCCCCTCCGCTTGGGACGGGTACGCCACCGCCGCGTGCTGCGAAGCAGGCGTTGAAGCCCAGAAGAACGGCGAAAAGGTCGCCGTTAAGCTGGCGGCCAAGCCCGCCCTCTACAAGTAGGACCAAGAAAAGGGGGCGGAGCCATCCGTCCCCTTTTGCGTCCCCATCCTGACTGACCCACAATGGAGTGTTTACGTGAAAATCGCCCTTGACCCCACCCCGTTCCACCACTCCCACAGCCTGCTGGAGTTCCCCAAGGTGGTGGCCGACCTCGGCTACAAGTACATGCAGATGACCCCGCACGCGGACTTCATCCCGTTCTACAACCACCCCAAAGCGGATGACGATCTGGTGGGCCAGCTGAAGAAGGCCTGCCGGGACGCCGGGATCGAGATTGCCTCCGTCCTGCCGGTGCTCCGCTGGTCCGGGCCGGACGAAGACGCCCGCGAGGCAGCAGTCCGCTACTGGAAGCGCGCCATCCAGATCACCGTGGACCTGGGCGTCAGCACCATGAACACCGAGTTCAGCGGCCGTCCCGAGAAAGCGGAGGAGTCCGAGCGGGCCTTCTACCGTTCCATGGAGGAGCTGCTGCCGATCATCGAGCGGGAAGGCATCGACCTGCTGATCGACCCGCACCCGGACGACTTCGTTGAGGAAGGCCTGGCCGCCATCCGCGTCATCCGTGGCGTGAACTCGAAGAATGTGGGCATGGTTTACGTGGCCTCCCACAGCTTCCACATGAAGAACAGCCCACTGGACATCATGCGCACCGCGGGGGACAAGCTGCGGCTGGTCCACGTGGCAGACACCATGGACCACCACGCTTCCCACGGGCTGCGCTACATTACCAACCCGCCAGGCAACCCGGTCCGCGTCCACCAGCACCTGAAGATCGGCGACGGCGACGTGAACTGGGACGAGTTCTTCGGCGGCCTGAAGGAGATCGGCTTCCTCGACCGCGACGACACCGTAATGGTGTCCAGCGTCTTCGCCGAAGACGAGAACGCCGAAGAGGTCTCCCGCTATCAGCTGGAGACCATGAAGCAGTACGTCCAGAAGGTCAGCCTATGAGTTCGCGTGCGCATAGTGACACGCGCCCCGGCAACCATCAGCGGGCCCTGCGCACCGTCACCATCATCTCCACCTTCGGCGGCCTGCTCTTCGGCTACGACACCGGCGTGATCAACGGCGCGTTGCCGTACATGCAGGAGGACCTGGGGCTGACCCCGCTGACCGAGGGCCTGGTCACCTCGTCCCTGCTGTTCGGTGCCGCCTTCGGTGCGCTGTTCGGCGGACGCCTGGCGGACCGCAACGGCCGGCGCAGGATGATTATGGTCCTCGCCGTCGTCTTCCTCCTGGGCACCCTGGGCTGCACGTTCTCGCCGACCACGGAAGTCATGATCGCCGCAAGGCTTGTGCTGGGACTCGCCGTCGGCGGGGCATCGGTGACCGTTCCGGTGTACCTGGCGGAAGTATCGCCGAGCAACCGGCGCGGCCGCATCGTCACGCAGAACGAGCTCATGATCGTCACCGGGCAGTTGCTCGCGTTCATCTTCAATGCCTACCTTGGCAACTCATTCGGTGAGTCCCACGGCATCTGGCGCTGGATGCTGGTCATCGCCACCTTGCCGGCCATCGCACTGTGGATCGGGATGAACTTCATGCCCGAGAGCCCGCGCTGGCTGGCCTCCATCGGCAGCTTTGGCGAGACGCTCAGCGTGCTGCAGCGGATCCGCTCGCCGGAGGTGGCCCGCAGGGAGTTCGAAGAAGTCAAGGCCATGGCCGTGGAGGACTATAAGTCCAAGATGGGTTCATGGAAGGACCTGGGCGTTCCGTGGCTGCGCCGGATCTTCGTGGTGGGACTGGGCCTCGCGGTGATCCAGCAGATCACCGGCGTGAACTCCATCATGTATTACGGAACCCAGATCCTGTCGCAGTCCGGTTTTGGCCGTGAAGCGGCGCTTACGGCCAACATCGCCAACGGCGTGATCTCGGTCCTGGCTACATTCGTCGGGATTTGGCTGCTGGGCAAGGTGGGCCGGCGCCGCATGCTGATCTCCGGCCAGGCAGGCACGACGACGGCGCTGCTGCTGATCGGCCTCTTCTCGCTGATCCTGCCGGAAGGCACAGCCCGGGGCTTCGTCATCCTGGCGCTCACCGTGACGTTCCTGGCGTTCCAGCAGGGCGCTATCTCCCCGGTGACCTGGTTGATGCTCTCGGAAATCTTCCCGCTGAAGATCCGCGGCCTGGGCATGGGGGCGTCCGCTTTCCTGCTGTGGCTCGTCAACTTTCTGATCGGCTTCGGCTTCCCGCAGCTGCTTGCCGCCATCGGCATCTCCAACACGTTCTTCGTCTTCGCCGTCCTTGGGGTGGGGGCCATCGCCTTCGCGGCCAAGTACGTTCCGGAAACCAAGGACAAGAGCCTCGAGGACCTGGAGCACTACTTCAAGAACGTCGACGGCAGCAAGGCCCAATCGGCTGAGACAGCAGTTCACTGACGGTGCGGCCAGCTAAGTCATAACCACGCCCGCTCCACCACCCCCGTGCCCCCTTGAGCATCGCTCAAGGGGGCACGGCTCGCGTCCGAGGGCAGTTTCG
>NZ_JAYXNX010000011.1:0-92962 GCF_036455295.1 Pseudarthrobacter phenanthrenivorans | reverse complement strand
TCCCCCCCCCCCCCGGGGCCCACGGCTCGCGTCCGAGGGCAGTTTCGTAGCGGCCTTGTCCAGTTGAACCTTAGGAGGGGCGGTGCAAGCGCGCAGCCCCTCCTGCTGTTGGCGGCGGGGTTATCAGGCAGGGTCCAAGGACGCCGAGAGGGCCGCGTCAGCGTCCTTCAGGACCTTTGCAGCAACCTTGAGCCCCTCGATCCTTCCGAGGGAGACGTCTTCGTGCTCGATGTTGACCAGCATGTTCGGATCCACGTCGTGCAGTGCGCGCAGGAAGTCGGTCCAGTACGCAGTGTCATGGCCGCGACCCAGGGCCACGAAGTCCCATGCGGAGTCCTTGGGCCATTCATTGGCCCATTCTTCTCCGCCGAGGTTGGTGCGGTTTTCATCCGAGGAGAGGCGGCGGAAGCTGTTGTCCAGTACGCCGTACAGGGCCGCGTTGCCGGAGTTAATCCGGACGTCTTTGGCCGCGGCCTGGAAGACAAGAGGCCCGAGTTCGCGTACCACGGCCACCGGGTCCATCTGCTGCCAGAACAGGTGCGAAGCGTCCAATTCGACCCCAACATGGGTGGCGCCGGTGAGTTCGATGAGTTTACGCACATCGGCAGTGTTGAATACGATATTCTGCGGATGGAGTTCCAGGGCCACTTTCACCCCGTGGTCTGCCGCGAGGCGGTCCGTTTCCCGCCAGAAATTTGCCGCCAGTTCCCACTGGTAGTCCAGTACGTCCAAGGCAGCTGAGTTCCAGGCGTTAACCACCCAGTTCACCACGGTTGCGCGTGGTTCGCCGCCGGGGAGGCCTGACATGGTGACCACCCGGTCCTGGCCAAGGCGGTGGGCCAAACGGATGGAGCGGCGGATGTCCTCGGCATGCTTGCCGCCAATCTCGGGCCTGGGGTGCAGCGGGTTGCCGTTGCAGTTCAGGCCGGCGATGGACACCCCGGTGCCTTCAAAAATGGCAAGGAAGTCGTCCCGGGCTGCGTCGCTTTCGAGGATCTGCTCCATCGTCGGAACGTGCACCGGGGGCAGGAAACCTCCTGTGTTGATCTCGATGCCCGTCAACCCCAGATCCGCAATAACCTTCAAGGCTTCCGGTAGGGGACGGTCATGCAGGATCGCGTTGTAGACGCCGAGTTTCATACCAGTACCTTCTTCCGTTGTTTAGCGCCGACTCCGTGACGGCGCCGAGGAGGCCCATGTTTCGCACGCCTTCAGCAAAGGAGGCTTAGCGGGGGAGGGAAGTTGCTTTTTCGAGGCCGGACACCTGCTCCGACAACGGCTACAGCAAGGCCTTGAGCCATGGATTGCTCGTTTGAAATGCTTGTCGGACCCCCACTCCCGGGTCCATTAGAGCGCTCTAATACGAACCACTGAAAGACTAGGTATGTAAGTATGTCCTGTCAATAGGATTGCGCATTTGCGCTTGGATGGTCGTAAAAGGATGGCCGGAGCGGTGGTTCAGCCCACTACCCGGAGGCCGGTGGCTCCGGTCAGGATGCTGCACGCAGCTTGGGGAGCGCCTCCACCAGTGGTGCCAGCTCTGGAGTGGCCGTTGCCTCCTCGAGGGCGCGCTCCAAGGTGGCGTCGTGAACCGGCCGAGCCTCCGCCAGCAGGCTGCTTCCGCTGGGGGTGAGCTCGGTGTAGATACCGCGGCGGTCGTCGTCGCACAGGATCCTGGTCAGCAGGCCGCGGTCCTCCAGCCGGTTCACCAGGCGGGTGGTGGCGCTGGGGCTCAGTGCCGTGGCCCGGGCCAGTTGCTGCATCCGCATGTGCCACCCGTCCTGCCGGCTGAGGGCATCAAGGACGGTGTACTCCACCACGGAGAGCTTTGACTCCGCCTGGAGGGAGCGTTCTAGTTCGTTCTCGATCAGCCCGTGCAGGGCCGCGAGGGTGCGCCAGCCCTGCGCCCGGACCTCGACGGCGTCGTCCCTGATGCCCATGCCTGCTCCTTGCCGAATGGCTCCGATGGGAGCCGTCAGTAACCTGAGATAGATAGTTGCTTGCGCGGCATATTTGCATATGCAACAATAAATACCGCGCCTGCAAATATCTTAGGCGCGATCCATCGAAGGGAACAACCACACCGACAGCTCAAAGGAGCATTCGCATGCCTGTTGGCCTGATAGCACTCGCCCTGGGCGGGTTTGGCATAGGACTTACTGAATTCGTCATTGCCGGCCTCCTGCCGCAGGTAGCGGCCGACTTTGGCGTGAGTGAAGCGTCGGCGGGCTGGTTCATCTCCGGTTACGCCCTATCCGTGGTGGTGGGTGCCTTGGGGCTGACTGCCGCCGTGACGCGCTTCGAGCGCAAACCTGTCCTGGCTGCGCTGCTGGTTCTGTTCACTGCCGGGAACCTGCTCTCCGCCACGGCAGACGGCTACTGGCCCATGATGCTGGGCCGGGTCGTCGCAGCACTTTCACACGGCGCGTTCTTCGGGATCGGGGCCGTCGTGGCGGCGGGAATGGTCCCACCCAGCAAGAAGGCCGGCGCCATCGCGCTGATGTTCACCGGCTTGACCGCGGCCAACGTCCTGGGCGTGCCTTTTGGCACGCTGCTGGGCCAGGCCGCAGGGTGGCGTGCCACCTTCTGGGCCATCACCGTGATTGGCGTAGCCGCGCTCGCCGGCATCCTGGCGCTTGTCCCCAAGTCCGCCGGTGCAACGGAAGGGGTAGGCAGCCTCCGCTCCGAACTCCGTGCCTTCCGCTCCGGGCAGGTATGGCTGTCCATCATCGTCACCATCCTCGGCTTCGGCGGGATGTTTGGCGCGTTCACCTACATCGCCTACACCCTGACCGAAGTATCCGGTTACAGCACTTCCGCCGTGCCGTGGCTGCTCATTCTCTTCGGTGTGGGCCTCTTTGTGGGTAATACGCTGGGCGGTAAGGCCGCCGACCGCAACGTGGACCGGACGCTCATGGTGGTGCTCGCCGCTCTGACGGTGGTCTTGGTGGCGTTTGCCCTCACGGCCGCCAACCCCATCCTGACGGTCATCTCTTTGGTGCTCATGGGAGGTTTCGGTTTTGCCACTGTGCCGGGCCTGCAGATGCGCGTCATGAAATACGCCTCAGGGGCTCCCACGCTCGCATCCGGAGCCAACATCGGCGCCTTCAACGTGGGCAACGCCCTGGGCGCCTGGCTGGGCGGCGTCACCATCACCGCCGGATTCGGCTACACATCACCCATCTGCGCTGGCGCACTGATCACCCTTGCGGGCCTGGCCGTCATGGCGTTCGCCGCGGCAGACGCAAAGCGGAGCGAGCGGCATGGGCAGGTCCAGGTGCAGGAAACGGCGGAGGAATTGGTCGGCCGCTAGGCATCCGCGTTGGAGGACCGGCGAACCATCAACGCCGGGTCGAGCTTGCGGATGACCGCCGGACCTGCAGCGCCGGCAATCCGGTCCAGGATGGTTTGGGCCGCCAGCCGGCCCAGCTCCCCGGCGTGCTGGTCGATCGACGTCAGGCCAACCAGCGGCGAGGCTCCCGCCTCAATGTTGTCGCAGCCCACCACCGCCACGTCGCCGGGGATGGAAAGCCCCCGGGAAACCAGCGCTTCCATGATGCCGATGCCGGTCAGGTCGTTGTGCGCGAAGACTGCCGTGGGGAGCGTCGCGCCCGAGTCCAGAAACTGCTCCATGACAGCCCTGCCGCCGCGTTCGGTCATATCACTGTGGACCAGTTGTGGTTCCAGGCCGAACTCCTGCATGGCGTGCAGGTACCCGTTGCGGCGGTCCGCGTAGGGGAGCCAGTCGGAGATGTCGAAATGCGCGATCCGCCGATGCCCCAGGTTGTACAGGTGCTCCACGGCGAGTGCCCCGGAACGGAAGTCGTCGGTTAAAACGGAGTCAATGCCGTCGACCTCGATCTGCCGGGTGATGACGACGGCGGGCGTCCCGCGCAGTGCCCCTGCCAGTTCCGTCGAGGTGCCGGTGTACCCGGCCAACAGCACGCCGTCGACGCGCAGGTCCACGAAAGAGCGCACGGCCTCCAGTTCGGTTCCGGGGTCTGCGGAGCCGACGGCGACCATCACCTGGTTGCCGCTGCCCGCCAGGCCTTCGGTGATGCCGTCATAGATATCAGCGAAGACGGAGTTGTGCAGGTCGAGGAACAGGACGCCCACGGTTTTGGTCCGGTGGCTTGCCAGCCGGCTGGCCAATCTGTTGGGGGAGTAGCCCAGGGCAGCGGCGCTTTCCAGCACGGCCGTCCGTTTGGCGGGCGAAACGTTGGGGGACTCGCGCATCACCAGGGACACCAGGGCGCGGCTCACGCCGGCATCGCGTGCCACGTCCTCCATGGTCACCGACCGTGGGGAAGGGGAGGTCTGTTTCACAGAACCCACTATGCCAGCCCCCTGCCGCCAGTCCCGCCAGCCTGGGCTGCCCGTGTCAGGCCCCGAACGGCAGCCGGGGATCGATGTTCTGGCTTTCCCAGGTCTGCCGGACCCAGCCGTGGTGCGGGTCGTCGCTGATCAGCCACTCGCGCACCGGCCCCGGACCGGCCATCACGTTCAAGTAGTAGAGGTCGTACCCAGGCGCCGCCATGGCCGGTCCATGCCAGCCGTAGGGGACCAGGACAACATCTCCGGTGCGCACCTCAGCCGCGACATCTATGGGGCGGTCGTCCGATGCATAGACGCGCTGGTAGCCGATGGCATCCACGTCGGCGGGCGCCCCGGACGCCGCGGCCACCTGGGTCTCGAAGTAGTAGATCTCCTCGAGGGAGGTCTCGCCGTCTTTCTCTTCGTCGTGCTTGTGCGGAGGGTAGGAGGACCAGTTCCCGGCGGGCGTGAGGACCTCGCAGACGATAAACCGGTCTGCTTCCAGGGCGGCCGGAGTGCCGAAGTTGTGGACCTGGCGTGAGCAGTTGCCCGCCCCTCGTAGTTCCACAGGGGTTTCCGCGGCTGACACCAGGCGCGTGGGGTAGGAAGCCTTGGCCGGCGCGGTTGTCACGGCCACACGTCCGCCGTCGGCCGAGCTGATGCCCACGGCACGCCCGGCACCCGAGTAGAGCACGTCGGTAGGGCCGGAGAACACCGAAGTACGGCCCGCAAGCGGGTAATCCGTGCCGTCCACGGTCACGGTAAAGGACCCGTTGAGGGGAACCACTATGCGTTCCTCGCCCGCTGCGGGAAGTTCGACGGCGGCGCCCGCGGCGAGGCTGGCCACCTTCAGGCCGGTGTGGGCCCAGCCGTCCACCGTGAGGGATGAATCGGAGGTTCCGATCGAGATGTCCCATTTGCCGTCGGCGGCGGTGCCCAGGGGGTAGACCCAGTTGGTCATGGAGTTGGCTCCTTGAATTATCGCTGTACCAATGTCATTTCAAAGCTGTAGGAATCGGCGCGGTACACATGGTGGCCCGTTTCAACCCGGCGGCCGGTATCGTCCACAGCGGTGCGCTCCATGGTGACCAGGGCCGATCCGGCCGCGGCATCCAGCATGGAGGCCTGGTACTCATCGGCGGTTTTGGCCCCGATGCGCTGGGTAGCCAGCCGGAAGTTCACTCCTCCGCGGCGGAGGATGGAGTACAGGCCCTCTGCCTGCAGCATGGCCTCATCCATGTCGGCAATGTCGTCGCGCACCCAGTTCTCCATGAGGGCGAGGGGCTTGCCGCCCACCTTGCGGAGCCGGGTGAAGTGGTACACCTTGGCCCCTGCAGGCAGTTGCAGTGTGGTGAGGGTGGCGTCATCAGCCTCCACATGCGAGAAGCTCAGGACCTCGGTGGTGGGCTTCTTGCCGTTGTTGCTGAGGTCGTCGTAGAGGCTGGACAGCTCCAGCGGGCGGCGAACCTGGCTGGAGACCACCTGGGTTCCTACCCCTCGCTTGCGCACCAGCAGGCCGGAGCGGACCAGTTCGTCCATGGCCTTGCGCATGGTGGGCCGGGACAGGTTGAGCTGGGCTGCGAGGTCGATCTCGTTGTCCAGCCGGCTTCCGGGCTCCAACGCCCCGCTGTAGATCGCCGCTTCGATGCCCTGGACCACCTGGTGGTACAAGGGCACGGGCGAGGAGCGGTCGATGCTAAGTCCCAGGTTGTTCGCCACGATGCGTTCCCTTGTCTTCGGTATGTTGCGTCCACGTCCCCGGCAGGACTGCGGCTTGGCGGCATTTTGCCACTATATGTTCTCTTGATAGGACATAGTTCCTTTCCTGATCGTAGCAGGCGCGCGGGACCGGTCAAGGGTGGCCCTGGCGCATGGCCGGGACGCTGTGCGGAAATTAAATTGTTCTGTCATTAAGACTTTCTATTGACGAGCAGTATTAGAGCGCTCTAAAGTCAGTGGCACGCATCACATTCCCGGACCATTCCTCCGGTCCCCGAGAGAATCTGAGAGGCAACAATGCTGTTGCAGAAACAAACCCAGAGCCCGTCCGGCAGCCAGCGGCGCGGCTACCTCGCCAGGCTCACCGTCATCTCCACCCTGGGCGGCCTGCTCTTCGGGTATGACACCGGCGTGATCTCCGGCGCCCTGCTGTACATGAACGACTCCCTGAACATGACCGCCGTCGAGGAAGCAACCGTGGTGAGCGCCCTGCTGTTCCCCGGTGCCGCCGTCGGCGCCCTCACCGGCGGCCGCATGGCGGACAAGCTGGGCCGCCGCGGCTCCCTGCTGGTCTGCGCGCTGCTGTTCCTGCTCGGGGCCATGGGCTGCGCACTGGCGCCGACCGTGACCTTCATGATCGCTGCCCGCATCGTCCTGGGCCTGGGCGTCGGCGCGGCCGCCGTGACCTGCCCGTTGTACCTGGCGGAAATGGCGCCGGCCCACCTCCGGGGCCGTATGGTGACCATCAACGAGCTCATGATCGTGACCGGGCAGATGCTCGCGTTCGCCATCAACGCCCTCCTGGACGCCCTGATCCACGACAATGAGGTATGGCGCACCATGCTGGGCATCGCCTCCATCCCGGCCCTTGCATTGCTTGCCGGCATGCTGATGCTGCCCGAGTCCCCCCGCTGGTACGCCATCCGCGGGCGCCTCGAGGAAAGCCGCCGCGTCCTGAACCTGAGCCGCAGCCCCCAGGAAGCAGCTGCGGAATTCGAGGAAATCGCCGCCGCCGCCAGCACCGCCAAGGAAGAACGCGGGCACGCCCTGCGCGACCTCAAGAACAACCCCTGGATGCGCCGGCTGCTCTGGATCGGCATCGGCCTGGCCGCCGTACAGCAGGCCACTGGCATCAATACCGTGAACTACTACGCACCCACCATCCTGGAAAAGAGCGGCCTCGGTGTCAGCGCCTCGCTCGTGGCAACCATTGGCGTCGGCGTCACTTCGGTCCTGATGACCATCCTGGGCATCTGGCTGCTTGGCTTCGTGGGACGCCGCAAGATGTTGATCATCGGCTTCTCCGGCGTGGTGGGCTCGCAGGCGCTGCTGGCCATCGTCTTCCTCCTGCCGCAGTCCGATCTGGCGAGCTACACCATCCTGGCGGCCATGATGCTTTTCGTGGCCTTCGTCCAGTGCTTCATCGGCACCTGCGTCTGGCTCCTGCTTTCCGAGATGTTCCCGCTGGCCATCCGCGGCTTTGCAATGGGCATCGCGGTCTTCGCCCTCTGGACCGTCAACGCCGCCATCTCTTTCCTGTTCCCCATCGTTGTCAACGCGCTCGGCTCCACGGGCACCTTCGGCCTGTTCGTCCTGGTCAACCTTGCATCCCTGGCCTTCGTGGCCAAATTCGTGCCGGAGACCAAGGGCCACTCGCTTGAGGACCTCGAAGCGCACTTCCGCGACGGTGAAGTGCCGGCAAAGGTCGGCGCCTAGCAATATCAGGCCACCACGCGTCGCGGGGGCTGGACCCGCTCTTCCGGCATCAACCGGACGGGCTGGTCCGGCCCCGCATGTGCATTGCGTGGCCTAGGCTGGCTCCATGATGAGGAGTTCGGGGCGGCGGCCATGAATTTCGCGGGCAGCCTTGGTCCCCGGCCCCGCAACCTTGAGGTCCAGGACCTGGCCAGTTTTGACCGGCTGGTGGCCGGGGGAGCGGTCAACCTGCATGGCTGGCATGCCCAGTCCCTGGACCTGCGGGGCCGCTCCGCTGCACTGAAGAACGTCAGTGTCGAGGGCGCGCTGTTCCTGGGCTGCACCTTTGACGAGGGCATGGAGGCAAACCTCCGCAGCCGCGGTGCCCTGATCTTTCCGCGGCTCGAGGGCGTCCCCTTCGATCCCTACCGGGCCGCACTGTATTCACCGGCCGAGCTCTACGCCGGGCTGGCAACGTCCCCCTACGAGGCGTTGCCGGACGCCCGCATCTACCACTGGAGCATCCAGCCTGGCCAGCGCCACCGCGTGGACTCAACCCTTGCCTCCGCACTGCACGACCATGCCATCGGAGACGCCCTGGATGAGCTGACCCGGTCCGGGGCGTGGACCCGCCGGTCGATCGTCGGTGTGATGGGCGGCCATGCGGCGCCGCGGGGGAGCGCGGGCTTTGCCCAGGCCGCCCAGCTGGGAAGGAAACTTGCCATCGCCGGTTATACCGTGGCCACCGGGGGCGGCCCGGGGGCCATGGAGGCGGCGAACCTGGGTGCATACCTGAGCCAGGCCTCCGACGGCGACGTACAGGCCGCGCTCTCAGCGCTCGCCGCTGTTCCCGGGTTCCGTCCCTCGGTGTCGGCATGGGCACGCGTGGCCGCCGCCGTCGTCGAACGCCACCCGGACGGGACGCCGTCGCTGGGCATTCCCACCTGGTTTTACGGGCACGAGCCGCCCAACTACTTCGCCACGCACATTGCCAAATACTTCGCCAACGCCATCCGGGAGGCCATCCTGCTGGAACTGTGCCACGGCGGGATCGTCTTCCTGCCCGGGGCCGCAGGCACGGTCCAGGAGATTTTCCAGGACGCGTGCGAAAACTACTACGGGGCGCGGGAAAAGGTGGCGCCCATGGTCCTGGTGGGGCGGAGCCACTGGGAGCAGGAGTATCCGGCATGGCCCATGCTGCAGAGCCTCGCGGCGGGGCGTGCCATGGCGGACTCCATCTTCCTGGTGGACACCGTGGATGAAGCAGTGGAGGTCCTCCAGCGGCGCTGAGTGCCGCCGGAGAACCTCCACGATATTTTCGGGACGCTGTTAGCCGACCGCCGTCCCAAACAACAGGCCCAGCAGGTAGGTGATGGCAGCCGCGCCCAGGCCGATAGCGAGTTGGCGCAGGCCGCGGGTCAGCGGGGACGTGCCGGACAGCAGGCCAACAGCGGCGCCGGTGGTCATGAGGGAGATCCCCACCAGGGCACCTGCCACCACGAGGGCGGTGACTCCCGTCAGGCCGAACAGGAACGGCAGGATGGGAACGATGGCGCCGGAGGCAAAGAAGCAGAAGCTGGACAGGGCCGCTCCCCACGCAGTACCAACAGCCTCGTGCTGGTCCACTTCCTCCGGCAGGTCCGGCTGCAGGGAAAGGCTGGGATCGCAGTCGCAGGACAGCAGTCCCATACGCTCGGCGACGCGGTGTTCGGCCGCCTCCAGGGACATCCCGCGGGCACGGTAGACCAGGAGGAGTTCGTTGTGTTCCAGGTCCAGCTTGGGCGCGGCCGCCAGCGTGACCTGCGTGGGCCGGGTGGCGGCGAGCAGTTCGCGCTGCGAGCGGACGGAGATGAACTCTCCGGCGCCCATGGACATGGCACCTGCCAGGAGTCCGGCGATGCCGCTGAGCAGAACCACGCTGCTGGCCACTCCGGACGCGGCCATGCCCATGACCAGGGAAAGGTTGCTGACCAGGCCGTCATTGGCGCCGAAGACAGCTGCCCGGAACGTGCCGGCCAGCCGGTTGCGGCCGCGGGTTGCCAGGCCCCGCACCACTTCCTCGTGGATCTGTTCATCGGCGGCCATGGCGTCGGTCGCGTTGGGGTCCTTGGCATAGGGGGAGCGGCCTTCGGCGCGCTGGGCAAGGGCCAGCACGAACACGGAGCCGAGGTGCCGGGCCAGGAATCCGAGGAAACGGCTGCGCGCGGACGCCCGCTTTGGTTTGCCCGCGTGTTCCCCCAGCATGGCCAGCCAGTGGGCTTCGTGCCGCCCCTCCGCCTCTGCCAGGGCCAGGAGGATGTCCCGTTCCTCGCCTTCACGGTTCTGGGCGAGGTCCCGGTAGACGGCGGCTTCGGCGCGCTCGTCGGCCAGGTACTGCCGCCACCGTTTGATGTTCGACGGCGAGGGCTGGCCCGGGTCCGTAGGGACCTCCGGGGGCGTGGCGTGGGATTCGGGCCGGGCGTGCTGCGACACTGTAACTCCTGGGCTTTAAAGGGCATGTACTCGCGCCTTTGCCCTGCCAGCCTACTGCGATTTTCCGGCGTTTTTTGGCTGGCAAACCTCGCTGCGAAGTTTCGGTCTGCCTCAAAACCGAATGCTTTCACTGTCCTGATTTTGGACGCCCCCTCACGGCTGTGGCGGCTATTGACCCTTTCGCCCGGCCGGTGCTGTGATGAAGGTGTGGCGCACCTCGCGCCCTACCTGAAAGAGCACGTCAGGCGAACAAACGGAGGTTGAATCATGAGCACCACCGGACAGCACCCGGACATGCCGCACCTGGACGCCGTAGAAGCGGACCCCGCCTACGACTATGCCGAGGATGCACCGGTAGACGACGCGGACTGGGACGCGGAGGACGCGCTGATCGACGAGGAAGAGCCGGTGGTCCAATCGCCGCCGGTGGTCATCGATGCCGAGGACCGTGAGGTCCCCCTCGATGACGACGAGCCGCGGGACACCGAGGGCTAGGGGCAAGGAAAGCAGGACTTACGACGGCGGCGCCTCCTTTCGCCGGAATGCGAAAGGAGGCGCCGCCGTCGTGCCTTACGTCTTTGCTGTTGCTTCAGGCCGTCGTAATGGGCTCGTTGGCGTAATGCCGTCCACGCCGCGGTAAGACGGGGCGTGATGCTTTATTGCCCTATAGGCAACACCAGTTTCCAGAGACTAGGGTGTGACGCCCGTGAGGGTGAAGGGTGGAAACGGCCCGCTTCCACCCGTGTGGCATGGGCGCGTCACAAAAGCGGCGCCCATTAGTATGGCTCCAGAGTGGAGCCGGATTGCCGGCCGTGAAAGGTTCGTAGATGAAGGCACTGCCAGTTGAGCCGAGCAATGTTCCCGTAGCCATTGGCTCCAGGATCCGGGCCGCCCGGCAGTCCCAGCGGCTCACCATCGAGCAGGTTGCCGAGGCTACCGGACTCACCAAGGGCTTCCTCAGCCGCGTGGAGCGGGACCTAACCTCTCCCTCCGTGGCTTCCCTGGTGACGCTCTGCCAGGTGCTGTCCATCTCCATCGGCGACCTTTTCGCGGCCCCGGAAACCCACCTGACAAAACGCAACGACGGCCCCCGCATTTCACTGGGCGGCCAGGGCATCGTGGAGCGCCTGCTGACCGCCCGGTCCGAACGCCGCGTCCAGATCATCCAGGCGGTCATCGAGCCGCATGGCCGCGGGGAGTCCGAACTGTATGCCGTGGACTGCGACGTGGATGTGCTGCACGTTATCAAAGGGTCCATCAAGCTGATCCTCACCAACGAGGAGTACGACCTCGATACGGGGGATACGGTGACCTTTCCGGGCCGTGAACCCCACACCTGGGTCAACCTGACGGACAAGCCGGTCGAGGTGCTCTGGGTCCTGGTGCCCGCCGCCAGCCGCTAACCACGCGGCCCCCACCCTGTTTTGCTCCGGCCCGGCGTCACGCAGGGCGGCCTTTCGCCGGCTTCACGCCCGCGCCCTCCTGCAAACGCGGGCATTCTGCCGCTCCCGCCTGCCCAAAGCGTGCTCTGCGTGACGGTGGCATGCCCACTGGAAGGTTGCGCGGTAAACACTTGATGCTCATTAGAAAACCGCCGTGTATGATGGCAGTCACAGACGTCCCCTCAACTCCTCGAAGGAGAGGCCTCCAATGGAAGAGCTGCGCATTGAAGCCAACGGCAACCTTGGCCCCATCGATTCATCCCGGATTCCCCGCTACGCCGGAGCTGCCACCTATGCCCGCCTTCCGCGCCTGGACCAGGTGGACAAGGCCGACGTCACCGTAGTGGGCGTTCCCTTCGACTCGGGGGTGTCCTACCGCCCCGGTGCCCGCTTCGGCGCCAACCACGTCCGGGAGGCCAGCCGCCTGCTGCGTCCCTACAACCCCGCCTGGGACGTCAGCCCGTTCGAGAACATCCAGGTGGCCGACGCCGGGGACATGGCGGTCAACCCGTTCAACATTAACGAAGCCATCGAGACCATCCAGCAGAACGCCCTGGACCTCACGGCCGCCGGGAGCAAGCTGCTGACCCTGGGTGGGGACCACACCATCGCCCTGCCGTTGCTGCGCGCCGCCGCCGAGCGTGCCGGCGGACCCATCGCCATGCTCCACTTCGACGCCCACCTGGACACGTGGGATACCTATTTCGGCGCCGAATACACCCACGGCACGCCCTTCCGCCGGGCGGTGGAGGAGGGCATCCTGGACACCGAGGCCATCAGCCACATCGGAACCCGGGGCCCGCTCTACGGCAAGAAGGACCTCGACGACGACCACCGCTTTGGGTTCGGCATCGTCACCTCCGCAGACGTCTACTACCAGGGTGTCCTGGAGACCGTCGCCAAGGTCCGGGACCGGATCGGCAACCGCCCGCTGTACATCTCCGTGGACATCGATGTCCTGGACCCCGCCCACGCCCCCGGCACCGGCACCCCTGAAGCCGGCGGCATCACCAGCCGCGAACTCCTCGAAATCATCCGCGGGTTCCGCGGCATGAACCTCGTGGGCGCCGACGTCGTGGAGGTCTCACCTGCCTACGACCACGCTGAGATCACCGGCGTCGCCGCCAGCCACGTCGCCTACGAACTGGTGACCCTCATGGCCGACAATGCCACGCCCGGCGACCGCTTCGGAGCCGACACCGGCTACCAGGCCCAAGCGTTGGGCCGGGAAGCCCGCCGCCCCGCCGGTTTCGCCGCAGCCGTCAAGGAGTAGGGCCGTGACGGAGCTGGGGGCACCCGTCCCGACGCAGGCGAGCGGTGTGCGGAACGGCGGCGACCTTGTCGTTGAGACCCTCGAGGCGCTAGGGGCGAAGACCGTCTTCGGCATACCGGGGCAGCACGCCCTGGGACTCTTTGACGCCATGGGCCGCGGCAACCTCCAGTTCGTGTCCTCCCGGGTGGAGAACAACAGCGCGTTCGCCGCGGACGGCTACTCCCGCGCCACCGGCGAAGTGGGCGTGCTCTTCCTGTCCACCGGCCCCGGTGCGCTGACATCGTTGGCCGGCCTCCAGGAAGCGTACGCCACGGGGGTGCCCATGGTGGTGGTGGCAAGCCAGATTCCGCTGGAGGGCCTGGGCGCCCGGCGCAAGGGCATGCTGCACCAACTCGACGACCAGAAGGCGTCTGCGGCCAACGTCACCAAAAGCCAGCGCCTGATCCAGCACGCGTCCGGCATCCCCTCTGCCATCCAGGACGCCTGGACCGAAGCCATCTCGTCCCCGCAGGGCCCGGTATGGCTGGAGATCCCGCAAAACGTCCTGCTGGATCCGATCATGGTGCCACCCGTGGAGGACGCCCTGGCCGAGGCGGCGGACAACCCGCCGCGCATTGAGCTGGTGCGCGAGGCCGTGAAGTGGTTGGAAGCGGCCAAACGCCCAGCCATCATCGCCGGTGGCGGTACCCGGCGTGGGAAGGCGGAGAAGTCGCTGCTCTCGATTGCCGAAAAACTGCGCGCGCCCGTAATCTGCACCCCCGGCGGCAACGGCGCCTTCCCCTGGAACCACGGGCTGTCGCTGCAGTCCTGGATCGAGGACCGGTACATGACCGACGTCCTGGAGGACGCGGACGTCCTGGTGGTCATCGGCTCGTCCCTGGGTGAGGTCACCTCCAACTACTTCACCTTCGAGCCGCGCGGCCGGATCATCCAGATCGACGCCGAACCGCGGGTTTTGGAGTCCAACCGGCCGGGTCTGGGCATCCGGGCCGATGCGGGCCAGGCGCTGGCCGCCCTGGATGAGGCACTCGAGCAGGGCAGGACAACGACGCCGGACTGGCATGGGAGCACCCCGGAAGACCTGGTCAGGGAGTCCCTTGCCAAGGTCCGGGCAAGGCTGGAATCGCAGGACCTGGCCAAGGAACTGAAGTTCATGGCGGACATCCGCGAGGCAGTGCCGGCGGACATGCAGACGTTCTGGGACATGACCATCGCAGCGTACTGGGGCTGGTCCTGCTGGGACGCGCGGCAGGGACAGTTCCATTCGGCCCAGGGCGCGGGCGGCCTGGGCTATGCCTTTCCCGGAGCCATTGGCGCGGCCGTCGGCCTGGAAACGCTGGGCAAACCTGCCCGGGTGCTTGCAGTCTCCGGCGACGGCTCGTCCATGTACTCCATTGCCGAGCTTGCCACCGCCAAACAGCACGACGTCCCCGTGACCTGGTTGATCGTTGACGACGGCGGCTACGGCATCCTGCGCGAGTACATGGTGGGCGCGTTCGGCAAGGCAACCGCCACCGAACTTGCCCGCCCGGACTTCGTGAGGCTCGCGGAATCTTTTGGCGTGCCTGCCACCCGGGTTGCCCCCGGGGACGTGGGGGACGCGCTCAGGGCAGGTTTTGCTGCGGACGGGCCCAACGTCGTCGTGGTTGAGACCCTGCTGAAGATGTTTGGCCCCACGCACCTGGCCACCTGACCCGCCTCCCGGTGGCAAGCGCTCCCTCTCTTTCCTGCCGCCGGCGGAAGGAGGGGGAGCGCTGTGCTTTAACGGCGCGGCAGAAGAAGTTCGTTTCCCTAAGCAACCTTTTTCTGGTACAGTTGCTTGCAGCAACTAATTCTTTAGGGAGGGTCATGTCTGTCGCACCGGCCACTGCAGCCGATCTCGTCAGCCACATCTACGACCTCCAGCGCGCATTGCGCTGCGTCACCATGATCAACGTCAAGGGCCAGGACACCGGCATCGCCCTGCAGGGGGTGCTGAAGTTCATCGGCGAAGGGGAAACCCGGGCGGCGCACCTGGCCGAGCGGCTGGGGGTCAGCCCGCCGGTCCTCAGCCGGCACGTGGCTGAGCTTGCGGACGCGGGCCTGGTGCTCCGGACTCCGGACCCGGACGACGGCCGCGCCCAGCTGCTGGCCCTTTCCCCGAGGGGCAAGGAAAAGCTGGCGGAACTGGTGCGGCACCGGGCGGAGGCGCTGCAGTCCTACCTCTCCGACTGGAATGAGGACGACGCCGTGGCAACGGCCGCGATGCTGAACAAGCTCACCGCATCCCTGAAGAATTCCATCCGGGCAAGGGCGGCCGGAACCACCAACGATCACACGCAGGAGTCCATCAATGGCTAACGTCACCGCCGCCGCGGACCAGGAGCAGGAGCGCCAGCGCCAACGCACTGCCAAACAGGAGTCGCGGCAATCCAAGCGCCACGAACCCGGCGCCCCCATGAACCACCGCCAGATCATGGAGGCCCTGACCGGCCTGCTGGCCGCCTTCTTCACCGCGATCCTGAGCAGCACCATCGTGGCCAACGCGCTGCCCACCATCATGTCCGAGCTCAAGGGCACCCAGACGGACTTCGCATGGGTCATCACGGCCGCGCTGCTCGCCAACGCAGCCACCACCCCCATTTGGGGCAAGCTCGCCGACCTCTTCGACAAGAAGGTCCTCGTCCAGCTGAGCATCGTGATCTTCGTGGCCGGATCCGTCATGGCCGGCTTCTCCGAAAACATCCCGTTCCTGCTGACCGCCCGCGTCATCCAGGGCATCGCCATGGGCGGCCTCACGGCCCTCGCCCAGGCCATCATCGGCTCCATCATTCCGCCCCGCGAACGCGGCAAGTACTCCGGTTACATGGGTGCGGTCATGGCTGTCGGCACCGCCGGCGGCCCGCTGCTGGGCGGTTTCATTGTGGACAGCTCCCTCGGCTGGCGCTGGACGTTCTTCGTCTGCGTGCCGCTCGCTGTCGTCGCCCTGATCCTGCTCCAGATCACGCTCAAGGTCCCGCACGTCAAGCGTCCCGCCAAGATCGACTGGCTGGGTGCCATCCTGCTGACCACCGGCGTAAGCCTGCTCCTGGTCTGGGTGTCCTTCGCCGGCAACCCTGATTACTACGACTGGTGGTCCTGGCAGTCCGTGGTGATGGTGGGCGGCGGTGTCCTCCTGCTCGCGCTGCTGGTGCTGGTTGAGTCCAAGGTGTCGCAGCCGATCATTCCGCTGAAGATCATCTCCGAGCGCACCACCGCACTGGCCATCATTGCTTCGGTTGCCGTCGGCGTTGCCATGTTCGGCTCCTCCACCTTCCTGGGCCAGTACTACCAGGTGGCCCGGGGCGCCACCCCGACCGAGGCCGGCCTGCTGACGCTGCCCATGATCGCCGGCAACCTGGTCGGCTCCGTAGTCTCCGGCCAGCTCATCAGCCGCTATGGCAAGTGGAAGCGGTTCCTTATCGGCGGCACCATCCTGCTGATCGGCGGCCTGGCGATGGCAGGAACCCTGACCCACACCACCGAACTTTGGCTGGCAGGGCTGTACACCGCGGTCCTGGGCGTGGGCCTGGGCATGCTGATGCAGAACCTGGTCCTGGCAGTCCAGAACACCGTCCGCGCCACGGACATCGGTTCAGCCAGTGCCTCCGTTGCCTTCTTCCGCTCCTTCGGCGGCGCCATTGGCGTGTCCGTTTTGGGCGCCGTCATGTCCAACCACGTGACGGAACTTGCCACTGACGGGCTCGCGAAGCTGGGTATCAAGGCCAGCGGAAACGGTGGTGCCAGCCTGGACCTGGCAGACCTTCCCGCGCCGGTCGCCGACGTCATGCGCGCAGCCTACGGCGACGCCACGGCGGGCATCTTCATGATCTCGGCAGTGGTCAGCGCGGTTGCCCTGATCGCCGTGATCTTTATCAAGGAAGTGCCTCTGCGCAAGACCGTCGACATCACCCCGGAAGCCACCCCGCAGGCCAACGCTGCCGGCGAAGCGGGCATGACGGCGATGACCGGCCAACTGCCCATGGTCTCCGGCACTGCTCCGCAAGGGGACCTTCCCGCTGCGATGACCGGCCGCAGTGCAGCCCGCGCAGGCTCGGCCGCTGCACCCGCCAAGAGGTACGACGGCGGTGCTGCCGCAGCCGCCGCAGCATCCGGCCGGCTGGCCACGGAGGACCTTGAAGAAGTGTTCGCGCGCAGCTTCAGCTCCGAGGGGCTGGGCAGCCCGGACGGGCTGGGCCTGGGAACCGCTGACAGCGTTGAAAAGGCTGCCGACGCCGTGGCCAGTGCCGCGGCCACGCTGCAGAAACTGCAGGAAACCCAGCACCTGCTGGCGCGCCAGCAGGCGGAGCTCGGCGGCCTGGTCCTGGACATCCAGGAACAGCTGACCTCCCAGCGGGAGGTGGCCGCAAAGCAGGCCGCCACGGCGGCAGAGCTCAGCAGGCTGCAGCGCAAGCTCCTGAAGGAACGGAAACTCCAGGCTGCCGCGGCACTGTACTTGGTGGGCCACGGCAGGCACAGCGCAGCTGCCCCGGAAGCGGCAGGCCAGTCCGCGGCTTCCCCGGAGGAGCCTCGCCAAGGGCTATGACCCGCAGCAGCTGTTGCGCCCGGTTGCGCGCCGCCAGGCGGCGAAGCCCGCCAGGCTAACTGCAGCAACGTGGAGGCCGCGGTCCGTGCCGGATAATTTCCGGTGGGGCCGCGGCCTCCTGCGTGCGGGGATGGCCCTGGCCGTCCCCGCGCAGCAATGTCTTCCGGGCGGGATTTTCACGGCAAATTTGCCGTCCGGGGCACCCATTGTCGGTGGTCCTCACTAGAGTGGGCTCCATGCTCCTCACCCTGATACGGCGCTATTCCCGACCCTACGCGCCGTACATCCTGGCAGTCGTCATTTTCCAGCTCGCATCCACCATTGCCGCGCTCTACCTGCCCAGCCTGAACGCGCAGATCATCGATGAAGGGGTGGCTCGTGGAGACACCGATTTCATCTGGCGCACGGGTGCGCTGATGCTCCTGGTGGCGTTGGCGCAGGTGGCTGCGGCCATCGCCGGCGTGTACTTCGGTTCCAGGGCAGCCATGGCAGTGGGCCGGGACCTGCGCCGCGCGGTGTTCAGGAAGGTCACCAGCTTCTCGGCCAGGGACGTGAACGCCTTCGGCGCTCCCACCCTGATCACCCGCGGCACCAACGATGTCCAGCAGGTGCAGATGCTCCTGCTGATGGGGCTGAACTTCATGGTGGCCACACCCATCATGTGCATAGGCGGCATCGTCATGGCGCTTCGAGAGGACCTCAACCTGTCCTGGCTCGTCTGGGTGTCCGTGCCGCTGCTGGGTGTGGTGGTGGGTTACCTGGTGGTCCGGCTTATCCCGCTGTTCCGTTCCATGCAGCGGAAAATTGACGGCATCAACGCCGTATTGCGTGAGCAGATCATTGGCATCCGCGTGGTGCGTGCCTTCGTTCGGGAACCCTATGAAACGGACCGTTTCGGTGCGGCCAACCGGGAGCTGACGGACGTGTCGCTCCGGATCGGCGCCCTGTTCGTCCTGATGTTTCCGGCCATCACCATGATCCTGCACCTCTCCACTGCCGCCGTGCTCTGGTTCGGCGGCCAACGTGTGGATGCCGGCGCCATGCAGGTGGGATCGCTGACCGCGTTCCTGCAGTATCTGCTGCAGATCCTGATGGCCGTCATGATGGGCACCTTCATGGCCATGATGATCCCGCGCGCCTCGGTATGCGCCGACCGCATCGGCGAGGTGCTCGACGTCGAACCCTCCATCCACGAGCCCCAGGACCCGCAGGCTCCTGCTTCGCTCGCCGGCGTGGTGGAGTACCGCAATGTCACCTTCGCCTACCCGGGCGCCGAGTCCCCGGTTCTCAGCAACATCAGTTTCACTGCCCGTCCCGGGCAAACCGTTGCCATCATCGGGTCCACCGGCGCCGGCAAGACTTCCCTGCTGTCCCTCCTGCCCAGGCTGTACGACCCCGTGGAGGGCCAGGTGCTGCTGGACGGAGTCCCGGTGGACCGGCTGGACCGCGCAGAAATTACCAAGCGCGTTGCCCTGGTCCCACAGCGTCCATACCTGTTCTCCGGAACCATTGGGCACAACCTGCGCTTCGGCAGGACCGAGGCAACGGACCAGGAACTTTGGGATGCCCTCCGGGTAGCGCAGGGCGACTCCTTTGTGCGGGAGAAGAAAAACGGGCTGGATTCCCGGATCTCCCAGGGCGGCACCAACGTCTCCGGGGGCCAGCGCCAGCGCTTATGCATTGCCCGGGCCCTGGTCACCAAACCGCGGGTCTACCTCTTTGATGACTCTTTCTCCGCACTGGACGTGGCCACGGATGCCCGGCTCCGTGCCGCACTCAAGGACACCACCGCGGACGCCACAGTGATCATCGTGGCCCAGCGGATCTCCACCATCACCGGGGCCGACCAGATCCTGGTCATGGACAACGGCCGGATCGTGGACCGCGGCACACATGAGGAACTCCTTGAAACGTCGCCCACCTATCAGGAAATTGTCGAATCCCAGCTGAGCGTGGAGGAAGTGGCATGAGCCTCCGGAAGAAGGACCTCGCTCCCGTGGAGGAGACACCGCTGACCGCCCAGCCGGCTCCGGGGGAGGTCCGAACGGCCCCGCACCAGCCGGCGGACGACGATTTCATCGAAGCTGAATTCCAGCCCACCGAAGCCGACGGCGGCGTGTTCGGCGCCATGCCCGCCAAGAAGGCTGAACATTTCTGGCCGTCCGCCAAGCGGCTCATGGGCCTGCTGAAGCCCGAGGCCCTGGGCATCTCCGCCGTGGTGGGCCTGGTGGTCATCTCCGTGGTCCTCAACGTCATAGCACCCAAGATCCTGGGCCAGGCCATGGACGTCATCTTCGCCGGTGTGGTGGGCAAACAGCTGCCCGCCGGTGCGAGCAAGGAACAGTTTGTTGCCGGCCTGCGCCAGCAGGGCCAGGACAACTTCGCGGACATGCTGTCCCGGATGGAGCTGGTACCCGGCACCGGCATCAACTTCGACAAGCTCACCATGCTCATTGCCATCGTCCTGGTGATGTACTTCGTGGCGAACATCTTCATGTGGCTGCAGGGGTACGTCCTGAACCGCATCGTCATGAAGGTTATCCGGCGGCTGCGCGATGCCACGGAAACCAAGCTGAACCGCCTGCCGCTGAACTACTTCGACACCCGCCAGCGCGGCGACGTGCTGTCCCGGGTAACCAACGACGTCGACAACATCCAGCAGGCGCTCCAGCAGGCGTTCGCCCAGCTGGTCAACTCCGTGCTGACCGTGGTGGGCATCGTGATCATGATGTTCATCGTTTCCTGGCAGCTTGCCCTGATCGCCCTGGTTGCCCTGCCGTTGTCAGGGGTGGCTGCAGGCATCATCGGTGCCCGGAGCCAGAAACTCTTCGCCGCCCAGTGGAAGAACACCGGCTCATTGAACGGCCAAATCGAGGAATCCTTCTCGGGCCACGACCTGGTCCGCGTTTTCGGCCGGGAAGCGGACATGCTGGCACGGTTCGAGGAACGCAACGAGGCGCTCTACAAGGCAAGCTTCGGGGCGCAGTTCGTGTCCGGGATCATCTTTCCCGTCATGCAGTTCGTCTCCTACCTCAGCTATGTGGGGATCGCCGTCGTGGGTGGTCTCCGCGTGGCGTCCGGGGCCATGTCCCTGGGCGATGCCACAGCGTTCATCCAGTACTCCCGCGAATTCACCCAGCCGCTGGGCCAGATGGCCGGCATGGCCAACATGCTGCAGTCCGGCGTGGCGTCCTCGGAACGCGTTTTCGAATTCCTGGACGCCGGCGAACAGGACGCGGAGACTGCCACCGAACACCTGCCGGCCAAGACCGACGGGCACGTCGACTTCAGGAACGTCAGCTTCAGCTACACCCCGGACAAGCCGCTCATCGACAACCTTTCCTTTACCGCGGAGCCCGGCAACACCGTGGCGATCGTCGGTCCCACCGGAGCGGGCAAGACCACCTTGGTGAACCTGGTCATGCGGTTCTATGAGCTCAGTTCCGGGTCCATCCTGCTGGACGGCGTGGACATCACCCACCTCAGCCGCTCCGAGCTGCGCTCCAAGGTGGGGATGGTCCTGCAGGACGCCTGGTTGTTCGGCGGCTCCATTTACGACAACATCCGCTACGGCAACCTGGGGGCCACAGAGGAACAGGTCATGGCAGCGGCCAAGGCGACGTTCGTGGACCGGTTCGTCCGGGCCCTGCCCGAGGGCTACGACACCGTCATCGATGAAGAGGGCAACAACGTCAGCGCCGGCGAAAAGCAGCTGATCACCATCGCGCGCGCCTTCGTGGCCAACCCGTCGCTCCTGATCCTGGACGAGGCCACCAGCTCTGTGGACACCCGCACCGAGCTCCTGGTCCAGAAGGCCATGGCGGCGCTGCGCTCGGACCGGACCAGCTTCGTGATCGCGCACCGTCTCTCAACCATCCGCGATGCCGATACGATCCTGGTCATGGAGAACGGACGAATCGTGGAACAAGGCAACCATCAGGTGCTGCTGGGGGCGGCCGGTGCCTACCATCGCCTCTACATGTCCCAGTTTGCGGGTGCGGACGCGGGGGAGACCGCGGATGATTCGACGGCGGTGCGCAGCTGAGCGCGCACGGCGGCCAGAGGATCGAAGTCCTGGTACCCATGCGGTGGGGTGACATGGACGCCTATGGCCACATCAACAACGTCCAGATCGTGCGGATGCTGGAGGAAGCGAGAATCGCGGCCTTCGGGCCGCCGCGGGGAGCAGGGCTTCCCGGGATCGAACCTCCCGTGTCGTTGTTCAACGACGTACCAGACGGAACCCTGGCGCTGGTGGTGGACCACAAGATCCGGTATGTCAGGACGCTGGAGTACCGCAACGTTCCGGCGGTGGTGCAGGTGTGGATCGGCGCCGTAAAAGGCGCGAGCTTCGATATCCACTACCTGCTCCAGGACCCTGTCACCAGGGAGGACTGCGTGAAGGCCAGCAGCCACCTCGCGTTCGTGGACGAAGCCACCGGCCGGGTGCAGCGGATTACCCAGGAACAAAAAGACCGGATGGCGCCCTACAGGCACTAAGACTCTGGTCAGGCCTGCACCGGACACATTGGACTGGAAACAACCACCAGAGCGAAAGGAAGCCCGATGGCCCGGAACAAGAGCAAGGCCCCGAACAAGATGGCATTGAACAGGAGCCGCAGGAACAAGGCCCACGCACGCAGGCAGAAGAAGACGTGGAAAGAGATGTCGCCTTCAGGCAAGGCCGGCACCATCCTCGGTGCCGTGGCGCAGGTATCCCTGCTGGTTGCCGCCCAGCGGGACATCTCGCGCAGGCCTGCCGAACTCATCAACGGCCCCAAGGCTGCATGGCGGGCCGCGTCCTTTGTTAACTTCATCGGTCCCATGGGGTACTTCGTGTTCGGCAGGAGGCGGTCCGCCGCCGGCAAATAGGCAGGTCCGGAACGCTGGCGGCGCAGGGGCGGCCAGCTGCCGTGGAGCGGGCGTCCAGCTTCACCCTGTAAATTTGAGGGCATGACCCCCACTGCCACTGCTGCCATGACCCGCGCCCTCGGCATCTCGAAGGAGATCGAGGACGCTGCATGGTTCGTGCTGGGGCCCGGCCTGCAGGGAAAAGCGTCACCCCTGGACGGCCGCACCAGGACCTGGTCCGTTCCGGCGGCCGCCGAGCTGCTTGACCGGCTGGACCGCGGCATCCCGGACCCAAAGGCCCCGATGATGACCAACCTCCGGGAGAACCTGGATGGTGCCACGCGCGGGGCCAAGCAGCTCGCCGTCGAGCTGCTTTTCCTGCAGTCACTGCCGCTGGCCCACGAAGTGAAGTCCCTGAAGGTCAAGCGCGCCCGCGTTGCTGAAGCCGCCGGCTGGCTGGAACCGCCGCTCGAGCTTCCCGAGGAGCTGTACGCGGGCATGACGGACCACGGTGTGATCCGCGACCGGACCGCCGAGTTCAACTGGACCATCTGGGACCACCTCAAATGGCTGTGCCGGTTCGTCCGGAACGTCGCGCAGCGCCCGGCCGCCGTGGTGCAGGCCGCCATCAAGGACCCGCTGCAGTTCCACCATCTGGCCGCCTCCACCCCGGAGGACCAGCCCGCCATCCGCCGCAGCATCGAATTCCTGGCGTGGCCCAGCTACTTCGAGCCCGTGGTGGCGGACGTGGAGCGGCAGGAGATCCGGGACGCGTTCGCCTCGCTGGTGGGCGGGGCCAACGGTGATACCGAAGAAGACATCACCGCCGATATCCACCGCATCCGCCTGCACCTGGACGAGCAGGCCGGCCAGCGCATCGACTGGTACTCCCGGCAACTGGTCAGCCAATGGCGCAAAGTGGGCGATCCCGGCCGGCGCGCGTGGCTGCTGCGGACGCACAGCGACCATGCCGAGCTGCTCACCGCGTGGCACGGCGAGGAAAAGGTGACCCTCGACGTCGAACATCTCCGCCACCTGGACCCCGGCGTCACTGCCGGTGTGGTCCAGCACGCCGTGGACGAGGACTACAAGCACCTTGGCTACGTGGAGCGCGAGGACACCAAGACGGCGGTTTTCGCCTTCCTGACGGTCATGAAGCCGGGCGACCTGGTGCTCTACCAGCACGCCGGAACCGTCCGCCTGGGCGGCGTGCTGGGGGAGCCCGAGTACAACGACGACAACCGCCGGCTGCGGCGCAAGGTGCGCTGGTTCGACGACGGCCACACCACCACCAGCCTGCCCCGGCACGTCCAGCGCCAGCTGGCCACCCCCGGCATCGTGGTGGACGTGACCCGCGTGGTCCAGGCGCTGCAGGCGCTGCTGCCCGCGGAGGCCGAAACCGAACCTGACGCCGACACCGAGGGCGCCGCCGTCGTCCCTCCCGTGCAGGAGGGCTTCCGCCCGCTGACCCCGGAGTTCGCCGCGTCGCTGCACATGGAGCTGGAACCGCTCCAGGAGATCGCCGACCTGCTGGAGGAAAACCGGCAGCTGGTCCTCTACGGTCCGCCCGGCACCGGCAAGACCTACCTGG
Organism: Pseudarthrobacter phenanthrenivorans; assembly: GCF_036455295.1. GTDB lineage: Bacteria > Actinomycetota > Actinomycetes > Actinomycetales > Micrococcaceae > Arthrobacter > Arthrobacter phenanthrenivorans_C. The sequence goes on along the minus strand of NZ_JAYXNX010000011.1, from coordinate 69,041 downwards.
CCAAGCACCTGGCTGCCGAGCTGGCGGACGACACCACGGACGAGCGGGTCAAACTCGTCCAGTTCCACCCGTCGTACGCCTACGAGGACTTTTTCGAGGGCTACCGGCCGGACAAAACCGACGAAGGCCAGGTTTCGTTCAAACTTGTGGCCGGGCCGCTGCGCCGCCTGGCGGAGGAAGCCGCGAAGCCCGGAAATGAGAAGAAGCCGTACTTCCTGATCATCGACGAGATGAACCGCGCCAACCTGGCCAAGGTGTTCGGCGAGCTGTACTTCCTGCTGGAATACCGCGATGACCGCATTTACCTGCAGTACAGCCCCAATGAGCCGTTCACGCTGCCGGACAACCTGTACATCATCGGCACCATGAACACCGCGGACCGGTCCATTGCCATGATGGACGCTGCCATCCGGCGCCGGTTTTCCTTCATTGAACTGCACCCGCAGACCGAGCCGGTGAAGGGCTCCCTCCACCGGTTCCTGCAGGCCCGCCAGCTCGACCCCACCCCGGCTCTGCTGCTGGACGCGCTTAACGGTGCCATCGACGAGTGGGACCGCGACCTGATGATCGGGCCGTCCTACTTTATGAAGCCCGCCGCCCAGACCCCTGCCGGGCTGCGCCGGATCTGGAAGTACGAGCTGATGCCGCTGCTGGAGGAGCACTACCACGGCCAGCTGACGCGGGCGCAGCTGGAGGAGCGGTTCGGGCTGGACCAGCTGCTGGGACGCATTGCAGCGCGCTGATCCCCGCGCGTCCGTGCGGCACCTGGTCCTGGACGAACTGTCCAGCGGCCTGGTGGAACGGCTGGACGCACCAAGCGCTTCCTTCCTGAACTCCAGCGGGCTGGCCAAGGCGTCGCCCATGGGCATGGGCCTGTACCGCATCGAGCCGGTGGGCAAGGTGGGGTCCGTACGGACGCCCACTGTCCAGCTGGACGTGCGGCCCAAGGACCGGCTGGGCCTCAGCCGGCTCCTGTTCCTGCTCAGTTACGCGGGGGAGCAGGGCTTCCGGCCTGCCCTGGTGGCAGCGGAGGAGGAACAGGACCTCTGGAGTGCGCTGGCCGAATCGCTGGCGCAGCTCGCCGAGCGGGCCATGGGCCGCGGTGTCCTGCAGGGCTATCTCACGGTGGACGAGTCGCTCCGTACCGTCAAGGGGCGGATCCGGATCTCCGACCAGATCTCCCGGCGCCCCGGCATGCTGGTTCCCTTGGAGGTGTCGTACGACGAATTCACCGAAGACATCGCCGAAAACCGGATCCTGCGGGCGGCGCTCGAGCGGATGGGGCAGGTGCCCGGCGTCCGCCCCGACGTGCTGGGCCGGCTGCGCCAGCTGAAGGGAAAGCTCGACGGCGTCACCCGCCTTCCATCCGGCGCCCCGGTCCCAGCCTGGCAGCCCACCAGGATGAACCTGCGCTACCACGCCGTGCTTCGCCTGGCCGACCTGATCCTGCGGAACGCATCGGCTGAAGCGGGTGAGGGCAAGCAGCAGACGGCATCGTTCGTCGTGGACATGGCGCAGGTGTTCGGGGATTTTGTGGGCACCGCGCTGCGAAGCGCCATGGCTGCATATCCGGGGGAGCTGCGGCTGCGCTTCAACGTCCTGCTCAGTGAGGCCGTGAACGACGCTGACCGCCTCTCCGTGCGTCCGGACGCGGTCCACATGCTCGGCGGCCGGCCTGTAGTGGCGTACAACGCCAAATACAAGGCTGCCTCGGATGCCGGCGCCTCCCTGACGGCTGACCACTACCAAATGCTGGCCCACTGCACCGCGCTCGCCGTGCCCTCCGCCTGGCTCGTCTACGCCGGCAAGGGTGAGGTCAAGCTCCGCCGCATCCTCAACACCGACATCGACATCGTGGAGTACCCGCTGGACCTCAGCCAGCCGCCGTCGGCCATTCTTGCCTCGATCCAGGAACTTGCCCGCCAGTCCTGGGGCGAAGTGGTGAGGGTTGCTACACCGGCACCCGGAACGTAAAGGTCGTTCCCTTGCCCAGGGTGCTGTCGACGCCAATGGTGCCGCCATGCGCCTCGACGATCGCTTTGCTGATGGGCAGCCCCAGGCCCACGCCGGGGATGGCGGTGCGGCGCACGCTGCTGGTGCGGAAGAACTTGGCGAACACCTCTGAAGCGTCCTCCGGGCTCATGCCCATTCCGGTATCCGAAACGTGGCAGGCCACGTGCCCGTCCTCCTGTGCCAGCGAAACCACTACCTCGCCGCCGTCGGGCGAGTACTTGATGGCGTTGGACACCAGGTTGTCCAGGACCTGCGAAATGCGGGCACTGTCCACGTGGGCTTCCAGCTGGTCCGGGGTTTCCGCCCGCAGTTCGACGCCTGCCGCCACCGCCCGTGGCATAGCCGAGGACACGCTGCTGCGCACCAGTTCGGCAACGTCCACCGCATGCGGCGTCACGATCAGCTGCCCGTTCCGGCTGGACAGCAGGTCCGAGACCAAGGTCAGGAGCCGCTCCGAATTCCGGCGGATGATCTCCAGCATGTCGCGTTGCGATTCGTCCGGCTCATCGGCGAGCAGGATCTCCACGTAGCCAAGGATGGACGTCAGCGGGGTGCGGAATTCGTGGGAAACGTTCGAGACGAAGTCGTCCTTGGCGGCCAGCGCGTTCACCAGGTCCGTCACGTCGCTGAAGACGATGACGGAGCCGGTGAAATTGCCGTCGGAATCCTTCATGGCACGCGCCGTCGTCACCAGGGCGCGCTGGTCCTTCCCTTCACCCAGCCACACCAGGTAGTCCGTAAAGGTTTCGCCAAGAACGGCCCGTCGGACCGGGCGCTCCTGGACGGGGATCAACGTCTTCCTGTCGGGCCCAAAGACCAGCAGCTGGGACTCGTTGGGGTCCGCAATGTCTTTTGGCCGGGCCAGCTCGTGGTTGGCGCGCTGCTTACGGTTCATGAGGACGTCGTGACCGTCCGCATCCACGGCCAGGACGCCCAGGTGCACGGTGTCCAGAATGGTGTTCAGCAGTGATTCCTGTCGTTTGCTGGTGCGGAGGTTGGCCCGCAGCAGCTCGTCCTTCTCCTCCAGCTGCTTTTGCTGGCGCATCATGCTCAGGGTCAGGACGCTCACCGACACGCCGATGCCGAGCATCATGACCGGAAGCAACAGGGACCGCGCAAAATCCTGTGGATTGTTGTCGCCCTTCAGCAGGAGCGGCACCCAGATGATGGCCAGCGGTCCCAGGAAGGATAACCAGAGGGCCGTCCGCGCGTGGTATCCGGACGCGCAGAACCAGATGACCGGAAACACCGCGAGCAGGCTGATCCCCGTCAGGCCGTCCTGGCCGCCTTCCCTGCCCGCGGCAATGGAGACGAAATCAAGCAGCGGGATGGCAAGGAAACTGGTGTAGGGCAGCCGGTCCCACGGGATGGCGTAGCACAGCGCCATGATCGCCAGCTGCGATACGAGGAACGCCACGAACAGGGGGTTGTTCATCGTGTCCGGGAAGAACGCCCACATCAGCGCGGCTGTCAGGATCGTGGTCACGAACAGGGGCATCTGGCTCATGGCCACCCTGTCCGTGAGGCGGTATTCGTGAAAGGGGCGCTTGAAAAACCGCAGCCGTCCCGGTGACCAGGCCGTGTGGGCGGTCATGGCGCCGGGGACGCGGAAGTGGGGGTGTGCGGGACCATACCAGCAGGATATCCGCAGGCAGCTATACTTCTGACGTTGGCACTGAGGGGGCTCTATGAGTGAGGCACGTGTGGGTCTGGTCATCGAGGATGACCACGACATTCGGGAACTGGTTCGCACTGTGCTGACCCAGGCTGGGTTTGACGTCACCGTCGCCAGCGGCGGCGCGGAAGGCGTCCTGATGGCGAAGAGCCTCAACCCGGACGTCATCACCCTGGATTTGGGGTTGCCGGACATTGACGGCTTTGAGGTTTCCCGGCAGATCCGCGAGTTTTCCGACGCCTACATCGTGATGCTTACTGCCCGCACCGAGGAGCTGGACACCCTGATCGGGCTTGAGTCCGGGGCCGATGACTACCTCACCAAGCCGTTCCGCCCCCGTGAGCTGCGGGCCCGTGTGGCGGCCATGATGCGCCGGCCGCGGTCGGTTCCGGATCCCGCTGACGTGGCCGTTGACTCGTCGCCGGACAGTGCAGCCCACCCCGAGCGTGGAAACTTCAGCCACAACGGGCTGGACCTCAGCTATGCCTCACGCACGGTCACCGTCGACGGCAGGGAGATGAACCTGACCCGTACCGAGTTCGAACTCCTCTATGCGCTCCTGGAAGCTGGCCGGACGGTGCGGACCAAGTCAGACCTGGTGCGCCGGCTCCGCGACGAGGATTACGACGTCGGCAGCTATATCAGCGAGGCGGACGAACGTTCCGTGGAAGTCCACATGGGGAACCTGCGCAAAAAGCTGGGTGACTCGCCGCAGCAGCCGCGCTGGCTGCAGACCGTCCGCGGGGTGGGCTACCGCTTGGCGCCGGGACAGCACTGAGCCTGCAGCCGGTGCATGGTCTGCCTGCTGCACTGCGTAATGGGCCGCAGGAACGTGGCCGCGAGCCTGGGCAACGCCACTGTCATGTCGGCGTGCCGGGCTTCGGCCCGGATCTCGTTCTCCAGTTCGAGCGCCAGTCCAGCCAGTCGCTCTGCTCCCACCATCTGGCTTGACGTTTTGAGGCTCAGGACGGCGTCCATGGAGCCCTCAAGGTCGCCGGTGGTGAGGGCCAGCCGCAGCCGGCCCAGCCGTTGTGGCAGGTACTCGATGAAGTTCCCCACGAAGACGCGGCTGTAGCCTTCTTCCTCTTCGAGTTCCTCCCGCAGCCGATCCAGGACAGACTGGTCCACCAGCGGCCTGGGCGCATCGTCCGATGTGCTCATGACACTCCTTTCTGCTGGTGTTGCGGGCGGGGGAAAGATGGGTTTGTGGGGGTGGTGCCGAGTACTTTTTCAGGTTAGGACTGATGCCTTTTCCTGGCAGAAGACTCGGCAAGAATTGTGGCTTTCTTGATGGGACTGCGGATTTTTGCCCATAAAATCAAGGCCAATGCTTTCTGCATTGGTGCCGTCTGCGGCCGTGGCCGCCTTTCAATCTGGGGATAGATTGCCGTGTTCCGAACCATTAGGACCTTATTTGTCGCGCTCATAATCGGGGCTGCGTTGGCGCTGTCCATCGTCCAGCCGGCCAGCGCAGCCGCGTCAGCGCAAATAACGCTCAATCCGACCTCCGGCCCGGCCGGCTCAGCTGTCACAGTTGCCGGCACAGGCTTCAAGGCCACCACTACCGGCACTGTGATTGTGGGCTCCACTACCTTCGCGTTCCAAACCACATCAACCGGCACCTTCAGCACGGGCATCACGATTCCGACCGGGTCCACCGGGAACCTGACCATCACAGCCAAAACATCCTCCATCAAGGCCTCTGCCACGTTTGTGGTGCAGGCAGCTCCAGCCCCGCAGCCACCGGCCGTCAGCACAGCAGCCCTGCGGTTCGGCGTGGCTACTCCCGGAGGGCCGCTGGCCAGCACCGAGCTGGACGAGGTTGCCACCCTTGCAGGGGAAAGCCCGTCCATGGTGATGAGCTACAAGGACTTCCTGCAGTCCCCGCCGATTACAGAAATGGACGCCGTCCGCTCCCGCGGAGCAACACCCTTGGTCACCTGGGAACCCTGGGCATGGGGAGGCGGCGTGGACCAGCCGGCATACGCCCTGGCCCGGATCACGGCAGGTGACTTTGATGCGTACATCACCCAGTGGGGCCAGTCCTTCGCCGCTTGGGGCAAGCCGGTCATGTTGCGTTTCGCGCATGAGATGAACGGCAACTGGTACCCGTGGGCCGAGGGCGTCAACGGCAACCAGCCGGGAGATTACGTGGCCGCCTGGCGGCACGTGCATGACGTTGTTGCCGCCACCGGTGCTACCAACGTCCAGTGGGTTTGGTCGCCGAACGTGCCCTATTGGGGTTCCACCGACCTTGCCGCGTTGTTTCCCGGAGCCGGTTATGTGGACATCGTGGCCCTGGACGGCTACAACTGGGGCACCTCACAAACCTGGAGCAGCTGGATTTCCCCTGTGGATCTCTTCGCCCCCGGCATCTCGCAGCTGCGCAGCCTGGCACCTGGCAAGCCGGTCCTGATCGCAGAGACTGCGTCCAGCGAACTGGGCGGGTCCAAAGCCACCTGGAACACGGACCTGGTGTCTTACCTGGCTGCCCAGTCCGATGTGATGGGCTTCGTCTGGTTCGACATGCAGAAGGAAACAGACTGGCGCATCAACAGCAGTGATTCGTCTGCTGCTGCCTTCAAGTCCGCCCTGTTGGCCCGGAGGAGCTAGGGGATAGGGTAGCTGCTCCGAAACTGCCAGTGGCTGCCTGATCGCGGCAACCCGTTTATCGTGCCTTGCCAGGATCAAGGACAGCGCCGGCAGCCGCTAAAGATTGCCTCAAGATTTCCTTGTCTGGCGGCCGCCGGCTTCGAGGAAGTGCACCAACTGGGTTTCAAGCGCTGAGTGGTTCTTCAGTTCGCACTCCCAGATGGTCAGCACTTCCCAGCCGGCGTCCTGCAGCTCACGTCGCTGGGCGGCGTCACGCTCCCGCGTCCTGGTCCGCTTTGCAGCCCAGAAGTCCGCGTTGGCCTTTGGCGCGTGCAGCCCCACCCTGCAGTCGTGGAAGTGCCAGAAGCAGCCGTTCACGAAGATCACCTTGCGGCGGCCGGCGAAGACGAGGTCCGGGTTTCCCGGCAGTTTGGCGCCGCCGGACCGGCCGTGCAGCCGGTACCGGTAGCCCTTGGCGTGCAGGAGCCGCCGGACCAGCAGCTCGGGCTTGGTGTTCTTGCCGCGGATGCGGGACATGTTCCAGCTCCGCTGCTCAGGCGTGAGCCTGTCGGCGCTGGGCATGTCTGCGGGGCGCTGGTCCACGCTGGAAGTGTCCGGCATCCTTCCAGTCTAGGAGTCCCTAGATCTCGCGTTCCGGTTGCTCGCCGAACACGAAGTGCCGTCCACTGACGGACTTGGGCTCGATCTCAACGTAGAAGTCCTTGAGCGTTGGAACCCACGTCTTCAGGCCGAGTTCCTCGATGGCGGCGACCTCGTCCGAGTTGCTCAGCACGCGGGCTGTTCCCCGGAGGATGACCGACCACGCCTCCTGGGAGAGGATGCCGTCGGTCTCAAAAAGGACTTGGGCGTTGATTGTCAGCTGGGCGAGTTTGTTGCCGGGTGCCGTGCGGAGGTAGACCTTGCGGTGGGAGGTCACGTAGTTCACGGGGAATATGTCAGGTTCCCCTGCGACGGACACCACCAACCGGCCGTGCTGGGTTGCCGCCAAAAGCCGCCACGATTGCTCGTCATCGAGTTCCAGGACGGGATTGCCGTCCGCGTGTTCAAACATCATGCGGCCATTCTTCCCAGCCGGGCAGCAACACACCAGAGGCCGGAAGGCCCGTTACGGGGCTTTCCTTCCGTGCCGCGCGCAGCTGGCCCACCAGCCCATTGGGGAAACCTGGACTTTGAGCCTGCGGCCGCAGAACGCGCAGTAGCGCGGGGGCTCAAGCTGGAGAAGGTCCGCGCACCTGGAGTGGTGGTACGACGGCGGCGCGTGGCCGCCGTCGTGCTTCTCCTCCCGGGACGCGTCATCCTCGGTGGGCTGAGGCTGAAGGAGGAGGCCGCAGAGTTCGCAGTATGGGGCGTCGGTTGTGTGCGGCGGATGCGGCGTGCTCATAGCGTCTTCTGCAGTTCCTTGATGGGCATGTTCAGGTCCACCAGGAGGTTGAGGTCGGCAGCGGCGGGGCGGCCCAGGGTGGTCAGGTAGTTCCCCACGATCACGGCGTTGATGCCACCAAGGAGGCCTTCCCGGGTGCCAAGGTCGCCGAGGGTGAGTTCCCTCCCGCCTGCGTAGCGCAGTACTGTCCGGGGCATGGCCAGCCGGAAGGCCACGATGGCGCGCAGGGCGTCCTTCCCGTCCATGACCTGCTGGTTTTCCAGCGGTGTGCCGGGCCTGGGGTTGAGGAAATTCAGGGGAACCTCGTGCGGTTCCAGCGCTGCGAGCTGGGCGGCGAGTTCGGCACGCTGTTCCAGGGTTTCCCCCATGCCTATCAGCGCGCCGCAGCAAAGCTCCATTCCGGCGTCCTTCACCATGGCGCAGGTTTCCAGCCGTTCCTCGTAAGTGTGGGTACTGACCACGTGTGCGAAGAAGCTGCGTGCCGTCTCAAGGTTGTGGTTGTAGCGGTGCACACCCCACGAAGCCAACTGGTCCACCTGCTTGCGGGTGAGCATGCCAAGGGAGCAGGCAATGTTGATGTCCACTTCCTGCCGGATTCGGTCGATGGCAAATTTGATCTGGTTCATCAGTTTGACGTCGGGCCCCCGGACGGCTGCAACGATGCAGAACTCGGTCGCCCCGGTCGCGGCTGTTTCCTTTGCGGCCTTGACCAACTCGGGAATATCCAGCCAGACGCCCCTGACGGGGCTGTCGAAAACGCCGGACTGGCTGCAGAAGTGGCAGTCCTCCGGGCAGCCGCCCGTCTTGATGGAGACGATGCCCTCCACTTCCACTTCATCCCCGCAGTGGCGCAGGCGCACCTGATGCGCCAGGTCAAGGGCAGCTGGCAGGGCGTCAGCTGGCAGTCGCAGGACATCCACAAGTTGTGCCTCCGCCAGGCCGATGCCCTGTTCAAGGACCTGCTGGCGGGCTGTTTCCAGGATGGGGTGGTCCCCGGAATGATGCGGAATGGTCATTGCCGTCCTTTTGCTCGGGATTAGTCTCCTCCGACGCTAGTTCCGCCGCAGCGGTCGGATTTTGTCGGTTGGGAACAATGCCGGCGCCGGCGTTTTGTTGACAAGTCCAGTCAAGGCTTTACACAGCAGAAACAGGACGGTGATCGGGCTGTCTTTTGGGGTGGATAGCGTCAGTGGCAGAATCCCGGACCCAAACGAAAGCGACGCACCCCATGGGCAACGACTCGGAAACAACCCAACTGCTGGAACCGGGGGCACCTGCTGGCGCCGCCGCCGTCGGACATCCTCCGGCAACCCCGACGGCGGGCAGCACGTCCGCGCTCAACGCCACCAAGGAAAGCCTCGAGGATTACACGCTCAGGTTCGCTCCGCGGTCCTACCGCAAGTGGAGCGCCGGGGTGGTGGCTACCAGCGCACTCGGGGGTATCGCCTACCTGGCCGACTTTTCGATCGGCGCGAACATCGGAATCTCCTACGGCACGGTCAACGCGATTCTGGGGATTGTGGTGGCAGCCGTCGTTATCTTCGCCACCGGGTTCCCGCTGGCCTACTACGCCGCGCGCTACAACATCGACCTGGACCTGATCACCCGCGGCTCCGGCTTCGGCTACTACGGCTCGGTGGTCACGAACGTCATTTTCGCCACGTTCACGTTCATCTTCTTCGCGCTCGAGGGTTCCATCATGGCGCAGGGGCTGGAGCTGGGACTCGGCATTCCGCAGTGGCTGGGGTATGCGGCGTCAACCATGATCATCATCCCGCTGGTGATTTACGGGATGACCACGCTGGCCAAGCTGCAGGTGTGGACCACCCCGCTCTGGCTGCTGCTGATGGTGGTTCCCGTGGGGTACCTGCTGGTCTCGCATCCGGAAAGCATCGACAGCTTCTTCGCCTACACGGGCGCGTCCGGGGACGGTGGACCGAACCTGGCGTCTGTAATGCTTGCGGCGGGTGTGTGCCTGTCCCTCATGGCGCAGATCGCTGAGCAGATCGACTACCTCCGCTTCATGCCGCCGCGCACTGATGCCAACCGGTCCGCGTGGTGGCGCGCGGTGATCCTTGCCGGACCGGGCTGGGTAATCTTCGGTGCTGTCAAACAGACCGTGGGCATGTTCATTGCCATCTACCTGATCGCCACGCTCGACCCCGCCGCGTCCGCCACCGCCAAGGAGCCCGTGCACCAGTTCCTGGGCGTCTACCAGGAGATGATGCCGGCATGGCTGGCCATGACCCTGGCCGTGGTGCTGGTGGTCATCTCCCAGATCAAGATCAACGTCACCAACGCCTACTCGGGCTCGCTGGCCTGGACCAACTCCTTCACGCGCATCACCAAGACCTACCCGGGCCGGATGGTGTTCGTGGTGGTCAACCTGCTGATCGCGCTGGTCCTGATGGAGGCGAACATGTTCGACTTCCTCAACACCATCCTTGGGTTCTACGCCAACTGCGCCATGGCGTGGGTGGTCACCGTGGCGTCCGACATCGCCATCAACAAGTACCTGCTCAAGGTTTCCCCGAAAGTGCCGGAATTCCGCCGCGGCATGCTGTATGCCGTGAACCCGGTGGGTTTTGTGTCGATGCTGGTGTCGGCGGGGGTCTCCATCGCGGTGTTCTTCGGGGCGTTCGGTGCAGGGCTCCAGCCGTACTCGCCCATCTTCGCGGTGGGACTGGCACTCGTGCTGCCGCCGGTCCTGGCGGTACTGACCCGCGGACGGTACTACCTGCGGCGTGCTGACGACGGGATCGACCTGCCCCTGTTCGACGCCGACGGCAACCCCAGCGACGCCAAGCTGCTGTGCCACGTGACGGGGTTGGAGTTCGAACGGCCGGACATGGTGCGTTCCGCCCAGGACGCTCCCGACGGCGGCCCGCAGTACGTTTCATCGCTCGCCTTGTCGACGGATAAGACGGGGGAATTGGTGCTGCCGAGCCAGCAATAGGTTTGTTTCCGTCCCAGGGAAGCCGGCGCAGTTTTGCGCCGGCTTCTTTTCTGACTTCTGCGCGTGTGGCCGTGGTGGTACAACGGAGGGCGGCGCCTGTGGATAAGTTTGATCGCGAAACTGTGACGTGGGCTACCCTTAACTCACTGTTCGGAGCAAGCCGTCTTGAAACTACTGGGGGAATAGCGGCCCATGACATTACAGAACTTTCTTACGCCCCTCGCTGCGCCGACGGGAGCCTTTCGCTCCGGCGCAGGAGCATTGTTCGTCGCTGCTGCGCTCGGCTTGACCGGGTGTGCGGGCGGAGCCCCTGCAGATCCCGGCACCACTTCGCCTGCTGCCACAGACGGCGCCACGAGTACCCCATCTGCTACTCCCACTCCGACACCCGGTGCTGTCTACAAACCGGCTGACGCGTCAGGACCGGCCCAAAACGTCCCCGTTCCTGTACTTCCGGAGGTGGCTAAGACGGAGACGAAGGAGGGTGCAGAGGCCTTCACCAAATATTGGTTCTCAGTGCTGAGCTATGCGTACGAGACGGGAGACACCACGGCCCTATCAAAGCTTTCCAAAGAGGGATGCGCTTTTTGCCAAGGACTCGTGGACGACATTGAAACAGCTTGGGCGGAAGGCAAGTGGATTTCCGGGGGGCAGATAGAAGTTCCGGCTGCTACGGCTAAGCCTTCCACAGACGGGTCCATGCAAGTTGTGCTTCAGGTGCTGCAGAAGGAACTCGTTATTCACAATCAGGACGGAAGCCCTTACCAAGATAAGACGGCCGCGACCAATGCTGGAAGTGTCGCAATGGTGAAGTTCGATAATGCGGGGTGGACGGTCAGCGACTTAGGGTTGATTCGGTAGTCATGGGTTACATAGGCAAGGTCCTGGCAATCCTCGCCTGTTGCACGCTGCTTTTGACGGCGTCTTTCTTGACCGCCTATGCGGAAGATGGGTCAAAGCCGAAACCGCGGATCGGTGGAGGCTTTGTAGACAGCGGGATAAAGGTGGGGGCTGACACCTGGGCACCTGACCCCGACACAGGTGACTTCATACGCGCTGAACCCGGCGCGGTAAGCACCGACCCCAACGAATACAAGTACGAACTCCAGTGTCACCTCGGGGGAGGAGACTTTGACACTCCCTGCCTTGCCCGCCAGCTCGACTGCAAGGACCGGGAGGACGGTGCCAAGGGCATCCCCGTCATGTGGCTGTCCCGCCCCCGGGGCGTGCCAGGCGCTGTTTGGGCACATCATTCGGGACCAACCTGCCTTTATGATCCAAAGCCTGAAGACCTGTTGCCCCGCATCGCCGCGGACATCCAGCGGCAGTTCCAGAACCTCCCGGTCAACGCGGGGCAGGTCGTCGCGCAGCCCAGCCCGAACACCCTCCGCGGCGCAGAAACGAATTTCTATGCCGACGCAGGTGAGCAGCAGTTCGATATCACCATGTTTGGCCAGAAGGTCCACGTGGTGGCCACACCGGTCCAGTACACCTGGAACTACGGGGACGGAACGGTATTCGGGCCGCAACCATCAATGGGTGGTCCGTTGCCCCAGGACCGATGGGGTGAGAAGACGCGGACCAGCCACCCCTACGCTGCCACAGGAGATTTCCAGGTTGTCCTGACCACGTCATTCCAAGGCACCTATTCCGTGAACTCCGGGCCGCCGCTGCAAATCCCGGGCCAGGGCCAGTTCAGCGCCCCGCCGCAGACCATCAGTGTGTGGCGCTCGCTCACCCGCAACTACGCCGACGACTGCCACGCGAATCCGCAAGGACAGGGCTGCCCGGGTGCAGGAGCCGGAGCCACCCGCTGAGGGCCGCACAACGGTAGTCCCGACCACCGGCTACTGTGATCCCCGTCCCATGAGCGCGATATCGGAATAGTTGCACGCGCCCCACAGTTGGCATAGGCAGTACGTTTTCAGCCTCTGAAAGGAACTGCGCATGCTGTTTTCCCCGCTCACCCTCGGCGAACTTGAACTCCCCAACCGCCTGGTGATGGCGCCCCTGACCCGCCTTCGCGCCGGCGAGAAGGGAATTCCGGGCCCCCTGCTCGCCGAGCACTACCGCCAGCGCGCTTCCCTCGGCCTCATTGTCAGCGAAGGAACGTACCCCACTCCTGCAGGCCAGGCCTATCCGGGACAGCCGGGAATCGTGACCCAGGAGCAGGTTGCCGGCTGGAAGAAGGTCACCAACGCGGTCCACGCCGAGGGCGGCCGCATGTTCGCCCAGATCATGCACGGCGGCCGGGTGTCCCACCCCGACATCACCGGCGGGCTGCCCATCGTTGCTCCCAGTGCGGTGGCAATCGACGGAGTCGTCCGGACTCCCGCCGGCAAGCAGCCGTACCCGGTTCCGCACGCGCTGACCACCGACGAGCTGCCCTTGGTCATCCAGGAAATCGTCAACGCGTCGCTGAACGCCATCGAGGCAGGGTTTGACGGTGTGGAACTGCACTCCGCCAACGGATACCTCCTACACGAGTTCCTGGCCCCGAACTCCAACGTCCGGACCGACAGCTACGGCGGGTCGCCGGAAAACCGGGCCCGCTTCGTCATCGAAACGGTCAATGCTGTGGTGGCCGCACTCGGTGCGAACCGGGTAGGCCTGCGCATCTCCCCGGAGCACAACGTCCAGGGCATTGCCGAGACTGACGCCGCAGACGTCCGCGCCACCTACGAAGTCCTGGTGGACAGCATCGCTCCGCTCAACCTGGCCTACCTGAGCATCCTGCACCACGAGCCAACCGGTGAGCTTGTCCAGGACCTCCGCGCACGCTTCGGCGGCACCTTCCTGGTCAACACCGGCTTCGGCGTGATCACCACACGGGAAGAAGCCGAAAGCCTGGTCGGCGGGGGACACGCGGACGCGGTCGTCGTCGGCCGGCCCGCCATCGCCAACCCGGACCTTGCCCGCCGTTGGAAGGAAAGCCTTCCGCTCAACGAGCCCGACGCTTCCACGTTCTACGCCGAGGGCGCCACCGGCTACACCGACTACCCGGTGTACCAGGGCTAAAGTAAAGGCCCATCAGCCAACCGCATCAAAACGACGACGGCGGCACCCACCATGGGTGCCGCCGTCGTTGGCTGTCTGGGGTGCTGGTCCCGGGCAGCGGCGCCGGAGGCCATCCGACGACCCCCGGCTGAAGACTTATGTGGCCCGCCGGACTCCAGCGGAAGCCGGCGGTGATCAGATGATACTCCAACGAATGGACTCTTACCAGAGCCAGTTTCCGGGCCGGGAAAACTGTCTAGAGCACGGCTTCGCGGCCGGTGCCTTCCTTCATCCGCAGCCGCCCGTCCTCAATGGAGACCAGCACGCTTTTAGGCTTGCCGCTGACCTTGGTGATGGCCTTCAGCCCCCGATTGGTGACCTCCACTCCCACCTGGGCCCCCTTCGCCGGCAGCTCTACGGACACCTCCGACGCGATGCCCAGCAGGGGATTGGTGGAGACACCCACCTCCCTGCTCACTTCCTTGCCGTTGACGGTCATGGTGATGTTGGCGTCCTCGAACCCCTCCTGGAACACCACAAGCAGCTCCCGCATGACGGCCTCTTCCTCGAGCATGGAACGCCAGTAACGGCATGTCCACTACAGCACTTTGCAGGGCCCAAAGGAATACCCTCTCCCACCCCCTAGCCATCCACATAGAGGCATCGTCCGGTGGAGCCCGGCAGGCCGGTAGGGCAAGATGTTCTGGTGACTCAAGTGCCTGCGCCTTCTCCCGTTCCCACTTCCCCCGATGCCTCGGAGGAAGACGCCATCTTCGCCCAGATCGCGGCAGAGCTGGGCGTGAAGGCCTGGCAGGTGAAGGCGGCGGTGGGACTGCTCGACGGCGGGTCAACAGTGCCGTTCATCGCCCGGTACCGCAAGGAAGCCACCGGGACGCTGGACGACACCCAACTCCGTGACCTCGACGAGCGGCTGCGCTACCTCCGAGAACTCACGGACCGGCGTCGTGCCGTTCTCGAAGCGATCGAGGCGCAGGGGCAACTGACGCCGGAACTGCGCGCGGCCGTCCTCGCGGCAGACACCAAATCACGGCTCGAGGACATCTACCTGCCATTCAAGTCCAAGCGCCGGACCAAGGCCCAGATCGCCCGGGAAGCGGGCCTTGAGCCGCTCGCGGACTCGCTGCTCAAGCGCCCGGACCTGGATCCAGAGCGTGAGGCCGGAAAGTACCTCAACAGCGAGCACGCGATTGGTGACGCCGCTGCCGCGCTGGCGGGCGCGCGGGCCATCCTGGTCGAGCGGGTGGCGCAGGATCCCGACCTCGCCGCGAACCTCCGCGACCGGATGTGGACGCAGGGCCGGATGGTGTCACGCGTCAAAAAGGGCAAGGAAGCTGAAGGCCAAAAGTTCGCGGACTACTTCGAGTTCGCCCAGTCACCCGACCGCATGCCTTCGCACCGGGTGCTCGCGCTGTTCCGCGGCGAGAAGGATGGCATCCTCGAGTTGGACCTTGCCGAAGCCGACCCGGCGGACGACGCCGCCCTCACCGCCGCCCGCGCCCGCTACGAGTCCGCCGTGGCCAGGTTCCTCGGGGTTGCCGACCGCGGGCGTCCCGCCGACGCGTGGCTGATGCAGACAGCACAGGTGGCCTGGCGCACCCGGGTGCTGGCACGCCTCACCTCAGACCTCCGCGCCAGGTTGTTCATGGCAGCCGAAGACGAAGCAGTCCGGGTGTTCGCCGCGAACCTTCGCGACGTGCTGCTGGCCGCTCCTGCGGGAAACCGCCCCACGTTGGGCCTCGATCCCGGGCTGCGGACCGGCGTGAAAGTTGCCGTGGTGGACGGCACCGGCAAGGTGGTAGCCACTGACACGGTCTACCCGCATGCACCGGCACGTAAATGGGACGACGCCCTGGCCACCCTGGTCCGTTTGGCGCGGCAGCACGCTGCCGAACTCGTGGCCATCGGCAACGGGACGGCGTCGCGGGAGACGGACAAGCTGGCCGCCGACCTGATCAAACTGCTGCCCGAGGTGGACCGGAAGCCGCAAAAACTCGTGGTGTCCGAAGCAGGCGCATCCGTGTACTCGGCCTCCGCGCTCGCTGCCGCCGAACTTCCGGGAATGGACGTCTCCCTGCGCGGGGCCGTCTCCATTGCCCGGCGCCTGCAGGACCCGCTCGCCGAGCTGGTCAAGATCGACCCCAAATCCATCGGGGTGGGCCAGTACCAGCACGACGTAACGGCATCGAAACTGGACCGCAGCCTGGACGCCGTGGTGGAAGACTGCGTGAACGCCGTGGGGGTGGACGTCAACACGGCCTCGCCCGCGCTGCTAAGCCGGGTGGCCGGCGTCGGGCCCCTGCTCAGCGAGAACATCGTGGCCTACCGGAACGAACATGGACCCTTCAAGAAACGGGCCGATCTCAAGAAGGTGCCGCGGCTGGGCGCCAAGGCGTTCGAGCAGTGCGCCGGGTTCCTCAGGATCACCGGGGGAGCGGACCCGCTTGATGCGTCCAGCGTGCACCCGGAGTCCTACGCGGTCGCGCGGAAAATCCTCGTGGCCGCCGGCCCGGCACCCGCGTCGTCCCTGGACCCGCACAAGTTCGTGGACGATACCGTTGGCCTGCCGACCGTCAAGGACATCCTCGCCGAGTTGGACAAACCGGGCCGCGACCCGCGTCCTGCCTTCACTACCGCAACCTTCTCCGAAGGAATTGAAAAGATCTCGGACCTGCGGCCCGGCATGGTTCTCGAGGGAACGGTGACCAATGTTGCCGCCTTTGGCGCATTCGTGGACGTGGGGGTCCATCAGGACGGCCTGGTCCACGTCTCGGCCCTGTCCAACCGCTTTGTGTCCGACCCGCGCGAGGTGGTGAAATCCGGGCAGGTCGTCCGCGTCAAGGTCTTGGAGGCTGACCCGGAGCGAAAGCGTATCTCCCTGACGCTAAGGCTCGACGACGAACCTGCCGCCGCCGGTTCGGGCTCCGGCCGCCGTTCTTCCGGACAAGGCACGACGGCGCCCGCCGGCCAGGGTAAGCCGGGCGGGCAATGGAACCGTGAGGGAGCGGAACAAAAGGGTGGACGCAGCGGCCGGCCGGACCGGCAGCAGCAGGGAAAGCAGGTGCCGGGCAGGGGCGGCAGCGGTGGGAGTCCTGCCCCGAAACCCCAACCCGTCAACACCGCAATGGCCGAGGCGCTCAGGAAGGCTGGGCTGGGCAAGTAGCGGAGTGGGCTTTTGGCGACGGTGCCGCTCACCAGACCGACGCCGAACGTGTGCATACGCCCGATCTGCCGGCGCGGACCGGAATTATCGGTGCAACCGTACCTGAGGCGAAGCTTGAGGCTGAGCAGCTGATCACCCACAGCCGTGCGTCAACAGCGTCCCTGTACTTCGACCCTTCCAACTCTCTGCAGTCAGGGATTGGCACGTTGGTCAGTACCTACACGGAGGGCAGCGGCTGGCAGGACGTGCAGGATGTGCGGGAGGCTACTTTCTAGCCGCCGTTTCCGACCAGGCGCGGCCTGCCGAATCTCGTACGGACCCCAGGCGAGTACAGGACAGATTCCGGCGCCCCGCTAACGGGGATGCCGGCCGCTCCGACCAATTCGTCGCTGATCTGGTGGACGTCAGCCTCGAAGAGGGGCCACTCGTGGTGGGTATTCGGAACGTGAATTGTCCTGCCGTGGAACCGGCCGTGCATCCCGAACCTGGCGGTGAGGAATATGGACAGCGGATCGCATGCTGCGGTGCGGAGCCTGGGGATCACAGTGAAGTCGCTTCGTGCCCCTGAGCCGCCGAACCTGTGGACGGAATAGCCCAGGGGAAAGTCACCGGCACGGTTGCCGCCCGCGGCTTCGCTGGTGATCCCCTGGACCTGGCCGCCGTTCCCGGGAAAGGGCGGCCAGTGACGGATCCGCGACCACACGTAGGGGATTCCCGCTGCCCTGGTGGCCAGGACAACGGGCAGCCGGTTCGCATCCAGGGTCAGGAACACTACCCCGCGGGTCCCGTCCGCCTCCCGCGAGTAGAGCCGCACGTTGACCTCGTTGAAGCTCCCCAGATAGGGGATGCCGGGTCCCCGTCCAAGCCCGGCTTGCTCCATGCGGAATCCGATAAGGCCAACCCATGAGCTGCCATCGAACACATCCGGTTGTACACCGTCAGGCATAAAGCCGGCGGCCACTTCCTCCGGGATGCGCCAGTGGAGGAACACGGCGTCGAGCCACCGCTGGTCCGAGAATACCGGCTGCGGCAAGGCAGGCGGCAGCGGCCACAGTTCTGCCGCACTCAAGTTCCTCGTCAAGGTTTTCGGCTCCTTTGCTCGGTACGGCCGCGGCAGCCGCTAGTTCAACGGACGCGTGTTCCCAGGGAGCTGGCCACCTGCAAGAAGCTCGGCGGCTGTGTCCGCCAGGGCGGTCAGGGCGACCCGCTGCGTCCAGGGACCGTACGAGATGCGGGCGACGCCCAGTTCCTGCAGCCTGGCAGGCGGTAGTGATCCGGGGACGTTGATGACAGAGATCCTGTTCCAGCCGATGCCCTCCACCAGGGCAGTCACCGTCGGTTCGTCCAGGAGGCCCGGGACAAAGACAGTGGTGGCACCTACGTCCAGGAATGCCCTCCCGCGCCCGATGGCATCGGCCAGTACCTCACCGGGCTCCCGGTCCTTGCCTTTCAGGAAGGCATCGGTGCGGGCATTCAGGACGAAGTCGATTCCCTCAGCAGCGCCGGCGTGGACAACGGCTGCCATCTGGTTGACGGCGTCTGTCAGCGGCTGCATCTGGTCCTCGATGTTGGCCCCCACGATTCCCACGCCGATAGCCCTGCGGGTGGTCTCACCCGGATTGCCGTAGCCGGATTCAAGATCCGCGCTTACCGGCAGATGGGTGGCTGCGGCGATGCGGCCCACAAAGCTGATCATCTCGTCGACTGGAATGTTCTCACCGTCCTCGTAGCCCAGCGTTGCGGCGATTGAGTGGCTTGCTGTGGCCAGGGCAGTGGTTCCCGGGATGTCGCTAATGACTTTGGCGGTGATGGCGTCCCAGACGTTGACCACCTGGAGGATCTCCGGGGCGCGGTGGAGGCGGAGAAGTTCCGAGGCTTTGGCGCTGCTGGATTGAGTCATGCGTGAAGCCTAACCGACGGCTGGGGGCGGTGATTATTCCCGCGGGTGGGCGGTGGGGGTGGTTTGAAGTAGTCGTTTTGTTGGGGTGTTTGGGTGGGGTCGATGTGGGGTGGCGGGATGAATGCCGGCATGCCGTGGGTGGTGGTGATGGTCCATTGTTCTTTGTGGATGAGGTGGTGATGGTGGCCGCAGAGCAGGACGCCGTTGTTGGTGGTGGTGGGTCCGCCCCGTGACCAGTAGGTGATGTGGTGGGCTTCGCACCAGGGGGCGGGGATTGTGCAGTTGGGGAAGGCGCAGCCCTGGTCACGGGCGGTGAGGGCGGTGCGTTGGGCTGGGGTGAAGAGGCGGATTTTGCGGCCGAGGTCGAGGATTTCGCCTTGGGTGCCCAGGAGGGCGGGGATGATGTCGGCGTCGCAGGCGATTTTGCGCAGCGTGGCCGCTGCGACGGGTCCGGTGAACATGAACGCCCCGGTTGCACTCCCGGCGGATATCCTTGGCCGGAATTCCGGCACCGTTCCCCGTTCCGCTCCTGTGTGCGTTCGCGCCTCCGAACTTGGTTCTGATCTTTCGGACGCGGCGGTGGGCTGGGGGAAGAGATCCTGGTAATTGATGGTGGCGATGATTTGGGGCCGGTTGCCGCCGGTGGCGGGCAGGGTGTTGGTGGCGAGGGCGGTCTTGGCAGCGGTGACGATGCCGTCGAGTTGCTTTTGGGCGCGGGTGCGCCGGTCCAGGTCAATCCGTCCGGTTTGGCCTGGTTGGTAGTTCCCGCTGGTGCGGGGGTTGGTGGCGGTGTTCATCACCGTGAGGAGGTGTTCGTATTGGTCGGTGGTGGCGAAGATTTCGAGGTGGTGAAGGCCGTGGCGGGGCTTGCGGATGAAAGCGCCTTGGGTGTGGCGGAGGGCTTCTTCCGTGGGTTCGGTGCCGTCCGCGTCAATGGTGTCGGTCCAGCGCTGGGCCAGGCGGGTGAGGAAGTCAGGGTCGCACCTGGTGGCGGCGGTGGTGAGGTGGTGTTCGATCGTGTCCAGGGTCTCTCCGGTGGTGCGGTGCTGAAGCCGGTCGAGGGTGGCGGTGATGATGGTTGCGGCATAGGAGGACACCGCAGGGCCGCCAAGTGTTCCGGACCCTGTGTCTGCCCCGGCGGCGGTTTGGGTGTCAGTGCTGAGGGTGGGGACGAGGGCGGCGGCGAGGTGGGGCCGCCGTGGTGTGAGTGGTTCGCCGGTAAGGGTGGTGCCGGGCAAGATGTTGTGGGAGAGGGTGAGTCTGCGGCGGGCTTCGCGGATGGGGATCTGGAGGCGGAGGCGGAGGAACTCTGCGGTGTTCCGGCACCCGTCATCGGCCGGGGACACCACCGGGCGGCCATCCCGGGAGGGCCGCCGGGGCCATTCCGAATCGGTCTCGCCCGCAGCCTCAGTCCCGCTCGTCGAGAACCGGGCGGTGCGGGTCTTGGCAGCGGCCCCGGTGATGGCCTGGGTACGGGTGCGATCCACTGCACCGGCGCCCACCAGTTGCAGGAACTCCACGGTCCGGGCAAGTCCCTCGGCCCACGCCGCGAAGTCGGCAGCCTCGACATAACTGGCCGTTGCAAGCACCTCCGGGGCGGCAAGGGCCACGGCGGCGATTCGGACGGCCACCTCGGCCATGACGTCTCGGCTGCCAGGGACCGTTTCGGGTTGCTCTAGCCGGTCGCCGGGGACGGCGTGAAGGTGAGCCGGGCGCGGCAGCCAATTGCCGGCGTCGTACGCCCCACCAAGATCCTCCCCAATGGCCTCCATAACCCCACTCTGCCAGCCACCACTGACAATCAAGCCGGCCCAATACCCCTATGTGGAAAACCTGTCCACTGCCCTCAGCGCGTCGCAGCGGCGGAGGCGGAACGGGCCGGGGAGGTTTCCTTTTGCCACGGCCAGCGTCCGGTGATCTCCAACTTCAGGGAGAAGCTGAGGAAGGTCCTGATCAGCACGATGATGGCGAGCACGCCCACGCTGACGAACGTCGGGGTGACGGCGACGGTCCGGATGATGTCGGCGGCGACGAGCAGCTCAAGGCCCAACAGGATGGACCTGCCCAGCAGCTGCCGGTTCGAGCGGTAGAAGTTCAGCTTCCCAGTGCCTGGCGGGAGCTGCCGGGGCTGATGACCGCGGATCGCCAGCGGGAGGGAGACCACCGCCCCGATGACCATGACCGCCACTCCTGCGAAGTCGACCAGTTGCCCAACCGTCTCTATGATCTGCCGAAAGTCCATTCCCTGCCCTACCCCGGGCCAGGCGTCTCCGCAACCAGCCCGGCAGTGACTAAGGGAAGGCCGACCAGTTACGGATGGCGGACGCCGTTCCCCGCTATAACGTCCCTGTACCCTTCCCTGAAGGTCGGAAACGCCAGGGTGAACCCGGTGCTGCGCAGGAGGTCGTTGCGGCAGCGCTTGTTGCCGCCACGGGCAGGCCCCGCGTCACCGAGCCGCGGTGCCGGAAGGCCGAGTTCGCTTGCCAGGAAGCGCAGTACGCTGCCCAGGTCGGCAGGCTCATTGTCCACACCCACGTAGATGGGCGCAGGGGCAGCCTCCATGGTGGCAAGGTGAACGAGGGCCGCCGCAGCATCGTCGCGGTGGATCCGGTTGGTGTACCGGACGTCCTCGGGAATGACTGCCGAGCCGCTCCGCACCTGGTCGATCAGCCGGGTCCGTCCCGGCCCGTAAATGCCACCCAGCCTGACGGAGACACCGAGAGTGCTGGTTCCTTCAAGCCTTGCCTGCAGCAGTTCCTCCGCTTCCACCAGGATGCGGCCAGAGAAGCCGCCGGGGTCGGCGGCCGTGGACTCGTCCACCCACCCGCCGCTCGCGTCCCCGTATACGGCCGTCGAGGAGACAAAGATGATCCGCTTGGGGGTTACAGCATCCCGCTTCAGCGCAGCAAGGACGTTTTCCACTCCACGTACATACGCGGCCCGGTATGCCTCCTCAGTGGGTGAATCGGCGGCAACGGCAATTACGACGGCGGTGGCATCCTCGGGGACAGGAGGCAGGTCCCCAGCGGTAAGGTCAGCCGCGGCACCTTCGATTGCGGCCGGCAGCTTCGCCGGGGAACGGCGCCACCCGACAACCCGGTGGCCCAAGCCGGCAAACCGCAACCCCGCCTCAGTACCAAGATCGCCGCATCCGGCCAAGAGAATCGTCATAAGCTACGGTGCCTCCACCGGGAAGAAGACGCGCGGATCCTGCAGCAGCGCCGGGTAGGCGAACGCGGAGCGGTCCACGATCTCGGTGACTTCGAAGTTCCTGCCGAAACGGCCGTCATCGAGGGTGATGGGCCGCCCCACGACCTGTCCCACCGCGAACCTGGCCCCGTTCTCGAACGGGACCGCCACCGGTGTCTTTCCGGGAAGGGTCCGGAAGGCCTCCTCCTGCGCCAGCCGTTTGCGGGTGGGTTTCTTCGCCTGCGGCCTGGGCGGTGCCTTCTTCGGGGCACGGGACGGCCGGCGGGAGCCGTCTTCAACATAGACAGGGGAGTAGCCGTCGTCTCCGGCGGCCATTGCCGCAGCGGCGGCCGCGCTGCGGTTAACCGGCGGGAGTGCCACAGTCGTTAGGGACTGGGGGTCGAGGTCCTCATGTGGCTCCCGCAGGATCCAGAGAATATCCCCCTCCGGTTCCTGCGGAAGGAACTCGTGCCGGGGCTCGGGCCAGACGTAGTCCATGTCCGGGATCGCGTCGGGAAAGACAGCGGTGTAGAACTTGGGTTCCTTGTGGACCAACTTGGAACGGTGGCTCAGGTGGAAGTCGGGCTCACCCAGCCACGGCGGCATGACGATTTTGGCCGCGTAGTCCGGGTGCGCTGCCTGCGGGGCGAACTCGGCGATGTTCGCACGGGTGTTGTCCGGGTGGCCGCGTTCGATCCATTCGTCCACCATGGCCAGGCCGTACATGGTGAGGGCGGGCACGTGGCCCATCCACATCCGGATGGCCGGGTGGGTCTGCCAGCCGTAGCCCGGAATGACCAGCGCGCGCAGGGTTTGCAGCGCTTCAACCCGCTGCTTGCCCAGCCGTGCGGTGTCCAGGGCTGCGGCACTTTGGCGGAAGTCAGGGTACGGAAGGAAGGTTTGCATCTCTTCAGTCTGACGGTCCCCGGCGGAAGTGCCAATTGCTGTGCCTGCGGCCACACGCTGGGACCGGGAATGTCCAAATAATGGACGCCTGCATACGCCTTTCAGGTTAAACCACTAAGATCACCGCAACCACCCCCGCGTTTTGGAAGCTCACTCATGACATCTACACCGAACAAAGCCGTCAGCCCATCCCGCACTGCACTGCCCCGCTACGGGCAGATGCTGGGCCCGGAAGCCCAGGGAATCCTGGTTCTCGACGAGTTCACCATCGATCCTGCCGCCGCCCGCAAAGACCAGCACCGCTTCCGCGATGGCATGGCCACTGTTGCCAGGACTGTCCGCCGGATAGCTGCCCTCCGCGTTGTCATAGCGCTCGTGGCGATTGGCAACCTGCCGCTGTTCCTGCTGGGAAGTGGCTGGTGGATCTACGGCGTATCGCTGACCCTTGTTGTCGCGGTCCACGCTGCTGTGACGCTGCTCAACCGGCACGAGCCGCGGCTCAAGCAGCGCTCCGCCCTGGAGCTGCACATGCACCGGGAACGCAGCGCCAACTACCGCAAGGTGCGCGACGCCGTGAAGTACATGATCGACACCCCTACCCGCATGAATGAGCACCTCTACCTGGAGCTGCTGGCCGTCAAGCGGGTTGCCTTGAACCTCGCCCACGGCACGGTTGCGTTGCTGGACACCAGCGACGAATCGGCCTGGAAGGTGCGTATCGTCCGCGAACTGCACGCCAGCTGACCGCAGGCCGGCTGGCTGCTCCGCAGCGGCTGAGGCATTAAAGAACGACGCCGGCACATCCCTTGTGGGGTGTGCCGGCGTCGTTTTTGGTCAACGGAATTTGTCTATCGCCGACCTGTCTGTGTCGCCTTGAAAGGCGGTGCGGCCAAGGCCGCTGGTGGAACGTCCGCTGGTATTAGGCGGGGAGCTGAATGACCTGTCCCTCGAATACGAGGTTCGGATCCGAAATGGTGTCCAGGTTCGCGTCCGCGAGGTGCTGCCAGCCGCCCTGGATGCCCAGCTTCTCGGCGACGATGCTCAAGGTATCCCCGGCCTGCAGGGTGTACGTCTCACCGCTGAGAGGAACGGACGTCGCGTGCCGCGGCGCCGGCGCCTGCTTTACCGGGGCGCTCTGGACAGGGGCGCTCTGGACCTTGACCGGGGCGCTCTGGACCGGAGCGCTCTGTACCGGCGCTCCGCCGCCGCCGCTCAGTCCAAGCTGCGACGAGCAGGACGGCCAGGCTCCCCAGCCCTGGGAGGCCTGGACCCGCTCGGCTACAGCGATCTGCTGGTCACGGCTGGCGTTCTCCGGGGACCCGGTTCCGCCGTAGGCTGCCCAGGTGCTGGAGGTGAACTGCAGGCCGCCGGAGAAGCCGTTGCCCGTGTTGATGGACCAGTTCCCGCCGCTCTCGCACTGTGCGAGTGCGTCCCAGGTGGATGTGGGGGTGGCTGCGTTGGCCGCCGTGGCTGAGAGTGCCAAACCTGCCGCGGAGACGGCGGCCAGGGTGACTCCGCGGCGTGCGGCAGTACGGAATTTGGTGTTTTTCATGATGGTGATGCTCCTGAAGGCCACCAGCGCTGGTTCCGTCCCCGGAGATCGTCGCGCCACTGCCCGCCCCTGACGAATAGAGGTCACTGTCGGTGGCTGCCGCTGGGCAGTTCTGGTGGAGGCAGCACCGGGCAATCAAAAAGCCCGCCGAACGGGCATGCATTTCACGCTAGGACATCGTTTCTGCGTTATCAAATCGAGATTCAGGCGGGCGTGTTGGGTGTGGGCCAGGACACCCCCGGCGCCTCCCCCATAAGCGCATGAACACGCGGGCAGGCGCGAAGCCGGAAGGGGCATTATCCTGTCCGGATGGACAATTTAGCCGCTGGCAGCACCATGCCCGAAACCAACGTGGACGCTGCGGAAACCGCCGTTCCCGCCAAGCCCCTCCCGGTGGCTGAACTCCACCTGCACATCGAGGGCACGCTGCAGCCCGAGCTCATCTTTGCCCTCGCCGAGCGCAACGGCATCGAGCTGCCATACTCCGGCTTGGAGGAACTCCGCGAAAAGTACGAGTTCACGGACCTTCAGTCGTTCCTTGACCTCTACTACGCGAACATGGCGGTGCTTCGCACCGAGCGGGACTTCGCGGACATGACCCGGGCATACCTGGAGCGTGCTGCGGCCGCCGGCGTCCGGCACGCCGAAATCATGATGGACCCGCAGGCCCACCTCTCGCGTGGCATCCCCCTCGAAGCATGCGTCACGGGCGTGGCCTCCGTGCTGGCGACCTCGGAGGAGGAGTACGGCATCTCCACCATCCTGATCGCGGCCTTCCTGCGTGACCTGCCCGAGGACTCGGCCCTTGAAGTCCTTGGCAGGCTGCTGGCCATGAACGCGCCCATCGGCGCCATCGGGCTGGACTCAGCCGAAGTGGGAAACCCGCCGTCCAAGTTCGAGCGGTTGTATGCCAAGGCACGCGAAGCAGGCCTGCGGCTGACGGCCCATGCCGGGGAGGAGGGCCCGGCGTCGTACATCACCGAAGCCTTGGATATTCTGGACGTGGAGCGGATTGACCATGGCATCCGCTGCATGGACGATCCGGACTTGGTGGAACGCCTCGTGGATGCGCGGATTCCACTGACGGTTTGCCCCCTGTCCAACGTCCGGCTGCGCGCAGTGGACACCCTTGCGGACCATCCGCTGCCGGCCATGCTCGCCGCAGGGCTGAATGTTTCCGTCAACTCGGACGATCCTGCCTACTTTGGTGGCTACGTGGATGACAACTTCGCACAGCTGACCGCTACGTTCGATCTCTCCGACTTCGACAAGGCACGGCTGGCAGCGAACTCCATCCACTCCTCGTTCGCATCGGAGGAGCGCAAGGCGGAACTGCTGGCGGAACTGAACGGGCGGGAAGCGGCCGACTGACCACTTCTGTGTCACGCGCAACAGCAGGCGTCCGCGCCCGGTAAACTAAGTGCCGCAGGCGTGTCTGGGGAGTGCAGGGCAGCACCCATGTCAGCGCTTGAGGGTTATGCAGACAGCCCTTACCCGAGACCTCCGCCTCACTTGCGGCACCATCCGCTTCACAGTCGGTCACGACACGCAGAGTTAACCAATTAAAGTCGCGCGATTTAACGGGCAGTTGGCAAGATGCCTAAGACCGATCGCTTATATAAGGGGAATCATGGCCAAGTCCACCGCAGAAAACACCTACCTTCGACTCAAGACCGTCCTGGATGTCCTGACCGAAGGCGTGTGGTCCGGCGATGCACTCAATGCTGGCCAGGTCCTGGCGGAAGCCACTGCCCGCGTGCCATTCAACGAGCACGAGGCAGAACTCCTCAGCGGCGGAATCCCGCGCGGCCACAAGACCCTCACCTCTGCCACCGCGAAGCTGGTCAAGGCCGGCTGGCTGATCAAGGGCCGTTCCGGCTGGACCATCACTGAAGACGGCATGCGCGCCACTGTCGCCTTCCCGGACGTGGATTCCTTCGCGGCAGCGCTCGACGCCGGCACCCCGGTCCCTGCCGACACCCCCGTTCCCACGGCTCCCGAAGGATTCGTGCGTCCCGTTTCCGCCGCAGCCGCGACGCTGGAAGTTCCGGCCAAGGAAGAAGCACCGAAGAAGACCACCCGGAAGGCTCCGGCAAAGAAAGCCGCCTCCGCAGTGGGCAAGGCTGCAAAGGCACTCGAGGACGCCGTGGAGCCGGTGGTGAAGGCCGTCCGCAAGAAGTCCTCCCCGAAGGACAAGGCTGAAGCGGCTGCTCCTGCCGGGGCAGTTGCCGCCGAGCCGTTCGAGGGCCCGGATGTGGAAACCCTCCCGCAGCCTGAAGCTGTGGCCGTTGCCGGTGACTTCAACACCATCCTCGGCGCCCCTGAGAACTGGGCCCCGCAGTACGACGAAGCACAGATGGAGTTCGACTTCCTGGACCAGCTGTGGAAGAAGAGCGCGGAGCTTCCCGCCGGTTACTACACCTTCAAGATCGCACTGAACCGTTCGTGGGATGAGAACTACGGCGCCTTCGGAACGTTCGACGGCCCCAACCACGAGCTGCACCACGCCGGCGGCACCGTGACCATCCGCTACAACCACGCCACCCGCGACATCACCATCAACTAACCAGCCATTCCACCCAGCCGGGTTGCACGGGCTGCCGTTTCGGGTTCCCGGGACATCAGTTCGTGCAACCCAGCGGGCCAGGGACGCTGTCCTGTGAGGAGGCCACCATGGGTCGGCATGCAAGTTCAGCGCAGGACAGCCCGGCGCCTGAAGGTTCAGGGCAGGACGTCCGGCTGGCCGCCCGGGTTTTTGGAATGGTCCAGGGGGTCGGCTTCCGCTACTGGACCATGGGCACCGCTGAGGAGCTCGGGCTCTCCGGAGAGGTGCGGAACCTCGACGACGGCTCCGTGTCCGTGATTGCCGAGGGGCCCGAAAGCAAAGTCCAGCAGCTCCTGAAGTGGCTCAATTCCGACCGGACTCCGGGCAGGGTGGAACGGGTGGACAGTTCCCTTTCGAAAGCGGAGGGAAACCTCCGGGGGTTCCGCGCGCACTGACGTTCTCCGGGCCGCGTTGCTCCCGACGACTACTGCTGGGCGGCCTGCTCGTTGGGGCTCAGGCCGAGGAAGGCTCCAAGTTCCTCCAGCGCCGCCGGCTTGTGCGGCATGTAATTAGTGAGTTCCGGGGACCTGATGACCACCGCGCGCCACTGGCCGCGGGAGACAGCAACGTTGATGCGGTTCCTGTTGAGCAGGAACTCCGCTCCGCGCGGTGCCTCCGCCACCGCAGAGCACGCCATGGACACCAGCACCACCGGTGCTTCCTGGCCCTGGAACTTGTCCACCGTCCCCACACGGACCAGGGGCAGCCCCGCTTCTGCCAGGTGTTTGCGGATGAGGTGGACCTGGGCGTTGTAGGCGGCCACCACCAGCAGGTCCTGCTGTTCCAGCGGATGCGCCGCGCTGCCGGGGCCGGCGATCCACTTCACCCCAAGATGCCTGCGGGCCTGGCGGACAACTTCATCCGCCTCTTCTTTTGAGGCTGTCGTGTTGCCGCTGTGGTGTACGAAGACCGTCTCCACGCCGGGTGCGAAGGCTTCCAGTTCGCGGAGGGACGCGGCAGGAGCGGACTTCAGCTTCCCCTCGTAGCTGAGGTTCGATACGGCCCGGCACAGATCCGGATGCATGCGCCAGGTGTCCGCAAGGAAGTAACCCAGGTTCGGCGGAAGGGTGGCGTGTCCGGCCGCGAGCCATCCCAGGGCGGACTCATCAACTGGTTCCGGATGCGTGCCTTGTGAAACCTGCGGAAGCTGCTGCGGGTCACCGAGCAGGAGCAGCCGCTTGGCAGCGCGGGACACGGCGAGCGTGTTGGCCAGCGAGAATTGGCCGGCCTCATCAATGACCAGGAGGTCAAGGGACCCGGCAGGCACCTCCTTGCCGGTCATGGTCCACGCCGTGCCGCCCACCAGGCAGCCGCCCGGGGCCGACAGCAGGCGGCCCACATCTCCATCCGCCGTTAGCTGCCACGGAACATCATGGGGAGAACTTAGTTTTTTGCCCACGACAGCCGGGTCCACCCCACCTGTCTGGATGGCCCGGCACAGGAGGTTTTCCACCACATTGTGGGACTGGGCCACCACGCCGATCTTCCAGCCATCGGCCACGAGCCTGCCGATCACATGGGCGCCAACGAACGTCTTTCCCGTACCCGGAGGGCCCTGGACGGCCAGGTAGGAGCGGTCAAGGTCCCGCAGGGACTCGGTGATGGCGCCGGCATAATCGGCCTCGGCGTCCTCTCCGCGCGCCACTTCCACCGGCCCCTGCCGGGATTGGAAACGCGGTGGCAGCTTGCGCAGGATGTCTAATGCCGGTTGCGCGGGAAGGGTGGGCGCCGAGGCTCCCACTACCCGGGCTATGTCCGCTATGGCGGCCTCGATGTTGTCCGTGGGTATTGGTTTGTCCTCCGTCAACGCCACTGGAAGATGCACATGGGCGCCAACCTTTGCGGTCTCCTTCTCGGCGATGGTGATGAGGGTGTGCTCAGGATTGTCCGGCGCTGCCTCCAGCTCATGAATCCTGGTTCCGAAGGTGTAGGCCCTGGTCCCGGGAAGAGCGTCGGGAGCGAGCATGCCGTCCGGTCCCGGAGGGTCGTACAGCCGGCACCACTTGGAATTTGAGCGGAAGTCGGAGCCTTCCGTCATGGTGCCTCGGAGCTTCAGTACCCGGGTGCGCATCCGTTCCCGGGGCTTGGCCAATGCCCAGTCCGAGACGACTTCGGCTGATGACACCACGAAGACGTTCCTCTGGTCCGACCAACTGTCCAGCGGTGCCTCGACCCGGTCGAAGTGCTGCCACCAGAACTGCTTTTGCTCGCGCCGGTGATATCCGGTTGCGGCAGCGACCATGGCAAGGGCGCGCTCGTCGTTTGTCCAGGGCCGGTTGTCCGGCAGTTCCGCCAAGTACTCGCGAAGGCCCCGTTCTTCCTGGGTATCATCCCGTTCAACCGGCGACCCGTCGGCTGCCGGCCCCGCCAGGGGTGCACCTGCCGAGGGGCCGGAATCAGGATCTTCGGTGGCGGATTGGGCGCCTGCGGGGGCCTGGGAAGCGATCTGCAGCAGCCAGTCCCGGAGCCGCAGTGTGGAGAGGCAGTCGTACTGGTTGTAGTCGGAGATGGAAGCCAGGATGGCAGCGGCTTCATCCCGGTGCCCTTCATCCCGGGCCGCGCAGTAGGCGGCATAGGCCACAACGGAGGCGCCCGCATCCTTGACGTCCCCCGAGCGCAGGTTGTTTCCCATGTACAGCGGTTCGAGCTTCTTGATGGAATAGGACGCTTCCGAGATGCGGAGGGAATGCCGCACCGTGGCGTACAGGTCCACAAGCAGCCCCTGCCTCAGCCAGTCGTCCACGATGTCCTCACCGGCCTGGTGGGCGAGGGAGAGGTTGCGGAGCGCCGTCTTCTCGTACGGGGCGTAGTGGTAGACATGCATGTCCGGGTAGACGGCCCGCCTCTTTTCCACATAGTCCAGGAAGCCAAGGAAGGCGCGGCGCTCCTCCGAGCGGGAGTGCGCCCAGAACGGCCGGAACACCGGATCTGCCTGGTCCCCTTCGGCCGGGGCCTCGATGACGCCGAAGAGGTACTCGATGCCCCAGGCGCCGGTGGCGGGGTCCTGCCACAGCGGATCGCCCTCGAAGTCGAAAAAGATGTCTCCCCGGCTGGGGGCGGGAAGGTCCCGGATGGTGTTGTCCGGAAGAACGGTGTAGGAAACCGTGTGCGGTGCGCCGTCCTTGGTAAAGACACGGGAACCGGCCACCGAATCCAGGCCCAGCTGCATGCGTGCCTGGGCGCGCAGCCTTGCCAGGGAGTTTATTGCCTGGGCAGCGGGCATGGCAGCGAGTTGGTCGATGGTGGTGATGTTCGCTGCATGCAGCTTCCGCCGCTGGACCACGGACATGCCGGCTACCATCAGCAGGTCCCGGTGGAGTTTCACCTGTTCCGCGCAGTAGTCGCACCGTCCGCAATGGACGACGCCCGGCTGCTGCCACTGCACAACTGAACCGGCGGCGCGGTGGCTGGCCGTGAGTTGGCGGAAGCGCCGCCGTCGCTCGCGGAAGACGGGCAGCAGGTCCGGCAGGGAGTGGCTGCTCCGCAGCCAGTCCTGACCCACGCGCGTGCCCAGCACGAGGGCGACTACAGGCGAGGGGTCCAGCCCCATGCCGAGCAGTTGGTCGCCATAGGCGGCAAGCTGTAGCAAGGCTCCCACCTTGGCGTGCCTGGCAAGTTTCGTGTCCCAGATTTCGTACCGGCCCGGGTCCTCTGTGCCTGCGGCCTCGTTGACCAGGAAGTCCGCGTAGCCCAGGAATTCGCCGTCGAAGAAGGTGGCTTGGAAGACGACGTCCGCCCCGGCCCGGAGGGCGAGCTCTGTTTCGGCATGTTTCGCCTGCAGGTCGCTGCGCAGGGTCTGGCCGCGTTCCAGGGAGTAGACGCCAGACCCGCGGCTGGCGTCCCACTCACCGAATTTCTCTACGAGACTGGCAAGCACCGTGCGCTCGTGGCGATCGCCCAGCTCGCCGGCACGCTTCTGCATTTCGTCGGCGGGAAACTCGGCCTTGGGGGAGCGTCCCAGCTTTTCGTCCAGTATCCGGAGCGTGCGGTACTCGCATTCGGATGCAGCCACCAGGTCGCTCGCCGAAAAGACCAGGTCCGGCGGGGTACTGGAGCCGGAATCAGTGTCGGCTGCGTCGAGCAGAAACACGTGGCCTCCCCAACTGTTGGCGGAACGGGGGACGGTTCCCCCGGATTGGAATCAAACGTAGCAAGAGGGACTGACAAAGGCTCCCGGCCGGGAGCCCAGGCAGAATTGGCGCCTCGAGGCCGGTCCCCAATTCAGGTAACTCCTCAGCGCTCGGGGGCAGCGGCACGCACCTGGGCCTTGTCATGCTCGGCGTGGGCGCTGTGGATCAGGTCCATGAATTCGGTTTCGTGGCGGACCAGCCGTTTGTACTTCTCGGGAAGCTTGTGGATCTGGTCCTCCTCGCGGCACATCTTGGCGAAGATCCTGTCGCGTTCGGCCATGTCCGTTTCATAGTTCAGGTCCAGGTACTCCGTGGCGTGCCGCCGGGCGCCGGACACCGCATTCTTGGCTTTGCCCTTGGGGCTGAAGACCGACGCAAGGATGGTCACTACCAGGACGCCCAGGATTACGCCCAGGGAAACCCCGGTGCTGACTTCCACCACGTTCACGTGGCCGCCCTCGTTAATGAATGGCAGGGTGTTTTCGTGCAGGGCGTGCAGGATGAGCTTGACCCCGATGAAGCCCAGGATGACTGCCAGGCCATAGGAGAGGAAGATCAGCCGGTCCAGCAGTCCGTCAATGAGGAAGAACAGTTGGCGCAGGCCCATCAGGGAGAACGCCGTGGCGGTGAATACGATGAACACGTTCTGGGTGAGGCCGAAGATGGCCGGAATGGAGTCCAGTGCAAACAGGATGTCCGTGCCACCGATGGCCACCATCACCAGCAGCATCGGCGTGAGGACCCGTTTGCCGTTCTCCATCGTGAAGAGCCTGTCGCCGTCGTAGTGCTGCGAGGCCGGCAGGAGTTTCCTGGCGAGCCTGACCACCAGGCCTTCGGAATCGTCGTCGTGGTCGTCCGGCTTGAGCAGGTTGCCGGCCGTAACCAGCAGGATGAGCCCGAAAATGTAGAACACCCAGGCGAAACTGTTGATCAGTGCCGCACCCAGGAAGATGAACACCGTCCGGGCGATCAGCGAAAACACGATGCCGAACAGCAGCACCTTCTGCTGGTCCGCCCGAGGCACCTTGAAGCTGGCCATGATGATGAGGAAGACGAAGAGGTTGTCCACGGACAGCGCCTTCTCCGTGACATAGCCCGCGAAATACTCGGTGCCCATGTCAGGGCCGCCGAAGAGCAGTACGCCCAGTCCGAACAACACGGCAATGCCCACGTAGATCGCCGACCAGGCGGCGGATTCCGTCAACCTGGGCGTGTGGGCCTTCCGGACGTGGAAGAAGAAATCGAAGGCGAGCAACCCTACGATTCCCGCTATTGTCAGGGTCCAGACATACGCAGGTACTTCCACGCCGGGGCCTTTCGTTGGAGGTTCCCCCAGCCTACCTACGCGGGCTTCAGGAGTTTGTGTTCCACGACGGCTGACCGGGACAGCGTCTTGTACCCTTCCTGCTCGAAGAGCACCGTGATGACATCGTCCTCGTGCCGCATCACCAGGCCCGGCCCCCACTCCTTATGGACCACGGCTGACTGCAGCGGGAACGGCTCGTCTTCGGGGGTACCGGGGGCGCCGCCGTCGGACGCCTTGCCCTGCTGTTTCCTGCCCCGTTTGTCCTTGGACTGGTCCTTCCTGCCCTGCCGTTTCCTGTCCGTGGGCCCGCCATCTTCGGGAGCGGAGGCAGCAGCGGCGCACCCGTCGCAGTTTCCGCACGGCTCCGGCAGTTCCTCACCGAAGTAGCCCAGCAGGAACTGCCGCCGGCAGCCGTCCGTCTCCGCGTAGGCGCGCATCATGGTGAGGCGTGACTGGTCCACGCGCTGCCGGGCTTCGGCGAGTTCGACGGCGTCACTCACCAGGGTGGGCAGCTTCGCCTTGGACGTCAGCCGGACGCCGCGCTTGCCAACGGCCACCGCGCCGATCTCCTCCAACTGGTTCACGAGGCCCGTGACGCGGCGCGGCTTGAATCCTGTCAGCTCCGCGAGCGAGGACTTCGGAGTGGCCGCATGGGCAGCCTTTAGGGCCTTCAACACGGCAAGAAGGGAATCGGGATCAGGGGAGTGGGTGCCGAAGAACTTGCGGAGGCCCAGATCCTCCGACCGGTAGTGCAGCACCGCGGACGCGGGTTCGCCGTCCCGGCCTGCCCGGCCAATCTCCTGGTAATAGGAGTCCAGGGATTCGGGAATGTCGGCATGCACCACAAACCGGACGTTCGGCTTGTCGATGCCCATGCCGAAGGCGGTGGTGGCCACCACCACGTCCAGCTGGTCGTCCAGGAACAACTCGTGGATGCGCTCGCGGTCTGCGGCGGACCGGCCCGCGTGGTAGGCCTCTGCCCGCAGCCCTTCCTTGGCCAGCTTGGCCGCGTATTTCTCCGTGTCTTTCCGGGTGGCAGCGTAAAGGAGCCCGTGCCCGTTCCCCGCCAGGGCCGCCACCTGTTCCAGCACGGCCTGGCGCTTGCCTTTGTCCTCATGGTGGCGGACCACGTCCAGGCTGATGTTGGGCCGGTCGAAGCCGTGGACCAGCACCAGCGGGTTCTTCATGCCCAGCCGCTCCACGATCTCGTCCCGCACTGGCGGGGAGGCGGTGGCGGTCAGGGCCGCCACGGGCGGATTTCCCAGCTGCTCCCGTACATTGCCCAGGCCCAGGTAGTCCGGACGGAAGTCGTGGCCCCAAGAGGAGACACAATGCGCCTCATCAACCACGAAGAGCGAGATGTCCAGTGCTTTGATCCGGTCTACGGTGGACTGCTTGGCCAGCTGTTCCGGGGCGAGGAACACGAACACGGCCCTGCCGTCCTCGGCGGCCTGCCACGCGGCCTCCACTTCGGCGTCACTGTGGGAGGAATTGATGGCCACCGCGGTGTCCGGCCCCAGGTCCTGGGACAGGCTGTCCAGCTGGTCCTCCTGCAAAGCGATCAGGGGTGAAACCACGACGGCGGGACGTCCAGTTGCCTGGTGCAGGTGCAGGGCAGCGACTTGATAGATGGCCGACTTGCCGTAACCGGTGGGCATCACGGCCAGGACGTCGCGGCCATCGGCAAGGGCGGCCATACCGGCCAATTGGCCGTCCCGAAGGCGGGGCAGGGAGAAGGACGAGGCAGCAAGGGCCCGGAGGACAGGTTCGTCGGACATGAAACGGGACTCCGCACAGAAGAAAACCGCGGCCGCTTGCTTCAGCCGTAGGAACCACCCTACGCCAGCCCCGCCCCGCCGTCGTGCACCCCGGGCCCTATGTGGAAAGCCCCTGGCTACGTGTCGATGGTGGACATATTGGGGTAGCGGTCCCCGGCGGTGGCGCCGGCCGGCGCCAGCTGGTCCAGCAACTGCAGCTCGTCCCGGCTGAGCTCGACGTCTACGGCGCCCAGGTTCTCGCGCAGCCGTTCGCGCTTCTTGGTGCCGGGAATCGGGACGATGTGCTCACCCTGCGCCAGCAGCCAGGCGAGGGCCAGCTGGCCGGGCGTGCACTGTTTCCGGTCGGCCAGTTCCTTTACACGGTCCACAAGTTCGAGGTTCCGGGTGAAGTTTTCGCCCTGGAAGCGGGGGGAGTGCTTGCGGAAGTCGTCATCGGCGAAGTCATCCACGCTGCGGATCTGGCCCGTGAGGAAGCCACGGCCCAGCGGGCTGTAAGGCACAAAGCCGATGCCCAGCTCCGCCAGCACGGGAAACACCTTTGTCTCGGGCTCCCGCTCCCACAGCGAATACTCCGTCTGCAGGGCCGTGATGGGGTGCACGGCGTGGGCCCGCCGGATGGTGTCGGCGGAAGCTTCGGACAAGCCCAGGTGCCGGACCTTCCCGGCCTGGACCAGTTCCGCCATGGCGCCCACCGTGTCCTCGATGGGGACGGTCTTGTCCACCCGGTGCTGGTAATACAGGTCGATGTGGTCCACGCCCAGGCGCTGCAGGCTGGCGTCACAGGCGGAGCGTACGTACTCCGGACGGCCATTGATGCCCACCCAGGAACCGTCCGCGCGGCGTTCATTGCCGAACTTGGTGGCCAGTACCACGTCTTCGCGGCGCCCGGCGATGGCCTGGCCCACCAGTCTTTCGTTGGTGAAGGGGCCGTACATGTCCGCCGTGTCCAGCAGGGAGCCGCCGGCGTCCAGGAAGTCGTGGATGGTGGCAACGGATTCCTGCTCGTTGCCCTCGCCATAGAACTCGCTCATGCCCATGCAGCCAAGGCCCAGGGCGGAAACCGTCAGTTGTCCAATAGTGCGCGTCTTCATGCCGTTCTCCTCAAAGGTGGAACTTGCCTGGGGACCGGTCCGCCGGTGTTCGTTCGTCACAGCGGAAACCGGGTGGTGCAGCGTAGGCCACTATAGGCGCCTACCCAGTGGGAAGCCTTGGTAAACAGGGGCTTCCTACCCCTGGACCGCTATGGGGGCCATGCCTAGACTGGGCGGATCCCCACCCGGGAACCGGTACCTGACCATGCCCAACATCAGGAAAGCACCCTAGGGCCAGGCAAGGGAGCGCACGAAGCACCGGCAACCGTGCTGAACAGCCTGATGGACATTACCGCTGCCGGCGGTGCCCTGGGCATCCCCGGCCTGTACGTCACCGGCGATCCGGGCGGCATCGACCAAGCAGCCAAGAAGGGTTCCCTCAGCCTGAGCCTGGGCACCGGATGGGCGAAGTCGCTGAGTTTCACCACCAGCCGGTGCCCCGTCATGAAGTACAACCGGCAGTTGATGATGGCCATCCTCCATGACAAGGTCAGCATCGCCAAGAACGTCAATGCCAAGGCGATACTGCTCGAGGATGCAGCCAAGGGCTACGCGGAGTTCGACGCCGGCGCAGCCACCAAGTACGTCCTCAACCCGAACGGCTACTGGAGCTGACACGACGGCGGACGGGGATGGCCGCTGGGGACCACCGCTTGCGGAAATACGTGCCCGCCGGGCCGGGTTAGGCTGTGCACGGGAAGCACACACCGCAAACGAAGGAGTACCCCTTGAGCGACATCACCGTCCGCCACAACCCGGAGCGCGAACGCTTCGAGATCCTCGACGCCGGCAACGTGATTGGCAAGGCGGCATACAAGGAGTACGACGGCGGGGAGTCGCCGCAGCGGATTTTCTACCACACCGTCATCAATGAGGAATACGGCGGGCAGGGGTTAGCGGGACGCCTGGCCACCGCCGCACTGGACAGCACGGTGGAGGCGGGGATACGCATAGTTCCGGTCTGCCCGTTCATCAAAAAGTTCCTGGGCAAGCATCCCGATTACCTGCCCAACGTGCTGGCCGTTACCGCGCCGCACCTGGAGTTCCTGGATACGGCACTCGCCGCGCGTACCCGGGGCTAGAGCCCAACCCGGGGTCGCCTCAGTTTGTGCCCGAACCGCTCGCGGGCAGTTCGAGCGGATGTTCCGAGGGCGGCACCGATAACGTCCCAGGAGTCTCCGTTGGCGCGCGCCGCCCTGACGGCCGCTTCCAAGTCGGCTTCGGCCCTCGCCGCGGCTGTTCGGTCAGCGGTGATCCGGCGAAAGTCCACGCTGTCTCTATCAACGTGAGGCGCCGGGCTCAGGCGAAGGAGCGTCCCATCCACCCGCAGCGGCGCGGCCAAGTGCTCCACGTGCAGGACAAAACCGTCTTCGGGCCCGCGCTGAATGTAGAGGGTGAGGACGGCTTTCCCACTGTCATCATCAAAGTCCACCTTCCCGTAGCTCTCACGCGGGCCAACGGGCCACGGGCGCGGCCTTAGCCGCCCTCCAGCTTCGTACTGCGTAGGCTCGTGGACGTCCTCTCCGACCCGAAGGTCGGGGGCTTGTGCTTCATGAGGGGTCATACCTGCGTTCTCCTTCAAGTTGTCCTGCCACTGCACCAAGACGCGTCGGGGCAGCGCTCTGGCACAGATTCCAGTACAAGTCACGGCGGGTTGGAGCGCATGAGTACCGGGTACTCGAACCTCCCGCAAAGAGGTACACGACCCTGCAGGTGTACTGGACCAACAAGGAGCCGTCTCAAGCCCAAGGTGGGGTCCGGTCTGGATGTTCGACGCGCAAAATTGTTCCCGGGGCGCAGGTGACGCGGCGCGGCTGAAATTTGGGTCGCGGAATGTGCTTTGCGGGTCGGGGACGGATTTGCCTGTCGTCAAGGCCACTGCGGGACACTCCGCAAGCCTTCAGGAACCTCCCAATGTCCGGTGATTTAATCGGCATTTGTCAGCGCGGCTCATTGCCGCTCTGATTGTTTGTTGACAAGCCGAGGCTGGACAGGAGCCCTTGTATGTCCGTGCACCCCGTGGTGCCCAAGCCAGGCCGGAGCGCCCCGCCGCCGGCGCCCCGCAAGCCTGTTTCCGCGGAGGCCCGGGGCAACAGAAGGCTGCTGATCCTGGCCCTTGCCGTGTTACTCGTCATCGCCGGCACCATCACCCTGGCCGTGGTCCGGTCCGAACCGCGGTCCGGGGCAGTCGTGCCCACGCAGCCGGCCGTGCCCGCGGCCCCCGTGGCGGCAGCTCCAGCGTCCCTGAAGGACAGTGTGGACCACATCCTCAATGAAGCGGACCAGTACCGGATCGGGCTGGCGCTCGCGGACGTGTCCGGCGGCGCCGAGCGAACATTCGGTGACGGGAACACCTTTACTGCAGCCAGCACCGCGAAAATCCTGACTGCTGCCGCCTACTACCACTTGGTGGAAAAGGGGCAGGCCAGCCTGGACGCACCCATGGGAGACTATGATGCCGCCTTCCAGCTCAAGGCCATGGTCAACGACAGCAACAACGATTCGTGGCTGCTCCTGATGGATGCCGTGGGCCACCCACAGCTGACCGCCTATGCAGCGTCCATCGGAGTCACGTACGACCCCGAACAGAATCTCCTGACTGCGGCGGACATGGCCCTGATCCTGAAAAAGCTTTACGCCGGGGAACTCCTGAACAAGGACAACACGGCGCAACTGCTCAGCTACATGCAGGACACCAACAACGAGGACCTCATTCCCGCAGGTTCCAGGTCCGGAGTGGACGTGCACCACAAGTACGGGGAAGTCTCCGGGGAACTGCATGACGCTGCGCTCCTGAGCTACCAGGGTTCGACGTTCGCGCTGGTGATCTACACGGAGAACCGTGACGGCGTGACAGATGATGGCCAGGCGGAAGTCATCCGGGACCTCACCCGCGCGGTGGAGGACGCATTGTTCCCGGTGGGCCTGTCCAGCAGCAGCAAGTAGCAAACGCCACACCCGCCAGCAGGCCGCCAAGTCGTCTTCACCGGCGGCTTTAGGACAGACTGTTACCGTGAGCAACAAACCCCGGACTGCCCTGGCCGTCGCCGGCCTCAGCCTGGGCACGGCACTGAATCCGCTTAACTCCTCCATGATCGCAGTGGCCCTGGTGGTGCTGCGCGCGGACTTCGGTCTCGACGTCGCCGCCGTCACCTGGGTGGTCACGTCCTTTTACCTGGCCTCCGCCGCCGGCCAGCCGGTCATGGGAAGGCTTGCTGACCGGTTCGGGCCGCGGCGGATGTTCATGCTCGGCATGGGCCTGGTTGCCGTTACGTGCGCCCTGGCTCCGCTGGCCCCGAACTTTGCGCTGCTCTGCGTGGCCAGAGCGGTCATGGCGCTGGGCACCGCAACGGCATATCCCAGCGCAGTGGTGATGGTGGGCGCGCTGGCACACCAGGCCAAGGTGGACACTTCGCGTCCACTGGGGCGGCTGCAGATGGCCAATACATCCGCAGCGGCGGTGGGGCCCGTCGTCGGCGGCCTCCTGGTGGGCTTTGTGGGCTGGCAGTCGCTGTTCCTGATCAACGTCCCGCTGGCAGTGGCGGCGCTGCTGATTGTCCGCAGTGCGGCGCCGCCGGACAAGGTCCGGGAGCGCGGCAGCGTTGCTGCGCTGGTGCGCGATTCCGACGTCCCGGGCATTGCCGCGTTCATCGGCGCCCTGCTGCTGGTCATGATGGCCGCACTGAACGTGGCGCCGGATTACCGCTGGGTGATGCTGGCCGCAGGTACCGTCCTTGCCGCGCTGTTCGCTTGGCGGGAACTGCGGTTCGCCAAGCCTTTCCTGGACCTGCGGCTGCTGGGCCGGAACCGGCCGCTGATGCTCGTGTACCTGGCCTTTGCCGTCTTCAGCAGTGTCTACTACTTCGTTTTCTTCGGCCTGCCGCAGCTGCTGCAGGAAGCCGGCGGCTACGATCCCGGCATCGTGGGGCTGCTGATGCTGCCCCTGGCCGGCATGTCCGTGATCGCCACGCCGTGGGCAGTCTCAGCGATGGGAAGGTTTGGTGTACGGCGTGTGCTGCTTGCCGGCGTCGTCCTCCTGACCCTGGTGGCGGCACTCATGTGGCTGCTGACAGGAACGCTGGCCATTCCCTTCGTCGTGGTCCTGACCGCCTTGATGGGTATCCCGTATGGAACCGTGAGCATTGCGTCCAACCAAGGCATGTTCGTCTCCACCCGGCCGCAGGACCGCGGTGTGGCCGCCGGCATTTACCAAACCTGCCGCTACGTGGGGGCGATTACGGCAACGGTGATGATCGGGGTGTTCGCCTCGGGAGGGGTGCACCAGGACAGCTGGATGCGGATGGTGCTGGCCATGCTGGTGCTCTGCGCGGTGACCTTCGGGATTTCGGTTTTCTGGCGGCAGCAGAAGGCGTAGCCAAACCCCTTCAGGGAGGGGGCCGGGGCCCCTAGGAAGGCCCGGGGGAGCGTGCCATGCTGGCCAAATGGGAAACATGATGACTCTCGGCAACGCCAAAACCTCCGTCCAGGCGTACGTCAGCGAACCGGCCGGAACCCCCAAAGGCGGCCTGGTGGTGGTCCATGAAGTGTGGGGCCTGGTGGGCCACACCAGGGATGTGGCGGACCGCTTCGCTGCGGAAGGCTACCTGGCGGTGGCTCCGGACCTGCTGTCCGGAGCCGGTGGCACCGCCGACCTGACAGGGGAGTTGCAGGAGGCGGCGTTCGATCCCGAACAGCGCAGCAACGCCCAGCCACGCCTGCGGAAGCACATGGCGCCCATCCGTTCCCCTGAGTACGGCAAGCACGCGGTGGCCGCCCTCCACGTTTGTTTCGACCACCTGGAAGGCGTGCCCGGGCTGGCGGGCCGGGTGGCCGCCACGGGCTTCTGCCTGGGCGGCACCTACACGTTCTCCCTCGCCGTTGCCGAACCCCGTCTGCGCGCCGCTGTTCCCTTCTACGGGCACGCAGAGTTCAAGGACGCCGAACTGCGCGCCATCAACTGCCCTGTGCTGGCCTTCTACGGTGAGCAGGACACTGCACTTATGGAGGAACTGCCCGGGCTGAAGACGCAGATGCGGAAAGCCGGGGTGGACTTTGAAGCGGTGGTGTATCCCGGCGCCGGCCATGCCTTCTTCAACAACACCAACAAATACACCTACAAGGCCGACGCTGCCGCCGACTCCTGGACACGGACACTCGCTTTCCTGGAACGGAGCCTTGAGGCCTAGGAGCGGCGGCACCGGTTACGGGCAGTAGTGCGCCTCACGGTCGTACCGGACTTTGGTCGCGGTCCGGTGGGAGTCCTCCCTTTCCCAGCACTGCCGGGTGCCGTCCGTGGTCTGCTCCCGGTAGTGCTGACCCGACTCCACAACCTGCCCGTCGCGGACCAGGAAGTGGGAGTGCGTTTGGGTGTGAATGGTGTTTAGGAGAGTTCCGCCGTTCGTCGTGGTCAATGTGTCTGTGTAGTTGCTCGAGCTCGAGTTGGACTGGATACCGCTGGGCGTCGAAACCTGGTGGCTGACAGCCATGCCCGTGCGGCAGGAGCTGTACAAGTCCCCGCTCTGGCAGTCGTTGAACTTGGTGACGTCTGCGCCGTTGCTGCTGGCGGCCTGGGCGGGGGCCGCGAAGGCTGCAGCGCCAAGGGCCAAGGCTGCGCCGATGAGGGCCGTGCGTTTGATGAACATAGCGATGTGTCCTGCCGGGGTAAGGGAGCACGTGCCCTGTGCCCCGATTCGTGCAGCGGAAACAGCCCCCAGCCCCTCCTGGCCCCTTCGGCCAGCCGCCCCTTAACTGTGGCCGCTGGGAGGTGCTGCCTCTAGGGCCATAGGTCCCTGACGGGAGGACGGAGGAGGAATCAAAACGGCGACGCGTTTCGTAAACGGAGCCTTCCGGCGGAAGGCGCGTCCCGCCGTCGTACTTGCCAGCCCTCAGCCGGGCTGGCCGCCAACAGGAGTGACCCGGATGCGGGCGATCCGCAGCCTGTCCATGCTGAGGACCGTCAGGAGATAGCCGGGAACCTGGACCTTGTCTCCGGCAGAAGGGAGCCGCCCCAGCCGGTCCATCATGAAGCCCGCCACCGTTTCGTAATGGCCCTCCGGCAGGGCGATTCCGGAGGCTGCCCTGAACTCCTGCAGGATCAGGCCGCCGTCCACGACGATGGTTCCGTCGGCCGTGGTGACGCGGTCCTCGTGCTCGGCCCCGGTGTCGTACTCGTCATAGATCTCGCCCACCAGTTCCTCCACCAGGTCCTCGAGAGTGACGACTCCGTCCGTGCCCCCGTACTCGTCCACCACCAGCGCGATGTGCTGGTTCGCCTTGCGCATCCGGGACAGCGACGGCAACACCCGGTTGGTTCCCGGCAGCGGCATGATGTCCCGGACGATGCTCCCCACCGGCTGCTGGTCCTGCAGCTCGCCGCGGGGCATCAGGTCACGGATATGCACGAAGCCCAGGACATCGTCCGGGCTCACCCCCATCACGGGGAACCGCGAGTACGGGCCGTCCCTGACCATCCTGCGGGCGTCCGCGATGGTCATTGCACCGTCGATGAACGTCACCTCCGTGCGGGGGCGCATCACCTCCTGCAGGGTCCGGTCCCCGGCGCCGAACACATCTGCCAGGATGTGCCGGCTGTTCTCTTCGAGCAACTCGTTCTCTGCCACCATGTCCCACAGCTCCTCCGAGCTGATCCCCTCCCGCTTGGCATGCGGATCACCGCCGAGGAGCCTTACTACGGCGTCCGTTGACAATGACAGCAGCCAGATGACCGGCCGCATGGCCCTTGAGAGGGCGATCAGGGGCGGAGCCAGGAGCCGGGTGAAGGCGACCGGCCGCTGCAGCGCCAGCCTCTTGGGCGCCAGTTCCCCCAGGACCAGGGACAGGTACGCCACCAGCAGGGTCATCCCAATGAAGGCCATGGGCGCGGCGGCAGCACCCAGCCCGACGCTTTCCAGGAAGGGCACGACGTCGGGCGCGATCGCCGAGGCGCCATAGGCCGCCGAGAAGAACCCGGACAGGGTCACTCCGATCTGGACCGTGGAGAGAAACCGGTTGGGGTTCCGCGCCAGTGCGGCAGTGCGGGCGCCGGTCTCGCCCGACCTCTCGATGCGGCGGACCTGGCTTTCCCGCAGGGAGACCAGGGCCATCTCCGCCGCGGCGAACACCCCGCCCAGCAGCACGAATCCGAGAACCAACGCAACATTGACCAAGGCGCCGCTGTCCATGACAAAACACTACCGACCTGCGGATCGGTTGGCGCCTTGCGGCCGCCGCCGTCGTGCCTCAGCTCAAGATCCGCCGCTTACGTGTACATCAGCGAGCCGGGCGTAGTGAGCTTTTCGCCGGTTTCCAGCCAGGTCTTCAGGCCGGAGAGGATCATCGGCCAGCCGCCGTAGAGCTGCTCATTGGCGCCTTCACGCAGGTCGCTGTGGGTGACCGTGAGGTGGCAGGAATCGCCTACCGGTTCGATTTCCCAGGTGATTTTGGACGTGCCCTCGGCCTTGACGTCCTCGCCCCACAGCGCGCGCATGGTCTGGACCAGGCGGCGCGGCGGGTCCACTTCCAGGTTCTCGCCCTCGCCAAGGATCTGGCCTGCCTTGGGGTTGCCCATTTCGAAGCGGCCGCCGGGGGACCAGTCGGCCTCGAGGGTGTTTCCGAACTGGTACTTGCTGCGGATGTCGCTGTCCGTGATGGCTTCCCAGAGCCGTTCGGGCGTGGTCTTGATGTAGATCTCGAAGATCTTTTCCATGGGACTTTCCAATCTGGATTTGAGGTCGCTGAGGGCAGCGGCCCATGGTTCTGCGTATTTGCTGACCCAGCGGTCATGGACCAGCCGGATGGGGACAGGGTTCAGGAAGTGCAGCTTTTCCCGGCCCCGCCGGCGGGTGACCACCAGGCCCGCGTCCTCCAGGATGCGGAGGTGCTTGGCGATCCCGAACCGGGACATGGTGAACCGTGCTTCAAGCGCGCCCAGGGTCTGGCCGTCCTCGCGGAAGAGCTCGTCGAGCAGGTCTCTGCGCGTGGGGTCGGAGAGTGCCTTGAACACGTCGTCCATGCACCCATAATAGGTGACTAAATGGTCACATATCAAGGGTTCAGTTTCGGGATGCCAGGTTCCTGTCGCGCTCCTCGAATACCTCTTCGCCGGGCCCAGTGAAGGCACGGGAGCGCTCCACAGCCTCGATGGAGCCGGTGAACAGCTGCGATTCGTGCGGGTCCGCCGGAGCCGGCGACGCAACCGCCCCGGACGTCCCCAGCCCGCGCAGCGGTGCCTTGCGCTGGTTGGCCGTGCCGGCGTCGTGCGTGTGTTCCCAGCGCTGGTGCGGCAGGGCTTCGGGATGGTTCTGCTGGAGGAACGTGACCATGGTTTCGCGGACCAGGCAGCGCAGGTCGAAGAGGGCTGCGCTGTCAGCGGCGCTGACCAGGATCCGGACCCGGACGAAGCCGCCGGTGGCATCGGTGATCTGCAGGACGCCCACGCGCTCATCCCACAGTTCGGTCCCGGCCAGGACCCGGCGCAGCTCGGTGCGCATGTCCTCCACGGGCGCGCGCCAGTCGAGGTCGAACTCCACGGTGCCCATCACCTCGGACTGGCGCCTGGTCCAGTTTTCGAAGGGTGTGGTGGTGAAGTGCGTGGACGGCAGGATCAGCCGGCGGTCGTCCCAGAGATGCACCACCACGTAGGTAAGCGTGATTTCCTCGATCCGGCCCCACTCCTTCTGGACCACCACCACATCATCCACGCGGATGGCATCGGTGAAAGCGAGCTGCATGCCGGCGAAGACATTGACCAGGGATGTCTGGGCCGCGAGCCCGGCCACGATGGAAATCACGCCCGCAGAGGCCAGGAGTCCGGCGCCGAGCGCCTGGATGGCGGGGAATGTCAGCATCGCCGTGCCGGCCGCGAGCACCACCACCAGTGCCACGGCGATCCGGCGTGCCAGGATCATCTGCGTGCGCAGCCGCCGCGCCCGGCGGTTATCGGCAACGTCAACGCTGTGCCGGTTCAGCACCACCGCCTCCACGATGAGCAGCACCGCGATGGCGAGCCAGGCCACCGCGCCGATGAGGGCTATCAGCAGGAGATGGTCGACGCCGGCATGCCAGCTTTCACTTCCCGCCGTCAGTCCCAGCGCAATGCGGACGCCTACCAGGCACAGTGCCAGCCGCAGCGGCTGGCGGGCCACCCGGGACGTGGCCTGCAGTTCCGGGCGCTTCCGGTTCAGCTTCAGCACGATCTTGCGCAGCAGCCAGGACAGTGCCAATCCGGCCACCACCGCCAGGGCCATGGCGATGAAAGGCAGGGCAGGG
Organism: Pseudarthrobacter phenanthrenivorans; assembly: GCF_036455295.1. Lineage (GTDB taxonomy): Bacteria > Actinomycetota > Actinomycetes > Actinomycetales > Micrococcaceae > Arthrobacter > Arthrobacter phenanthrenivorans_C. Next base: position 24,501 of record NZ_JAYXNX010000011.1, on the reverse strand, counting down.
TTCAGGAGCTTGAGCATTCCTTAAGCTGTATCAAGCCCGGGCGTCCGTTCGAAATCGGGGCAGGAAACTGGACCCAAGCGGAAGGAGCGCGGGTAGCCTTGGGCGCATGCAAAAGATATCGATCGACGCGCTGGCCCGTCAGCAGCTCGAGGCGGCCGTCACCTCCACCAACGGCCGCGCTGCAGACACTGTGTACGGCGGCCACGAAAAGATCCTCCGGCAGACTGTCATGGCCATGAAGGCCGGAACCCAGCTGAGCGAGCACCAGAACCCCGGCGACGCCACAGTGTTCGTGATCCAGGGCTGTGTCAGCCTCAGGGCCGGCGGTGACTCATGGCAGGGCAAATCCGGGGACCTGCTGATTGTCCCGCCCGGACTGCACAGCCTTCACGCCGAAGAAGACTCCACCTTCCTGTTTACGGTGGCCAAGTACCGCGACTGACGCCATCAGGCGCGGCTGCCGGGCTTCCCCCAGCGGAAGCCCGGCAGCCGCCGTCGGTCCCGCAGGAGCGCCCATCGCGGCGGGCTTGCCACTGCGGCCCGTCAGTGCGGGTCCCTCAGCGCTGCGGGTCCTGCTTGGTCGCTGTGGGACGCGGGGCATCGGTGGTTTGGGTGTCCGGGCGCCTGGTGGGCGTGGCCTCGCCCGGCTGTTCCTGCCTGATGGCGCCGGGTCCATCAACTTCTGCTGCGACACCCCCGGGTTGCCCTGCGGCATCCTTTCCTCCCTGCTCCGCCGGCCCGCGCGCAGCATCGGTTCCTCCGCCCGGACTCTCCGGAAAGGCCGCCGGTGCTTCCGGCCCGTCCGCTGCGCCGGGGTCCCCGCCCGCCGGTGCCGGTCCCAGCTCGGGGTGTGGCAGCGCTGGTGGCGAAGGCACCGAATGCGGTCCACCGGCCGGGGAAGGCACGACGACGGCACCAGGGCCTGGTGCATCCGCACCGGTCTGGGGAGGCGTCGCCGGGGCCCGGGTCGCCGGGTCAGGGATGGGCGGTGCCGGGGGACCTTGTGGGGTCAATGACCGGACGATAGTGCTGATGGTTCCCTCCGCACCTCGGCGGATGGTCTCGTTCCCAGCCGCAGCAGTGCCTGCCACGCCGAGCGACGCGGCCACGGCGAGGGCCGTGAGGACCGCGCGCCGCTTACTGCGCTCCGTTCCGGGTCTGTGCGGTGTCCTTGCCTGGTCCAGGGGAATGACGTCTGCTGTTGCAGGTTTCCCCATGAGGGCCAGGACCTCGACGGAGGGCGGCGGGACGTCGGCATCCCGAAGGGTCCTTAGCTGCAGCAGCACCAGCCGCAGCCCGGCATCGTCAGGGAAGCCTGCATCGGCCAGGAGTTCGTCCACGGCATGTTCGTCGTCGGGCCGGAACCCGGTGATGCCTCTGTTCATGCTCGTCATGACCGGTCTTCTTTCAAATACGGGCGCAGCTTCCGGAGCCGGCAGAGGGCCCGGTGCTGCAGCTGCTTGATTGCGCCGGGAGTCTTGCCCATGATTTCGGCTGTCGTTTCCACGGAGAGATCGGCCACAACCCTTAAAGCGATGACTTCCTGCTGGTCGGGTTGGAGTGTTTCAAGCAGTTGCCTGACGTTGGATGCCCCTTCAACTGCCAGGAGCTGGTCCTCCGCGGAGTCGCTGCAACGGGGGTCGGCATCCGGGTTGTAGTCCGTGGTGGCTGGTGCCTTGAGGCGGCGGCGATGTTCATCCACGTACCGGGCGTGCGCAATCGAAAAGAGGAGGGACCTGGCCCCCTTCATCCCGCCGCACAGTCTCCCCAGTTGAGGGTAAAGCGCCAGGAAAACCTCCTGGGTGAGCCCCTCAGGATCCTCCACGTTCCGGGAACGCAGGTAGCTCAGCACCGAAGGGGAGAATTCCCGGTAGATGGCACAAAACAGGCCCTCGTCCGGCTGTTCAGGCGCCGGGGCTTCTTCCTTGACCGTTGGCATTTGCCCCCCTGCGGCAGGTTCCCCTTGCGGGATCTCCTTGGAACAGGCGGCCGCTCCGTCGTAGTTTATTGATCCCGGAGCGGCCGCTGAACTTCGCGACAGGTTACCGCTGTCCGCCGGAGTGCCTGGTTCCGGTGCTGGACTGGTGCTCCGCGCCACCGTTGAGGGCGCCTGTTTCCTGGCCCTGCTCCTTTACCTGCTGCTGTTGCGCCTGGTGTTGCTCCGGAGCTGCGGGGGCCGCACTGCCGTTGTCGGCCTTGCCCGTGGGACCGGTGACCGTTGCGCAGTAGGAGCCGACGCCGTCCTCGCTTCCCGCAGCCCGGACCAGCGCGGTGTAAGCGGTGGAGGATGTGCCCAGGCCGCCATTGGCAAAAGCGGTGCACAGGCCGAATGCTGCAGGTCCGGTGGCGTCGGGCCCCGCAGCGGTCGACGTCGGCGCAGGATCAGCAGTCTCGGTGGGCGCCGGGTCCGGAGCTTCGGTTTCCGTCTCGGTGGGAGCCGGGTCCGGAGCATCAGTTTCGGTTTCCGAGGGAGTGGGGTCGGGGGATTCTGATTCCGTCGCCGTGGGGCTGGGCGACGGTGATTCGGTTTCGGTGGTGGCAGGCGACGGCGATTCCGTGCCTGCCACAACCGTCGGACCGTCGGGCAGTGATTCGGCCATGGCTGCCACACCCGTGCCGCCGACTGCCAGGGCACCGGCGGCCAGCACAGTCATGGCCAGTTTGTTGCCTGAAAAGGTGAAGAACGACATGAGACCCTCCGTTGACGAATTTTAAGGATTGCGATCAACTTCGCGGGATACCCCCGCACTTAATGGATCGAATCCCGCGTCATGGAGGTTACGGCTTTGTGGGAATCTTTTGACTAATTTGTCATTTTTCGTCAACCCGGCACGGGGGAGCGGGTCAGGCCGGGTCCTTGACCATGTCCTTAACGGGCCGGGGTTCCAGCCAGATCCGTTCGCGCGGGCCGGGCGGGTATGCGTACCTCTTTCCGGCAATGGTGATGACAAACGCCGCTACCACCGGAATGCCCGCCGCGGCCGGAACCAGCAGCGGGCCACCCACCACCAGCGCCGCAGAACCGTACAGCGCGCCAATGGTGATGCCCAGCTGGATGGTCAGGACCGTGAGTCCGTTGGCGGCCTCGCTGTATTCGCCGCCCGCGCGGAGGATTGCCGACTGGTTGTAGATGCCGATTGCACCCAGGCCGGCTCCCCAGACTGTCATGAGCACCAAAGCCACGATGAGGTTACCCACTGCGAAAGGCAACAGGAACATCGACGCGGCGATGGCCGCCGTCGTAAGCAGCAGTGAACGGCGCGGGCGCGAATCCACGGTGAGCCCGGCAATCCAGATGCCCAGCAGACCCGAACCGCCCAGCACCGTGAGGGAGAGGCTGGTGGCGTAGTCGGGCAGGTTCGCCTCCCGGATGAACGGCGCGATGTAGGTGAACAGGGCAAAGTGGGCCAGGACCAGCAGCGGCCAGGCGACGGCCACGGATTTCACGCCGGGCTGGCCGATTGCCTTGCGGAGGGATGGGCGGGCGGCGCCGCTGATGCGCTTGACGCGGGGGAGCAGCCAGAACGCGAGAACCGTCAGGACCACACCGAATCCGGCGAGCACCAGGAATGCCGAGCGCCAGCCAAGGAAACCGCCGAGGGCCGTTCCCACGGGCGCGCCGATGGCCAGGCCAAGACTGTTGCCGCTGAAGACGATCGCCAGGGCTTTGCCCACTTTGTCCGCAGGTACCACCCGGGAAACGAACGGCGCCATGGTGGTCCAGAGCAGGCCGTGCGCCAGGCCGCCCACCAGGCGGGCAACCATTGCCGCGGTGAAGTCCGGTGCCAGGCCCACCATCGCATTGCTGAGTGCGAAAGTCAGGACCAGCCCCACCAACAGGGCATGCCGCGGTATTTTCCCGAGCAGCCGCGCGGCGGGAACCACCGTGACCACGATGACGGCGGCGTAGGCAGCGGCAAGGTAACCGGCTACCGGTTCGGAGACGCCCAGGCCGCTGCTGATCTGGGGCAGCAGCCCGGACGGGAGGAGCTCGGTGGTGATGGCGGTAAAGGCAATGGTGGCAAGGACCACCATGGCGGCGTAGGGAAAGCGGGCAGGTTCCGGCGCTGGGATCGCGGAAGACATGGCGGAGTGATCCATTCAAGGGAAGGGGGGAAGGAATGCGGCTCTGCTCGCCTGCAATTCCTCCCTTAAATCTACCGGATGGAAGGACGTGTCACAGACGTGACACGTCCTTCCATCCCTTCCCTGCGAGACGATGTCCCAGCACAACCGCCGCGACTCCATGGCTGGCGTAAAAAGGGCTACCGCCTGCCGAAATCCGTGTCCGTGTAGGAGCCTGGCCGGCGGGAGGTGCCGTGGCAGCTGCACGTGCCCTGCACCTCGATGCGCACTGCCGCCGGGGCGCCTGCCTCGAGCCGCAGGTCCACGGATCCGGCGTCCGCGGCCGCGACGTGCAGGACTGGTTCCTGGGAGGGGGAGATGTTAGGCATTTCGGTTCTTTCCTGAGTCAAGGTTGGCGTTGATCCCTGCGTCCAGCAGGCCTGCCGCTACCGCCGGGGCCAGCCCGGGCGCCAGCGGCAGGCGTGGTACCACCAAGCAGTGCCAGAGGTGGTAGATGTCGGCTTTGCCCGACCATACGGTGGAGCTGACATTTCCGTTCTCGTCGAGTTCCTGCTTCCAGGACCCGTGCTCGTAGTCGATGAACCAGTCCCGGGCGTGGTCCCAGATCCGCTCGTACCAGTCCGCATACGTCTTCTCCCCGGTGGCGATATACAAGGCCGCCGCGCCTCCGATCGCCTCTGCAGGCACCCACCGGATGCGGGTGGTGACCACCGGCTTGCCTTCCCAGTCCACGGTGTACACGAATCCGGGATGGCCGTCCGGCTGCCAGGCGTCGCGGATGGCGGCGTCGAACAGGCCCCGCGCGTCCTCCAGCAGCCAGGCAGGGACGTCCAGGCCGCGGGATTCGAGCCCTGCCCGGAGGTGGAGCAGCAGGCGTGCCCACTCGACCCAGTGTCCGGGAGTCCCGCCGTAGGCCCGGAACTGGCTGGCACGGTCGTCCGTGTTGTACTCCGGCATCGGGTTCCACTCGGGGTCGAAGTGCTCGAACACCCGGTAGTCGTTGTTGCGCGCGAAGTTGTGGATGAGCACCTCGGCGATGTGCAGGGCCCGATCCAGCCACCGGTTTTCCCCGGTGACATCGGCGACGATGAGGTATGCCTCCACCGAGTGCATGCTGGCGTTGCCGCCGCGGTACGCCTCGGTCTCGGTGAACTCCCGGTTCCACGAGTCGAAGCACATGTTGGCCTCATGGTCCCAGAATTTCGTGTCGGAAATGCGCAGCGCCTCAGCCAGCAGTTCCCGTGCTCCCGGGCGCCCGGCGGCAACGGCGCTCGCGGCAGCCAGGAGCACGAAGGAGTGCTGGTAGCCGGATTTGGTGTCGTTCACCGGTCCGTTCTGGTCCACCTCGGCGTACCAGCCGCCGAACTCGTCGTCGTGGAGGGCCCCGTTGAGGGCCGCGATGCCGTGGTCCACCAGCGTCCCGGCGCCGGGCCGTCCCATCAGGGCGGCAACGGCAAAACTGTGGGTCATCCGCGCGGTGATCCACAAGTGGGTTGGTTTGTCGGCGAACACCTTGCCGTAGTTGTCCAGCCAGCCGAAGCCGGTGGGGACTTTGGAAGCCTCGGCGAAACGGATCAGCCGGTCCGTTTCCGCTTCAAGCCATCGTGCGTGGGCCGCACTGTCGAGCCACGTCATGTTTAGTTCCTCTCTCAGGTGCAGGTGAAATGTCGGTTCAGGCAACGGCGTCGGATATGCCGCGGATGATGGTGGCTGCCGCCCCCAGGTAGGCCAGGATGATCAGGAGAAACTGCGCTGCCCGGGCCGGGACGTGCTTGGAGGCGAGGTCGCCCAGGACCAGGCCGGCCAGGCAGGCGACGGCGACGGCCAGCCACATCGCCAAGGGCAGCACGGGGAAGGTCGCGGGAGCCGTGATCGCTTTCGAGATCAGCGAGAACGTTCCGATGGTGAAGAAGTACGGCTGCATGGTGGCCGCGAAAGACTTGTGCTGCCACCGGGTGGCGATGGAGTACATGCTGACCGCCGGACCGCCCACGCCCGCCGCTGTGTTCATGAAGCCGCTGAGGCCGCCTGCGGTCAACAGGTAGCGGCGGCGCTGGGGCAGTGTGGCGGACTTAAGGACCAGCAGGACGGTCAGCCCGACGGCGAGGATCACCCCGATGGAGATCTCCAGTACAGGTGCCGGAATGAGCCGGATCAGGATGGCTGCCGGAATGATGCCCAGCAGCGCCGAGGCCGCAAGGGCTGCGTAGCGCTTCCAATCGATGTCCTTCACCACCCGGAAGATGATGGCCCCCGCCGTCACCGCGCCGCACACGTTCACCAGCACCACCCCTTCCACCGGACCCAGGAGCAGGACCAGGAAAGGGGCGGCGACCAGGGCGAACCCCATGCCGGTGACGCGCTGCATCCCGGCGCCCATGACGACGGCGGCCAATACCAGCCCGGTGGTCAGCACTTATGGCCTCCAGGCCACGTACTGGACCTCCTCGAACTCTTCGAGGCCCAGGCTTGATCCTTCCCTGCCCAGGCCTGATTGCTTGGCGCCGCCCATGGGGGCGAAGGCAACAGACGGCAGCGGGTCATTCACGCCCACGATGCCGGCCTCAAGCCGCTCGGGGATCTCCCAGCCACGCTTGGGGTTGCTGCTCCATACATAAGCGGCCAGCCCCATCTCGGTGTCGTTTGCCTTCCGGACGGCTTCGTCCTCCGAGGAGAACGTCACGACGCCGGCCGCCGGACCGAAAACTTCCTCGGTCACCAGGAGTGCATCGTCGGGGACGTCGGTGAGCAGGGTGGGTGCCATGAAGGCTCCTTCGCCCGGCACGGAGGTCCGCTGGGTGACCCGGCGGGCGCCACGCTCCAGGGCGTCATCCACCAGTGCCTGGACAGCGGATACCCTTTCGGCGTCAATGACGGGACCGAGATCCGGGACGGGCGCGCCGCCGTCGGGAACCCCGTGGCCGATGCTCATGGCATCAAACCGGGCACCCAGTTTCTGTGCGAACTCCTCCGCGACGGTGTCCTGGACCAGGAAGCGGTTGGCCGCCACGCAGGACTGGCCCGTGTTGCGGAGCCGGCCCAGGATGGCGCCCTCGACGGCGGCGTCCAGGTCGGCGTCCTCGAAGACGATGAAGGGCGCGTTGCCGCCCAGCTCCAGCAGGGGCCGGACCACACGCTCCGAGGCGGATGCCATGATCTGCCGGCCGACCCCCGTGGAGCCGGTGAAGCTGACGGCGCGCACCGCCGGGTGGGACATCAGGGCGCCGGTGACCTCGCGGGACGGTCCGTGGACCAGGTTGACCACACCGGCGGGGAACCCGGCGTCGTGCAGGACCTCGAACAGCCCGGTGGCGGCCAGCGGGGCCTTCTCGGACACCCTGCCCACCACGGTGCAGCCGGCGGCGAGCATCGCGGCGAGCTTCCGGGCCTGGATGGAAACCGGAAAGTTCCAGGGCGTCAGGCTGAGGGCCACGCCGAGGGGCTTGCGGCTGCTGAGATGGCGCCGGCCCTGCAGTTCAGGCGGGCTGATGGTGCCGGTGGCGCGGCGGGCCTCCTCGGCGAACCATCGGAAGTACTCCACCGAGAAGTCCACCTCGCCCTGCGCTTCGGGGAGCCGCTTGCCCGCCTCGAGCGCCAGGGTATGGGCGAGTTCATCGCGACGTTCGGCCAGGAGGTCGGCGGCGCCGCGCAGCAGGTCGGCACGGTGGCGGGCAGTGGTGCGGGACCAGGCGCCGAACGCTTCGGCGGCCGCGTCCGCGGCCTTGGTGGCATCCGCGGCGGAGCCCCAGGCCACCTCGCCCACGGTGCTGCCGTTGCCCGGATCAGTCACGTCCCTGGCGGTTCCGGCACTGTGCCAGGAGCCGTTGACAAGGTGCCGGGCTGATTTGAGATTCATGGATATTGCCTTTCGTTGGGCTGGGATGGCACCGACGGTGCCGCCCGTCGTCGTCGTGCTCATCCCTTGCTTGCACCCGCCGTGATGCCGGCCACGAAGTAGCGCTGCAGGAAGACGTAGGCCACCACCACGGGCAGGGACGCCAGGATCACGCCGGCAAACAGCAGCGGGTAGTTGGTCTGGAACTCGCCCTGGAAGCTCAGCAGCGCCAGCGGCAGGGTCCGGTTCCCGGGGGTCTGGATGAACAGCAGCGGGTAGAGGAGTTCGTTCCAGTGGATGACGAACAGGAAGATGGCGGCCGCGGCGATGGACGGTGCGGACAACGGCAGGGCGATGGAGGAATAGGTCTTCCACGGCCCGCTGCCATCAATCGAGGAGGCTTCGTAGAGCTCCTTGGGCAGCGTCCGCATGAACCCGCCCAGGATAAAGACGGCGATGGGAAGCGTGGACACCACGTTGGCCAGGATCAGGCCGGCCAGGTTGTCCAGCAGGCCCAGCCGGCCGAACAGTACGTACAGCGGCACCATGTTGGCCTGCGCCGGGATGGCCATGCCCAGCACCAGGAAGCCGAAGATGGCCCAGGCCATGAACCCTTTCAGGCGGGAGACCGCGTACCCGGCCAAGCTGGCCAGGAACAGGGTGAGCGGGACGGAGATGCCGGTGACGATCACGCTGTTCAGGAAGGACGAGCCCAGGTTCTGGCCGCCCACCACTTCGGTGAAGTTGTCAGGGGCGAGGGAGTGCGGCAGGCTGAACGGCCCGGCGAACAGTTCCTGCGTGGATTTGAAACTGCCGAAGGCCACCACGGTCAGCGGAATAATGATGATGACCGCGTAGATGGCCAGGATGGCGCGGCGGCTTACTGAGGCGAGCATGCTGCTAGTCCCCCTTCGGGGTCAGCCGGAGCAGTCGGCGCTGAAGCCACGTGACCAGGGCGATCATCGCCATGAAGATGATCGACTGGGCGGCGGCGTAGCCGAACTCCGAGTTGGCAAAGGTGCTGTAGATGCGGGTGGACAGTATGTCCAGCGCGGCCTTGGGCGGGTTGCCCGCGATGCCGAGGATGAGGTCGAAGGCCTTGAACGACTGCACAGTGGTGTAGGCCACCACGATGGACGTGGCGGGAGCCACGAACGGCCAGGTGATGGACTTGAACTGCTGCCACTTGTTGGCACCGTCCATCTCCGCCGCTTCGTAGAGTTCCTTGGGGATGGCCTGCAGCCCCGCGATGTAGACCACCATCATCTGGCCCGAGTGGAACCAGACCTGGGTGACGGCCACCCAGTACAGGGCCTGGGCGTCGTTGCCAAGGTAGGCGCCGCCGTCCACCCCCACAGTCCTGAGGACTGTGTTGGCAAGGCCGAAGTTGGGGTCGTAGATGAACTTCCAGATGAAGGCCACCGACACCGAGGACAGGATGGTGGGAAAGAAGAACAGGGCGCGCAGCAGGATGCTGCCCCGCGAGTTCTTGGTCAGCAGCAGCGCCAGGACCAGGGAGAACGCAGTCTGGGCGATCACCACCAGGAGCACGAACTTCAGGTTGTTGGTCAGGGCGTTGGTGAACAGCGAGTCCTTGGTGAACGCCCGGATGAAGTTGTCCAGGCCCACGTAGTTGAACGCGGCCGAGAAGCCGTTCCAGTCCGTGATGGCGTACTGGAAGGCCTGCAGCGTGGGCATCACCAGGAAGAAGGCGATGACGGCGACGGCGGGCAGCGGGAACAGGTACAGTGCCGGATTCACCCTGGTGGGGGAGCGGCGCCGCACCTTGGCGGCGCCCGCGGACGCCTGGCCTTCCGGCGCCTTGCGCTTGGCGGCGGTTCCGGGATGGATGCTCATAGCCGTTCGTCAACAATCTTCTGGGCGGCAGCGGCTGCCTGCTCCGGGCTGGTGCCGGAGATGACGGCCGTGGCACTGGCCTCCACCGCGTTGCGGACATCAAGGTTGTTGAACTGGAACCGGGCGGCGAGCGCCGTCTTCTTCTGCAGCCAGGGGCTCAGCCGCTTCAGGTCAGGGTTGGTGTACTCCACCTTGTCCACGGAGACGTGCTGGGCGGTCTGGTTGGCGTAGTAGCCGGCGTTCTCGGGCTCGGACAGGAAATCGATCCAGGCCGCTGCGGCGGCCTGGTTCTTGCTGGCCGAGTTGACGCCCAGGATGAAGGTGGCGTTGTAGGCACCCTCGTACTTGCCCTTGCCGTCGGAGGTGGTGTTGGGGAACACCAGGTCGATAGGGAACTTGGCTCCCAGGCTCCGGACTGCCGCCAGGTGGTACGAACCGGTGGCCAGCATGGCGGCCTTGCCCTGGGAGAACAGGTTCTGCGCGGGCTCAACCGCGGTGCCGGTGGCGTTGGGCTGCACGAAAGGCTTCAGGTCCTTGTACTGGTTGAGCATCTTGATGAACCAGTCATCGGTGCACTTGAGCTTGCCCTGTTCGATCTGGGCGCACATGTCGTCGACGGGGGCATTGTTGGCGATCATGCAGTTGAACAGCTGGCCGCCGTTTCCAACATCGCCGCCCGGCCAGGAGATGGGGATGACCCCGGCAGCAGCGAGCTTTTCGCACATGCCCAGGAAGGCGTCCCAGTTCTTCGGGGCCACGTCCGCGCCGGCCTTGTCGAACAAATCCAGGTTTGCCATGGGCATGGGGAACACCACCTGGTAGGGCAGCCCCAGCTGGCTGTCGCCGTTCTGGCCGGCGGACAGGAGCCCCTTCTGGTAGTTCTTCACCGCCTGGCTGTCCTTGAGGTCGGTGTAGATCCCCGCTTCGGTGAAGTTCTTGAACTGTGCGCCGCGGAAGGTGGCGAACGCGTCGCCGATGGAGCCGCCGCGCAGCTTCTGCAGGGCCTGGGCGTTGTAGTCGTTGGAGGTGGAGATGTCCTGGGCCACCTCGACGCCGTCGTGCTTTGCAGTGAAGCGCTTGATGAGTTCGTCGAACACGGCCTTGTCCTCGCCGCGCCAGTGGGCGAAGGACACCTTGCCGGTCACGGCTCCGGTGGAAGGCGCAGCCGGTCCGGTGGCCCCTCCGGGTTTGGTGGAACCGCCGGGTCCGGCGCACGCTGCCGCAGCGGCTCCGAAGCCCATGGCCCCGAGAAGGGCGACTGCCTGCCTGCGTGAAATCTGACTCACAATAATCTCCTCGTTGAGTGTTTGCTGTGCCTTGCTTGCTTACTGCGTTGCTTGCTTACTGCTGGAAAGGGGCCGGGGCCCCGTGAGGGTGCTGTGGCGCTGCAGGAGTGCCTAGGCGTTGGTCCTTTGGGCGGACACCACGTCGTCCACCACGGCGCAGAGGCGCTGCAGCCGGCGGACGGCATCGGTGGACAGGGATTCGACGACGTCGGGCGCCCCGATGCAGGAGGCCCAGACCGCGCGTCCGGAGAGGAAGCCGCTGGCGCCTTCCAGGCAGGCCCACCGGACAGCGTCGGGGAAGACGTCCTCGGGAACACCGGAGGAGAGGACCACCCAGGGACCGTCAATGGCTTTGGTCAGTTCGGCGCAGGCGGCGCGGACCTCTTCCTCGGATGCCTGGCCCTTGAAGGGGACCTCGGCCTTGTAGAGGTCGGCGCCCAGGCTGCCGAGTTCCTTGGCGGCGGCCAGGATGCCGGCGTTCCAGTCGAAGTCACCGCCGGCCAGGGGCTTGCGGGAGACGGGTTCAATGATGCTGATCAGCCCGGCGGACCGGCAGCTCTCCACGAACTCACGGACCATGGCCACGCGTCCCTCCGCGGCCTCGTCCGGGCGGTAGAGCACCAGCAGCTTGAGGGCCTTGACGCCAAGCGCCTTGTACTTGTGCGGGTCCACCAGGCGGTCGATGGTCACCTCGCCCACCAGCTCGCCGTGCGCGGACTCGAAGTGGTCTGCGGAGGCGATCAGCCCGCAGCCGGGGTCCACCACGCCGGCTTCGATGGCCTGGTCGAGGGCGAACTGGCGGTCGATCAGGATGCCGGACGCATAGGGAGTGAGGATCCGCGCGGCCTGGAGCTTGAAGTCGCGCAGGTCCTGGTCGGTGACGGGCTGGTCGGTGTGCTCGGCGAACATGTTCCGCATGGCTTCGCGCTGGTCGACGGCCAGCATGGCAAAGGCGCCTGAGGGGCGTTGGAGGGAGGAAAGGTCTGTGGTGCTCACGGGCTGCTTCTTTCAGTGGTCAGTTGGAGCTGTTCAGCGGGAAGCTGTTCAGTTGGATGCAGGGACGAGATTGATGGTTTGGCGCGGGATGGCGGAGCGGCCGTCGAGGCCGCCGCAGGAGGCGGCGGCGGTGCGGCCGGCGAACGCGGCGGCCTCCACGAGGGGAAGGCCGGCTGCGACGGCGGCGAGCAGGGCGCCGTGGTACACATCGCCGGCGCCGAGGGTGGAGACGATGGTGGCAGCCGAGGCAGGGACGTGGACCGCCTGGCCGCCGCGTTCCAGAACCCACGCCCCGTCCGAGCCGGCGGTGGCGACGACGGCGGAAGCGCCGTCGTCGAGCGCTTTGCCCAGGAGGGCCTCGGGGGAGTGGCCGGCGCCGTACTCTGCCTGAAGCCGTTCGATGGTGGGCACGTACAGCGCGACGCCAAGCGGGCTGAAGGCGGGAATCGGATTGCCGGCGTCAACGCTGACGTGGACGTTCCGGGGGCGGTTGGCCGCCGTAGCCACGGCGTTCCAGCCAAGGTGGTCCGTGTGGACCCATGCCGCCGACTCCAGCAGCTCGAAAAAGCGGCTGCCGGCGGGAAAGCTGACCGGCGGCACCGGGCGGGTAACGATGGCCCGGCTTTCGGTGGCCCTGCTGACGATGATCACGCTGGCGCCGGTTTTGACGCCGGCGTCCCTGACCACGGCGGACGTGTCCACGCCCTCGGCCTCAAGTCCGTGGATGATGCGGTCACCTTCCTCATCGGTGCCCAGGACGCCCGCAAAGGCTGTCCTTGCCCCTGCCCGGGCCGCCGCCACGGCTGCGGTTGCCGCCGGGCCGCCACCCGCCGTCGCAAAATCCGTGGCAACCGTGCGGCTGTCCGCGGCCGGGTAATCCTGCACCAGGGCAATGGAGTCAAGAGTGGCGCATCCTACGAAGAGCAGGGTTCCGGTTGTCGGTTGGGGCACGATCCACCTCGTTGTAGTTCCGGCTGGTACTGAAGAAATATACACACGCTATGTTGGAAAAACAACACTTTCTGTATAGTTGTGTTTGGGAAGCAACGCCGCGGCCCCCACTCAACGTAGAGAAACGGAGCAGTTCATGTCATTGCCTACTGCGGAACCAGTACGGACAATCCGGTACGGCCTGATCGGAGCCGGCCACATGGCCCGTGAACACGTCAGGAACCTTGCCCTGATCCCTGGAAGCAGGATCACCGCAGTCTCGGATCCCACGCCGTCGTCCCTGGAGGAGACTGCCAAGGAGATCGGCTATGAGGTGCAGACCTTTTCCACCCACAACGAACTGCTGGCCTCCGGCCTGGTCGATGCGCTGGTCATCGCCAGCCCCAACGACACGCACCTTGGAATCCTGAAGGACATCTTCGCCAGCGGAACCAACCTGCCCGTGCTCGTGGAAAAGCCCGTGTGCACCAGTGCGGAGCAGGCTGATGAGCTGGAAACCCTCGCCGCCACCTACCCGGCGCCCGTGTGGGTGGCCATGGAATACCGGTACATGCCGCCCGTACAGGAAATCATCAGGGCAGCGCATGGCGGCAAGCTCGGCAACATCCACATGCTCTCCATCGTGGAACACCGGTTCCCGTTCCTGCACAAGGTGGACGCCTGGAACCGTTTCGCCGAACGGACGGGTGGAACCCTGGTGGAAAAGTGCTGCCACTTCTTCGACTTGATGCGGCTGATCCTGCAGGACGAACCCGTCCGCGTCTACGCCAGCGGCGGGCACGATGTGAACCACATGGACGAGGTGTATGACGGCCGGGTATCTGACATGGTGGACAACGCCTACGTGATTGTCGACTTCAAGGGCGGCCGCCGCGCCATGCTGGAACTGTCCATGTTCGCCGAGGGCTCCAAGTTCCAGGAACGGATCTCCATTGTGGGGGACGCGGCCAAGATCGAGACCCTCATCCCCGTGGCCGCCAACCACTGGATCCCGGGCGACGAGGCTGAAGCCACTGTGGAATTCAGCCCGCGTTCTCCGCTGGGCCCTGAAAAGCACGAGGTACCGGTGGATGAGGCGGTCCTCGCAGCAGGGGCCCACCACGGTTCCACCTACTACGAACACCTGGGCTACCGGAAGGCCATCCTGGGCGAAGGACCGGTGGAAGTGACCGTCGCGGACGGGCTGCAGTCGGTGCGCATGGGCCTCGCCGCCGAACGTTCCATTAAGGAAGGACGCCCCGTGGAGCTTGCCGATGCCGCCATCGGGGTACGTTCGTAAGAAGATACATGTTGGAATTGCAACATCCCGCCAGGCGCCTGCCCGGCCTATTGGGGAGGGAGAACGGCCTATGGGTACCGCACAAAAGGAAGGGCCGCTGACGCCCCGTCAGCAGACCATCCTGGATGAGCTGGGCCGGAGGGGGTTCATTTCCACGAACGATCTGGCCGTGAGGTTCTCCGTCTCTGACATGACGGTCCGGCGTGACACCCGGGTCCTGTCCAAGCGCGGGCTGGCCCGGGTGGTCCACGGCGGAGTCAGCGCCGTGGACGGCCACGGCCAGAGTGCGGACTTTGCCGCAAGGGTCCGGGAGGATGCCGACGCAAAGCTCCGGGTGGCCCGCGCCTGCGTGTCGCTGGTCGGCGAGCGTGACGCCATCATCCTGGATGCCGGCACCACCACCTACCAGATCGCACAGCAACTGCCCACGTCCTTCACCGGCACCATCATCACGCACTCCGTGCCCGCCCTCCAGCGCTGCCTTCAGCTGACGGCGGCACGGACCATCTGCCTGGGCGGGGAGCTGCTGCTGGACAGCCAGGCCTTCAACGGCCCCATGACCGTCGGTGCCGCCGCCGGCCTGCGGGCCAAGACAGCGTTCATCGGCGTATCCGGTATCCACGACGAGGCGTTCTACATCGAGCGGGACGTGGAGCGGGCCACTAAGATCGCCCTTATGAATTCGGCAGAACAGGTGGTGGTGGTGGCAACCCACCAGAAGATGCTGCGGTACGCGCTCGCGCGGTTGGCGGCTTTCGACGCGGTGGACATCCTGGTGACTGATGCGCCGCCGCCACGCGAAATCGAAAACGCCCTGAGCGCCGCCAACGTGAAGCTGATGGTCGCCGCATGAGCGCCCGCCTCCGCGTGTGCCTGCCCTCCCAGGACCTGCTGGACGCACTTGCGCCCATGGACGGCGTCGAATTTGTCCTCTGGGACCTTGCGGGGCCTGCGCCGGAGGGCCGGCTGGACCTGCTGGTGCCCGGGTACATGGGCAAGCCCACGGCGCTTGCCGCACTGGAAGGCGTGGACGTGGGCCTGGTGCAAAGCCAGTCCATCGGGTACGACGGCGTCGCCTCGGTTTTGCCCGAAGGCGTCACCTTCGCCAACGCGGCGGGAGTCCATGAGACGTCCACGGCGGAGCTCGCTGTGGGCATGATGGTGGCGTCCCAGCGCGGGATCCCTGACTTTGTCCGGAACCAGGAGACGGGGATGTGGGACAACAGCCAGCGCCCCAGCCTGGCCGACCGGCGGGTGCTCCTGGTGGGCTACGGGGGAGTGGGCAAGGCCATCGAGGCCCGGCTGCTGCCGTTCGAAACCGAGGTCACCCGGATGGCCAGCCGTGCCCGGGAGGACGGAGGCGGAACCATCTACGGGATCGACTCGCTGTATGAGCAGCTGCCGCTGCACGAGATCGTGGTGGTCAGTGTTCCCTTGAGCGAACAGACTGAACGGCTGGTGGACGCCAAGTTCCTGGCCGCCATGCCGGACGGTGCCCTGCTGGTGAACGTGGCCCGCGGGCCGGTGGCCGACACGGACGCCCTGCTCGCCGAGACGTCAAGCGGCCGGCTTCGGGCTGCCCTGGACGTGACGGACCCGGAGCCACTGCCGGCCGGCCACCCGCTGTGGACCGCTCCCGGCGTTCTCATCACCCCGCACGTCGGCGGTGCCAGCTCCGCCATGTTCCCCCGCATGGTGCGCCTGCTCAGGAAGCAGATCGGGCTCCTGCAGGAGGGCAGGGACCCTGTGAATGTAGTCCTCCCTTAACGGCAGCAGTTCCCGGGCCTATGCTGGGCGCATGTCCACATTCGAGGGCCGCAGCAGCGCCGTCATGCCCGTGTCCACGGATGGGCCTGCAGCGAGCAAAAGCCGGGGTTCCTGATGGGAGTTGTGGATGATGCGCTGGCCGCGCTGGATGAACCGGACCGCAGCTGCCTCCAGCGCGTGGTGCAGATCGCACGGTCCCTCGCTCCCGATGCCACGGAGGGCATGAGCTACGGCATGCCTGCCCTGAAGCTGGACGGCAAGCCCCTGGTCGCCGCCGTGGCCGCCGCCAGGCACCTTTCCGTCTTCCCGTTTTCCTCCGCAGTGGTGGAAGCGGTTGCTGGCCGACTGGAGGGTTACTCCCTGTCCAAGGGAACCATCCGCTTTACCGCCGGCCATCCTGTGCCGGACGACGTGGTGGCGGACGTGATCCGCCTGCGGATGGCGGAAATCCGGAAGTAGGCATTCGCTCGCACCAGTGGGACTTATGGTCCTTCCGGTTCCGCGTGCCCCTCCCTAGCCTGATGGAATGGCTGACACTCTTGCATCCCTGGCGGACTCGTTCAAGAACATGGGCGTCGCCCGTGCGTACGGCACCCCGGTGAACCTGGGCGGGGAGGAAATCGTGCCCGTGGCGCTGGTGTCGTTCGGCTTCGGTGGCGGCACGGAGTCGGAAGAGGGCCCCTCGGGCGGAGGAGGGGGCGGCTTCGTTGTCCCCCTCGGGATATACCGCACGGTTAACGGCCGCCCCGCCTTCCGCCCTAACACCATCGCCGCCCTGGTATGCCTGGTTCCGCTGGTATCCGCAGCCGGGGCAGCGGTGCGTAAGGCAGTCCGCGCGGCCCGGAAATAGCGGCCCGAAACGGCAGCGCGGGGGCAAAAAAATACCCTATTCCGCCGCGTGGGTTTCAGTCCCATAATGTCCTCGTAGACTTCGGGAACCCCGCGTCGATGGCTGCTGCCACGGCGGCAGGCGGGGTTCCGGGTGGCCGCCCCGGCAGTCGGCGGGAAGGACGGACACGTGGCCCGGCGGGGGACGGCCGGACTGTTTTCGGGGGAGAGCGTCGCCATCACAATCGCACAGGGAGTTGCTTGTCATGCTCAAAGATATGGAAGTCATGGCCGTTTTGCCCGCCAAGGACATCGACCGGGCCAAGGATTTTTACCGGGACAAATTGGGGTTTGAGCCCGAGCGGACGATGGCCGACGGCGGCCTTGTCTACCGGTGCGGAAAGGGGACATCGTTCCTGATCTACCAGACGGACAACGCCGGCTCGGCCAAGAACACCCAAATTGGCTGGGCCACCGATGACGTTCAGCGGGACGTGGATGAACTGCGCGCCCGGGGCGTCGTTTTCGAAGACTACGACATGCCGGGGCTGAAGACCGAGAACGGCATCGCAACGATGGAAGGTTACGGCCAGGCGGCCTGGTTCCTGGACAGCGAGGGCAACATCCTCAACATCTCCTCGATGCAGTCTTGACGCCCGGGCCCGCAGTTGCAGGCCCGGCAACAGAAATACGACGCCGGCGCCGCGCCGCCCGAAGCACCCGCAGGATGGGTGCGTGGCAGCGGCGGGCCGGCGCCGCCGTCGTTCAGCGGCCAGTTCATCAGTGGCCAGTTCAGAATGGCCCGGAGTTAGGGGGAAGCGGTAGGCGTGGAAGAGGTGGCGGCGGAGACGAAGGGCGTCTCTGTGGAGTTGCTGGCAACCGTAGACCTTGCCGGTGAAATCGACGGCATGGACGGGCGGCAACTGCGGATGCGGCTGGTGACCATCGAGCCGGGCGGAGTGTTCGGACCGCTGCATGACCATGTGGGCCGTCCCGGAACGGTCTACATCCTGCAGGGAACCATCACCGACCACCGCGATGGCGTGGCCACCGAGTACGGGCCCGGGGTGGGGTGGCCGGAGGACCGCAACACCCTGCACTGGCTGGAGAACCGCGGAACGGTCCCGGCCGTCGAGGTCTCGGTGGACATCGTCACCAAGCCGGCGTAAACCGTTCCCGCAGGGCTGCCCTGTAAAGGAGGAGCCCGCGTGGCCTTCTCAGACCGCGGGCTCGCGCCTGCCAAGGGCGATCCGGACCGCACCCCGGAGGGTAAGCCGGTTCCGCCGGGTCACTGCAACCACGGCGGCGACGCCCGCCAGCAGCACCACGATTCCGCCCGCCGCGACCGCCCACCGGGCGCCGAACTGGCTGCCTATCCACCCCACCAGCGGTGAACCCACGGCGGTCCCACCCTGGAGGATGGCCAGGTACAGGGCCAGGACGCGGCCGCGGAACTGCGGCTCCACGGACAGCTGGATGCTGGTGTTGCAGCTGTTCAGGAAGGTGATGGACGCCAGGCCCACGGGAACCAGGACGGCGGCGTAAACCCAGAATGTCGGCGCGATGCTGCCAAGGACCGTGAAGATCCCAAGGCCCAGCGCTCCGCCCAGCAGGAACCGCAGCCGCGGGCCGGACCGGCGCGCCGCGAGGAGGGCGCCGCCCAGGGTCCCTACGGCCATGATTGAGCCGAGGAGGCCGAATTCGCTCGGTCCCATGCTGAACTCTGTGGTGGCCATCAGCGAATTGATGACGGGGAAGTTCATGCCGAACGCGCCCAGGATGCCCACCAGGACCATGATCAGCATCAGGTCAGGCCTCCTGCGCACATACCTGATACCTTCGGCGACCTGGTGCTTGTTCCGGGCGCCCTTCGCCGCTGGGGCGGCCTGGGTGATGCGGATCCTGAACAGCGAGACCAGGACGGCGGCAAAGCTCGCGGCGTTCAGCAGGAACACCGGGCCGGTGCCCACCCAGGCGATGAGCACGCCGGCGATGGCGGGGCCCGTGAGCCTGGCGGTGTTGAAGGACGCCGAGTTCAGCGCCACCGCATTGGAAATGTTGTCCTGGCCCACCAGTTCGGACACAAAGGCCTGCCGGGCGGGCGCGTCCACGGCGCTCGCAATTCCCAGGCAGAAGGCCGCCACATAGGCGTGCCACAGTTGGGCTGTGCCGGTGACTACCAGGAGCCCGATGGCAAGGCCCGTAAACCCCATTGCCAGCTGCGTCCACATGAGGATGATGCGCTTGCGGTAACGGTCCGCCAGCACTCCGCCGTAGGGGCCGAACAGCAGCATGGGCAGGAACTGCAGTCCCGTGGTAAGTCCGACGGCGGCACCCGAGTGGTCGGTGAGGACGGTCAGGACCAGCCAGTCCTGGGCCACGCGCTGCATCCAGGTGCCGATGTTGGAGACAATCGCGCCGCTGGCCCAGATGCGGTAGTTGGGGTTTTCGAGGGCCCGGAACATTGCGCTCATTTGCCGCTCATTTCCTGCATGATGCTGGCGGCGCGGCTGAGGACAAGCCGGTCTTCCTCACTCAAGCCCGCAACACGCTGGGCCAGCCAGGCGGTCCGCTGGCTCCGTGCCTCTGCCAGGACTGTCCTGCCTGCATCGGTGATGTCCACGCGGACCTGGCGGCCGTCGTCGGGATTGGTGCTCCTGGTGACGAAGCCCTGGTCCGCCAGCGCGTTGACGATCCTGGTCATGGACGGCGCCTGGACATGCTCGCTTTCGGCGAGGGCCCGGAGCGTGCTGGGTCCGCTGCCGTTCAGGAGGGCCAGGACGGTGTACTGGCCGGGGGTGATGATCTCGCCGGTGGCTTCGACCCGGAGCCGGCGCGAGGTTCGCATGACGGCGGTGCGGAGATCGATGGCGAGGGTGTCCGGAGCGGTGGGATCTGCGGTTGGCTGGTTCTTCGTTGGAGTAGGGGACATGTAAGCGGGTGCGCCTCCTGCGTGCTTTTCTTAGCACTGCTAATTAGTTCTGCTAACTATTGTGTCCGAAATGCTTGCCTATGGCAACGGACCTGCGTGTGGCTTTGGCGACAGGCTCAGGCAGAATAGGGGACGTGACTGGGGGCGGAACTGACGGCAAGCGCAAATCCAAGCTGACCTGGAAGGGGAAACTCAACCTGGTAATTACCGTCCTGGTCCTGTGCCTCGGCCCGGTCTTCATCGGAGTGGGCAGCTTCATGATCAACGCGGACGAGGAGCTGGGCCGTACGGGTTTCCAGGCCACCGGGACGATCGTCCATTTCGACGACGTCACCAAATCTTCCAACCGCCGCATCCAGGTCGATTTCACGGCCGCCGACGGCTCAGCCCACCGCACCTTCGCGGCGGTGGATTACGACCAGCACCCAGTGGTGGGCGACGAGGCAACGGTTGTCTATGCCGACAATGACCCCGGCCGGGCGATAGTTCTCGGCTACCAGAGTGACGGCGTGGAGCTGCGCGGTTTAGGCGTTGTCCTGACAGTAATCTTCGGCGTGCTGGGCCTCCTGTTCGTCATTGTGGTTGGCAGCGCTGTGCTGCGCGCAAGGGCCGGAAGCGGAACACCAAGGGAGCGGTCTGAGCGCGGCAGGGGCGGGACTTCCGGGTCTGGCTGTGCGGGGAGGACGGGCGTAGGCTCTCACCACCATGACTGAACAGCAGCCTTACGAGTTGGTCCGGCGCTATCCGCACTTTGAACTCCGCCGGTACCCGGAGTACGTTGTGGCCGAAGTGACCGTGACTGCGGGTTTCGACCGCGCCGGCAATGCCGCCTTCCGGCATCTCTTCAATTACATCAGCGGCAACAATACAGCCCGGCAGAAGCTGGCCATGACCGCTCCCGTGCTCCAGGAGACGGGGCCCCAAAAGCTGGCCATGACCACCCCCGTGCTACAAAGCGGGCCGCTGGACGGTCCCGGGAAGCCGGGGGAATTCACGGTGGCCTTCGTCCTCCCCGCCGGCGTGACCGCCGAAACCGCGCCCGTTCCCACTGATCCCGAAGTCAGGGTGCGCGCCGTGCCGGGCTCCCTTGCCGCAGTGATGGGTTTCTCGGGCGGCGGCTCTGCGTCCGCTTTCGAGCGGCACACCAATGGCCTGCAGGCCGCGCTCACCCTTGCCGGGCTGACCGCGGTGGGACCGCCCAGGTTCGCGCGCTTCGACCCTCCGTTCAAGCCGTGGTTCCTGCGTCATAACGAAGTGGTCCAGGACGTTGCCGAACCCGCGCCGGGAGAAGCTGTGCCGGGCCCCTGAGCCTGGGCGACGGCCCATCACCTTTGGTGGCTCATCCTGACGTTTTGTGCGCGTCCCGGATGTGTTGCTGCGTCTGGCCCTGGATGACCCAGCGGTTGCCGTCCGGATCACTGAAGTAGGCAAACAGGACGCCGCCCAGGTCCTGCACCTCGCTGATGTCCGCGCCGCGGCTGGTCAGTTCACTGTGGACCTCAGCGATGTCCGGGACCACCAGCTGCAATCCCTCCAGGCTTCCGGGCGTCATAGTGGTCATCCCCGTGCCGATGACCACCGACGTGGCAGACCCCGGGGGAGTCAGCTGGACCACCCGCATCCCCGGGATGTGCTCCACATCGTGGTCGAGCACGAATCCCAGCTTGTCCGTGTAGAAGGCTTTCGCCCTGTCGACGTCCGAAACCGGGATTTGGACAACTTCGAGTCGCATTTGCATGCGCCACACTTTATCTTGGCGTTGCACCGTGCGGAATGGACCCGCCCCTTCTCCCAGGGGATTAGTTGCCGGTCAATTGTTAAGCCACTGGGAGTAATTGCGACCCATTTCCTCAAGGTCCCATCAAGACTGGCTGAGGGTTAGCTGAAGATCCGGCGCCCCGGGCCAGAAGCCTCTGGCCGCCGCATAGGCTCGTCCGCGACGAGTCTTGCCGGGCTTAGCAGCAGGCCCGGCAAATGCGGGGGCACCGTCATCCGGCGCCCCTTTTAAATGGGGAAAAATTGTCCGACTACCAAACCCTCAGGGGTTCCTTTTCGTCTGCGCCGAAGCCGCCGCGGAAACCTCGTACTTCCACATTCGTGGTGGGCTTTATCACCGCGTTGTTCATGCTCTTGGGCGGATTGAGCAGCGGGATTGGAGGTGCCTTGGTCTTCCTTGGCATCGCGGCCGCGCTCACCGGTCTCTACGTCCTTCTCACTGGACGGCGCTCATGGGCGTGGCTTCCTGCTAAACGGAAGGCCGGCGCCGTCGCGATCGCGGCCTCCCTGGTCCTGATCGCAGGCGGCGCTTCCGCAGTGCCGCACGTTGCCACTGCGGACCTTGAAGCTGCTTCCTCCGAAAGCACGCCGAAATCCCCGTCCGCAATAGCGAGCCCAACCGTGACGGCCCAGGCGTCGCCGTCGTCCACTCCCACTGCCCAGGACTCGGGTGAACCCCTGGATCCGGACAGTCCCAATTCTTTGGCTGCGGGCGTCACCGCAACCGCGCCGAACGCGCAACCGGCCTACGCAACGAAAGCCATGGATCTGCTCGCCGCCCTTCCCATCAAGGGCCGGGCGCCAAAAACGGGCTATGACCGGGCGCAGTTTGGCCAGGCATGGGCAGACGTGGACCGAAACGGCTGCGATACCCGCAATGACATTCTTAAGCGGGACCTCACCGCGATCACGTACACCAACAGCGTGCCGTGCAAAGTGCAGTCCGGCACCTTGGCGGATCCCTACACCGGGACCACCATCAGTTTTGTCCGCGGCGCGGCCACCAGCACAGCGGTGCAGATCGACCACGTGGTGGCGCTGAGCGATGCATGGCAGAAGGGTGCGCAGCAGCTGACTGCCGAGCAGCGGACGGCGTTTGCGAATGACCCACTGAACCTGCAGGCCACGGATGGCCCCACCAACCAGCAAAAGGGCGACGGCGACGCTGCCACCTGGCTGCCCCCGAACAAGGGTTTCCGGTGCGAGTACGTAGCGCGCCAGATCTCCGTCAAGGCCACCTATGGGCTGTGGGTCACCCAGGCCGAGCACGACGCGATGGCCCGGATCCTTGGCGATTGTTCCGGCCAGCTGGCTCCGACAAACCAGCAGGCTCCGGTTGTTGCCGCGCCGGCACCCGCGGCTCCAGCCCCGGCACCGGTTGCTCCGGCTCCTGCCGTTGTCGCTCCGGCTCCGGCACCTGTCGCGCCGGCACCGGCTCCGGTTGCGCCCGCGCCCGTTGCTCCCGCACCTGCTGCTGTCTACTACGCCAACTGCACGGCCGCGAGGGCAGCCGGAGCTGCCCCGATTTACGCCGGCCAACCAGGCTACCGGTCAGCGCTGGACCGTGACTCGGACGGCATCGCCTGCGAGTAGGCGGCTTCCGCCCGGCATCGCCCGGGCCCAATGTTTACCACCATCACATGCATTCCTAGGGGGAATTTATGAAAGAACAGTTCAGTCCTGCCGCCGGCAGGTTAAAGAAGACGCTGGCCCTGGCAGTTCTGGCCGGGCTCATGCTGACCGGTTGCGGCGGCAAGCAAGCTGCGACGCAGCCCACAGCAACTGCAACGGCAACCTCTGTTTCGGCAACGACAGAGATGGTCACGGTCCCGGGCGTTGTAAACCTGACGCTGGATAAGGCAACGGATCAGCTGGAAAAGCTCGGGTTCAAGGTAGAAGCCGCGGACACGGCCCACGGCAAGTCAATCGACATAAAGAAGAACTGGCAGGTGGTCTCCCAGGATCCTGCCTCCGGTGCACAGGCGCCGAAGGGATCCCCCGTGCGCCTGGGCGTCAAGAGCCTCGACGACCTGGCTGCGGAGAAAGCTGCTGCGGACAAGGCAGCAGCGGACAAGGCTGCAGCCGAGAAGACCGCTGCTGCAGCAAAGGCCGCAGCAGACAAGGCAGCAGCGGATAAAGCCGCTGCTGACCAGGCGGCTGCTGCCAAGGCTGCCGCGGACCAGGCGGCTGCCGATCAGGCAGCACAGGCGGCCGCTGCCCAGCAAGCGCCTCAGGCTCCTGTCGACGTTCCTGCTGCGCCCGCGGCCCCTGCCGGTGGTGGCGCTACAGCCTTGTGCGTGGATGGCACATTGTCCTACTCCGCAACTCACCAAGGCACCTGTTCACACCACAAGGGCGTTGCGGTCTGGTACAAGTAGTGAAAATCAGCAGAAGGCCTGCCACTGGGTGGCAGGCCTTCTCGCTAGTCAACAAAAGATGCTGTTTGTTGGACGGTGGTATCCCTCCGGCCGGCAGAAAATATTGCTTGTCCTGCACACTCTCGTTTGCCGCGGTGAAACGTGAGGCAGCCCACGTCTGGTGATGGCGGCGGCGAAACTCCTAGCGCTCCGATTTGTGCCCGTTCTGCCCCGGATTTTCAGGGATCTGTCGGCGGACGAGCCCGGTTTGCGGTGGGGGCGGGGTGCGTGTATTGTTTTCTAAGTCGCCGCGGGGGAGACATTGAAGAACTGTTGACCGGGCGGCCAAAAACCCCCAAATCAAAGCCATTTTCTGGTTGCTCTTTAGGGCGCTGGAATTGGGTTGGGGCGGTCTTCTTGCTGATGGAAATCCTGGTTGATGGATTTGCGTTGGGGTGGGGGATCGGGTAACTTTGAAAAGTTGCTCCGGAGCGATCCTGAACGAGAGTTTGGGTGGTGCCGGGTGTGTCTGTTGTTTGAGAACTCAATAG
>NZ_JAYXNX010000010.1:0-174528 GCF_036455295.1 Pseudarthrobacter phenanthrenivorans | reverse complement strand
TGCGCCGCACTGGGCGGCGGCTCCGGAATCTGGCTACTCATCACAGACCACCCGTCTGGCCGCCCCGGGTGCGGTCCTGGGTAAGGGGATCGTTGCCCATGGGATCGTCGGCAAGGGCGCGGTCGCGCAGCGGGTCGTCGGACAGCTGGTTGCCGGACCACGGTTCTTCAACGAGCTGCGGGCTGTCGAGGCCGCTCGCTGGGCCCGCGGCCTCGGGGTAGCTGCTGCCAGGTGCGCCGCCGTCGTATCCGGCCGTTGTGGTGGCCGGCCCGGGAAGCTGGACGGGCGGTGGGGGAACGGTGCCACCGGCAACGGGGTAGGACTGGTTGTACTGGTCGACGTACTGCGTGCCGGAGTACTGGCCGGACTGGCCGGTGGCGCCGGTGCCTGCGGAAGCGTTGGCGGAAGTCTCCGGGGCGCCTGCGGCGAGGCCGCGGGTGAGGCGGCCTGCCAGGACGCCGGCGCCGGCGGCGAGGAGCAGGAATGTTCCGGGGCGGTTGCGGGCGAAGCGCTGGACTTCATTGAGAAGGTCGCCGGGCTCGCGGTTTTCCAGCCAGGTGGCCATGGAAGAGGTGCGTTCGGCTGCCTGGCGGACCAGGTCGCTGGCTACGCCCTGCTGGTCCGGGGCGGTGGCCATGCTGTGCAGCTGGCTGGAGATGTTGCGGATGCCTTCGGCGGCCTTCTGCTGCTGGGTGCCGGCCTGGGTGGTGAGTCCCGATTTGGCCTGGTGCAGCAGGTCCTGCGCGTTGGCCTTGGCTTCGTAGGCCACGTTCGCGGCCTCGCTCTTGGCCGTTTCGGCGACGCCCTGGGCTGCGGAGGCAGCATGGCCGGCCACGTTCGAAGCCTCATCCTTGGCTACGTCGGTGCGGGACTGGCTGGTCCCGCCCGGCTGGGCGTAACCCGCCTGGCTGTAACCGGCCTGGCTGTCATCGGCAAGGGGAGCTGCGGTTGATGGGAAAGTAGCGGGCTCCCGCTCGCCAGGTATTCCTGTGTGTGCCGGAGGGGCGGTGTAGGCGGGGTCCTCGGGCCATTGGTTCTCTGTCATCTTCGCTCTCTTTCCAAGAAGGCCGGTTGTTGATTCAAGAACCAGCAATACTGGCCGTAAAATGATAAGCATGATTACTAATAAAAGGTAAGTACCCTTGCTAAGCGAGTTATAACCGTTCCAAAAAATGTCAGCCGGAATGGCGATGGGCCTGCCCGGTCACAACGAAGTGGAAAGTGGTGGGAAACGTGGATACAGCTCCATGGGTATGGGTGGTAGTTGCGGTTGTTGTCGTAGTGCTGATCGTGCTGTTGCTCTTGGTTGGCGGAAGGCGCCGTAAGGCGATGCAGGAAAAGCGGGACCAGGAGCACCGGGAGAAGGCTGCCGAGATCCGGCGCGAAGCGCAAAACATGGAAATCGACGCCCGCGAACGGGAAGCAAAGGCCATCCGGGCCCGCGCCGACGCGGAACAGGCACAAGTGGACGCGGCGCGCCTGCGGCAGGAAGCCGAGCAGCGCAGCCAGGAGGCACAGTCTCTGCGCGGTGACGTGGCCAGCCACGCCCGCAAGGCGGATGAACTTGATCCCGACGTGGGAAGGGACGCCGGCCGCGACCGCCGGGAGGGCGATGGCCGCCTGGCCAATGACGGGCATGGCGCTGAGGACCGTCGCGGTCAGGATGCCACAGGTCCCGCGCGCGAAACCGGTGGTCCCGCCGACTACGTGACGGGCCGGGACGCCGAATACGTGCAGGACGACCGTGCCGCCGCCGGGCATGGTTATGGCAGCCACCGCGATACGGCCGCCGATACTCCCTCCGCGGACGCCAATACGGAGCTGACGGAGGCTGAATCGGTACGCAGGCGCGAATCCCGTGCCGCCGATACTCCCGCGGAAAACGACGTGCCGGGTGGGGGGACCCCGCGCACCGGCATCTGAGCGGGATCTGAGATAGGCCGCCCGGCAGAATCGGCCGCAGGCGCTTCCGGCCTGGTGCTAGTGCCGCCGGCGCGGTTTGAGGACGGGGGAAGGACTTACGCCTTCCCCCGTTCCCATGCCGGCCAGGAGTTCCTTGACCGCATCGACGGAAGACACTTTCGGTTCCCATCCAAGGATTCGACCGGCGCGGGAGGTGTCCATGATGGGTGCGCCCGCCGCCATCTCCACCCACCCGGAATCGGTGGGCTGGATACGGGCACGCCATGTCAGGTCCACCACGGCGTGAAGCAGCCGCATGGGAATGGGCAGGATCCTCCTGGCTCCCAGGATGCGGGCCAGTTCCTGCGGGTCCAGGACGGGCTCCGCCGCGATGTTGAATGCCCCGCTGGCCCGCTGGTCCACCGCGCGCCAGTACGCTTCGGCCACATCGTCCGCGTGCACAGCCTGGAAGACCAGGCCGTCCGGAACCGGCAGCAGGGGGATCCGGGGTTTCCGGGGGACGAGCCGCGGGAGTACGCGTCCCAGGAAGTACCTGCCGATTTCGCTGCCCGCCTGAGGCTGGAAGATGAGCCCAGGGCGCAGCCTGGCTACGGCAATGCCTGGTTCCGCGGCTGCAAATCGGTCCAGCAGTTTCTCCTGCTCGGCCTTGTGCCGGCTGTAGTGCGAACCGGCCATGCCCGTGGCCGGCCAGGACTCGTCCCTCCGTTCGTCCTTGCCTGCCTTGCTGTAGGCCCCCACGGACGAGGCGCACACCACCTGCTTCACGCCGGCCGCAGCCGCGGCATCCAGCATGTTCTTCGTGCCGATGACGTTGGTCCGGTGCAGGAGGTCAAGGTTGTGGTTTGGCTGGATCTGCCAAGCCAGGTGGACCACCGCGTCAACCCCTGCCAGCGCCTTTTGCAAAAGCGGCTTGTCCCGCTCCAGGCCGACATCCAGGGTGTGCCATTCCACTCCGGTGTAAGGCTGCCTGGAGGTGTCCGGCAGCCTGCGGCTGATGCCGACCAGCTCCAGGCTGCCCGGTTTCCGGGACAGGTGGCCCTGCAGATTCCTCAGCAGTGCTGTCCCCGCGTTTCCGCTGGCTCCGGTGATGGCGATGCGCATGTCGGGGACTCCTTGCCGGTGGTTCGGTTTTCTCCTGATACTCCGAGCCTATAGCGGAGAAGGATTGTTTTATAAGCAGGCTTATGATTTGCTGCTTCTAAGTCTTGCCGCAGGCTTTCGGAACCAGACCGAGGGAAACCAACACTCATGCCCGAATCCTTTGCCGCATTTGCCGTGGACGCGTCCCCTGTCCGCCGCCAAGAGCCGGAAACGGTCCAACAACAAGCTCCTCCCGCCACCTCAGGACGGTTGCGGGAAACGTTCGAGAACGACCTGGTGCTGCGGTACCTGGACCTTGCCGAGGCCCTCGCTGCACGCTTTGAAGCCCGTGGAAGGGAGCGGGCGGATTTGAACCAGGTGGCCTATCTGGGCCTGGTGAAAGCAGCGCGCGGCTTTGACCAGGCAAAAGGCGAGAGTTTTCCCGCCTATGCCGCTCCCACCATCACGGGCGAACTCAAGAGGTACCTCCGCGACCGGACCTGGGTGGTCCGTCCGCCGCGCCACATCCAGGACCTGAGGACCCGGCTGTTCCGGGCGGAACCGGAGCTGACCCAGTCCTTGGGGCGGAACCCCAGCGTCGCTGAGCTCGCCGACGAACTGGGCACGGATGCGGCTGACGTGCAGGAGGCCATTTCGGCGTCCAGCAGCATGCATCCGGACTCCCTTGACGCCGTGAACCCCAACTCGGACGCACCTTCCATTGGCGAGGTACTGGCCTGCCCCGAGACGCCGCTGGAGCGGCTTGAGGAGCTCGCCTGCCTGCGTGAGGCCATGCAGGACCTCAGCGAAGCAGACCGGGAACTCCTGTACCGCCGCTACTTCTGCGAGGAAACACAGGTCCAATTGGGAAAGCGGCTGGGAATGTCCCAGATGCAGGTATCCCGCCGCCTGGCCAAGGTGCTTGTGGAACTGCAGCGGCGCCTGGAGGAAAGCGCGCAGTTCTGCGGGCCCGCGGAAGCCGGCAACGGAACGTCGCCGCGCATTGGTCGGGCCGACCACATGGGCAGCCATTTGGCGCCCTTCCGGCCGGCCAGGAGTAGCGCGCACCCTGGTACCGCCGGCAACGGCAGCGGCCGCCGCCTGAGCGGCACCCGCGGCAGGTAGCCGCCGGAGTTCGTGGTGCCGCTGGGTGGCTTTGCACGTTTGCGTACGACGGCGGATGCCTGGCAACGTGCGGCAGCCCGCCTGCGGTCAGGGCTGCCGGAGAAGGGCAGAGCAGTAACGGCTGATCTCCGGGTGAACCTATCTTGCCTGTTCAGCGGCCCGCAGAGACGTGGCCGGGCGGCTGAAAAAGCCCGGACCTTGTTTAGGAGCAGCAGCAGGAGGGAACTGGTTGGTTATGGGAAGCTCTGAAACCTCCAAGCTCCGGGCTGTCCTGTTCGACCGGGACGGGACCCTGGTGGAAGATGTGCCGTACAACGGGGACCCCGGCAAAGTGCGGCCGATGACCGGCGCCAAGGCAGTGCTTGACAGCCTTCGGGCGGATGGCATCGCCACCGGCGTGATCAGCAACCAGTCGGGCATCGCCCGGGGGCTGATCACCGCCGAAGATGTGGCAAGAGTCAATGCCCGGGTGGAAGAACTGCTGGGACCGTTTGATGTGTGGGAGGTTTGCCCGCACGCCGAGCACGACGGTTGCGCCTGCCGCAAACCCGCCCCCGGAATGGTGCACAGTGCCTGCCGCAAGCTGGGAATCGACGCATCGGATGCCGCCCTGATCGGAGACATCGGGGCGGATGTGGGGGCCGCCGAAGCAGCAGGTGCCACCGGTGTCCTGGTTCCCACACCCGTAACCCGTGCCGAGGAAGTGGCAGCCGCCCGGCTGGTGGCCCCCGACCTTGCATCCGCCGTCGGACTGCTGCAGGGAACGCCCTGATGGGGCGCGTCCTGGTGGCCCGGCTGGACAGCATGGGCGACGTCCTGCTGGCCGGTCCCGCCGTCCGGGCAGTGGCAAACGGCCGGAGCCAGCACGGCGGCGGCAGCAACCATGTAGTAATGCTGTGCGGCCGCCAAGGTGAAGCCGCCGCAGCCATGCTCCCCGGCGCCGCGGAAGTCTACAGCTGGGACAGCCCCTGGATCATGAACCCTGCGCCCAGAATGACCGGCCCGCACGCCGACCGGCTGATCGAGTACGTCCGCAATTCCAGGATCACGGAAGCCGTCATCCTCACGTCCTTCCACCAGTCGCCGCTGCCGCTGGCGCTGTTGCTCCGGCTGGCCGGCGTGGAGCGCATCACGGGGGCGTCAACGGACTACGCAGGGTCCCTGCTGGACGTTCGGCTTAAGCCGGGTGAGGACTTCCCCGAGGACCAGCCCGAAGCGGAGCGGGCACTCGGCATCGCCGAGGCCGCAGGATTCCGCCTTCCTGCCGGTGACGACGGAAAGCTGCGCGTCAGCTCGGTCCCCGCCGTCACTGACCTGGTCGGCGACGAACCCTACGTCGTGGTCCACCCCGGAGCCGCTGTTCCGGCCAGGGCATGGCCGCCGCTGCACCACGCCGCCGCCGTCGAACTCCTCCAGGGCGCCGGGTACCGCGTAGTGGTGACGGGCGGCCCCGGCGAGGCGTCACTGACAGCCACGGTGGCCGGCCCGTCCGCCATGGACCTGGGCGGACGCACGGACCTTTCCACCATGGCCGGCGTCATGGCAGGTGCCGAGGCCGTGGTCAGCGGCAACACCGGCCCGGCCCACTTGGCGGCCGCGGTGGGAACACCGGTGGCGTGCCTGTTTTCGCCGGTGGTCCCTGCCGTCCGCTGGGCACCCTACGGCGTGCCCCTGGAACTCCTGGGAGACCAGAACGCACCGTGCCGGATGTCCCGTGCCCGCGTGTGTCCAGTCCCCGGCCACCCCTGCCTCGACTCAGTCTCGCCGGAGGACGTTGTGGCGGCGGTGGAACGCCTGATCAGCGGAGTGAGCTCCTTCAGCACACACGTCAGCACCCGTAGAAAGGCCCGCAACAGATGAGAATCCTGCTCTGGCATGTCCACGGTTCCTGGACGGACGCATTCGTCCGCGGCCGCCACGAGTACCTGCTTCCGGTCCTGCCGGAAGGCGGGGCGTGGGGACTGGGCCGCGCCGGCAGGGACTGGCCGGACTCTGTGCGGGAGGTGGACCTGGCGACCCTCGACGCCGACGCCGTGGACGCCGTCGTCCTCCAACGGCCGGAAGAAATCGACGAAGTGGTACGCACCCTGGGCCGGGCGCCCGGGGTGGACCTGCCGGCAGTGTTCGTGGAGCACAACACGCCCAAGGGAAACTTCCCGTACATCACCCACCCACTCGCGGACCAGGACCGCATTCCAGTCGTCCACGTCACCCACTTCAACCGGCTGGCCTGGGACAACGGTTCCGCTCCCACCACCGTGATCGAGCACGGCATCCCCGACCCCGGACAGCTCTACACTGGCGAATCGCCTGAGCTGGGCGTGGTGGTCAACGAGCCAGTCCGCCGGGGCCGGGTCACGGGCACCGACCTGTTGCCTGCCTTCGCCTCCGTGGCGCCCCTGCAGGTGTTCGGCATGAAGACCGAAGGGCTGGCCGAAGCCACTGGCATCGAGGCTTCCCGGCTGGCTTCCCGCGGTGACCTGAAAACGCGGGAGCTCCACCGGGAACTGGCCCGCTGCCGGGCCTACGTCCATCCGATGCGCTGGACCTCGCTGGGGCTCTCGCTCCTGGAGGCCATGCACCTGGGCATGCCGGTGGTGGTGCTCGCAGCCACCGAGGCCCCCCGGGCAGTGCCCCAGGAAGCCGGCATTGTCTCCGCAGACATCGACGAACTGCTCCGCTGTGCGGAACGGCTGGTTGCCAATCCGGAGGAAGCCCGACGGCGGGGAGCCGCCGCACGGGAGGCGGCGCTGGAGCGTTACGGCCTGGGCAGGTTCCAGGACCGCTGGGATGAGCTCCTGGCGGACCTGCGGACCCGGCCCCGGCTTTCCGTCAACGAACGTCCGGCCGAGCGGATCCTCGTGCCGGCGCGGGAGAGGAGGACCGCATGAAAATTGCAATGATTTCCGAACACGCCAGCCCTCTGGCGGCACTGGGCGGGGTGGACGCCGGCGGCCAAAACGTACATGTTGCCGCATTGTCCGAGGCCTTGGCCAAGCGGGGCCACCAGGTCACCGTCTACACCCGCAGGGACGCAACGGAGCTTCCCGAACGGGTCAGGGTGGGGCGCCGCCTCGAAGTGGTCCATGTGGACGCCGGCCCTGCGCGGCACGTGCCCAAGGACGAGCTGCTGCCCTACATGGGTGAACTCGCGGATGGAGTGGCCAAAGACTGGGGGCAGCGGCCACCGGACGTGGTGCACGGCCATTTCTGGATGTCCGGCCTGGCTGCCCTGGATGCCGCCCGCCGCCCTGACACCGGGTACCGCGTACCGATGCTGCAAACGTTCCATGCGCTGGGCACCGTCAAGCGGAGGCACCAGGGCGCCGAGGACACCAGCCCGGAGGAACGCCGCTGGCTGGAACCGGGGGTGGGACGCTCCGCGGACCGGATCATTGCCACCTGCTCGGATGAGGTCTTCGAGCTCAAGGCCATGGGCATCGCCACCGGCAAGATCTCCATTGCGCCGTGCGGCGTGGACCTTGGCTTCTTCTCACCGGACGGACCCGTCGCCGCACGGAAGCGCCGCTACCGCGTCCTGTCCGTGGGCCGGCTGGTGCCACGCAAGGGCGTGGACCTGGTGATCCGCTCGCTCCCGTATCTCAAGGCAGCAGGGCTGGAGGACGTTGAGCTCCTGATCGTGGGCGGCGGGGGAGACTCCAGCTCCATGCATGCCGACCCGGAAATCCGCCGCCTCCTAGACCTCGCCGCCGAACTCGGGGTGTCCGGGCAGGTGACGCTGCAGGGCCAGGTGCCCCGGACGGAAATGCCCGGCATCTTCCGCAGCGCCGACGCCGTGGTGTGCGCGCCGTGGTACGAGCCGTTCGGCATCGTGCCGCTCGAGGCGATGGCCTGCGGCGTCCCCGTGGTGGCCGCGGCGGTGGGCGGGCTCCGGGACACAGTGGTTGACCATGCCACCGGCCTGCACGTGCCGCCCCGGGACCCGGAAGCCATCGCCTCGGCACTGTCGCTGCTGCTGGAGAACCCCGGGCTCAGGGCCAAACTCGGCCAGGCCGGCGAGCGCCGCGCCCGCACCCGCTATTCCTGGGACAGGGTGGCTGCGGAAACGGAAAAAGCCTACCAGCTCGCTGTGGCAGGCCTCCACGCCAGCGCCCCGGCCGGCACCGTACCGATGGAAGGAGCCGCACTGTGACTGCCGAATCGTACCTGCGTGACTCGAACCTGCGCGAAGCAGACCTGCGCACCCTGGTCGTGCCGCCGGCGCTGCCGGCAGTGCTGCCCGGTGCCACCTTCGTCGACCCGGCCAGCGCCGACGCCGTCCGCGCCCACCTGGACAACGTGGTCCCGGCACTGGATTCCCTGCGCAGCCAGTCCGGCCGCCTCGCTGCCTGGGGTGTTGAGCTGGCCCAGCGGCTGCTGCGCGGCCACCGCCTCCTGGCTGCGGGCAACGGCGGTTCAGCCGCGGAGGCGCAGCACCTCACTGCCGAACTGGTGGGCCGGTTCGATACCGAACGCGTCCCGTTCTCCGCCATCTCGCTGCATGCGGAATCATCGGCGGTCACCGCGATTGCCAACGACTACGGGTACGACGACGTCTTCGCCCGCCAGGTGCGCGCGCACGGCCGCTCCGGGGACGTGCTGATGCTGTTGTCCACCAGCGGCAAGAGCCCCAACCTGCTGCGGGCAGCGGAAGCGGCGGGCCGCCTGAACGTCACCACCTGGGCCCTCACCGGCGCCGGACCGAACCCGCTGTCCGAAGCCTGCGACGAGGCTGTGATGGTTGATGCCCTGAACGCCAACGCGCAGGAAGGGCACCTGATCGCCTTGCACGCCGTCTGCCGCGCCTTCGACCTTGAGGTCTCCCGGCACACGCCGTCCCTCTTTCCGGGGCCGCCGGCAGGAGGCCGGCCATGAGGATCGTCGTTGTGGGCGATGTGATGCTCGACGTCGACCTGTCCGGTGAAGCCACCAGGCTCAGCCCGGACGCCCCTGTGCCGGTGGTTGACGTGTCCGCCGTTCGCCGCCGCGCCGGCGGCGCCGGTCTGGTGGCCCGCATGCTGGCGCAGGACGGATGGCCCGTGACTTTGGTGACGGTCCTGGGGGATGACGACGCCGGCAGCCAGTTGCGGAAGCACCTCGCCGGAGTGCGGCTCGTGGCGGGCGCCAGTGGGTATCCATCGCCCGTCAAGACCCGGGTCCGGGCAGGTTCCCACCCCGTGGTGCGCTTTGACCAGGGCTGCGAAAAGACGCCGGTTCCCGAGGTCAGCCCCGCCATGCTCCGTGCCGTGGAGAAAGCCGGTGTGGTCATCGTTGCCGACTACGGCAGGGGACTGGCGGCAAACCCCCAGCTCAGGGATCTGTTAGCCCGGCTGGCCGGCCAGGTGCCCATCATCTGGGACCCGCACCCCTCCGGCCCCGAACCTGTGCCCGGTGTAGCCGTGGTGACGCCGAACATCTCGGAGGCCACCAAGGCCGCTCAGGCCGCAGGCGTTCACCTCCCCGTCGCGGAAGACCCTGCCACCGCCGTAGCCGAAGTCCTGCTGGAGCGCTGGCGCAGCCAGGCCGTGCTGGTGACCAAGGGCGAGGAGGGGGCCGTCCTGCTGCGGACGGGGGATGCCTCTTCCCGCGCCGTTCCAGCGCCGCGGGTTGAAGCGGGCGATCCCTGCGGGGCCGGCGACCGGTTGGCGGCCAGCCTGGCAGTGCACCTGCTGGCCGGCCGCGACCTGCCCGAAGCCGCAGCCCTGGCGGTGCATGATGCCGCCGACTTCCTGGCCTCCGGCGGAGTTTCCGCACTGCCTGAAGCCGGCGTCGATGATGAAAAGGAAAGCCACGGCACTGCAAGGGTACGGACCGCGCCGGGACCAGGCCGGCGCACCACCGAACCGCTGCTGCTGGCCCGCTCAGTACGTGAAAGCGGCGGAAAGGTAGTGGCCACCGGCGGCTGCTTCGACCTGATCCATGCAGGACACATCCGGTCGCTCGCAGCCGCCAGGGAACTGGGGGACTGCCTCATCGTCTGCCTCAACTCCGATGACTCCGTCCGGAGGCTCAAAGGCCCGGAACGTCCCATCATCGGCCAGCACGACAGGGCGGAACTGCTCCTGGCCATGGAATGCGTGGACGCGGTCATGGTCTTCGACGAGGACACCCCCGAAGCCGCGCTGGACCGCCTCCGTCCCGACATCTGGGTCAAGGGCGGCGACTACAAGGGATCCCGCCTGCCCGAGGCGGAGCTGGTGGAAAGCTGGGGCGGCCGCTGCCTCACAGTCCCGTTCCACCCCGCCCGCTCAACCACCGGCCTGGCGGACGCACTCGCCAAGGTCAGCTGAACCACCCGAACTTTGTACCCCATTGAAAGGAACACCATGACTGCAGGAACAACTGCCTCCACCACGCCCGGACGCGTCCTGGTAACGGGAGGTGCCTCCGGACTGGGGGCCGCCGTCGTCGACGCCGTCCTCAAGGCGGGCGGCACCCCGGTGGTCCTGGACCGCGACATCAGCAGCGTCTCCGAAGTGAAGGCGTTCGAAGTGGACGTGGCGGACCGCGCGGCCGTGGAACATGCGGTCCGTGAAGCCGCAGAAACCCTGGGCGGCCTCGATGCCGTGGTCACCGCCGCGGGCATCGACCGCTGCGGCAAGCTCGCCGACGTCGAAGCGGCCGAGTGGGAAAAGGTCATCGGGGTCAACCTGATGGGCACGGTTTCCACCGTGCGCGCGGCCCTGCCCTACCTCAGGGAAACCCACGGCCGCGTGGTCACGGTGGCGTCCACCCTGGGCAAGCGTGCCGTGGCCGATGCCACTGCCTACTGCGCCTCCAAGTTTGGTGTGGTGGGGTTCAGCCACGCACTGGCCGCGGAAACCGGCGGTGATATCGGTGTGACCACCATGATCCCGGGCGGCATGAAGACCCGGTTCTTCGACGACCGCACCGAGCAGTACAAGCCGCAGGATGACTCCCGGCTGAACGACCCCGCGAACACGGCCCAGGCCATCCTGTTCGCCCTCAACCAGCCCACCGGCTGCGAGGTCCGCGAAATGCTGATCTGCCACGAGGAAGAGGGCTCCTGGCCCTAAGCCCTGAAGCGGCCGCACCACCTCGTGGCGCCCGCAGCAGGACCACCAGCACCGACATACCCAGCCCTGAAAGGCGGGAGGAACACCATGCCCACCACAGCCACTGAAACAACCGTTGGCCGCGAGACAGTCGAGGGCGCCGGCATCACCATCCAGGATCCCCGGACCGGTGAAGTGCTCTGGACGGTGCCCGAGGCCGGACCCGATGCAGTGAATGACGCCGTGGCCGTTGCCCGCCGCGCCGCGCCGGCCTGGGCAGCAACAGCGCCGGCGGCGCGGGGCGCCGCGCTCCGCGCCGCCGCCAAGGCGCTTGATGCTGCCACCCCGGAGCTCGCCGGCCTGAACGCCAGCGAAACGGGGCGGCCCGAAAACGAGGCGCTCGCCGGCATCGCCGCCGCCGTTTCCACCCTGGAGCAATACGCCGAGCTGGGCCCCGTGCACCGCGGACACAGCCTCCGCGGAAACCGGCTCGCCGCTGATTACACCGTTGCCGAACCGCGGGGCGTCGCCGTCCTGCTGACCCCATGGAACGACCCCGTAGCCGTTGCCTCTGGGCTGATCGGGGCCGCACTGGTCACCGGCAACACCGTCATCCACAAGCCCAGTGAACGCTGCCCCCGCCTGGGGGAGGCACTGGGCGAGGTCCTGGCCCCGGCGTTCCCCGCTGGCGTCTTCCTGACCGTCTCCGGCGGCGCAGCGGTGGGTGCGGCCCTGTCCGAGGCCGAGGTGGACGTGATCGCCCACGTGGGATCCAGCGCCTCCGGTGCCCGGATTGCCCGCGCAGGCGCGCTCACCGGAGCCCACGTGCTCCGGGAAAACGGCGGCAACGATCCCCTGCTGGTGGACCGCGACGTCGACCCCGCATGGGCTGCCGAGCAGGCAGCCATCGGAGCCTTCAGCAACAGCGGTCAAATCTGCACCTCCGTGGAACGGATCTACGTCCACAAGGACATCGCCGCAGAATTCTCCAAGGCACTGGAAGCCGAGGCAGCGATCCGGAACACCAACGGCATGGTGGCCCCGCTGGTTGATCTTCGGATGCGGGATGCAGTCCACACTCATGTCGCAGACGCCCTGGCGCAGGGCGCCCGCGCGGTTGAGGGTGGTGCCCTGCCGGACGGCCCGGGCTCGTTCTACCCCGCCACCGTCCTGCTCGATTGCACCGAAAGGATGCAGGTCATGACCGAGGAGACGTTCGGCCCGGTTGCCCCGGTGCAGGTGGTGGACACGTTCGACGACGGCCTGCACCTGGCATGCAGCGGCAGGTACGGCCTGGCCGCCACGGTCCTGAGCAGCAACATTGCCCATATCCAGCAGGCGGTGGCCGCGCTGCCGGTGGGAACCGTCAAGGTCAACGCCGTCTTCGGCGGTGCCCCCGGCGGTGCGGCCCAGCCCCGCAGCGAGAGCGGTGCCGGGTTTGGCTACGGACCGGAGCTGCTGGACGAGTTCACCCAGGTCAAGGTGGTGCACATCGAAGCGCCACCGGCGCCGCACGGGGCGGAAACAGGATCCATCGTCGAGGTACAGGACCTGCCATGAGCGGCTCCCCGGATCCCGTCGACCTCTCCACCCAGCGGGCGCTGACCGATTGGCTGCCGGGCCGCCTCGCCGCTGAGCAGCCCTCCATCCTGGTGATCGGCGACGTGATGCTTGACGGCTGGTGGAGCGGCAGCATCGAACGGCTGTGCCGGGAAGCGCCCGCCCCCGTGGTGGACATCCAGGCCCGTGAGTCGGTCCCCGGCGGTGCGGCCAACACCGCCATGAACCTCGCCGCCCTGGGGGCGAAGGTCTCCGTTGCGGGAATCATCGGCTCCGACGATGCCGGCGAGGACCTGCGTGCACAGCTTGGCGGCGCAGGCATCGATGTCCAGCACCTGCACGCGCACCCCGAAATGGTCACCACCACCAAGATCCGGATCAGCAGCGGGGGCCAGGTGATGCTGCGCCTCGACGACTCGGCCCGGGCTGTCCCGTCCGACGCCCTCGAGGCGCTCGCAGCCTCGGTGGGCGCCGCCGTCGAACGCCAGGATGCCATCCTGGTGTGCGACTACGGAACCGGCGTGGTGGCGGAACCCGTCCGCACGGCCCTCGCCCATGTCCTTGCCGCCAGCACCGGGGGAAAGCGCCCGCTGGTGGTGGTTGACGCCCACGACCCCCGTCCGTGGGCCGCCTTGCAGCCGGACCTGGTGACCCCCAACGCGCAGGAAACCGCCCGGCTGCTGGACCGGAAGCTGCCCGAGGGCCAGGAACGGGTGGATGCTGTGGGCGCAGAGTCGGCCGCCCTCCTTCAGGGCACCGGCGCCCGGGCCGTGGTGGTCACCCTGGACCGCGACGGTACCGTGCTGTTGACGCCCGACGGCGTGCGGCACCGGACGTGGGCACGGCCGGCTGCGGAGAAACAGGCGTCCGGGGCGGGCGACACTTTCGTTGCGGCCCTGACGCTGGCCCGCGCGGCCGGGCTGCCGCTGACGGCCAGCCTGGACCTGGCCCAGTCGGCAGCCGACGTGGTGGTCCACCAGCCGGGCACCTCAGTGTGCAGCACTGCGCAGCTCAGCCGGTACCTGGAAGCATTCGCCGATACTGCGCTGAGTGAAGAGGAACTGGAGCGGCAGATGGAGCTGCACCGGGCCCAGGGGCAGCGGATCGTGCTGACCAACGGCTGTTTCGACGTGCTGCACAGCGGCCACACCCGCTACCTCAACCAGGCCAAGCAGCTCGGCGACATCCTGGTGGTTGCGCTGAACAGCGACGACTCCGTGCGCCGGCTCAAAGGCGCGGGCCGCCCCATCAACAACGTGGTGGACCGGGCAGCGGTAGTGGCGGCGCTGAGCTGCGTGGACTACGTGACGGTCTTCGATACCCCCACGGCCGCGCCGCTGATCCGCCGGCTCCGGCCCGAGGTGTACGCCAAGGGCGGGGACTACACACCCAACATGCTGGCCGAAACGCCCGCCGTTGAGGAGTACGGCGGCCGGGTGGCCATCCTGGACTACGTGGCTGAACGGTCCACCACCGCAGTGGTGAAGCGCATCCGCGACGGCGAGGGAGCGGCCAGCCCGGTGAACTAGGCCGGTCAATTAGGGTTTAAGCATGACTGAAGCGGGGCACGGGTAATGGGCAAACGCGGAAGGTCAGCAAACCGGGCCGCCCGGTTGGTGCCCGGCGTGGTGGAAATACCGAGGGGCGCTGCGGTAAGTGGTCCCGTAGAGGGCGTGTACTACATCGATACCGGGGACTGCGAGCTGATCGCCGACCAGGACAATTCCACTGGCTGGCTCCTGAAAATCAACGGGGTCATGAGCTCGCACATCGACCTCGCCGATCCGCTGTTCCTGGACTTCGAGTACATGCGGTGGATGGCGGCGCTCATCGAGTCCCGCTGGCCGCCGTCGGACGTTTCCGCCGGGAAGCCGGGCGCCCACAAGCTCCGCGGGCTGCACCTGGGCGGCGGAGCCTGCTCCATGGCCCGGTACTTCGCCGCCGCCTACCCGGATGCCCGGCAGGTGGTGGTGGAACTGGACGGGAAACTCGCCGAATACGTCCGCGGCTGGTTCGACCTCCCCAAGGCGCCCCTGCTC
The DNA here is from genome assembly GCF_036455295.1 of Pseudarthrobacter phenanthrenivorans. Taxonomy (GTDB): domain Bacteria; phylum Actinomycetota; class Actinomycetes; order Actinomycetales; family Micrococcaceae; genus Arthrobacter; species Arthrobacter phenanthrenivorans_C. The sequence goes on along the minus strand of NZ_JAYXNX010000010.1, from coordinate 159,785 downwards.
CGCATCCGCGTGGGTGAGGCACGGGCCGTAACGGAAACGCTCACCGCCCAGACCAGGGACTTCATCATCCGCGACGTCTTCGCCGGGGCCCATACCCCGCGCCCGCTCACCACTGCCGAGTTCACGGCCCACGCCAAGCGGGTGCTCGCACCTGGCGGCCTGTACGTGGTGAACTCCGGGGACGCCCCGGACCTGAAAAACGCACGGGAGGATGCCGCCACCATCGCGGCCGCCTTCGAGCACACGGTGATCATCGCCGACCCCGCCATGCTCAAGGGGCGGCGGTACGGAAACATGGTGATGGCCGGCAGCGACGTGCCCATCGAGGACGATCCGCAGCTGCGCCGCCGCCTGTTGGGCGGCGCGGTCCCCGCCCATCTTTGGGACGATGCGCAGGTGCGGGCCTTCGCGGCCGGTGCACCCGTCCGCCACGACCCTCCCCACCCGCACCCTAACCTCGCAAGCTCGGCCAGGGAACCCGGCGGGCGTGGGCCCACGTAGTTATCGTTTTCAGCCTCCAAAACGGCAGTCACGGAGCAGTCGATGAACCTTGGGCCTTGCCCAGGAGCGCTTCGCGGTGCTCCGCCATCCGTTCCTGGAGGGCCTGCACGACGGCGGCCACCGCGGGGCGGCGCAGCGAGTCCGGCCGCAGGACCATCCAGTAGGGGAGCAGTTCGCCGATCTTTCCGGGCAGCAGCCGCACCAGGTCGTCGTGGAGGTCGGCCATGAAGCACGGCAGGAATCCCACACCTGCCCCGGCCCGGGTGGCTTCGACGTGGACGAACACGTTCGTGGAGGTCACGCCGTCGCGCATGGCCGGGACCAGCCGGCGCGGCGCGTCCAGGTCGTCCACCTGCAGCATGGAATCCACGAAGTAGACCAGCGGGTGCTCATTGAGTTCGGCCACCGTGGCCGGGGTCCCATGCTCGGCAAGGTAGGCGCGGGAGGCGTACATCCCCAGGCGGTATTCGCCCAGCCGGACGGCCTCGGCGCGGTGCACCTGCGGCTCGCCCACCACCACTTCTATGTCCAGCCCTGAGCGCTGCTGCAGGGCCCGGCGGGTCATGGTGACCACCTCCACGCTCAGGCCCGGGTGGTCCCGGCGCAGCCGGGCCACGGCAGGGGCGGCGATGTAAGCGCTGAAACCATCCGTCGCGGTCATTCGGACGACGCCGGCAATCGGATCGGGTGCGTGGCCAGCAGGTCCCAGCGTCCCCAGCACCGCCTCCACCTGCTCCGCCGCCCGCACCGCCCGTTCGCCCAGTTCCGTCAGCTCCCAGGCGCCCGCTGCACGCGACAGGACCCGGCCGCCCAGCGACTTCTCCAGGGCAGCGATCCTGCGCGAGACCGTGGTGTGGTTCAAGCCAAGGGCCTGGGCAGCCGTCGTGAACTTTGCCGAGCGGGACACTGCGAGGAGGACCAACAGGTCGTCGGGGTTGGCATTCATATCTGCAATTGTGCACACGTTTGGTGCCGCTTTGGCCATTGAAGTGCATCCTTTGTGCAGCAATACTCATCTGAGTCACTTGTGCTGGAGATCACAGCGCGTGTCAACGTGGACACTAGGAGAAACAATGAGCGTAGAGCAGCGCCCGGCCAACGACGCCGGGCATGCACCCCAAGGATCAGGATTGAAGAGGATTGTTGCCGCCTCCATGGTGGGCACGGTTGTGGAATGGTACGAGTTTTTCCTCTACGCCACTGCTGCCACCCTGGTCTTTGGCAAGTACTTCTTTCCGGCCACGGGCAATGACCTGGACGGAATTATCCAGGCCTTCCTTACCTACGCCGTGGGCTTCATCGCCCGCCCCTTGGGCGGCATAGTATTCGGCCAGATCGGTGACAAGCTGGGCCGCAAGCCCACCCTGCAGCTCACCATCGTCATCATCGGTATCTCCACCTTCCTGATGGGCTGCCTGCCCGGCTTCGCCGACATCGGATACCTGGCCCCCGCACTGCTGGTGGCCCTGCGCTTCATCCAGGGCTTCGCGCTGGGTGGCGAATGGGGCGGCGCCGTCCTCCTCGTGGCCGAACACAGCCCCAACAAGACGCGCGCTTTCTGGTCCAGCTGGCCCCAGGCGGCAGTCCCGGTGGGCAACCTCCTGGCCACCCTGGTGCTCTTCGTCATGTCCACCACCCTCAGCAGCGAGGCGTTCCTGGGCTGGGGCTGGCGCGTGGCGTTCTGGCTCTCCGCGGTAATCGTCTTCGTGGGCTACTACATCCGCACCAACGTCAGCGAGTCGCCCATCTTCCTCGAAGCCAAGGAACTGGTGGAGAAGGAACAGGCCGTCAGCTACGGCGTCTTCGAGGTCCTGCGCAAGTACCCCAAGGGCATCTTCCAGGCGATGGGCCTGCGGTTCGCGGAAAACATCATGTACTACCTGGTGGTCAGCTTCGCGATTGTGTACCTCAAGAGCGTGCAGAAGTACGACACTTCGTCGCTGCTCCTGGCGCTGCTGATTGCGCACGTCGTCCACTTCGCCATCATTCCCCAGTACGGCCGCGTGGCGGACCGGATCGGCCGCAAGCCCGTCTACCTGGCAGGTGCCATCCTCGGTGCCACCTGGCCGTTCTTCGCCTTCCCCATGTTCGACACCCGGAACGCCGTGGTCATCGTCCTGGCCGTCACCATCGGCCTTATGCTGCATGGCCTGATGTATGCCGGGCAGCCCGCCATCATGGCGGAGATGTTCCCCACCCGCATGCGGTACTCCGGCGCCTCCCTCGGATCCCAGGTGACGTCCATCTTCGCCGGTTCGCTGGCCCCGCTGCTGGCCACCCAGTGGCTGAAGGACACCGGTTCGTGGGTGCCCACGGCAATCTACCTGCTGGTGGCATGCGCCATCACTGCCGTCACCGTTCTCACCCTGCGTGAGACCAAGGGCATTGCCTTGGAGGACGTGGACAAGGAAGATGCTGCCCGTGAGGGGCTGTCGATTGCGGTCCGCCGCTGACCTGGCTGCCACTGGACTGATGGAGCAGCTGGACCGGTTGGCCGCACAAGATTGTTTGGCTGCGCAAAAGGAGAACTGCAATGGATAACACGTTGAATGGACGCAAGGCACTGGTCACCGGCGGTGCCAGCGGAATCGGCGCCGCGAGCGTCCGGGCACTTGCCGCACGGGGGGCGAAAGTGGTGGTGGCCGACGTCGACTCCTCCGCCGCGGAGGCCCTCGCCGCAGAGGTGGGCGGCACAGCCTGGGGCGTGGACCTGCTGGACGTCGACGCCCTGGCCACGCTGGGCCTGGACTGCGACATCCTGGTGAACAACGCGGGGATCCAGCGCATCAGCCCCATCGAGGAGTTCGATCCGGCAGACTTCCGCCGGATCCTCACCCTGATGCTGGAGGCGCCGTTCCTGTTGATCCGGGCAGCCCTGCCGCACATGTACGCCAACAGGTTCGGCCGCATCATCAACCTGTCTTCCGTGCACGGGCTCAGGGCGTCGCCGTTCAAGAGCGCGTATGTCTCGGCAAAGCACGGGCTGGAGGGGCTGAGCAAGGTGACTGCACTGGAGGGCGGCCCGCACGGCGTCACCTCCAACTGCGTGAACCCCGGCTACGTCCGCACACCCCTGGTGGAAAAGCAGATCGCGGACCAGGCCCAGGTGCACGGCATCCCCGAGTCCGAGGTCCTGGCCAAGGTGATGCTCACAGAATCAGCCATCAAGCGCCTGGTGGAGCCGGACGAGGTTGCGTCCCTGGTGGCGTGGCTCGCATCCCCGGACGCCGGCATGGTCACCGGCGCCAGCTACACGATGGACGGTGGCTGGTCCGCGCGCTAAGACCACCGCCTAGTCCAACGGCTTGACCAGCCGGTGGTCGTAAAAGAAGATGCCCCGCGCGGTCTTTACGCCCACCGACCTGCGGTCCTGCCACACGACGACCCCTTCGCGCCTGCCGCTGAAGGGGTCGTCGCCTATCACCGTGTCCCCAACGCGGTAAGGACAACGGGGTCCGAGGGCCGCCACTGTCCGGTCCCAGGCCGCCGTAAGGACAGTCCCGAGGCTGACGGGCCGGCCCATCTCCGAAAGATCCTGTGCATAGTCCTTGGCCACGTGACCAACTCCTTCAAGCGGCAGCCCGCCGCCTGCTAACGGTGCTGGTTGGCGGAACGCTCCCAGCGGAGGATGGTCCTCCCATTCCGGCCGCCACCGTATTCCTACGCTAGTCACTATTCACACCAGTCACACCAGTAACAGGTACTCAAGTTTCGGAAGTCCGGCTACCTGCCTGCTCCGGTTCCGTTGACGATCTCCTCTGCGTTCTCGAATGCCCACGCCACCAGCGGTACCAGGAGCGCGCTCAACTCGGAGCCCCGCTCGGTGAGGCTGTAGTCCACCCTCGGCGGGATGACCGGCTGGGCCTTCCTGCTCACCAGGCCGTCGCGCTCCAGTGTCTTGAGTGTCTGTGCCAGCATTTTTTCGCTGATGCCCTCTGCGCGACGCCGCAGGTCGCTCCACCGCTGTTCGCCCTCGGACAGGGCAAGCAGGATCAGGACGCCCCATTTGCTCGTGATGTGGTCCAGCACGACCCGGCTGGGGCACCCTGCCGGGAAGACTCCGTCGTCGAAAGCCAGGGGCAGGGGAGTTGCTTTCATATGTTCAAGCTTACCGAAAGGTGAGTACCTTACTTCAAAGTGCGTACTCTCTTTGGGGAAGTTATCCGGGACCGGGAGGGTTGTGCCCATCGACAGACTGAAACCCCCGAAAGGAATCATTGTGAGCATCGTTGTTACAGGCGCCACCGGACAGTTGGGCCGCCACGTCGTTGAAGCCCTTCTTGAGCGGGGAGTACCTGCCGGTGGGATTGTGGCTGCAGGCCGGTCCGTTGAAAAACTGGCGGGCTTCGCTGACCGCGGTGTGCAGGTGAAGCATATGGATTACGCGGACGCAGCCTCCGTGGCGGCAGCCCTCAAGGGTGCCCGGCGGGTGCTGCTCATCTCCGGCAGCGAAGTGGGCCAGCGCGTGGCACAGCACCGCAGCGTCATCGAAGCCGCCAAGGCGGAAGGCGTGGAACTTTTGGCGTACACCAGCATCGCCAACGCGGACACCACCGGCATGCTGCTGGCCGACGAACACAAGGCAACCGAGGCGCTGCTGCGCGATTCCGGGGTGCCCTTCGTGCTGCTGCGCAACGGCTGGTACCTGGAGAACTACACCGAGCAGCTGCCCGGAACGCTCGCCCAGGGCGTGCTCGCGGGCAGCGCCGGTGAAGGCAAGATCAGCGGGGCCGCAAGGGTGGACTATGCGCACGCGGCCGCCGCGGTCCTGGTGGCCGACGACCAGGCCGGCAAGGTCTACGAACTGGGCGGCGACGACGCTTTCAGCATGGCGGACCTGGCGGCGGAGATCAGCGTGGCAACCGGCACGTCCATCAGCTACAACAACCTGCCCGCGGAGGAGTACGTCGGCGTGCTCACGGGCGTGGGCGTGCCGGAGGCATTCGCGGAGATCCTCGCCGATTCCGACCTGGGCATTGCCCGCGGCGACCTCCTCGTCAGCACGGGCGACCTGCGCCGGCTGATCGGGCGTCCGACGACGTCCCTCGGCCACGCGGTCCGCGCCGCCGCTGCTTCCGCATAGGAGGCCCGAACGGCGAAAGGTGCCCGGACCTTTGGGGGCCGGGCACCTTTCACTTCCCTGCTGTACGGCTTGACCCGACTTACTCGGTGCCGCGGGCGGAATGGAGCACCGGCAGCGGCGACGTTTCGTCCTCAAGGTGGGTCCGGCGTCGTCCGTCACCTTTGATCCACAGCCGGTAGGCCACCACCAGCAGCCCCAGCCATACCGCCCCGACATACAGGGCGATCCGGGTGTCCTCGAAGGCACCCAGGACGGCGATCACCAGCACCATGAAGGCGATGGTGAGCACGGAAGCTGCCGGCCACCACGGTGACGGGAATTCCGACGCCGGCAGGCCCTTCCGTGCGATTTCCCGCTTCATGGCCACATGGGACGCCAGGATCATCACCCATACCCAGACCGTGGCGAAGGTGGCGATTGAGGCAATCACCAGGAATACGTCCTCCGGGATGACAGCGTTGAGGATCACGCCCACCAGCAGGATGCCTGCCATCATGACCACCGTCATCCAGGGGACGCCATGCCGGGATACCTTGCCGAAAGCGGCGGGCGCGTGGCCCTGGTTGGAGAGTCCGAAGAGGATGCGTCCGGCGCCGAAGATGTCGCTGTTGATGGCCGAGAGGGCCGCCGTGATGACCACCGCGTTGAGGATGTGCGGTGCGGCCGGGATGCCCAGGCTGCTGAAGATCTGCACGAACGGGCTGCCGCTGGTGCCCACCTGGTCCCACGGGAAGAGGCTCATGAGTACGCCAAGGGTGAGGACGTAGAACAGCAGCACCCGGACGGGGACGGTGTTGACCGCCTTGGGTATGACCTTCTTGGGATCTGCGGCCTCGCCGGCCGTGATGCCCAGGGTCTCCACGCCGCCGAAGGCAAACATCACCACGGCGAAGGATGCCAGGAGTCCTTCGAAGCCGTTCGGGAACAGCCCGCCATGCCCAACCAGGTTGCCCAGTCCAGGGGCGACCGGGGAATCGGCGGTCTGGAAGCCGAAAACGATGATCGCCGCGCCGCCGGCAATCATGGCGATAATCGCGGCGACCTTGATCAGCGAGAACCAGAACTCAAGCTCGCCAAAGACCCTCACGCTGAGCAGGTTCAGTGCTGCCAGGAAGCAGATGACGGCCAGGATCCAGATCCAGCGGTCCACCTGCGGGAACCAGAAACCCATGTAGATGCTGAAGGCGGTTACGTCGGCGATGGCCACGATCGCCATCTCGAATACGTACGTCCAGCCGGTTACGAAACCGGCGAGGGGGCCCAGGTACCGGCCCGCATACTGGCTGAAGGACCCGGATACCGGATGCCGCACAGCCATTTCGCCGAGTGCGCGCATCACCATGAACACAGCTGCGCCGCCGATGATGTAGGCCAAGAGGACGGCGGGTCCGGCTTTCTGGATGGCCGAGGCCGAGCCGTAAAAGAGGCCGGTGCCGATGGCCGAGCCGAGGGCCATGAAGCGGATGTGCCTGATGTTCAGGCCGCGGTTCAGGGCCTGTCCGACGACGGCTGCCGGTTTTTGCTTTTCCACCGGACGTTCGGTCCGGGTTGGGGTGGGTTGCATAGAGTTACCTTCTCGTCTTTGGGAGGGGAGCCGGTAACCAGCAGACCATTTTCTGCCCTGCCGTGATGAGGCTCACGCGGGGTTGGTGTCTTCGGTTACAGACTGTCTGCGGGTGCTTTTTCGCGGCGCAAATTCATTGGCGCTGCGTTGTTTCCCTTTCGCGCCGGATATTTGGGGTGTGGAAAGGAACCTGCGCAGCGGAAATGCGTACGACGGCGGCGGGCGGCTATTTGGGCTTCGGCGCCCTGGGTTGCACTGTGCGCTGTGGGGGGCCTTGGCGGCACGTGGCCTGCAGCCCGGTCAAGTGACCCCAGCTTGAATGTCAGTGGGTCGTTGGATGATGTGGGTGTGGGAATCAGCGGTGGTTTCGGGGTGGTGTTGGAGGGTGTTTGTGCCTCTGTTGCTGCCCTTGATGCGCTGGTTCTTGAGGACCGGAATCTCGAACATCCTGCGCTGAGTGCTGCGGTTGGAGACATCGACGTGCTGCAGCGGCGGTATGAGTTGTGTCTGGGGCGGTTGGAGGTTGTTGGCCGGTTGGAGGCGCAGCTCGCGGCCGTGAAGGCGCGGGATGTGGCGGAGTGCATGGGGTTGCAGCGGGTTATGACCGCGCCGGATGCCTCCGTGCAGGACCGTACCTACGTGGAGATGTCCGTCGTGGAGGAGATCGCCGGGGTCCTGACCGTCAGCTCTGCCGCTGCGGGGGCGTTGGTGGAGCAGTCACGGCGGGTCTGTTCCCTGCCACTGGTGTTCCAGGCGCTGTCCGCCGGTGCGATGTCCTGGCAGCACGCCCGCGTCGTTGCGGATGAGACCGAGGGCCTCGACCCGACCGGGGCGGCTGCGTTGGTGGCGCATTTCTTCGACCCCGACGCGCCCACCCCCGCCCGGGGCGCCGCCCCCGGTGAGCTCGTCCCCTCACGGTTCAGGGCCAAAGTCAGTGCCTGGCGGGAACGGCACCACCCCGACTCCATCGGGAAACGCCACGCCAAAGGCGCCGCTGACCGGCGCATGGAATACACCCCCGACCGGGACGGCATGGCCTGGCTCTCCCTCTACCTCCCCGGCGACACTGCCTGCGCCATCTGGAACCGCATCACCGCCACCGCCCGCGGACTGCAAAACCCGGCAGAGGACAGAACACTGACCCAGCTCCGCCCCGACATCGCAGCATCCCTCCTGCTCGGCGCCGGAACTGCCACCGAGTTCAGCAAAGTACCCACCCCGCGGGCCGATGTCCTGGTCACCGTGCCGGTGTTCTCCCTGCTCGGCCTTACCGATGAACCCTCCACGCTGGACGGTTTCGGCCCGATCCCGGCCTCCATGGCCCGGAAACTCGTCGCGGACGGGGCGGAGTCGTTCTACCGGGTCCTGATCGACCCCCGCGACGGGGCACCACTGGAGATCGGACGGACAAACTACCGGCTCCCCGAAACCATCAAACGCTGGATCCGGATGCGCGACACCAAATGCACCTTCCCCGGCTGCAGCAACCACACTCCCGACAACGACACCGACCACCTGCAGGCCTGGCACCACGGCGGCAGCACGAACGTCAGCAACCTCGCCCAACTCTGTCCCAAACACCACCGACTCAAACACCACAGCACCTGGACACCGGATCCAGCCACCACGAAAGACCCACCCGGCTGGACCTCACCCACCGGACGGCACTACCAACCCGAACACCCCGACCCCCAACCACCCCACTGGCCGCAATGGCTCCTGCCCGCTGGACTGCAGTCTCCGCAGGCCCAGGGCCTCAACGCCGAACGTCCGGATGTCACCTGCAACGACGTGCCCTGCCTCAATATCCACTGTCCCGAAGCAGGCCTGGCAGACCTCCCGCCCTGGGAACCAGACAATGACAGATACCTCGACCTCGACGACATCCCACCCGACGACCCCCTCTGGGACGAATTCCTCGCAGCATCATTCGCCACACGGGGGTGATTCCACCCGGCGGTGATTCGTCGTGGCGGGGATTCATAGGGCAGCAGCCGGTGAGGTGGTGTCTGGGATGCCAGACGAAAAGAGTCCTAAACCACGCACGGAAGATGGCAATGAAGGCGCAAGCTTAAGTACGGGATACCGGACAGAGCCACGCAGAAAGATCCTTTCACTCCATGAGCACTGCACTAAGCGCCGCAACACGGGGCACCGCGACGCGGGGCCCCGCAGCACCAGAGGCCGAAGCCCAGGCGCCCCGGGCGTCCGCCAAGCCGTCGTCGAAAGTTCCCGCCGCGGAAAATACCCTGCGCATCCTCAAGCTGCTCGCTTCGCGCAGGGGACCCATGGCGGCATCGCAGATCGCCTCCAGCCTGGATCTGCCGCGGTCAAGCGTCTATCACCTGCTGGGGGTGATGGAGGCCAATGGCTTTGTCCTCCACCTGCATGAGGAACAGCGGTACGGGCTGGGCATCAGCGCCTTCGAGCTCAGTTCCGCATATTCCCGGCAGGAACCCTTGTCCCGACTCGGCCGCCCCCTGCTTGCGAGCCTTGTAGACGCTATTGGCGAGAGCGCACATCTTGCCGTCCTGCATGGGCGCGACGTGCTCTACATCGTGGAGGAGCGGGCCAAGAACCGGCCGTCCCTGGTGACCGACGTCGGCGTCCGCCTTCCCAGCCACCTCACTGCCAGCGGCCGCGCCATCCTGGCCGCCCTGCCCAAATCCCAAGTCCGCGCGCTATACCCGAACGCCGCGGCCTTCACCGCCCGGCATGAGGTGGAGGGGGCCATCATGAAGTACTCGGCCCTGTCCTCGCACCTGGACCAGGTCCGCCAGCGCGGATACGCCACGGAACACGGGGAAGTAACCCCCGGCTTTGGCTCCATTGCCGCCGCTGTCACCGACCATCTGGGCTGGCCTACCGCCGCCGTCGCGGTCACCTTCCTGGAGGACAAGCTGCCGGCGGAGGAGTGGCCGGTGCTGGCCGCCCGGGTCCAGAAGGTGGCCGATGAACTCTCCGTCCGCATTCACGGACGCCCCGTCAAATAGGCGCCAGGGGTCGTCTGGAATACCGGACACAACAGCGCGGAAAGCCCTGTAAAGGCCGTGCCTCAGGGGCTTTAGTTGATACAGAAGTTCTTTCCTCCACCAGACAATCACCAGAAGGAGCCCATCATGGCACCCGCCGATTTCACCACCGGTGCCCGCCCGGTCAAAGCAGCCCGCGGCATCGAGCTCACCGCCAAGTCCTGGCAGACCGAAGCGCCCCTGCGCATGCTGATGAATAACCTGGACCCCGAAGTCGCCGAACGCCCCGATGACCTCGTGGTCTATGGCGGCACCGGCCGCGCCGTCCGCTCCTGGGCGGCGTTCGACGCCATCACCCGCACCCTGGAAACCATGGAAAAGGACGAAACCCTCCTGGTCCAGTCAGGCAAACCGGTTGGCGTCTTCCGCACCAACGAGTGGGCCCCCCGCGTTCTCCTCGCCAACTCCAACCTGGTCGGCGACTGGGCCACGTGGCCCGAGTTCCGCCGCCTCGAGGCTGAGGGCCTGATGATGTACGGCCAGATGACCGCCGGCTCGTGGATCTACATCGGCACCCAGGGCATCCTGCAGGGCACCTTCGAAACGTTCGCCGCTATCGCCCGCAAGCTGACCGGCGACGAAAACGGCACCCTCGCCGGCACCCTGACCCTCACCGGCGGCTGCGGCGGCATGGGCGGCGCCCAGCCGCTCGCCGTCACCCTGAACGAGGGCGCCTGCCTGATCGTCGACGTCGACGAGTCGCGCCTGCGCCGCCGTGCCGGCAAGCGCTACCTGGACGAAGTGGAAACAGACCTCGACGCCGCAATCGCCAAGGTCCTCAAGGCCAAGGAGGAGCGCCGCGGCTGGTCCGTGGGCTACGTGGGCAACGCCGCCGAGGTCTTCCCTGAGATCCTGCGCCGCCACAAGGCCGGCGAGCTCACCGTCGACATCGTCACCGATCAGACCTCCGCCCACGACCCCCTGTCCTACCTTCCCGAGGGTATCTCCGTGGACGAGTGGCACCGCGAGGCTGAAGCGGACCCGGAGGGCTTCACCAAGAAGGCCCAGGCCTCCATGGCACGGCACGTCCAGGCCATGGTCGAATTCCAGGATGCCGGCGCCGAGGTGTTCGATTACGGCAACTCCATCCGCGACGAAGCCCGCAAGGGCGGCTACACCCGTGCCTTCGAATTCCCCGGCTTCGTTCCCGCCTACATCCGGCCGCTGTTCTGCGAGGGGCTTGGTCCCTTCCGCTGGGTGGCCCTCTCCGGCGATCCCGAAGACATCCGCGTCACCGATGAAGCGATCAAGGAGCTCTTCCCCGAGAACAAGCACCTGCACCGCTGGATCGACGCCGCCCAGGACCGCGTGGAGTTCGAAGGCCTGCCGGCCCGCATCTGCTGGCTGGGCTACGGCGAACGCGCCAAAGCAGGGCTGCTCTTCAACCAGCTCGTCAAGGAAGGCAAGGTCAAGGCGCCCATCGTGATCGGCCGCGACCACCTGGACTCCGGCTCTGTCGCCTCCCCGTACCGCGAGACGGAAGCCATGGCTGACGGCTCGGACGCCATCGCCGACTGGCCCATGCTGAACGCCCTTCTCAACACCGCCTCCGGTGCCACCTGGGTGTCCCTGCACCACGGCGGCGGCGTCGGCATCGGCCGCTCCATCCACGCCGGCCAGGTCTCCGTCGCCGACGGCACGGACCTCGCCGCGCAGAAACTCGAGCGCCTCCTCACCAACGACCCCGGCATGGGCGTCATCCGCCACGCCGACGCCGGCTACGAGCGGGCACTCGACGTCGCCCGGGAGCGTGGCGTCCGCATCCCCATGCAGGAAAACCAGTAACCGACGTCCGCTCACCACGCCAAACCCCCAGCGATTGCTCCGTCACGGTCGTTTAGAGTCCCTAAAACGACAGTTACGGAGCAGTCGATGGGACCTCTTCAAGGAATTTCAATGACAGCCATTACCCACGAACCGCTCACCGTCACCCTCGGGTCCGTCGGCGTCACGCCCCAGGATGTGCTCGCCGTCGCGCGCCATGATGCGAAGGTGGCCATCGCGCCCGAAGCCCTGGAAACCGTCGCCAAGGTCCGCGCCCACATCGACGACCTCGCCTCCAGCGACACCCCCGCCTACGGCATCTCCACCGGCTTTGGTGCCCTGGCCAACCGCCATATCCCCAATGAGCTGCGCACCCAGCTGCAGAAGTCGCTGATCCGCAGCCACGCCGCCGGCATGGGCCCGGCCGTGGAACGCGAAGTGGTCCGCGGCATCATGTTCCTCCGCGCCAAGACCCTGGCCTCCGGCCGCACCGGCGTCCGCCCCGTGGTCCTGCAGACCATGGTGGACGTCCTCAATGCCGGCATCACCCCCAGGGTCCGCGAATTCGGCTCGCTGGGCTGCTCCGGCGACCTTGCCCCACTCTCACATTGCGCCCTGGTCCTCATGGGTGAGGGAGAAGCGGAAGGGCCCGACGGCGTCACGTACGGCGGCCGTGGGGAGTCACCTGTCGCTGAGCTGCTGGCAGAACACGGCATCGAGCCGGTCACCCTCGCCGAGAAAGAAGGGCTGGCGCTGGTCAACGGCACTGAGGGCATGCTGGGCATGCTCCTGATGGCCATCGCGGATCTTCGCCAGCTACTGTCGACGGCGGACATCACCGCGGCGCTCAGCGTCGAAGCGTTGCTGGGCACCGACCAGGTGTTCCTGCCCGAGCTGCACGCCGCCCTCCGGCCGCACCCCGGCCAGGCGGCCAGCGCGGACAACATGCTGAGGGTGCTCTCGGACTCCCCGATCGTCGCCTCGCACAAGGTGGGGGACTCCCGGGTGCAGGACGCCTATTCGCTGCGCTGCGCCCCGCAGGTCGCCGGTGCCGTCCGCGACACCGTTGACCATGCGGAACTGGTGGCAACCAGGGAGCTGGCGGCTGCCATCGACAACCCCGTCGTCCTCCCGGACGGCCGTGTCAGCTCCAACGGCAATTTCCACGGCGCGCCGGTGGCTTATGTCCTGGATTACCTGGCCATCGCCGTGGCCGACCTCAGCTCCATCGCGGAACGCCGGACGGACCGGATGCTGGACCCTGCCCGTTCCCACGGACTGCCGGCGTTCCTCGCAGCGGATCCGGGGGTGGATTCCGGCCTGATGATTGCGCAGTACACGCAGGCGGGCCTGGTGTCCGACAACAAGCGGCTCGCCGTTCCGGCGTCCGTGGATTCCATCCCGAGCTCAGCCATGCAGGAGGACCACGTGTCCATGGGCTGGCATGCGGCGCGGAAGCTCCGCAAGGCCGTGGAGAACCTCCGCCGCGTCCTGGCCATCGAACTGGTGACGTCGGCGCGTGCACTGGATATCCGCACGCAACTGTCGGGTGGCGTGCTAACGCCGGGACCGGCAGGCTCCGCCGTTGTGGCTGCCCTGCGGGCGGTGGTGGAGGGACCGGGAACCGATCGCTTCCTGTCCCCGGAACTGGAAGCGGCTGACCGGCTGGTCGCCTCAGGTGAGGTGCTTCGCGCGGCGGAATCCGCCGTCGGGCCGCTCGCCTGAAACCGAAGAATCTTCAGCGCCTGCACCGCTTCTGTCCGAAGGGCGGAATTTCCGGCGCCGCGGCCCACCGCGGCGCCGGGAGTGTAGTAGAACTGAAGGTGTAGTGAAAGTCACATCAAAGAAGCTGTGGCGGCAGAACGATACAAAGGGGTAGAAGTTCAAATGAAAGCACGTGGGGCAGTCCTGTCGAGGCGCAATGCCCATTCCGCCGCGGTATCCAACTGGAAATCCCTCCAGGCCGGAGACCGCGTCGAGATCATCAAGCATGCGCATGTGGTGGCAGCCGGGGAAGTGGAAGAGGTATCGCAGAGCGGCAATGTCCTCTGGCTGGTGCCGGCCGGACCGTCAGGCCCGGCGGAGAAGGAACTTTTCCTCAAGTCTGACGGCGTGCAGGTTCGCCGCGGGTAGCCCCGCCGGAAGCCAAAAAATCCCCGCAGTGCCAATGGCCTGCGGGGATTTTTGTTGCCGGTGCCGGGTGCGGGGACACGCGGGACGCGCCGGCGGTTTCGCGGGTGTCAGGCGGCGATGGACTCGTAGGTCTCGCCGAAGGGTACTGATTGGTCAAGGGCTACCGTGTAGCGTCCCGGGTGCAGCCGGGTAACCAGGATGCCGCAGGCGGCGTCCTTGGCCGCGACCTCAATCAGTTCGGCGACGGCCTCTTCCAGTCCGGCGTGGACCTCGCTTGCGCTGGAGAACTCCAGGTTGATGGACCGCAGTGCCGGTCCTTCCGTCTGCCCGGCTGCGGCGGGGACCCGCTCCAATGTGGCTGTAGTCATGTACTGAACTTTCTGTGTTTCGTGCCAGTATGGCTTCGTTATTCTAACTTCTGCCCGGTATATATGTCAGATGTCCGCCCTATATTCGGCTCTTGGCGGCGGTCACAATGCGTTTGTTCGCTGGGTCCCGGGGCAATCGACGACCATGGAAGCGGGGCCCGGCAGGGTCACGGTTCTGTCGATACAGCTGAAGGAGAGTTCGTATGAAGATCATGCGCCTGGGCGAAAGCGGCCGCGAACAGCCGGCCGTGCTGGAGTCCTCAACGGACGGCACCGGCCGGTATTTCAGCCTGCTGCCGCTTACTGCTGATGTGGATGGCGAATTTCTTGCGTCGGGCGGCCTGGACAAGGTCCGGAAGGCCCTCGAAGCGGAGGAACTGCCGGTCCTTGAGGGGGCGGCCGAGCTTCGTGTCGGACCACCGGTGGCCCGCCCGGGTTCCGTGGTGGGCATCGGCATGAACTATGCCGCCCATGCCGCGGAATCCGGTGCGGCCCCGCCCACGGTCCCCGTGGTCTTCCTTAAGCCCACCAACACGGTCACCGGCCCCTATGACCCGGCTCCCCTCCCGCCCCGCTCCTCCCAGTACGACTGGGAAGTTGAGCTGGGCATCGTGATCGGCCGGGAGGCCAGCTACCTCGGCTCCGCGGAGGAGGCCGCGGACTGCATCGCCGGTTACGTCACAGCCAATGACCTCTCCGAACGTGAGTACCAGCTGCCCGGAGCGGCTGGCCAGTGGACCAAGGGCAAGTCGCTGCCCGGCTCGACACCCCTGGGCCCATGGCTGGTTCCGGCAGGGGAGATCGACGGCGGCAACGTGCGGCTGCGCAGCTGGGTCAACGGTGAGCCGCGGCAGGACTCCACATCTGCGGAACTGATCTTTGACGCCGCCACCCTGGTCCACCACTGCAGCCAGTACATGCGGCTGGAGCCCGGCGACGTGATCCTCACGGGTACGCCGCAGGGCGTGGCCCTCAGCGGACGTTTCCCGTACCTCCAGCCCGGCGACGTTATGGAGGTGGAGGTGGAAGGACTGGGCCGCCAGCGCCAGGAATTGTTCCGGACGCCGGCAGCCGTTACGGTTTAGCCGGCTCGGCCTAGCCTGCCTTGACGGCGAGGACCGGGCAGTCAGCTTCCAGCAGGATGCGCTGCGACGTGCTTCCCATGATCAGCTTGCCCACCGGTGTGCGGCGGCGCAGTCCAATCACAATGAGTTCGGCCTTGTGCTCCTCGGCGGCGTCCAGGACTTCGGCGGCGGCGTCGTGGCCCCGGACCGGACGCTTGATCAGGTATTGGATGCCCTCGCCGGCCAGCCGGCGTTCGATGTCCTGGATCCCGCCTTCGGGCGCGAACCGGGTATCCACCGCTGCCTCGCCCTTGGAGGAGTTGATCAGGACCAGCTTGCTGTTGTTCTTCCGGGCTTCGGTGATGGCCTGGCTCAAGGCAGCTTCGCCTTCAGGGGTGGGGACGTATCCCACAACGACGGTCATGGTTGCTCCTTATGGTCGGAATAGACGGCATTGTGGTTCGAGTGGACCGCATCATCGGCGTCCGTGGCAAGAGCCGCTCCGCTGGCAGCAGCAACCGGAGTGTTGCGCCGGATCAGCTTGAAGGCAAAGGGCCAGAGCAGGATAACGGCAATGATGACGTAGATGCCGACGGCGATCGGCTCGCCCAGGAGCCCTGCCGGATCACCCGCGCTCAGCTGCAGGGTCTTGCGGAGCTGCCCTTCAATGCGCGGACCCAGGATCACGCCGAGGACCAGCGGGAGTACGGGCAACCCGAAGCGCCGCATCATGAACCCGAGCGCGCCGAGGATCAGCAGGATCACCAGGTCGAACGCCTGCAGGTTAACCGAGTAGGCCCCCAGCGTGGCGAAGAACAGGATGCCGGCGTACAGGTACGGGCGGGGCAGTTGCAGCAGTTTTGCCCAAAGGGGCGCCAGCGGGAGGTTGATGATCAGGAGCAGCAGGTTGCCGATGAAGAGGCTGGCAATCAGGGCCCAGACCAGGGGGCCCTGGCTTTCGAAGAGCTGGGGGCCCGGCTGGATTCCGTAGGAGGTGAAGGCCGCCAGCATCACTGCTGCAGTGGCGTTCGTGGGCAGGCCCAGCGCCAGCATGGGGGTCAGCGTGCCAGCGGCCGCGGCGTTGTTGGCTGCTTCCGGGCCGGCCACGCCTTCGATGGCACCCTTGCCGAACTCTTCGGGGTGCTTGCTGAGGCGCTTCTCCGTCACGTACGACAGGAACGTGGGGATCTCGGCGCCACCGGCCGGCAGGGCGCCGAACGGGAACCCGAAAGCGGTACCGCGCAGCCACGGCTTCCAGGAACGCTTCCAGTCGGACCTGCCCATCCACGGCTGGCCCACGGGAATGGCATGCAGCGGGGTGCGGCGCAGGTGCGCGGCTACCCACAGGGCCTCGCCGACGGCGAAGATGGCGACGGCCACCACCACGATGTCCAGGCCGTCCGCCAGGAGCGGCTGGCCGAACGTCAGCCGGCGCTGGCCGGTGACCGAGTCCATTCCCACCAGGCCGATGGCGAGGCCGAGGCTCAGGGAAGCGAACCCGCGCAGCCGGGAGGATCCCAGTACGGCGGTGACGGCCAGGAGGGCCAGCACCATGATGGCGAAGTAGCTGGGCGCGCCCAGGCTCACGGCGAACTTAACGACGATCGGTGCACAGACCGCCAGCAGCGCCGTGCCAATGGTGCCGGCCACGAATGAGCCGATGGCCGCCGTCGCAAGCGCCTGCGCCGCCCGGCCCGCCTTGGCCATCTTGTTGCCTTCAATGGCGGTGACCACCGATGACGATTCGCCCGGGGTGTTGAGCAGGATGGAGGTGGTGGAACCGCCGTACATGCCGCCGTAGTAGATGCCGGCGAACATGATGAACGCGCTGGTGGGTTCCAGGGCATAGGTGACGGGAAGCAGCAGGGCTACGGTCATGGCCGGCCCGAGGCCCGGGAGGACGCCGACGGCGGTTCCCAGGATCACGCCGATCACGGCGTAGAGGAAATTCATGGGGGTGAGGGCGGTGGCGAAGCCGTCCATCAGGGAGGACCAGACGTCCATTAAAGGATTCCTTCCAGGAGGCCTGCCGGCAGCGCAATGCCCAGGCCGAGGTAGAAGCCGTAGAAGGTCAGCAGGGACAGCGCCACGGAGATCAGTCCGTCCCGGACATAGCGGCGGCTGCCGAGTGCCAGGACGCTGCCCCAGAACAGGACGGTCCCGGAGATCACCCAGCCGGCCCAGTCAATAAGCAGGATGTTGGCAACGAATGCTCCCGCCAGGGGCAGGACCGTCTTCCAGTCCGCCGGGTGGGTGAGGTCGACGTCCTCGCCGCCCTCCGCTTCGCCTTTGCCGCCCCGCAGCACGTTGATGGCCAGCAGGACCGCGCAGGCCACCAGCATTCCGGCCACGATGAACGGAACGGTTTTGGGTCCCACGGGATCGGACTTCGAATATGGGGTTACCAGGCCGTTGGCGTCCAGGAAGACGACGACGCCGGCCGCCCCGAGCAGGAGTGCGACTCCCAGCTCGGAGCGGCCTTTAAGACCTGTGGCCAGCGGCGTCACGCCAGCCCAAGCTTGGTGAGGACGTCGGCAACCCGCTTGTCCTGCTCGGTGAGGAAAGTCTTGAACTGGTCGCCGGTGATGAAGGCATCAGTCCAGCTGTGCGTTTTCAGCGCTTCCTTCCAGCCATCCGTGCCGTGCATCTTTTCCAGGGCTGCGATCAGGGAGGCCTTGTCCTTGTCGCTGATTCCCGGAGGGGCCACCACGCCGCGCCAGTTGGTGAAGACCAGGTCGATGTTGGATTCCTTCAGGGTTGGCGCATCCACGCCGTCCAGCCGCTTGTCGCCGCTGGTGGCCAGCACGCGGACTTCGCCGGATTCGATCTGCTTCAGGTATTCGCCGGCGCCGGAGGCGGCGAAGCCCAGCTTGTTGCCAAGGATCGCGGGCAGCAGGTCGCCGCCTCCGTCGTAGGCAACGTAGTTGACCTTGGTGGCGTCGATGCCCACGGCGCCGGCAAGCTGCATGGGCAGCAGGTGGTCAGGGCCGCCGGGGGAGGACCCGCCGCCGACGGCGATGGAACCGGGGTCGGCCTTCCAGGCCTTCACCAGGTCATCGATGGTTTTGTAGGGCGAATCCTTGCCCACCATGATGGCGCCGGGTTCCTCGATGAGGCGGGCCAACGGGGTGGTGGAGGTCAGCTTGGACTCGGATTTGTTGGTGTAGCTGGCGCCCACCACCCCCAGTCCCATGAGCATGGCCAGGTCGCCGTTGCCTTTTTCGTTGACAATCCGGGCCAGTCCCACGGTGCCGCCGGCACCGGCCAGGTTGAAGACCTCGGTGTTGGTGGAGATTTTCGCATCATCCAGGACCTTTGCAGCGGCCCGGGCAGTGGTGTCGTAGCCGCCACCAGGGGAGTTGGGGACCATAATCTGCAGCCCGGTGATGGGCCCGGCGGCGGCGCCGGTGCTTTCCGAACCGGTGGAGCTCTTGCCGGTGGCACCGCAGCCGGTGGCCATCAGGGCGATGCCGGCAGCAACGGCGGCAACGCGCAATGCGCGGATCTGGCGCATGTGTTCCTCTTCTCTCAAAACAAATCTGGTCAGCACCGGATGGCTTGCCGTTCCGGTGCCTTGTGGTTCCGATGCTAGGGGCGGCCGTGACGGCGATCACTCTTGTGTACGCAGAGAAAGTTGTGTTCATTGCGTTCACGTTTCCGAAACCCCACGGCGGCCCTGTCGGGGGCTTTGGGATATAGTTCCCGGTACCCACCCCCGGCCTGCTCCCTGCTCCCACACATGCCAAACGGCCAATCAACCGCGCCGGACAACCCGCCTGCCCGCCTCCCGATACCAGGAAGACCATTGTGACTCGACGACGAGGAATGTCCCTTGCCGGGCAGTACCTTCTGCTGCAGTTGCTCATCGTCCTGGCCGTCCTGGTGGGGGTGGTGGCCATTTCGCTGGCCCAGTCCGCGGCGGCCTTCGAACGGATCGAAGGCAGGCGGGCGCTGTCCGCGGCAGAAGCCCTCGGCGGTAATCCCGTGGTGCGCGAACTTCTCCCTGAGTCCCAGGCACGCGGCGGCGCGGTGCTGCCTGCAGTGGCCGAGTCGGTGCGCATTGTCTCGGGCTCGTCGCGGGTAGCCCTGGCGAAGGTGGACCGCACAGTTGTGGCGTCCTCGGACCCCAGCCTGCTGGGTGAGCCGCTGGAGCTCGGTGACAGCAGGGTGATGGAAGGCCGGGCCTGGACCGGAGTGGTGGGCGGAACCCCCGCCCCGCTGTTGTCGGCGCACGTCCCCGTCCTGGATGACACCGGGCGCATGATCGGAATCGCCTCGATCAGCCGCAGTTACCCAACGGTGCTTGAACGGCTGGGCGACGCCGTCCCCAACCTCCTCACCTACCTGGGCGTGGCAAGTGTCCTGGGTGTCGCCGGCTCCCTCCTGCTCTCGCGGCGCGTCAAGCGCCAGACCCTGGGCATGGAGCCGAGTGAAATCACCAGCCTGGTGGAGAACCGGGAGGCAATGCTGCACGGCCTCAAGGAGGGCGTGGTCGCCCTGGACCTGAACGAGAGGATCACGGTGGCCAACCACAGTGCCCGCGCCCTCCTCGGCCTCCCGGGTGACTGTGTGGGCAAGCGCGTGGCGGGCCTCGCCGTCGAACCCGCCCTGAAGGAGGTCCTCACCCGCGAACAGCCCGACCCGGACCGGCTGGTCCTCGTGGGGGACCGGCTGGTGGTGATGAACCGCGTTCCCATCCAGTCCCGTGGCAAGGCGATCGGCTCCGTAACCACGCTCCGCGACCGCACCGAGCTTTCGGAACTGGAACACGAGCTGGGCACCACCCGCACCGCCACGGACACCCTCCGGGCGCAGGCCCACGAGTTCGCCAACCAGCTGCACGTGATCTCCGGCCTGATCCAGATCGGCGAATACGATTCCGTGGTCCAGTTCGTCAACGGCGCCACTGTGGACCGCACCCGGCTCAACGATGAGGTGACCGGCCGCATCAAGGATCCCGCGCTCGCGGCCCTCCTGATCGCCAAGTCCAGCCTTGCCGCCGAACGTGGCGCGGCCCTGCAGCTGGACCCCGCCTCCATGCTGGACAAAGCCGATGATGCATTGTCCCGGGACCTCACCACGGTGGTGGGAAACCTGGTGGACAACGCGTTCGACGCCGTCACCGGGCTTTCCCACGCAGCGGTCCGGGTGCGGGTTGACGGCAGGGCAGGGGGAAACGTGGTGGTCACCGTGCGGGACAACGGCCCGGGCGTTCCCGGCGGATCCACCGACCACATCTTCCGCCAAGGCTTCACCACCAAGGAACCCGGGCCGGCCGGCAGCCGCGGCTTTGGCCTGGCGCTGTCCCGGGCAGTGTGCCGCCGCAGTGGCGGGAACCTGACGGTGGCCAACGATAATGGGGCTGTCTTTACTGCTGTGCTGAAACGAGGAAAAACCCAGCCATGATCAAGGTCCTGATCGTCGATGACGACTTCATGGTGGCCAAGGTGCATGCAGGCTTCATCCAGCGCACCCCCGGCTTCACGGTGGTGGGCGCGGCACACACCGGAGCGCAGGCCGTTGTGGAGACGCAGCGCCTGCAGCCGGACCTGGTGCTGCTGGACATCCACCTGCCGGACATCAACGGCCTGGACCTGATGCAGCGCCTGCGGGGTGTGGCACCGGAACTGGACGTGCTGGTGATCAGCGCCGCCCGCGAGGTCGAAACCGTGCGGAAGGCCCTGCGGGGCGGCATTGTCCACTACCTGATCAAGCCGTTTTCGCAGACCGACCTTCAGGAGCGGCTGGAGCATTACCGCAGCGCCTACCAGAGCCTTGACGCGTCCAAAGATGTGGCTGAACAGTCGGATGTCAACAGGGTGTTCGGCCTGGACCGCGCCGAACGCCCATTGCCCAAGGGCTGCAGCATCGAGACGCTGCGGCTGGTGGAGGCTGCGCTGAATGCTGCAGCCGGGGATGTTTCCGCGGCAGAAATGGCCGAGGAACTGGGCACGTCCCGGGTCAGCGCGCGCCGCTACCTGGAATACCTGCATGACGAGGGCACCCTGGACGTCCGGCTCAAGTATGGCGTGGGACGGCCGGAGCGGCGCTACGTGCTGAAGGCCTGACTCGGTTCAATACGGCCCCGCGGGTCAGCGCAGCAGCGCGTCAACCAGCCGGGCGGCGGTTTTGGCAGTGCGGCCGTCAATGTCGAATTCAGGGTTCAGTTCCGCCACGTCCACGTGCAGCAGCTTCCCGCTCCGCGCCACCTGCCGGCACACGGCCGAAATGACGGGCAGCGGCACCCCGTATGCCGCCGGCGCGCTGACCCCGGGCGCCACCGCGGCAGGCAGCACATCGAGGTCGATGGTCAGGTACAGGACGTCGATGTCCGCCAGGAAGGATGCCACGAAGTCCCGGACCCGGTCCGCTTCGCAGTCCTCGTCCAGCAGGTACCGGACGCCCAGCTTCTCCGCGGTGTCGAACAGGACCCGGGTGTTGTTCGGCTCCGAAATGCCGACGACGGCGTAGCGGAATTCGCGCCCCGCGTCCGCTTCCGCGCAGGCCATTTGCAGGAACGGAGTTCCCGAGCTGGCCACGGGCTCGTCACGGAGGTCAAAGTGCGCGTCAAGGTTCAGGACACCGAGGCGCTGTCCGCTTTGGACAGGCGACGAGGCACTGACGCCAAGGTAGCTTGCATAGGCGGTTTCGTGGCCGCCGCCCAGCACAACTGTCTGGTGGCCGGTGTCCAGCAGGGCGGCCAGCGCCGGGCCAAGCCGTTCCTGCCCGGCTTCCAGATCCCCGCCTGACACCACCACGTCGCCAACATCTGCCACGGTGCGCTCCAGATGGAATGCCAGCGGGGCGAGGGCTTTCCGGAGGGCTGCCGGTGCAGCGGCGGCACCGATGCGGCCCTTGTTCCGGCGCACGCCCTCATCGCTGGCGAATCCCAGCAGGGCTGCGGGCTTACGGGCAGCTGGTGTGGCTGGTTCCCCGTCCGGTGCCGCTTCCACCCCGGCCGGTCCCGGCGCACTGTTGATGTCCACCGCCTGCCACCAGCGGCGGTGGGCGGGCCCGTCGCCGTCGAACCTTCCGCTCCAGGGCTGGGGCGGGACATCAACGGCGGGGAGCTGGAAGGACATGCCTCAAGCTCACCGCATGCCGGACACGAAAACCAGCAGCGCCGCCGTCGTGCTGTCCGGAATCCAAGAACGTGGGAGGGGGCAGGTCCCGCCGGGAGGGGCAGGGGATAGGGTGGGACCAAGTCCGCGCCGCAGCAGCGAGGCGCGCTGCCCCGGACCCACGCCCCAACCCAGGCTGGAGAACTGCCCTATGTTTGAAGCCCCGGACATCCTCTTTGCCGCGGCCGGCCTTGCCGTCTTTATTGCCGCAGTGCTGCCCAAGCTGCTGCGTGACATGCCCTTCTCCATGCCCATGGTTTTCCTGGGCGCCGGGATTGGTGCGTTCGCGTTGATCCCCTCGCTGCCTGACCCCAACCCGGTGGAGCACAGCAACTTCGTCATGCACCTCGCCGAGGTCTGTGTGATCATTTCGCTGATGGGTGCAGGGCTCGCGCTGGACCGGCCGGTAGGGCGCAAGCGCTGGTCCACCACATGGCGGCTCCTGGGGATTGCCATGCCGTTGTGCATCCTCGGCCTGACACTGCTGGGAATGTGGTTCCTTGGCCTGGGACTGGGCGCGGCGCTGCTGGTGGCCGCCAGCCTTGCCCCCACGGACCCCGTCCTGGCGTCCGAGGTCCAGGTGGGCGAGCCCGCGGACCAGGACGACCGCGCCGACAAGGAGGACGAGGTCCGCTTTGGCCTCACCTCGGAGGCAGGCCTCAACGACGGGCTCGCTTTCCCGTTCGTGTACCTGGCCATTGCCATCAGCATCGCGGGGGCAGACCCGTCCGCCTGGTTCGGTGAGTGGTTTGGGTTCGATGTGGTGTGGCGGTTGGCCGTAGGACTCCTGGTGGGCTTCCTGACGGGGAAACTGCTCGCCATGCTGTTCTTCTCCGCACGTGCGGACAGCCTGAGGCTGTCCAACCACTCCGAAGGTTTCGTGGCCCTGGCGGCAACGTTCCTGGCCTACGGGCTGACCGACATGGTGGAGGGCTACGGGTTCATTGCCGTGTTCGTCTGTGCCGTGACCATCCGGGCGGCGGAGCGCACCCATGGCTACCACCGTGTGCTGCACTCCTACGTGGAGCAGCTGGAACGGCTCCTGACCGTCGTGATCCTGGTCCTGCTGGGCGGTGCCATCGCCCGCGGGTTGCTGGCCGGGATCGGGCCTGCCGAGGTGCTGGTGGCCCTGGCCTTCCTGCTGGTGGTCCGGCCGCTCGCGGGCTGGCTTGGCCTGCTGGGCGGCAAGACTGGCCCGCGTGAACGGATCGCCCTGTCCTTCTTCGGCATCCGCGGCATCGGTTCCCTCTACTACCTTGCCTTTGTGCTGGGCGAAGGGCACTTTGTTGACCAGGGGCGCTGGCTCTGGTCCTTCATCGGGCTGGTGGTGGCACTGTCCATCGTGATCCACGGGGCCACCACGTCCCCGCTGATGAACCGGCTGGACCGGCTGCGGCAACGGAAAGCCCTGGCGGTGTCCGGGGACGAAGGACTCGCGCCGAACACCCCGGTCTAGGCGCAGGCCATGCAAACTCCCGGGGTAAACGGAAGGGCTGGTGCGGCAGACGCCGCACCAGCCCTTTCCGCGTGCAGGGGTTACTTCATGCCCAGTGCGGCCTCGATGGTTCCGATGGAGAAGAACAGCAGGAACGCGGCGGCCACGGCCCACATGAGGGGGTGGATCTCTTTGGCGCGGCCCTGGACGGTCCGGATGATGACGAAGCTGATGAAGCCGGCACCGAGGCCGTTCGCGATCGAGTAGGTGAACGGCATCAGGGCGAAGGTCAGGAACGCCGGGATGGCAATGCCCCAGTCCTGCCAGTCGATCTTGCCCACCTGGGACACCATCATGAAGCCCACCACCACCAGGGCCGGGGCCACGGCCTCGAAGGGCACCAGGTTGATCAGCGGGGTGAAGAACATGGCCACCAGGAACAGCAGGCCGGTGACGATGGAGGCGACGCCGGTCCGGGCACCTTCACCGATGCCCGCGCCGGCTTCAACGTAGATCTGGTTGGAGGACACGGAGGCGCCGCCGCCGATGATCGCGCCGAGGGCGTCCACCTGGAGCACACGGTCGACGTCGGGGATGTTGCCGTGCTCATCCACCGTTCCGGCCTCGTTGGCCAGGCCCACCATGGTGCCCATGGCGTCGAAGAAAATGCTGAGCAGGATGACGAAAGCCAGCAGCGTGGCAGCGACAAACCCAAGGTGACCGAAGGCGCCGAACGGGTTGGCTTTGCCAATCAGGGAAAGGTCCGGGGCGGCCCAGCCGGAGAACGCGGGCGCCACCAGGGACCAGCCCTGCGGGTTGAAGTTCTTGCCGTCGAAGCTGGGCCCGATGTGCAGGGTCATCTCAAGGATCACGGCGAGCACCGTGGACGTGATGATGCCGATCAGGATGGCGCCCTTGACCTTCCGGACCACCAGGGCGATGGTCAGGATCAGGCCGAAGACGAAGACGGCGGTGGGCCAGCCCAGGAGCTTGCCTTCGAAGCCCAGGCCAACGGGCACGGTGGTGCCGGCGACGTCCGGGATACGGCGGACGAACCCGGCATTGACCAGGCCGATCAAGGCGATGAACAGGCCGATGCCCACCACGATGGCGGTCTTGAGCCCCTCCGGCACGGCCTTGAAAACGGCGGTGCGGAAACCCGTGAGGACCAGGATCAGCATGGTCACGCCGGAGAGCACCACCAGGCCCATCATGTCCGGCCATGTAAGCCCGGGGTTGGTGGCCACGGTGACGGCGACGAACGCGTTCACACCCAGGCCGGTCGCCAATGCGAAGGGATGCCGTCCCCACGCTCCCATGAGGATGGTCAGGATGCCTGCCACAAGTGCGGTCACGGCTGCCACGGCCGGGAAGCCGAGCGTCGTGCCGTTGGAGTCCGGCCCGGACAGGATCAGGGGGTTCAGCACCACGATGTAGCTCATGGCGAAGAACGTGGCGAAACCGCCGCGGATCTCGCGGGAAAGGTTGGAACCGCGCTCGGTGACCCTGAAATACCGGTCCAGGGCAGAGCCTTGCTTAAGCATTAGTCCTCCGGGGGAGTGTGTGGGGATACCTGCATCCTAATGGTGCGGCCCCGGGCGGGCCGCCAAATTCGCCTAGTCTGTAAGGAAGCCAACACAAGGAGCAGCCCAAACATGCGCCCAGTCCGCCCCAAGTTGCTGAGCCTGGCGCTCGGTTTCCTTGTCCTTGCCGCCGCAATACTGGGCCTGGCCGGCCCGGCGTCCGCCCACGATACTGCGGAGTCCACCAGCCCTGCGCAGGGGGCTTCGCTGGCGGCACCGCCGAATGACGTCTCCGTGACCTTCAGCGACAAGCCGCTGGGCATTGGTTCGTCATTCTCGGTCAAGGATGCCGGCGGCACCGAATGGGCTGACGGGCCGGTCGAGATCGTCGACAACGTGGCCAGGCAAAAGCTGCGGTCCGGTGGCCCCGCCGGCATGTACACGGTGGCTTGGCGCGTGGCCGGCTCCGACTCGCACCCCATTGAGGGAACGTTCACCTTTACGGTCGCCGCCGGTGCTGTCCAGCCGGGCGCTGCCCCCTCCGGAACGCCGGCAACGGGGGTTCCGACGACGGCCGGCGCCGTTCCGGGAATGGGAACCGCGAAGCCTGGGGTGACGGAGGAGCCGTCCGAACCTGCCGGCGCAGGGGAGCCCTTCCAATGGAGCATCGTGATTTTCGCAGTTGTCGCCGTGGGGCTTTTGGTGGCCCTTGGCGTGATGGCCCGGCGCCGCCTGACCGACGACGGGGATGACGGGGACGTGGGGGAGAAGGGCCGGGAGTAGGCCCGCAGGCAGGACCGGACGAAGGTCCGGCAGGCCGGGCCCGATGGAGGAGGCCCGGCAGGTTGCGGGAAGATCCTCAGCAGGTCAGCACCGCAAAGCCGCCCGATGCCGGGAAAGAGCTGTTGGAGCGCGGGCCGGCTGACAATTGCCCGCTGTCCGGATTGACCTTGGCGGAGATGGCCTGGCCCACGGTCTTGGCCTGGCGCAGCACTTCCTTTGGCGAGGGCGTGATCAGCTCGCCCACGCCCACCAGGTAGATGCCGATGGCCCGCATCGCTGCTGCCACATTGCGCCCAACGGCGATGCCGAAATCATTGAGCATGCGGCGCAACTGGCTGTGGGCGCAGCGGGTCAGCACAATGTGGTCGGCCACCAGGATTCCTGTGGGCGTGTGCACCTGCCATTGCGGTGCGGTGCCCCCTTCAGGTCCTTCAAGCATGGTGAGCTGGACGGCGCGCGTGCTGTTCCGGACGTCCACGCTGTGGCTTGCCGCGTAATTGCGCAGGTGCCGCAGGATTTCGTTCCGTTCCCGGAGGGTGTCGCTGTCCGCCGCGTCACAGCGCTGCAGCGAGGACGTATTGGCGGGATGGCCGGTACCAAGGATGTCCAGGCCGTCCACCACAATGGACTCCACCCCGTGGCGGCGCAATTCCGCGGCCACGGCCAGCCCGGACAGTCCCGTGCCAATGATGACAGTGGTGGTCTGTTCGGTCCCGGCATCCCCAGGCATGCTTGACACTACAGTTTCCCTCCCTTGAAGCTTTCGGCGGTTGCCGGCGTCCTCGCCGGCGCGCGGTCCCGATACCCCCAAAGTACGGACGCAGAGCATGGCCGGGACCGTTCTGGCAGGAAGTTGCAGTTGGCGTCCCGGACCAACAATGTCCTGAAGACTACAGAACAAATGCGGCGGTGGATAGCCCCATCAGGAAAACATCCCGGGTGGCGTCAAGACGCCTTCCTCATTGCTGTGGAAAGGCTGTGGATAACGTTTCGCTATCCCCTTCTGGGCAGGCTTGCTAAGGCGTGGGGCGCGGAGAATAGTGGGAAACGGGAACGGTCCTTTCCTGCCGGCAGCGCCGGTGCCGCGAGTGCGCGGGGAACGGTCCGTTTTCTGGCAGAATAGCCGCAACATCAGGCGTATCGCGAGGAGGCGGCCCCCATGGGCTCACGAGAGTTGCATCCGGATCCGGCCCGGGACGGTGGCAGTGCCTCTTCCGCTCCCCACGGCATCGTGGTGGGCGTGGACGGCTCGGACCACGGCCAGTGCGCCCTGGTGTGGGCCGCCCGCGAAGCCCAGCGCCGCCGTCGGCCGCTCCATATCGTCACCGCCTATTCAGTGCCGATCTTCGCCGCCTCCGGCCTGGACGGGGGTTACGCCACGGTGGATGACTCCGTCATCCGCGAGGGGGCCGAAGCAATCGCCAGGCAGGCCCTTGAGAAGGTTTCCGGGTACGACGTCGAGGTCACCTCATCCGTGGAGAACGGTGACGCCGCCGGAGTCCTGCTGGAAATCTCCGAAACCGCCGAGCTGCTGGTGGTGGGCACCCGGGGCAGGGGCGGTTTTGTGGGCCGGCTCCTGGGATCGGTCAGCAGTGCCCTGCCCGCCCACGCCAAATGCCCCACGGTGACAGTCCCGCTGTTCTGTTCGGACCGCCTGGGCGAGACCATTGAGGACCGCCGCGTCAAGGCTGAGCAGGCCAAATCCGGGCACCGGCCGGTGGAGAACGTGGTGGTGGTCGGCGTTGATGGTTCCGAGCAGGCGCGCGTCGCGGTCCTGGAAGCCGCAGACCAGGCGGAACGCCTGGGTGCTTCCCTCCGCATAGTCTGCGCCGTTCCCCAATACAGCGGCTCCCTTGCCTGGGTTCCCGCACCCATGGACCGCAAGGCCCTGTTTGACGACATCCGGGTCACCCTTGACGCAGGCATGTCCTGGCTGCGCAGCCACTACCCGCATCTGCAGGCCGGCTACGAACTCAAGGATGGATCCCCCGTTGACGTGCTGGTCGAGGAAAGCCGGCACGTTGAACTGGTTGTAGTGGGCACCCGCGGCCGCGGCGGCTTCACCGGCATGCTCCTGGGCTCAACGTCTGATGGCGTGCTCCACCACGCGAAGGGCCCGGTCATGGTTGTTCCGGACCGCGAGGACGCCAGGCTGGCTGACCGCGCCCGGTTTGGCCCCATCCTGGGCGACGCCGCCTGACGCCCACCGTTACCCACCGGGCTCCAGGGCCGTCCGGACCCAGGTATTTTCGGACCTAAGGCAGGCATGGAACAGCAAGGGCCAGCGTTGGCCGGCACCACCACTGACACCGCGCTGGTGCTGGAATTGGGCCGTGTCGACGCGGGGATGCTGGCGCAGGTGGGCGGCAAGGCCGCCAACCTGGGAGAACTGCTGTCCGCCGGTTTGCCTGTTCCGGACGGGTTCTGCGTGACCACCGCGGGTTATCGGCAGGTAACCGGCGCTCCCAACGCCCCGCTTCCTGCGCTGGCCGGGGTCTACGCTGCGCTTGCCGCGGGTGGCGGTGGGTTGGGGCCGGACCAACTGGAGGAACTGGCTGGCACGGCGCGCGCAGCGGTCCTGGCAGCTCCGGTCCCGGCGGCGGTTTCCGCGGCCGTGGAACGGGCCTACGCCGCCATGGGCCCGGATGTTCCGGTGGCTGTGAGGTCCTCCGCCACGGCCGAGGACCTTCCGTTCGCCAGCTTTGCCGGGCAGCAGGATACCTACCTCAATGTCGTGGGGGCGCCGGCGGTGCTTGACGCAGTCCGCCGATGCTGGGCGTCGCTGTGGACGGAGCGGGCAACCGCCTACCGGGCCAGCCTTGAGATCGATCCGGCCGGCGTGGCCCTTGCGGTGGTGGTCCAACATATGGTGGATGCTGCTGCGGCGGGAGTGATGTTCACGGCAAACCCGCTCACGGGCAGCCGCAGGCAGGTGGCCATCGACGCCACCCCGGGCCTCGGTGAGGCTGTTGTCTCCGGCGCAGTCAATCCGGACCATTTCGTGGTGGACGCCCTGACCGGTGCGGTGCTGGAACGCGAGGTCGGGGACAAGAGCGTGGAGGTAACGGCGCTTCCCGGTGGCGGAACCGGAGCCAGGGCAGTGTCCGCCGCGCGGGACACCGCCTGCTTGGCGGACAGCCAGGTTGCCGCGCTGGTGCGGCTGGGGCTTCAGGCGCAGGAGCATTTCGGTGCCCCACAGGACACCGAGTGGGCTATCGACCGGGGCGGCAATCTGTGGCTAACCCAGTCCAGGCCGATCACCACCCTGTACCCGGTCCCCCGGAGCAACGGTGCGGCGGGCAATGTCCGGCATCGCGGTTCCCCGGCCGGCGGTACCCGGGCGTACCTTTGCTTCAGCCTGGCGCAGGGGCTTACCCGGCCGCTCACGCCCATGGGGCTCGCGGCTGTCCGCCTCATCGCATCCTCGGTAGCGACAGCCGCAGGATTTCCTGTTCCTGATCCCCGACGCGGACCGTCACCCTACGCTGAAGCCGGCCAGCGGATCTACGTCGACTTCACCACCCCCATCCGCAGCAGCATTGGCCGCCAACTCGTTCCCCGGGTTTTCGACATCATGGAGGCACGGACGGCAGCGGTCATGCGGCAGTTGTTCGAGGACCCGGCCTTTTCCGTAACCACGCGGACGCCGTTCGGCCTGCTGCACCACGTCGTGCCTGTGGCAGCCCGGGCGAAAGTGCCAGGCACTTTGCTTCATGCCCTGGTCCGGCCGGAACCTGCCCTCCGGCGGGTGGAGCGGTTCACGCGGGAATTCGAGGCGTCGCTGGGGCCGGGGGCAGGCGCCGGGCCCCTGGCACGACTGGACCATGCCGAGTTACTCCTTGGCTCACGCCTCTTCGGAATCGTCCCGGCCATCCTTCCCCTTCCCGCGGTGGGGTTCGCCATGTTGGGCCTTGCGGGAAAACTGTTGGGCGGGACGGCGTGGAACGAACTGCAGCCGGTGATCCGCGGACTGCCGAACAATGTCACCACGGAAATGGACCTGGAGCTGTGGGACCTGGCAAAGGCCATCCGCGACGACCCCCAGTCCCGTGCCGTCCTGATCGCCGGCCGGCCCGATGTCCTCGCGGCTGCGTTCCACGCCGGGGAGCTGCCCGCGCGCCTGGACGCCGCACTGGCCAGGTTCCTCGGCGCCTACGGGCACCGGGCCGTGGGCGAGATCGACCTCGGGCTGCCACGCTGGTCCGAGGATCCCGCGCACATTTTGGGCATCCTTGCCAATTACCTCCGGCTAAAGGATCCGGCCCTGGCGCCTGACGTCCAGTTCAGCAAGGCCGCCGAGGAAGCGGAAGCACAGGTGGACCGGCTCGTTGCCCAGGCCGCGGCGCGCAGCAGGATCAGGGGAAGGCTGGTGCGGGCCGCCCTGGACAGGGCACGTTTATTCGCCGGCCTGCGCGAACTGCCCAAATACCATCTGGTTCTTGGCCTCGCGGAAATCCGGCGCCAACTGCTCCTGGTGGGCGCGGAGCTGGCACAGTCGGGCAGGATCGACAGCCCTGACGACGTGTTCTTCCTGGACTTTGGCGAAGTCCGCCAGGCAGTGACCGGCAATGCTGACCACGGGACCCATGGCCCGGACCTTCGTACCCTCGTTGCCGCACGGCAGCACGACTACGAGCGGGAGCTCAGGCGCCGGCGCATCCCCAGGGTGCTGCTCTCGGACGGCACCGAACCCGAAGCGGTGCGCACCGCCGTCGGACAAGCGGCGGAAGGGACCCTTGCAGGCAGCCCCGCGTCGGCCGGAACGGTGACCGGTGTGGCCCGTGTCATCCTGGATCCTGTCGGAGCACGCCTTGAGCCGGGTGAAATCCTGGTGGCCCCGTCCACCGATCCCGGCTGGACCCCGCTGTTCCTGACCGCCGGAGGGCTGGTGATGGAGATGGGGGGCGCCAATTCACACGGCGCTGTCGTGGCCAGGGAATACGGCATCCCCGCCGTCGTTGGGGTCCCGGATGCCACCAGCGCAATTGCCACCGGGCAAAGAATAACGGTCGACGGCGGTGCGGGAACCGTGGTGCCGGAACCTTCCCCAACGTTCCATGACGGGTAGTTGGGAGGGCCACCCAGACCCCCAGGTTCGGGCGTAGTCTTTACCTATGGGCTCCGACAAGCTGGACTCCAGCGGACAGTCGCAACAAACGCAAACGCAACCTGCACGGATGCACGGTGATGGCGCACGGCGCCGCCGGCCGTGGCTGCGGTGGCTGCCTGCCGCGGTGGCCCCGGTGGTTATTGCCGCGGCCTCACTCGCCGGGTCCCTGCCGGCAGGCGCCAGCAACCCATTGCCGGCCAAGACACCTGCCCAGGTCCTGGAACTCGCAGCGGGCCATCAGGTGCGCGCGTTCTCCGGGACCGTCGAACAGTCTGCAGACCTGGAGCTGCCGGAGCTGCCTGCAGCCGGAAAGCCTGCAGGGCCTGCGGCCCCTGGCAGCGTGGCTTCGGTGATTGAACTGCTCTCCGGCAAGCACAGCGCCCGCCTCTTCGTGGACGGCAAGGACAACGCCCGCATCCAGGTGATGGATCAACTCGCCGAACGGGACGTGGTCCGCCACGGCAGTGACGTCTGGTTCTATTCCTCCAAGGACAACACGGCAGAACATGCCACGCTGCCGGCGCACGTCCAGGACCCAGCGCAGCCGAAGGAGCATCAGGGGGCCGGCGTGCACACACCTGCCGACATTGCCCAGCAGTTCCTGTCCAGGATTGACCCCACCACTGCCGTTTCAGTGGGACCGGACGTTTCCGTAGCCGGACGGGCCGCCTACAACCTGCTGATCGAGCCACGCACTGACGGCACCCTGGTGGGCAAGGTGGCCATCGCCGTCGACGGCGAAAACGGCATGCCCCTGTCCGTCCAGGTGACGGCACGCGGAGCAGGCACGCCGGCATTCGTTTCCCAATTCACCAGCCTCTCGCTGGAGGCGCCGGACGCGTCCGTCTTCGCCTTCACCCCGCCGCCGGGCAGCACGGTCAAGGAACTTCCGGTTCCGGATAAGCCCCACGATCCCTCCGGCGCCCACACCCCCGGAGCAATGCACGGCAACGCCAAAGGCAACGTATCCGTGACCGGAACGGGATGGGAGACCGTGGTGGGCACCCTGCGCGGTTCCGCTTCGGCGGCAGGATCCCTGCTGAAGGACCCGCTCCTGTCCCAGGCCGCCGTCGCCGTCCCCGGCGGACGGCTGCTGTCCACCGCCCTGCTCAATGTTCTGATCACCGACGACGGCAGGATCTTCGCGGGAATGGTGCCGGCGGAGAGGCTGCAGTCAGCAGCAGCAGCGGCCCAATAAGTGGTGGCCGAACGGGCAGTGGCCGCGGGGCAGGGACCAAACGGATGAGCGGCGCGTTGTCCGGCGGACTGGCCATCGAGACCCGCGGCCTGAGCAAGCACTTTGGCCGGCAGGCCGCCGTCGACCATGTGGACCTGGCCGTCCCGCACGGGACGGTCTTCGGGTTCCTTGGCCCCAACGGCTCCGGCAAGACCACCACCATCCGCATGCTGCTGGGCCTTGCAGCCGCGACCTCAGGGACGGTCAGCCTGCTTGGGCAAGCGATGCCGGACAAGCTCCACGAGATACTTCCGCACGTTGGTGCCCTGGTGGAAGGGCCGGCCTTCTACCCCTTTCTGTCCGGCGCTGCGAATCTTCACCGGCTGGATGCTGCAGGCCCCCACACCGTGCCCTCCACGCGCAGGGCACGCGTGGAGCGCGCCTTGGAGCGCGTGGGTCTGGAACACGCCGCGGGGAAGCGGGTACACGCGTATTCCCTGGGCATGAAGCAGCGGCTGGGCATCGCCAACGCGTTGCTGTCGCCACGGGACCTGCTGGTACTGGACGAACCCACCAACGGGCTGGACCCGCAAGGGACGCGGGAAGTCCGCAACCTGGTCCGCTCCCTGGCGAATGAGGGGACCACGGTTTTTGTGTCCAGCCACCTGCTGGCCGAGGTGGACCAGATGTGCACGCACGCTGCCGTCATGAGCGCGGGCAGGCTGGTGGCCCAGGGCCCCCTTGCTGAGCTGCGGCAGGCCGGGAACGCACGGCTCCGGTTGGTGACGCCCGACGGCGGTATGGCCCGGCAGGTCCTGGCCCGGTTGGGCCTGGCGCCAAAGCCCGCACAGCCGGGAGCCGGCCAGCCCAGGCCCCAACAGGTTGAACCCGGCGGCCCCGCACCGGGACTGCCGGGCGGCCTGCGGCCCCAGCCTGACGGCGAGACCGTCGTGGCGGCGCTCGGAGCCGATGCCAAACAGCAGGCGCTGCTCCCCGAGGACGTCGTGGCGCAGCTGGTGCAGGCCGGTGTGCGCGTCCGGGGCTTCGCCGTCGAACGTGAAAGCCTTGAGGACCGCTTTGTTGCCCTCACCGGGGAAGGATTCGACGTTGCCCAGTAGTGTCCCCGCCGACGTACCCGAAGCCGCAGGAACTGCCCGGCAGGCTGCAGCGCCGCGCAGTTCCGGGCTGTCCCTGCTCGGGTCGGAACTCAAGGTCCTGTTCGGCCGCCGGCGGACATGGGCTCTGCTCCTGGCTCTCGCTGCAATTCCGGTGCTCATAGCCATTGCGGTCAGGGTCTCCTCTGCGGTGCCGCCGGGCCGCGGGCCTGCCTTCCTGGACCGGATTACCCAAAACGGGCTGTTCGTGGCCTTCACCGCCATGCTGGTGTCGGTTCCGTTGTTCATGCCGCTCGCGGTGGGGGTGGTGGCCGGGGACACGATTGCCGGGGAGGCGAACCTGGGGACCCTGCGCTACCTGTTGGTGGCGCCGGCCGGGCGGGTGCGGTTGCTCCTGGTCAAGTACGCGGGCGCCCTGGCTTTCTGTATCGTCGCCCCGTTGACCGTGGGCGTCGCGGGGGCTGCCATCGGCGCGGCGCTCTTCCCCGTAGGTCCGGTGACGCTGCTCTCCGGCGGGGTGGTGCAACCGCCCGAAGCGGCCCTCCGGATCGTGCTGATCGCCGCCTACCTGGCAGTATCCCTGGCCGGCTTGTCCGCAATCGGACTGTTCCTGTCCACCATGACAGTGGTTCCGGTGGGGGCGATGGCAGCCACCGTGGTGGTGTCCGTGGTCTCCCAGGTCCTGGACCAGCTGCCGCAGCTGGAGTGGCTGCACCCGTGGCTGTTCAGCCATTACTGGCTTGGTTTCGGGGATATGCTGCGCCAGCCCATGGTGTGGGATTCCTTCGGCAGCAACGCCCTGCTGCAGGCCGGCTACGTGGCAGTGTTCGGTGCGCTCGCCTACGGCCGGTTCGTCACCAAGGACATTTTGAGCTGACGACGGCGGAACGGCCTGCTTCCGCAGACCACCCCCGGCAGCTCACCCCCCAGCTCAGTAGCGGGCTGCGTAAGGGTAGAGGTCCATCCCCACCATTGAACTGATGGATGAGACGGTGATGCCTTCCTGCGGGTTGAGTGCCTGCACCACCTGGCCGTTCCCGAGGTAGATGGCCACATGGTAGAAGTTTGGCGCCGAACCCCAGACCAGCAGGTCGCCGCGGCGGGCCTGCGAGATCGGCACGTGTACCGGGGCCGCCGCATATTGCTGGGACGCCGTGCGCGGAAGGTACATGCCGGCGGCGGCGAATGCGTTCTGGACCAGTCCCGAGCAGTCGAAGCCGTATACGCCCGTCCCGCCCCACTGGTAGTAGTACGGCGCGCCGACCTTGCCCAAGGCAACGGAAATGGCTACATCGTAGGTGCCTGAACCGGTCGAAGGAGCAGGGGCGGGCGCGGGCGCCGGGGCAACCGGAGCAGGCGCAGCCGGAGCAGGCGGGGCCGGTGCGGGTGCCGGATCAGCCGGGGGAGCAGGCGCGGGGGCCGGGGCAACCGGGGCAGGCGCTGGATCTGCTGGTGCGGGTGCTGCGGGCGCGGGGGGCGCGGCTGGGGCGGGTGCTGCAGGGGCCGGAGCCGCAGGGGCGGCGGCCTGCCCGGAGTTGGTTTGCGCGGCCGGCTGGTTCCGGGCCCCCGGGTTTTGGGCAGCGCTGTCCTGGGCCGCCTTGTCCTGGGCCGCCTTGTCAGCGGCGGCGGAAAGCGCGGCGAGGCGTGCCTCTTCACGTTGCCGGTCAAGGGCATCCACACGGGCTGACTCCAGCGCCGCCGTGGTGTTGCGGAGCTGTGCCAACTGGTCCACCAGGACGGTCCGCTGTGCTTTGGCGTCGGCCACCGCTTTGACCTGCGCAGCGTTTGCCTGTTCAGCCTCGGACTTTCGCTGCTCCGCAGTTTTCGCCGCATCAGCGGCAGCCTTGGTGGCATCGTCAGCCGCTGCCGTGAGGGAACGGTAAGCGGTAGCGGCGGCGTCAGCAGCATCAAAGGCGCGGCTGCGGCTTGCCGAGAGAGCCTCAAGCGTGGCGGCCTGCTGCATGCTCTCGCCCCCGCTCGCCAGGGTTCCAAGGGTGGGGTTCAGGCCGCCGTTGCGGTACAGGTCGCCGGCGAGCTGCCCCACCTGCTTCCGGGTCTTGTCCTGCTGCTCGCGTGCGGACGCGGCCTTGGCGGAGGCAACGGATGCCGCCTCGGTCCTCTGCTGCAGCTCCACCAAAGCTTCGCTGTAGGCATTGTTGGCCTGCATCGCCACCGCGAACGCCGCCTGCTGGGAGGTGGCCGCGTCAGCCAGAATCCCCTCGATCCTGGTGACCTCGTCGGCCGTAGCGGACTCGCTGGCCTTGGCCGCGGCAATGTCCTCGGGTGAAGGAATTTCCGGCGACGCCGGAACGGCCAGGGGAGAGGACATCGCCGGTACGGCGGCTGCCGGTGTTGCCACAGATGCAAAGAGTACGACGGCGGCGCAAAGCACGGCCGTCCTGCGGCCCGATCCGGATAAAGCCATCTGCAGAGTCCTCGCAACGGTAAGGCTGGGAGTGAGGTTCTGGATGCGGCACGACGGTGCCCCTCAGCTGCTCGCCAGCAGTCTGAGGTTACGTGAGGCTTTGCACATTGGCAACAGCAGTCACATCAATAACATAAACCACAACAATGTGATTCGCGGCGGAATATGCGGGGGTGTGTCGGCCTAGGCGTGTTGATGTGCTTCGTGGTCCGAGTGGCTTGCAGGCTCCAGCTGGAACGTGCAGTGGTCAGTGTCGAAATGCGAGCCCAGGCAGGTGATGAGCTTGTCCAGCAACTGGTCGGCACCCCGGGCGTTGAGCACCCCGTCCTCCACCACCACGTGGGCAGAGAACACCGGCACCCCTGAGGTGATGGTCCAGATGTGGATGTCGTGCACATCGGTCACCCCGGCCACCGAAAGGATGTGCTCACGGATCATCTGCACCTCCACCCCTTTTGGGCTGGCCTCCAGCAGCACGTCCACCACGTCGCGCAGCAAACTCCATGCCCGCGGCAGGATCATCAGCGCGATCAGCACGGATGCGATGGTGTCCGCCGCCTGGAATCCGGTCAGCATGATCACCACGGCGGCGATGATGACGGCCACCGAGCCCAGGAGGTCGCCGAGCACCTCCAGGTAGGCGCCGCGGACGTTCAGGCTCTCATCCTGGGCCGTGCGCAGGATGAGGAGCGAGGCCAGGTTGGCCACCGCGCCCAGGACGGCGGCGAAGAGCATGATGTCCGTGTGGACTTCCGGTGGCGCACCGAACCGCCGGATCGCCTCGGTGAAGATGACCACGGAGATCACGATCAGGATCAGGGCGTTGGCCAGGGCTGCCAGGACTTCGGCGCGCTGGTAGCCGTAGGTCCGCTGGTCGCTGGCGGGGCGGCCGGCAATCCACGCGGCCAGCAGTGCGATGGTGACGCCGGCTGCGTCCGAGAGCATGTGGCCGGCGTCGGCGAGCAGGGAGAGGGAGCCGGAGAACGCCGCGCCCACAATCTGGATCACCACCACGCCAAGGGTGATTCCCAGGACGGCCACAAGGCGTTTGCGGTGCCGTCCCGTGGCGGTGATCCCGTGGCTGTGGCTGTGGTCGTGTCCCATGGCTACAAGGCTAGCCCCAGCCCAGCTCGTGCAGCCGCGTGTCGGAAATGCCGAAGTGGTGGGCGACTTCGTGCACCACAGTCACGGCCACCTCGTGGATCACGTCTTCCCGTGAGGTGCAGATCTTCAGGATCGGTTGGCGGAAGATTGTTATCCGGTCCGGCAGGGACCCGGCGTCCCACCATGAGTCGCGTTCCGTTAGGGGAACCCCCTCATACAATCCCAACAGCACGGTGTCCGGGTCTTCCCCGGGGCCGGGAATGTAGTCATCGTCGATGAAGACCGCAACGTTGTCCATGGCCTGGGCCAGCTTTGCGGGGATGCTGTCCAGTGCATCCCGGACAGCCGATTCGAACTCGTCCGGTGACAAGGTGAAGCCTGGTGCCTGTCTGGGGCGGGGCCGGTTCCCGTCCCCGGGTCCGTCAGGCGGCGGGGGAATAATGGGCAAACCCGGCGGGAGGGTGGCTGGCATATTCCGACTTTAGCGCCGGAGGGGCCGACGGCCCCTTTCTTTCCGGGGCCTTTCCGCCGTCCTGTCAGTCCCGGTCCTGCGCCGGGTCAGCCCCACTCCCGCCAGGCACACCAGGCCGCCCACCAGGCCCCAGATGGTGGGAATCTCACCCAGCAGCAGCCAGGAGATCAAAACGGTGGTGCCGGGAACCAGGTACGTGGTGGCTGCCAGCTTCCCGGCGTCCACCAGGGATAACGCGTAGGCCCAGGTGGTGAAGGCGATAGCTGTGGGAAAGACGCCCAGGTACACCAGCCCGAGTGTGGCCTGAACTGGGGCAGCCTGGACTTCGGATGCCAGCTGCCCTGCGAA
Organism: Pseudarthrobacter phenanthrenivorans; assembly: GCF_036455295.1. Lineage (GTDB taxonomy): Bacteria > Actinomycetota > Actinomycetes > Actinomycetales > Micrococcaceae > Arthrobacter > Arthrobacter phenanthrenivorans_C. The sequence continues at coordinate 121,663 of NZ_JAYXNX010000010.1, read as the reverse complement.
GGGCAGGCAGCACAGCGCTCCCACCACAATCCCGAACCAGGTGGCCTGGGCCGCCGGGAATTTCCGCACCACCGGCTTCTGGATGATGACGCTGACTGCGGCGAGCACCGCGGCAAGGAGGCAAAGCGCCACGCCGGCCAGGTCCGCCGTCGAACTTTCCCCGGGGGTGCGCGGCTGTCCGGAACCAAGGGCGATGAGCGCGACTCCCGCAAATGCCACGGTGCTGCCAATGAGCAGCCAGCGCGGAAATCCCTCCTTGAGGAAGATGCCGGCCATGATGGCCACCAGGATTGGGTTGACGTTGATCAGCAGGGCACTGGTGCCGGCATCCAGGATGTGCTCCGCAGCATTCAGCGCCACGTTGTAGCCGCCAAACCACATCACCCCGTAAGCCAGGATGGGAAGCCACTCCCGGCCCGTAGGCAACAGCCGGGTCCTGAGCAGTTGCGGCACCACCACAAAGGCGAGGGCGACGGCGGCAATCCCCAGCCGGCCCAGCGTCAGCGAGCCGGGTGAGAAGTACGGGCCGATGGCCCTGATGCCCACGAACGCCGACGCCCACAGCACAACTGTGACCACCATGGCCGCCACGCCAAGGGCCTTGACAGGTGCAGGGGGCACCGATGGTGGGGTGAGGGGTTCGCGGGCGGGACTGGTTGAAGGCATAAGAACAATCTACGGCTGGACGGGATGCCGGGCTGGCGGAAAATGGCCACGCCGGTCCCAGCCTCTGCGCGGACTTCCGGTCAGCCTGCCCAGGCAAGCAGCTTGTCCACAGGCCAGGTGGTGATGATCCGGTCAGCCGGGACGTTGTTGCGGGCCGCACGCTCCGCGCCGTACTGCAGGAAGTCCAGCTGCCCCGGTGCGTGGGCATCGCTGTCTATCGAAAACAGGCAGCCTGCCTCCAGGGCCAGCTGGATCAGGGCGTCGGGCGGGTCCTGCCGCTCCGGCCGGGAATTGATCTCGACCGCCACATTGTGTTCCGCGCACGCCGCAAACACTTCCACGGCATCGAATTCCGACGGTGGCCGGGTTCCCCGTGAGCCCTCCACCAGGCGCCCGGTGCAGTGTCCCAGCACGTTGGTCCGCGGATCCTGAATGCCGCCCAGCATCCGCGTGGTCATGGTTTTCCGGTCCGCGCGCAATTTTGAGTGGACACTGGCCACCACAATGTCCAGGCGCTCCAGCAGTTCCGGCTCCTGGTCCAGCTCGCCGGACTCCAGGATGTCCACTTCGATTCCGGTGAGCAGCCTGGTACCTCCGGCTTTGCTGTTGATGCCGGCCACCACATCAAGCTGATCCCGCAGGCGCGCGGCAGAGAGGCCGTTGGCGATGGTGAGGTTGGGGGAGTGGTCCGTCAGCGCCAGGTACTCCCTGCCCAGCACCTCCGCCGCCGCCAGCATCAGTTCTATGGGGGAGCCGCCGTCGGACCATTCGCTGTGGCTGTGCAGGTCGCCCCGGAGCGATTCCCGGAGGTCCGAGCCCCCGGAGGCCAGCGGCTGGGCACCCTTCTCGCGAAGGTCTGCCAGGTAGTCGGGGACCTGCCCATCAACGGCCTGCCGAATCACCGCATAGGTCCGGTCGCCGATCCCCTTCATGGACTTGAGCCGGCCGGTCCGGGCACGCGCCGCCACCTCGTCCGGACCAAGGGGGCCGATCGCCGCGGCAGCCTTGCGGAAGGCCTGGACCTTGAATGTGGCCGCGCGTCCGCGCTCCAGCCAGAAAGCAATCTCGTTGAGCGCTGCTACGGCATCCATCCGTCCATCTTTACCCGGACGGGGGCCCAGTGGCGCGGTTTTTCGTGGATTTTGGATTATTCCCGGTTAGCCCCTATAGTTTTAGAGTCCAGTTCGGAGAAACGCGAAGGACAAAGACGAAAAGCCCCGCTTGACGCCTTTTATTTTGCTCCGAACGGGTTCTGGCCCCCATCGTCTAGCGGCCTAGGACACCGCCCTTTCACGGCGGCGGCACGGGTTCGAATCCCGTTGGGGGTACGCAAGGAACTGGTCAAGCAGACTGAAAAAGTCTGGTAGGCTGGAAGCCTTGAAAAAAAGCGGTAGAGATACTGCAAAGCAAGAAACGCAAGGCCCTGTAGCGCAGTTGGTTAGCGCGCCGCCCTGTCACGGCGGAGGTCGCGGGTTCAAGTCCCGTCAGGGTCGCTCTGATTGTTGGAAGAAATTCCGGCTGTCATGGTGACTAGTCACCTAGGCTCTGTAGCTCAGTTGGTAGAGCGTTCGACTGAAAATCGAAAGGTCACCGGATCGACGCCGGTCGGAGCCACCACTGGGAAGCATCAGTTCTTCGGAACTGGTGCTTTTCTTCATTTAAACCCCCTCCGTCGGTTGCTCCGTACTTGTCGTTTAGCGGCCCCTAAACGACAAGTACGGAGCAGTCGATGGCCTGCGGCGAGCCCTGTCCGCCAACACGGAGGACCCGGTTCCCGGCGACGCGCGCGTTCCCTTTCCGGACCCACTTTTCCAGGCGTGGCTCCGCTTTGGGCGCCCCCGCCCGTGGCGAGAACTGGCGCGCAACCGACGGGGTTGCTTCGGTCCGAAGCCGCTGCTGGTCCCAGGGCAGGACGTTTCCTTCCGATGTTTCCCCACGCATACCTGGCAAACCGCTGTGGCGCCCGTAACACCGGCCGCCTGCCCAGGGGAACTGCCCATCCGGCGTCGAAACAATTGACCGGTGCCAAACCGTTGTGGCACGCGCGCGCGTTGGGCTGCGTAAGCGTTTGCATGCTACTCGCCGGTAGCCGGATTTCCCTCTCGAAACACGTTTGGAATCCTCCGCACGCTCCGCCTAGCGTGGAGGCCGGCTGAGGGAAAGCATGCTTTCTTTTTGGCCCGGGGCCCTACCCAGGCCCCGTATTTCCCCGACACACAACGGCGTCCCCGGTGACGCCTGCGCTGTTGCCGGGTGCGTTGTTGTCCGGGGCCCGGGCCTCGGCCCGTCTTCCACGAACAGTCACAACTCCGCGAGAAGAGCAACAATGCACAAGCACCCCCAATCACGCCGGACGCTGCGGTGGCGTTCCGTCGCCGCAGCCCTGGCGACGGCCGTCGCAGCATCGGCGTTCCTGGCCGTCCCGTCCGCCCAGGCCAACGAGCCGTCGGACCCGCCGGCAACCCAGCAGCTGCCGGCTCCCACTCCCGGCTTCGCCCTCCCCACCAAGCACACACAGCAGGCTTTCGATCCGGCGTCGGACTTCACCTCCAAGTGGACCCGCGCAGACGCCAAGCAGATCATGGCGCAGAGCGACCCCACCGTCGCTCCGGGGCAGAACTCCATGAGCCCGGATGTGACCATGCCGGAAATCCCCGAGGATTTCCCTGCCATGAATGACGACGTCTGGGTCTGGGATACCTGGTCCCTCACGGATGAGAACGCCAACCAGATCAGCTACAAGGGCTGGGATGTCATCTTTTCCCTCGTTGCGGACCGCCATGCCGGTTACGGCTTCGACCAGCGCCACTGGAATGCCCGCATCGGCTACTTCTTCCGCAAGACCAACGCCGACCCCGCCAAGGACAAGTGGAATTACGGCGGCCACCTCTTCCTGGACAACACTTCCATCGGCAACACCGAATGGTCCGGGTCCACGCGCCTCATGCAGGGTGACCACGTAAACGTCTTCTACACGGCCACCACCTTCCATGACGTGGCTGAGCGCAACGCCGGCGGCGGGGGGATCGCTCCCGACGCGGCCATCGCCAAGGCGCTGGGCAACATCCACGCCGACAAGAACGGCGTCACGTTTGACGGTTTCCAACACACCAAGCTGCTGGAGCCGGACGGCAAGATGTACCAGACCAAGGCGCAAAACCCCGGTTTCGCCTTCCGCGACCCGTACACGTTCGTGGATCCGGCCCACCCGGGCAAGACGTACATGGTGTTTGAAGGCAACACCGCCGGAAACCGCGGCGACTACCAGTGCAAGGGCGACGACCTGGGGTACCGGCCCGGCGATCCGAAGGCTGAGAACCTCACCGACGTCCAGAACAGCGGAGCGTACTACCAGACCGCGAATGTCGGTTTGGCGGTGGCGGACAACAAGGACCTGACCAAGTGGTCCTTCCTGCCGCCCATCCTTTCCGCTAACTGCGTGAACGACCAGACTGAACGACCGCAGATCTTCATCCAGAACGAAAACGGCAAGAACAAGTACTACCTGTACACGATCAGCCACCAGTTCACCTACGCGGCCGGCATGCGCGGTCCCGACGGCGTTTATGGCTTCGTTGGCGACGGTATCCGTTCCGATTTCCAGCCCGTGAACAACAGCGGCCTGGCGCTCGGCTCGCCCACCGACCTCAACCTGCCCGCCAACAACCCGAGTGGCAGCATCTCGGGCCAGCAGAATGGCCGCCAGTTCCAGGCCTACTCGCACTACGTACAGCCCGGTGGCCTGGTGCAGTCGTTCATTGACAATGTCAACGGCGTCCGCGGCGGATCGTTGTCACCCACGGTGAAGATCAACTTCAGGAACGGCGTCACCCAGGTGGACCGCAGCTTTGGCCGGAACGGCCTTGGCCCGTTCGGTTACCTGCCCACTAATGTCAGGGTTGGCGGGGAAGGCCTCTACAAGTAAGAGGGCCGGCATGAATTAGTACCGCGGCAGCACCGCATTGCCGCTGCCGCGGTGCCGCCCAGGCGGGGATGTCCTTGGGGACGTTCCCGCCTGGGCCGTTTAATGCTCCTCCTGGCTGTGCCGCCAGTTATCCCGCCGGCTCGCGGCCTTTCCTTTGCGGCCCCCGGGGAGTTTCCAGCCCACGTGCCGCAGCCTGGGGATAGGGTGGAAGCAACAGAAGGGGGAGTGCCTGATGGAATACCAGAACCCACAACCCGTGGTGCCAGACCGCCCTGCCGCAAGACCGGTTCCGGGCGCGGGCCGGACGGTGATTTCCGAGACTGCAGTGGCCAAGGTTGCGGGTATCGCTGCCCGGGCGGTACCGGGAGTCTATTCGCTGGGTTCGGGTCCGTCCCGAGCCCTGGGCGCCATCCGGGACGCCGTGGGAAGTTCAGACCATGCCGCGGGCGTCCACGCGGAAGTGGGGGAAACGCAGGTGGCCGTGGACATCACCCTGGTGGCGAGCTATGGAACCCCCCTGCACTCCCTGGCCAATGAGGTCCGGGCCGCCGTTTACCGTGCGGTTGAGGAACTGGTGGGGCTGCAGGTCATCGAAGTGAACGTCGAGATCACGGACGTCTACGTGCCCCCGCCGGTCAAGCCAACTTCATCGGCTGCCCCTGAACGGGAGGCGCTCCTGTGAACCTCACCGTTGCCGGTACGGCCATGGGGGCCTTCGTCGCTTTCATGTCCCTGCAGTTCGGGCTTTGGGGATTCCTTGTCTCCCTTCTTTTCATGGCCATCGGTGCCCTCCTGGGGCGCGCTGCCGAAGGAAAGCTGGACTTGCGGGGCGTGTTCGACGCCATCACCGGCCGGCGCTCGTCCTCATGAGCTCGCCCGCGCCCGTTGTTCGTGGGCAGGCGCTCAGCGGCCACAACCGGATCAGCACCCAGGCATTGACCAGCCTTGCCAGGGCAGCGGCGGCACAGGCCCTGGGCATTGACGCCGAGGACGTGCGGGCAGACTGGACGGACGACGACGGCCTGCTGGCTTTGTCCCTCGTCGCCCCCATCAGCATCCCGCCATTGCAGTCCGTCGTTCGGGAGCCGGCGCGGCTTGAGGCGGCAGGCGGATCCATCTGGGAGCGTACGGTCAGGGCCAAGGCAAGCATTAGGGCAACAGTTTCTGAACTGAGCGGTTCCAGGCTGAGCCGCGTCGATATCCGCATCAGCGGTGCCAGGGTCAACACGGGAGGGCGGGTGCGGTGAGCAGCAGCGTGGACAACCGCCGCGCGGACAACGGGTCGCGGAGGAATAACGGGCCGGATATGCGCAGGGTCCTCTACCGCGAAACGCATTCTTCCCGGGCCGCCGTCTCGGTCGCGGCCGCCGCCCTGGTCTTGGTGCTGGCCGCGTATGGTGTGCTGGAATCCGGCGTTCATGCCGTTGGCCAGCCCGCGTGGCTGATTGAACCGCAGGTTGCGGCCCAGCGCATCGTGGACCTCCCGGCCGGCATCACCCCGCTGTTGCTGGCGGCCATCGGGGGAGTGCTGGCCATGCTGGGCCTGATTTTCCTCCTGAACGGGCTCCTGCCCGGGAAGCGGGCCCGTCATTTGCTGGCGGGCGCGGGCGTCGAAGGTTTGCCGGTGGTGGTGGATGATGAGGTCATCGCGTCCTCGCTCGCACGCCGTGCCCGGCTGGCCGCGAACGTCACACCCGAACAGGTCATGGTGGTCGTCTCCCAGCGGCAGGTGCTGGTGAATGTGCGCCCCACGTCCGGTATCCCCGTCGACCAGGACCGGGTGTTGGATGCTGTCCGCGACGAGCTGGACCACATGCTGCTGGAACCGGCGCCGGTTCCCCGCGTCATTGTTGCCCCGTCGGGGGTGATCGGAGCATGAACAGCACCCCTGCACTCCTGAACCGCATCCTCCTTACGGTGCTTGGACTGCTCCTCCTGGGATCGGGCCTGCTGCTGGTGCTGCTTGCAACCGTTCCCGCGGTGGCCCCCTGGTGGCACTCCTGGTCCGCGGCCGCCTGGGCCGGCATCACCGAGCTTTTCAGCTCCACCCGCTTCCCCGGCGGCCCGGAAAGCTGGCTGTGGATCGTGATGGCGCTGGCCCTGCTGGCCCTGATGGGACTCATGGTTGCCTGGATCGCCCAGCAGGGGAAGGGACGGTCAAACCTGCTGGCCGCCGAATACGATCCCGGCGAGGCTCCCGGTGACGTCCGGATCGGTGGCGGGGTAGCGGAACAGGCACTCAAACAGGCCCTCGAGGGACGGCCGGACCTTGCCGGCGCCACCATCACCACCTACAGCGTGAAGGGCTCGCCGGCGCTGAAGGTGAGACTCCTGCCACGGCAGGGCGTGGCTCCGCACCTGCTTGCAGCCGAGGTGTCCGAACTCATTCGTGCTCTTGAATCCGTTGTGGGGAAGGAAATTCCCGTTCTCATCCACATCGGCGCGGGCGCCCGGACCCGTTTCGGCCGAGCCGAGCGCGTCCGCTAAGCGGGTCCAAGCTTCTGCCGCTCCTGCGGTTGCTGCCTGCTCTGCAGATATACAGTGCAGTCCACGGGTACCTCCCGCATGGCGGCCCAGTCCCCGGCGGGCTCCGGACCGCTGGAAAGGACGACGGCGCAGCCGTCCGGCACGGGGGCGGAAGCAAAACCCATGTTGGACAGCACCACCACATCCCCGTTTCGGAATGCGAGCAGTCCGCTGTCCGGCGCGTGTTCGTCGGTCCACTCCACGCTGCCACTGCCCAGGCCCTTGGCGGACCTGAATGCCAGGGCGGCACGGTACAGCTCCAGCGTTGAACCTTCCTCGCCGTCCTGCTGGTCCGCTGCCAGGGGGCCGAAGCTGTCCGGCTGGGGCAGCCACGGCGCGGGAGCCTCCGCAGAAACGGTCCCGGAGAAACCAAAACCAGGCTGGCCCGCGGCCCATGGCAGGGGCACCCGGCAGCCGTCGCGGCCAATCTCTGCGCCATGGGTCCGGAAAAATGTCGGATCCTGCCTGGCTGCGTCGGGAAGAGTGGTGTGTTCCGGAAGGCCCAGTTCCTCGCCCTGGTACAGGTATGCCGAACCAGGCAAGGCCAGTGCCACCAGGGTGGCGGCGCGGGCCCGCGCAAGGCCAAGGGCGGCATCGGGTTGTTCGTCCCCGGGGCCGATGCCCTTGGGGAAAGTGGTGGGGTCCTTGAGGCCGAACCGGGTGGTATGGCGCACTGTGTCGTGGTTGCTAAGCACCCAGGTGCACGGAGCGCCCACTGATGCTGCCGCTGCCAGCGACGCGTCAATGGCATCAGCCATGCGTTCTGCGTCCCAGCCGGCCAGCAGGAAATCGAAGTTGAACGCCTGCTGCATCTCATCGGGGCGGACGTAGCGCGCCAGGCGCTCTGCGGGTTCCACCCAGGCTTCCGCCACCATCATGCGGTCCCCGCCGTATTCGGCCAGGACGCGGTTCCAGTCACGGTAGATGGCGTGCACCCCGTCCTGGTCGAAGAAAGGCGACGGAGGATACATGGGTGAAACTGCCCTGTGTGGTTCTTCGGCGTCCGTATGGGCGCCTGGCGCGTCCCCCGGACGGTGGCTTTCCCGCCCCGGAACGGAAGTCCCCTCCACCATCGCCGCCACACCGTCCCAATCCGGAAGTCCCGGCTCCTTGACCAGGCCGTGGGCAACGTCCACGCGGAAGCCGTCCGCGCCGCGGTCCAGCCAGAACCGCAGCACCGAGCGCATCTCCTCCCGGACGTCCGGATTGTCCCAGTTGAGGTCCGGCTGTTTGGTGTCGAAGAGGTGCAGGTACCACTGGCCCGGTGATCCGTCGGCCTCAGTTACCCGGCTCCATGCCGGCCCGCCAAACACCGATTTCCAGTTGTTGGGCGCCCTTTTTCCGTCGCCGGTTCCCGGCACCTGGTCCTTGCCGTCCCTGAAGATGTACCGTTCCCGTTCCGGGCTCCCCGGGGCTGCGGCCAGCGCTTCGCGAAACCACTGATGCTCGTCCGAGGTGTGGTTGGGAACCAAGTCCACGATGACCTTCAGGCCGCGGCGGTGAGCCTCCTGCAACATCGCGTCGAAGTCGGCCAGGGAACCAAAAAGGGGGTCAACCTGTCTGTAGTCCGCTACGTCATACCCGCCGTCGGCCTGCGGAGACTTGTAAAACGGGGACAGCCAGACGGCGTCCACACCGAGTTCTTCAAGGTAGGGGAGGCGGTCCGTGACGCCCCGCAGGTCGCCCATCCCGTCGCCGTTGCCGTCCGAGAAGGACCGGGGGTAGACCTGGTAGACCACTGCATCGGCCCACCATGCAGAAGGTGTGTGACGGGGTGGGGGAACGGTCGGGTCGGGCATTTGGTTCCCCTCTGATAACTTTTTGATGTAAACGCTTGCATTCCTGACAGCAACCTTACTAGTGTGATGGTCACCACATCAACCTCACCTAGCAAGCGCACTGTCGACTTACTTGTCACTCAGCGAGGAGCTTCAAGCTAATGAAAACCCCGAGATTCCTGCTTCCGGCTGCCACTGCCGGCATTCTGGCCCTTACGTTGTCCGCCTGCGGCGGCGGAGGTGGAGGGGGCACCACGGGTGGTGGAGGCAGCGACGCCGAAGCCAACCTCGACGGCCGCGGCCCCATTACGTATGTACAGGGCAAGGACAACAGCAACGTAGTCCGCCCCCTGGTTGATAAGTGGAATGCTGCCCACCCGAACGAAAAGGTCACCTTCAAGGAACAGACCGACCAGGCAGACCAGCAGCACGACGACCTCGTGCAGCACTTCCAGGCCAAGCAGTCCGACTACGACGTCGTGGATGTGGACGTCGTCTGGACCGCCGAGTTCGCAGCCAAGGGCTGGCTTCAGCCGCTGAAGGACAAGATGGCGATCGACACCAGCGCCATGCTGAAGCCGACCGTGGACAGCGCAACCTACAAGGGCACCCTTTATGCAGCCCCGCAAACCTCGGACGGCGGAATCCTGTACTACAGGAAGGACCTGGTGCCCAACCCGCCCAAGACCTGGGACGAGATGATGAGCATGTGCTCCATCGCCAAGCAGAACAACATCGGATGCTACGCAGGCCAGTTCAGCAAGTACGAGGGCCTCACTGTGAACGCTTCCGAGGCCATCAACTCTGCCGGCGGCTCAGTCCTCGATAAGGATGGAAAGCCCAGCCTCAACACCCCCGAGGCCAAGGCCGGCCTTGAAAACCTGGCGAAGGCCTACGCTGACGGCAATATTCCCAAGGAAGCCATCACGTACAAAGAAGAGGACAGCCGCCAGGCATTCCAGAGCGGTAAGCTCCTGTTCCTGCGCAACTGGCCCTACGCCTTCAACCTGATGACCACTGAAGGTTCTTCCGCCGTCAAGGACAAGACCGGGCTGGCTGCGCTTCCGGGCAAGGATGGCCCCGGCGCCTCCTCGCTCGGCGGTCACAACCTTGCCACCAGCGTGTACTCCAAGAACAAGGCCACTGCGCTGGACTTCATGAAGTTCATGACCTCGGCGGAAACCGAGAAGTTCTACGCTACGCAGGGCTCCTTGGCCCCGGTCCTCGGATCGCTGTATGAAGACCAGGAACTCGTCGCCAAGCTGCCTTACCTTCCGGTCCTGAAGACGTCCATCCAGAACGCTGTTCCGCGTCCGGTAACGCCCTTCTACCCGGCTGTCACCAAGGCAATCCAAGACAACGCCTACTCCGCTATCAAGGGAGAAAAGCCAGTGGAAACCGCACTTTCTGACATGCAGAAGTCCATCGAATCCGCGAGCGCGGGATCGTAGTTCTGCCATGGCAACCGAACTAGGCCCGACGCCGGTCAAGGCACCGGCGTCGGGCGGCGCCCCCGCCCATCACGCCCCCAAGGGTGTGGGGGAAGACAACAGGATTGCCAGCCAGGGCCGCTGGGCGTCCTGGTTGCTCGCCCCCACCATCATCGCTCTGGCCACCGTCATTGTTTACCCCATTGTCAGCGCCATCGTCATGTCCTTCCAGAAGGACGCAGGCCTGGACCCGGCCACCGGCCTGTTCACGGCCGGCGGCCCGGCGGGCATCCAGAACTATGTGAACTGGCTCGCGCAGCAATGCTCGGCTCCCGCCGGCGGAACTGTCGCCTGCCCGCCGGGCACGCTTGGCGGCCAGTTCTGGTCCGCCACCGCCACCACGTTCTTCTTCACCGTGGTCACGGTGGCGCTGGAAACTGTCCTGGGTTTCTGGATGGCCATGATCATGGCCCGTGAGTTCCGCGGCCGGAGCCTCGTCCGCGCTGCTGTTCTTGTGCCGTGGGCCATCCCCACGGCTGTCACCGCGAAGCTTTGGTTCTTTATCTTCGCCTTCGAGGGAATCGCCAACAAGCTGTTCAATGTGAGCATCCTGTGGACGGGCAGCGAGTGGCCGGCCAAATGGGCAGTCGTTATTGCCGACGTCTGGAAGACCACGCCGTTCATGGCGCTGCTGATCCTGGCAGGCCTTCAGATGATTCCAGCGGAAGTCTATGAAGCGGCCAAGGTGGACGGGACCTCTGCCTGGCAGCGGTTCCGCCTGATCACCCTGCCGCTGGTCAAGCCGGCCCTGATGGTGGCAATCCTCTTCCGGACCCTGGATGCGCTGCGCATGTTCGACCTGCCGTACATCCTGACCGGCGGTGCCAATAACACCACTACGCTGTCCATTCTGGTCATTAGCCAGATTAGGCAAGGGTTCAATGCGGCTGCTGCCCTGTCCACAATTACCTTCATCATCATCTTCCTCGTCGCCTTCATCTTTGTCCGCTTCCTCGGGGCAAACGTGGTTGAGCAGAGCGGCGCCACAGGAAAGGGGAAGAAATGACCACGGCAACAGCCGACGCGTCGGCACTGCGTGCCCAGCAGGACAGGGGCCGCAGGGCCGCGCAGAACCGTGAAAAGTGGGCGCAGGGCCGCACATACCTCAGTGCTGCGATCGTCCTGCTCTGGTGCCTGGCGCCTGCTTACTGGATGGTGGTCACGGCGTTCCGTGAGGTGGGCTTCACTTACGACACGTCAATCCTGCCGACCCATGTGACCCTGGACAATTTCAGGACCGCCTTCGATACGTCGTTCGGCAACAGGTTCGGCCAGGCGCTCTTGAACAGTGTGTTCATCGGTGGCGTGGTGACGGTGGTGTCCCTGCTGATCGGCGTGTTCGCCGCTTACGCCTTGGCCCGGCTGAACTTCAAGGGAAAGTTCCTGGTGCTCGGCTTCATCCTCGGAGCCTCCATGTTCCCCGGTGTTGCCCTGATCACCCCGCTCTTCCAGCTGTTCACCAACATCGGTTGGATGGGCACCTACCAGGCCCTGATCATCCCCAACATCTCCTTCGTGCTCCCGCTGACGGTCTACACCATGACCTCGTTCTTCCGCGAGATGCCGTGGGAGCTGGAGGAATCGGCCAGGGTTGACGGCTGCACCCAGGGGCAGGCCTTCCGTAAGGTCATCATGCCCCTGGCTGCACCTGCGATTTTCACCACGGCGATCCTGGCGTTCATCTCCTCGTGGAATGAATTCCTGATCGCGAGCCAGCTGTCCAGCGATGCGACGCAGCCTGTTACGGTGGCCATCGCCAACTTCGCCGGCGCGCAGCCCAACCAAATCCCTTACACGGCCATCATGGCCGCCGGCACCATCGTCACCATTCCGCTGGTGATCCTGGTGCTGGTATTCCAGCGCAAGATTGTCGCCGGCCTCACGGCAGGTGCAGTCAAGTGACGGACAACGTTTCCCGCCCCCGCACTCCGGGGGCGGGAAACCGCAGCAGGCTTGTCCGGTCGGGTGAGGACTTCGACATCATCATCGGTTTCCTGGCGTTCTGGGCACTGGTCTTCCTTGTGGTCACGGTGTGGATGGAAATCACTGCCCAGTCCGCCGTCGGGTGGGCCCTGGGCCTGTTGGCCACGCTGCTGGCGCTCTACGGCATGGTGCGCCTGCGCCGTAAACTTCCCGCCCGCAGGTAAGAACGCGGGCAGAATCGTCACTCCGCTGCTGCGCCCCCTGCCTGCCTGGTTATCACTGACCCGCCGTGGAATGGGAAAATGCAGGGTTTGGGGGTGAACGCAGGGCCGGCCGGCCCGCGTCGAAAAGGAGTTGAAAAGGGGACACGGTGGCACGCACAACTGAAAGGTCTCAACGGGGCGGCCATAACGGCGTCAGCATTGAGGATGTAGCCGCAGCCGCCGGAGTCTCAACGGCCACTGTTTCCCGCGCCGTACGCGGATTGCCCAGGGTTTCCCCCGCCACCAGGGAAAAGATTCTGGAGGTCGCCGGAAACCTGGGTTATGTGGCGTCTTCCTCGGCTTCCGGGCTTGCCACGGGCCGGACCAGGACCGTAGGCGTGCTGGCACCATACGTGGACCGGTGGTTCTTCTTCAAAGCGATCGAAGGCGTGGACCGCGAACTCCACCAGCGCGGCTACAACCTCTCCCTCTTCAACCTTGGCGGCCAGCGCGGCGCCCGGGAGCGTCTTTTCAGCAAGACGATGGTCTACAAGCAGATCGACGCCCTGCTCGTCCTGTGTATGTCCCTTACCCATGAGGAAATTGAGGACCTGCAGCGCATCGATATCCCGTTGATCATCGTCGGGGGACCGGTGGAGGACTGCCCCAGCATTGGGATTGATGACTATGCGGCGGCAGCTGACGCCACTTCACACCTGATCGGGCTGGGACATCGTAAGGTGGCACTCCTGCACGGCCAGGACGATTCCGACCTGAACTTCACCGTTCCCCGCCTCCGTGTGGAAGGCTTCGTGGAAACGATGGCGAAGGCCGGATCAGTAATGCCGCCGGAGTGGGACATCTTCGGCAATTTCACCGTACGGAGCGGCCAGGAAGGTTTTGACGCCTTGTGGAGAAACCCCGGGCCGAAGCCTACGGCCATACTCTGCGCCTCCGATGAAATGGCCATCGGAGCCATGCTCCAGGCACGGCGCAGGGGAGTGCGGGTCCCTGAAGACCTATCCATTATCGGCATCGATAACCATGAATTCTCCGAGGCAATGGGGCTCACCACCGTCGCCCAGGACCCGGTGGAGCAGGGTCAGCAGGGGACGCGGATGCTCCTTGATGAACTCGCTGGATCCCATGGGGCGGTGCAGACGACCGTTGCCCCGCACCACCTGATCGTCCGGGAGTCCACCGCACCGCCCAGTAATTAGCGCGCTCAAGCCGACAGCAGCGAGCACGCGAGAACGGCCCCGAACTGGATCTGCGGTGTGCTCTCGCCCCGTCAGGACGCGCGCGCGAGCTGGCGGATGGGGATCCATCGGGAGGCAAGCCGGCGATAGGCAGCGGCTGCGCCGGTCATGTCCCCCTCTGCCAGGCATTCGATACCAAGCCTGATGTCCATGGGCGATTCGTCGGGGTACACCTTGTCTGCCACGGCGCCGTAGTCCAGCTCCACCATGGAGTTCACGTGGAACAATTCGAGCCATTCGGTCAGCTGGGCCAGGTCATCGAGCATGTCCAGGTCGGGGGCGGCCAGGGCAAGGTTGGCCACGGCGTAGCGGGCCCGCTCCAGGGCGTCGGTGATGGTTGCCCAGACCCGGACGGTGAGGATTCGGCCGTTGGCTTCCACCACGTCCTTGCGGTCGGAGTCCATGAACAGCGAGAACCAGCTGAAGGGGATGCCCCAGGTGGAAGCACGCGTGTGGACCCTGATGGAGCCGTCGCGGGCCTTCACCAGATCGATGCGTTCCTGGTGCCGGTCACGCTGCTCTTCAGGGATCAGCATCTCGGCCAGCGGGCCGTGGATGCCCTCCATGAGGGCGTTGGCCGCCAATCCGGCGCGAAGGACCAGCTGGCTGGGGCAATAAAGCAGGACGGGTTCGGCGGCGGCGTCAGCACCGTCGTCGGCCGCTCCACTTTCCGGCACGGGGAGGGTGGTGACCCGCACCAGGTCGGTGCGTCCCGTTGGGAATGGGTCCCCGCCTGAGCGGGTGATGCGGCCCAGCGACGCCAGCAGTTCAGCGTTTTCGACGGCGGCGCGGGAGGCTGCCTGCGCACCGGCTGCCTGGATGGCGGGGCGTTGTTCCTCCGGGAAGGCTTCCAGGGGTTCGTAGACCCGGAGCGTGGAGGAGAAAGGCAGGCCCGCCTGGCCCCGGTAGAGGTTTCCCGTCATGACGGTCTCCTTGCATGGGTCCAGGGTGACGTCATTAGTCCGCCAGTTCCACAAGTACGGGGGCGTGGTCGGAGGCACCTTTGCCCTTGCGTTCCTCACGGTCGATGGCGGCGCCTGTGACACGCGCGGCCAGGGCGGGGGAAGCCAGGACGAAGTCGATCCGCATGCCTTCCTTTTTGGGGAACCGCAGCTGGGTGTAGTCCCAGTAGGTGTAGACGCCGGGGCCAGGGGTGTAGGGGCGCACCACGTCCGTATAGCCGGCCGCTTCGAAGGCATGGAACGCCTCACGTTCCGGCGGGCTGACGTGCGTTGACCGGTTGTTGATGAACAGGTCGATGTCCCAGACATCGTCATCGAAGGGTGCGATGTTCCAGTCGCCCATCAACGCCACCTGCGCCTGTGGGTTCTCCGTAACCAGCCCCTGGGCGTGCGTCTTCAGGCTCTCCAACCACTTGAGCTTGTACGGCATGTGCTCGTCGTCGAGGGAGCGGCCGTTGGGGACGTAAAGACTCCAGATGCGGATGCCACCGCAGGTGGCCGCCATGGCCCGGGCTTCCTGCACCGGATCCTTGCCGGCCTTGCCGAACGATGGCTGGTCCAGGAACGTCCGCTCCACGTCCTCAAGCCCCACACGGGAGGCGATGGCCACGCCGTTCCACTGGTTGACTCCGAAGTGGGCCACCTCGTAGCCCATCCGCTCAAAGAGCTCCCAGGGGAAGTTCTCGTCCTTGCACTTGGTCTCCTGGATGGCAAGGACATCGCAGTCGCTGCGCTGGAGCCACGCTTCAACGCGGTCGGCGCGGGCTCGGAGCGAGTTCACATTCCAGGTAGCTATCTTCACGGTTCCTAACTTACCTTGGCAGCCGCACGGCGGGTAAAGCCTTCGACGGCGTCGGCCCCGCCGTTCCCGGTCCCGTTCGTTCGCGGACGGTGGGGACGGGTATATTCGCAACAGAATGACCTGGATCACTCGTCCGGCCACCATGCAAAGGAGCGCTCCAGCCGATGACCGCAGCCAAGGGCACCACCACGGACAGCACGGCTGAGAGCGGAAGCGCGGAGGTTCTTTTTGAACGCCGCGGCCGCCTGGGCGTGATCACCCTGAACCGACCGAGGGCAGTCAATGCGCTCACAGCAGGAATGGTCGATCTTCTGCTGCGGCAGCTAATTGCATGGACGGACGACGGCGGCGTGGCCACAGTCCTGGTGCAGGGCGCCGGGGAGCGGGGCCTGTGCGCCGGCGGAGACATCGTGGCGATTTACAGGGACATGCTGCACGGCGGCACCGCGACCGCGGATTTCTGGCAGACCGAGTACCGCATGAATTCGCTGATTTCCCGGTACCCCAAGCCGTATGTCGCTTTGATGGACGGCCTGGTTCTGGGCGGGGGAGTCGGCATCTCCGCGCATGGCAGCGTCCGTGTGGTCACGGAACGGACCAGGATGGGCATGCCGGAGACCACCATTGGGTTCGCCCCGGACGTCGGGGGGACGTTCCTGCTGTCCCGCGCACCAGGCGAAACAGGGACGCACGCGGCGTTGACCGGCGCGCACCTGGATGCGGGGGACGCCTTGTTCCTCGGTCTTGCCGACCACTTCGTGCCCTCCCACGCGCTGCCCCGCCTGGTTGCGGCGCTGGAAGATGAAAGCCCGGAAGCCGCCGTCGCCCGTTATTCCGACGACCCTCCTGCCTCGATACTGGCGGGGCAGCGGGACTGGATCGATTGGTGCTACGCCTCGGACGAGGCCGGGGACATCGTGGCCCGCCTCCGCGCCTGGACCGGGGCCGGCCGCGATGATGCCGCCGAGGCCGCGGACACCATCGAAGCCAAATCGCCCACCTCGGTCAAAGTTACGCTGGCCGCACTGCGAGGTGCCGCGGAGCTGACCCTGGATGAGGCCCTGGCCCGGGAGTACCGGGCGGGAATCCGGTTCCTTGCCGGACCCGATTTCCGCGAAGGGATCCGCGCGCAGGTGGTGGACAAGGACAGGAACCCGCAGTGGAAACCTGCCACCTTGGCCGAGGTGCTTCCAAACCAGGTGGACCGGTTCTTTCAGCCGCTGGACGGCGGGGAACTGGATCTGCGGACAACCACAGCAGCACACGACGACGGGAGCCCCGAATGACGGAGTACGCCAACATCCTGGTGGAGCAGCAGGGCAGGGTAGGGCTGGTGACGCTGAACAGACCCTCGGCATTGAATGCGCTGAACAAGGCCACCATGGAAGAACTGGTGGCCGCGGTGACCGCGATGGATGCTGATCCCGGCGTGGGCGCAGTGGTGGTCACGGGCTCGGGCAAGGCCTTTGCCGCGGGTGCGGACATCAAGGAGATGGCCGACCAAGGCTACATGGACATGTACACCGCTGACTGGTTCCGGGGCTGGGAAGACTTCACCCGCCTGCGCATCCCCACCATCGCGGCGGTGTCCGGCTTTGCCCTGGGCGGCGGCTGCGAGCTGGCCATGATGTGCGACATCATCATCGCGGGCGACAACGCGAAGTTCGGCCAGCCCGAGATCAACCTCGCCGTGCTGCCTGGGATGGGCGGTTCGCAGCGGCTCACGCGGGCCGTGGGCAAGGCCAAGGCCATGGACATGATCCTCACGGGCAGGTTCATCGACGCCGAGGAAGCCGAGCGCTGTGGGCTGGTCTCCCGGGTGGTTCCGGCCGCGGATGTGGTGTCGCAGGCACTGGAGGTGGCCGGTGTAATCGCCGGAAAATCCAAGCCCGCGGCGATGGCAGCGAAAGAGGCCGTCAACGCCGCGTTCGAAACCGGGTTGGCGCAGGGAGTGATCTTCGAGCGCCGGCTGTTCCATTCCCTGTTCGCCACAGAGGACCAGAAAGAAGGCATGGCCGCGTTCGCGCAGAAGCGCCAGCCTGAGTTCAAGCACCGGTAAGTACGGGAGCTTCTTTCTTAGGTGCCCTGCGCTGCGCGGCCGGGCTGGCGCGGATGCGCGTGGCCAGGCCCGTAAGGTGGAGGCGACGGGTCAGTAACGGGGCATGGCGTGCAACGGAACGGAACAGGCGTATGGGGACAATCATGACCGCCGCAGCCAGCCCTGCCGATGGGCTTACGGGAATCGTGGGTTTTGCGGCGCGGGCCATTGATGCCCTGGGCGAGTGGGGCGTGGGGGCCTTCACCCTTGCAGAGACGGTGGTGCCCCCCATTCCCAGCGAGGTAATTCTCCCGCTGGCGGGCTACCTCGCCAAGCAAGGGTCCTTGAACCTCTTCCTCGTGTTCGCCGCCAGCACCGCGGGCGCGTACCTGGGGGCCCTGTTCCTTTACTGGTTGGGAGCCAAACTGGGGCTGGAGCGCTCCATCGGGTGGTTGTCCAAGTTGCCGCTAATTGACCGGGAGGATTTCGAGCACGCAGCGGCTTGGTTTCGCCGCCACGGCAGGTCGTCCATCTTCTTCGGACGCCTCCTGCCCGGAGTTCGCAGCCTCATCTCACTGCCGGCGGGAGCGGCGGGGATGAATGTGGGAACGTTCACCCTCTTCACCCTGGCGGGCAGCGGTCTCTGGAACGGTGCCCTGGTTGGCCTGGGCTACCTTCTGGGAACCCAGTACCGGCTTATCGAGGAGTACTCCCGGCTCCTGAACTACGCCGTGTATGCCGCGCTCGCCCTCGCCGTGGTCCTGCTCATCATCCGCCGGACTAAACGGGCCAAGGCCAGGCGGTCGCCGGAGGAACGGGCCGATAGCCTACGCTGACGGCAACGTCCGGTGGCACCTGACCCTTACAGGGACATGTCGACGTAGGCGCGCAGCGCTGCCTGTACGAAGCGTGCTCCCTGCATACCGCCGTAATTGTCGGCGAAGCGGGGGTCCGCGACGTACATCTCCGCCAACCCGAGTACGTACCCACGCAGGTCTCCATTGCCGGCAGCGGGGGTTCCGGGGATGGACTTCAGCCAGGCCAGGTGCCGCCGTGCCAGATCCTGCGCCTCGGCTCCGTCAGGGGCGGACCCGGCGGCCGCTGCCGTGCGCCAATCCCTGCCAAGCTCCTCAGCCACGGACTTCCACTCCTGCTTTTCCGCTGCCGGCATGCTTCGCCACCAGGCGTCCGATTTTGCGTAAGTGTTTTTGCCCCAGCGTTCCTCGACCTCGTCCTTGTACTTGGTGTGGTCGAAACCTTCGAACATGTTCTCTGCCACCAGTTGGCCTCCTGCCTTCACTGTTTCAATCGTTTGCCGGACCGACTCCGCCTGCAGGGCCAACCGTTGCTGCTCCTGGCCCAGCCATTCGAGATGCCGGCTGAGCGCCGCCACGGGATCGGCGTGGCGGTGGAAGACCTCCTGAATGGCGGGCAGGCCGAGGCCCAGCTCGCGCAGCAAAAGGATGCGCTGCAGCTGGAGGAGGGCGGCGCCATCGTAATAGCGGTAGCCGTTGCCGCCCACCCGGCTGGGCTTCAGCAGGCCGATATCGTCATAGTGCCTCAGCGTGCGGCTGGTGGTGCCTGCGATCCTGGCCACCTCATGGGTGGACCAGTCCCTGTCCGCGGAACCCGGTGATGTTTCCATGCCTCGAGCCTAGGGTTTGACGCTGCGTCAAGGTCAACCGCCTGAAAGCCGGCAACCGCGCAGCGGATTTACCTGGCGTGCCGGTTCCAGGGCCTGCGGTGCCTGGCCTGGGCCACGAGCCGCGTGAACGCGAACACAAAGACCGCCTCAAACAACAGCATGAGGCCCATCAGCAGCCACTGCTGCCGGGTGATGAAGACGATGCAACCGGTCAGGGCGAGGATTGTTCCCAGTGCCAGTGCGTAGATGGCGAAGCCAACGGCAACCCGGGCGCTGCGCACCCCGGTACGGAAGCCGAAGCCGTATGGCTCCCCGCCCGGCTGGCCGGGCACGCGGTCCGGAGCGGCGGGGCCGAGGGCATCAAATTCCTCCCACGGGTCCCTGTCCTGGTCGTGTGCCGTCATGGGTCAATTATCCCAAACGGAACCACCGAACGGTGCCGGGGCATAAAAACAGCGGCCCTCCACCGAGGGTGGAAGGCCGCTGGAATGGGGTCCCGGCACTAGCCGGAGGCCGCCGAAGACTTAGAGCGGGCGGATGTTCTCTGCCTGCGGGCCCTTGGGACCCTGGGTCACATCGAATTCGACCTTCTGGTTCTCGTCCAGTGAGCGGTAGCCGCTGGTGGCGATTGCCGAGTAGTGGGCGAAAACGTCAGCGGACCCGTCATCGGGGGCAATGAAGCCAAAACCCTTTTCGGCGTTGAACCATTTAACTGTGCCTGTTGCCATGGCTGCATTCCTTCATGTGACTCTGATTCTCTCCCCGGGGATCGTCCCGGAGTGCGCGGGAGTTAATCCCCCACAGTCCCCAACGTACGGGGCGCAGGGCCAGGGTGCAAGGGTAAGCGCCATAAACCCCTGACCCGCGGCGATATCGAAGCCCCGGATGGTGGGTTTAGACGGCTTCCAGGATGCTGACGTAGTTGGCGATTCCCACGCCGCCCATGTTCTGCACTGCCGCGCGCCGGGGAGCGGGCAGCTGCATGTCTCCCGCGGTGCCGGTGAGCTGCATGGCTGCCAGGACGTGCTGGGATACGCCGGTGGCCCCCACGGGGTGGCCCTTGGACTTGAGGCCGCCGGAGACATTGACCGGCAGCTTGCCGTCCTTGAAGACCCAGCCCTCCTGGAGGGCCCTGGCGCCTTGGCCGGGTTCTGCCAGGCCCATGGCCTCGTACATCAGCAGCTCGGCGATGGTGAAGCAGTCGTGGACTTCGGCCAGATCCAGGTCTTCGAGCCCGACGCCGGCCATCGCCAGGGCGCGCTGCCACGAGACGCGGGTGGCCTCGAACGCGGTGGGGTCCCGGCGTGCGGCGGGGAAGAAGTCGTTGGCGTGTCCAAAGCCCGCGAGCCGGACCGGGGCCGTGGCACCGCCGGTGGGGGAGGTGGACAGCACGACGGCGGCAGCACCATCCGAGACCGGGGAACAGTCCGTGCGGCGCAGCGGATCGGCCACCATGGGGTTCTTGTCCGAGACGGTCCGGCAGAACTCCTCGCCGAGGTCCTTCCGGAGCTGGGCGTACGGGTTATCCACGCCATTGCGGTGGTTCTTGGCAGCGATCGTGCCCAGCACATCACCGAGGTTGCCGGCGGCGTCGTACCGCTTGGCGTAGTGCTTGGCCACCTCGGCGAAAAGGCCCGTGAACCCCGTCGTGGAGGGCTTGCCGGCCATGTCGTAGTCCGCGCCCAGGAGGCCGGCACCCACTACGTCCGCTCCGGCATGGGTCATCTTTTCCGCGCCAACAACCAGGACGGTCTTCGCCGTCCCCGCGAGCAGTGACTTGGTGCCTTGCTGGAACGCGGCCGAACCCGAGGCGCAGGCGTTCTCCACGCGGGTGGCCGGGACGTTGGCCAGGTCCGGTGAGACCTGCAGTGCCAGCGAGGACGGGAAGGCCAGCGGCATCATGCCGGAGTTGAACTGCCCAACGTAGATCTCATCGATCTGGCCCGGCTCGATGCCTGCGGTGCTGATGGCGTCCGTGGCTACCTGAACGATCAGGGATTCCAGGGTGTCGTCGGCGAGCTTGCCGAACCGGCTGTGGCCCCAGCCGGTGATCAGGACGTCCTTGCCGAACTGGTCTTTGAGGCTCATGCTGCCACTTCCTCATTCTCGAGCCGGACGTCGAAGTCCGCTTCGGTTTTTTCCCGGATCTCCTCTTCGGTGACCCCCGGAGCCAGCCGGGTCAGCGTGAGCTGCCGCCCGCCGTCGTCGTCCTTCGCCAGGTCAAAGACGGCAAGGTCGCTGATGATCCGGTCCACGCAGCTGAGCCCGGTCAAGGGCAGGGTGCATTCGCGCACGATCTTGGCCGTGCCGTCCTTGGCGTTGTGCTCGGTGAGGACCACAACCCGGGGTGTGCCGGCCACCAGGTCCATGGCACCGCCCATGCCCTTGACCATCTTGCCGGGGATGGTCCAGTTGGCCAGGTCGCCGTTGCCGGAGACCTGCATGGCGCCCAGGATGGCCACTTTGACGTGCCCGCCGCGGATCATCCCGAACGAGGTGGCGGAGTCGAAGATGCTTCCGCCCGGCAGTACCGTGACGGTCTGCTTGCCGGCGTTGATGAGGTCCGCGTCCTCGTCGCCCTCGTACGGGAACGGTCCCATGCCCAGCAGGCCGTTCTCGCTCTGCAGGACCACCCGCACGCCCTTGGGCAGGTTGTTGGCCACCAGCGTGGGAATCCCGATCCCCAGGTTCACGTAGTCGCCGTCGTTCAGTTCCTCGGCCGCGATGGCAGCCATTTCATCCCTGGTCCATCCCATGGGGTTTCTCCTTAGAAAAGTGGTGCGATTAGACGGGCAGTGTTTCGGCGCGCTGCCGGACGGTCCGCTGTTCGATGTCCTTGACCCGGTCCGTTGCCTGGACCAGCCGCTGGACAAAGACGCCGGGGGTAACGATGTGGTTGGGGTCCAGCTGGCCGCGCTCCACGATGACTTCCGCCTCGGCAACGGTCAGGACTCCCGCGGTGGCCACCACCGGGTTGAAGTTCCGGGCGGTGTAGCGGTAGGTGAGGTTGCCGTCCGTGTCCGCCGTGTGGGCGTGGACCAGTGCGACGTCGGCGCGGATGGCCCGCTCCTGGACGTACGTTTCGCCGTCGAACACCTCGTGCGGCTTGCCTTCGGCAACCAGCGTCCCCACCCCGGTCTTGGTGTAGAAGGCAGGAATGCCGGCGCCGCCGGCGCGAAGCCGCTCTGCGAGGGTGCCCTGCGGGGTGAACTCCACCTCCAGCTTGCCGGCAAGGTACTGCTCCGCGAACAGCTTGTTCTCACCCACGTAGGAGGCAATCACCTTGCGGACCTGGCCTGCCTCGATCAGGACGCCCAGCCCCTTGCCGTCCACGCCCATGTTGTTGGAGACCACGGTGAGGTCCCGGACGCCGGAATCACGGAGGGCTTCGATCAGGTCGGCGGGAATGCCGCTGAGGCCAAACCCGCCTACCGCGACGGTGATGCCGTCCTGCAGGGCCCCTTCCAGGGCCGCGGCGGCAGAAGCCTGGAGTTTCTTCATGACGTCTCCTCGTTGAGCACGGACGCACGTCCACAAAGTGGACGGCTGGGATCTGAGCTTGGAGACTACGGGCGTCTGGCAGCGAGTGTCAAGAATCACACCCAGCTGTCGTACAGTATGGACATCAGGATAAAAACTATCCATACTGTGGACAGAAGGAGGCTTTATGCCTGCCGCCCCCGTTCAGGGCGCCCAAGTGGTTGCGCGGATAGCAGGACTGCTGCGGCTGGTGGGCCGCAGTGCCGACGGAATGCCCCTGACGGGCCTGGTCAGGGAATCGGGACTCACCCGCCCCACGGTCTACCGGCTCCTGACCTCCCTTGCCGCGGAGGGCCTGCTGGACCACGACCTCGTCACGGGCAACTGGGTCCTGGGCCCTGAGGCGCTGTTGATGGGATCGGTCGCATCGGCGCGCTTTCCCCTGGAGGACATCGCGCGGCCCAGCCTCCGGCGGCTGGCAGAGGCAACTGGTGAAAGCGCCTTCTTCTCCATCCGCCGCGGCGCCGAGACTGTGTGCCTGCTGCGCGAGGAGGGGAGCTTCCCTGTCCGGTCATTCGTCCTGCATGAGGGCGTACGGTTCCCCCTTGGGGTGGCCTCTGCCGGAACCGCAATCCTGGCCTTCCTGCCCAAAAGCGAGCAGGAGGAGTTGCTGGGCCGCTGGGATGAC
Source organism: Pseudarthrobacter phenanthrenivorans (assembly GCF_036455295.1). Taxonomy (GTDB): domain Bacteria; phylum Actinomycetota; class Actinomycetes; order Actinomycetales; family Micrococcaceae; genus Arthrobacter; species Arthrobacter phenanthrenivorans_C. The sequence continues at coordinate 98,278 of NZ_JAYXNX010000010.1, read as the reverse complement.
CATGCCGGCAGCTTCGCCGTGACCCACTCCCCGCAGCTGGTGCGGGACAACCTGACCCGGACCCGGCTGGCCGGCTACTCCGTGAACCCCGGACTGGTCCTGGAGGGAAGCTGGGGGATGGGCGCCGCCGTATTCGACCGTTCCGGGAAGCCCGCCTGGGCGCTGTCCCTCACCGGCATCGAACCCCGCTTCAAGCCCGAACGGCAGGAGGAACTGGGGGGACTGCTGATGGCGGAGGCGCACCGGATCACGCAGCAGCTTGGCGGGGGAGGGAGCGGCGGGCGGCGCACCCGCTGAGTGTGCGTGGCCCAGGCAACAAGGAACGACGGGGGGGCGCCCCCGCTGTGGGTGGGGGGCCCCGCCACCACGCAACGCCGGCGGCCCCCACGTGGCGGGTGGGGGCCGCCGTCGTACTTCCAGGGGTGGGGTCTGCTACAGTCCCGCGCGGGGCTCCTCCGGGCCCTGGTCCTTCCACCAGGTGTCGAAGATGGTCACGGGGACGGTGCGCTTGTGGCGGGTGCGCAGGTACCGCTGTTCGATCGACTCGGCAACGGCGTCCGGGACATCCCGGCCTTCGAGGTAGTCGTCAATCTGGTCGTAGCTGATGCCCAGCTCGTCCTCGTCGGTGCGGCCGGGCCGGTCATCGAGGAGGTCGGCCGTGGGTACTTTCTCCCAAACGCGCGCGGGAGCTCCGAGTTCGGCCAGCAGCGCACGGTTCTGCCGCTTGTTGAGTCCGAACAGGGGCAGGATGTCCGCGCCGCCGTCGCCGTACTTGGTGAAGAAGCCGGTTACGGATTCGGCTCCGTGGTCCGTGCCGATCACCAGGTAATTGAATTCGCCGGCCAGCGCATACTGGGCCGTCATGCGCGTGCGGGCCTTGGTGTTGCCCTTGTGGAAGTCGGAGATTTCCGAGCCCGCAGTCTTTTCGAACTCCTCCTCGAAGCTATCCACCGCGGCCGAAATGTTGAACGTCCACTCCGTTTTGGCCTTGATGAAGTCCAGGGCCGCCTGCGCGTCTTCCTCGTCGTGCTGTACGCCGTAGGGCAGGCGCACGGCCACGAAATTGGCCTCCACGCCCTCGGCCTCAAGCTCGTCCACTGCCAGCTGCGCGAGCTTGCCGGCCAGGGATGAATCCAGGCCCCCCGAGATGCCCAGCACAAAGCCCTTGGTGTGGGTGGCCTTCAGGTATTCCTTGAGGAACGTGACGCGTTTGCGCACCTCCCCTGCGGGGTCGATCCGGGGCTGGACGCCCATTTCTTCAATGATTTTGGCCTGGAGTTCGCGCATGTGGTCCAGCCTAGCCAGGGCTGTCAACAACCCTCAACTGTTCCGGCAGGGACCTGCGCGGCGTACGGTAAATGCATGGAGCGCACGGGGTGTGCCGTGGTGGGCGGGGGCCCGGCGGGAATGATGCTGGGCCTCCTGCTGGCACGGGCAGGGGTGCGCGTGACCGTCCTGGAGAAGCACCGCGACTTCCTGCGGGATTTCCGTGGCGACACCGTCCACGCATCCACCATCCGGCTGATTGACGAACTCGGCCTGGGCGCCGGCTTCCGCTCCCTGCCGCAAAGCAGGCTCAGCAACGTCGCGGTCCCCGTCCCCGGTGCCGGCCTGGTCACCCTCGCGGCCTTCGATTCTCTGAAGCCGCCGTACAACTACGTGGCCATGATGCCCCAGTGGGACTTCCTGGATTTCCTTGCCGCGGCCGCAGCAAGAGAACCGACCTTTTCGCTGCTTATGGAAAGCGAAGCCACGGGGCTGGAGTTCGACGGCGGCCGCGTCACGGGGGTGCGCTACCGGGCCGCCGGCGGGGACCGTGACCAGGTGCTGCATGCCGACGTCGTGGTGGCTGCTGACGGCCGGCACTCGGTGTTGCGCGAGGCAGCGGGGATGCAAACCAAGGAGTATCCGGTGCCTTTCGATACTTGGTGGTTCAGGCTCCCCCGATACGATTCGGAACAGGGGGAGGTAGCCGGTGTGGTCCCCTCGCTGGGGGACCGCGACGCCATGATCGCCCTCAACAGGACCCACTACTACCAAATGGGCTACCTTGCCCCCAAAGGCTCGGATGCGGCCATCCGCGCCAAGGGTGTGGAGTGGTTCCGGCAGCGCGTGGCGGCTCTGCGCCCGGACCTCGCCGACCGCGTTGATTCGATCCGCAGCGTGGACGACCTGCACTGGCTGGACGTTAGGCTGAACCGCCTCCGGCGCTGGTACGTGGACGGATTCCTCTGCATCGGGGACGCCGCCCATGCGATGTCCCCGGCTGGCGGTGTGGGCATCAACCTGGCCATCCAGGACGCCGTGGCGGCAGCGCAACGGCTGGCCCCGGACCTTCGCCGTGGACAGGTGCGGCTCCGCACCCTTGCAGCGGTCCAGCGCCGCCGCCTCATGCCCACCCTGGTGGTGCAAGCCGTGCAGCGCATCATGCACCGGGTTGTCTTCGTTCCGCTCTTCGCAGGCACGCTCTCGGGGGACATGCTCGCCGCGAACGGGCAGAACGGCGGCCGGAGCCGCTTCCCCGTCCAGCGCATGATCTTCTTCATCCTGCGCCACAATCCAGTCATCAGGCGCCTCCTGCCCCGCGTTATCGCCTTGGGACCACGCCCCGAGCACGCGCCGGGCTTTGCCCGCCCGCTGACGGCCACCCCACCTACTAAACTTGAGCCCATGACTTCGCCCACAGACACTGCGGTAGACACTGCAGCTGCCCGCGCCCGACTGCTCGAACTGATCAAGGAACTTGCCGTGGTCCGCGGCAAGGTGATCCTCTCCAGCGGGGCTGAGGCCGATTACTACATCGACCTGCGCCGCATCACGCTGCACCACGAAGCGTCCAAGCTGGTGGGCCAGGTAATGCTGGCACTGGCGGACGACGCCGGAATCGACTTCGAGTGCGCCGGCGGCCTGACCATGGGGGCTGACCCAGTGGGCACCGCGGTGATGCACGCAGCAGCCGACGCGGGCCGCACCGTCGATGCCTTCGTGGTCCGCAAGGCACAGAAGTCCTACGGCATGGGGCGCCAGGTGGAGGGCCCGTCCGTCGAAGGCCGCAAGGTGCTGGTCCTGGAGGACACATCCACTACCGGCGGTTCCGCACTGACGGCCGTTGAAGGCGTCCGCAAAGCCGGCGGCAACGTAGTGGCGGTGGCCGTGATCGTTGACCGCGACACCGGCGCCAAGGAAAAAATCGAAGCCGAAACCGGCGTTCCCTACCTGTTCGCGTTCGGCAAGGACGAGCTGGGGCTTTCCTAGCCGGCCGATCTGGGGGGACGGACCGCTGTTGGAAGCAATTCGGACAGTGTTTTATACTTTGCGTTAACATTTTTCAGTTGCTTGGAGACCACGCATTTTGCTCCCCCCAGAACAGCCCTTGAGCTCAACCGACCAAGTGCAGAACCTCATCCTGGACAGCGCTGACTTCGAGGATTTCCTGAACGAACTGGCCCGGTTCTCCGCCCACCAAATGGCAGGGGACGGCGATGACGCGCTGTGCGGCATTACGCTGCTGCGGGACCGCAAGGCAGCCACCATTGGATGGAGCAGCCCTTCCGCGCGGGAAGTGGACGAAATCCAGTACTCGCTTTCGCAGGGCCCCTGCCTTACTGCGGCAAAAGAGGAACGCGAAGTCTACGTGCCGGACCTCTTGCGGGAGGACCGCTGGGGGCCGGACTATGCCTCTGCCGTTGCCTCCCATGGCCTGCGCTCCGTCTTTTCATTGCCTTTCAACCTTCAGGGCGAAGCCAAGGCCGCGTTGAACCTCTACTCCGACGTCCCGAACAAGTTCGACGGGAGAGCGGCTGAACGGGCGCGGGACTTCACCCGGGAAATCTCGCAGGCCCTGCGCCTGGCCGTCCGGTTCTCGCTGCATGCGGACAGTGCATCCAACCTGCGGGCAACGCTGGAGTCCCGCACCATCATTGACATCGCAGTGGGCATCGTGATGGCCCAAAACCGTTGCAGCCAGGCCGCCGCCGTGGAAATCCTGACCGAGGCGTCCAGCAACAGCAACACCAAACTGCGGGACATCGCCAAATCATTGGTGGATTCGGTGGGCGGTGCCGGTGCGCGCACCTACTACCAGGAGCCCGGAAAGGTCAGCCCGGGTACGGTGGCCTAGGGCAGGTTGTGCCCGGGCTCCTGTGGGGGTTACTCTTGCGGAGGTTGAGCCGTCGGCCATAGACCTCTTTTGGAGTACCTATGGACCGCGCATTAGACGCACTCGTTAACCTTGATGTCCCAGCCGACATCGTCCGGATTGAAGTCCGGGGAACCCTTCACCAGGACTCCCGGGCTGAACTTGCCCACATAATCCGCCGCGTCCGGCGGATGGGCATCCGCTGCCGTATCTGCGTCGATCTCTCCCAGGCCGCGCTCATCGAGTCCTCCGCACTGGCAGGCCTCCGCAGCGACCTCAACGCCCTGGACGCCAACTCGTTGCCGGGTGCGCGGCCCGCAGGTGTCTCCCTGCAGTTCACGCCCACCCCACACGACTGGGCAACGGACGCGCAGTCCAGCAGCCGCCCAATCCCGATGGACGACGACGTCAGGGAGCTTTTCCCCGGCGGCGCGTACTCGGGTGATTTCCCCCAGCTGCCGGTCATGTGGATCGAGGAGCTGTACGGCCGCCCGCTGGGCGAATACACAGACCAGGAATTGCTGCAGGCCAGCGACGCGCTCTTCGCCCTGCTCGACAATCCAGACGCGCCCGACGGGGCGGACCTGCTGGGCCGCTACAACGACGTCGGCCTGGAAATCCACCGCCGCCAGCACGAGCCACTGGCTCCATTCCCGGCCACCGAAGGCCAGGCCGCAAGCTGACGCGCAACGTCACCGAACGTTAACATCCACCGTTGCGGCGGTGACTTTCCCGGGGCTTACGGTAGGAGTGTGCCGTATGAGGGGGAAGTAAATCCGCAGCGCCGGCGGGGGGTCTCCGACGCCCGGCTGCTGGCGCAGGCCGCTGCCCTCAAGCGCTTTTCGCGCCGCACCTTCCTGGCCGGCGCCGGCGCCTCCGGGCTGCTTGCGGCGGACATGCTGGTGACCCGCCAAGTGCAGTCGCAGCGGCGCAGCACCAGGATCCTGTCCGTTCCGGACGACTTTGCCGACGCCTACTACCCGGACGCCAGCTGGTTCCTGTTTCCCGGCTACAAGACCAGCTGGGAGGAGGCGCAGTGGATCCTCAATACCCTCCGTGGCTCGCTGAACAAGCGCGCCCGGCTCGCCGCCGTCGGGTATTCCAACCTGGGGCTGAGCGTTACCGAGGTGGTCAACGCCATCGCCGACTACATCGCCGCGCAGAAGATCACCAAGCTCTTCTTCTATGGACACAGCTTTGGCGGCATGCTCGCCACGCAGGTGGCTGCGCGGCTCCAGGCACTCGAGGGTTTCCAGGTGCAATTCATCCTGCTGGACTCCAGCCCCTACAGCGCCCATGACGTCCTTGACCAAAGCTGGTTCGACGGCGTGGTGTTCCTTTACGAGAGCGGCGTCAGGTTCCCGTCCACCCTGCGCGGCGGATATGAACTGGGGGAGCGGATCATCCACAAGGACGAACGGAGCTGGCGCCAGATCCTCGACCAGACGCTGGAGCAGCTGTCCCCGATCGCTCCGTCCAACGTGCTGGTCCAGACCGAGTCCGCCTACATCTACCACTTCGATGGAAGCCAGTTCGCGGGAAAGCTTGGGACAGCCAAGATGGCCTTCATTGGCAACCCCAAGGACGGGACTGTCGACTACGAGACGGCGTCCGAAACCTGGGCAGTCGTGTTCAAGGACAACATGGTGTCCAGCAACCTCCAGACCACAGGGGCCGCCCCCGCCCACGCCAGTCCCGGCTGGAACCCGCAGATCTACCGGCCGCTCGTGACGGAACTGCTGGACGGGTTCTTCCCCCTGCCGCGGGGCGGCACCCGGGTCAGCATCTTCTAGATCTGGTTCTTCAAATCCGCCACGGAGTTCAGTACCTGGTTGGGCCGGAACGGGTAGGCGGCGATGTCGTCCCTGTGCGTGATGCCGCTAAGGACCAGGACGGTGTGCAGGCCCGCCTCCATGCCGGCGATGATGTCCGTGTCCATCCGGTCACCGATCATCGCGGTGGTTTCGGAGTGTGCATCGATCTGGTTCATTGCGGACCGGAACATCATGGGGTTCGGCTTGCCCACGATGTAGGGCTCACGGCCGGTGGCCTTGGTGATCAGGGCCGCGATGGCACCGGTGGCGGGCATGGGCCCGTCCTTGGAAGGGCCCGTGGCGTCCGGGTTGGTGGCGATGAAGCGTGCACCGGCGAGGATCAGGCGGATAGCGGTGGTGATCGCCTCGAAGGAGTACGTGCGCGTCTCGCCAAGCACCACGAAGTCCGGATTCTGGTCAGTGAGGATGAAGCCGGCCTCGTGCAGCGCCGTCGTCAGTCCTGCCTCGCCGATGGTGTAGGCACGGTTGCCCGACTCGGCGCCCCCGGCGGACACCTGGTCCTTCAGGAACTGGGCGGTTGCCAGGGCGGAGGTCCAGATGTTTTCCTCCGGAATCTCCAGGCCCGACGAGCGGAGGCGGGCGGCGAGGTCGCGGGGCGTGAAGATGGAGTTGTTGGTCAGGACCAGGAAGCGCCTGGACGTATCCACCCAGCGCTGGATGAGTTCGGCAGCCCCGGGGATGGGCTGGTTTTCGTGGACCAGGACTCCGTCCATGTCCGTCAGCCAGCACTCAATCTCCTGCCCGCTGCGGTAAACCGCCGGGTTGCCTGCCACCTGGTCCTCTTCTGCCATGCCTGCCTCCGCGTCGTGATGGTTGCCCGAAGAGTCCAGTCTAGTGTTGAAGGGTGAACCAAACGCCCGGCATGACTGACGAACCCAACCACCGGCCCGGGGAGGCTGAACCCGAAAAGGCGGAGGTCGGCGTCGGGCCGTGGGAAGGCGAACTGCCCGAGGGCGCCCACTGGGACCCGGACCTGCTCGCCGACGGGGACAGGCGCAACGTGCTGGACAAGTACCGCTACTGGAAACATGAGGCCATCGTGGCGGACTTGGACTCCCGGCGGCACAACTTCCACGTGGCCATCGAGAACTGGCAGCACGACCTGAACATCGGCACCGTGGTGCGCACCGCCAACGCCTTCCTCGCCAAGGAAGTACACATCATCGGACGACGGCGGTGGAACCGCCGCGGAGCCATGGTCACCGACCGCTACCAGCACGTCCGCCACCACCCCACCGTGGAGGACTTCGTCCAGTGGGCACAGGGGGACGGGCTGGCCATCATCGGAGTGGATATCTTTCCGGACTCGGTGCCGCTGGAAACGTACGAACTTCCGCGCGACTGCGTGCTGGTCTTCGGACAGGAGGGCCCGGGCCTGACACCGGAAGTCCACCAGGCCGCCGTCGCCACCCTGTCCATCGAACAGTTCGGCTCCACCCGCTCCATCAACGCAGCATCCGCTGCCGCGATCGCCATGCACGCCTGGATCCGCCGGCACGTCTTCAACCAGCACGTGTAGTTCGCCTTTCCCCGCGGGGGGGGCGTAATCCAGAACACTCCCAGCCCGGGAATGGCTAGGATGGTGCCAAGCCGTAAGCGGTCTACTTGAGGGTTATCCACCCACAGACGAAACTCAGCAGAGGAGCCAGCATGCCCATTGCAACCCCAGAGATCTACGCCGAGATGATTGACCGCGCGAAGGCCGGCGGATTCGCCTTCCCCGCCGTCAACGTCACGTCCTCGCAGACGCTGAACGCGGCACTGCGTGGCTTCGCGGAGGCGGAGTCCGACGGCATCGTGCAGGTCTCCACCGGCGGCGCCGCCTACTGGTCCGGCGCATCCACCAAGGACATGGTTGCCGGTTCCCTGGGCTTCGCGGCGTTCGCCCGCGAAGTGGCCAAGAACTACGGCGTGAACATTGCCCTGCACACCGACCACTGCCCCAAGGACAAGCTGGACGGCTTCGTCCTGCCGCTGCTCCAAGCTTCCGAAGCTGAGGTCAAGGCCGGCCGCAACCCGCTGTTCAACTCCCACATGTGGGACGGCTCGGCAGAGACCCTGCAGGAGAACCTGCGGATCGCCCGGGACCTGCTGCAGCGCACCGCTGCCGCAAAGATGATCCTCGAGGTGGAGATCGGCACCGTCGGCGGTGAGGAAGACGGCGTTGAGAACGCCATCAACGACAAGCTGTACACCACGGTGGAAGACGCCCTGGCCACCATCGACGCCCTCGGCTCCGGCGAGAACGGCCGCTACATCACGGCCCTGACCTTCGGCAACGTGCATGGCGTCTACAAGCCCGGCGGCGTCAAGCTGCGCCCGGAGATCCTCAAGGACATCCAGGCGCAGGTGGGCGCGAAGATCGGCAAGGAGAACCCGTTCGACCTGGTCTTCCACGGTGGGTCCGGCTCCTCCGACCAGGAGATCGCCGACGCCGTTTCCTACGGCGTGATCAAGATGAACATCGACACCGACACCCAGTACGCCTACACGCGTCCCGTGGCGGACCACATGTTCAAGAACTACGACGGCGTCCTGAAGGTCGACGGCGAAGTGGGCAACAAGAAGACCTACGACCCCCGCGTCTGGGGCGCCTCCGCTGAGGCCGGCCTGGCGGCCCGAGTGGTGGAAGCCACCAAGCAGCTCGGTTCAGCCGGAAAGACCTTCTAAGTGTCGGACGAGTTCCGCCGGAACCTGATGGGGCCGGAGCCCACGCTCCTGCCTGCCGAAACCGAAGTGTACGGGCAGCTGGAGGCCGGGCACGAAGCCCTGGACCTGGTGGAAAAGCACCCCACGTCCTCGCTTCTCTGGGCCGTCCTGGCCGAGGAAGCGTGGGCCGAGGGCCGCACCATTGACTCCTACGCGTATGCCCGGGTGGGCTACCACCGCGGCCTGGACTCGCTGCGCCGCAACGGCTGGCGCGGCGTGGGCCCCATCCCGTGGGAGCACGAGCCCAACCGCGGGTTCCTGCGGGCCCTGTACTCCCTGGGCAGGGCCTCGGCGGCCATCGGTGAAGCGGATGAGCCGGAGCGGATCGAGAAGTTCCTCAATGACTCGGACCCCACGGCGAAAGCGGCCATCGAAGGCAAGTGAAGCGCCACGCGCTTAAATGACGGCGGCGGGTGGTTACCTTTCCTGGAAAGGTGACCACCCGCCGTCGTTCGTTTATGGCTTGGCGATGCCCGTGCGCGCCATGGCGTCTGCGTAGGCCGTCCGCATGTCCTCGAGGTACTCCTCCTGGCGCGCCGGGGAACCGGCGAACGCACGGCCGCTCAGTGAGCGGACCTTGTACGTCTTAAGGCCGCGGCGCCACAGCAGGGGTACTTCGGTCTTCAGGAGCAGGTTGGCCAGCCGGTTGGCTTCCGTGCCGTGTGCCACGATCACCGAGGCGCGGGGGACCAGTGCCAGGAACTTCAGCAGGGGCTTCAGGCCTGCCTGGACCTGGTCCGGGGTGAACTTGCCGTTGGCAACGCCGGGGACATGCCACGGGTGGACGTTCCACGGCATCACGAATTCCGGGCGCAGGCCCAGCTTCCACTGGATGCCCAGCATGCGGGTGGCAGCGTCCTGGTCCCCGGCCGTGATGAACCCGGACGGATCCGCCTCACCGATGTTGGAGAACAGGCTGATGATGCGGCATTCCTCCACATCATGCAGGGGGTCCACATAGGGGACCACGGTTCCGGGCTTGGCCTCCTGCAGGGAATCACACAGTTCGTTGACGGCTGCGACGCTGGGTTCGTAGCGGCGGCTCATGAGCTGTTCGTGGAATGTTTCGGGGGCCAGGGCTGTCATGAAGTGCTGGTTCTCCTGCGGGGATTGGCGTAGCTGCCGCCGCGGAAATGGGCGCACGGTGGCGCGGCACATCAGCGGCGGTTTGATTGGGGTGGGCCGATTCCGGGTCGGCCTTTGCCAGTTTACCAAGCCCGGGGAAACGAAACGCCGGCTGTCCCTCCCCGGTGATGGAAGGAACAGCCGGCGGCCCGATATCGTGCCGGTTACCAGAGACGCCGTGTGGCGCGCCGCGCGCCCTCTCCCAGTGCGTCCAGCTTGGCGTACGCGATCTGCGGGTGGACCCGGCCACCGAGTCCGCAGTCGGTGGAGGCGATCACGTTTTCCCGGCCCACCACGTCGGCAAACCGGACAATGCGGTCTGCGACCAGGTCCGGGTGCTCCACCACGTTGGTGGCGTGTGAAACGACGCCCGGAATGATCACCTTGCCCTCGGGCAGTTTGGTGTCCTCCCATACGCGCCACTCGTGTTCGTGGCGGACGTTGGCGGCTTCAAAGGAGTAGGCGCCGGCGTTCACCTGCAGCACAGATCCGATAATGTCCGCGAACGGGATGTCCGTAGTATGAGGGCCGTGCCAGGAACCCCAGCAAACGTGCAGCCGGATCTGTTCCTGCGGAAGGTCCCGCAGCGCCCAGTTGGTGGCTTCGACCCGCAGCTGGATGAACTTGAGGTAGTCCTCCAGCGAGGGCTCGGGGTTGATCTGGTCCCAGCTCTCGGCCAGGGACGGGTCGTCGAGCTGGACGGTGAGGCCGGCGTCGATGATGGCCTTGTATTCCTCCCGCATGGCATCGGCGCATGCGTAGACCAGTTCCTCGTCCGTTTTGTAGTACTCGTTGGCTACCCGGGCGCATGAGCCGGGGGAGAGGGAGGCGACGAAACCCTCGGTGAGTCCCGCGGCGGCGAGCCCGGTTTTCAGGTTCCTGATGTCCGAGGCCACCAGGTCCTGGCCCGTGTAGGTCAGTGGCCCGGCAATCTTGGGCTGGGCCACGCTCTTCCGGTGGGTGAGGATGCCGGAGGAAGGATCGTTGTACGCCTCGTTGAAGGCCTGCCGGTCGCGCCGGTCGGGGAAGGAGGTCAGGACCACGTTGCCGGGGGACGAGCGGCGCACCTCGGCCTCCGCCCAGCGGTCCACGTTGGTGGGTTCCAGGCCGCCGAGCCGGGCGAAGGAGTAGTTCCACCAGGCGCCGTAATCAACGGTGCTGGACATGGTGTGCCCGTATTCGCCGTCGTTGGGAATGTCGATGCCCAGGTCTTTCTGGCGCTGGACCACATCCACTACGGAAGCCTCCAGCAGTTCAAGGAATTCCGGGGTGAGCCCGTTGCTTTCCTTGGCTGCGTTGGCCGCGATGAGCTCAGGGGTGCGGGGCAGTGAGCCGGCGTGCGTTACACGGATGTGGTCGGTGTTCTGGGGCATGCTGGAATCTTCCTTTCCATCGGTCCTGGCAGTAGCACCTTCGGCCGGCAGCGATCTGCCGAACCGTGGTTGCTGCGGCGTCATCGAGCCAGGTCTCTCGGCCGCTCCGGATGGTTCCCTCTCACTTAAATCGAGAGGGCACGGTCCGGGCAAGTCGGCTTCGCTTTGTGTCGGGGCCAGCTTCAAAGCCCCCACTGCAGGAACTGCCAGCTTTCGTACAGCACCGCTGCCCGTCATACGTGAAGGGCAGCGGTGGGCCAAACGGTGGACAAAGTGCCCTATCCGCTAAACTTGGGTGGTAAGAGCCCCGGAACTCTCCCTCCGCCGTGCCGTCCTGCGGCGGCGAAGGCCGGATGTTCGGGGCATTCTCATGAACGGCGCTGCATGGGCCCGCCACCTGGTGGCCGGACCCGGGCAGCCCGAACGAATGGGGGAGGATCCCATGCCAGCAATTGTGATCGTAGGAGCCCAATGGGGCGACGAAGGAAAAGGCAAGGCCACCGACCTTCTGGGCGGCCGTGTTGACTACGTCGTCAAGCCCAACGGCGGCAACAATGCCGGGCACACCGTCGTCGTGGGCGGTGAAAAATACGAACTCAAGCTGCTGCCGGCAGGCATTCTCAGCCCCAACGCTGTTCCCATCATCGGCAACGGCTGCGTGGTGAACCTCGAGGCGCTCTTCCAGGAAATCGAAGGCCTGCAGGCCCGCGGTGCCGACACTTCACGGCTCCGCGTCTCCGCCAACGCGCACCTCGTGGCCCCGTACCACCAGGTCCTGGACAAAGTCACCGAACGCTTCCTGGGCAAGCGCGCCATCGGCACCACCGGCCGCGGCATCGGCCCCGCCTACATGGACAAGGTGGCCCGGCTGGGAATCCGCGTCCAGGACGTCTTCGACGAATCCATCCTCCGCCAAAAGGTGGAAGGCTCGCTGCACCAGAAGAACGAACTCCTGGTCAAGGTCTACAACCGCCGCAGCGTGGTGGTGGATGAGATCGTGGAGTACTTCCTGTCCTTCGCCGAGCGGCTTCGCCCGCTGGTCATCGACAGCACCCTGGTCCTGAACACCGCATTGGACGAGGGCAAGGTAGTCCTGATGGAAGGCGGCCAGGCAACGTTCCTGGACGTGGACCACGGCACCTACCCGTTCGTCACCTCCTCCAACCCCACCGCCGGCGGCGCCTCCGTGGGCTCCGGCATCGGCCCCACCCGGATCTCGCGTTCCATCGGCATCATCAAGGCCTACACCACGCGCGTCGGTGCCGGCCCGTTCCCCACGGAACTCTTTGACGAGATGGGCATGTACCTCCAGAAGACCGGCGGTGAATTCGGCGTCAACACCGGCCGGCCGCGCCGTTGCGGCTGGTACGACGCCGTCTTGGCCCGACACGCTTCCCGCGTGAACGGCTTCACGGACTACTTCGTCACCAAGCTGGACGTACTCACGGGCATCGAACAGATCCCGGTGTGCGTGGCCTACGACGTAGACGGCGTCCGCCACGACGAAATGCCCATGACGCAAACTGAGTTCCACCATGCCAAGCCGATCTTCGAGTACTTCGACGGCTGGACCGAGGACATCACGGGCGCCCGTACCCTGGCGGACCTGCCGGAGAATGCCCGCAACTACGTGCTGGCGCTGGAGAAGCTCTCCGGAACCCGTTTCTCCGCCATCGGTGTGGGCCCCGACCGGGACCAGACCATCGTGGTGAACGACCTCATCAACGACTGATATCCGGGCCCCGCCAGGGAACGGGCGGGGATTACGACGACGGCAGGCACCTTTTGCGGGTGGCCTGCCGTTTGTCTTCCGCCCCGGTGGCAAGCAATTTACCCAGGCTTAACGCGAACGGTCTTGTGGGCGTGGTGGCGCCGCGGCCACACTCGGTACTACCCCCTGGTGCCCAAGGAAGGATCGTCATGGCCGGAAGATTTGAAGCATTCGTCGACGCTGAGTCGTTCTTCCGGTTCCGGCTGCTGGCGCCGGACGGGACGGTGATCGCCGTTTCCAGCCCGTTTGAGGACAAGGCAGCGGTGGCGGCCGGGATCGCCGCGGCACGGGAATGTGCAGGCACGGGCCTGGTGACGGACCTTTGCCCTGCCGGAACATCCTCGCGTCCCGCACCCGTAACCCCTGCAGCCGGCGCCACCGTCGCAACCGGGACGTCCGCCGCCGTCGAACCCGCCTGCGGCGAGGAGCGCATGCCCGCCAGGCTGCACGCATTCACGCTGGCCAGGGCGCCCCGGCGGCAGGCGACGCTGCCCCGCTGGACCCGGGCGGCAAGCCGCTGACCGGCCGGGAAGAACTTCGAAAAAAAGTTTTTCCGATTCGCGTAACCCTCCCGGGCGGTTCAGCGATTACCCCTATGAAGTGCCGGTCTGGAACCTGTCCCCCATCACGTTCCAGGCCGGCTCTTTTGTCTTTCCGTGTGGTTGGCTGCATTGACGCGGTCCCCCGGCCCAGGGCTTCTTCCCGGCGCCGTGGCGGTTCCGGCAGGGCGGTTACCGGAGGGTAAGGTAAGGGCAGCGTTCCGAATGTTCTGGGCGCCTGCCTTGCCAACACCCTTCTTGACGGAAAGCACCACGTCAGTGACCGATGCACAGACAGACGAGGCCCCGGACCGGTCATTTTCCGGGACTGCTGCCTTCAGCCTCGTCTACAAGACATACGCATCGCAGGTACTGGGTTATCTCACTGCCCGGGGAGTCGAGGATCCGGAGGCCGCCATGCAGGAAGTGTTTCTTTCCGTCCTTCCCCGGCTTCACACGGTCCATGGCGGGGACGCCGGGCTGAGGACGTTTATTTTCTCGGTTGCCCACGCGCGGATGGTGGACGACCACCGCCGCCAAAGCCGGACCCCCGTCAAGCTGCCCTTCGAGGCAGCGATGGACCAGCGCGAAGATACCTCCGCAGAAAAAGAAGCCCTGCAGCGCATCTCGCCCCGGGAAGTCCTGGCGCTCCTCGACGGGCTGCCCCGGGAGCAGCGGGAAGTGCTGTCTCTTCGCTTGGTGGGAGGCCTGACAGTGGAGCAGACAGCGGAGACCATGGATAAGAGTGCCGGTGCAGTAAAGCAGCTCCAGCGGCGCGCGTTGCTCAAACTCCGGGAACTCAAGGAAGTGAAGGAGTACCTCACCCCATGACATCCTCCCGGGACAACCTCGTCACGCTTGTTGACGCCATGCTCCTCGAATCCGGCTTCGACCAGGACCCGGAGCTTCGTGACACGCTGCTCTCGCTGGGTTCCCTGGCCTCGCTGCCCGCGCCCGCACCTACCGGGGAGCTCGCCGCACTGATTGCCGCAGGTGGACCGTCCAGCCCGGAAAAGGTTGTCCACGACGAATCCTCGGATACACCGGCTGACGGCCGGAAGACGGGTACCCAAACCGGAGACGAACTGGCCCGTCTTCGTCGCCGGCACCGTCCCACAGCGCTGGGACTGGTCCTGGTGGCAGGAATGGGACTCGGCGTTGGCGGCGTGGCGGCCAGTTCAACCAGTGCCCGAACCAGCGCAGTGGAGCACCTGCTGGAGGATTGGGCTCCGTGGAGGGGTTCCACCACCGGGACGCCTGCTGCCGCTTCCGGTTACCGTGGGCCCACCCTCGCCGCGGACGGGGACCTTCCCGGTGCTGCTCCCGTCCCGGCGCCCCATCAGGTGGACGACGCCGCGCACCTGTCCTCGAAGCTACTTCGGCGTCCGGCCGGCCACAGCGGCACAGCATGCCCCGGTCCGGTGCGCAACAACGCCGGCATGGGTATGCGAAACTGCGCGGCGGGATCCGCCGCTGCCGCACCGAAAAGCAGCACAAACGGCGGCACGGACGGCCGCGGCCCCGGCGCGGCGAACGGGACGCCCGCAGGGCCGGGCGCCGCAGAATCAGGAAAGGCTGACCTTCCGGCAGCGACCGCCCCGGCAAACAGCGGCGGCGCGTCCGGTCCTTCGGGCCGGAAGCCGGACACTTCCCTGGGCAACCCCGGTCCGGCGCCTGCCCAGGGACAGTCCGGGGAAGCGGGCCCACAGGGCGGCGGCCAGAAGACCGTTACCCCGGCGAAATAGCGGAGAGCGGCGCAACCGCCCGGCGGTTTACGCGTTGCCCCGGCGTAGTTCACGTAGGCTGGCCCCATGGGCCACACGAACGATCCTGCAGTCACCGAACGCCTTATGCGAACCAAAGGACGTTGGGCCACCGTTGGTCTGACCACCAATGAGGCGCGCCCGGCCTACGATGTTTCCCTGTTTGTCCGCGACCGGCTCGGCATGGAAATCATCCCCGTCAACCCGCGCGGCGATGCCGTCCATGGCGAAACCGGGTACCAATCCCTCGGTGACATCCCAGCGGAGAAGCAGCCGATCGACGTCGTGGACTGCTTTGTGAACTCGGAGAAGGTGGGCGGCGTGGTGGACCAGGCTATTGCCGTGGGGGCAAAAGCCGTGTGGCTGCAGCTGGGGGTCATCGACGAGGCAGCAGCGGAACGGGCCAAGGCCGCAGGGCTGGACGTGGTCATGAACGCCTGCCCTGTGCAGCTCGCGTGGAAGTACGACCTTTAGGCGTCCTCAGCTGGAGCGCTTGAGCAGCTCCGGATAGTGCCGTTCAGTGACATCGGGGTGCGCGCGCATCCTGCCCTTGAGCATGTTCATGCCGAAGGACGCCAGAAGCGGATTGGCGGGATCGTCAGTGATGCCCCGCGCAGCTGCCTTCAGTTCCGGAGCCAGCGGCAGGGGCTCGATGACCGCGTCCAGCCGCGGGGACCAGAAGAACGGCACCGAGTAGCGGTCCACGCCGGGTGGGGGAGCCTGCACGCGGTGGACGGTGGCCGCAAGGTAACCCTCTGTGGCAACTTCCAGCATCTCGCCAAGGTTCACCACCAGGGCCCCGGGGAGGGGTTCCACCGGCAGCCATTCGCTGGTGCCGGGCGGCAGCACTTCGAGCCCTCCAACGCCGTCCTGCAGAAGGAGGGTCACGAAACCATAGTCCGCATGCGAGCCAACGCCTTGGTCTCCGGCCGCCTCCACTACTCCGCCCACGTAGTGCACCAGCTTTCCCATCCATGCCGGTGAATCACGGAAGGGCTCATCGAAGTAGTCCTCGGGCAGCTGCAGCGAAACAGCGATGGCCCGCAGCAACTCCATGCCCACCTCGGACATCAGTTCCGCCCACTCCATCGCCGCAGGCTTCAGTTCCCGGAACGATTCGTCCGGCCAAAGGTTGGGGCCCTGCAGCAGCCAGTATGGCTGGTGGTCCGGATAGTCCCTGACCGGCTCGCGCTCCGGGGAATAATCGATCTGCTCCCGGGCGTCCGCCCGGCCCTGCGTCACTTCGGTGCCCATCCGCGTATAGCCGCGGAAGTGTGGCGACAGGCGGTTGTCCAGCTTCATCCGCTCCTCCAGCGGCAGGCTGAAGAAGCGCCGGACAAGGTCCAGGAGCTCTTCCGCCTGGCCCGGCCGCCCGCCGTAACCCGTGATTTGGAAGAACCCCACATTGTGGGTGGCGTGCCGCAGCTCCTCAATGAACTCCGGGCGGAAAGACCCGTACGGCTGCCGGGCGGAACTCAAGTCCAGAACAGGTATGGCTCCCTGGTCGCGTGACATCCTCGCAGACTAGCACCGTGCCGGTCCGCTTTATAGGCTTCCCTTATGGACCCAGATGCGCTGCGGGAAATCTGCCTCTCGTTCCCCGGAGGCTACGAGGATTTTCCCTTTGGGCCGGAGACGTCGGTCTTCAAGGTCCGTGCCCACACGGCCGGCGGGACACGCCACGAGGCCAAGCTGTTTGCCCTGTCATCCATGGATGAGCGCGACTTTTACGTGAACCTGAAATGCGAGCCGGCCCTGGCGGTGCAACTTCGTGCCGTGCACCCGGCGATTACCGGCGCATGGCACATGAACAAGACCCACTGGAATGGCGTCCGTCTGGACGGCTCCCTGCCGGACGATATGGTCCGGGACATGGTGGAGGACTCATACGACCTGGTCGTGGCAGGCTTGAACCGGAAGCAGCAGGAACAACTGGGGTGGGCGCGCCTCGAGAAGGCAGGCAGCAATGACTGACAAGGGATCCGCCAGGCTCGACTATCCGGGAGTGGGAAGCACCGAACAGGGCACAGCCCCGGAAGGATATGGCCGGGTCCTTGAGGAAGCCAGGCTGGGAAGCGGCCTGGACGTCTACCGCCGAGTGGCGGAAGGCATCCTGGGCTGGGAACTGCAGCGGCGGGCCGGGCTGCAGGTCCAGGCCGACTCACCCCGGGCAGCGCGCGGGGCACGCGTGGTGAGCGGATTCGGCGTCGGGCCCTTCCGCCTGCCTGCCCCCTGCCAGGTGGTCTGGGTCCACGAACCCTCCGCGGGCGGTGTCCCCCAATCCGCAGGGTTTGGGTACGGCACACTGCCCGGCCACCCTGCCCGCGGAGAGGAATCGTTCGAAGTGGAGATCAACAGCCAGGGGGAGGTGTGGCTGAGGATCCGCGCCTTCAGCCGGCCCGCCAACTGGTTCTACGCCGCCGGAGGCCTGGTGACCCGGGCGGCGCAACGGTACGTTACTTCCCGGTACATTGAAGGGGCACGCAGTCTCGCCGCGGAAGGAACAACCCCATGATCTTTATCGTCGTCAAGTTCAAGGTCAAGCCCGAGTGGTCCAACCGCTGGCCCGCCCTGGTGGCAGATTTCACCGAAGCGACGCGGCAGGAACCCGGCAACCTGTGGTTCGACTGGTCCCGGAGCCTTGACGACCCCAACGAGTACGTCCTGGTGGAGGCTTTCAAGGATGACGCCGCCGGCGACCACGTGAACAGCGCGCACTTCAAGAAGGCCATGGCTGACATGCCGCAGGCCCTCGCCGAGACCCCCAGGATCATCAGCCGCCAGCTGGAGGGTGAAGGCTGGGACCTGATGGGCGAGCTCACCATCTAACCCCGTCGATTGCTCCGTAGATGTCGTTTTGAGCCCGCCTGAACGACGTCTACGGAGCAGTCGATAACATGAAACCATGTGGATCGGCTGGATCGAGTTCGACATCCTCCTCGGCGACGTGCACAGCCTGAAGGAGAAACGATCGGTCGTCCGGCCCCTCGTCGCCGAGCTTAAGCGCCGCTTTGAGGTCTCCGCAGCGGAGGTGGGGGACCACAGCCAACACCGGCGCACGCAGCTTGGCGCCGGGCTGGTGGCAGCGGACCGGGCACACCTCGTGGAGGTGCTCGCCGCCGTCGAACGCTTCATCGCAGGCCGGCCCGAGATCGAACTGCTCAGCGCCCGCCAGCGTGAGCTGCACAGCGAGGACTAGCCTCCATCGTCGCCCTCGCCCCGCACGCTCGGCCAGGGAACCATCCCGGCTGGACCCACACCCATCGATTGCTCCGTATTCGTCGTTTTGACGCGCCAAAACGACACCTGCTCAGCAGTCGATGAAGGGTGTGGATAACTTCTGCGGGCCCGCCTGGATTCTGCTCTCATGGATCGATGAAGACTCCACACCCGCTGCCGGAGGAACTCCGGGGACGCCCCTTCACCCTTATTGACGCTTCGGTTGCCGGAGTCTCCGCACGCCGCTGGCGGCATGGATCGCTCACATACTGCGGCAGGGGAATCAGGATGGAAGGCACGACGACGGCGCTCCCCTTAAGCGTTCGGGTCCGGCCTTTCATCGAAGTCAATGAGCGATGCGCCGCGTCGCACGTGACGGCGGCGGCGCTTCATTCGCTGCCGCAGCGGCGCCAGGATGAGGCCTTTGACGTTTACCACCTGATCCGTCCCGAGGGCGCGGCCCATCTGGACAGGCCCCATGTCGTCGTGCACCGCATGAAGCTGTACGAGGATGAAGTCACCACCGTTGACGGCCTTCCGGTGACTACGCCGGCGCGGACGTGGCTCGACATGGCGGAGTTGCTGTCGGTCGATGAAATCGTGGCCATGGGAGACAGTTGCGTGCGCGTGCCCAGACCTCGGCTTGAGGGCCGGGACATGCCGCTGTGCAGCCTATGGGACCTGCAGCGGATGGTTGAAAAACACCGGGGAAAACGGGGGATCCGGAAGGCGAAGGAGGCCCTGGAACTCATCCGGGCGGGATCCGATTCAGCGCAGGAAACATTGCTGCGGCTCGCTATTGTCCGCGCGGGACTCCCCGAACCCGAGCTGAACGTTCCGATCATCGCAGACGACGGCAGCAGGCATCATGAGCCCGATCTGTCCTATCGCAAATACAGGATTGGCATCGAGTACGAGGGCGAACACCATGGAGATGCAAGCCAGATCGCCAGGGACATCGACCGCTCGGAGCGCTATGCCGCCCTGGGGTGGACGGAGGTCAGGATCTCCAAGCGCCACATGGTCAACGATGCGAAGCCAGCCGCCGCCAAAGTACTTGTTGCCCTGGCACAGGCCGGCTGGCGGAGGGGTTCATAAAAAACGAGTGCTCCCCACCGGCTCCGGCCTTCCCAAGCTCTGGCCGGGTCCCTCGCCGGCTGGCGGAGGGGTACATAAAAAACGATTGCTCCGTACTTGTCGTTCTGACGGTTCAAAACGACAAGTACGGAGCAATCGATGGGTGGGGTGATGGTGGGAGGATCAGCCGAAGTACTTCGGCAGGGTCCCTTCATGCGCTTCGCGGAGGGCATCGAGGGACAGGGCGTCCACGCCGTTGATCTCCAGCTTGCCGCTTGCCGCATCCACCACGCCGATGCGGGTGTGGGCGAAGCCGCGGGCGGTGCACATGTCCGTGAAACGGACTTCCTCCGAGCGGGGAACACCTACGACGGCACGGCCCTGGGACTCGGAGAAGAGCGCCGTGAACAGGTCCACGCCGTCCCGGTCCATGACATCCTGGAGGGCGATCCGGGCACCGACGCCGTAGCGCAGCGAGGACTCCACGAGGGCAGCGGCGAGGCCACCTTCGGACAGGTCGTGGGCGGAGTCGATCATGCCGTCACGCGAGGCGTTGATCAGGATCTCACCCAGCGCACGCTCGGCCTCAAGGTCCACCTTCGGCGGCTGCCCGCCCAGGTGGCCGCGCATGTTGGCCCACTCGGAACCATCCAGCTCGGCGCCGGTGGTGCCCAGGAGGTAGATGGCCTGCCCGTCCTCACGCCAGCCTGACGGCGTGCGCCGCGCGACGTCGTCGAGCTTGCCCAGGACCGCCACCACGGGGGAGGGGTGGATGGGCGTGGTGCCCGTCTGGTTGTACAGCGAGACGTTGCCGCCGGTGACCGGGATGCCCAGCACCATGCAGGCGTCGGACAGGCCGCGGATGGCCTCTGCCAGCTGCCACATGACATCGGGGTCCTCGGGGGAGCCGAAGTTCAGGCAGTCGCTGACGGCCATGGGGATGGCGCCCGCGGTGGCAACGTTCCGGTAGGCCTCGGCCAGTGCGAGCTGCGCGCCGTGGTACGGGTCGAGGTAGGTGTAGCGGCCGTTGGCGTCGGTGGCCAGGGCGACGCCCAGGCCGGACTCCTCGTCAACGCGGACCACACCGGCGTCGTCGGGGAACGCCATGGAGGTGTTTCCACCCACGTAGCGGTCGTACTGGTTGGTGATCCAGGACTTGGAGCACATGTTCGGCGACGCCACGAGTTCGGTGACGGCCTTGGCCAGCTCGGCCGGAGCGGCCGGGCGGCCGGCGTCCTGCACGGAGCCGGTGAAGGTGTCGGCCTGGACGGTGTCCTGCCACTCGGGGCGGGCGTACGGGCGGTCGTAGACTGGGCCGTCGTGCGCCACGGTGCGGGGATCGACGTCGACAATCACGTCGCCTTCCCAGGTGATGATCAGGCGGCCGGTATCGGTCACCTCGCCCAGCCAGGAGTACTCCACGGCCCACTTGTCCATGACGGCCTCGAACGCCTCAACGTTCTCCGGCGTGACCACGGCCATCATGCGTTCCTGCGACTCGGACATCAGGATCTCACCCGGAGTCAGGGTGGGATCGCGCAGCAGGACGGAGGTCAGCTCAACCTGCATGCCGCCGTCGCCGTTGGAGGCGAGCTCGGACGTGGCGCAGGAGATGCCCGCGGCGCCGAGGTCCTGGATGCCTTCCACCAGGGAGCCCTTGAACAGCTCCAGGCAGCACTCGATGAGGACCTTCTCGGCGAAGGGGTCGCCCACCTGGACGGCGGGGCGCTTGGAGGGCTTGGTGTCGTCGAAGGACTCGGAGGCCAGCACGGACGCGCCGCCGATGCCGTCGCCGCCGGTGCGGGCACCGAACAGGACCACCTTGTTGCCCTTGCCGGAGGCGTTGGCCAGCCGGATGTCCTCGTGGCGCATGACGCCCACGGCGAGGGCGTTGACCAGCGGGTTGCCCTGGTAGACGGAGTCGAACACCATCTCGCCGCCGATGTTCGGCAGGCCCAGGGAGTTGCCGTAGCCGCCGATGCCGGCCACGGCACCGTGCATGACGCGGGCGGTGTCCGGGTGGTCGATGGCGCCGAAACGCAGCGGGTCCATGACGGCAACGGGGCGGGCACCCATGGAGATAATGTCGCGGACAATGCCGCCGATGCCGGTCGCGGCGCCCTGGTAAGGCTCAACGAACGACGGCGAGTTGTGCGATTCGATCTTGAAGGTGACGGCCCAGCCGTCCCCCAGGTTGGTCACGCCGGCGTTTTCGCCGATGCCCACCAGCATGTCCTTCTTCATTTCCTCGGTGACCTTCTGGCCGAACTGGCGCAGGTGGTTCTTGGAGGACTTGTAGGAGCAGTGCTCGCTCCACATGACGGAGTACATGGCCAGCTCCGCGCCGGTGGGGCGCCGGCCAAGGACCTTGACGATCTCGTCGAACTCGTTCTGCTTCAGGCCCAGCTCGGCCCAGGGGAGCTCGGTGTCCGGGGTCTTCGCGGCGTTCTCGACGGTGTCGATGTTGAACTTCTTGGTGGTTTCGGTGGTCACTTGTCGCCTCCCACAATCTTGTTCAGTACGGAGGTGAAGAAACCGAGGCCGTCGGTGTCGGACCCGCCGATCCCGTCGAGGGATTCGGGGCCGAAGCCCGGCTCTACGGCGTGCTCGGGGTGCGGCATGAGGCCCACCACGTTGCCGGCGGCGTTGGAGATGCCGGCGATGTCGCGGCGCGAGCCGTTCGGGTTGAAGCCCACGTAGCGGAATACGACGCGACCCTCGGCCTCAAGGGCGTCCAGGGTCTTCTCGTCCGCGATGTACTGGCCGTCCTGGTTCTTCAGTGGGATGGTGATTTCCTGACCGGCCTGGTAGTCCAGCGTCCACGCCGTGTTGGTGTTTTCGACGCGCAGCACCTGGTCGCGGCAGAGGAACTTGAGGTGGTCGTTCTTGATCATCGAACCGGGCAGCAGGTGTGACTCGGTGAGGATCTGGAAGCCGTTGCAGATACCCAGGACGGGCAGCTTGGCGTCCGAGTTCGCGGCGTCGATGATCTTGGACATCAGCGGGGCGAAACGGGCGATGGCACCGGCGCGCAGGTAATCACCGTAGGAGAATCCACCGGGGATGATGACGGCGTCGATGTCGCCGAGTTCGGCGTCGCCGTGCCAGAGTTCGACGGCGGTGGCACCGGCGAGGCGCACGGCGCGGGCAGCGTCCCGGTCGTCCAGGGTGCCGGGGAAGGTGACGACGCCGATCCGGGCGCCGGCCAGGCGCGGCTCCGCCGCAACGGCGACGGCTTCGCCGATCAGGGGAAGTTCAGTCATCTCAGGCCTCGACAACCTCGACATTGACGACGTCCTCGATGACCGGATTGGACAGGAGGGTCTCGGCGGCGTCGCGGGCCTGGGCCAGGATCTCCTCCGTCACCTCGCCGTCGACCGTCAGTTCGAAACGCTTGCCCTGGCGGACAGAGCTGAAGCTGGTGAAGCCCAGCCGGGGGAGAGCGCCAACGATTGCCTTCCCCTGCGGGTCCAGAATCTCGGGCTTGGGCATGACGTCAACAACGATCCGGGGCATCCGGTAACTCCTGTGCGTGAGCTTGGGTAAGGGCGCAGCGGAGTGGTGCCGTCTCACGCCGTACCGGGGTGTCGGGGGACATGGTGGACGGGCGCTCCGCGAGCTTGCCCTATCATTCTACCGGCCCGGGCCAACCCCCATTGCATCCGGCAGGCCAGTCGGGCGGAACCCTGGCAGAGACCGGGCCAGGGGCAGCACGCGCGCGGGGTTCTGGAGTTGCCGGAAGCCCTTCACTACTATTGCTGAATGGCTGAGAAATCGAAGTCCGTGCTGTTGCCCATGGTCGCCGCGGCGGTGTTTGCCGGCCTGGGCAGGATGGTGTTCCAGAAGGTGAAGGCGGACCGACTGGCCCGCGAAACGCGGGTGGCAGGGCCTGTCGACGAGAAGACCCGGCAGTGGATCAGCGATGTGGTGCGCACTCCGCGCCACTAGCCCGCCGGCTTAGTTCCCACCTGTGGAAAGGGCGCCCTTCGGGGCGCCCTTTTCCATGTCCGGCGAGCGCCGCCCGGGGCACATATGACATGCAAAAAATCCGGAAATGTGCCCTATGTCATATCAGGCTCTCAGTCTGTACCCTGTGAACAGCTTGGTCGTAAAGGATTACAAGATCTGTAATTCCCTCTGCGGTTCCAGTCGTTCGGTCGCCCGCCGAAGCTGGGCGGCACATCGTGAAAGGGTTGCACGTGAAATCAACTGGAAAGAGCCCCTTGCGGGCTGGGGGACTCCGGAAGGCGGCGGCCCTGGCCGTCGGGTTGCCCCTTATCCTCAGCTCGCTGGCAGCAGGACCAGCATCCGCCGCACCGGATGGCGAAGGGGCAGGGAACGCTTCCTCCGCCACAAGCGACAGCCAGTTCAAGGACGGCCGGTACATCGTGGTACTCGCCGGCCCGGCCGCCGCGGCCTACGAAGGGGGAGCCGCAGGCCTGGGGGCAACCAAGCCCCAACAGGGCAGGAAGCTGGACGCCGCCAGCCCCAACTTCAAGGCATATGACGCCCACCTGCGCAACCAGCAACGGGACGTGGCAGCAGCCCAGGGGGTCACCCCCGCCAAGCAGTACACCGCAGCGCTCAACGGTTTTACCGCTGAGCTGACCGCAACGCAGGCCGCGGCGCTGTCCAAGGACAGCAGGGTCCTGGTGGTGGCGCCGGACGTCGAAAACAAGCCTGACTACACCACCACCGACTTCCTCAAGCTCACCGGCCCTGACGGCGCCTGGGCCACGCAGCTCGGCGGCGTAGCCAACGCCGGCAAGGGGGTGGTGGTGGGCGTCATCGATTCCGGCTACGCGCCGGACAACCCCTTCCTGCAGGGCGAAGCGCTGAAGCCGCTGCAGGGGGCCGCGCAGGTTGGTGTCCCGTACCGCACCGGCGACGGGAAGATCGCCATGCTCAAGGCCGATGGCACCACCTTCGAAGGGGAGTGCCAAAAGGGCCAGGGGACCGGGGCGGCCTTTGATGGTTCGCTCTGCAACTCCAAGGTCATCGGTGCCCGCTACTTCGCCGATTCCTTCCTTCAGTACGTGCCACCGGAAAACCGTGCGCCGGAAGAGCAGATCTCCCCTGTGGATGTCGGCAGCCACGGCACCCACACGGCCACCACGGCGGCCGGGAACGCCAATATTGAGCAGGTGATCGACGGCGCCAGTTTCGGCACGAGCTCGGGTATTGCCCCGGCAGCCAAAGTCTCCGTGTACAAGGTCTGCTGGGAGGACACCAACCCGGATACCGGCGGCTGCTACTCCTCCGCCTCCGTCGAGGCGGTTGATGCAGCCATCAAGGACGGCGTCGACGTCCTGAACTACTCCATCTCCGGCAACAACAACAGCACCACCGATCCGGTCGCCCTGGCCTTCCTGAACGCTGCCGCCGCCGGAATCTTTGTCTCCGCATCCGCCGGGAACTCAGGCCCCACGGCCTCCACAGTGAACCACGCCTCTCCTTGGCTGACAACGGTGGCCGCCTCAACCTTCCCCAGCGACCTGCAGGGCACGGTCAAGGTATCTGACGGTTCGCTGTACCGCGGAGCGTCCATCATGAAGTCGGAAGTGGCGGACAAGCCGGTTGTCCTTGCCGCGGCCGCCGCTGCCACGGGCGCGGCAAACCCCAACCTCTGTGGCCCGGGAACTCTGGACGCCACCAAGGTGGCCGGCAAGGTGGTTGTCTGTGACCGCGGCGTGGTGGACAGGACCGCCAAAAGCCAGGAAGTCCTGAACAAAGGCGGGGTGGGCATGATCCTGGTGAACCTCACCGGCAGTTCCGAGGACGCCGACAACCACGTCATCCCCACTGTCCACGTCAATGCACCCAAGAGCCTGGAGCTGAAGTCGAAGCTGGAAGCCAATCCGGCGCTGACGGTCAGCCTGGTCAAGGGCGATCTGACAGGCCTCCCGCCAGCCCCTGCGCCGCAGATTGCGGGATTCTCGTCCCGGGGCCCCACACTTGCCTCCGGCGGTGACCTGCTGAAGCCGGACATCTCCGCTCCGGGCGTCAACGTCCTGGCCGGCGTTTCCACCATCGGCAACCACGGTGACCAATTCGGCTTCATGTCAGGCACCTCCATGGCAGCACCGCACATCGCAGGCTTCGGCGCCCTGGTGCTGGGCAAGCAGCCCAAGTGGACCCCCGCCATGGTGAAGTCCGCGATGATGACCACCGCCTACCCGCTGGTCAATGCCGACGGTTCACCCAACACGGACCCGTTCCAGGGCGGCGCCGGGCACATCGATTCCACCCGCGTCCTCGACCCAGGACTGGTGTACGACTCCGGCATCCAGGACTGGCTGGGCTTCCTCAACGGCCAGGGCGTGGACACCGGGGCTCCGCAGGCTGGCTCCATCGCTGCCCGCGACCTCAACGTTCCCTCCATCGCCCTGGGCAGCCTGGTGGGTGAGGTCCAGGTGAAGCGCAAGCTGACCGCGCTGGTGCCGGGCATGTACCGTCCCGAGGTGAACATGCCGGGCTTCAATGTCAACGTGGAACCCAAGGCCCTGAATTTCGCCAAGGCGGGCCAGGCCCGCGAAGTGACGCTGACCATCCGCAACGTCAGTGCACCCGTGGGCAAGTTCAGCACCGGAAGCCTCACCTGGAAGGGGCCCCGAACGGTGACCTCACCGATCGCCGTCCGGCCCGTTGACGCCCAGATCGCACCGTCCTTCTCGTTCAGCTCAGCTACCGGCACCGGCAGCGGCACCATGGAACTGGTGTCCGGTTCGGACAGCCCCATCGCGGTCGGCGTGGAAGGGCTTGCGCCGCTGAGCCAGACGGCGGTCACCAAGACGCCCGGCGGGTACGCGCCCACGAATGACGCGCACAACGCCCTGATCCAGGTGAAAGTGCCCGCCGGCGCCTCGTTTGCCCGGCTGGGCATCCAGGCACAGTCCAACGACGTCGACTGGGACATGGTGGTCTACGCACCGAACGGCTCGGGCGGCCTGACCCCCATCCAGGTGGCGACGGCGTCTGCCAGCGAGTTCCTGGACCTGGAGTCGCCGAAGGCCGGTACCTACTACGTGGTGGCCAACCTGTACGCCACGCCTGACAACGGGCCTGCAACTGCATCAGTCCAGGCGGTGACCTTCGCCGGCGATGCAGGGAACCTCACGGTGAGCCCAAACCCCATCGTGGCGCCGAACGGGACTGCCACCTCGGCAACGCTGAGCTGGTCAGGCCTCTCCGACGGATCTTATCTTTCGCGGCTGAGCCTTGGCAGCAATGGCATCAGGACTTGGGTGAATGTCCACGTGGGACAGGGCACTGCCCCTGCCCCGGCGGGCGCGCCACAACTTGATCTGGCCCAGGCTGTGCCGGGCACGTGACCTGCCCGGGTAGCTGATCAGAAGGTCTGGGGGGGAGGTCCCGGGCGGTCGGGAGACCGTCCGGGACCTTTTTTCGTTCCTGCAGCTTCCAGTCCAGCTGAAGATTAGGCAGCCGTTCCGCCCAGCAGGGGTGCCAAGGCCTTCCAGCGGGCGATTTCGCAGCCATCGGTACGCGTGAAGGTCGAGTGGACGGTGCGCCCATGGAATGTTCCGGTGACCATGGCCACCTGCGGGCCGCCGTATTGCTGGGTGCACAGCCTGGGCGGGCCGGGCTTGGGGAAGAAGAGGTCTGCGCCGAACCGCTCCACGGCCGCCAAAGCCGCCGCCGGCTGCGGCACGGTGGTCCCGGCAACCGGCTTGCCGTCCAGGGCCAGCAGCCGGAAGACGTGCTCCGGGGCATTGCTGTCCTGCCGGATGCTGATGGTCAGGTCGATCACCGGGGTGCTCCCTCTGACATGGCTCCAAGTTCCGTGGCAAGCCTTTCCCGCAGGAGGGCCGCTTCGTCCGCGAAGGCGCGCTGGTACTCCACGTAGGTGGCCTTGCCCTGCGGCGTCTCGATGGGGATGGCAGGGTAGCCCCAGTCGGCCAGGTCATAGGGTGAAGCCTGCATGTCCATGGCCCTGATCCGCCAGGACAGTTCGAAGCAGTCCATGACCAGCTCGCTGGGCAGCGCGGGCAGCAGCTTGTAGGCCCACTTGTAGAGGTCCATGTTGGCGTGCAGGCAACCGGGCTGCTCCATGTGCCGCTGGGTTTCGCGGCTGGGCGAATGCTCGTTGAGCGGGATGGCGTCCGGGGTGTAGAACCGGAAAGCGTCGAAGTGGGTGCAGCGGATCCTGTTAGCCTCCACGACCTTGTCGGTGCCCGCTGCCCCCAGCCGGAGCTGCAGGTACTCGTGGCGGAGATCGAACTTGTCCTGCCGGTAGACCATTGCCCACTCGTGCAGCCCAAAACAGCCAAACTGCGCTGGCCTTGCCGCCGTGCCGCGGAGGATAATGCCGGCGAAGGCCACTGCTTCCTTGCGGTCGGCCAGAAAGGCGCCCCGATCGAAGGTGACCGCGCTACTTCCCGCAGCCAGCCCCAGGGAGGCAAGTTCGCCGTCGTCGAGCTTCCGGTAATGCTTCCAGGCCGCGCGCACCGCTGCGTGGCTGCCTGTTAGGACTGCTCCGGCACCAGGGTGCCACCGCTTCAGCTGGCCGGGCTTTTGGGTGTAGTACGTGAAAAGGAAGTCCTCCACCGGATGTTTCCGGCCGGCTGACCGGCGGGCCAGATAGGGATCGGCGTAGCGGCTGACCCGCCGGAGGTGGGCTTCTTCCCTTGCCCGCGCGTCATCCGGCGCCAGGACCTTAAGAGGCTCCACCGGCAACGCCCAACACGTCCTTGGCTGCATTCCAGGCGCTGATCTCACACCCGTTGGTGCGGGCAAACTTTGAGTCCACGGCAACACCATCCACCACGCCCGTGATGGTGGCTGTCTGGGGACCGCCGTATTGCTGGGTGCAGGGCTGCGCGGTTCCTGGCGGAGCCGGGGCAGCGATGCCAGGGTTTGCCTTCAGTGCTGCACAGGCTGCCGCGGCATTGGGGTGGCTGCTTTCCGCGGCTGGCGTGCCGGCGGAACACGCCAGGGTGTAGTCGATCTCCGGCGCGCCCTGGGACGGAACTACGGTGATGGCAAGTTCAGCGTTTCCCTGCCCGGGGCCGGAACTTGGCCGGGACGTGGCGGGAGCGGGTGCAGAAATCGAGGTTTCGGTGTTCGGGAAGGGGGTGGCGGAATCGCCGCCCCGGGAGGACGCTGTGGACCCCGTGGAGGAGGCCATCGACCCGGAGTTCCCGCTCTCCTGGGTGCCACCGCAACCGGAGACCAGTCCGGCGCCCAGGGCCAGGACTGCTGCGAGCATCCGAACACTACGCATCGGGCCACCTCTCTTTGGTCCAATAATTCTAGTCGCTTGGCATGGCCCGGCGGTCAGCGTCCAGCGCGGCGGGACAGTTACGCGGAGGTGGCGGCGATCAGGCCCATCATGGACGCGTGCAGTTCGGTGACCTGTTCGCGGGTCAGGCCCAGCCGCTCCATCATGGTGCCCGGAACCCGCAGCGCCTCCTGCCGAAGGGCAGCGCCTTTCGGGGTCAGTTCGACGGCGAGTGCGCGCTCGTTGCCGTCGGCGCGGCGGCGCGTGACCAGTCCGGACGCTTCCAGCCTGCGCAGGAGCGGGGAAATGGTGGCCGGTTCCTGGGCCAGCGCCTCGCTGATGTTCCGTACAGTCCGCGGGCTGTCCTCCCACAAGCAGAGCATCACCAGGTACTGCGGATGGGTGAGGTTGAGTTTCTCAAGCACGGGCTTGTAGGCCCCCACGACGCTGCGCGCTGCGACCGTCAGCGCAAAGCAGAGCTGGTGTTCCAGCAGCAGGTCCTCCTCCTGGGCCGCGTCCGGTTCTGCCGTGGACGTTGTCTCTGCGTTCGCTGCCGCTGTAGCGGTCATTGATCCTCCAACTGTTAGTGCACTAATCATTAGTGTACATTTGCTTCTGTAAACGGTGAGTGGAAGGAACCTCTTCATGGGCACGGACAAGTCCGCGGACAGGGGCAATGCCTCCCAGCGCTTCATGCGGGCCACGGGAAAGTTGCGGGCCATATTCGGCCCCGCAAGCCGGACGGCGCTTGGCCACGACATGACCGAGGAGAACCGCCGGCTTCTGGCCCAGCGCCAGGCGGAGACGCAGCAGTGGGAGACGGTCACCCGGCCGGACGGCAGCACCTACGTAGTGCCGAAGAACCCCGAAGACCGCTCGCTGCGCTAGGAAGTCAACCCCGCCAGCACCAGCGCCTTTTTGGTGTCCCGGGCTTAAAATGAGGGCACTGGCTCCCCCCGGGGCCGGTTGCGCTTTCGCCCGAGCGTCGGGAAGGGGGTGGAAACAGTGGCACATGTCCTCGCCAGTTTCATGGGCCTGACAGACAGGCTCCGTTTCGTCTTTGGTCCTGCCACCCGACTGGACGCCGACGCGCCCGTGGTGCACAAACACGATGAATTCGAGCAGGCCTCCGAAGAGGATCTCTCGCATTTCGTCGTGGAAACGGATTCGACCGGCCATCACTACGCGGTACGCCGTGAAGATTTGGAACGCGAAACCTGATACTCCCTGGATGCTTCCAGAAACAGAAAAGCCGGGTTGCCTTTCCTGGAAAAGAAAGGCAACCAGGCTTTTCGCGTCTAACCTAGCGGCCCGTGCCGCCGTAGACCGTCGCTTCGCTTTCGGTGTCGAGCCCAAACGCCTTATGGATCACGCGGACGGCTTCGTCCAGCAGATCCGCGTGGGTCACAACGGAGATGCGGATTTCCGACGTGGAGATCATGTTGATGTTGATGCCGGCGTCGGAGAGTGCCTTGAAGAATGTGGCGGAAACGCCGGGGTGGGAGCGCATGCCGGCGCCGATCAGGGACAGCTTGCCGATCTGCTCGTTGTATTCGATGGCCTCGAAGCCGATCTGGTCCTGCGCCGCGTGGAGGGCGGCCAGGGCGTCGGCGCCTTCCACGATGGGAAGCGTGAAGGAGATATCGGTTTTGCCCGTGCCGTGGGTGGACACGTTCTGGACGATCATGTCGATGTTCGAGTGCGCGTCTGCGATGACCTGGAAAATCGCGGCGGCCTTGCCGGGGATGTCCGGGACGCCCACAACGGTGACCTTCGCTTCCGAACGGTCATGCGCAACGCCGGAGATGATTGGCTGCTCCAAGGCAACTCCCTCTTGAGTGGTGATCTTGTCGTCGGCGCTGGGGATGACCCAGGTGCCTTCATGCTGGCTGAATGACGAGCGGACGTGCAGCGGCACGCCGAACCGGCGCGCGTATTCGACGCACCGCAGGTGGAGGATCTTGGCGCCCGAAGCAGCGAGTTCCAGCATCTCCTCGCTGGAAATGGTGTCGATCTTCTGGGCAGACGGAACCACCCGCGGGTCCGCCGTGAAGATGCCGTCCACGTCGGTATAGATCTCGCACACGTCGGCATCGAGGGCGGCCGCCAGAGCCACGGCGGTGGTGTCCGAGCCGCCACGGCCCAGCGTGGTGATTTCATTGGTGGCCCGGGTCATGCCCTGGAAGCCTGCCACGATGGCGATGTTGCCTTTGTCCAGGGCGGTGCGGATCCGGTGCGGGTCGACGTCGATGATCCTCGCCTTGCCGTGGATTCCGTCGGTGATCATGCCCGCCTGCGAGCCGGTGAAGGACTGGGCGGAGGCGCCGAGCTTGTTAATGGCCATGGCCAGCAGCGCCATGGAGATGCGCTCGCCGGCCGACAGGAGCATGTCCATTTCCCGGGCGGGCGCGGAATCGGTCACCTGCGCGGCGAGGTCCAGGAGTTCATCCGTGGTGTCACCCATCGCCGAGACGACCACAACCACCTCGTTGCCGGCTTTCTGGGCATCGACCACCCGCCTTGCCACACGCTTGATTCCGTCCGCGTCCGCCACGGAGGAGCCGCCGAATTTCTGCACAATGAGCTGCTTGGTCACCGCTCCGGCGGCGGGCGCCACCTGCGGCTGTGTTGCGTTGTGCACTTCGGTGGTGGGCGTACTCATGCGCGTACCTTCATTGGATCAATTGGAGTTCTGGAGGCCAGGCGGCCTGACGCCGGGACGGCGCGGCATTCCTTGGGACAGTTTATCGCCGTGCCCGGAGGGACGTTTAATTGTGACCACATACCGGCCCACGCCCGGCACGCGGAGGCAGCGGACACCAGGTTCAACCACGCAGAAGTACGACTGCGGGCGGCAGCGGGATGCGTCAGCCCAGGGCGTTGCGGCGCCCCTCGAACGCCCGGCCCAGGGTGACCTCGTCGGCGTATTCCAGGTCCCCGCCGACGGGCAGGCCGGAGGCAAGGCGGGTGACGGCAATGCCGATGGTCTTGAGCATGCGGGCCAGGTAGGTGGCCGTTGCCTCACCTTCCAGGTTGGGGTCCGTGGCGATAATGACTTCCTGGATTTCACCGTCGTTGAGGCGGGTGAGCAGTTCGCGGATCCGCAGCTGCTCAGGTCCCACGCCCGCGATGGGATTAATCGCTCCGCCCAGCACGTGGTAGCGACCGCGGAACGAACGGGTGCGCTCCACTGCCAGAACGTCCTTGGACTCCTCCACAACGCAGATAACGGCAGGATCGCGGCGCGGGTCGCGGCAGATGTTGCACAGGTCCTGCTCCGTGACGTTGCCGCAGACGGTGCAGAACTTGACGCGTTCCTTCACGGTGGTGATGGCTTCCACCAGCCGTTTCATGTCCTGGGGGTCGGCCTCGAGGATGTGGAACGCCAGCCGCTGCGCGGACTTGGGTCCTACTCCGGGAAGGCGTCCGAGCTCGTCAATCAGCTCCTGGACAGCACCTTCGTACACGTTTCCCTCTTCAGTTTGGTATGGATGGCGGGTGGATCAGGGCAGGTTCAGGGCGTGGAGGCCTGAGCGTCCTCAGTAGCGGGGCGGGACCGGGCTTCCGTCCAGTGACCGCTCCTCGATCAGCTTGCCGCCCAGGATGCGCTCCACGGCGGCGCGGCCAAACACCCCCGATTCCTCGATGGTCTCATCATCAGCGCTTGGGATGTCCTGGACGTAGGTGCTTTGGGCAGCAGTGGCCCTGGCAGGGGCCTTGGCCCGGCCGGCCTCAGCTTCAGGGCTGTTGGACAACCGCTGGTAAAGGCTCTGCCGGGTTTCCGTCCGGCCCGCTGCCGGCGCGGCCGCGGGTGCCTGGGTCCGGGGCGCTGCAACGGAAGCAGATGCCGCAGGTGAGTGTGCAACAGGGGACGGCGCAACAGGGGAGGCTGCAACCGGGGCCGGTGCTGTGGAGGACGGTGGGACGCGGGCCGGTGCCACCGTGGCGGGGCCGGCCGAGGCCATGGCGAATTCAGGTGCCGGGGCGTGCTCGGGGGACGCCGCGTGGTGGCCGCCAAAATCAGGTTCCCCGTGACTGTTGCCGGGGGCAGTTACAGCGCCCCCGCCTTGCCATGCCGTGTCCGCTGCCGCTGCGACCGGAACCGCGGGGATCGAAGGCGGAACCTGGGCCGTGGCGGGTGCGTAGTGCGGGACGGCGGTCTGTTCCCCGATGTTTTCAGCAGTGGAGGATGGCGCGTGCTTGGCTCCTACGTTGCTCTTGTCTCCCACCACCCAGATGCCGGGGGCCTGTTCCACGGCACGGGTCCAGGGGTCATGCACGGCGCCGGCCGGCTGGCCAGTGCTGGGGGCGGCAGGTGGTGCGCCGCTATCCATCGGTGCGCTGCCGGCCGTACTTCCGGGGGTCCCCGACGCAGGCTTGCCGCGTCCGCCGGCCGGCTGGCGGCCGGCTCCAGTTGAAGAAGGTGAGGCAACGCCGCCACCGGACCCTTCCGAGGGCTCCCAATCCATGGGAGGTTCTTCGTCCAGGGGAGGAGCGTCCTCGTCCCGGGCCGGGCCCCAGTCGTCATCCGAGTAGGAGTAGTCGCCGCCGGCCGACGGGTACGGGGACATGCCGGAGCCGGGGCCTGGTCCGGTTGCAGGGCTGCCGGAAGCGGCCCGGGCAGGTTCCGTGCCCTGGTGGCCGTCCCCGTGGGGCCCGGACGCAGGCGGTAATCCTTGCGCGGGGAGGGCGGATGAATCCGCCGCCTGTGTGCCGGCCTCCTGGGTATCAGCTGGGGTGGCTGCAACAGCTGTGCTTCCGGAGCGTCCCCCGGCAGTCGTGCTGCCGGCTGTATTGAAGGCTCCGGTACTTCTGCCTTGCGTGGCAGCCGGAGCTGTAGCCGCAGTCCCTGTGGCAGGTGCAGCGGCGGCAGGAGCAGCCGGCGGAGATGCTTGGGCGGGAGCCGGAGCCAGCCCCCATGCAACGTCAGCTGAAGTGGCCGGAACCACCGGGCTGGCGGGCACTTTTGGGTTTGGCTCAGAGCTCGCCTGGCTGGGGCCGCCACCGGCCACCGCGTTGATCTGGCAGTCGATGCCAACAGTTTTATGGATGGCCTTGCGCAGGTTGTCGGAGTGGTCCGCCCTGCCGAAGGCCCCGGCAAGCCCGGACGTGGTGAACGAGAGGGTGAGGACACTGCCGTCAAAGGCGCTGACCTGCGCGTTGGGCTCAACAAGTGCCCAGGTGCTGCGCTTGATCTTGGACAGCGCCTGCAGGACGTCAGGCCACGCCCTGCGGAGGACCTCCACATCACCCATGGCCGGGGACGCGGGAGGCGCGGAATGTGCCGGGGCTCCCTGGTCAGGTGCCGCCTGGCGCTGTGCCGGCTCGTTGTTGCCGGATGCCTGCATGCTGCCCGCCGGCTGAGGGGCGGCCGTCTGTGGCGCCGGGTTGCTTTGTGGCGAGGGGTTGCCTTGCGGGACGCTGTTGTTTTGCGGTGCTGCATTGTTGTGCGGTGCTGCAGGCGTCTGCCGTGCTGCCGCGGGGGTGGTTCCTGGCGCAGCAGGGCCCTGTGGCGTGCGGGCGTGTCCCTGTTCCTCCACAGGCCAGTCGCTGGTGCTGACCCGCGGCGGGGTGAGCGGGCTGCGGGGAGCTTCAGCCGCGGGAGCGGCGTGGCCGCCCGCTGCCGGCGTGGCTGCCGGGGCCTCCGGTGACGCAGCTTCGGTGTGGCCGGAAACCTGGGGCACGGAAGCCGGTGCCTCTGGAGTGCCGGGTACTGACTTTGCGGAGGTAGCAGGCAGTGCGGCAGGAGATTCCGGCGCTGCCGTGCCTGCAGGCGCTGCAGCTGCCGGCGCCGGGGTGGCAGCAGGCGCCGGGGCAGCGGGAGTCCCGACGTCGTTCCCGGCGTAGTTCAGGCGCCGCTCCACCCGGTCGATCCGGGCAGCCATGCCGCGCTCATTCTGTTCGGAGCTGGGCAGCAGTATCCGGGCGCAGAGCAGTTCAAGGTGCAGCCGCGGGGACGTGGCACCTGTCATTTCGGTCAGCGCCGTATTGGTGACGTCTGCGGCGCGGGAAAGTTCCGCTGCTCCAAGGTTGTGTGCCTGGTTCTGGAGGCGGGCGATCTGGTCCGCCGGCATTCCCCGCAGGATGGCGTGGGCGCTCTCCGGCATCGCCTGGACGATGATCAGGTCACGGAAGCGCTCCAGGAGGTCCTCGACGAAGCGGCGCGGGTCATGGCCGGTTTGGATGACCCGGTCAACGGCGCGGAAGACGGTGGCGGCGTCGGACGCGGCGATGGCTTCCACGACGTCGTCCAGCAGTGATGCGTGGGTATAGCCCAGCAGCGCCACCGCCAGTTCGTAGTCCAGCCCGGTGGGTCCGGCGCCGGCCATGAGCTGGTCCAGGACGGAGAGGGAGTCGCGGACGGAGCCGCCGCCGGCCCGGATGACCAAGGACAGGACACCGGGGGCCACCGGGACGTTCTCCTGGCGGCACAGGAGTTCCAGGTAGGCCATCAGGGGCTCTGGCGGCACCAGCCGGAAGGGATAGTGATGGGTCCGGGACCGGATGGTTCCGATGACCTTGTCAGGCTCGGTGGTGGCGAAGATGAACTTGATGTGTTCCGGCGGCTCCTCCACGATCTTCAGCAGGGCATTGAACCCCGCCGAGGTGACCATGTGGGCCTCGTCAATGATGAAGATCTTGTAGCGGTCCCGGACGGGCGCAAAGGTGGCGCGCTCGCGGAGGTCCCGTGCGTCGTCGACGCCGCCGTGGCTTGCGGCGTCGATCTCGATGACATCCAGGGAGCCGGAGCCGCCCCTGGCCAGCTCGACGCAGCTGGGGCAGGTCCCGCAGGGGGTGTCCGTGGGGCCCTGGGCACAGTTCAGGCAGCGCGCCAAAATTCGGGCGGACGTTGTTTTGCCGCAGCCCCTGGGGCCGGAAAAAAGGTAGGCGTGATTGACGCGGTTCTTCCGCAAAGCCGTCATCAGGGGCTCGGTGACGTGCTCCTGCCCGATAACGTCAGCGAACGAGTCGGGACGGTATCTGCGGTACAGGGCGGTAGTAACTGTCACAGAGAAAACCCTACCAATCCGGGCTGACATCATGCCGCCCTGTGGGGGAATAGTAAAGACCCCCCATGCACCCGCCAGAGCCCGTCTACCCTTGCTACCTTCCGGTCCTGGGGGAGTTCAACAGGATGACGCCACATGAGGGGCCGTCAGATACTTTACCCGAACATCCGGCGCGACTCGAATCGGCTTTCCGCCAGCCGGCGGGGCGCCCGGCGGGTGGCCCCGTGCGCTTCACAGGCCAGGGACATTGCGGAAATCCATTGCGTATCACTGCGCCAGCCGCGATCATTGGTATGTACACCGATTGGGGCAATCTCAAGGTTGTGAGCTGCGTGGCCTGGCTGAACGGGACTGGACCCGGCAGCTCAACGGTGCAACAGGGAATGGGCGCATTGGGGGCGTCCATTTTCACGTTGAGGGGCAGTGGGCCTAAGGCTGGCAGGGGCATGGAATGGCGCCCCGGAAACCGCATCAACGGGGCCAATTGGGCGATGCGGGAAACTTCAGGTAATCTAGTACCTGCTTTTGATTCAGAAGCAGTTGGAGAATTCGCCTAGCGGCCTATGGCGCACGCCTGGAACGCGTGTTGGGTTAACGCCCTCGGGGGTTCAAATCCCCCATTCTCCGCCGGTCAAGAACCCGGCTCCGGTAACCCTGGAGCCGGGTTCTTGCTTTTAATACCCGGGACTTGCCTCCGGGGCGCCGGTCAGGCCACCCGGGGAGAAGGCCCTGCCAGCCGCTGCAGGCGCTCCCGGGCTGCCATTTCGCTGGGACCCATCCGCCTGCGGAAGCCACCCAGGGCGACGTGGACGACGCCGAGCACCATCTTCGTGGCCAGCCGTACCGGAAGGGGGAACGGGCCCAGCCGCGGAACCGAGAGTCCCAGCATCTGGCGGTACCGGGGTTCCAGGCTGTAGACGGCGCCGGCGAACAGGATCCGGTAACCGGGCCTCAGCAGGGGATGCAGCGGGGCGTTGCGGATGAATTCCACCGTTTCCTTCACCCTGTCGTCAGCCCTCAGCTGCCCGTACCAACGGTCCAACTGGCGGTGCATCTCCGCTTCGGTCAGCGGCGGGTCTTCCACGCCCATCAGTTGCCCGGCCTGGGCCCACTCCCGGACATAGGAGTCCGCCCCGCCCGGAATGGGGCCGCCCCAGATCTTGTGGGCAGCGAGGAAGCCGTCCGTGAAAGCAAGGTGGATCCAGCCGGCCAGGTCGGGATCGTTGGCGCTGTACGTGTGCACTTCGCCGTCGTTGCCACTGTAGTTGCCCTGGACGGGCTCATGGAGGCGGCGGACCCGGCTGGTTGCCTCCTCTGCGGCCGCCGTTGACCCATACGTCACCGTGAAGATCCACCGGATGGTATTGGCCAGACGCCGGAGCGGGTCTTCGCGGAAGTTGGAGTGCTCGTGCACGCCTGCCAGCGCGCCCGGGTGGAGCGACTGCATGAGCAGCGTGCGGATCCCTCCAACGATGGGCGTCATGGACCCGTGAACCGCCCACACCGCCGAACCGGGAAGGTGGTAGCCCGCGTCGTCGCCCTCGGCCAGGCGCAGCGTCCAGTCAGGCGGGGCGTCGGCCCTGCCTGAAAAGGTCTTCTTGACTTCGTCCCGCCATGTACGGAGCACATTGCGCATGAGACATTGTTGCCTATTTGGGCAGGCACGGCATGCTGCCGGGAGGATCCTGCGGCTGCCTGCCCCTAACGGCCCACAAAAATCCCGCATTGTCCGGCCCCGGGGTTTCCGCCCCAGCCGTCCTGTGGTCCCATGGGACATACCGTCGAGACACCGAGCGGCAGGCCACGTCGTGGAGTCAGTTAATTGGGCAGGAATTCTGTGCCCGGCAACGGGAAGCCGGACCAACATACTTTTCCCCGCGTTGCCCGCGCCGTCGCTGCGGCCGGGGTGCTGGCCGCAGCCGTCTGCGCCGTCAACCTTTCTGCAGGCTCTCCCGGGCCGGGCGGGCTGGCTGGAGCGGTTGTCGATGCCGGCGCCGGTCCTGGCGCTAACGCCCCGGCCCGGACTTCCGGAACCGGCAGCGTTCCCCGGCCGCACGCGGCAGACGCTCCGCCGTCGTCGGACCAGCTTGTCACCAGTGCCTTGCCGCCCGCCATCCTCTCCGACCCCCAGGCCGCCCTGGCCTTCCCGCATACTTCCATCGGAGGGTCCGTCCAGGACGCGTCCGCCCTGGCAGTCGGAACCGCAGCAGCGGGAAGGCCGTTGGCGGGCTTCCTGATGTCTCCGCTTCAGTTCCTCGATCCCAGCTCACCCTTTGGGTACAGGGTCAGCCCGATCAGCGGGGCAGCGGGGGACTTCCATCTGGGGCAGGACTTCGCCGCTGCTTGCGGAACGCCCGTCTATGCAGCGGATTCCGGTGTTGTCCGCGCTGCAGGGTGGCATCCCTGGGGCGGAGGGAACCGCATAGAAATCGACCACGGCGACGGCCTCATCACCACGTACAACCACCTTGAATCCATTGGTGTCCACACCGGCGACAGGGTCCAGGCAGGGCAGGCCATCGCCCGCGTGGGCACCACGGGATGGTCCACGGGATGCCACCTGCATTTCGAGTCCATCCTCAACGGCCGCTACACCAACCCAATGCGGTGGAGCTTTTTGCAGCTCCGGGCACTGAGCCAGCCGCTTGCAGCGGACTTGGTGTCCTATGCTCCCGGCCAGGGGCTGTCCGGAGGCATGATCAGCTGGACCATCCCCCTCCAGGTGGACACCGGAAGCGGGTTCCCTGCGGCAGGCCTGCAGGTGTCGCCCTTCCCGGCGGCGGTGGCGCCTGCCCCCGCGCCATTGCCATGGGAGGCGATGGGCGCAGTGCTTCCGCCTCCCAGCGTGCAGTTGACGACGACGGACCAACCACCCGCGCAACCTTCCGCAAGCGCCGTGCCACCTTCCTCGGGGCCGGCTCCCAGCGATCCGGCACCCTCCCCGACCGACCCTGCAAGCCCTTCCCCATCAACGGCTCCGTCTGCGACAACTGACCCAGTGAGCCCATCGCCCTCGCCGTCGCCGACTCCGACGCCGACGCCGACGGCGGCTGCGCCTACCGATCCGGTAGCCACTGACCCGGCGGGCCCGACGCCGACTCTGTCTGCGCCTACTGATCAGGCATGCCCGTCGCCGTCGCCGACTGATCCGGCACCCATTGAGCCTGCGCCGACTGACTCTGCAACTCCGCTGCCTACTGAGCCTGCGCCTGCACCTACGACGGTGGCGCCAGCACCAGCGCCGGAACCTGCGCCCGCAACGGTCGCGCCGGAACCTGCACCTGCGCCCACGACGGTCGCGCCAGAGCCTGCGCCTGCGCCCGCGCCCACAACGGTCGCGCCGGCACCTGCGCCGACGCCGACGGCCCTCACTCCAGTGCCTCCGGCGGTTGAGCCCACGCCCGCGCCTACTGCCAGCGATCCCGCGGCGACCACCCCGCCGGCCTAGGAAATCCCGAAGCGGACCCGTACCCAGGGGGATTGGCGACGAATTGCCTGTATGGAGATTTTTTCGCAGACGCGCCGCCCCCGCCCGCTCTATCCGATCCCGCTGATACTCAATGACGGCACCCGGACCAACTTCGGCCAGTTTGAAGGGAAAGTGGTCCTGGTGGTCAACGTGGCATCCAACTGCGGCTTCACCCGCCAGTACGCCGGGCTCGAAGCCCTCTACGGGAAATTCCGCGACCGTGGTTTCGAGGTGCTGGGTGTTCCCTGCAACCAGTTCGCTGGCCAGGAGCCCGGTACAGACAGTGAAATAGCGGATTTCTGCGACCGGAACTTCGGAGTCACCTTCCCGCTGACGGCCAAATCGGACGTGCGTGGCCGGAACCAACACATGCTCTACTCCGAGCTCACCAAGTTCAGGACCGGCCTGCTGCCGGGGATGGTGAAGTGGAACTTCGAGAAATTCCTGGTGAGCCGTGAGGGCGAGGTGGTGGCCCGGTTCGCCCCTACGGTTGAACCGGACTCAGCGGAGGTCATCGACGCGATCGAGGAGGCGCTGGGGTGAGGGCAGCGAAAACGGGGACCCGCCCCTGCAGAAGCGCAGTTCTTTGAACTTTTTCCACATCAGTAATGGCAATTCACCCCAAGTTTGCCAAATGTCTGATTGGATAAATATTACTGAAGGGTACAAGGGAAGAACGGCTTCCCACCGACCATAGAGGTAGCAATGGAGCACATCGAGGCCGAACATCCCCGGCCACGCCACTTCCTACTCCACCTGAGCGATCCCCACTTGTTGGGAGGTCCAGAACCCCTCTACGGAACCGTCGACAGCGAAGCCAGGCTTAGCCAGCTCTTCGACGAAGTCAAAGCGTCCGGCGCCCGGCCCGAGGCCGTGATTTTCACCGGCGACCTCGCTGACAAGGGCGATCCAGGCGCATATGTGAAGCTGCGCGCCATCGTGGAGCCGGCCTGCAGGGAGATGGGTGCGCAGGTCATTTGGGCCATGGGAAACCATGACGACCGGGCCAACTTCCGCAGGGGGCTGCTCGACCAGCCGGGAACCGACGAGCCGGTGGACCACAGCTACTTCATCAACGGGCTGCGGGTCATCACCCTGGACACTACAGTCCCGGGTTTCCACCACGGTGAACTAAGCGCTTCGCAGCTGGAGTGGCTGGCCGAACAGCTGGAAACACCGGCCCCGGACGGCACCATCCTGGCCCTGCACCACCCTCCGGTTCCGTCCGTGCTGGATCTTTCGGTCCTGGTGGAACTGCGCGACCAGTCATCGCTGGCGGCAGTGGTTCGAAACTCTGATGTCCGCACCATCCTCGCCGGCCACCTGCACTACTCCACCACCGCCAGCTTCGCCGGTGTTCCCGTCTCGGTTGCGTCCGCGTCCTGCTACACCCAGGACCTGAACGTTCCGGTTGGAGGCACGCGCGGGCAGGACGGCGGGCAGGCATTCAACCTTGTGCACGTGTACGAGCACACGATCGTGCATTCAGTGGTTCCCCTGGGCAGTGCGCCCACTGTTGGCGAGTACGTGTCACCGGAAGAGACGGCCCGGCGGCTGGCCGAGGCAGGTATCAGGATTCCTGAGACCACCAAGCAGCGCGGCAGCGCCAAACTCGGGATCCCCTCCCGTCACTAGGACCGGTCCTCGTGGGGCCGGTCCTGGCCTGGATGGCCGCCCCACGCCCGGCCGGGCACGGGTTACTTCTCCCAGGGTGCCTTGATGGGGAAGTACCGCTCCAGGAAGTCCGTCACCACTTCGGCGCGCTCGTCGGCACTGACCTCCGGGAAGCTGCCGTCGTTCAGGCAGAAGAAGTCCATGTTCCGCTTGGCCAGCAGCTTTGGCAGGTACTTGAGTCCGGACCGCAGGGTGGTGTCCACGTAGCGCACCTTGGCGGCCGTCTGGGTAACGGCCCGGCCGGTCAGCAGGGCGTAGTAGTGGTAGAACGAGTTGGTCACCGAGATGTTGTCCGCAGCACGGAAGCGGCTGGCCGCCGTCTTGCGGAACTCCCCGGGGAATTCCTCTTCCATCTGTGCCACCAGGCTGCGGCGCAGCGGCGCGGCAGTATGTTCCAGGTGGCGGGTGGTGATCCGGCCGAACCTGTTCCACAGCAGCTTGCGGTTCACGCGGGCGGCGTTTTCAAACCCGCTGCGTTCCGCGTCATTCTCGCCGAGCCCAATCCTGGTTTCCGCCTCGATGAACTTGGTGATGCCGCCCGGAGTGAAGAACATGTCCGGGCCCACGGGGCGGCCAAAGAACATGTCGTCATTCGAGTAGAGGAAGTGCTCTGACAACCCCTCAATATGATGCAGTTGGCACTCCACCGCCTGGGAGTTGTGGGTGGGCAGCACGGAGGGATCGGAGAAGAACTCCTCGCTCCGCACGATCGTCACGGACGGGTGGTCTGCCAGCCAGGCCGGAGCCGGCGAGTCCGTTGCGATGAAGATACGGCGGATCCACGGCGCAAACATGTAAACGGACCGCAGGGCGTACTTGAGTTCGTTAATCTGCCGGAACCGGGCCTCGTGGTCGTCGCCTTCGCCCAGGACATGACCCTTTTGCTGGGCCCGGCGCGCCGCGATGTATTCGGGGGAGCTGCCGTCAACCCAGGAGAAGACGATGTCGATGTCGAAGCTGATGTCGCTCGCATGGTCGGCGAACATGTTCTCGATGGTGGGCCAGGTGTGCCCGTAGCGCTCCACGGTCCCGCGGACCGCGTCCTGGCGCAGCAGTGTCCTGCGGGTCAGCGAGTTTTCGATGGGAAGGATCAGCTGTTCGCCTTCAAAGGCCCACAGTTCAATCTGCACGCCGGCGGAGGCTCCGAACTCGAACCCGCCGACAGGCTCCACCCGTGGCCGGTACAGGCGGAAAATCCGGCCCTGACGGTTGGGGGACAGCTCACCGTCTGCCACCAGGACGGACGTCTTCTTCTTGGCGTCAACCGTCATGGAGTAGAAGGGCTCGTCCCGGCACGCCTCGACCAGGGCGGCCCGGAGCTTCTTCCGGTCCTTCCAGTCCAGGGCCAGCACCGGCCGGTCGTTGTTGCCGCGGACCAGCAGGTACGAGAGGCCTGCGTTGGCCAGGACATTGCGCAGGAACAGCAGGTCTTCCACCATCGCCTGGTAAGGGGTCCGGGTGTCATTGATCAGGGCATAGCGGCCCTTGTGCCGGACGACGTCCGGCCGGTGGCTGAGCCGCTGCTCCGCCGCCGCCGACGTTATCTCGGCGTGAAATTGTTCCTCCACGGACGCCTGGCCGCCGTAGTAGACCTCGTCCTGGACCGGTGCTTCTGTAATGGTTGTCTCCGCGCTGCTGGAAGTGGGCATTCTTACCTGCATGATAGTCCTGCCGGAGTAACAGCAGGTTTCGGGAGGCGCTGGTGCCCCCGGTGGACGTGCGACGGCGGTCCGGCAGGGACTCAGATGCCCAGCGCCTCCCGCCAGGCGCGCAGGAAGGCGCCGCCCGCGTCGTCGTGGATCACCGTGGCCGCCAGCCCCAGGTCCGCCGCCGTCAGCACCGGGTAGGGCTTGGTGGGCACGCCGTCGGCAGGACGCACGTCCACATGCTTCACGGGGTGGTCGTTGTGGTGCAGCCAGTCGGCCATGGCATAGTCCGTGCGCGAATCGCCCACCGTCCGCCACGCCTGCGGCGTGATGCCTTGGGCTGCAAGCAGTTCGACCGCGCGGCTGGCGCCAAGGTCCTTCCCCAGGCGCACCGACTCGATGTCCGTGGAGATGATGGTGGGGTCCACGCGGTAGTCCACCTCGTCGTCGGAATTCGGTACGTGGTGGTCCAGCCTGACGACGCCCAGTCCGTGGCGGCTCATGAGTTCCATGGCCTCTGCGTCGAACAGCTTCTGCTCGGCCAGGTAGTCGGCGTTGGGGACGTCGATGTGCTGCTCCACGGAAACCATGGCCCGCTTGGTCTCATCGAAGAACATATGGGCGGCATAGTCCTCTGCCACGAGCCGGCGGACGTCGTCGCCGTACGCCGCCGGAACCGCAAGCTCCCGGTCCACGTGGATGGGGCCCGGCCCGGCGGAGGTGTAGCTGAACCAGACAGCGCCCTTTTCGCAGATGGCGTGGATGACCGTGCCTGCCGGAATCCCGGCGGCGATCATCGGCTCCATGACCTGCTCCCGGATGAAGGCATCGGAACGGCCGGTGTTGAAGATGACCGGTATCCCGGCCGCAGCAAGGGCGACGAGGTCAAGGATGATGTCCGGCTTGACGTCGCGGGTCAGCGGGCTTGCCACCGGCCCGTCCACGTCCAGCAGGAGCGCCAGCGGCGGTGCGGACGGCAGGCGGATTCCGGGCGCGGGCACGGCGGGGGACTCGGATGCTGTCATGGGTCCATTGTCTCAGCAGGAAGGTCCAGCCACGTGCTGCGGGGAGGTGGGGGCGGCATATGGTCACTGTTTGGCTACAACCTGGCAGCGGCCAGCCCTGCCACTTTCGCTGCGCCACCGCGGTGCCTACTGTGGCATGGTGAT
This sequence comes from Pseudarthrobacter phenanthrenivorans, assembly GCF_036455295.1. Lineage (GTDB taxonomy): Bacteria > Actinomycetota > Actinomycetes > Actinomycetales > Micrococcaceae > Arthrobacter > Arthrobacter phenanthrenivorans_C. The sequence continues at coordinate 54,523 of NZ_JAYXNX010000010.1, read as the reverse complement.
ATTCAAAGCTGTGGGCGAGGGCCGCCCTTACCCCGACCATGGTTACAACACACCCAAGCAGTGGGCGTCCCTGCCGCCGCGCCCGGTGCGCCTGGACGAACTGGTAACCACCAAGCGCACCCTGGACCTGGAAGCGCTGCTGGCCGAGGATTCCACGTTTTTCGGTGACCTGTTCCCGCACGTGGTGCAGTACAAGGGGACCCTCTACCTCGAGGACGGGCTGCACAGGGCGGTCCGGACCGCCCTGCACCAGCGCACCGCGATCCACGCCCGGGTCCTGGTGCTCGATGGCTAGGAACCGGGCCAAGGACCCCACCGTCCTTCACGGCCACCATGTTGTTTCCGGCGCCGAGCTGCGCGCCGCCATGGAGGCGGCCAGGGACGCCGACGAGACCGCCCGGGTGCGCCGCCGCGTACTGCACACAGTGGTGCTGGTCCTGCTGATCGGTCTGATCGGCGCGGGCATTATTACTGCGATGGCCATCATCAATGGCCGGCTGAGAATTCCCACGGCGGAGCCTGCCCCCACGCCGGTTGCCTCGTGCCCCGCCACAATGTTCGACTACACGCCCAACGACAAGGTCAGCCTCAACGTCTTCAACTCCACCGGCCGGCCGGGGCTGGCCAAGTCCGTGGCGGATGAGTTCGCGGCACGCAAGTTCGCGGTGGGGAACGTTTCGAACATCAATGCCGGCTACCGGGGCGTCGCCGAGGTAGTGTCAGGGCCTGCCGGGCAGCCGGCGGCATTCACCGTGCAGCGGAACCTTCAGGGTTCGGACTACTTCGAGGACGGCCGGAGCGACGCCAGCGTCGACGTGATCCTGTCACAGGACTACAAGGCGCTCGTCCCGCCGGAACTGGTGGACCAGACACCCGGCAAGCTCAGCTGCCCCCGGGAGAACCGGCGCGTAGCGGACCCGGACAAACTGCCCGTCAGTCCGGCGGCACCCTCCTGAGGTCGCTGGGCCCTCAGCCGGCTACTGCCGGAAGCTGGGCCACGCGGATGGGCCGGCCGCCGTCGTCGAACCTTGCGCCGGCGCCAAGCTGGATGAACCGCACGGTCCTGGCTACGCGGGCTTCCAGCTCCGCCGGCTCGTCGCTGCCCCTCGCCGCGCTGGAGGACAGGGTGCCCAGGATCAACTGGGACTGCTGCCCGACATCCGCGACCGGCAGGTAGCCCTGCTCCATGCCGTCGGCAAGGATGCCCTGCAGCAGGACGCTGAGCTCACCCACGTGGTCCGAAAGCTTGGCAAAGGACGACGGCGACAGGACCGCGCCCATGGCCGGTCCCGGCGGGAGGTGGCGGCGGGAGAGGTCCACCACCTGGGCGCGGACGTACAGCGCCAGGCGTTCCACCGGGTTCTCGAGGCGTTGGAGCGACTCGCGCAGATCGGAAAGGAACTTCTCGGTCTCATCCAGGGCGTAGGAGATCAGGAGTTCTTCAATGTCCGCGTAGTAGTTGTAAACGGCGGTCCGGCCGATGCCTGCGTGCCGGGCCACGTCCGTCATGGTCAGTCCCGGAAGCCCGTGGGTAAACAGGAGCTCGCCGAAAGCGGTGAGGATGCGGCGCTGGGTCTCTGCACGTTGTTCGGCATTGCTGGCCGCTGAAATCCTGGGCATGCAGACACTTTACCGCGATGTGTCAGTAAAAGCCGCTAAACCGTGCAGCCGTCCGGGCCGCAGGCTTCGGCCTCGGACGAGTTGACCAGCACCAGGGGGTTGGCGTCCTGCCATGCCTGGTTGAGCGCAGCGGTGAACGTTTCTGTCGGCTGGGCGCCGGACAGGCCGAACTTCCGGTCGATCACGAAGAAGGGAACGCCGCTGATGCCGAGGGCGCGGGCTTCCTGGAAGTCGAGCCGGACCTCGTCTGAGTACTTGTCCGTGGTGAAAAGCTGCTCCACCTCGTCGGCCGGCAGGCCCAGGTCGCCGGCCAGGGCGGAAAGGTACCCGCGGCTGCCGATGTCCTTGCCGTGTTCGAAGTGGTCGCTGAGCAGTCGTTCCTTGGCCGCATCCTGCTGTCCATGGGCCGCGGCAAGGTGGATCAGGCGGTGCGCGGTGAAGCTGTTGGCCACCACCACTTTGTCGAAGTGGTAGTCCAGGCCTTCGCCCTTTGCCTGCGCTGCCACATGGTCGAACATCTGGGAGACCTGCCCCGCCGGCATGCCCTTGCGGCTGCTCAGGTACTGCAGCTCGGTGCCGTCGTAGTGTTCGGGCAGCGTGGGGTCCAGCTGGTAGCTGCGCCACACCACGTCCACGGATTCACTGTGCGGGAAGGCTGCCAGGGCTGCCTCGAACCGGCGCTTGCCGATGAAGCACCACGGGCAGGCAACGTCGGACCAAATCTCAATCTTCATGCATTCCATAACCGCCTGCCTGGCGCGGCCATTCCGGAAGGCGTTATGACATGGGGCACATTAAGAAGCCCTTGTGGAGCGGGCCGGTCCTGGGCGATAGTTCTGAAGTAGGTGAAGCAGACGCCAAGGAAATATCTAACGCCGCAGACCGACATGGCCTGCGGAGCCATGTGCCTGGCGGCTGGGGAGCTCGGGCCTCGTCCTCTGGAGGCCAGTTATGCGTATTGGACTTATCGCGGGACCCTGGATTCCCATTCCACCGGTCACTTACGGCGGCATTGAAAGAGTTGTGGACACCCTGGCACGGGGGTTCGCTGCCGCCGGACACCAGGTCGTGTTGGCAGCGCCTTCCGAAAGTACCTGTCCCGTGCCGCTGGTGCCCGGAATGCGGCCGGCATCCCGGGATGAGCTCGGCTTCACGATGTCTGAGCTAAGCCACGTCATCCGCGCGTACAAGGGACTGCAGGACGTGGACATCATCCATGACCACACGCTGGCCGGCCCTCTTTATGCACACCGGCCTCCCAAGGTACCCGTGGTCACCACCATCCATGGGCCGCTCCACCAGGAAGCTGAGGACCTGTACCGCGCCATGGCACCGGACGTCGCCATCGTGGCGATTTCACGGGACCAGGCATCCCATGCCCCGGAGGTCCCAGTGACCCAGGTCATCCACCATGGGATGGACGTTTCCGCTGTCCCAGTGGGGAGCGGGCGCGGCGGCTATTTGTGCTTCGTGGGCCGGGCCTGCGAGGACAAGGGCCTGCTGGAGGCGATTACCATCGCCCGGGAGGCCGGCCTGCACCTCAAGATCGCGGTCAAGATGCGGGAGCAGGAAGAGGTCCGTTATTTCCGGGAGGTCATTGAACCAATGCTCGGCCCCAACGAAGACTTTGTGGGTGAGGTGGACGATGCCGCCAAGTACCGGCTGATGGGGGATGCCATCGCCTTTCTGAACCCCATCCAGTGGTCAGAACCCTTCGGCCTGGTGATGATCGAGGCCCTGGCCACCGGCACCCCTGTCATCGGCACCCGCATCGGTTCCGCGCCGGAGATCATCAAGCACGGGCGGACAGGCTTCCTGGGCAAAACTGAAGAGTTGGCAGGTTTTGTCCCCGCGGCCGCAGAACTGGACAGGGCTGTCTGCCGGAGATCGGTGGAGGACCTGTTCAGCGCTGAACGGATGGTCGCCGAACACCTGGAACTCTACAGCGACCTTATTGAGGGGAGGATGCCTCCGGGGGTTCCGCATGGCACCCGGTTGCACCAGAATCGATAAGGGCAGAACCGCTGTTCCCGATCCCCCGGGACAGTTTCCCGTCCAGAAGGGAGTCCTTTTATGACCGCCTGGAACGAAGACATCGAGGCGGCCGGGTCTGAATCGGGCTCGGTCACGGTGCTGGAGGGTTCCTCCTTTTGTATCTCGGCCGCGAGCGGGGATATCAATCCCGAGGCAGGCACGAATGGCACCTTCTACCAGGACACGCGGATCCTTTCACGCTGGGTGCTGAGGATCAATGGCGCGGTGCGCGAACCACTCTCGGCCCAGCGCCCGCAGCCGTTCGAGGCCACCTTCGTGGGCCGGGCAAAGTGGCCCGGCGGCAAGTTCGACAGCCCGCTGGTGGTGCGCCAGGTGCGGCACATCGGTCCGGGCCTGCAGGACGACATCTCGCTGGAGAACTACGCGTCCGAACCGGTTGAGTGTGACATCGAACTGCTGGTCGACGCCGACCAGGCCGACCTGTTCGATGTGAAGGGCGGCCGGGCCACGGGAGCAGATGACACCACGCGGACGGTGTCGGAAGGCCGGCTGGTCATCGAAGCCGAAAGGCACGGCCAGCAGCGAGGTTCGGCCATCGGGGCGCGGGAGGCTGATGTCAGCACGGATGGACTGCGCTTCCACGTGACCGTCCCTGCCAGGGGCAAATGGGCCACGAGCGTAATCGTGGTGCCGCTGGTGAACGGGGAGGCACCCGAAAAGCCCTTCAAGGAAGGACAGCTGCCGCACCACCGTGAGGGCGTGCGCCGGCACCTGGCCTGGGAGGAGGGAACCCCGCGGATCAGCATCCAGGACTCCAGCCTCCAGGACCTTCTCAACCGCAGCCAAAGTGATCTCGGTGCCCTGCGCATCTTTGATGCGCACCACCCGGAGCGGGCCGCCGTCGCTGCGGGCGCGCCATGGTTCATGGCACTGTTTGGCCGGGACTCCCTGTTGACCTCCTATATGAGCATGATGGTCAATCCCAACCTGGCGCTGGGAACGCTGCAGACCCTGGCTGGAATCCAAGGGAAGAAAGTGGATCCGGATTCGGAGGAGGAACCGGGACGCATCCCGCACGAGGTCCGGCTGGGGGTCACCGCGGGACTCTCCCTCGGGGGGAGCGCCTACTACGGCACAGCAGATGCAACCCCGCTTTTCGTGGCGGTCCTGGGCGAACTGAGCCGGTGGGGGCTTTCCCGTGACAAGATCCAGCCGCTCCTTCCGCACGCCGACCGCGCGCTTGAGTGGATTGAGAAGTACGGCGACCGGGACGGCGACGGATTCGTCGAATATCTCCGCGCCAACGAGCACGGCCTGGTCAACCAGGGCTGGAAAGACTCCTGGGACGGCATCAATTTCGCTGACGGCACCATCGCCGAGGCTCCGATCGCCCTCTGCGAGGTCCAGGCCTACGTGTACTCGGCCTACTTGGGCAGGTCGCTGCTGGCCCACTGGGGCGGTGACTCGGCCCTGGAAATGCATTGGGCGGACAAAGCCGCCAAGTTCAAAGAGGAGTTCAACAAGAAGTTCTGGTTGCCGGACAAGGGTTATTTTGCCGTGGCACTGGACAAGGACAAGCGTCCGGTCGACGCCCTGACCTCCAACATCGGGCACTGCCTGTGGACGGGCATCGTGGACCAGGACAAAGCGGTGTCCGTCATGGAGCACCTGATGTCACCCCAGATGTTCACCGGGTGGGGCATCCGTACACTGGCCTCCGACATGGGCGCCTACAACCCGGTGAGCTACCACAACGGCTCCGTCTGGCCGCACGATACGGCGCTGGTGGCCACCGGCCTGATGCGCTATGGGTTCGTGGACGAAGCCAAGCGGGTGGCCCTGGGGATCTTTGATGCCGCCGCGCATTTCAACGGCCGGCTTCCGGAACTGTTCTGCGGCTTTGACCGCGGCGAGTTCTCCAGCCCGGTGCCGTACCCAACGGCCTGTTCGCCGCAGGCGTGGGCTGCGGCCGCCCCTGTCCAGCTCGCGCGGATCCTCCTGCGGTTCGACCCCGTCTTCACCCGCGGGGTGGTGCATCTGGCACCGATCCTCCCCGAAGTCGTGGGAACGTTCCGCGCGGAGAACGTGCTGCTGGATACCAGCCGGGTCACCATCACCGCCACCGGCACCAAGGGTGGCATTGACGGACTTCCGCCGGGGCTCAGGCTGCTGACCGAGCCGCGGCCGCCCCTGGCCTACCCGCCGAACGGAGCGCCGGCCGACTCGCGCGTCCCCGGGCTTCAGCAATCCACCAACTGATCTTCAGGGAAGGGGCCGCTCCAGCACGAAGTCGTGTTCCACGGTGCTGCCAAGCCGGAAGGACTTGGTGCCCACCTTGCGGAAACCGGACTTTTCGTAGAACCGGATGGCGCGGGCATTCTGGCTGTTGACCCCCAGCCAGGCTCCGGCGCCCCCGGAGGCCGCTGCGGCCTGCAGGCTGGCATGCATGAGCTCGGCTGCTGCTCCCAGCCCGTGGTAGTCCGGGTGGACGTAGCATTTGCTGATTTCCACCGACGGCAGCACCGTCAGCACCGAAGCCACGTCCGGGTCTGCCGCGGGCCGGTCCACCAGCAGGCTGTAGCCGTTGAGCTGCCCGTCCGCGTCGATGACCAGGACGGTGGTGTCCGGGTCCGCGAGGTAGCCCGCGAAGTGTTCTTCGCTGAGCGTGTTGGCCAGGTGCGCGGCAATGTCGGAAGGTGACGACGACGGCGGGCAGGCCAGCGGAAAGGTGACGGCCGCCAGCGCCGCGAGCAGGCCGGCGTCGTCCGCTGTTGCCTTGCGGATGGTGTGGGTCATTGGGTGTGCTTCGGGGTGCGGGTCAGGCGGTGATGGTGCGGATGGGGGAGCCGGCCAGCCAGGCGGTGACGTCCTCAAGGGCGCCGCCGTAGAACTGCCGGTAGCTTTCCTGGGTGACATAGCCCAGATGGGGCGAAAGCACGGTGTTCGGGGCCGCCAGGAGCGGGTGCCCGGCCTGCAGCGGTTCCTGGTCGAAGACGTCCAGGGCCGCGCCGCGGATCCAGCCTTCGTTCAGCGCCCTGATCAGTGCCTCCTGGTCCACCAGTGGGCCGCGTGCGGTGTTGATCAGGATGCCTTCGGGGCCCAGCAGCCGCAGCTCGGCCTCGCCCACTGTGTTCTCGGTCCTGGGGGAGAGCCGCAGGTGGAGGGTGGCGACGTCGGCCACCGTGAAAAGTTCCTCCTTGGACACCAGCCGCGCGCCGGCGTCGGCAGCCGCCTGGGCGGTGAGGTTCTGGCTCCACGCCACCACGTTCATCCCGAACGCCTGTCCGTAGGCCGCTATCCGCCTGCCGATCTTGCCCAGCCCCACGATGCCAAGTGTCTTCCCGGCCAGCTCCAGGCCCACGGTCGATTGCCATGTGCCTGCCCGGAGTGAGTTCTCCTCTGCGGGAAGGTGACGGGCGATGGCCAGCAAAAGCGCCCACGTGAGTTCCGGCGCGGCTGTGGGCGACCCGGGGGTGCCGCACACCGTCACACCATGGTCGGCGGCGGCTGCCAGGTCGATGGCGGCGTTGGCCATGCCGGTGGTGACCAGCAGCTCAAGGGCCGGTAACTTCTCGAACACCTCCCGCGGGAACGCCGTCCGCTCACGCATGGCGATCACGATGGTGGTGTCCGCCAGGGCTGAGATGAGGGCGTCCCGGGACGTGAAGGCCTCGCGGTATGACGTCACAATAACGCCCTCCGCTTCCAGGGCTGTGAAGTCGGCGAAGCCGTGGGCCACGTCCTGGTAATCGTCGAGGATGGCTAGGCGGTGCGTCATGGTTGTCCTTCGCAGTGTCCTACGTCCCGGGGTCAGGTTCATCGTATGGCAGGGCCGCGCGGGCGGGTGCCTGAAACCCCGGCAATGCGGAGCGTGATAGCAATGGGAGTGATGAATCCACGCCCATTCCCGATTTTGCCCCTGTGAGCGGCCGCGTCCTTTCCCGTATGCCGAAAAGCTGGGTCCTGCTGGCCTGCATCGGCCTGCTGGCTCTGAACCTCCGCGGCCCCTTCGTTGCCGTCGCGCCCCTGGTGGGCCCGATGCAGGCCGAACTGCACTTTTCGCCGGTCATGCTGGGCCTGTTGACCAGCATCCCGGTGCTCTGCTTTTCGCTGGCGGCGCCGCTTGCCTCCCTGGCCGCCCGGAAGTTCGGTGCCGAGTTCGCCGTGACGCTCACCATCCTGGGCGTCCTGGCAGGCGTGGTGGTCCGTTCCGCGGGAGGACCGGCATTGGTGGTGGCCGGCACCGTGGTGATCGGGGTGGCCATCACCATCGGCAACATTGCGGTGCCGTTGATCATCCGCCGCGATTTTGCTCCCCGCAGGCAGGGGACGGCAATGGGAATCTACACCGCGGCGCTGAACATCGGCTCCTTCCTGACCTCGGTGATCATGGCCCCGCTGGCGGCCGTGACGGGGTGGCGGCTGGCGCTGGCCGCTGTCGCCGTCCTTGCGGTTGCCGCTGTGGTGGTCTGGGTCCTGGCGGTAGGGCCGAGGACGGCATTCCTTGCCCAGGGGGACGACGGCGGCGACAAGCCCCTGCCGCGCGTGGCGGGTTCCGGCTGGACCACGTTCGGGCTCACGGCTGGTTTCGGCGGCCAGGCCTTCTCCTACTACGGCGTCACGGCGTGGCTGCCCAGCTACCTGCACGATGAGTTGGGCATGAACGCCGCGCAGGCCGGCGCCGCGTCCTCGATCTTCCAGATACTGGCCATTGTGGGCGGACTCGGTGTGCCTTTTGCCGCCAAGTACATGAGTACGACGACGGTGGCCGTCACCTTGGGAACGTTGTGGCTTGCCGTTCCGGTGGGGCTGCTGTTCCTGCCGCAGCTGTGGTGGCTGTGGTCCACTTCCGGTGGCATTGCCCAGGGCGGCGGCATCACGCTGATCTTCATCGCCATCATTAAGCTGGCCCGCGACCAGGCCTCGGCCGGCCGGATGTCCGCAACGGTCCAGGGCCTCGGCTACTGCCTCGCGGCGGTGGCCCCGCCGCTGGTGGGCTTCGTCCACGACAGCTCGGAGTCGTGGACACCCGCCCTGCTGGTCATCCTGGTGTCGGTGCTGACCTTCTTCGCCAGCACCACCCTGTCCGTGCGCAAGGTGCCGAAGGGCCGCTGAGCCGGGCCCCCGCCGCCGGACGTGCCCAACGCCCGCTCACTTATGGCGGCAAATACGAGGATGCCCGCCACTTTCCTGGGGAAAGTGAGCGGGCATCCGTGTGGTGCTCCGTCGCCGGGCCGGCGACCCGGATTTCGGGGGGCCTGTTGCGGAGGGCGTGCCGGCCCGGCGGACGGAAGTCTGGTTAGGCCGCGGCCAGCTCCTCCACGGTGGCCTTTTCGCGGGCCTCCGTCAGGTAGCGGGCGTAGGCGGGCAGGGTGAGGAAGGAGGGGAACTCACGGCTGAGGGTGACTTCCTCGAAGATGTCGCGGGCGTCCTCGAAGCGGTCGCCGTCGAAGCGTTCCAGCCGGGCGAATTCCTCGTCCAGCAGCTCCTCCACCCACTCGTGGCTGATGATCTCGCCCTGGTCGGTGATGGCCCGGGCGTAGATCCACTGCCACAGCTGGGACCGGGAAATTTCCGCGGTGGCGGCGTCCTCCATGAGGTTGTGGATGGCCACCGCCCCGTTGCCGCGCAGCCAGGACTCGATGTAGCGGATGCCTACCTCGATGTTGTTCCGGATGCCCTGCTCGGTGATGTTACCGGTGGTGGCGGCAACGTCGATCAGGGCGCGGTCGTCCGGGGTGACGTCCTCGCGGAGCCGGTCCAGCTGGTTGCTCTTGTCCCCGAGGACGCCGTCGAAAACCTCGCGGCACACCGGCACCAGATCGGGGTGGGCCACCCAGGAGCCGTCAAACCCGTCGTTGGCCTCACGGGTCTTGTCGGCGCGGACCTTCTCCAGGGCGTTGGCGTTGGCTTCGGGGTCCTTGCGGTTGGGGACGGCCGCGGCCATGCCGCCGATGGCCATGGCGCCGCGCTTGTGGCAGGCACGGACCAGCTGTTCGGTGTAGGCGCGCATGAAGGGCTGGGTCATGGTTACCTGGCCGCGGTCCGGCAGGACGAAGCGGGGGCCGCGGGTGCGGAAGTTCTTGATCAGGGAGAAGATGTAGTCCCAGCGGCCGGCGTTCAGGCCTGCGGCGTGGTCGCGCAGTTCGTAGAGGATCTCCTCCATTTCGAACGCTGCGGTGATGGTCTCGATCAGCACGGTGGCGCGGATGGTGCCCTGCGGGATGCCGAGCAGGTCCTGGGCCAGGATGAAGATGTCGTTCCACAGCCGGGCTTCGAGGTGGTTCTCGATCTTGGGCAGGTAGAAGTACGGTCCCTTGCCCTGGGCCAGCAGGCGGCGGGCGTTGTGGAAGAAGTACAGGCCGAAGTCCACGATGCCGCCGGCGATCGGCTGGCCGTCGATGAGCATGTGCTTTTCCGGCAGGTGCCAGCCGCGGGGCCGGACCACGATGGTGGGCAGGTCGCCGGCCGCCTTCAGCTTGTATTCCTTGCCCTCTTCGCTGGTGAAGTCGATCCGGCGTTCCAGGGCGTCGGTCAGGTTCAGCTGGCCCTTGATGACGTTCCGCCACGTGGGGGTGGAGGAGTCCTCCATGTCGGCCAGCCACACCTTGGCGCCGGAGTTCAGGGCGTTGATGGTCATTTTCTTGTCCACCGGCCCCGTGATTTCCACGCGGCGGTCCTCCAGCCCGGGGGCCGGGGGAGCGACGCGCCAGGATGGATCGTTGCGGATGTGCTCGGTCTCCCGCAGGAACCGGGGGTCGGCGCCGGCGGCGATGTCAGCCCGCCGCGCACGCCGTGCCTGCAGCAGCTCCTGCCTCCGCTCCGCGGTGGCCCGGTGCAGCTTCGCGATGAACGTCAGTGCGTCCGGCGTGAGCACCTGGTCCTGCCGGCAGATCGGCTGAGCGGTCAGGGTAATGCCATTGAGCGTAAAGCTATCGGTGAAGCTGTTCATTTCAGTCTCCTTAAAGACGAAAGGGAAGTTCGACGGCGGGTAGCGGCAGGTGGGTGAGCAAGGCACAAGGCCGAAGGAGCCGGGAACGCGGCAGCCTGCGTAAAGGGGCCCTATGCCCGCCCCCGACCGAGTTCTACGAGGTCATGGGGCGGGCGTGGGTATAGCAGGCAGAGCATTGCCGCTCCGAAGGCGAAGGTGACCGGTCCGCCGTCGAACGCTAAGCGTTAGTGGAACTGGCCCTCTTCGGTGGATCCCACGAGGGCGAGGGTCGACGCGTTCGGGTTGAGCGCCGTGGAGATGGTGTCGAAGTAGCCGGTGCCGACTTCGCGCTGGTGCTTGGTTGCGGTGTAGCCGCGGGACTCGGAGGCGAATTCCTTTTCCTGGAGTTCGACGTAGGCGCTCATGCCTTCACGGGCGTAGCCGTGGGCGAGGTCGAACATCGAGTAGTTCAGGGCGTGGAAGCCGGCCAGGGTGATGAACTGGAACGTGAAGCCCATGGCGCCGAGTTCACGCTGGAACTTGGCGATGGTGTCGTCGTCCAGGTGCTTGCGCCAGTTGAAGGACGGCGAGCAGTTGTAGGAAAGCATCTGGTCCGGGAACTCGGCCTTGACGGCTTCGGCGAACTTGCGGGCCAGGGCGAGGTCCGGGGTGCCGGTCTCCATCCAGATGAGGTCGGAGTACGGGGCGTAGGCCTTGGCGCGGGCGATGCAGGGTTCGATGCCGTTGCGGACCTTGTAGAAGCCCTCGGGGGTGCGCTCGCCGGTGATGAATTCCTGGTCCCGCTCGTCGACGTCGGAGGTGATCAGGGTGGCGGCCTCGGCGTCGGTGCGGGCGATGACGACGGTGGGGGTCCCGGCGACGTCTGCTGCCAGGCGGGCCGCGTTCAGGGTGCGGACGTGCTGCTGGGTGGGGATCAGCACCTTGCCGCCCAGGTGGCCGCACTTCTTTTCGGAGGCGAGCTGGTCCTCCCAGTGAACGCCAGAGGCGCCGGCCTGGATCATGGACTTCATGAGCTCGTACGCGTTCAGCGGGCCGCCGAAGCCGGCCTCGGCATCGGCAACGATGGGGACCAGCCAGTCCTCGACGGACTGGATGCCTTCGGAGAATTCGATCTGGTCGGCGCGGAGCAGGGCGTTGTTGATGCGGCGGACCACGGTGGGGACCGAGTTGGCGGGGTAGAGCGACTGGTCCGGGTAGGTGTGGCCGGAATTGTTGGCGTCCGCAGCGACCTGCCAGCCGGAGAGGTAGATGGCGCGGAGTCCGGCCTTGACCTGCTGGACGGCCTGGTTGCCGGTGAGGGCGCCGAGGGCGTTGGTGTAGCCGCCCGTTTTGTGCTCCTCGGTAAGCTGCTTCCACAGCTTTTCCGATCCGCGCCGGGCCAGGGTGTGCTCTTCGGAGACGCGGCCGCGGAGGCGGACGACGTCGGAAGCTGAGTAGTCCCGGGTCACACCTTCCCAGCGGGGGTTGGCGGCCCACTCGAGCTCCAGGGCGGCGGCCTGCTCTTCGGGCGTCTGCTGGGTGGGCTCAAATGCTGCAGTCATCGTTGATCTCCTTGATTGAGCTCCGGATGGAGTAGGTGGGAACCGCGCCGTTGAGGCTCCCACCGGCTTATCCGGTGCGGTGTTTCTTTCCGTGATCACTACTTTTCAGCACTTTCAACCCCCTTTCTAGATGAAAAGTATGGAAAGAAATGCGTTTCTTCACGTATTCTTCAGAAATGTCGCCTTCAAGCTGGAACAGGGACGTTTCCCAGCCACCGTCCACCGCCGCCGCGCCCGAACTCGACGTCTTCGCACTGGGCCGGCGCGTCCGCCACCTGCGCAAGCAAGCCGGTTTCACGCTCGATGACCTGAGCGCCGCCGTCGGGACCGCCCCCAGCCAGCTCAGTCTGATCGAGAACGGCAAGCGCGAGCCAAAACTGACACTGCTGCAGCACCTGGCGGGCGCCCTGAATGTCAGCATCGACCAGCTGCTAGGGGCCGAGCCGCCCAGCCGCCGCGCTGCCCTGGAAATTGAGCTGGAACGGTACCAGCGCGGGCCTCTGTACGAGTCGCTGAACCTGCCCAAAATCCGCATCAGTTCGCGGCTCCCGCTGGATGTCCTGGAGGCCCAGGTGGGCCTGCTGCACGAGCTCGAACGGAAGATGAACGAGCAGGTGGCCACCCCGGAGGAAGCCCGCCGCGCCAATGGTGAACTGCGGGCCATGATGCGGGAGCGCGGGAACTATTTCCCGGAGTACGAGGCCGAGGCCCAAAAGGTCCTCAAGGAGGTGGGCTACACCACCGGTCCGCTGAGCCAGCACGTCATCGCGGACATCGCGGCGCACCTCGGTTTCACCCTGCACCACGTGGGGGATTTGCCGCACTCCACCCGCTCCGTGACCGACTTGAAGAACCGCAAAATTTATCTGACGCAGAGCCAGCGGCAGGACCACGACCCCCGCTCGGTGCTGCTGCAGGCCCTGGGGCACTACGTCCTGGGCCACGAAACGCCAAAGAACTACGGCGACTTCCTGGCCCAGCGGGTGGCCACCAACTATTTCGCCGCCGCCCTGCTCCTGCCCGAGCAGGCCACCGTCGAATTTCTGCAAAAAGCCAAAGCGGCCAAGGAAATCGCGGTGGAGGACATCCGGGATGCCTTCGCCGTCTCCTACGAGACCGCGGCGCACCGCTTCACCAACCTGGCCACCAAGCACCTGGGCATCACGACGCATTTCCAGAAGACCCACCAGAGCGGCATCATCTACAAGGCCTATGAGAACGACGGCGTGAACTTTCCCCAGGACCACACCGGCGCCATCGAAGGCCAGCCGTCGTGCAAGGCGTGGACGTCCCGGGCCGTGTTCGATGTGCCGGACAAGTTCAGCGCCTACAGCCAGTACACGGATACGCCGTCGGGCACGTACTGGTGCACTGCCCGGACCGAGCGGTCCGCCAGCGGAGAGTTCTCCCTGAGCATTGGCGTGCCATACCAGCATGTGAAGTGGTTCCGCGGGCGGGAGACCAGCGCGCGGGCCACCTCCAACTGCCCCGATCCCACCTGCTGCAAGCGGCCGCCTGCCGAGTTGACCAAACAGTGGGCCGGCAACGCCTGGCCCTCGGCCCGCGCCCACTCGCACCTGCTCGCCGCCATGCCGCCGGGAGCCTTCCCCGGCGTGGACGAGACCGAGGTGTACAGCTTCCTGCAGGCACACTCCGGCTCCTAGGCGTTTGGGTTCATGCCGCCAAAGGTGGTGGGCCGTTGGGACGTTGAAGGGGCGTTTGTCAGCCGTGCAGTGTGCGGTACGCATCCGCGGCAGCGGGGTGCAGGGGGACTCCGGCGGTGTTGATGAGGCTTTCCGCGCTGAGGAACTGGACGCCGAGGCTGGACTGCGGAATGAGTTCGCCGGCGTTGTGCACCAGCAACTGGACCGTCCGCTCCACAGTGGCGTTGTCCAAATCCCGGCGGCACAGGAGCAGGTTGGGCGCGCCCACCGTCCACACTGCCGGAACGCCAGGGTAGCTCCCTTCGGGAATCAGGACCCGGTCATACATCCCGCCGTACCGCCGGCGCAGTTCCGGCAGCAGGCCGGCCAAATCCAGGAGTCCCAGCTCCACGTCCTGCTGGGCGGCCGCGATGGCGGCGGTGGGAACACCGCCGGACCAGAACAGGGCATCCACGATCCCGGCCCTCAGGGCTGCGATGCCGTCGTTCAGGCCCAGGTTTTCGACGGCGGCAGTTCCGGCGGATGGTGCGGCGGCAGCCGCTGAGGTGCCAAGCCCGGCGGCTTCCAGGAGCCGGGGCGTGGTCAGGGACGTGCCCGAGCCGGGCTGTCCCACGGCAACCCGGCGGCCCGCCAGCCCGGTGATGTCCCGGATGCCGCTGTCCTTCCGCACCACGCAGTGGACGTAGTTTTCGTAGACCTTCCCGATCGCGGCGATTTCCGCGGTGCCCGCATCCGGCTGGACTGCAGCGTCTGCCAGGGCTACGGCAAAGGCGGCCTGCCCGGACCGCAGTTCCGCGAGGTTGTCCAGGCTTCCGCCGGTGGCCACGGCGCTTGCATGGTGCGCCACGCCGTGCCGTTCCAGGGCCGCCGCCAGGAGCGTGGAGAATTCAAGGTAGAAGCCGCCCGGCTCCCCACCGGCCACGACAAGGTTTTCCGGCCGGTCACCCGCGGTGCAGGCGCTGAGGGCAGGCGGCAGGAACGCTGCGAGTCCGACGGCGAACGCTGACTTGAGCACGGTACGCCGCGGCGGTTGCGCGGCAGGACGGCCGGGGGCAGGTGATTCAGGCACGGGCACCCCCTTGGGCTGCACCCGGAGTCATCCGGTTATCAGGCGCGGGGAACTCGATCCGGGCGGACAGCCCTTGCGGGGCTGCTTCGGCCAGCACCAGACGGCCACCGTTGGCGGCGGCAAGCTCACCCGCGATGGTCATGCCCAGCCCGGTCCCCGGAACGGAAGAATGCCGTGGGGACCGCCAGAACCTGGTGGCAGCTGAGGCGCGCTCTGACGCGGAAAGTCCTGGGCCGTCGTCGTAAATGTCCACAACCACCGCCCCTGCCTCCGGCCGCACCGCCGCGGTAACCGTGGCCCCGGGTGCGTACTTGATGGCGTTGTTGAGGAGTTCACCGGCCATCTGGGCCAGCTCCGCCGGGTGGCAGGGCACCAGCACAGGCGGCTGCGGCGGCGGGGCCAGGACCAGCCGGCAGCCGGCCTGTTCCGCCAAGGGTGCTGCCCGTTCAATCTCCCCCTCAAGGATGGGGAGGGGATCCACCGGTTCCGCAGGCGAAAGGTCACCGGGACTTCCGGCCGCCCGCAGGTACCCCTCGGACGCCCGGTGCTCGGCCGCCGCGAGCTTCAGCACTCCGTCCAGGATCTCCTCCACCCGGTCGAGCTCCGCCATGGCCCGTTCCGCGGCATCGTGCTCGCGGGCGGTCTTCAGCTCCAGCTGGAGCAGGTCCAGCCGGAGCCGGAGTGCCCCCACGGGGTTCCGCAGCTGGTGCGAGGTGTCCGCGATCAGCTGCCGCTGCGCCGCCATGCTGGCGCTCACGGTGGCCGCCATCGCAGTGAAGGAGCGGCTCAGTTGCCGCAGCTCCGGCGGGCCCTGTTCGGGGAGGCGTTCCGTGCGCCCGCTCGCCTCCAGTTCGTGCACGGCCGCATCCAGCCGCAGGACGGGGCGCAGGACCCAGCCGGTGACCCGTGCGGCCCCCACCAGCAGGAACGCGGCCAAGGCAAGGGCGGCGAGACCCACGGCGAGCCAGCGTTCACGGAGCTTCTGCTGTGCTGCGTCGGCGTGGACGTCCAGCACCACGGCGCCCAGGACCTGGCTGGCGCTGCCGAACGGCCGGAAGATGACGCGGGAACCAGACCCAAAGGGCTCCACGGGTTCCAGGGACGTGCCGCTGACGTTCAGCCTGGCGAGGGACAATGCGTTCTGCACGTCCCCCCGGTTCACGTCCAGGCCGCCGGACGCCAGGGTTTGCTGCTGCACCCGGACCACGATGCCCTCGCCGTAGAGACCGGAATAGGTATCCATCTCCCGCTGCAGCCGGGCGGTGTCCCCGTCCCCGTTGGCGTCAAAGGCCACCTGGGCCAGCCGGTTCAGGGAGGCCGCCCGGTTGATCTGGAGTTCCTGGGTCAGCTCGCGGGACGCGGAACCCAGGATGGTTCCGGAGATCAGGAAGACCACCACCAGGCACAGCACGCTGAGGACGCCCAGCACCCGCAGCCTCATGCGGAAGCCGCCTCCACCCGGTAGCCCACCCCGCGGACGTTGATGATGAAACCCGGCTTCTGCAGCTTCGCCCGCAGGCCCGTCAGGTGGACGTCCAGTGACCGCGATGATGCCAGGAAGGCGTCGCCCCACAGCGCATCCAGGATCTGCTCGCGGGTCACCACCGAGCCTGCGTGGCGCGCCAGGAGCGCAAGGAGCTCAAACTCCGTGGCGGTCAGGGGAAGGGGCACGCCTGCCCTGGAGGCCGTGCGCCGACTCAGGTCAACGGCAACGTCCCCCAGCGTGATGGTGTCCCCGTGCGGAACGCCGGCGGCGCGACCGGCCCGCCGCGTCACCGCTTCGATCCGGGCCAGCAACTCCACCAGCTTCACCGGCTTGACAAGGTAGTCGTCGGCGCCGGAGCGGAGCCCGAGCACCACGCTGCGTTCGTCGTCGCGCGCGGTGAGGATAAGGATGGGGACATCCGTCACCTGGCGGAGCTTGCGCAGCACCTCCAGCCCGTCCATGTCCGGCAGCCCCAGGTCCAGGAGGACCACCTGGAAGTTGCGGTGGGAGAGCAGTGCGTCAGCGCCCCGGGAGAGGCGCTTCGGGTGGTGCCCGGCGCTTTCGACGGCGGCTGTCAGGGCACCGGCCATGGCGTCGTCGTCCTCGACGATCAGCACGTCCATTGCCATCTTCCCTGCCGCGTTTCCTGTGGTGCCCGGTTCATCCCCGCCTTTGGAGACTACCGCCTGCAGGGAGCTTTTGCCCGACGGCGGTGGGCCGGGAAGTGGCGCCCGGATGCCCGGGGCATTTCCTAAGGAAGTGTTAGGAATGTGCCGCGCGCGTTGGCTGTGCGGTGGATCACCCATACCGTGGTTGAGGCCCTCCGGCGTTGGAGGCCGCTGTCACCACAAGGAGGAACTCACCGATGAGCACCCAACAAACCGCGCCCCTCTCGGAGGCCGCCCAGACCCGGCGGGCCGTGGGCAACATCCTGAAAGGTTCGGCCGGCAACCTTGTGGAGTGGTACGACCTCTACGTCTACACCGTCTTCGCCGCCTATTTCCAGGCGCATTTCTTCAACTCCAAGGACGACCTGCAGGCGGGCCTTGAGGCCATGGCTGTCTTCTCCACCTCGTTCCTCATGCGGCCCATCGGCGCCTGGTTCTTCGGCCGGTACGCGGACCGCAAGGGCCGCAAGGCTGCCCTGACGCTGAGCGTGACAATGATGTCCGCCGGCTCGTTCGCCATTGCCGTGCTGCCGACGCAGGATGTCATCGGTCTCTGGGCCATGATCCTGCTGGTGATCATCCGTGTGATCCAGGGCTTCTCGGTGGGTGGCGAGTACGGAACCAGCGCCACCTACATGTCCGAGGCCGCCACCAGCAAGCGCCGCGGCTTCTTCTCCAGCTTCCAATACGTCACCCTGATCGGCGGCCAGATGCTGGCCCTGCTGGTTTTGGTGGTCCTGCAGAACGTCATGCCCAAGGGCGACCTGGGCGAGTGGGGCTGGCGCATCCCGTTCGCGATCGGTGGCGTGGCCGCCCTGGTAGTGCT
The DNA here is from genome assembly GCF_036455295.1 of Pseudarthrobacter phenanthrenivorans. Classification (GTDB taxonomy): domain Bacteria; phylum Actinomycetota; class Actinomycetes; order Actinomycetales; family Micrococcaceae; genus Arthrobacter; species Arthrobacter phenanthrenivorans_C. Next base: position 36,702 of record NZ_JAYXNX010000010.1, on the reverse strand, counting down.
GTGGCTGCGCCGCTCCATGGAGGAAACCGTCTCCGCCGAGCAGATTGAGGCTGCCAAGACTCCCGCCGTCGCCGGCCAGGCCCAGCCGGGCACCATGAAGCTGCTGTTCACCAGCTACTGGAAGCCGCTGCTGGTCTGCATCGGCATCACCCTGGGCGGCACCGTGGCGTTCTACACCTACACCAACTTCATCCTGAAGTTCATGAACGATACCTCCGGCATCGCCAAGACCGACACCTCCGGGATCAACTTCTGGGCCCTGTTCATCTTCATGCTGCTGCAGCCTGTCTACGGCATCATCTCGGACAAGGTGGGCCGCAAGCCGCTGCTGCTGTGGTTCGGCATTACCGGCGTGCTTTTCACCTGGCCCCTGCTTTCCACGCTTGCCGGCACCAAGGATCCGTTCACCGCGTTCCTGCTGATGATGGGCGGACTGGTGATCGTGGGAGGCTACACCTCCATCAACGCCCTGGTGAAGGCTGAACTCTTCCCCGCCTCCATCCGCGCTCTCGGCGTCGGCTTGGGCTACGCGATTGCCAATTCCCTCTTCGGCGGCACGGTTCCGCTGATCGGCGCCGCGTTCCAGAAGGCGGAGCGGGAGGACCTCTTCTTCACCTACGTGACCATCTCCATTGCCATCTCCCTGGTGGTCTACATCTTCGCCCTGAAGAACAAGAAGGCCACGCACCTCGACGCCGAGCAGGGCCACGCCTGGTCCCAGGCGCCGCAGGCCAACGGCAAGGACAAGGACGCGCTGGGCGTCTAGTCCGCACGGCGCCTCGGTGCCTGTAAAGCAAAGGAGGCGTTCGACGCCGGCTGCCGGGCCGCCGTCGAACGCCTCCTTTTCCCTCAAAAGGGAGACCCTAGCGGCGGGTACTCCGCCGGACGGCCAGGAAACCGTGGATGGCGAACAAGCGCGGGAGCACCAGGTACACCGCCGTGGGAACCACCACCATGGTCAGCCCCATGGCGCGGAAAATGGGGTGCCAGTTTTCCGTCAAGGGAGCGGAGGCCATCATGCCGATAGCGACAAGCGGGAAAATCGCCAGCCAGGTGATAGCGGCCCGGACGTGGATCGACGGCGGAGCGGGCGGCGCAGGCAGCGCTGCGGGCTCCGACGCGGCTGGTGCGGCCGGCTGGGCGATTAAGGGGGCTGCAGGCTGTGAAACCGTGTCCATGAAAAACTCCAACTAGTTAGTTGCTTTTGCTTGCATCGACAATAAACGGAGGTTTCTGCGATTGCAACTACCTGGTTGGAATTGCGTAGACTTATGTCATGGCATGGAACACGGAGCGGACCAGGGAGCTGCTGCTGGCTGCTGCCACCGAGGAGTTCAGCGCCAAGGGCCTGGCAGGCGCCCGCGTGGACCGGATCGCCGCCGCGGCAGGCGTGAACAAGGAACGCATCTACCAGTACTTCGGCAAGAAGGATGAGCTGTTCGACGCCGTCCTGGCTGCCGAGATGGTCCGGGTGATGACCGAGGTGCCCATTACCGGGAGCGGACCGGAGGCGTTCGGGGAATACGCCGGCCGGCTCTTCGACCGGCACACCACGGACGGCGTCCTGCCCAGGCTCCTGTTCTGGGAGGGCCTGGAGCGGGGCGGGGAAACCGTCAGCCGGGCCACCCGGTCCGATCACTGCGCCATCAAGGTGGGGCAGGTCCTGGACGTCCTGCCCGGGATCGACCGCACGGACGCCGCGGACCTGCTGATCACCGTCATTACCCTTTGTGACGGCTGGCCCGTGCTGCCCCAGATCGACACCCTCCTGGCCGGCAGCAGCGCGGACCGCACCACCCGGCGTCGTGCGTTCATTGTGCGGACCGCAACCCTGCTCGCTGAAGCCGTGGCCGCTGAAGCCAAGCCGGCGCCTGAGGCCGCCCTGAACTAGCGGACTATATTGGGCCATGTCAGCACACCACCACAATCGCGGGAGTCTGCACCCATGGCCAAGGAACTTGCCACCCAGCTCATCGAACAACTCCACGCTGCCGGCGTGCAGCGGATCTACGGGATTGTGGGCGACAGCCTCAACCCGATCGTGGACGCCGTCCGCCAGACTGGAGGCTCCGCGAAGGGCGGTATCGACTGGGTGCACGTCCGCCACGAGGAAGCCGCCGCCTTTGCCGCTGCTGCCGAAGCCCAGCTCACCGGCAAGCTCGCGGTCTGCGCGGGATCCTGCGGGCCGGGCAACCTGCACCTGATCAACGGGCTGTATGACGCCAATCGTTCCGGAGCCCCAGTGCTGGCCATCGCCTCTCACATTCCCAGCAAGCAAATCGGCAGCACCTTCTTCCAGGAAACCCACCCGGACCGGCTCTTCAATGAATGCTCGGTCTACTCGGAGCTCGTCAGCACCGCCGAGCAGGCGCCGCGCGTCATGCACAGCGCCATCCAGCACGCGCTGGGGCTTGGGGGAGTCGCCGTCGTGACCCTCCCCGGCGACATCGCCGGGCTTGAGGCCACGGCGCCCACGCCCCTGCCCGCCACCTTCCGGCGTGCGAGCCTGGTCCCGGACCCTGCCAGCGTCCAGGCCCTCGCAGATGCCATTAACGACGCCGGCAAGGTCGCCATTTTCGCCGGCGCAGGCGTTGAGGGGGCCCACAGTGAACTGATGGCGCTGGCCGACCTGGCCAAGGCGCCGGTGGGGCACTCACTGCGGGGCAAGGACTTTGTCCAGTACGACAACCCGTTCGATATCGGCATGACCGGCCTGCTGGGCTACGGGGCCGCGGCGGAGGGCATCGAGGACGCTGACCTGCTGATCCTCCTGGGTACCGACTTCCCCTACGACCAGTTCCTCCCGGACACCCGCACAGCACAGGTGGACCGGGCGGCGGAGCGCCTGGGCCGGCGGACCGACGTCGATATTTCCGTCCACGGTGACGTGCTGCCCACGCTGCGGGCCCTGCTGCCGCTGGTGAAGGCCAAGAAGAGCCGGCGGTTCCTGGACCAGATGCTGAAGAAGCACGACAGGCTCATGAACAAGGCCGTGGGCGCCTACACGCGAAAGGTGGAAAAGAAGCAGCCCATCCACCCGGAGTATGCGGCGTCGCTGCTGGACCAGGTGGCCGCGGAGGACGCGATCTTCACCGCGGATACCGGCATGTGCAACGTCTGGACCGCGCGCTACATCAACCCGCTGGGCACCCGCCGGCTGATCGGGTCCTTCCTGCACGGTTCCATGGCCAACGCCCTCCCGCATGCCATCGGCGCGCAGCTGGCCTACCCCGGGCGCCAGGTCATCTCGGTGTCCGGCGACGGCGGCCTGTCCATGCTGCTGGGGGAGCTCATCACCGCGGCCGCCTATAAGCTGCCGCTCAACGTGGTGGTGTTCAACAACTCCACCCTGGGCATGGTCAAGCTGGAGATGCTGGTGGACGGGCTGCCCGACTTCGGCGTGGACGTGCCCGACGCCAACTACGCGCAGGTTGCCAAAGCCTTGGGTTTCCATGCCGTCCGGGTCACGGATCCGACGCAGATCGAGGCGGCATACCGGGAGGCGTTCGCCCACCCCGGCCCGTCCCTGGTGGAGCTCATCACCGATCCCAAGGCCCTGTCCATTCCGCCCAAAATCTCCGGCTCCCAGGTCATCGGGTTCGCCACCGCGATGTCCAAGGTGGTCCTCAACCGCGGCGCAGGCGAGGCCGTGAGCATGGCGCGGAGCAACCTGCGCAACATCCCCCGCCGCTAGGCCCTCCACACGCGCCATCACCTGCCGCCCATAAAACCGGAACGCGTCTGCAGTAAGTGCAGGCGCGTTCCGGTTTCAGGTGCTGACAGTGATGGGGCGTTGTTCCGGCGAATGCGACGGCGGGCGGCGGCTTAGCCCTTCAGCGCGCCATCCAGCAACGCCCGCAGCTCCTCGAAGTGCCGCTCGGTGGCCTCAGGGTGGAAGGCCGAGGTGTCGGCCATGGTGTAGCCGTGCGGGGCGCCTTCGTAGATTTCGTTGGACGCCTCAAGCCCCGCCTCACTGAGTGTTTCGCCCAGGCGGGCGACCGCCGCGGGGGCCATGCTCGGGTCATGGTCTGCGTGGCCGAACACGAACCGCGCCTTCGCATTAGCAAGGCCCAGGTGCGGGCTGTCCGGATCGTCCGTGACAAGGCCGCCGGCGTGGAAGCCGCCGCAGGCTGCCACCACGTCAGGGTGGGAGGTGGCAGTGCGGACGGCGAGCCGGGCGCCCATGCAGTAACCGGTGGTGCCGATGGGACCCGGGGCCACATCGTCGAGCCCCCGCAGCGCGGACACCCACGCATCAATGTCCGGCAGCGCCTTGTCGGACGTGAGGCGGCCAACGCGCGGGAAGGCAGCCTTGCCCGCGGCTTCCCGGCCTTCCTGCGTGGACATGTCTACGGCAGGGGCGAGCTCGGCCGCCTTGCCTTCACGGTAGAAAACGTTCGGTGCCAGTACTACGTAACCCCAGTCGGCGATGCGCTGCGCCATCTCCTGGATGCGGGGGCGCAAGCCGAAGGCGTCCATGTAGAGGATGACGCCGGGAAAAGGGCCGGTTCCGGTGGACGGGCGGGCTACAAGGGCTTCTGCGGTGCCGTCTGCGGCAGGGATCTCGATGGACATGGGGACACCCTACCGGAGCCGCCCGGGAGCCATACTCAGGAGTAGTAACGGCCCAAGGTGTCGGCCTTGAAGTCGAAGAAGCTGCCGGACTCGATGGCCAACCGGGCGTCATCCACCATCTTCACAACGAACCGCTCGTTGTGGATGGAGATCAGGGTGGCGGAGACCATCTCCTTGGCCTTATAGAGGTGGTGGATGTACGCCCTGGAATAGTTGGCGCACGCATAGCAGTCGCAGCCTTCCTGCAGCGGACCGAAATCGCGCTTGTACTTGGCGCCGGAGAGGTTGAACCGGCCGTACGGGGTGTAAAAGGCGGAGTTGCGGGCAACCCGGGTGGGGGAGACACAGTCGAAAGTGTCGGCGCCGTTTTCGATGGCCGTGAAGATGTCGTCCGGCTCGGAGATGCCCAGCAGGTGGCGCGGCTTGTCCTCCGGCAGCTCTTCGTTGCACCAACGGACGATGGTGCCCAGGTTTTCCTTCTCCAGCGCCCCGCCGATGCCGAACCCGTCGAACGGCATGGCTCCCAGGTCGCGGCAGGCCTTCCGGCGCAGGTCCTCGTACTGGGCGCCCTGGATCACGCCGAACAGCGCCTGGTAAGGCTTCCCGGCGCGTTCCTCCGTCAGGCGGAAGTGTTCCTCGATGCATCGCTCCGCCCACAGCCGGGTGCGTTCCAGCGATTCCTCCTGGTACCGCCGGGAGTTCTGCAGCGTGGTCAGCTCATCGAACGCGAACATGATGTCCGCACCGATCCGGTGCTGGACCTGCATGGAGATCTCGGGGGAGAAGCGGTGGCGGTCCCCGTTCCGGTGGGACTTGAACCAAACGCCGTCGTCATCGATGTGGGCCAGCCGCTCCTTGCCGGGGGCCACAGCATCATCCGGTCCGGACGCGTCCACGGACTTCATGTCGATGACCTTCTTGAACCCCGAGCCCAGGCTCATCACCTGGAATCCGCCGGAGTCCGTGAACGTCGGACCGGACCAGTTCATGAACGCTCCCAGGCCGCCTGCTTCGTCCAAAACGTCCGGGCCCGGCTGCAGGTACAGGTGGTAGGCGTTGGCCAGCAGGGCCTGGGCGCCCAGGTCCGCCATGGACTCCGGGAGCACGGCCTTGACTGTCGCCTTGGTCCCGACCGCGATGAACGCCGGCGTCTGGATCTCACCATGCGGGGTGGCGATGGTGCCGGTGCGGCCCAGGAATTCCCCGCCGTTGTCGGCTACCTGGGCGTCCGTGGGCGGGCAGGAGTCTGCCAGGCGCGTGCCTACCGTGAAGGAAAACTGGGACCGGGTTTCAGGCAGGGCGAAGGCAGGGTTGGCTGGCACCGTATAAGTCTGCCAGCAATCAGTGTGGCCCTAACAAACGGGCATGCGCTGTCAGCTGGCCGGTTCCGAGGCGGGGTAGTTCCTGGACCGCCATGAATCCCAGGCGGACCGGACGGCCTCGAAGGCGGCCGCGCCAAGGTCGTACGTGGAAGCAATGACCAGCGACCCTTCGCCCTCCGCGCGGACGTCCTTGAGGGCAGGGTGGTCGGCCACCACCAACAGTCCTTCGCCGTGCTCCGCGTAGCTGTGCACCGTTAGTCCCACCTGGTGGCTGGTCCGGTACCAGACCTTGCCGCTGATCTCCTCGCCGGTATCCAGGGTCACCTGGTACGGCTCGCCGGGGGCAGGAAGATCGGCGAGGCCCAGCTTCCCGATCGCGGAGCCTTCGCCCTCGGTCAGGTGCAGGAACAGGGTGTGCCGCTTGCCGTGCGGGTGCCGCTCCAGGGCGAAGCGGAGCTGCTGCAGGAAGGTCAGCCAGCCCTGGGTGATGTCCTCGTCCCAGGCGGCCCACTCGGAGTCGTGGTCCACGGCCCCGCGGGTCACGCTGACCTGGGTCCCGCCGGCCACCGGATGCAGTTCAAAGGTGTCCCCGCCGTGGACGGTCAGGCTGGTGTGGTCTGCGGATTCCTCCACGTCGCTGGAAAAGTAGATCTCCTTGATCTCGGATTCCAGGTCCTCGGCCTGCCATCCGTGCCACTGCGCCACCTTGGACGGCTCGCGCAGCATGGTCCAGACCTGCGGAGCGTCGGCGTTGATCACTACGCTGAGATTGTTCGTCATAGCCCCGAATGTACGCCCCGGACACCGCCCCGGGTAGGGGTCATTTCCCCGCCCGGAAGATCATCCCGGGGTCAGGAGCGGACGGCCTCCAGCTCGTTGCTGATGCGCCGCTCCAGCTCGGACATCCCAATGGTTTCGGAGCCGCCGTGGGCCCGCAGGAAGAGCAGGGATTCCAGCCGCAGCAGCCGCCATTCACGCTCGGCGTCATGGTTGGAGTTGTCGATGGAGCGGAAAATCTCTTTGTCATACAGGTTGGGTTCGTTGAGCGAGCGCTGCCGCACCTTGGCCGCCATCCTCGCCTTGAACGGATCCGTTTCCTGGTTTTCCGGGGTGCGGATCAGTTTCTCGTAGACTCCCGCGCGCTCGTCCTGGCCGTCCTGCCGGCAAATGTAGCTGGCCAGCGCCAGTGCTGCCTCAATGGAGCTCCACCGGCCCGGGTTCCCGTCATAGGGCAGCACGGTGAGCAGGTCCGCCACTGACAGTGCGCCCTCGGCGTCCTTGAGCGTGACGAACAGTTCGTGGGCGAGGTCGCTGAGGTCCTTCAGGCAGCTTCCGGACTTGAAATTGACGCCCTTGGACAGCCGGTCGGCCAGGAGCAGGACGCCCTCGGCATCCGCGTGCGCCTCAGCTGCCGCTTCCACGACGGATTCGGGGGTGCCGTCCGGCACCGGGATGAGCGCCAGTTCCTCCTCGCTGGGCCCGGTCACCGCGGGCGGTACCGGGGGCAGGGGAGGTACGACGACGGCGGGAGCCACCGCGACGGGACCGGTCCCCGCGCCGGGCTGCTCCTTCGTGCCACTGCCGGGTGCACCGGCTTCCCCTGGTGGTATGGCCTCCGGAAGGGCTGCCGGCAACGGAAGCTGCGTGACGTCGTCGTGCGTTCCGTCCACGACGGTGACCATGGTGCCGATGGCGATCCTCAGGGTTCCGCCGCCCGAGAGGCTGGCCAGTACCAGTGCCGGGGAGCCGAAGTCGTCGTGCTCAAGCTCCACCTGGTCGATTTCGGCGGTGCGCCGGCCGTCGGGGAGGAGGATGTGGCTGCCGGTGGTCAGAGATCCAGCCTGCTGTTCACGGTGGTGCCTGGCGGCTGGTGATTCGGTCATGGGAGTCCTTAAGTTCTCTTGCGGTCCGCCCTACAGTCTACAAAGGCGGGCACTCAAAACCGGGGACCCCCACGTCCCGGCGGGGTGGTTAGAAGCCCACGCCCGCGAATGCCAGGGCCTGCCGGATGAGCCCGCCGCGGCCGCCGGAAAACTCCATCTGGACGCCCGGGCTGAGGACTTCCTCCGGGGTCATCCACGTCAGTTCCAGGGCGTCCTGGCGGGGCTCGCACTCGCCCGTCACGGGGATGACGTAGGCCAGGGACACGGCGTGTTGCCGCTCGTCGGTGAAGCCGGTCTGGGACGGGGCGGGGAAGTATTCGGCCACTGTGAACGGGACGGGGCTGAGAGGAAGCTGCGGGAACGCCAGGGGGCCAAGGTCTTTTTCCATGTGCCGGAGGAGGGCGGCACGGATGGTTTCGCGGTAGATGACGCGGCCGGACACCAGGGAGCGCACCATGGTTCCATCCGCGTCCGCCTGCAGCAGCGTGCCCACTTCGTTGACGTACCCCAGCGGGTCCAGCCGCACCGGAACGGCCTCCACGTACACCATTGGCAGCCGCCCCCGCGCCTCAAAGAGGTCTTCTTCGGAGAGCCAGCCGGGATTCGGGTCAGGTGTGCGCACGTTCATGCTTAAGTTCTACCCCATGGGGCGCCGCTGGGAGATCCACACCGTGGCGGGCGCGTTGGGGCTGAGGGCATCCGGATTGGCCACGTGGAGGGTGCTGCCGAAGGCCTCCTCGGTCACGCTGGCTGGGAACCCCGCAGCGGTGAGCCGCTCCTGCAACGGCCCCAGGCCGCCGTCGTACTCAAACCCCAATCCGGACCGCGACGGTCCGGACGCCGGCCGCACCAGGAGGACGCCGCCGTTCTTGGCCGTGAAGTCGGCCGTTTCGTCATTGTCCGGGACGGGGCGGGGCCGGGCGCCGACATGCAGCAGCGTGCGGACGGCACCCTCCGGGTCGGGCGTGTACCAGACCGCGACGACGGCCAGGGCGGGATCGGCGTCGGCGCACTGCGCGGTGTGGGAGGCCTTGTCCGCCAGGAAGCTGAACCCGTCCGGGGCGCTGATCCGGCAGGCTTCGCCGTGGTCGGCGGTGACCAGCTCCGCCGGCTGCGTTCCTTCCGCCGGCGCCCCCTCGTGCCGTGCCCCGTCCTCCCGGGACCCCTCTTCAAGCGCCGACAGGTTGGTGCGGCGGGCAAACTCGGCCACGTCTCCCACCTCCACGCCAAGCACCGTCCGGCCGTCCTGCGCCGAGCCCGCCTCCGTGCCGTGCAGCGCCAGGCGGCCTGACGCCGAGTCGAACACCTGCCACCCGCCGTCGTCCTCTGTCTGGACCATCCCCAGCGCGGTGAGGAGCTGCTTCCAGGACCCGGTACGGGACGTGAAATGGACGGGACGGGCTCGGAGCATGGCGTTGTCCTTGGTGTGGGGGACGGCGGTCTGTAGGGCCATGATGCCATCTGGAGCCTCAACCCACATGGGGCTTGTGGCCTGTGATCTTCCGGGCAGAATGGGGCCATGGCCGTTGAACTCGAGGAACTGCTGGTGCCTGATGCCGCTGCCTGGCGTGCCTGGCTGGAGGAGAACGCCGCTACCCGTCCCGGCGTCTGGCTTGTCCTTTCCAAAAAGGGCGGCACAGCGACCGGCCTTGACTACCAGGCGGCCCTGGACGAGGCGCTGTGCTTTGGCTGGATTGACGGCCAGGGCCGGCGCCGCGACGCGGAAACGATGTTCGTGCGCATGACGCCCCGGCGCCCCAGGAGCATGTGGTCCGCCCGGAACGTGGGACACATCGCCCGGCTGGAGACGGAGGGAAAGATGACCGACGCCGGCAGGGCGGCTGTGGAGGCAGCAAAGGCTGATGGGCGCTGGGACGCAGCCTACGGCGGCCAGGCGGACGTGGAGGTCCCGGCAGACCTGGCGGCGGCGGTCGCCGCGGACGCCGCGGCGCAGGCGACGTTCGACGTCCTCACCAAGACCAACCTGTTCTCCCTGGTCTACCGCACCAATTCGGCGAAGCAGGCAGCAACCCGGGAGCGGCGGATCCGGGAGTTCGTGGCCATGCTGGCGCGAGGGGAAACGCCGTATCCGCAAAAGAGGCGGCCCGCAGCCATGGACCAGGAAACCGCTCCATGACGTGCCGGGTTGGGCGCCGCGGGCCGGGCGGGTAAAATTGACGGTTCACTTGCGCTGGTGCCGTTCCCCAACCCGGGGGACGGCACTTGTGCGTTCAGCAACGGATGGACGCCGCCATGCCCCCACGCCTTCCCGATACCCTGACCGCCGCACTGCGGCGCCGCCCCTTCTTCTGGCTGGCGGCTGCCCTGGCCGTGCTGGCGATGGCGGTTTCGCTGGTGCTGGGGGGCAACCTCCGGCAGGGCAACGGACCGGCCGGACCGGCTCAGGGCACCGGCGAACCCGGCGCCGGGGCCACCGGGCCGTCGACGGCTGAGGCGCCATCTGCTGACGGCCCGGACTACCGGCCCGCCTACCACCTGACTCCGGACCAGCGCTGGATGAATGATCCCCAGCGGCCGTTCTTCCTGGACGGGGTCTGGCACTACTACTACCTCTACAACGCCGACTACCCGGAGGGGAATGGCACCGAGTGGTTCCACGCCACCAGCACGGATTTGGTGCACTGGAAGAACGAGGGAGTTGCCATTCCCAAGTTCCGCAACGGCCTGGGCGACGTCGAGACCGGATCCGCAGTGGTGGACACGGAGGGGACCGCCGGATTCGGGAAGGGAGCCGTGATTGCGGTCCTCACCCAGCAGCACGACGGCGTCCAGCGGCAGTCCCTGTTCTACTCCATGGACAAGGGCTACAGCTTCGAAAGCTATGGACAGAACCCGGTGATGGAGAATCCCGGTGCCAGGGACTGGCGGGACCCCCGCATCGTGCGGGATGAGGCAAACAACCAGTGGCTGATGCTGCTGGCCGAGGACCACAAGATCGGCTTCTACACGTCCAGGGACCTGAAACAGTGGTCCTACGTTTCCGGGTTTGAGCAGGATGGCCTGGGCACCCTGGAGTGCCCCGATTTCTTCCAGATGGACGTCGACGGCGACCCTGCCAGGCGCACCTGGGTCCTGGCCGCCAGCGCCAACGGTTCGGCCGAGGGCCGCACCACTGGCCTGGCGTACTGGACGGGCAGCTTTGACGGCAAGGCCTTCACGCCGGACGGCGGCCACCAGTGGCTCGACGGCGGCGCGGACTTCTATGCGGCGGTCACCTGGGACGACCCCCGGCTGTCCGACGGGCAGCGCAAGGCATCCCGGCATGCGATTGGCTGGCTGAACAACTGGGCCTACGCCCGGCAGTTGCCTACTGAGGGCTGGTTCGGCGCGGCGTCCGTGGTGCGGGACATCCGGCTGGCGTCCGACGGCGGCCGGCCCGCCCTGAAGTCCACCCCCACCTCCGCGCTGCAGTCGCTGGAAGGGGAACCGTCCCAGGTGCCGGGCGGCGGGCTGTCTGACGGGAGGGCACTTCCCGTGCCGGACAGCGGGGCTTTCAAGGCCGACGTCGAATTCGAAAAGCCTGCCGAGGGCACCGGCGAGGCCCGGCTGCTCCTGCAGAACGGCGGTACAACGTACGCAACGGTCGGCTATGACTTCAGCTCCGGCCGGGCGTTCGTGCTCCGGGACGGCGACGCCGCCGCCACTGGCGCGGCCCAAGGCGGCGGCCAGGCGGTGGATGGGGCTTACCGGCAGGCACGTTCCGTAGACGTGCAGCCCGGCGGGGACAGCGTCCGCCTCACCGTGTACGTGGACCGGTCCTCCGTGGAAGTCTTCGTGGACGGACACACGCTGACCTCCCTGGTGTTTCCGCCTGCCGGGCATCGGGAAGCGCGGCTGGCCGCGGACGGTCCGGTCAGGCTCAAGGGCGGGACCATCACCCCGCTCGCCGGCATCCGCTAAAGCGTTGGGGGAGCGTCGGCAGGAGGGCGTGAGGCGCTGACCGACGCCGCCGCTTCCAGCGTCGTCCATGCCTGGATCTGGGTCGCGAGCTCCACCGATGCGCCCGGCGGATAAGTTGCGCCCGCAGGCTGGGCCGCGTGCATGGAGAAGATGCTTTTACCCGCTTTCCGGGCGCCCGCTTCGCCGCTGCCCACGGCGCGGCGGCCGGACCAGAACGCCTCCGCCGTGTCTGTCACCAGGCGTGCAGCAGCAGCCCGGGTGGCTTCCGGGAGCCGGGTATCCGCTGCGGCGAGCGCCAGGTAACGGCACAGGATGCCGGTGAAGAGGCCGCCGTCGCCCGTACCCTCGCAGCGGAGCATGCTTCCCTGCACTCCGCTTCCAGCCTGCACCGTCAACAGCCGCTGCACGGCCTCCACCAGCACCGCCGCCCGGGCCAGGTTCGCCTCCCCGCCCACTTCGAGGAGCGCACCCAGCACGGGTCCCTGGTTGTAGGTGTATACGGCCCGCTCGATCACCACGTCGCCGGCCTGGTCCAGGCGCGCACCGTCCAGGTACAGCCCCTGCTCGGGGTCGAAGAGGGTGGCGTCCAGCCAGTCCAGGAGTGCCTGCGCCCTGTCGCGCCGGCCGGTGCGGGCATAGAACAGGGCCACCGGAGCGGTGGCAGGAGTGTTCTTGAAGTCCCGCTTTTTGTTCCAGAACGTGCCGCCCCCAAGATCGTCGGTGCAGGCGGCGTCGAACTGCAGCGCCAGGGATGCGCGGACCGCAGCGTTGCGGCGGCGGCCCGGGCGCCGCGTCTCCTCAGCCAGCCTGTCCAGCCGGAGGGTTGCCAGCGCCAGCCAGGCCATGTCGTCGTAGTAGCTGTTCACGAACCTGAGGGCGTTGCGGAGCCTGATGCCGGTGACCAGCCGGGAGGCCAGGTGCCCCGCGCTGGGGTGGTCCGGACCGTTGAACCGGGCTGCGGGTGTGGCTCCGCCGCCAAGCTCCCGCCGGCCGGTGTCCACCAGGCAGTCCACGTAGTGCGCCTGCCACCAATAGTGCCAGGGCAGGACCAGGCCGGCGGCCGGCCGGGCGCGCCGGAGCGCTGCGTGCCACTTTCCCGGCAGCTGGGCCATGGCCTCTGCATCCTGCCCTGCGGGAGGCGCGCCCTGTACCGGGGGACGTTTCCCCTGCCACAGCACGGCGCCCAGGTGGGTTCCCGGCAGGAACACCAGTTTCCGGCCGAACAGTGCGGTTACCGACTGGGCGGCGTGGTCCGCCCTGTGCTGCCAGGTGGTCAGTGGAGTGCCCGTGGACGTCATGCCGTCCACCCTAACCGGGGCGCTGCTGTCCGGCGTGGGGCCGAAGGCGCGGCACCGTGCAGGTTCCCCTTATTTCAGTTAACATTCATTAACTGTTGCTCGAGGCCGCGCCGCGGCATGGGGACACGCATCAAGGAGGATGTATGGAGATCAAAGGCAGCGTCGCACTGGTGACGGGCGGCGCCTCGGGACTGGGCGCGGCCACCGCACGGAAGTTGTTCGACGGCGGCGCCTCGGTGGTGCTGGTTGACCTGCCTTCCTCCAACGGGCAGGCGCTGGCGGATGAACTCAACGGCCGTGCCAAAGCCGGCCAGTCCGCCGTCTTCGCCCCCGCTGACGTAACCAGCGAGACCGACGTACGGGCCGCCGTCGGAACCGCCGCGGGCCTCGGGCCGCTGCGCATCGTGGTGAACTGCGCCGGGATCGCCACCCCCGGCAAGGTGTTGGGACGCGACGGCGTGCTGTCCCTGGATGCGTTCAGCCGTGTCGTCCAGGTCAACCTGATAGGGACTTTCAATGTCCTGCGGCTGGCGGCCGAGTCCATGGTGGCCACCGAGCCCGCCGCTACACCGCTGGGCGGCCCCGAACGCGGCGTCATCATCAACACGGCCTCCGTGGCGGCCTTCGACGGCCAGATCGGCCAGCCCGCATACTCCGCCTCCAAGGGCGCCGTGGCCGCCATGACGCTGCCCATCGCCCGCGAGCTGGCGCGCTCGCTGGTCCGCGTGGTCACCATCGCGCCGGGCATTTTCGAGACGCCCATGATGGCCGGACTGCCGCAGGAGGCGCAGGATTCGCTGGGCGCGCAGGTGCCGCACCCCTCCCGGCTGGGCAAACCCGAGGAGTATGCCAACCTGGTGGCACACATCGTGGACAACGCCATGCTGAACGGCGAAACCATCCGCCTCGACGGCGCCATCCGGATGGGACCGAAATGAGCGTGCCTGACCTGTCGCAGCTGCCGGCGGCGGATTTTTTCGCCGTCGAATCGATGCTGGGCCAGGATGAGCGGAACAAGCTGGCCGAACTCCGGGATTTCCTTGCCGCGGAGGTGGCACCATATGCCGCGGACTGGTGGAACAAGGCCGAGTTCCCGGCCCACATCCTGCCCAAGCTGGCCGCACTGGAGCTGAGCACGCCGGTCCACCGCGGCTACAGCCACCTCTTCGCCGGGCTGGTCATCGCGGAGATAACCCGGGTGGACACGTCCCTTGCCACGTTCTTCCTGGTCCACCACGATCTCTTCGTCGAGTCCCTGCATACCTTCGGCACGGACGACCAGAAGCAGCGGCTGCTCGCCGACGCCTCGGAGCTGCGCACCACCGGCGCCTTCGCCCTCACCGAACCCCTGCATGGATCGGACGTGGCCGGCGGCATGGAGACGCGGGCCCGGCGGATCTCGTCCAGCACCGGGGAAGCGGACGACGGCGGCGACACCTGGGTGCTCAACGGCGCCAAGCGGTGGATCGGCAACGGGACGTTCTGCGACTACATGCTGGTGTGGGCCCGGGACGAGGCGGACGGCTCCGTGCGCGGCTTCATTGTCGACGCCACGCTGCCGGGCGTCAGCCGGAGCAAAATCGAAAACAAGATCGCGCTGCGCACCGTCCAGAACGCAGACATCACGTTCAAGGACGTCAGGGTCCGTGAAGCGGACCGGTTCGGCGGGATCAACAGCTTCGAGGACACCAAGGAACTGCTCCGCAGCTCACGGATCATGGTGGCCTGGCAGGCGGTGGGGCAGCAGATGGCGGCGTTCGACGTCGCCCGCCAATACGCCGTGGAACGCCACCAGTTCGGCCGCCCGCTGGCGCACTTCCAGCTGATCCAGCAGCAGCTGGTGACCATGCTGGGCAACGCCGTGGCCAGCATGGCCATGATGGCCGGGCTCGCCAGGCTCCAGGAGCAAGGCGCCGCCGACATGCCGCAGGTGGCCCTGGCCAAGTCCTACCTCAGCGCCCGGATGCGGGAAACCGTGGCGCTGGGCCGGTCCATCCTGGGCGGGAACGGCATCGTGACGGATTACCGGATGGCCAAGATTTTCGCCGACGCCGAGGCCATCTACACCTATGAGGGCTCGTTCGAGGTGAACTCCCTGATCGTGGGCCGCGCCGTCACCGGGATATCAGCCATTTCCTAACCTTCCGGGACGCTAAGCGGGGTAGGGCTCTTTCTCGCCGGCCTCCACCCGGATATCCAGGCTGTTGTTCTTCACCGGCATGGGGCAGGTTCCGTAGGGGGTGAAGGCGCTGGGGTAGTTGATGGCGCGGTTGAAGTCCAGGACCACGGAGCCGTCCGGGCGGGGCCTGGGGACGGAAAGTTTGCGCCAGTCGTCGGTGGTGTCGCCGTTGGTCTCGTCGTGGAAGGTAATGGTCAGGGCACCCAGTTTCTCCTCCTCCGCCTGCAGCCGGAACTCGTGGCTGCTGTCGGGGAGGCGGAACACCACCTCGCCCACGCTACGGTGCACGCCGTCCACCAGCGGGTTCGCGGTGCCGATCGGCACGTCCATCGGCTCCGGATAGGCCTCGAACCGGCCCGTCACTTCCCAGTCCGGGTTGTAGGGGTAGGTGGGAACGCCGTCGAAGCCGGTGACAACCGGTGACGCAGCGTCCCGGGTGCGGATCGCGTACCGGCCGCCGCGCATCGCCAGTTCCACCACCACCTGGTCCCCGTCCGGGCCGCCGAACTGCACCCACATCAGCGATTCCTCATCCGCCAGGGCGGCGGCTACGGTGCCGTCCACCTTTTCGCCCGTTGCCACCAGCGTGAGGCCGTCGGACGGGACTGCGGTGAGGAACGCCGTCGTGCCTGTTGCGTCCGTGGACCACAGGCCCGGGGCAAGCTCCAGGGCGGCAGGTGAGTCCGCAAGCCACTGGAAGGAGGTGAGGGTCAGCCAGCCGTGCCGGGCCGCGAGGGCCTTGTCCCGATTGGCGCGGAAGCGCTGCCAGCGCTCAACTTTGGCGGCCGTGGTGGTGGTCATGGTTCCTTCCGGTTACGTTGTGCCCACGCTACAACCGCCCCCGGGGTGTGTTCATTCCGCCCGGGCCCGACATCTTTTGAGACGGATTCGGTACTGCACGGCACCGGGGGTAGCATCTTTAGCTAGTAACGTGGCTCACAGTATCCAGCGCAGTGTACGAGCCAAGTCCGAACCCCTCGAAAGATTGTTTCAATGGCTCACACTGCAACACCTCCCGAAACCGATCTTGCCTCCGAACTGCGCGCGGATGTCCGGCGCGTCTCCACCCTGCTGGGCGAGTCCCTGGTCCGCCAGCATGGACCGGAACTCCTTGACCTTGTAGAGCAGGTCCGGCTCCTGACGAAGGAATCCAAGGAAGCTGCCCGCGGCGGCGCCCATGCCACGGGGCCCTGGAGCGCGCACGACGTCGTTGCCCAGGTCCGCGAACTCCTCGGCTCCCTGCCCATCGAGCAGGCAACCGACCTGGTGCGCGCCTTTGCGTTCTACTTCCACCTCGCCAACGCAGCCGAACAGGTCCACCGCGTCCGCGGCCTGCGCACCCGCGCCGAGAAGGACGGCTGGTTGGCGAAGACCGTGGCGGACATTGCCGCGCAGGCCGGGCCGGATGTGCTGCAGGAAGTGGTCAACGGCCTGGACGTGCGGCCCATTTTCACCGCGCATCCCACCGAAGCTTCCCGCCGGTCCGTCCTGGACAAGATCCGCAAGCTCTCCGATGTCCTCTCCCAGCCGTCGGCCGAGGGATCCACGGCGCGGCGCCGCCAGGACCGGCAGCTGGCCGAAATCATCGACCAGATGTGGCAGACCGATGAGCTGCGCCAGGTCCGGCCCACCCCTGTGGACGAGGCCCGGAACGCCATCTACTACCTGGGCGGCATCCTCACCGACGCCATGCCGCAAATGCTGTCCGAGCTCTCCGAGCTGCTGGGCGAGCACGGCGTCACCCTGGCCTCCAAGGACGCGCCCATCCGTTTCGGCTCCTGGATTGGCGGCGACCGCGACGGCAACCCGAACGTCACCGCCGCCGTCACGCGGGAAATCCTGCAGATCCAGAACCAGAGCGCCATCCGGATCAGCATCGGCATGATCGACGAGCTGATCTCCATCCTGTCCAACTCCACGGCCCTCGCCGGGGCGGATGAAGGTCTGCTGCAGTCCATTGACGAGGACCTTAAGAAGCTGCCGGGCCTGGACAAGCGCGTCCTGGAGCTGAACGCCCAGGAGCCCTACCGCCTGAAGCTCACCTGCATCAAGGCAAAGTTGATCAACACCGGCAAGCGCGTGGCGGTGAACTCCAACCACGAGCATGGCCGCGACTACAGCGGGACCGATGAGCTCCTGGCGGACCTGCACCTGCTGGAACTGTCGCTTCGCAACCACTCCGCAGCCCTGGCCGCGGACGGCTCCCTGGCCCGAGTGCGCCGCGCCATCGCCTCGTTCGGCCTGCACCTCGCCACCCTGGACATCCGCGAACACGCAGACCACCACCACGATGCCGTGGGCCAGCTGATGGACCGGATCGGCGGTCCCGGACTGCGCTACGCCGAGCTGAGCCGCCGGGAACGTTTCGAGGTGCTGGGCTCCGAGCTCGCCTCACGCCGTCCGCTGTCCGGCCACCCGATCAAGCTCGACGGCGCCGCCGACGGCACGTACGACGTCTTCCGTGAAATCCGCCGGGCCCTGCGCATGTACGGCCCGGACGTCATCGAGACCTACATCATCTCCATGACCCGCGGCGCCGACGACGTCCTGGCAGCAGCCGTGCTGGCCCGCGAAGCCGGCCTCATCAACCTGTTCGGCGACAAGCCCTACGCCAAGCTCGGGTTCGCGCCGCTGCTGGAAACGGTGGAGGAGCTCCGGGCCTCCGCCGAGATCATTGACCAGCTGCTGTCCGATCCCTCCTACCGCGAACTGGTGCGGCTGCGCGGGGACATCCAGGAAGTCATGCTGGGTTATTCGGACTCCAACAAGGAATCCGGCGTGATGACCAGCCAGTGGGAGATCCACAAGACCCAGCGCAAGCTGCGCGACGTTGCCGCCAAGCACGGCGTGCGCGTCCGCCTCTTCCACGGCCGCGGCGGTTCCGTGGGCCGCGGCGGCGGTCCCACCTACGACGCCATCCTGGCCCAGCCCAACGGCGTCCTGGAAGGCGAGATCAAGTTCACCGAGCAGGGCGAGGTCATCTCGGACAAGTACTCCCTGCCCGAGCTGGCGCGCGAAAACCTGGAGCTGTCGCTGGCCGCGGTGCTCCAGGGGTCGGCCCTGCACCGGGACCCGCGGACCTCCGAGGACCAGCGGGAACGCTACGGCCACGTCATGGAGGCCATCTCCGATGCCGCCTTCGACCGGTACCGGAAACTGATCGACCACCCGGACCTGCCTGCCTACTTCATGGCCTCCACTCCCGTGGAGCAGCTCGGTTCCCTGAACATCG
This sequence comes from Pseudarthrobacter phenanthrenivorans, assembly GCF_036455295.1. Classification (GTDB taxonomy): domain Bacteria; phylum Actinomycetota; class Actinomycetes; order Actinomycetales; family Micrococcaceae; genus Arthrobacter; species Arthrobacter phenanthrenivorans_C. The sequence continues at coordinate 18,292 of NZ_JAYXNX010000010.1, read as the reverse complement.
GCTCCCGCCCGTCCAAGCGCCCGGATTCCGGCGCGGGACTGGGTGGCCTGCGCGCCATCCCGTGGGTGTTCGGCTGGACCCAGTCCCGGCAGATCGTGCCCGGCTGGTTCGGCGTGGGCTCCGGGCTCAAGGCCGCACGCGAGGCAGGCCATTCCGCCCAGTTGGTGGAGATGATGGACCACTGGCACTTCTTCCGCTCCGTGCTGTCAAACGTGGAAATGACGCTCGCCAAGACGGACATGGACATCGCCGGCTACTACGTGTCCACCCTGGTCCCGGAGGAACTGCACCACCTGTTCCGCACCATCCGGGAAGAGTATGAGCTCACGGTGGCGGAGGTCCGGAAGCTCACCGGCGAGAACATCCTCCTGGACGCGCAGCCAACCCTGAAGCGCTCCCTGGAAATCCGCGACCAGTACCTGGACCCCATCAGCTACCTGCAGGTGGAACTCCTTCGCCGCATCCGCACTGAAGCCGGCATCAGCGGGGCGGAAATCGACGAACGCCTCCAGCGCGCCATGCTCATCACCGTCAACGGCGTGGCGGCCGGCCTCCGCAACACCGGCTAATTCCTCCTGTTGCCCTATCACTTATGGTCCCTAACAGCCCCTGTTAGGGACCATAAGTGATGGCGCATCGCGGTTTGGATAGGGTTGGGGGCATGCCTTCCTTCCAGACCCGCCTCAAGATCACCGGGCTGCGGCCGGGCAATCCGCCCGAAGCCGTCATGGATACTGCAGTGGAGGTGTTGGGTACCCGGCACCACGTGGAGGCGCACCAGCTCCAGATTGCCGGCGGCGTGCCGCAGCTGAACCTGCGCTTCCTCGTCGAAGCCAGCGAGTACAGCGGCGAGAACAGGCAGGCGGTGGAATCGGCAGCAATGATGCGCGACGCCGTCGAACGCGTTGCGCTGACGGGAACCCTCAGTGTGCTGCGGCGCAGCCGGGGCAAGTGGCTGCCCGTCTAGCCTGCGTCCGGGATGGGCTCATCCTCCACCGGAGAGCGGTCGCCGCGGCGCCGGGTGACAAGGATGCCCACCAGTGCTCCGATCACGAGCCCCACGGCCACGCCGATCAGGGAGCTGGCCCAGAACGGCAACTTGGTGGTTGAGCCTGTGAAGTAGCCCAGCCCCACCAGCCAGCACGACCACAGCACCGCCCCCAGGCCGGCGCACAGGCTGAAGCCGGGAACGGAGACGTTGGCGATGCCGGACGCCGCCGAGGTGGCAAGCCGGCCGCCGGGAATGAACCGGGCACCGATGATGGTCCCGTAGGTGGACGAGCGTCCCGCCTTGGCCAGGGCCGCATGGATCCCGGCATGGACCCGGCGCCCCCACTTCCAACGGTCCAGGACATGGCTTAGCCGCCTGCGGAACAGGTGGAACACCACCATGTCGCCCAGCCAGGACGCCAAAGCCGCGAGCACCAGCACCAGGAAGACGTTGGCCTTGCCGTCCGCGGAGAGCGCGCCGCCGGTAATCACCACCATTTCGGACGGGATGGGCGGGAAGATCGCGTCGCCGATGACCAGCGGGATGACCCAGAAATAGAGGGCCGTCCCCCAGCTGTCAACGCCGCCGAAGTCCATTGCCACAAGGTACCGCACTTGGGAAACTGGCGGCATGCGGATCACGGTTCTGCACGGTGACATTACGCAGCGGCGGGTGGATGCGGTGGTAAACGCCGCGAACGCCTCGCTGCTGGGTGGCGGGGGAGTCGACGGGGCGCTGCACAGGGCCGCCGGGCCGGAGCTGCTGGCCGCGTGCCGGGAGCTGCGCGCCACCGGGCTGCCGCATGGGCTCCAGACCGGTGCGGCGGTGGCAACACCCGCATTCGGGCTTCCGGCCCGCTGGGTGATCCATACGGTGGGTCCCAACCGCCATGCCGGGCAGACCAACCGCGCGCTCCTGGTGTCCTGCTTCAGCGAAAGCCTGCGGCTGGCCGACGCTCTGGGTGCGCAGGATGTGGCGTTTCCCGCGGTGGGCGGCGGGGCGTACGGGTGGAGTGCGATGCACGTGGCGCAGGCAGCGCTCGACGCGTTGACGGGCTTCCGGGCCTCGCATCCGTCCACGGGGCTGGAGCTGGTGGAGTTCGTGCTGCATACCGCAGAGATGGAGTCGGTGTTCAGGGACGTGCTCGGGCCGCTTCGCTGAGTTCCAGGCTGCTGCGGTACTCCACGGGCTTACCCGAAATCGGGTCCACGAACCGGATACCCCGGGCCAGCAACTGGAGCGGTTTGGCATAGTCGTCCGGGGCCTTGTCCAGCAGGTCAGGGTAAAAGGCGTCGTTCACGATCCCCAGGCCCAGCGAGGCCATATGGACCCGTAGTTGGTGGGTCTTGCCGGTGTGGGGTTCCAGCCGGTACCTGGCGAGGCGCTGCCCCGTACCATCGGCTCCGGTGTCGATCGCACCGGTACCGTTGGCGCCCGCCGGTGTGCCGCCGTCGAACGTTTCCAGCCGTTCAATCCTGGTTTCCGCGTTCGGCTCCCCGTCCACCACTTCCGCCAGCAGATAGCTGCGCGACTTGGTCATCCGGTTCCGGACCACAACGGGAAAGTCGACGGCGGGGTGCCCCGGCGCAGGCTCGGCCGCCGAGACGCATTCGTATTCCTTCTGCACCTGCCGCTTCTCGAACAGGACCTGGTACTTGCCGCGCGTCTGCGGATTGGTGGAGAAGAGCAGGACGCCGGCCGTCATGCGGTCCAGCCGGTGCATGGGGATCAGGTCCGGCAGGTCCAGCTGGTTCCGCAGGCGCACCAGGGCCGATTCCTGGATGTACGTTCCGCCCGGCGTGGTGGGCAGGAAGTGCGGCTTATCCACCACCAGCAGGTGCTCGTCCCGGTGCAGGATGCGGAGCTCTACCGGCAGCCGGGTCTCCGCCGGCAGCGTGCGGTAGTACCAGATGAAGGTGTGGTCCTGCAGCGGGGTGCTGCGGTCGAGGGGGACGCCGCCCTCTCCAACGATCTCGCCGGCGTCGAACCTGTCCTCGATGCCCCGCGGATCAATGTGCCCCCAGCGGTGCATCATGTAGTCCATGGCGGTGTCCCAGGGACCCTCATCCGGAAGCCGCAGCCGGGTGGCGTTGACCCCGTCGCGGACGGGGAGGGGGGATTGCATCACCGGTCCATTCTACCGGCGGTGCATCCGCCGCCTCCCGCCGCCCGCACGCGCCCAGCATCCGACGATTAAAAAGTTCTTGACAATAAAAGTTGTCGGTGGGCAGACTGGAAGCATGCAGGACATCGCAGTGATCGAGGACCCGGCCGCCGCCGAGGCAACGCTGGACCCCATCCGCACCCGGATTCTGCGCGAACTGGTCCAGCCGGCTTCGGCCACACAGCTGGCCGTGCGGGTCGGCCTGCCGCGGCAGAAGGTCAACTACCACCTCAAAGCGCTGGAGCGGCACGGGCTGGTGGAATTAGTGGAAGAGCGGCGCAAGGGCAACGTGACCGAGCGGGTCCTGCAGGCCACGGCCGCCTCCTACCTCATCTCACCTGCAGCGCTGGCGTCAGTGTCCCCCGACCCGCGGCGGTTCGCGGACCGGTTCTCGGCCTTTTGGCTGCTGGCGCTCGCGGGCCGGATGGTCCAGGAGGTGGGCAAGCTCATCGCCGGCGCCGCCGTTGCCCGGCAGAAGCTGGCCACCTTCGCCATCGACGGCGACATCACCTTCCGCACGGCCGCCGACCGGGCCGCGTTCGCCGAGGAACTTGGCGTGGAAATCACCCGGCTGGTGGACAAGTACCACGACGGCGCCCCGTCCCCAGGCGGGCGGCGGCACCGGCTCGTGGTGGCGCTGCATCCCGCCCTCAAGGAAACCGGCGCCCCCAAGGCAACCAAGGAATCAGAACCAGGCAAGGAGCAGGACACATGAGCGACAAGCGAAACTTTGAGATCGTCTACGACACCGAGCTGCCCGGCACCCCGGAGCGGGCATGGGAGGCTGTGACCAACGGAACGCCCGCCTGGATGTTCCCCACTGACCAGTGGCCGGCCGTCAGGACGGTGGAGGAATACCCCACCCACCTGGTATCGCGGATGGAGGGGCCGGACGGCTGGTTCAACCAGTTGGAGCACGTCCTGGAGCCGTTGGACGGCGGCCGTGCCCGGCTCCATTACGTCCACAGCGGGATCTTCGCGGACAACTGGGACCAGCAATACGACGGCGCCAGCCGCCACACCGCGTTCTACCTGCACACGCTGGGCCAGTACCTGGAGTACTTTGACGGCCGGCCCGTGGTGTTCACCGACGTCCAGGCTCCTGCCGCTTCCCAGGCCCCGGACGGTTTCACCCGGCTGCGGGAGGCGCTGGGTGCCGGCTCTGCCGATGAGGGTGCCGCGGTTGATGTGGAGCTCGACGGCGTGGGGCGGCTGACGGGCGTCGTGGACTTCTCGAACGGGAATTTCCTCGGCGTGCGCACCGCGGACGCGATGTACCGGTTCTTCGGCCGCAACGCCTTCGGTGCTCCCGTGGGCATGACGGTGCACGATTTCAGCGGCTCCGGGGACTCCGAAACCACGGCCAAGGCCTGGGGCGGCTTCCTGGAGCGCGTGTACGCATAGGTCTCCCTTCCCCTTTCGCGCCCCGCTCGCCGAAACGCTGCGGCCCGCTGTAGTTTTCCGGCGGGTACGCACTGTTCCGGCATCTCGGGTGGTGGCGGGTCAGGCGATTGCGACGGCGGGCGCCCGGGTCAGTGAGCGCCGGAGCTGGGGTGCGGCGTCCAGTTTGTCCTGGGCCGCCCGCAGCGCCAGAACCGCCGTCTCCAGCTTGTCCGGCGGGAGCGTGAAGGGCAGCCGCAGGTTGCGTTCAAACGCCCCGCCGATCCCGAAGCGGGGTCCGGCCGCAAGCCTGATGCCGAAGTCCGGTGCCAGCACGGTCAGCGCCGTACTGATGGGACCGGGAAGCCGGCACCAGACGGAAAGACCGCCGGCGGGTTGGGTGGTCTCCCATGTGGGCAGATGCTCGGCCAAAAGACTGAGCAGGACTGACCGGTTGCCGCGCAGCCTGTTGAGCAGGGCGGGAAGTGGTGCCTCCCAGGCCCGGACCAGATGGGCTGCGGCCAACTGCTCCATGACGGGTCCGCCCAGGTCCAGGGTGGTGCGCGCAGCGGCGAACCTCTGGATCATGGACTCCGAAGCCCGGATCCAGCCGGTGCGCAGCCCGCCCCAATGCGACTTGCTCAGCGATCCGATGGACACCACGGAGCTGCTGAAGCCAGCCAGTGGAGTGGTGGCAACGCCGTCGAGGTTGAGGTCACGGAGTGTCTCGTCCGCCACCAGGACGGTTCCGGCCGCGGCGGCAGCACGGGCCAGCCGGCGGCGCTGGGCGTCAGGCATGATCATGCCCGTGGGATTGTGGAAATCCGGAACCATGTAGGCGAGCCTGGGCTGCTGCTGGGCCAGTGCGGACTCCAATGCGGGCAGGTCCCAGCCCGAATCGGTGAAGGGCACCGGAACGGGGCGGCACTTTGCAGCGCGGACCGCGTCCAGCGCGTGGGGGTAGCTGGGGTGTTCCACCAGGATCCGGTCCTGCCGGTCCGTCAGCGTGCGGATGATGATGGTCAGCGCATGCTGGGCCCCCGAGGTCACCATGATCTGTTCCGGCTGCGTTGGTACCCCGGCGGCGGAATACCGGTCAGCGATCGCCTGGCGCAACGGCGGCAGCCCCAGGGCGTCGTAGCCAAACCCCGGCAGGAGGGCCGGCAGTTCGGTCAGGGCGGAGGCAAAGGCCCGGTGCACCACCTCGCCGCTGGCGGGGAGCGCCGAGTAGGCAAGGTCGATGAGTCCGCCGGGTGCGGAGAGGCCAGGTGCTGCCGGGGAACCGGCGCCCGATGGCTGGGGGCCGAAGAGCGCGGGACCGAACGGCGTAAGTTGCGGGATGCGGGTTCTGCCGCGGCTGCCCTGGCCGCTGCTCAGGAACCCCTGGTCCCGCAGGCTGGAGTACGCCCCGGTGACAGTAGTCCGGCTGACCCCCAGCGCGGTGCACAGGGAACGCTCGCTGGGCAATGCCGTATCCAGCGGGATGCGGCCGTCGAGGATGAGGAGCCGCACCACGTCGGCCAGTTCCCGGTAAGCAGGCCCGGTCCCGCTGTTCCACGGTCCAAGGAGGCGGGACAAAGCGAGGGCGGTAAGACTGGCAGCCATGTAGCCAGTATTTCAGACTGGCTATGCAATTGGATGCCAGTTGGCTGGGAGCATGGTTGCATGATGACCCGCAGACTGATCCAGCTCTTCACCGGCCTCGCCATGTACGGCATCTCCCTGGCCATGTTCATCCGCGCCGGCCTGGGCCTGGACCCCTGGGACGTCTTCCACCAGGGACTGGCCAACCGGTCCGGGCTGAGCATCGGCGTGGTGGTCATCATCGTGAGTTTCCTGGTGTTGCTGCTCTGGATCCCCCTGCGGCAAATGCCTGGCTTCGGAACACTGTGCAACGCCGTCCTGGTGGGGGTCTTCGCCGACATTGGTCTGGCTCTGCTCCCGCCGGTGTCCCACCTGGCCCTGCAGATTGTGCTCCTCGCCGGCGCAGTGCTGGTGAACGCCGTCGCCTCGGCCTGTTACATCGGCGCAGGCTTTGGACCCGGCGCCCGCGACGGCCTGATGACCGGGCTGGCCCGGCGCACGGGATGGTCGGTCAGGTTGTCGCGCACGCTCATTGAGGTGACGGTCCTGGCCGCCGGCTGGCTGCTGGGAGGGTCGGTAGGAGTGGGGACGGTGGTCTACGCTTTGGCGATCGGCCCCCTGGTCCACATCCTGCTGCCGCGCTTCATGGTGCAGGCCGCCGCTCCGAAGACTGCCAGCGAATCCGCTCCCGCCACCTGCTAAAGCACAGGCAGCCCGGAGCTCAGGACGGCGCTGGCTGGCATTTCGGGCAGAAGTAGATGTCCCGTTCCTCCTCGCCGTTCGGCTTGCCCAGCAGCCCGCGCTGGATGGGAGTGCCGCATTTCAGGCATGGCTGGCGTTCCCGGCCGTAGACCCAGTAGCCCGGCCGGCCTGCCATCCTGCCTACCGGCATGCCCCGTGCGTTGAGGATGGTGACGCGGCGCCCCGGACCAAGGTTGACCTCCAGGAGCTGCTTGGCGTCCGTCATCATGGTCCGGACGTCGGCAACGCCGGAGACAGGGGTCCCGGGATGGACCCCGGACAGGAAGCACGCTTCGCAGCGGTAGATGTTGCCGATGCCGGCGAGGTTCCGCTGGTCCAGCAGCGCCACTCCCACCGGGACCTCGGGGCGGGCTCTGATGCGCCGTTCCGCCTCGTCCAGGTCCCAGTCCGGGCCCAGGAGGTCCGGGCCAAGGAAACCGACGATTGAGTCTTCGTCGGCTGTTGCCACCACTTCCACAATGCCAAGGGAAAAGCCGACGGCGTCAGCAACGGCCGTGCGCAGCACGCACCGGGCGGTGAAGCCCGGCTTGCGCCATCGTCCGCCGGGCGGATACACCTGCCACGCGCCCTCCATCTTGAGGTGCGAGTGGATGGTCAGTCGTTTGTCCTCCGGGCTGACCACCCGCATGAGCAGGTGCTTGCCCCGTGGGACTACCTCGGCCATCGTCCACCCGGCGAGATTCAGGGTGGCAAACCGGGGCACCCTGAAGTCCGAGGCGGTCAGGGTCTGCCCTGCCAAAGCCTCGTGCAGTTGGTGCGCTGCCCGCCAGACGGAATCCCCCTCAGGCACGGATCCTCAGTCCCTTCGGGGTGGAGTAGGCGCCGGCTGAGCTGAGCGCTGCGGCCACGGGCGTGTCCAGGATGCCGTGCCCGTTGACCTTCTCCATGATCAGCTTGTCCACGGCCCCGCGGGTGACAACACCCACCAGTGCGGCCCCTGCCGCCGCCAGGACGGCTTCGTCATCGCTGAAGGCCAGCAGCGTCTTTCCTCCGCGCTCCACGTAAAGGACCAGAGCGCCGTCCACCAGCACAACCAGCGCACCCGCTTTCCGCCCGGGCCGGTGGCCCGTACCGGCGTCGTCCTGCTGGGCGGGCCAAGGCAGGGCCGCCCCGTAGGGGTTGGCGGGATCGGTTGCTGCCAGCGCCAGTGCCACGGGTTCGGCCTTGGCCAACTGCGTGTCCTCTGAGTAGGAACGGAGCCGGTCCACGGTGGCTGGAACGGCGAACTGGGCGGCTCCAAGGTGCTCGATGAAGTACCCGCGGCGGCACCGTCCGGCTTCTTCCAACCGGGCCAGGACCTTGTACATGAGCCCGAAACCGCCCATGATCTGCTCTGCCATGACCGAGCCCCTGGTGACCACGCCGTAACGGTCCAGCAGGAGTTCGGCGGTGGCGCGGGCGTGGATGGTGGGATCGAGCTCAGGTTCGGGAAGGGCGGACCAGCGTCCGGCCGCTGTGGGCGGCGTGCCCGCACCCTGCGTCCCGTACCGGCCGCCCGCGAGCCCGGGGGAGCCCATCAGCCCGGTGCCGTGGGAGCGGCCCAGCCGGCTCAGCCGCGGTGCCCTGGCACGCGGCGCGCGGGCCACCTGCCGGTGCGCCGTGTGGCCGCCGGCAATCAGCGCCCGCACCGGTGCGAAGGTGTCCCCGGTGATCCTGCCGGCCCATGCGAGGTCCCACAGGGCAGTCACCACTTCCTGGTCGCTGAGGACGGCATCCATTCCGCCGGCCACGTCGGTCAGCTGACGGAAGAAATATCCGCCGCCGTTGTTCCGCAGGTGGTCAAGGAGCCGCCGGCCGGCGTCGCCCGGTTCGAACTCGGGCGACGGGTTAAGCGTCAGTTCCACCGAGTCGGCCAGGTGGAGGCTGATCCAGCCGTCGTTGCCTGGCAGTGCGCCGGCGCCGGACCAGAGAACCTCGCCGGTGGCCATGAGCTCATCCAGCATGGCGGGCTGGTAGTTGGATACCCGCGTGGCCAGCACCAGGGGCTCCCACGCCGAGGCGGGGACCGGGACACCGGAGAGCTGGTCGATCGCGGTGATAATGCCGTCCAGCCCCCGCAGCGACGGCTGGCCGCGGCCTCCGCCGGGAGTCCGGACGTGCTGCCATGCGGGCAGGAAGCGGCCGTAGGCGGCGGCGTCCACGGGTTCCACTTCCGCACGCAGGGCGGCGAGGGAGCGACGGCGGAGCTTGCGCAGCACCTCTGCGTCACACCATTCGCTGGCGATGGTGTGCGGGACATCAGATGCGGGGACCACAGCGGGGGACGCCAGCCCATCTGTTGGCTCTTCTTCGGCGGCCTGAGCTTCCGCGGCGAGGGCTTCGACGGACGGGGCTTCGACGGGTTGCCCGGCTTCGTGCGGGCCCGGCCCCGCCAGGGCGGCATCGGCCGCTGTGGAATCAAATACTGGTGCTTCGGGAGGCGTGGCATGGGGCCGGAACTCACCTTCCACCACGCGGCCGTCCGCTGCCAGGCGCTTCAGCGCGGTGCCCACCACCGCCACGCCAAGGCCCAGGCGGGCTGCCGCCTCGGCAGCAGTGAAGGGCCCGTGCGTACGTGCATACCGGGAGACGAGGTCGCCGAGGGGGTCCGCGACCGGTTCGATGAAGGCCAGGGGAACACCCATGGGCAGCGGGACGCCGATGGCGTCGCGCAGCCTGGCTGCGTCCTCCACGGCGGCGTAGCGTTCCACTCCACCGATGTTGACCTTGATGGCGCGGTTGGCGCGCTGAAGGGATGCCAGGTGGGCTGCCGCTTCCGCAACCGTGGCGCTGATTGCGGTTTCGACGGGCTCAACCACCTTGGTGGTTTCGCTTTCGGCCCGCTCAACCACCGGGGTGCCCTCGAGCCGGGCTCCCGCTTCCTCCGGGGTCAGCGGTCCGAGCAGCCGCAGGAGGTCGGCAACGCCTTCCATTCCCCGGGCCCGGCGGTCCGGGGCCAGGCGCTGCAGCTCGCGTTCGGTGTCGTCGATGACCTTGGCGTCCAGAAGCTCGCGCAGTTCAACCCGGCCCAGCAGCTCGTTGAGGAGAGTGGAGTCCAGGGCCAGGGCTGCGGCACGCCGTTCCGCGAGGGGGGAATCGCCCTCGTAGAGGAACTGGGCCACGTATCCGAACAGAAGGGATTTGGCGAACGGCGAGGGCTGCTGGGTGGTGGTCTGTACTATCCGCAGTTCGCGACGCTCAACCGATGCGGCAATGTCCTTCAATGCGGGAAGATCGTAGACGTCCTGCAGGCATTCGCGAACGGTTTCCAGCACGATGGGGAACGTGGGGTACTTCCTGGCCACGTCCAGCAGCTGCGCCGACCGCTGCCGCTGCTGCCACAGTGGCTGGCGCTTGCCGGGTGTCTGCCGGGGCAGCAGGAGCGCACGGGCGGCGCACTCCCGGAAACGCGAAGCGAACAGGGCGCTGCCACCCACCTCGGCCGTGACAATCTGCTCCAGTTCCTCGGGATCGAAGAGGAACAGCTCGGCGCCTGGTGGTTCGTCCTCCATCATGGGCACCCGCAGCACGATACCGTCGTCGGCCGCCATGGCCGAGCCGTCCAGCCCGTAGCGCTGGTGGAGCCGCTGCCCCACGGCGAGGGCCCATGGCGCGTGCACCGGCATGCCGAACGGGCTGTGCAGGATGACCCGCCAGTCGCCCAGTTCGTCGTGGAACCGCTCCACCACCAGCGTGGTGTCGCTGGGCACCACTTCCGTGGCCTGCTTCTGCTCGGTGAGGTACTGGACGAGGTTGTTGGCGGCGAAGTCGTCCAGGCCGCTGGCCTTGCAGCGCTCGGCGGCCGGTCCGGCGTCGGACGCCGAGAGTTCACGGACGAACGCGCCCAGGGCGCGGCCCAGGTCCACCGGCCGCCCCAGGGAATCGCCCTTCCAGAAGGGCAGCTTGCCGGGCTGGCCGAACGCGGGGGAGACCAGGACGCGGTCGTGGGTGATGTCCTCGATCTTCCAGCTGGTGGCGCCGAGGGCAAAGATGTCGCCCACGCGGGACTCGTAAACCATTTCCTCATCGAGCTCGCCAACCCGGCGCCCGCCCTTGGGCGCACGCGCCGGCTTTCCGTCCTCGGAGGGTGAGGCGGAACCTTCCTGTTCGGTGCCGATGATGTACACGCCGAACAGGCCGCGGTCCGGGATGGTGCCGCCGGACGTGACTGCCAGGCGCTGGGCTCCGGGCCTGCCCTCGATGGTGCCCGCGTTCCGGTCCCAGATGATCCTGGGGCGGAGCTCGGCGAATTCGTCGGAGGGGTAGCGTCCCGCCAGCAGGTCGAGGGTGGCTTCGAATGCGGAGCGGGGCAGGGACGCGAACGGCGCGGAGCGCCGGACGGTACTGAACCATTCCTCCACGTCGATGCTGCCCAGCGCGGTTGCCGCAACGGTCTGCTGGGCCAGGATGTCCAGCGGATTGGCCGGAATGCTGAGCCGCTCGATCTTGCCGTCCAGCATCCGCTCCACGGTGATGGCGGTGTGGACCAGGTCTGCCCGGTGCTTGGGGAAGAGGACGCCCTGGGAGACTTCACCCACCTGGTGCCCTGCCCGGCCCACCCGCTGCAGCCCGCTGGCCACGGACGGCGGCGACTCCACCTGCACCACCAGGTCAACGGCGCCCATGTCGATGCCCAGTTCCAGGGAGGACGTGGCCACCACGCACCGCAGCCGGCCGGATTTGAGGTCGTCCTCGATCAGGGCGCGCTGGTCCTTCGACACTGAACCGTGGTGGGCGCGGGCCAGCACCGGGTCAGTCCCGGCCGAGCTTCCCGCCTGCGCCATCATGTGTGCCGGCGTGGCGGTTGAGGAGGGAACGCCCGACGCCGGTCCCCCCGGGGTGCCTGCCCCACCCGACTGCCCTTCCGGAGCGGGGTCATCCCAGCCACCGCCCACGGCAACCAGTTGGCGTTCGGCGTAGATCTCGTTGAGCCGGGCGGTAAGGCGTTCGGCCAGGCGGCGGGAATTCGCGAACACAATGGTGGACTGGTTGGCCAGCACCAGGTCAACGATCTTCTCTTCCACATGGGGCCAGATGGACGCCTGCGGCTGGAGCCCGGATGCCGGGCCGGAGTCGAAGGCGCCGGCGGCGGCCTGCAGGTCCGACATGTCCTCCACCGGCACGGATACCGTGAGGTCCCAGTTCTTCCTTGCCGGTGGCGCCACGATCTCCACGGGGGCCGAACCGGCAAGGAACTGGGCCACGAGTTCCTTGGGCTCCACGGTGGCGGAAAGCCCGATGCGCTGTGCAGGTTTGGGCAGCAGGGCATCCAGCCGTTCGAGGGAAACGGCGAGGTGCGCCCCGCGCTTGGTCCCGGCCACGGCATGGACCTCGTCGATGATGATGGTGTCCACCTCGGTGAGGGTCTCGCGCGCCTTCGAGGTCAGCATGAGGAACAGCGACTCGGGGGTGGTGATGAGGATGTCCGGCGGGCTGCTCAGGAGCGCACGCCGGTCTGCGGCGGGAGTATCGCCGGACCGGACACCAACGGTAATGAGCGGCGCGGGAAGTCCCAGCCGCTTTGCCGTTTGCGTGATGCCGATCAGGGGCGCCCGCAGGTTCCGTTCCACGTCCACGCCCAGGGCCTTCAGGGGTGAAATGTAGAGGACTCGGGTCTTCCTCTTGGGCGCCCGGGTGCGCTTGCCTTTGGCGGGCGCAGTGTCAGCGGATTCCGGTGCTTTCGGCGCAGACCCCAGGAGCCGGTCCAGGGCCCAGAGAAAGGCTGCGAGCGTTTTTCCTGAACCGGTGGGGGCCACCACCAGCGCATGCGAACCCGAGGAGATGGCGTTCCAGGCCCCTGCCTGCGCAGGCGTTGGCTCGGAAAATGCGCCCAGGAACCAGTCCCGGGTAGGCCGGCTGAACCGCCCCATGGGCGCGGCCGCGCCGGAAGCAGCACTGCCGGCAGGACCCTGTTCCTGGTTCATGCCTCCATCATGCACCAAGGCACCGACACCCTCTCCTGCCGGGGCTCCACGTTCCGCCGGAAGCCGAATGCGGCCGGAACCGGGCGGACTCCATGCCGCAGGCTTCCGGCCTTGATGAGGGTTGCTCAGTCAGTTCGAGCCTCCGGCAGGTCCCTGGTGGCTGGACCCTCGAGCAGCTTGCCCTCATTGGTGAACCGGGAGCCGTGCAGCGGACAGTCCCACGTTTGTTCGTTGTCGTTCCAGTGGAGGATTCCGCCGAGGTGGGTGCAGACGGCGGATAGCCTGCAGGTTCTTCCGCCCACCGTGGACACTGCCACCGGACGGTTGCCCTGGCGGTACACCTTGCCCTGCCCTTCCTGGGGGACTGCGCCGGCCTGCCCTTCCACGGTGGTGGCGGAAGGGCCGGCCGCCGCAGGGACAGGGGGCTGCCGGGTGTCCCGTTTCAGGCCCTCGATCTTCCGTCCTTCGGTGGCCACCTTTCCCCAATCGGAGGCCATCCTCGCGGCCACGCCGGCGTTGAGCGTTACGGCGGACAAGGCCCCCGCCGGTGAAGTGATGCGGTGGTGGATGGTGTCCGCCCACGGCACCTGGCCGCCCAGGATGTCAGCCGAAATCCCCAGGGCGGCGGCCATGGCGTTGGTCATTCCCCACTTGTTGTAGCCGGTGCCGAAGTAGATCTGGCCCTTGCCCCGCGGGAGCTTGCCAAAGAACGGCATGAGGTTGGTTGGCAGGTAATCCTGCGCGGACCACGTGTGCGTAGTGCGGGCTCCCGGGTAATGCTTCCCGGCCCAGTCGAGCAGGCCGGTGAGGTGCGCCTTCTCCGAGTCTGTCCGGCCCACGTGGTGCCCGTGCCCGCCCACCAACAGCAGCTTCCTGCCGTCCACCTCGTAGTCCCGAAGGGAGTGCGTGGGCTGCTCCACCGAGATGTACATGCCTGGAGGGGGCGCCTGGTCCTCCTGCAGGTCCAGTGCCGCCGCGTAGGAGCGGCTGGGCTTGAGCTTGGCGAAATAGAGGCCGCGGTCAAGGACGGGGATGCCGGTAGCCAGCACCACCTTGTCCGCCCTGACACTGCCGCGGTCGGTCTGGACCGCGGACGGCGAATCCCCGGTCACGTCGCGGACCCGGACCCCGCTGACGATTCGTCCGCCACGGCTGCGGATGTCCGCCACCAGTGCATCGAGGACGTCCATGGGATTGATTTGCGCCTGGCCCCGCATGCGTATGGCACCGTGCACCGGGAACGGCAGGCCGGCGTCGCGCACGTAATCCACGTCCAGCCCCGCAGTGGTGGCGGCGCTGATCTCCTCCCGGAGTTTTTCGGTGCCTTGGGCGGACGCGGCATAGGTGTAGGCATCGCGGCGTTGGAACGGAACCTTGTGTTCCTCCAGGTAGCGCAGCAGCCAGGCCTGCCCTTCCCGGTTCCCGTCCACGTAGGCCTGCACCTGTTTCCGTGAATACTGGCGGCCCAGCTGGGAGAGGAACGTCCCCTGGAGGAGGCTGACTTTGGCGGTGGTATTGCCGGTGGTCACGGCACCGGGATAGCGGGCCTCCAGCACCAGCACCCTTTGCCCGGAACGGGCCAGGAGCAGTGCGGCGACAAGTCCGGTGAGGCCGGCGCCGGCCACCACTGTGTCGTAGGACGAATCCGGCTCGAACGGATCAGATGCAAAGGGCTCCCTGCGGTCCAACCAAATCGACGTCATGCCAGTTCAACCTGCCTCCGGTCCAAGGCCATGCCAGGCCACTTTGTGATGCGTCCGGAACGGCGACTGCTATCCGTGGCGGATTTACTAAGTCTACTTAGCATGGGGGCGTCCAAGTCCATGGTCAGGCATCGTGTACCTGCTTTTCGGCGCTGCCGGCCGCATCAGCACGGCAGCGCGCTGACCGGGGAAACCGGTCGGCGAACAGGAGCGTCCGACGGCGGTCCAACAGAACTGACGGCGGCCCGGCTTAACAGCCGGGCCGCCTTCAGTCCTTGGGGAGTGGGTGCCTTATGTTATGAGGGCTGGAACGCTCCGATGGAGAGCAGGGCGATGTCCGCGTTGCTGCAGGCCGTGGTGGGCTGCGGAATGAACAGCGAGTCCGTGTCCTCCGGCGGGTAGACCCGGTATCCGGCGGCATCCACGGGTGAGCAACCCTGGTAGTTACGTGCCTGCGTGTAGCGCAGCACCGCTGTGCCGGTCTGGCCAGGGGCCAGCAGGACATCCACCACGCCCGCGGATTCATCCCGTGTGGCAGGTGCGCCGATTGGGGCGCCGGCAGCGTCCGCCACCAGCGAGACACCGGGGAAGCCTCGAAGGATGCAGGGCTCGGTGCCGCTGTTGGTGAGGTTCAGCTTCATGTAGACGCTGCCCGCCGCGCCGCCGCCGGATGCGTCGGTGGCTGCGGTGAGCCCGGCTGCTTTGCACAGCCCTGGTGCGCCGGCCGCCGTGGTGCCCGGGGCAGGCGATGCCGGGGTGGACGTGGCTGGCGCCGGAGACGTTGGCAACGGCGTGGACGCCGATGCCGAGGCGGAGGCGGAGGGGCTGGCCTGGCCGCCGGCCGAGGACGTGGTCTGGGACTGCGGCTGGCCTGGACCGCACGCGGTGAGCATCAGCGCTGCTGCCGCAGCCGCCGTCGTCATAACGAAACCCTGGCAAATTTTGTGAGACCTCATGGCATTACCTTCGCTGTACCCGTTGCCCGCGTCAACGACGCCACATGCAGTGGCAGCAATTTGATGCCCGGATCGTGATGATCCGGGCATCAAAAGTGGGGTCATGGGATTCCGGTGGCTCCTCAGTCCGTCTCCGGACCGGTGCAGTAGTGGCAATCCTCCGGGCAGTCGGTCATGCCGGCACCCCTGCCAGGTCGAAGCCGTCTGCGATGTGGAACATGCGCCGGGCACCGGCGGGCGCGGTCACCCACACCACGTCCCCGCCCGCTGTCCTGGCGTCCACCAGGCCGCCGAAGACGGTGCGTCCATTGATCCTGATCTTCACTGCGCCGCCGATGTCGACGGCGTCCCAGCGGAGGGGGCTGTTGGCAGGGGGTCTTGCGCGGTTCGTCGTTGAAGTCACGGTTAGTCCTTTGAAAGGGGCCCGTCCGGAGCGGCCCTTGCAGCTCCGGTGCTGCCATCAAACAGGTGGGCCAGTGGTGGGCTCAATGGCAGAATGGCCACGTGTGGGCATACTTCTTTGTGCAGCGCTCCAGCGGGCGGCCGGTGACGCCGTTGAGGGGCAGGGTTAGACTGCCTGCGTACGTGTTGGCGATCTAAGGAGAAGTTCATGGACTACACCGGAAGCCAGTCGGAAAAGGCGGTCCCCGCCGGCGAACTGGGACGCAGCCACATAGGACAGACCATCAGCTTCCAGCCCAACGAATTTACCGTGGTCTTCGGCAAGCTCGCCGGCATTGCCCGGACTGAGGCCATGGTCTACCTGTCCCTGACGGGGGTGGGCAACGGCACGCACCTCAAGGATGAGTACGACCTTCCGGTGACCCATGAGGTCTACGTTCCGGTGGACGTCATTTCCAACGCCGAGTCCACCATCAAGGACTTGTTCGGCAAGGTCCAGGAAAACCTCCGCGGGGGCGTCCACAAGGGCCCGGACCGAACCGACCAGGTATAGCGGACGAGCCCAGGGGAAGGCCGGCCAACAGGCGCCGGCCTTCCCCTTTCTTGCGCTAGTAAGCCTTGACCCGTTGCTCCACCACGAGGTGGATGAGCGCAAACACGCCGTCGCCGTCGATGGCCGCCAGCGCGGCGTCCAGGGCAGCCGGCACGTCACGGTCTTCTGTGACGGTGATGCCGAAACCGCCGAAGGCCCTGGCCATCAGGGCAAAATCCGGGTTCTTCAGCTGCGTTCCGGAAACCCGCTGCGGGTAGTGCCTTTCCTGGTGTGTCCGGATGGTGCCGTATTCCTGGTTGTCCATGACCACCACCAGGGGCGTTGCACCGTACTGGGTGGCGGTGGCAAGTTCCTGCCCGTTCATGAGGAATTCGCCGTCCCCCGCGATGGTCACCACCCGCCGTCCGGGCTCGGCCAGCGATGCGGCGATCGCGGACGGTACCGAGTACCCCATGGAGCCGTTGCGGGCGCTGATCATGGAGGCGTAGCGGCGGGTGGGGAAATACCGGTGTGCCCAGTTGGTGTGTTCGCCCGCCCCGAACGTCACCATCGCATCCCCGGGAAGACGCGGCACGAGGTTGGCCATCAGGGTGTCCATCCTCGCCTGGCCGGGAGCGGGCGCGGCCGGAGGGAGCGCCGCGAAGCTCTCCTGCTCGCCCCGCATCCTTGCCGTCCAGGCCTTCCACTCCTCCTTGACCGGCAGGTCGATGTCCTCAAGGTCGCGGACGAAAGCGTCCGGTTTGGCCAGGATCTGCCGCGACACCGGCCCGGACCGTCCGCGCAGCGACGGGTCCACCGTGACCAGGAAGTTCTGCTTGCTCCAGTCCTGCCGACACACGAACCCGTCGGTGATCACGTCTCCGGGCACCGTCCCGACAAACACCAGGAGGTCGGTCTCCTCAAGGAGGTCATACGTGGGCCTGGGCCGGCCGTATCCGATGGGACCTACATAGGACGGCGAATCGAAGGACACCGTCCCCTGCGTGCGCCATTCGGCCGCGGCCGGGATGTGGTGCCGCTCCAGCCAGGTCGTGAGCCGTTCGGCTGCCTCCTGTGTCCAGTCGTTGCCGCCCGTGACGAAGAGCGGCTTGCTGGACCCGGCCAGGGCAGTCTTCAGTGCCGCGGAATCGGTACCGCTCATGCCGCCTGCCGCTACCGGTATTGCGGGGTGCAGTACAGGACTGATCTGCTGCCGGATGACGTCCTCGGGCAGGCCGACAACTACAGGTCCGGGCCGTCCGCTCATCGCGGCGAACATGGCTTCGGCAACGATCTCCGAGGCGCGTTCCGGGTGGTCCAGGACCATGACGCGCTTGGCCCCGGTATCGAACCAGGACTTGATGTCGAATTCCTGGAACGCCTCCCGGTCCCGGTGGGCAAACGGGATCAGGCCCACGAAGAGCAGCATCGGGGTGGAGTCCTGCCAGGCGGTATGAAGTCCCACATGCGCGTTCGCGGCGCCCGGCCCTCGGGTGACCATCGCGACGCCCGGGCGCTGCTGCATCTTGCCGTCCGCCTCCGCCATGTATGCGGCCCCGCCCTCATGCCGGCACACGATGGTTTCGATGTCGGATTGGTGCAGGCCGTCCAGCACGTCAAGGAAGCTCTCGCCGGGAACCACGTAGGTGCGCTCCAAGCCGTGGGCCACCAGCGAATCGACGATGACGTGCCCGGCGGATTTCAGGGCGGGCACCACGGGGTCCCGGTGGTCGGCGACGGCGGCGGACTGGGTAGGGGATGCGGTCAGGGTGGGCTGCGGTTCTGGTGTCATGGTCTTTCTTAGCTCGGAGGGTGGCGGAAGATGCTTGGTCAGGAGATGGGCGTCCGGTTGGCGATCACGGGTGATTTTCCGGTGAAGCCTTCGCGGGTTTCGGCGATTTCGCGGATGCGGTGG
>NZ_JAYXNX010000001.1:506476-515520 GCF_036455295.1 Pseudarthrobacter phenanthrenivorans | reverse complement strand
GAAGTCGAAACTGAATTTTCAGTCCAACTTTCGGGGAGCAGTTCACGAAGCAGCGGGGCTTTCCTGTGGATTCAGCGTGGGCCGTGGCCCGGCAGAACCTTGATCAGCAAGGACTACTTGATGATCTTGGTAACGCGTCCCGAACCAACGGTGCGGCCGCCTTCGCGGATTGCGAAGCCGAGGCCCTCTTCCATAGCGATGGGCTGGATGAGCGCAACGGTCATCTCAGTGTTGTCGCCGGGCATAACCATTTCCGTGCCCTCGGGCAGGGTGATAACGCCGGTTACGTCCGTGGTACGGAAGTAGAACTGCGGGCGGTAGTTGGAGTAGAACGGGTTGTGACGTCCGCCTTCGTCCTTGGAGAGGATGTAGACGTTGGCCTCGAAGTCGGTGTGCGGGGTGATGGAACCCGGCTTGACGACAACCTGGCCACGCTCGACATCGTCGCGCTTCAGACCACGGAGCAGGAGGCCACAGTTCTCGCCGGCCCATGCTTCGTCGAGCTGCTTGTGGAACATCTCGATACCGGTAACCGTGGTCTTCTGGACCGGGCGGATACCAACGATCTCGACCTCAGAGTTGATGGCGAGGGTTCCACGCTCGGCGCGGCCCGTAACAACGGTGCCACGGCCGGTGATGGTGAAGACGTCCTCGATCGGCATCAGGAACGGCTTGTCACGGTCACGTACGGGGTCCGGAACGGACTCGTCGACAGCAGCCATCAGGTCCTCAACGGACTTGACCCACTCCGGGTCGCCTTCCAGGGCCTTGAGGCCGGAAACGCGGACAACCGGAGCGTTGTCGCCATCGAAGCCCTGCGAGCTCAGGAGCTCACGAACTTCCATTTCGACGAGGTCCAGCAGTTCCTCATCGTCAACCATGTCAGCCTTGTTCAGGGCGACCAGCAGGTAGGGAACACCAACCTGGCGGGCGAGCAGAACGTGCTCACGGGTCTGAGCCATCGGGCCGTCGGTAGCAGCAACCACGAGGATCGCGCCGTCCATCTGGGCAGCACCGGTGATCATGTTCTTGATGTAGTCAGCGTGGCCGGGGGCGTCAACGTGTGCGTAGTGACGCTTCTCGGTCTGGTACTCCACGTGGGAGATGTTGATGGTAATACCGCGCTGACGCTCTTCGGGTGCAGAGTCGATCGACGCGAAGTCACGCTTCTCGTTGAGAGTCGGGTACTTGTCGTACAGCACCTTGGAAATGGCGGCCGTCAGCGTCGTCTTACCGTGGTCAACGTGACCAATGGTGCCGATGTTGACGTGCGGCTTAGTCCGCTCGAACTTTGCCTTTGCCACAGGTTCCTCCTAGAACGTTTTCAAATGACATACCCTCCTGCCGCTCTTGTCGCGGCAGAAACTCAGGTAAGTCTACTTGGGGGGCTTTGGATTGGTGAAATTGCAGATTCAGGAACTAATACTAGTCCCTAGAGCCTGTTCGTGCAGATGGCCGGAATCCGGTCTGGACCGTAGCCGGCCACCTGCACCGGCTGTGCTTTCCGTTGCCGGCAAGCGCACCCGAGTTTGTTGCTTTGAGAAGTCCGGAGACTATTCGCCGCGGGTCTTCTGGATGATCTCGTCGGCAACTGCCTTCGGGACCTCGGCGTAGCTGTTGAAGGTCATGGAGTACACAGCGCGGCCCTGGGTCTTGGAGCGCAGGTCACCGATGTAGCCGAACATGCCGGACAGCGGAACGTGCGCACGGATGACCTTGACGCCCTGTGCATCTTCCATGGACTGCATCTGGCCACGGCGGGAGTTGAGGTCACCGATAACTTCACCCATGTATTCCTCAGGGGTGCGGACCTCTACATCCATCAGCGGTTCAAGCAGTACAGGGTTCGCCTTGCGTGCAGCTTCCTTGAAAGCCATACGGCCGGCGATCTTGAACGCCATTTCCGAAGAGTCAACATCGTGGTACGCGCCGTCGATCAGCGTGGCCTTGATGCCGACAACCGGGTATCCGGCCAGGACGCCGTCATTCAGTGCGTCCTGGATGCCCGCGTCAACAGACGGGATGTATTCACGCGGAACGCGGCCACCGGTGACCTTGTTCTCGAACTCGTACAGCTCGCCCTCGGCGGTGTCCAGCGGCTCGATCGCGATCTGGATCTTTGCGAACTGACCCGAACCACCGGTCTGCTTCTTGTGCGTGTAGTCGTGGCGTTCGACGGCGCGCTTGATGGTTTCGCGGTAGGCAACCTGGGGCTTGCCCACGTTTGCCTCGACCTTGAACTCGCGGCGCATGCGGTCCACCAGGATGTCCAGGTGGAGCTCGCCCATGCCGGCGATGATGGTCTGGCCGGTGTCTTCGTTGAGGGACACCTGGAAGGTGGGGTCCTCAGCGGAGAGCTTCTGGATGGCCGTGGAGAGCTTCTCCTGGTCACCCTTGGTGTTCGGCTCGATGGCAACCGAGATCACGGGCTCCGGGAAGCTCATGGACTCGAGCACGATCTGGTTGTTGGCATCACACAGGGTGTCACCCGTGGTGGTGTCCTTCAGGCCGATGGCTGCGTAGATGTGGCCGGCGGTAGCGCCCTCAACGGGCATTTCCTTGTTGGCGTGCATCTGGAACAGCTTGCCGATGCGCTCCTTCTTGCCCTTGGTGGAGTTGACTACCTGCGCGCCTGCTTCCACGTGACCGGAGTACACGCGGATGAAGGTGAGCTGGCCGAAGAAGGGGTGAGCAGCAATCTTGAACGCCAGTGCCGAGAACGGCTCTTCGGCGGAAGGCTTGCGGGTCAGTTCCTTTTCTTCGTCGCGGGGGTCGTGGCCGACCATCGGGGGGACGTCGAGCGGGTTCGGCAGGTAGTCCACAACTGCGTCGAGCATGGGCTGAACGCCACGGTTCTTGAATGCGGAACCGCAGAAGATCGGGTAGAGCTCGGAGTTGATGGTCATCTTGCGGATGCCGGCCTTGAGCTCGTCGATCGAGATCTCTTCGCCCTCGAGGTACTTCTCCATGAGTTCCTCGGAAGACTCGGCGACGGTCTCAACGAGGTTCGCGCGGTATTCCTCAGCCTTTTCCTGGAGGTCAGCCGGGATCTCGCGGATCTCGTACTTGGCACCCATGGTGACGTCGCCCTTGGCATCGCCGGGCCACACCAGGGCGCGCATGTAGAGCAGGTCGACGACGCCGATGAAGTCGTTCTCGGCACCGATAGGCAGCTGCATGACCAGCGGCTTGGCACCGAGGCGGCTGATGATGGTGTCTACGGTGAAGTAGAAATCAGCACCCAGCTTGTCCATCTTGTTGACGAAGCAGATACGCGGGACGTTGTACTTGTCAGCCTGGCGCCACACGGTCTCGGACTGCGGCTCAACGCCTTCCTTGCCATCGAAGACGGCAACTGCACCGTCGAGGACGCGCAGGGAGCGCTCAACCTCAACCGTGAAGTCCACGTGGCCGGGGGTGTCGATGATGTTGATCTGGTTGTTTTCCCAGAAGCAGGTCACGGCGGCAGACGTGATGGTGATGCCGCGTTCCTTTTCCTGTTCCATCCAGTCGGTGGTCGAAGCGCCGTCGTGCGTTTCGCCGATCTTGTGGTTCACACCCGTGTAGAACAGGATGCGCTCGGTTGTGGTGGTCTTGCCGGCATCAATGTGGGCCATGATGCCGATGTTGCGGACCTTGCTAAGGTCGGTAAGCACGTCCTGTGCCACGGGGTCTCCTTTTGGGATGGACTACACGTTCGCCGCCGGCTCGGTTGAGCCGGCGGCGTCCGGGGAGTATTACCAGCGGTAGTGTGCGAAGGCCTTGTTGGACTCGGCCATCTTGTGGGTGTCTTCGCGACGCTTCACAGCGGCACCGAGACCGTTGGACGCATCCAGGATTTCGTTCTGGAGACGTTCGGTCATCGTCTTTTCGCGGCGGGCCTTGGAGTAGCCGACCAGCCACCGCAGGGCGAGTGCGGTGGAGCGGCCCGGCTTGACCTCAACCGGAACCTGGTAGGTTGCGCCACCGACACGGCGGGAGCGGACCTCGAGCGAAGGCTTGACGTTGTCCATGGCCTTCTTCAGGGCTGCAACGGGGTCGCCACCGGACTTGGCGCGTGCGCCTTCGAGTGCACCGTAGACAATGCGCTCTGCCGTGGACTTCTTGCCGTCAACAAGCACCTTGTTGATGAGCTGGGTTACCAGCGGGGAACCGTATACCGGATCCGAAACGAGCGGCCGCTTGGGGGCCGGACCCTTGCGAGGCATATTACTTCTTCTCCATCTTTGCGCCGTAGCGGCTGCGGGCCTGCTTACGGTTCTTCACACCCTGGGTATCGAGGGCGCCACGGACGATCTTGTAGCGGACACCCGGGAGGTCCTTAACACGACCACCGCGAACGAGCACAATGGAGTGCTCCTGCAGGTTGTGGCCAACACCGGGGATGTAGGCGGTAACTTCCACGCCGCCGTTGAGGCGCACACGTGCCACCTTACGCAGAGCCGAGTTCGGCTTCTTCGGGGTGGTGGTGTAGACGCGGGTGCAAACACCGCGGCGCATGGGGCTGCCCTTAAGCGCGGGAGCCTTGGTCTTTGAGACCTTAGGCGTGCGGCCCTTGCGGACCAGCTGGTTAATCGTAGGCACTCTCGTGTTCTCCGTTTTATCCGGAGTGGCTGTTTCCGGCCACTCTCCTGTTGCGTTGCCCCGCCGCCCGGGCCCTGAAGGAAATCTCCATGACGGCGAAGGCGAAGCCTTTAATAGTCGGATCGCACACCGGGGCGGAACTTCGTTCGGACAGTTCCCCAGGCATGCAAAAATGTGGCATACGTTGCACAAGAACCCTGCAAACCGGAAACGTCGCTCTGGTCCAGCCTTTCAGCTGATACCGGCGCACTCATCCACTGCCACAATAACAATTGGTAACAAGTCTAGCATGGACAGGCTCCATGCCTTAATCGGGGCCTCCCCCGCACCGATTGCTCCGTACTTGTCGTTATGGGCCACCAGAACGACAAGTACGGAGCAGTCGACGGGATAAACGGGGATGGTCCCCCACCGTACGGTGAGGGACCATTCCTCTTGCTTCCTAAGGGCGGGGCGGAGGGTCCCTACGTGGCGCGGAACGCGACACGTAAGGGACCGCCCTGCCCGTCAGCGGAAGTCGTTGCCCAGGTCGTAGTCATCCAGCGGAATGGCGTGGAACTCGGGAGCTCCGTCACCACCCAGGGTGTCGTACGAGAAGTCACTGAATGCGCTGGGGCCGGTGAACAGGTTGGCCTTTGCTTCCTCAGTGGGCTCCACGGTGACCTCGGTGTAGCGCGGGAGGCCCGTGCCGGCCGGGATCAGCTTACCGATGATGACGTTTTCCTTCAGGCCCAGCAGCGGATCGCTCTTGCCTTCCATGGCCGCCTGCGTCAGGACGCGGGTGGTCTCCTGGAAGGAAGCTGCCGACAGCCAGGACTCGGTGGCCAGCGACGCCTTGGTGATGCCCATGAGCTCGGGACGTCCGGAAGCCGGAGTCTTGCCCTCGGACACAACGCGGCGGTTGGCCTCCTCGAAGCGGCTGCGCTCGGCGAGCTCGCCGGGCAGCAGGTCGGATTCGCCGGATTCGATGACCGTGACGCGGCGCAGCATCTGGCGGACGATAACCTCGACGTGCTTGTCGTGGATACCGATGCCCTGGCTGCGGTACACGCCCTGGACCTCGTCCACCAGGAACTTCTGTGCTGCACGCGGACCCATGATGCGCAGGACCTGCTTGGGGTCCACCGGGCCGTTGATCAGCTTCTGTCCGACGGCGACGTGGTCGCCGTCTTCGATCAGCAGGCGTGAACGGCGCAGGACCGGGTAGGCGATCTCTTCCGATCCGTCATCCGGGGTGATGACCAGGCGCATCTGGCGTTCGGACTCTTCGATGGTGATGCGGCCGGCTGCTTCAGCAATCGGTGCGACACCCTTCGGAGTACGGGCTTCGAAGAGCTCCTGGATACGGGGCAGACCCTGGGTGATGTCGTCGCCACCGCCGGCGGAGACAGCACCACCGGTGTGGAACGTACGCATGGTCAGCTGGGTACCGGGTTCACCGATGGACTGTGCGGCGATGATGCCCACGGCCTCGCCGATGTCCACGGTCTTGCCGGTGGCCAGGGAACGGCCGTAGCACAGGGCGCAGGTGCCGACGCTGGACTCACAGGTGAGTACGGAGCGGACCTTGACCTCGGTGATGCCTGCCTTGAAGAGCTCAGCGATCACAACGTCGCCGCAATCGGTGCCGGCAGCTGCGAGGACGTTGCCCTCGGAGTCCACGACGTCGACGGCCAGCGTACGTGCGTAGGCGCTGTTCTCCACGTTCTCGTCCAGGACGAGCTCACCGTTGGAGTCAGCGACGGCGATGGGCGTGACCAGGCCGCGCTCGGTGCCGCAGTCGTCTTCACGGACGATGACGTCCTGCGAGACATCCACCAGACGACGGGTCAGGTAACCCGAGTTGGCGGTACGCAGTGCGGTATCGGCCAGACCCTTACGGGCACCGTGCGTGGCGATGAAGTATTCCAGCACCGACAGGCCCTCACGGTAGGAGGACTTGATGGGGCGCGGGATGATCTCACCCTTCGGGTTGGCCACAAGGCCACGGATACCCGCGATCTGGCGGACCTGCATCCAGTTACCACGAGCACCGGAGGACACCATGCGGTTGATCGTGTTCATCGGGGACAGGCTTTCACGCATCACGGAGGCGATGTCGTTGGTGGCCTTGTTCCAGATCTCGATCAGTTCCTGGCGGCGCTCGTCGTCGTCGATCAGGCCCTTGTCGTACTGGCCCTGGATCTTGGCGGCGCGTTCCTCGTACCCGGCAAGGATTTCCGGCTTGGCAGCAGGGACCTCGATGTCGGAGATGGCAACGGTCACGCCTGAACGGGTGGCCCAGTAGAAACCGGCGTCCTTCAGGTTGTCCAGCGTTGCCGCGGTAACAACCTTGGGGTAGCGCTCGGCGAGGTCGTTGACGATGCGGGACAGTTCGCCCTTGTCGGCAACAGCCTCAACCCAGGGGTAGTCCTCGGGCAGGGTCTCGTTGAAGAGGACCTGGCCCAGGGAGGTCTGGACGAGTGCGGGCTGACCCTGCTCCCAGCCTTCCGGAGCTTCCCAGCCGGCGTACGGCACGAAGCCTTCGAGGCGGATCTTGACCTGCGAGTTCAGGTGCAGCTCGCGGGCGTCGAACGCCATGATGGCCTCGGAGACCGAACCGAAGATGCGGCCTTCACCGGCTGAACCCTTGCGCTTGGTGGTCAAGTGGTACAGGCCGATGATCATGTCCTGCGAAGGCAGGGTAACCGGACGTCCGTCGGACGGCTTCAGGATGTTGTTCGAGGACAGCATCAGGATGCGGGCCTCAGCCTGGGCCTCGGGGCTCAGCGGCAGGTGCACTGCCATCTGGTCACCGTCGAAGTCTGCGTTGAACGCGCCACAAACCAGCGGGTGCAGCTGAATTGCCTTGCCTTCAACGAGCTGCGGCTCGAATGCCTGAATGCCCAGGCGGTGCAGGGTAGGTGCACGGTTGAGCAGCACCGGGTGTTCGGTGATGATCTCTTCGAGCACGTCCCAGACCTGCGGGCGGTAGCGCTCCACCATCCGCTTGGCCGACTTGATGTTCTGGGCGTGGTTGAGGTCAACCAGGCGCTTCATCACGAACGGCTTGAAAAGCTCCAGGGCCATCTGCTTGGGCAGGCCGCACTGGTGCAGCTTCAGCTGCGGGCCGACGACGATGACCGAACGGCCGGAGTAGTCGACGCGCTTGCCGAGGAGGTTCTGGCGGAAACGGCCCTGCTTGCCCTTGAGCATGTCGCTCAGGGACTTCAGCGGACGGTTGCCCGGCCCGGTGACCGGACGGCCACGGCGGCCGTTGTCGAAGAGGCTGTCAACAGCTTCCTGAAGCATGCGCTTCTCGTTGTTGACGATGATCTCCGGAGCACCCAGGTCAAGCAGGCGCTTGAGGCGGTTGTTGCGGTTGATCACGCGGCGGTACAGGTCGTTGAGGTCGGAGGTCGCGAAGCGGCCACCGTCCAGCTGGACCATGGGGCGCAGTTCCGGCGGGATCACCGGGACGGCGTCGAGGACCATGCCAAGCGGGCTGTTGTTGGTGGTCAGGAATGCGTTGACCACCTTCAGGCGCTTCAGGGCACGGGTCTTGCGCTGGCCCTTGCCGTTGGCGATGACGTCGCGCAGTGCTTCGGACTCGGCCTGCATGTCGAAGTTCTCAAGGCGCTTCTTGATGGCTTCGGCACCCATGGAGCCTTCGAAGTACATGCCGTAGCGGTCGCGCAGTTCGCGGTACAGGCCCTCGTCACCTTCGAGGTCGGCGACCTTCAGGTTCTTGAAGCGGTCCCAGACCTGCTCGAGGCGCTCGATGTCGGCGTCGGCACGCTTGCGGACGTTGGCCATCTGGCGGTCGGCGGAGTCGCGGGCCTTCTTCTTGTCGGCAGCCTTGGCGCCTTCGCCCTCGAGGCGCGCGATTTCGCCTTCGAGGTCGCGGGCGATCGCGGCGATGTCGGCGTCGCGGTTGTCAATGAGCTGCTTCTTCTCGATGTCGTGCTCAACCTGCAGGTTGGGCAGTTCCTCGTGGCGGGCGGCCTCGTCAACGCTGGTGATCATGTAGGCAGCGAAGTAGATGACCTTTTCGAGGTCCTTAGGTGCCAGGTCAAGGAGGTAGCCCAGGCGGGAGGGAACACCCTTGAAGTACCAGATGTGGGTGACGGGAGCGGCGAGCTCGATGTGGCCCATGCGCTCACGGCGGACCTTGGCACGGGTGACTTCGACGCCACAGCGCTCACAGATGATGCCCTTGAAGCGCACGCGCTTGTACTTGCCGCAGTAGCATTCCCAGTCGCGGGACGGGCCGAAGATCTTCTCGCAGAAGAGGCCGTCCTTCTCGGGCTTGAGCGTGCGGTAGTTGATGGTTTCCGGCTTCTTAACCTCGCCGTACGACCAGCCGCGGATGTCTTCCGCGGTGGCGAGGCCGATCTGCATGAGGCCGAAGGAGGATTCGCTGGACATATGGTCCCTGTTCTCTCTTGTTCTCTAAATTCTGAAGTCTTAGGTGCGGGATG
>NZ_JAYXNX010000001.1:0-506318 GCF_036455295.1 Pseudarthrobacter phenanthrenivorans | reverse complement strand
GGGTGCGCACCCGCCGTCGAACGCTTACCTTCTAGACCTCTTCTACGGAGCTGGGCTCTGCACGAGACAGATCGATGCCCAGTTCCTCCGCAGCCGTGAAGACTGCGTCATCAGAGTCACGCATTTCAATCGTGGTTCCGTCCGTGGAAAGAACTTCCACGTTCAGGCACAGCGACTGCATTTCCTTGATCAAGACCTTGAAGGATTCGGGAACGCCCGGCTCGGGGATGTTCTCGCCCTTGACGATGGCTTCGTAGACCTTCACACGACCGTGGATGTCGTCAGACTTGATCGTGAGGAGTTCCTGGAGCGTGTAAGCGGCGCCGTAAGCTTCGAGCGCCCACACTTCCATTTCACCGAAGCGCTGGCCACCGAACTGTGCCTTACCACCCAGCGGCTGCTGCGTGATCATGGAGTACGGACCGGTGGAGCGTGCGTGGATCTTGTCGTCCACCAGGTGGTGGAGCTTCAGGATGTACATGTAGCCGACCGAGATCGGATCCGGGAACGGCTCGCCGGAGCGGCCGTCAAACAGGCGGGTCTTGCCGGAAGAGTTGATCAGGCGGTCACCGTCGCGGGTCACGTTGGTGGAATCCAGCAGGCCCGTGATTTCCTCTTCGCGGGCGCCGTCGAACACCGGCGTTGCAACAGTGGTGGGACCACTCTCGCGCGGCAGGTTGGGCAGCTGCTTGACCCATTCGGGCTCGCCTTCGATCTTCCAACCGGTCTTGGCAACCCAGCCAAGGTGGGTTTCGAGCACCTGGCCCACGTTCATACGGCCCGGAACACCCAGCGGGTTCAGGACGATGTCAACGGGGGTGCCGTCGGCAAGGAAGGGCATGTCCTCGATCGGGAGGATCTTGGAGATAACACCCTTGTTGCCGTGGCGGCCGGCGAGCTTGTCGCCGTCGGTGATCTTGCGCTTGGCGGCCACGTAGACGCGGACCAGCTGGTTGACGCCCGGGGGGAGCTCGTCGTCGTTGTCGCGGTCGAAGACGCGCACGCCGATGACGGTTCCGGACTCGCCGTGGGGAACCTTCAGGGATGTGTCGCGGACTTCGCGGGACTTCTCGCCGAAGATGGCGCGCAGCAGGCGCTCTTCCGGGGTCAGTTCGGTTTCACCCTTCGGGGTGACCTTTCCGACCAGGATGTCCCCTGCTTCAACCTCGGCACCGATGTGGATGATGCCGCGCTCGTCCAGCCCTGCGAGGACTTCCTCGGACACGTTGGGGATGTCACGAGTGATTTCCTCGGCACCAAGCTTGGTGTCGCGGGCATCGATCTCGTGCTCCTCGATGTGGATGGAGGAAAGGACGTCCTCGGCAACAATGCGCTGCGAGAGGATGATGGCGTCCTCGAAGTTGTGGCCTTCCCATGACATGAATGCCACGAGCAGGTTCTTACCGAGTGCCAGTTCACCCTGGTCCGTTGCCGGGCCGTCGGCGATGATGCCGCCGACTTCCAGGCGCTGACCTTCGTTCACCAGGACGCGGTGGTTGTAGCAGTTGCCCTGGTTGGAGCGGGCGAACTTGTTGATGCGGTAGTTGGTCTCCGTGCCGTCGTCGTTGAGCATGATGACGAGCTCGGCGGAAACCTCGGTGACCACACCGGCCTTCTTGGCGATGACAACGTCACCGGCGTCGACGGCTGCGGCGCGCTCCATGCCGGTGCCCACGACAGGGGCCTCGGAGCGGACCAGCGGCACAGCCTGGCGCTGCATGTTGGCACCCATGAGTGCGCGGTTGGCGTCGTCGTGCTCCAGGAACGGGATCAGGGCCGTAGCCACAGACACCATCTGGCGCGGGGAAACGTCCATGAACTCGACGTCCTCGGCGGGCACGAGCACGGGCTCGCCTCCACCACCACGGGCACGTACCAGGACGGTGTCCTCGGCGAACTTGTTGTTCTCGTCCAGCGGCGCGTTGGCCTGGGCGATCAGCACTTCAGCCTCGTCGTCGGCCGTGAGGTACTGGACGTCGTCGGACACGACGCCGTCCTTGACAAGGCGGTACGGGGTCTCGATGAAGCCGAACGGGTTGATGCGTCCGTAGGATGCCAGCGAACCGATCAGGCCAATGTTCGGGCCTTCAGGAGTTTCGATGGGGCACATACGTCCGTAGTGGGACGGGTGCACGTCACGGACTTCCATGCCGGCGCGGTCACGGGACAGACCACCGGGGCCAAGGGCCGACAGGCGGCGCTTGTGGGTCAGGCCCGACAGCGGGTTGTTCTGGTCCATGAACTGCGACAGCTGGGAGGTTCCGAAGAACTCCTTGATGGCTGCGACCACGGGGCGGATGTTGATCAGGGTCTGCGGCGTGATGGCCTCGACGTCCTGGGTGGTCATACGCTCGCGGACAACGCGCTCCATACGGGACAGGCCGGTGCGGACCTGGTTCTCGATGAGCTCGCCGACGGCGCGGATGCGGCGGTTGCCGAAGTGGTCGATGTCGTCGATTTCGACGCGCAGGTCCACTTCCTGGCCATCGCGGGTGCCCTTGATGGTCTTCTCGCCGGCATGCAGCGCGACGAGGAACTTGATCATGGCGACGATGTCTTCAACGTGCAGGACAGAGGCTTCCTTGTCGCCAAGGGAGCGGTCGATGCCAAGCTTGCGGTTGATCTTGTAGCGGCCAACCTTGGCCAGATCGTAGCGCTTGGAGTTGAAGTACAGGTTGTCCAGCAGGGACTGGGCAGCCTCGACGGTGGGCGGCTCGCCCGGACGCAGCTTGCGGTAGATGTCCAGCAGGGCGTCTTCGCGGGTTTCGGTGGCGTCCTTCTCCAAGGTTGCCCGCATGGAGTCGTACTGGCCGAACTCTTCGAGGATCTGGCCTTCGGTCCAGCCCAGGGCCTTCAGCAGGACCGTGACGGACTGCTTGCGCTTGCGGTCGAGGCGGACACCGACCTGGTCGCGCTTGTCGATCTCGAGCTCGAACCATGCACCGCGGGACGGGATGATCTTCGCGGTGAAGATGTCCTTGTCGCTGGTCTTGTCGGCGGCGCGCTCGAAGTAGGCGCCCGGCGAACGGACCAGCTGGGAGACGACGACACGCTCGGTGCCGTTGACGACGAAGGTGCCCTTCTCGGTCATCAGGGGGAAGTCACCCATGAACACGGTCTGCTGCTTGATTTCGCCCGTGTTGTTGTTCATGAACTCGGCCTTGACGTACAGCGGAGCCGAGTAGGTGGCGTCCCGGTCCTTGCACTCAGCCATGGTGTACTTGGGGTCAGCGAACTCCGGATCGGAGAAGCTCAGGGACATGGTGCCCTGGAAGTCCTCGATCGGGGAGATCTCTTCGAAGATGTCCGACAGGCCGGACGTGGTGGCGACGCTGAGATCGTTTTCTTCGACAGCCTTTGCCACGCGTGCCTGCCAGCGCTCATTGCCGACCAGCCAGTCAAAGCTGTCCGTCTGCAGGGCAAGCAGATTCGGAACGTCAAGGGGTTCGTGAATCTTTGCGAATGAGAGCCGGCGAGTGGCACCATCAGTGCTGTCGGCAGTGTTAGCGGTTTCGTTATTAGAGGTGCTCGAGGCGACCAAGAGGGATCCTTCCACAGACCTTCAGGCGTTTTCAGATCTCCCCCGCTGTGCACCCTGCGAAGTGACTCCGCAGCGCTACCATCCGGTTCCGCTATATGACCCGGGGCCCGGAACTGGCTATGCTGTGACCGTGGTTACGGCACGTTGATTGCCAGCTGCCGGGCAAAGCCCACCGCTATATGAAGGCTGAAGGTAAACAGGGAAGACGCAAATATCTACGATACGGCAAAATAACCTACGTGTCTACCCCACAACCGGCTGGATTGCAAGCACGTGATTTTGGGCCGCCAGTGACCCGCCGCACCCTAGAGCCGAAGCGTCACGCCCGCCGCTGTGCAGGCGCCGGCATTCGCGAACACCGCATCCCGGACCGCGTCCTGGGAGGCCTGTGCCGGCTTGCCCCCGGCCTCCGCCCCGGTGGAGCGGTCCAGGGCCAACAGGCCCAGCGAAGTGAACAGCCCCCGCAGGTCCCCGGACACAGTGTCCTTGGCGTCCTGGGCCTTCCGGTAGACCTCCTCATAGCCGTTGGAGTCGGCAGGCGGGACGGCTCCGTAGTCGGCCACCAGCTTGTTGAAGAGTTCGCAGGCCTCTTTGGTTCCGGCGGCCGCCACGGCACCTTGGCTCCCGGCATCCTGGCTCACGGTGCCCCCGGCTGCAGGGCTGCTGCTTTCCGCCTTGGGGGCCGGGGCGGAAGGGGACATGGTGGGCCGCCCGGAGTCTGCGGGTGCCGGCGTGGACACCGAGCAGCCTGACACGGCGCCGCACGCCAGAACCGTCATGGCGGCGATGACCGCCGCTGTGCGTACCTTCTCCACGATTGCCGCTCCGTCCCGGCCCGGACCTGGTTGTCCCCCTGCAAAGCCTCGCCGTCCACCCTACGCAGGCAGCCGCCGTCGTGCACAACCGCGGCGATGGGGAGCCCCCCCCTGGCCATGGAATGCACATAGCGGTTCCAGCGTTTGAATAGTTGGGTGACCAGGCTCACGATAGCCTTGGTGGCTTACAACGGAACCGGACTGAAAGTGGGAACCATGGCCAACTCTCCAGACAGCAATGACGTTGTCATCGTCGGGGCCGCGCGGACTCCGCAGGGCCGGATCAACGGCCAACTTTCCAGCCTCACAGCAGTGGACCTGGGGGCCCATGCCATCAAGGCCGCATTGTCGGCCAGCGGTGTGGACGCCGCCGACGTCGAGGCCGTGATCGTGGGCCAGGTGCTCCAGGCGGGTGCGGGTCAGAATCCCGCACGGCAAAGCGCCATCGGCGCAGGCATCGGCTGGAACGTCCCTGCGGTGACAGTCAACAAGGTGTGCCTTTCCGGCCTGACGGCGGTGATTGACGCCGCCCGGATGATCCGCGCCGGGGAGGCTTCGGTGGTGGTGGCGGGCGGCCAGGAATCGATGAGCCGCGCACCGCACCTGCTCCCCGGATCCCGCCAAGGGTGGACCTATGGGTCCATCCAGGCGCTGGACGCGGCGGCCCATGACGGCCTGACCGATGCCTTCGACGGACAGTCCATGGGCCTGTCAACGGAGACCCGGAACCTCACCCTGGGTATCGACCGCGCGTCCCAGGACAACGTTGCGGCCCAGTCCCACCAGCGGGCTGCGCTGGCGGCAAAGAACGGAACATTCGACGGCGAGATCGCACCCATCAGCGTCAAGCAGCGGAAGGGTGAGCCCCTGGTGGTCGACACCGACGAGGGGGTCCGTCCCAACACGTCAGTTGAATCGCTGGCAGGCCTGCGTGCAGCGTTCGTCACCGACGGCACCATCACGGCTGGCAACTCCTCTCCCCTGTCCGACGGTGCTGCCGCCCTGGTCCTCGCGTCACGCGGTTATGCGGAAGAGCACGGCCTGGAATACCTGGCCGTGGTGGGCAAGCCGGGGCAGGTTGCGGGACCGGACAACACCCTCCATTCGCAGCCGTCCAACGCGATCATGAATGCCCTCGGCAAAGCAGGCTGGAGCACGGCGGACCTTGACTTCATCGAGATCAACGAGGCTTTCGGGTCCGTTGCCGTGCAGTCCCTCAAGGACCTCGACTACCCCCTGGAGAAGTGCAACATCCACGGCGGCGCCATCGCCCTGGGGCATCCCATTGGAGCCTCGGGGGCACGCCTGGCCGCGCATGCCGCCCATGAGCTCAGGCGGCGGGGAACCGGTAAGGCGGCAGTATCCCTCTGCGGCGGGGGCGGGCAGGGCGAGGCCCTCCTGCTGTACCGCGACTGATGGCGGACTCAGCCGGAAATGGCATCGGCGGCGCCGGTCGGGAACGGTTCCTGGCCGACGCCCAGGCCCGCGGCCTGAAGGTGGAAGTGGTGGAGCGGCCTGCTGCGCGAAGCCTTGACGAGGCAGCGGAGATCCTGGGCATCAGGCCGGCGGACATCGTCAAGTCCCTCGTGGTCAAACACAAGGACGGGACCTTCCTGTTCGCCCTGATCCCAGGCGACCGCCAGATTTCCTGGCCAAAGCTCCGTGCCCTGGTGGGCGTGAACAAGCTCTCCCTCCCGCCCGCCGGGACCGCCCTGGAAGCGACAGGCTATGAGCGCGGCACCATCACCCCGCTCGGCAGTACCACGGATTGGCCGGTCTACGCCGACGCCACCATCACAGGGCGCCGCATCTCCATGGGCGCTGGCGCCCACGGCTACAGCGCCTTTGTTGACGCCGATGCTCTGACCGCAGCCCTGGACGCCGTGGTGGCGGACATCAGCGAACCGGTCTGAAACCCCAAAGTCCCTTAAAAGCAGGAAACCCCGCCCACCGAAGTGGACGGGGTTTCCTGAGGAAAAGGCGTTGTTACTTGAGGGTAACGGTGGCGCCTGCAGCCTCGAGCTGCTCCTTGGCCTTCTCGGCAGCTTCCTTGTTGGCGCCTTCGAGAACAGCCTTGGGGGCGCTGTCAACCAGGTCCTTGGCTTCCTTGAGGCCGAGGGAGGTGATGGCCCGAACTTCCTTGATGACCGCGATCTTCTTGTCGCCGGCAGATTCGAGGATGACATCGAAGTCAGTCTTCTCTTCAGCCTCTTCAGCAGCGCCACCGGCAGCGGGGCCGGCAACAGCTACAGCAGCAGCGGTAACTTCGAAGGTCTCTTCGAAGAGCTTGACGAACTCGGAGAGCTCGATGATGGTCAGTTCCTTGAAAGCTTCAATGAGCTCTTCGTTGCTGAGCTTCGCCATGGTAGGCGTCCTTCCTGTTGTTGGTGTCCGAACGGCGCGTGGCCGTTCCGGCACCGGAGTCTGGTGGGGGTAAGAGAATTAGTTCTCTTCGGCAGCCGGAGCCTCGGCGGGTGCCTCGGCTTCAGCGGCGGGAGCTTCTTCAGCGGCAGGCGCTTCGGCAGCTGCCGGTGCACCGTTCTCTTCTTCAAGCTTGAGGCGCAGTGCGTCGATGATGCGGGCAGCTGCGGCGGCGGGCGCCTTGAGGACACCTGCAACCTTGGCGAGCTGCAGCTCACGGGACTCGAGGGCAGCCAGGGCTGCAACCTCGGTGGCGTCCAGCGCCTTGCCCTCGAAGTAACCGGTCTTGATGACCAGCTGCTTGTTGGCCTTGGCAAAATCCGTCAGGCTCTTGGCAGCGGCAACTGCGTCACCCTTGATGAACGCGATTGCAGTGGGGCCGGCAAGCTGGCCGTCGAATGCTTCGACGCCGGCTTCCTTGGCTGCAATGGCGGTCAGGGTGTTCTTGACGACCGCGAACTTGGTGTCCTGGCCGAGAGAAACACGCAGCTGCTTGAGCTGTGCAACGGTGAGCCCGCGGTATTCGGTCAGGACAGCGGCGTTCGATTCCTTGAAATCGTTAGTGATCTCAGCTACTGCTGAAACCTTGGTAGGCGTTGCCATAACCCTCCTTCCGGGGATAGTGCCGGTATTCGACGGTCCCCGCTCAAGAGAGCTAAAACTAAAAACGCCCCGCGCAGATGCACGGGGCTTGGCTCAACACGGCTTTACCGTGGAGCTTTGCTTCGTTCACCTGCGCCGGCCGCCCTGCGTTGAGGGTCCTTCGTCCGGAAAACCACTGGAATCCCCCGCGCATATCTGCAGAGTTGAGCCATGCTCAGGAGAGTGGATTTCCAACAACCGACGGTCTTTGGTACTCCCAGCTTACGCGAGGCGTTGCCGCTGCGCCAAATCGGGGCTCAGCTGGTGCTCGTGTGCAGTGTTGGGAGTTCCTTCTGCCAGATGCCCGTCACCCCGGCTGTCTGGAACCCAAGCTGCCTGTTGACGGTCAGGAGGTAACGGTTTTCAGGGGCGTTCCAGGTGTAGATGATGCGGGCGTCCGGGAACTGTTCGCTGAGCCGCACCATGTTCGCCACCTTGATCAGCAGCCCCAGCTTGTTGCCGCGGTGCTCCTGCAGCACCAGGGTGTCGTCCTGGAAGACTACATCGGCCCGGTGCGCCAGCACCGTGATCGTGGTCAGTCCCACCAGGGACCCTGTGGCAATGTGCTCGACGGCGGTGACCACCGTTCTCCTGCCCTGCGCAATGGCGACGTCCTCTGCCTCCCGCAGGATGCCGCCGTCGAACACCATGTCCTGCTCAACCGGCACATCCAGGGACGGATCCACGTCAGCCCCCGCCTGGTTCTCCAGGACGGCCACGGCTTCCAGCCACCGGTCGGGGCACCTGTCGGTCCAGTGGTGGAGCCGGTACCGGCCGTTGTTCGCTTCCTCCGCTTCGGCCTGGAGGTCGGCCACCAGCTTGGTGTCCAGCGGCAGGAGGCATGAACTGAACTGCTCAATGTGCTGAAGTGTGTATCCGGTCTTCTGTGCGAACTCCACCTCGCGGCTTTCCAGCGGCACAAACCCCTGTCCCGAGCCAGGAACCAGCTGGGCCTGTTCAAACTCGTGCAGCGAGGCGCCCGGATGGTTGGTGTCCACCAGGATCATGGTCCGGCCTTCGCCCCTGGCCAGCTGCTCGGCGGCCTCGAGCAAGCGCCGCCCCACTCCCTGCCGCTGGAACTCGGGCAGGATGTCCAGGGTCAGCTCAGCGAGGTCCAGGTGATCAGTGAGGGGCAACGCGATGTCGACAGTACCCACGATGGCGCCGTCCACCCTGGCGACCAGGATCAGCTGCCGCTCATACGGGTCCTCAAACTCCAGGAGCTTTTCCATGGGACCGTAAGCGAGGTCGTCACTCCCCCAGGTCTGCATCCGCACTTTCCGGCCCACCTCGACGGCAGCCAGGAAGTCCGCAGCGTCCGGGGTGTCCAGTGAGTCGGGAATCCAGAGCTGCTCGATCTTCACGTCTATTGCCATTCGGGCATCATCCCAGCTGTTTCTGCCGCTCACCTTCAAAGCCGGCGGGCCTGAATCCGAGTGCGGTATTTAGGGCCAGCATATGCTGGTTTCCGCTGGCATTCCATGTCAAAACCGAGCGCGGCGGCGCCTGTGGGACCAAAAGAAGACCGCCCCGGCGCGGTGGCGCAGGGACGGTCTTCGGGTGCTCCGGGAATCAATTCCGGGGCAGGGACTTCAGTGAGGACTACGCCTCGGTGAGCACCTTGGTGACGTTGGGGTCAACGGAGATGCCCGGGCCGAACGTGGTGGCAACGGTGGCCTTCTGGATGTAGCGGCCCTTGGCTGCGGACGGCTTGAGGCGAAGGACCTCTTCCAGTGCTGCTGCGTAGTTCTCGGCCAGCTTCACGGCGTCGAAGGAAACCTTGCCGATGATGAAGTGCAGGTTGGAGTGCTTGTCGACGCGGAAGTCGATCTTGCCACCCTTGATGTCGTTGACGGCCTTGGTGACGTCGGGGGTCACGGTGCCCGTCTTCGGGTTCGGCATCAGGTTACGCGGACCCAGGACCTTACCGAGGCGGCCAACCTTGCCCATGAGGTCAGGGGTGGCAACGGCGGCGTCGAAGTCGGTCCAGCCGCCGGCGATCTTTTCGATCAGGTCGTCGGAACCAACGAAGTCGGCGCCGGCTGCGATTGCAGCCTCAGCCTTGTCACCCGTGGCGAAGACCAGGACGCGGGCGGTCTTACCGGTGCCGTGGGGCAGGTTGACCGTGCCGCGGACCATCTGGTCAGCCTTGCGGGGGTCCACGCCGAGGCGGAAAGCAACCTCAACGGTGGCGTCGAACTTGGACGGGTTGGTGTCCTTGGCCAGCGTTACTGCCTCGAACGGTGCGTAGTGCTTGGTCGCATCGATCTTGGCGGCTGCTGCCTCATATGCTTTGCTGCGCTTTGCCATGCTGCTTATTTCTCCTTGTGCAGTTGTGGTCTGCGGACCGCGCTGGGCCCTGCCACAGTCGGTGATCCGGTTCGTTATCCGGGCCGGATGACCAACATTTCAATTATTTTGGTGCCGGTGTCCCGGCGGTGCCGCCCGTCGTCGTCAATTGCACTGACGCTGGACAGCGGTAAGGGCTATTAGCCCTCGACGGTGATGCCCATGGAGCGGGCGGTGCCGGCGATGATCTTCGCTGCGCCTTCGAGGCTGGTGGCGTTGAGGTCTTCCATCTTGGTGGAGGCGATCTCGTTGACCTGGGCCTGGGTCAGCTTGGCAACCTTGACGGTGTGCGGGGTGGATGAACCCTTGGCAACGCCTGCAGCCTTCTTGATGAGCTCTGCAGCCGGCGGGGTCTTGGTGATGAACGTGAAGGAACGGTCCTCGTAGACCGTGATTTCCACGGGGATGACGTTTCCGCGCTGGGCTTCCGTCGCAGCGTTGTACGCCTTGCAGAATTCCATGATGTTGACACCGTGCTGGCCAAGCGCAGGACCGATCGGCGGAGCCGGGTTGGCGGCACCTGCCTGGATCTGCAGCTTGATGAGGCCGGTGACCTTCTTCTTGGGAGCCAATGTAGGGTCCTTCTCTCAATAACGTCCTGGGGCACAGGAGCGTGCCTCAGGTTTTTGGCCGCCATGGCAAGGCGGCCGGCCGTTCCGGTGCAGCTAAGCGGGCGGCGCCGGAACGAATTCTAGGAATCTCAGATCTTGGTGACCTGGTTGAACGCCAGGGTGACAGGCGTTTCGCGCTCGAAGATGGAGACCAGCACCACGAGGGTCTGGGACTCGGGCTTGATCTCGGAGATCGTGGCGGGAAGGGTCTCGAACGGGCCTTCCTTGACGATGACGGACTCGCCCACCTCGAAGTCGACAGCCACGGGAACCTGGTTCTGCTTGTTGACCGGCTTGCCCTTCTCGGCCTGCTCCTCTTCGAAGACGGGGGCGAGCATGGAGAAGACCTCGTCCAGGCGCAGCGGGACCGGGTTGTGGGCATTGCCCACGAATCCGGTGACGCCGGGGGTGTGGCGGACGGCGCCCCAGGAGGCGTCGGTCAGGTCCATGCGGACCAGGACGTAGCCGGGGATGCGGACGCGGTTGATCACCTTGCGCTGGGCGTTCTTGATCTCCACGACTTCTTCCATGGGCACCTGGATTTCGAAGATGTAATCTTCCATGTCCAGGGTCTGGATGCGGGTCTCAAGGTTGGCCTTCACGCGGTTCTCGTAACCGGCGTAGGAGTGGATGACGTACCAGTCACCCTCCTGGCGGCGCAGTTTGGCCTTGAACTCCTCTGCGGGGTCCGCGGCTGCCGTGGCTGCCGCTGCGGCAAGGGCGTCGGTCTCTTCGCCATCGACATCCGCTGAGTCGGCTTCGGATGCCTCTGCATCGTCGGAGGCGGCGTCATCGGACTCGGGCGCGGAGGACTCAACCTCGGACTCTTCACCGGCTTCCGCCGTGACGTCCTGGGATTCTTCCAACCCAGTCTCGGTTACCTCGAGCTCCTGCTCAGACACTTGGTCTCCTGCTTCCTCATTGCCTAACATGCCTATTTAAATGGCTCAATTCCGCACACCGGCGCTTCCTTCCGGTTTCCCGGGGAAACACGCGGCCTGCGGACCGTCCAGCCCTAGTGGTCCGTGGGGCCGGTACCGCCGAAGACCCAGCCGACAGCGGTTCCGAAACCAATGTCCAGCAGGCTGACGATGACCATCATGATGGCCACGAACACCAGCACCACGAGCGTGTAGTTGATCAGTTCCTTGCGGGTGGGGGCAACAACCTTCTTCAGTTCGCCAATGATCTGGCGGACAAAGAGTGCAATGCGGGCGAAGAAGTTTGCCTTGGCTTCCTTCTTAGCTGGGCGGCCCTTGGAGCTGCTGGCAGCTGTTTCGGTCACCTGGTCCTCGCTCATCTTTGCAATGGTGGATTACCCGGCCCTGATCAGAACCATGGTTGCTGCGCCTGCCCCGGGCTTTCGCCCGGAGCAGCTTGCGCAGGGCAGACAGGACTCGAACCTGCAACCTGCGGTTTTGGAGACCGCTGCGCTACCAATTGCGCCACTACCCTATGGAGTGAAATCCACTCTTTGACGGCCCAACACCCAGCTTGAACTGGGGCGCACGCCATCATCCGTGTTTCAACACCGGTGAACCAGTCTACGCAAGAAGTCCGCGTAGGTAAAACCGGCCCGGCCGGCCCATCTGGAGTCCGGCCTGAAACCTGCTGCGCTGGGCAGTCATAAATCAAAACCGGCATCCCGGAGGGTCCGGTGAACAGCATAGAGTAGAACTCGTCGAATCCCACATTCCAGCCATCCCGGCTGCAAGCGAAGAACGGACCTGCCATGTCTGCCGCCCGCGTTTCCCAACGCATTTCCGCAATTGCCGAATCCGCAACCCTGGCCGTTGATGCCAAGGCCAAGGCGCTCAAGGCAGCTGGCCGGCCGGTTATTGGCTTTGGCGCGGGCGAACCCGACTTTCCCACGCCGGACTACATCGTCAAGGCCGCCATCGAGGCTGCAGGCCAGCCCAAGTACCACCGCTACTCCCCTGCGGGCGGGCTGCCTGAGCTGAAGAAGGCCATTGCCGAGAAAACCCTGCGCGATTCCGGCTACACCGTGGACCCGTCCCAGGTGCTGGTCACCAACGGCGGCAAGCAGGCGGTTTACAACACCTTCGCCACCCTTGTGGATCCGGGCGACGAAGTCATCGTGCCTGCTCCGTTCTGGACCACCTACCCGGAGGCCATCCGGCTGGCGGGCGGCGTCCCCGTGGAGGTCTTCGCCGGGCCCGAACAGGACTACCTGGTCACGGTGGAACAGCTCGAAGCAGCCGTCACCGACCGCACCAAGATCCTGCTGTTCGTCTCGCCGTCGAACCCCACCGGCGCTGTCTACTCCCCTGAACAGGTGGCGGAGATTGGCAAGTGGGCCGCGGCCAAGGGCCTGTGGGTGGTGACGGACGAAATCTACGAGCACCTGACCTACGACGGTGTCCCCTTCACCTCCATCGCAACGGCGGCCCCCGAGCTGGGCGACAAGGTGGTCATCCTCAACGGCGTAGCCAAGACCTACGCCATGACCGGCTGGCGCGTGGGCTGGATGATCGGCCCGGCCGACGTCATCAAGGCCGCCACCAACCTGCAGTCCCACGCCACCTCCAACGTGTCCAACATCATGCAGATCGCGGCCCTCGCGGCGGTCTCCGGCCCGCTGACCGCCGTCGACGAGATGAAGGTTGCGTTCGACCGCCGCCGCAAGGCCATCGTCGCGGGCCTGAACGCGATCGAGGGCGTGGAATGCCCGACGCCGAAGGGCGCCTTCTACGTGTACGCGGACGTGCGGGCGCTGCTGGGCAAGGAATTCCCGACTGCGTCCGGCACCGCCACCCCGCAAACCTCCGCTGAGCTGGCCTCGCTGATCCTCGACGAGGTTGAGGTGGCAGTGGTTCCCGGCGAGGCTTTCGGCCCCTCCGGCTACCTGCGCCTCTCCTACGCCCTGGGCGATGAGGACCTGGCCACCGGCGTCCAGCGCCTGCAGGATTTCCTGGGCAAGGCCCAGTAACGCCCCATCACAAGATGCTCCATCACTTTTGGTTCCTAAAGAGGGGTTATAGGAACCAAAAGTGATGGAGCATCTTTGGGTTTAGAGGAGGCGGCGCTCCGCGGCCCATTTGGTGAGCTCATGCCGGCTGGAGAGCTGGAGCTTGCGCAGCACGGCCGATACGTGCGTTTCCACGGTCTTGATGCTGATAAAGAGTTCCTTGGCCACCTCCTTGTAGCTGTACCCCCGGGCGATGAGCCGCATAACCTCCAGTTCCCGGGCCGAGAGCTTGTCCAGCTCGTCGTCGGCAATATCTGCGGGGGCCGTGCCGAAGGCGTCGAGGACGAAGCCGGCAAGGCGGGGCGAGAAGACCGCGTCGCCACCGGCCACGCGGTGCACGGCATCAGTGATCTCGGCGCCGGAAATGGTCTTGGTGACGTAGCCGCGCGCCCCGGCGCGGATCACTGCCACAACGTCCTCCGCCGCGTCCGAGACGCTCAGCGCCAGGAAACGCGTGGTGGACAGCAGGGCCGTGGACCCTGCGATGACCTCGCGGCCGCCGCCGCCCAGACCGCCGGGCAGATGCACATCCAGGAGGACGACGTCGGGGCGCTGTTCCGCAATCACGGCGATGGCCTGCTCCACCGTTGCCGCCTCCCCCACCACGTGGATGCTGGTGTCGAGGTCCGCCTTAAGCCCGGACCTGAAGATGGCGTGGTCGTCCACGATGACCACCCGCACGGAATTGGCCGGCCGGGTGCTTCCGGGGCCTGTCCCCTGGGTCATGTTCATGATTTCCCTTCCGCATGTTCCGCTGCTGCAGGCAGCCTTAGCCGGACTTCCGTACCGTCCCCGGTGCTGAGGATTGCCGCGGAGCCCCCGTGCCGTTTCATCCTGCCGATGATCGATTCGCGCACGCCCAGCCGGTCCGGCGGCACGTCGCCCAGCTCGAAACCGGGTCCCCTGTCCTTGATGAAGATTTCCGCCTGCCCGTTCGATGCCTCAA
Organism: Pseudarthrobacter phenanthrenivorans; assembly: GCF_036455295.1. Lineage (GTDB taxonomy): Bacteria > Actinomycetota > Actinomycetes > Actinomycetales > Micrococcaceae > Arthrobacter > Arthrobacter phenanthrenivorans_C. The sequence goes on along the minus strand of NZ_JAYXNX010000001.1, from coordinate 492,004 downwards.
GGTAGACCGAAACCGTCCCGCCCCCGTGCCGTGAGGCATTGAGCATGGCTTCCCGGGCCGCCTGGACCAGGGCTTCGCTGGCCTCATTCATGGCGGCGTCGCCAACGGTGACAACCTCCACGGCATTGCCGAGCAGGTCCTCCACTTCGGCGGCAACTGCCTTGACGCGGTCGGAAAGCTGCCCGCATTCCCGGCCCGGATCCTGGAACAGCCAGCCGCGCAGCTCGCGTTCCTGGGCACGGGCCAGGCGGACGACGTCGTGCTCGTTGCCGGCGCGCCGCTGGATCAAGGCAAGCGTCTGCAGCACGGAATCGTGCAGGTGGGCGGCGATCTCCGCCCGCTCCGTCTCCCGGATCCGCCCCGCGCGCTCGGCCTCCAGGTCCCGCCAAAATTTCAGCGCCCATGGCAACAGGACCAGCACCACACCACCCAGCACGGCAACCGATGCCAGCAGCGCAAGCCAGGTCTGTTCCCACGATCCGGAACCGGACACCATCACCAGGACACCGGCCACTACCAGGGCCAGGCCGGCGGCAAGCCGACCCCATCCGCCGGCCTGGTCAGCCTTGGTCTTATCCACCAGCCCGGCACGCCGGGTTTCATCCAGCTGCATCCAGGCGATCGAGGCCCCGCTCAGCACCGCGGCCGCGGGGATCAGTGTCCCCAGCGAGACATCAACACCCAGCATCTGCGCCACCATGATGCCGGCCACCAGCAGCAGCCCGCAGCCCAGGAGGATCTCCTTGCCATAGCGCATCCCGCTGGCCCGGAACCAAGGTGGATGGGCCGCCTCCGCGCCCGGATCCTGGTCGTTGCCGGCGTCGGGCGCCGGACCGTTGGCACCTGCGGGGATGCCGGGGTCGGGCGCCGTCCGCTGAGGCGACGGGGCCTGAACGGCCTGGCCCTGCCCCGGCTGGCTCACAGCGGGGGCAATGGGCGACGCCGGCCGGCGGGCATTGCGACGTGCTGCCTCGTCGGCGGTAGGCACCATAATCCAGAGCCACGCGTAGAAGACCAGGCCTGCCCCTCCCGCGAAGGCGGCGAGGACCATGGCCAACCGGACGTTCCTTACCGGCCAGCCCAGGTGCGCGGCCAGCCCGGAGCAGACGCCCGCAATGATACGGTCGCTGCTCCTCGCCAGGGGCGGGCGTACCGGGAGGGTGGTCATGGATCAATCCAAACATGGATCAGGGTTGACCGGGCCGGATCCAGGCCCTTCCCGGGGACGGCTCAGGGACCGTTCAGGGTTTCCCCCAATAGAGGGCCCGGTGGGGGTGGACGGAGGATCGAGGTATGAACTCGCAGATCCCTCCCTCCGACGACGAACCGTCCGGCCCGCTGCCCGCTCCGGGAAGCCAGCCTCCCACTGAGCCGCTCCGGCCCTCCGGCCAGCTCCCCTCCTCCGCCCCGGAACACCCCGCCCCCGGACCGGAGGCAGCCGGACCGGAGGCAGCACCTGGCGGCCAGGAAGCCGGTCCCGGCGCGAATCACGGCTTCCAGGACGGCCCGGCGCCTGCGGCCTCCACCGATTTCTTCGGCTGGGTCCGCAGCCACGGCATTCACCGGGGAAACGACCGGTGGATCGGCGGCGTTTGCAGCGGCATCGCCCACCGGCTCAACGTTGATCCGGTCATCATCCGCGGCGCCGCGATCGTCCTGACCCTCCTTGCCGGCATCGGCGTACTCCTGTACGGCCTTGCATGGGCCCTCCTGCCGGAACCCGACGGCCGGATCCACGTCCAGGAGGCCGGCGCGGGCCGCTGGTCGAGCGGCATGACTGGAGCCCTTATCGCCACAGTCCTGGGCCTCACCGGCCTGGGCGGGGGCTATTGGGGCTGGAGCAATAACGGCCTGAGCGGCCTGCTGTGGACCGTCTTCTGGGTGGGCGGCGCCATCTACCTCATCTACTACCTGACGCAGCGAAACAAGGCACATCCCACCATGGCAGGCCATTCGGTTCCACCCCGGGCCACCTATCCTGCGGGACGCCCGGGAACAGGAGCCGCCTCGGCATTTTCCACCGGCACGGCTTCCGCACCGGCCCCCGGGCGTCCAGCATCGCCTCCGTACGGAGCGCCCGGCAGCGGAGCGGGCACAGACGGCGGCTATGGGCCTCCCGCCGGCGCCGGGTTTGGCGGCCCGGGCAACGGGGCGCCTGACGTGAGCAGCTACCCCGCTCCATGGGTCCCGCCCCGGCAGCCGAAGCCGCGGCCGGCTGGTCCGGGCGCACCCGCCGCGGCCATCGCAACCGGCGCTGCCCTGGTGGTGGGTGGCGGACTGAAGGCACTGGACGCCGCAAACATCATCAACCTGGGCGGCTCGGCCAACGCCATTGTGTGGGCCAGCGGGGCCGCAGTCCTTGGCCTGGGCATCCTGGTGGCAGGTTTCCGCGGACGGACCGCCGGCATCCTGAGCCTGTTCGCAGTGATAGCACTGGTCACCGGCGGTATCTACAACACCCTGAACGACGGCCGGATGCGGTTCCAGCAGGTGGACTGGAGCCCGGCCGGAATTGAGGAGGCGCGCGGAGGTATGGACATCACCGCCGGGCGGGGAACCGTGAACCTCACGGACCTCTCCCCGAGCGCCCCCCTGAGCTCCGACGTCGTGGTGCCGCTGGACATCACAGCCAGCAACGTAACGGTGGTAATCCCCCGAAACGTGCCCGTGGACATCAAGGCGGACATGACCATGGGCAACCTGAACGAGCCAAGCGGCCAACGCGGCGGCACCACCACCCGCGAGAGCACCTACAACACGGACAAACCGGGCAACCACTTGGTAGTGCAGATCGACGGAACCTTCAGCAACGTCACCATCCAGGAAGGCAACTGACATGGACCGCAGCAACATTCCGACGACGGCGGACCAGGACCTTGGGGGCAGGGCACCTGCCAGGGTGGGGACGGTGGTGTGGGGACTGATCGTCCTGGCGCTGGCGGTGCTGATCATCGTGGCGCAGTTGGGCATCGTCACCCTTAACGGCACCTACGTCCTGATCGGATTGATGATTGGGGCGGGCCTGGCCCTGGTGGTGGGCGGCCTGCTCTCAGCCCGGAAACGTGACAACCAACCGACGACAGGGAAGTCTTGAACCATGGATAAGTTCTTCAGCATTGTCAGGGGCCTTGGCCTGAAGCGCGGCCCGGAGCGGTGGCTTGGCGGGGTCTGCGGCGGCATCGCTGCCAAGCTCAACGTGGACGTAGCTTTTGTCCGTATCGCCTTCCTGCTCTTCGCCCTGCTTCCGGGGCCGGCCTTCGTCTTCTACGTCCTGGCGTGGGTGATCCTCCCGGACCAGCGCAACGAGATCCCGCTGCAGACGTTCCTGGACCGCCGCTCACTCGGTCGCTGACCCGTCCGGCTCCCGCCGGCAGCCCAAAGCCCCCGCCCGTGAATCCGTTCATCCGGTGGGGGCTTTTGGCTGCCCTGATTCCGTTTCCTGCCGGGGGCCGCATGTAACCGGTTTGTGTCGTACCCCACACACCCCATTACACTTCTAGGTGAGCTCAGCGTGGCGCTCTGCCTGTAAACCTTCTTCCCAGGATTTGAGCCGAACATGAAAATTGGAATCCTCACCAGCGGTGGCGACTGCCCCGGCCTGAACGCCGTTATCCGAGGCGCAGTATTGAAGGGCATCGCCGTCCATGGCCAGGAATTCGTCGGATTCCGTGACGGCTGGCGCGGCGTGGTGGAGGGCGACATCATCGAGATCCCCCGCACCATGGTCCGCGGCATTGCCAAGCAGGGCGGCACCATCCTGGGCACGTCCCGCACCAACCCGTTCGAAAACGGCGGCGGACCCGAGGCCATCAAAGCCCACATGGACCGGCTGGGCATCGATGCCATCATCGCCATCGGCGGTGAGGGGACCCTGGCAGCGGCCAAGCGCCTGACCGACGCCGGCCTCAAGATCGTGGGCGTCCCCAAGACGGTGGACAACGACCTTGACGCCACCGACTACACCTTCGGTTTCGACACCGCCGTGCAGATCGCCACCGAAGCAATCGACCGGCTCCGTACCACTGGCGAGTCCCACCACCGCTGCATGATCGCTGAAGTCATGGGCCGCCACGTGGGCTGGATTGCCCTGCACGCGGGCATGGCCGCCGGCGCTCACGCCATCCTCATTCCGGAGCAAAAGGTCAGCATCGAGCAGATCACCGACTGGGTCAAGGAAGCCCACGCCCGCGGCCGCGCGCCGTTGGTGGTGGTGGCCGAAGGCTTCGTGCCGGAGCACATGGAAAGCCCGCACTCCGAGCGCGGCCTGGACACGTTCGGCCGGCCGCGCCTGGGCGGCATCGCCGACCAGTTGGCCCCCGAGCTGGAGGCAAGGACCGGCATCGAAACGCGTGCCACCATCCTGGGCCACATCCAGCGCGGCGGCGTCCCCTCCGCCTTCGACCGGGTTCTGGCTACCCGGCTTGGCATGGCCGCCATCGACTCAGTGGTTGAAGGCTACTGGGGCACCATGGTGGCGCTGAAGGGCACCGACATCCGGCACGTGGCTTTCGAGGAAGCCCTGGGCCAGCTGAAGACCGTCCCGCAGAACCGCTATGACGAGGCCGCGGTCCTGTTCGGCTGAGCCACCGGGCCGCCCTAGGCTGGGAGCATGACACTCGATCCCGGCTCCGCCGCCATCATCCAGCTTGCGTGGGCCCGCCGTCTTGGCCTTGACGACGATGCTTTCGGAGACGCCTTGGCTTCCGGCGAACGGATTGTCCGTGCCGACGAATCATGCCGCACAGTCGAGTTCGTGCGGATATTCGGAAGTTCCGCGCTGGTGGGCCCGCAGAGCGTGATCGATGCCGCGGCCGGCATCCCGGATGAGGAAATGGCCCAGCATGTGACCCTCCTGAAGCTCACCAGGGAACGCGGCGGCCACGGACTGGGGGCTTCCGCCCTGTTCTTCGCCGACGACCTGCCGCTCCAGCAGCCGTCCGAGGAGCTGACCGTTTCGCACGGGAATCCCGAGGCCATTGAGCTGGAGGGCCGTTGCCCGCCGGATGATGTCAACGAAGTGGGGCTCTCCGACCTGGAAAACCGCTACACCATCGTGCACGAACTGGACGGCAGGCGTGTTCCCCTGGCCTGCGGGGCCTACGGGGAATGGGAGGGTCTGTTGGGCAACATGGGTGTGCTGGTGGATCCTGAGTGGCGGCGGCGCGGCCTGGGCTCACTGGCCGGCTCCATCGCGGCGCACGAGGCACTCGCCGCCGGGCTGACCCTGCAGTGGCGTGCCGACGTCAGCAACACCGGCTGCCTGGCCCTGGCCCGGAAACTGGGCCTTTCAGCCGGCGGAATCCAGACCAGCGTCCACCTTCGCTGAGGCACCTGTACCGGCAGCGGCGCTCCAGTCCTGGACCGGTTTGGGCTTGGCGAAGAACAGGGCCACCGCCGCGCCGGCCAGCACCACAGCAGCGGGCATCAGGATGGACTGCGCCATCGCCGTTGAGAACCCTGCCTTCAGGAACTCCGGCAGCGTGCCGCCCATCGCCATTCCCCCACCGGCCGATGCCGCCGGGCCGCCGGACGGAAGTTCGGCGGCGAGCCGGGACTGGATGAGGACGGCAATTGCGGCGCTGCCCAGGACGGCCCCGATCTGGCGCGTGGTGTTGTAGACGCCCGAACCGGCCCCTGCCTGGCGCGGCGGCAGGTTCCTGGTCGCGGTGGTGCTTAGGGGCGCCCAGATGCCGGCGTTGGCGAAGCCCAGGACGGCGCTGGGCAGCAGGAACAGCAGGATGGGCGTGTCCGGCTGCATCAGCAGGCCGTTCCAGACCAGGGCGACGGCCATCAATACCAGGCCGGAGGCGGCGAGGTATTTCGGGTTGACCCGGTCCACGATCTTTCCCACCACGGGTGCCATGCCGCCCGAGATCAGGGCCATGGGGACCATCAGTAGTGCGGACTGGGTGGGCGTGAGGCCGCGGACCAGCTGGTAGTAGAAGATCAGCGGCAGGCCGAAGGACGTCACGGTGAACCCCACCATGGTGATGCCCAGGTTGGCGAGGGAGAAGTTCCGGTCCCGGAACAGCCCCAGCGGCAGCAGCGGTTCACCCTTGTTGAACCGCTGCCAGGCCACGAAAGCGGCGAGGACAACAAGGCCGGCGACAATCAGGCCCCACACGCTGATGGGTCCGGTGATGGTGCCCCAGTTGTACGTCTCGCCTTCCTGGATGCCGAAGACCAGCAGGAACAGCCCGACGGCGCTCAGCAGCACGCCGGGGATATCGAACCGGTGCGGGTGGGTGCTCAACGCCGGGACGTTACGCAGCGCCATGACGAAGCCAACAACGCCCACGGGAACGTTGATGAAGAAGATCCACTCCCAGCCGAGTCCGTCCACCAGGACACCGCCCAGGATGGGGCCCACCAGGGTGGCCATGCCGGCAGTGGCACCCCAGATTGCCATGGCGGAGCCGCGTCGGTCCGGCGGGAAGATGCGGGTAATGACCGCCATGGTCTGGGGCGTCATGACGGCCGCGCCGAGCCCCTGGACCACGCGGGCCGTGATGAGGGTTTCGACGTTTTGGGCAAGGCCGCACCAGAGGGACGCTAGCGTGAACACCACCAGGCCCAGGAGATAAAGCCTCCTCGGTCCGAACCTGTCTCCAAGGCGTCCGGTTATGAGCAGCGGAACGGCGTAGGCCAGCAGGTACGCACTGGTCACCCAGATCACCGAGTTGATGTCAGCGTGCAGGCCTTCCATGATCCGGGGATTCGCCACCGAAACGATGGTGCTGTCGATCAGGATCATGAAGAACCCGATCACCAGGGACCACAGTGCCGGCCACGGCTTTTCTACGTTTTCCACTCTGCCATCCTTCTGGAGTTGTGTTGGTGCCGGGGCGGAGCCCGGGCAGCGCTAGCCCAGCAGGTCCAGGATCTCCGCGCGGGCGAACATTTGCGCCGCAGCCCGTGCGGAGGGCGCACCGGCGTCGGGGTCCGCCCCAGCATCCAACAGGACCCGGGCCACATCCGTGTAACCCTTGAATGCCGCTCCGGCGAGCGGGGTCTGGCCCCGGTCGTTGGCGGTGTTTGCGTCGGCGCCGTGCTGCAGGAGCAGCTCAGCGGTACCGGCGTGGCCGTGGTATGCAGCCAGCATGAGCAGGGAGTCCCCGGCGGCGTTCGTCATGGTGGCCGGAGCGCCGGCGTCCAGGTACGCACCCAGCAGTGCGCTGTTTCCTTCGCGCGCAGCCTGGAAGAGCGCGTGCGCCAAAGCCAGCGCGTCGTCGTCGTGCGCTTCCACGGGCTGCGCGCCAGCGTGGACGGGCGTGGTGTTCTCGGTCATCAGCGTGGCCCCCTCAGGAATCCGGTCTGGCGCCCCACTACCTGGCCGGCGTCGGGGGCGACAATGAGTTCCTGGGCAGCGGGGTACGGCTCGTCGCCGTCCAGGACGGTCAGTATTTCATCCGGGGCAACGGAACGCTTTATGACCGCCAGCGCGACGGGTCCCATCTCGTAGTGCTGCGCCACGGATGTCACCGTGCCCGCCTTCCGCTCCCCCACCATCACCGGGCTGCCGGCGGCCGGGAGCGTGTGCTGGGAGCCGTCCAGCTGCAGGAACACCAGCCGGCGCGGCGGGTGGCCGAGGTTGTGCACCCGGGCAATGGTTTCCTGCCCCTTGTAGCAGCCCTTGGCCAGGTGCACGGCGGTGCGCAGCAGGTCCAGTTCGTGCGGGATCGTCTTGTCGTCCGTTTCGGCGCCGATGCGCGGACGCCAGGCGGCGACGCGAAGGGCTTCGGCCGCGAGCACGCCGGCCAGTGTGTGGCCGGCAACGGCGTCCTCCAGCTCTCCGGCGGGGATGAGGTACTCGAACCAGGGCCGTTCAAGTCCTGGATGGTTTTCCTCCGGGACGGTGGCGTAGGAATATCCGCCCGCCGAAACGTGGGGCCACGGATCCTGCCAGGCAAGGTGGCCGGACCATTCGGGAACCGCGCGGGTGCTGCCCACCACGGCCCAGTCCGCGGAGACGTCGGCGATTTCCACCCGAAGCATGAACTTCATCCGGTTCAGGTACTCTGCCAGCGGCGCGGCTTCGGCGGCCTCCACGATCAGCCAGGTGGTCCCGCCGTCGTCAACCACCCGGGCATCAAAGTCGATGCGGCCCTGGACGCTCAGGAGCAGCAGTTCACTGGACTCGGCCGGCTTCAACCCAGCCACCTGCTGGGACGACAAAGTGTTGAGCCAGCTCAGCCGGTCCGGCCCGGTGACGGTGACCACGCCGCGGTGGGAAAGATCTACGACGGCGGTTCCGGCAGCGAGTGCGCGCTGCTCACGCAGCGGCTCGCCGTAGTGGGCGGCGACACCGGCGTCAGGGCCGGCGGCCTCGACGGCGCCGGGGCGCGACAACAAAGGGCTGGGCGTAGTCATATGAAGTAGAAGTCCTTGAAGGTCAGCGGTATTCCGGATTTTCGAAATCGAAGCGGGTTCCTGCCGACCACTCCTTGGGCAGGTTTCCGTAGGACGGGTAGCCGCCGGCGTTCTTGAGGATCCTGGCCAGGTGCAGGAGGTTCCACGTCATGAACGTCGTGTTCCGGTTGGTGAAGTCGCTCTCCGGCCCGCCGGAGCCTTCGTCCAGGTAACTCGGGCCCGGGCCGACCGGGCCGATCCACCCGGCGTCGGCCTGCGGGGGAATGCTGAAGCCGATGTGCTGCAGGCTGTACAGGACGTTCATGGCACAGTGCTTGATCCCGTCCTCGTTCCCGGTGATCAGGCAACCGCCGACCTTGGGGTAGAACGCCCACTGGCCTTTGCTGTTGAGCTCACCGGAATGTGCATAGAGGCGTTCGATCAGCTTCTTGGTCTGGGAAGAGTTGTCACCCAGCCAGATGGGCCCGGCAACCACCACAATGTCGGCTTCCTGCACCGCGGGGTAAAGCCGCGGCCATTCGTCGGTGGCCCAGCCGTACTGTGTCATGTCCGGGTAGACGCCACTGGCGATGTCGTGGTCCACCGTGCGGATCACAGTGGTGGTGACGCCCTGCTTTTCCATGATCTGGCGGCTGATGCGGATCAGCCCGTCCGTGTTGGAAGTCTGGGGCGACTTCTTCAGGGTGCCGTTAAAGAAGACAGCCTTGAGGTCGCTGTAACCACCCGGCGCTGCTGCCGATTCCCCGGTGCCGTCTTCCACGTTGCCGCTCCCCTTTTGTGTGGGTCAGGAAACCCTCGTTTTGGTCAGGAAACCCGGTGCAGGAAGGCGGACGCGTGGGCTTCGAGGCCTTTGCCGGCTTCTCCTCCCGTGGCCACGTCCCACCGCCACAAGAGGTTGCCGTCCACCAGGCCGAAGATCCGGGTGGCTGCGCTGTACTCCTTGGAGTGGCTGCCGCGCATCACCATGTCGGTGGTCAGCTGGATCTGCGGGCCCTTGATCTGGCCGTAGTACAGCTCGGTGATTCCGCCGGGGTGCGCGATGGACACCGAGATATCGAAGCCGCCGTCCTTGTTGCGCAGCGCCTCAACCTCGTCGGCGCTCTTCAACACCGGCACGATGTCCGCAGGCACCAGGCCTGGCCCGCCGTCGGCGTCCAACTGCTTGCGCTCCAGCGCCCAGAAGCCCGTCTCAACCGTGAGCGGGCGCAGGCGGACACCTTGGTCGTCAGTCAGCCAACTTTCGGCGCGGTACTGGAGGTACGGCAGGCCGTTATGGGTGAAGGACACGTGCTGCAGGAAGTGTTCCGAGTCCTCGTCGCCGCTGCCCAGCCGGCCGCGGCCCTCCCACTCACCGATGAGCCACGAGAGGGGGACGAGTTCGGGGGTCAGATCTGTTGGAATCTCAATGGGCATTGCCATTACCTCCAGATACGGCTGGTCCTGGAATAGGGCTGGTTACTTCTGGCCCTTGAAGAGGCGGTAAACCACGAACCCGGCGAACCAGGCCATGGATACGCTCGCGATGCCGAGCAGGACAAGGAAGAAGATTTCAAAAGCAAGTACGGACATGGTGCCATCCTAACCCGTTAGTAGATGAGTAGTTTGTCTATGAAGTACGCGAGGGATCCCACGGCCGAAACCGGGGCAAGGCCCATGCTAAGGGCGGCAAGAATGTTCAGCGGCGCCCCGCGGAGCGTGGCAAGCCTGCGGAAGCTCGCCAGTACCGCGCCCACCACGATGCCAAAGACGGCGGCCGGAAGGACAGCGATGTCCGACAGGACCAGCCCGGCAAGTGGACCGGCCAGGCCGGCAAGCACAACTCCCAGCGGCGCAACGATGCTGTCCGGCCAGCGGATAAGCCCGGCGAGCACGGCGACCGCGGCGCTGATCGCAGCCACCAGCAGCATCTCGCGCACACCGTTGAACCGCGCACCGGCAATCCAGCCCGCGCCGAGGCAGGACAGCAATACGCCGGCGCAGCAGCCAAGGGTGGACTCCAGCCGCTGCGCCTGGCCTGTTCCGCGGATCAGCTGCACCACGAAGACAGCCATCATTCCCAGGGCAACAAACGCCGGCGTCCAGTCCAGGTATCCCGGCGCGGGCACCACGGCTGCGGCAACCGCCGCGGCGGCACCCGGCAGGGCAATGACGGCGGCAAGGGTTTTCTTGGCCGGGATGCGCAGGAAATGCGGCCAGCCGATCCCCACGGCGGCGGCAATGGCGATGCCCACCGCGGCCAGGGCCACCGGCGACGCATAGACACCGGCGACAATGGCAATGAGGCCTGCTATTCCCACGACGCCGATGGTCCAGGAACCGAGCGAACGCACGGGTGCCTGCAGTTCCGCGGTCATGCGGGGTCCGGCCTGTGCTTCGTCGGTGCACTCACTGCGCTGTTTTCCCATCCTGGCATCGGCCGGAAGGCTGGTCCGCCCCCTCATGGCAGGGCTGGTCCGCCCTGGTTCAATCCTGCCTTATGTGACCCGGATATGTCGCAAAACGTGCCTTCCGATGGCGCGGATCTGTGGTCCCAAGGGGCCCTCCGGGTATACTCAAGGTTCAGCTACGCTCCCTGCTGAGGTGGCTGGCCGGCGGCGTGCTGACGGACCGAAACCTCCTGCAGGAAGCCCGTACCGGCCGGTGAGAATCCGGTTCAGTCGCCCAATGATGCGCGGACGGCCCTTGGAGGAACAATGTCGCACATCCTGTTACTGACCAACAGCACCGGTTCTTCGGTGGACATCCTGCCTGCCCTCGAATTGCTGAACCACCGCGTCCATATCCTCCCCGCTGAACCCACGGCCCTCCTGGAAACGGACCCGTGCGACATCGTCCTCCTGGATGCCCGCAAGGACCTGGTGGGTGCCCGCTCCCTCACCCAGCTCCTGAAAGCCACGGGCCTCAGCGCCCCGCTTGTCCTGATCCTGACCGAAGGCGGCATGGCTGCGGTTTCCTCGGCCTGGGCCGTTGACGACATCGTCCTTGATTCCGCCGGACCGGCCGAGGTGGAGGCCCGCATCCGGCTGTCTGTTGCCCGCGCGGTACCCGAACAGGAGGACGCACCCAGCGAGATCCGTGCCGCGGGCGTCATCATCGACGAAGCAAGCTATACCGCCCGGGTCAACGGAGCGCCCCTGAACCTGACGTTCAAGGAGTTCGAGCTCCTGAAGTACCTGGCCCAGCACCCCGGCCGGGTCTTCACCCGCCAGCAGCTGCTGACCGAAGTGTGGGGCTACGACTACTACGGCGGCACGCGCACAGTGGATGTCCATGTGCGGCGGTTGCGCGCCAAGCTCGGCGCGGACCACGAAAACCTCATCAGCACAGTCAGGAACGTGGGCTACCGGCTCACCCTGGTCCGGCAGCAGGAAGACGAACTTACCGAGGCCTGAAGGCCGGCCTGCCCCCGGCGACGTATAGCCTTGGCACATGACTCCAGCGCATCCGCAGAAGTGGCCCGTCCATGCCGTCCGGGGCGGAGTTGACCAACAACTCCTGACGGACTGCCGCGTGCTCCTGGCCGCGGCAGAGGAATCGGACGGCAACCCGTCAATTTCCGAACAGACCCTGGTGACCATGCGTTCCGGGGACTCCGCGGAGCACAGCCTGCTGACCCTGGCCCTGTACGCGCCGGACGAGGACTCCGATCCCGCCACCGGCCAGGATCTGGCGGGTTTCGCCGTGGTGGTTGAGGAGCCGGACGGCAACGGCGTCCTCGAAATCGCCGTCCACCCCTCCTACCGGAACCAGGGCGTCGCCGACCGCCTGGTGGGCGCGCTCAAGGAAATCCGGGGCTTTGATGGGCTGAAGGCCTGGTCCCATGGAAACCACGAGGCAGCCGCTGACCTGGCCGCCCGCTACGGGTACAAGCCGGTGCGTGAGCTATGGAAGATGAGGATGACGACGGCGGGCGCGGACCTGCCCGACGCCGGCCTTCCGGACGGCGTGGCCATCCGCACCTTCGTGCCCGGCAGGGATGAGGATGCCTGGCTGGCTGCCAACCGGGAGGCGTTCGCGCACCACCCGGAGCAGGGACACCTGACACGGGCGGACCTCGAGGCGCGCATGGCCGAGGACTGGTTTGATCCTGCCGGGTTCTTCCTGGCGGAAGACCGGGGCGGCCGCCTTCTGGGCTACCACTGGACCAAGGTCCATCCGGGGCATGGCGCCCATCCGCCCATCGGCGAGGTGTACGTGGTGGGGGTAACGCCGGCCGCGCAGGGCATGGGGCTCGGCAAGGCACTGACGCTCGCCGGCATCAGGCACCTCCGCGACTCCGGGTTGACCGCCGTCATGCTCTACGTCGATGCCGACAACAGCGCTGCGGTGGCCCTGTACCGGCGGCTGGGCTTCACCCGTTGGGACATGGACGTCATGTACGGCCCTGCAGCAGGGTGAACAGGACGGCCTCAACAAACGCTGCCACCACGTAAATCGAGGGCTGTGGCCCCACTGATTGCTTGTAAGGTTGAAAGGGAACCGCGCGGGGCGGAAGCGCCGGCACCAAAGCGCCAGCAAAAGGAGTTGCCATGAACCCGGAACCGTCCGGAACAGCCACGTCCCAGGATGTTGCGGTGCCCGTGCGGGCGCGCTTCGGCTCCTCCGAAGTACCGGCATCCAGGGCTACGCAGGACCGCATCGACATTCCCGAGTTCGCCCCCAACCTGCAGCCGGAAGGGGACATCAGGCCGGACCGGTTCCTGGACCGCGAGCTGAGCTGGCTCGCCTTCAACTCCCGCGTGCTGGAGCTGGCCGAGGACCCCACCCTGCACCTGCTGGAACGCGTCAACTTCCTGTCCATCTTCGCGTCCAACCTTGACGAGTTCTTCATGGTCCGTGTAGCGGGCCTCAAGCGCCGCATCGCCACAGGACTCGCCGTCCCCTCGCCGGCCGGGCTGAGCCCTGTTGAGGTCCTTGAAAGCATCAGCGAGGAAGCCCACCAGCTTCAGGAGCGGCACGCGCAGGTCTATGCCGACCAGATCCGCCCGGCCCTGGCCTACGAGCACATCCACCTCATGCAGTGGGATGAACTGGACGACACCGCCCAGCAGCAGCTGAGCGCGATGTTCGCCGAAAAAGTCTTCCCCATCCTCACTCCCCTTGCTGTTGACCCGGCCCACCCCTTCCCGTACATCTCGGGCCTGTCCCTGAACCTCGCCGTGGTGGTCCGCAACCCTGTCAGCGACAAGGAACTCTTTGCCCGTGTCAAGGTCCCGGACCAGCTTCCACGGCTGATCTCCATCGACGGGCCCCGCGCCGGTGCAGTGCCGGGCCGCGTGGCCCGGTTCATCGCGCTCGAGGAAGTCATCGCCGTCCACCTGGACAAGCTGTTCCCGGGCATGGAGGTCCTGGAGCACCACACGTTCCGCGTCACCCGCAACGAGGACGTGGAGGTGGAGGAGGACGACGCCGAAAACCTCCTGCAGGCCCTCGAGAAGGAACTGCTGCGCCGCCGGTTCGGGCCGCCGGTCCGGCTCGAAGTCACCAACGACATCAACCCCAACATCCGGGCCCTGCTGATCCGCGAGCTGGGAGTGGAGGAATCCGAGGTGTACTCGGTTCCGGCCCCGCTCGACCTCCGGGGCCTGTCGGTCATCGCGGGCATCGACCGGGCGGACCTGCACTACCCCAAGCACGTCCCGCACACCTCCCGGTACCTGAACGAGTCCGAGACCGCCAAGGCCGCGAACGTCTTCGCCGCGATGCGCCGCCGCGACATCCTGCTGCACCACCCGTATGACTCGTTCTCCACGTCGGTGCAGGCGTTCCTGGAACAGGCCGCCGCGGACCCCAAGGTCCAGGCCATCAAGCAGACCCTGTACCGCACCTCCGGTGACTCCCCCATCGTTGACGCGCTGATCGACGCTGCGGAGGCCGGCAAGCAGGTCCTGGCGCTGGTGGAAATCAAGGCACGGTTCGACGAGCAGGCCAACATCTCCTGGGCCCGCAAGCTGGAGCAGGCCGGCGTGCACGTGGTCTACGGCATCGTGGGCCTGAAGACACACTGCAAGCTCTCACTGGTGGTCCGCCAGGAAGTGGACGGCCTGCGCCGCTACTGCCACATCGGCACCGGCAACTACCACCCGCGCACGGCCCGGTACTACGAGGACCTGGGCCTGCTGACCGCCAACGAGCAGGTGGGCGAGGATCTCTCCAAGCTGTTCAACCAGCTTTCCGGCTACGCCCCCAAGTCCACGTTCAAGCGGCTGCTGGTGGCGCCACGTTCCGTCCGGTCGGGGCTCATTGACAGGATCGAGACGGAGATCCGCAATGCCCGGGCCGGAGTCCCTGGGCACGTGCAGATCAAGGTCAACTCAATGGTGGACGAGGCCATTATCGACTCCCTGTACCGCGCGTCCCAGGCCGGGGTGAGGGTGGATGTTGTGGTCCGCGGCATCTGCTCGCTGCGCCCCGGAGTTCCCGGCCTCAGCGACAACATCACGGTCCGCTCCATTCTTGGGCGCTTCCTGGAGCACTCACGTGTTTTTGCCTTCGCCAACGGCGGGGATCCAGTGGTGTATATCGGCTCCGCAGACATGATGCACCGTAACCTGGACCGCCGGGTGGAGGCCCTGGTCCAGCTGGCCAGTGCTGACGACATCACGTACGTCCTGGACCTCATGCGCCGCTACATGGACCCGGAAACTTCCAGCTGGCACCTGGACAACGAGGGCCACTGGACGCGGCACCACCTGTCCGAGGACGGAAAACCGCTTGAAGACGTCCAGTCCTGGCTGTTGGCATCCCGGCCGCGGCAGCGCAGCCTGAGCCGGCGATAGGCAGCCGCGTTGTCGAGCGATGCACTCGTAGCCGACCAGACTGACCATCCGGGGGAACCCGTAGCGGTTACCGCTGCGGGAGCCATCCCCTGGCGGGTCAACAAGGACCGTCTCGAAGTCCTGCTGATCCACCGGCCCCGCTATGACGACTGGTCATGGCCCAAGGGAAAGATCGACGCCGGCGAGACGGTTCCTGAATGCGCCGTCCGTGAGGTGCGGGAGGAAATAGGGCTAACCGCGCCGCTGGGCATACCACTGCCGCCCATCCATTACCACGTGGCCTCGGGCCTGAAGAAGGTCCACTATTGGGCCGTCAAGGTCAATGGCAACGGCCTGGTGCCCGATGGCAAGGAAGTTGACAGCGTCATGTGGTGCGCCCCCGAGAAGGCTGCCCGCCTGCTGTCCAACCCCTCCGACGTCGCACCCCTTGAATACCTGCGCGACGCGCACGAACGGGGAACGCTGGACACGTGGCCCCTGCTGGTGCTGCGCCACGCCAAGGCCAAGCCGCGGGCCTCCTGGAGCAAGGCCGAGGGCGAGCGTCCACTCGCGGCCACCGGGACCCGGCAGGCTCAGGCCGTCGGCCGGCTGCTGCAGGTCTGGCAGCCCATGCGAGTGGTCACCAGCCCGTGGCTGCGCTGTGTTGCCACCGTTGCCCCCTACGCACGGTCCACCGGAGCCAAAGTCAAGCTGGCGGAGGGCCTGACCGAACACAAACACCAGCGCAGCCCCAAAAAGACAGCTGCCGTGATCGAGGCCCTCTTCGACAAGCAGCGGGCCGTGGTGGTCTGCACGCACCGGCCCGCCCTGCCCACCGTGCTCAAGCAAGTGGGCACCCACATGCCGTCCCAGCTGGCGAAGCTGCTGCCTGCGCACGAGCCGTTTTTGTCGCCGGGCGAAGTGGTGGTCTGCCACGTGGCCAACAGCGGGAGCAGGCGCGTGGTCGCCGTGGAACAGCTCAAGCCTTTCGATGACTAAGGAGCGGTCCCAGTAGACTTGAGGCGTGAGCACCCCAACGCCTTATGAAGACCTCCTGCGCGATGTCCTGGCCAACGGCACCCATAAATCGGACCGCACGGGCACCGGAACCACCAGTGTTTTCGGCCGCCAGATCCGCTTTGACCTCTCCAGTAGCTTCCCGCTGATCACCACCAAGCGGGTCCACTTCAAGTCCGTGGCGGTTGAACTCCTGTGGTTCCTGCGCGGGGAGACCAACATCAAGTGGATGACGGACCAGGGCGTCACCATTTGGAACGAATGGGCGGATGAGGACGGCGACCTGGGGCCGGTCTACGGCGTGCAGTGGCGCAGCTGGCCCACCCCCGACGGCGGCCACATCGACCAGATCGCCGAGCTCATCGAGAACTTGAGGTCGAACCCGGACTCGCGCCGGCACATCGTATCCGCGTGGAATGTCTCTGAGCTCAACGACATGGCGCTGCCGCCCTGCCACGCGTTCTTCCAGTTCTACGTGGCCAACGGCAAGCTGTCCTGCCAGCTCTACCAGCGTTCCGCGGACATGTTCCTCGGTGTCCCCTTCAACATCGCTTCCTACGCGCTGCTCACCTGCATGGTTGCGCAGCAGGTGGGGCTTGAGCCCGGCGAGTTCGTCTGGACGGGCGGTGACGTGCACATCTACGAGAACCACATGGACCAGGTGCTCAAGCAGCTGGAGCGTGAGCCGTATGAGTACCCGCAGCTGAAGATCACCCGCAAGCCGGCGTCGATCTTCGACTACACGCTGGAGGACTTCGAAGTGATCGGCTACCAGCACCACCCTACGATTAAGGCACCGATCGCCGTATGAGCACCGGAAACTTCACTGACCCGCAGTCCTTCACCGAGGAACTGGCCGCCTCGATCACCGGCGTGGGGCTGGTGTGGGCGCAGACCTCCGATGGTGTGATCGGCAAGGACGGGGACATGCCGTGGCACCTGCCTGAGGACCTCAAGCACTTCACCCGCCTCACCACCGGGCACCCCGTCATCATGGGCCGCAAGACCTGGCTTTCGTTCCCGGACATGTACCGCCCGCTGCCCGGGCGCACAAATATCGTCATCACCCGGCAAGCAGGCTGGGCCAGCACGCCTGAGGCGGAGGGCGCCGTCGTGGTTCCTTCCCTGGATGACGCGCTCCTTGAGTCGCAGTTTGTCGACGGCGGCGAAACCGTCTGGATCCTGGGCGGCGGTGAGGTCTTCCGACAGTCCACCGAGCTCGCCAACGTTGCGGTGGTCACCACCATCGACGTGAAGGCCGACGGCGACACGTTCGCTCCCGAGCTCGGCCCCAGCTGGGAGGCATCCGCCTCCGTCCCGCCTGACGGGTGGCTGACGGCCGCCAACGGCACGCGCTACCGCTTCACCAAATGGTCACGGACCGAGGGCTAGGAACATGCTGAAGAAACCGGAAACCCTGTTCGTCCTGGGCTACATGCTGCTGCCCCTGCTCGCGCTGCTCTCCGCAATCGTGGGGCTCACCATGATCCTGGGCGGCAACAAGATCGCCGGAGCCATCGTGCTCGTAGTGGTCACGCAGGTGTTCACCTTCGGGGCGTTCTTCGCGCTCCGCGCGCGGAAGGCAGCGGTGCTGGAGCAGTCGGACCAGGGTTAGCTGCGGCCCGCTGACGGGTCGCATGGGGAGGCCACCCCATCGCGGGCGGCCCGGTCCTGGCCTAGGCTGGGGCACGCAGCACTCTGGGGGCTGCTGGATGAATATTGGGGGGAATCCTGGTGGCAGGAACTTTGTGGGGCGCCGACGTCGAGCAACTGCGGACCCTCGCGCAGCAGTTCAGCAAGACGGCGGACCTGCTGCAGCAGCAGTCGACGCAGCTGAGCAGCCAGATCAACAACAACCCGGCTTGGAAGGGCGCAGACGCCCAGCGGTTCCGCTCTGACTGGAACACCAGCCACCGCACGCTCCTGCAACAGACTGTCTCGCGGCTGCAGCAGGAATCGAAAGTACTGCTCAAAAACGCCGATGAGCAGGAGAAGGCGAGTACCAGCGGCTCGGGCTCCGGTGGCGGACCCGGCGCCGGTTCACCCGCCGGCAACAACGGCCCCCGCCAGCCGCTAACGGGGCAGGACGGCAGCGGTCCCTGGGGACCGGACTGGCTCACTAATCCGGATTCGCCGTTCCGCGACGGCTGGGACATTTATGGTCTGACCAAAGCCCTGCCGAACCTGCGTGCAGGGTTGTTCGATCTCCCCCATTTCATCAGCAAGGCAGACAGCGTGGCCGAGTTCTTGTTTTCCAAGGACTTCCGAAATGTGGCGAAGGCATTCCAGGACTCAAACATGCTGAGCCAGTATTTCAACACCTCTTCCGAGTTGTTCGACGGCAGGTGGGACACGGCCCTGAACCTCGCCGAGGGCGGCAAGGCGGCCAAATTCTTCGAGTTCGGCGGTAAGGCCTTGGGCGGAATAGGGGCTGGCCTTGATGCCCTCGACGCTGTTAACAACTTCGCCAACGGAAACCCCGACGACAACGGCGAAGCCTGGTATTCGTTGGTCAAGGCGGGTCTCGGCGCGGCCGGCTTCATCCCACCACCCGTTGGGACCGTCGCAATGGTTGCATCCGGAGCGTTGGCTATTTATGACAACGTGCCGATAGTCAAGGAAACCGTCAATGCCATCGGCGGGTCCATCGCTGACGGTGCCAAGGAAGTCTGGGAAGGCGCTGGGGACGCCGCCGAAAAAGTCGGTGACTTCTTTGGATTTTGAGCCCACAACGAGAGGTATCGACGATGACTGAGATAACGACGGAAGCCGCCACCATCCCCGATGCGATCGGATATGGCTTTGCCGAGATGGTTACCCTTGCAAGCCTCCAGCGCGGGGACGCCTCGGTCCACAGCGCTGAAGCACTGAGGGTGGACGGCTATCTGAACAATACGGACATGGTGAGCGCGGGCGCGTCGTCACTGGTGGCACGAGGCCTGGCCAAAGCCGAAAATGACGGGCTCCTGTCCGTATCAGGCCCCACTGCCGCCGTCGCTGCCCTGCTCTCGTCCGCCATCCGTCGCATTGAGATTTCGCTACTGACGGCCGAAGGGGGCGACAGCGTGGTCTTCATGGAAAATGATGACATCCATCTGCTGTTCCAGCCCCGCGCCTACTTCACGTGGTGGGCAATGGCTCAGCGACCGGACGTTACCGGAGCCGAGGCCAACCTCATGGTCATCAAGCAACACCTGGAAAGCAACCCAGAGGGCGGCGCCACTATTCGCCGCCGGGAGGATCCCACCGGACAGACCCTTTACGTGAAGAAGGGTGGCCACGGAACATGGACAACCGGCACGGCCGACCCCAGGCAAGAGAACATTGCCGAAACCAAGGACGTCAATGAGGCTTTCCTTCTTGATCAGATCCGCGCCATTCGTAAGGACTGACTGTGACCTTCGACCGAGACCGTGAACGCCGCAACGACGAAGTATATGCCGAGCACAAGGCAGCGCTCGCACGGGGTGAGAAGCGCGTTCTGCGCAGGACAAGTACGGGTGAACTGCACAGCTATCCCGGGGACGAGATCGGTTTTTCTCCGGGCCGGGGCCAGGCCCAGGTCCGAAGTTGGTGGGGTATGGGAATTGTGTCCGCCTTTCTGGGGCTCATTTTCGTTGGCTCGATGGTGCTGTTCCTCGCCTCGTTCAGGCAGGGCACGACCCCCGAATGGGGCGCGCTGTTCGCAATCGGCTTGGGTGGCTTCGGGGCTTGGTTCACCTTTGGCTTGGCAAGGGACGAGTACCGAGCCAAGAAGCTGCGCAAGGAACGCAATGCACCGGAACCTGGAGCAGGACATGTCAATCAGTGATTCTCCGCACAGGCTCCGACCGCTCACGGCTTCCCGATGAAGCGCGAGTCACCTAGGGAGATCGATCCTGCCGTACAGAAGCTACATTCTCATCACCCGCGAAAACTTCCCTGATAGCACTCGTCCGTTTCCTGGGGACGCGCCAGCCACTTAGCAGTCCGGGCTCCCTGGCGCCCAACCAGGGACCGCCCGGCTGCTCACCCAAACGACTAAGAACGGAAGTGGAAATTAATGGACGACGCCGTTCCTGGACCAACAGAACCGGGCCGCCGGAAGGGTTACTACGGGCAGCAGGTGGAGCTGGAGGCCGCTAAGCAGGGACTGACCACCGAAGAGTACGGCGTTTACAAGGGCTCAACCGGCAGTGCCGTCAAGCCCGTCAACTCTGCCGGCGGCTTGCTTTTCCTCAGCATCCTGATCACAGTGATCATCGCAGTAGTGGCTGCGCTCCTCGTTAAACTGTTTTTGGACGGCACAGAGGAACCCAATTGGGGCCAAATCGTGTTCGCCATCGCCTTCGGGCTTTGGATTGTGCCGACGTCATGGGCTTACTACTTCAAGGAGCGCAAGGCTGCACGCCTCCGGAAGGCGGCCGGGAAAACCCTTGAGCCTCCTACCCGCCGCTCAAGCAGGCCGGACTGGTAGCGGCAGCTGTTAGCGAAAACTTGCCTGACGCCGTCGTACTTTGTAACGGGACCCCGGCGCCCGGCGTGACGTAACCGACTGCGCCCTACCGGACGCGAAGTCTAAACTGGACCAATGACTACAGCAGCTACCCCTTCCGTCGGCCTGGTCGGATGGCGCGGCATGGTCGGTTCCGTCCTGATGCAGCGCATGCAGGACGAGGGCGACTTCGCCAACATCAACCCGGTGTTCTTCTCCACCTCCAACGCGGGAGGTGCCGCGCCGTCGTTCGCTGACGGCGCCGGCAAGCTCGAGAACGCGTTCGACCTCGACACCCTGGCCAAGCTGCCCATTATCGTCACGGCGCAGGGCGGCGACTACACCAAGCAGGTCCACGGCGAGCTGCGCAGCCGCGGCTGGGACGGCCTCTGGATCGACGCCGCGTCCACCCTGCGCATGAACGATGATTCCATCATCGTGCTGGACCCCATCAACCGCGATGTCATCGACAAGGGCCTGGTCAACGGCACCAAGGACTTCATCGGCGGCAACTGCACCGTCTCCTGCATGCTCATGGGCCTCGGCGGCCTGTTCAAGAACGGCCTGGTCGAGTGGGGAACCTCCATGACCTACCAGGCAGCCTCCGGCGGCGGTGCCCGGCACATGCGCGAGCTGCTCAGCCAGTTCGGCACGCTCAACGCCGAGGTCAGCACGGAACTGGACGACCCCGCGTCGGCCATCCTGGACATCGACCGCAAGGTCCTGGCCCACCAGCGCACCGACATCGACGCCACCCAGTTCGGCGTGCCCCTGGCCGGCTCCCTCATCCCCTGGATCGACGCGGACCTGGGCAACGGGCAGTCCAAGGAAGAGTGGAAGGCCGGGGTTGAAACCAACAAGATCCTGGGCACCTCCGAGGAAAACCATGTGGTCATGGACGGCCTGTGCGTCCGAATCGGCGCCATGCGTTCCCATTCCCAGGCCCTGACGCTCAAGCTGCGCGAGGACCTCTCCGTCGCCGAGATCGAGAAGCTCCTGGACGGGGACAACCAGTGGGCCAAGGTTGTTCCCAACACCAAGGAAGCCTCGATGGCGGAGCTGACTCCGGTGGCCGCCTCCGGCACCCTGGACATCCCGGTGGGCCGCATCCGCAAGATGGAAATGGGCCCGCAGTACATCAGCGCCTTCACCGTGGGCGACCAGCTCCTCTGGGGCGCCGCCGAGCCGCTGCGCCGCATGCTCAACATCGCCACCGGCAACCTGTAGCCCCCGCAGCTGCCTGACAGGCGGCCCCGCCCGCATAACCGCTGCTGCCCTGCACCGGTCATGCGGGTCGGGGCCGCTTTTGTGTGTCCAGAAATGCGACCAGCCTGTAGCGGAGCTCGCCCGGCCGATCGAGCTGCTGCCAGTTGATCCGGAATACCGCCCAGCCCAGCTCCTGCAGCGCGTTCTCACGCCGGCGCTCGGCGAGCAACACGTCCCGCGTGGGCTTGTAGTCCGTGTACTTGGCATCGCCGTCGAATTCTACGATCACGCGGGACTCAGGATCGGCGAAGTCTGCCCTGAAAAGGCCCCGGGACGTCATGATTTCAACCTGCGGCTGGAAGGCGCCCAAGCCGAAGGAGCGGAGCAGCAACCTGGTCCGGGTCTCACCTGCGGACTCAGACCGTGCATCCAGGACATTGAGCAGGTCCGCGGCACGCCTGCCACCGCGAACCGTAGGGCTTTCGTCCAGCAACCGCCGCATGCTGGCCACGGACGCGCCTTTGCGGAGCGCGCGGTCACCGATAATGGCTGCCTTGTCGAGGGGCAGGATCCGGGCGCAGTCCAGGACTGTTCTTTCCATCGAGGTGGTCAGGATCTCCCGGCCGTCAGGTGTCCACAAGGAAGCCAGCTCGCTTCCGGTGAGCGGGAACCGGTGGGCCCGGACGTCGTTGCCCGCGCTGGATCTCGAGTTGGAATACTGCGTTGTCACGTGGACCAGCGACCCACTCCCCCAGACGGGGCAGCCGTGCAGGACAGCCGCACTCACGTGGCTGTAGCGGGCACCGCCGCCGGTCGACTCGAAGTGCGCCATGACGCGCAACTGGTCCCTGTCCCACGGCTTGAGGGCATTCCACTGCGCACTGCGGACATAGGCTCCCCGCCGCAACCGGAGCAGGTCACCGCTCCTGACAGCCGCCGTCACCACTCGGTCTTCCAACCCGGCCGCCGCCAACTGACGGGTGGACGCAACAGCTCCTTCAGGCCAGCGGTCGTAAACCAAGGCACGCGCGGCAACGGATCTCATCGCTCAAGGGTCGCTTCCGGCCATGCGCGGCGAAACTGCCGGGCACCGCTATGTGGACGGCCAACGGCAGGAGCGGCCCGTTCCCGCATAAGCGTTGTTGCCCGGCACCGGTCGTGCGGGGCAGGGCCGGTCGTGCGGGGCAGGGCCGGTTGAGGTCAATTGGCCAGGAACGTCGTGTAGCGCTGGCCCGCCTTGGCAAGAGCTGCCTGGGCCTCTGCGTTCAAGGGCCTCACATCGCCAAAGAGTTCGGGTACGACGCCGGCGCCCGGCCCCGTGCCATGCAGCGCCCAGGTGCCAATTACCTGCCCCGCCGCAACCACCGTCTTCTTGAAGACGCCGTTCCCGCCGGGCACGATCAGGTCGGAGTGCCCAGGATCCAGGACGAGCGTCCGGTCCGTATAGCCGAGGATGAATTCGTCGAAACCGGGCAGCAGGTGGACAGACCGTGCACCTGGCACGCCGGAGTCCAGAAGGGCCGCCACCTGCGGGGACAGCCAGTAGCTGGCGCCCTCCAACTCCAGCTCCACAAGCTCGTGGCGGATGTTCTCCAACGCTGCACGCACCTCGGTCAGCGGCAGCCGTGTCCACCAGGCAAAGTCGTGGAGCGTGGCAGGCCCGTGGCTCCGGACATAGCGCAGCAGGAACTCGGCAACCGCCTCCCCACGCTTCATGGCCCGGGATGCCGGAATCCAGTTGTCGAAAGCAGCGATCAGCTGCTGGTTGCCGGCCAGCGGCCCCAGCACCAGCCACCCGTGCCGGCACAGCGCACCAAGGAGATGGATGCCCCGCTGGCCCTGCGTCGGCTGGCCACCGGCGTCGAACACTTTGAACAGTGCGGCGCGGCTAATGGGGCCGTCCGCGAGAATGCGGTCCAGGGCCAGGTCGCGGGCCTTCTCGATGTCCGCCCAGGTGATCTCAAGCTGCCGGTGGCGCCCCGCGATGCTCTTGGTAAGCCGCTCCGCGGTGAGGTCCAGCATCCAGCGCAAGTCCCCGGGAGCCACCAAATGCAGTGTTCCGCGCATAGGCCAGGACCGCACCACCGTCCCGGCATTGATGGCGGCCCGCACATCGGTAATTCCCGTACCCGGTACGCGGGCACCCACTGCCCACAGTGCGGCGGGCAGGTCCTGTGCCTGCATGGCGGTCATCCACCGCACCAGCTCCGGCACCGAGGTGCCGGCAGTCCCGGCGAGCCGCTGGGAGGCGAGCCTCAGCCGCCCCATCACCCTTCGGTCGCGCAGAACAGCTTGTGCAGCCATGCGCCCATCCTAGGCCGGGTTACAGCCGGGAGCGGCTAGAGTCCGAGGCCGATGAGCAGCGGCTCCGGGTGCAGCGAAATGCCGAACTGGCGTTCGACGCCGGCACGCACCTCCCGAGCGACAGCAACCATGTCGGCGGCGCTGGCTGAGCCGCGGTTGGTAATGGCCAGCGTGTGCTTGGTGGACAGCGACGCCCGGCCGCCGGCGACTCCGTCCTGGTCCAGCCCGAATCCCTTGCCGAAGCCTGCCTGGTCGATGAGCCACGCTGCCGAAAGCTTCACCAGGCCGTCCTGGCCAGCGGGATAGCGGGGCGCGGTTTCGGGCAGCTTGTCCGCCACCTCAGCCGTCACGATGGGGTTGGTGAAGAACGATCCCGTGGAATAGGTATCCCGGTCGGAAGAATCCCACACCATTCCCTTGGACGCGCGCAGCCGGAGCACTTCGCGCCGCACGTCGTTGGCGTAGGCACGCTTGCCCACTTCCACGTTGAGGGCCCGTGCCAGCTCGGCGTAACGGATAGGGGCGCTCATCCGGCCCAGCGGCAACTGGAATTCCGCGGTGAGCACCACGTACCGCGGCGAGCCGTTGACGGTGGTCTGCTTGAGGATGGAGTCCCGGTAGCCGAACTTCAGCTCCGAGTTGGTGAAGGTCTGCACGGCGTTCCGCTCACGGTCCCACGTGCGGACCGCGGCGATGGTCTGCGAGACTTCCGAGCCGTAGGCACCCACGTTCTGGACCGGCGTCGCGCCCGTTGAACCGGGAATGCCGGACAATGCCTCGATACCGGACCAGGCGTGGCGTACCGCGTGCTCCACCAGCTTGTCCCAGTTGTGGCCGGCTTGCACCACCACAGCCACTCCCCCGCACGAGTCTTCGGCGTTGACCGTGAACCCTTCAGACGCGATCCTGATGACGGTCCCGGGGAACCCGTCGTCGGACACCAGGAGGTTGGATCCTCCACTGATGATCAGGACCTGTTCCCCGGCGGCATCCGCGGAGCGCACGGCGTCGATGATCTCAGCCTCGGTCCGGGCCTCGACGAACTTGCCGGCAGGGCCGCCGACGGCGGAGGTGGTCAGGGAGGAAAGCAGCGTGGAAGTCACCTGTCCACGTTACTTGAAAAGTTACTGTGGAGGCGCAGTACAGCCCAGTAACTAGGCCAGCTTCCGGGCCACCGGGGACAGCACGAAGCTCACCGCCAGCATCACCATGACGGCCAGCAGCGAATGCAGGATACCCACGTGCTCGGCCAGCAGGCCCAGCAGCGGCGGCCCGCACAGGAACGCCCCGTAGCCGATGGTGGACACCACCGAGACCCTGGCCGCGGCCTTGGCAGGATCGTCGGCTGCAGCGGACATGCCCACCGGGAAGCCGAGGGATGCTCCCAGGCCCCATAACGCGAGCCCCACGTACGCAAGCCATGGCACCGGTGCAAAGACGAAGACGCCCAGTCCCAGAACGGCCATGGCAGCGCACCAGCGCATCACCGGGACCCTGCCGAACCTGTCCAGCAGCACCGTCCCGGCAAAGCGCCCGATGGTCATGAAGGTGACAAAGAGGCCGTAACCAGCGGCACCCGCGGCATCACTTTGCCCGTGGCCGTCCGCCAGCGCCAAGGCCACCCAGTCCCCCGCCGCACCTTCAGCCAAGGCAAGGCCCAGCACCAGGACCCCCAGCAGCAGGGTCCTGCGGTCCCGCCAGGCCTGGGCGATCTTCCGCTTGTTGTCCAGTGGCGCCTCTGTTGTTGTCCCGGCAGCAATCACGGGGATGGGCCCGGTGGTGGGGTCCTCAAAGTTGTCCGGGGAGTAGCTGCGCTCCCCTGCCACCGGGGTCACGTCGGCACGGAACCAGGATGCCGCCGTCGCCACCGACACCGCCACCACCGCCCCTGCAGCTCCGAGGTGCCAGAACACAGGCAGGGACACGGCCGCGGCCAGCGCACCCAGCCCCGCGCCGGCCACGGTTCCCAGGCTGAAGGCGCCATGCAGCCGCGGCATGATGTGCCTGCCCACCGCGCGTTCAACTGCGGCGCCCTCCACATTGGAGGCCGTGTTCCAGCTACCTGTGCCAAGGCCGATGATGGCCAGGCCGGCCGCTGTTGCCACCGGGTTTGACAGCACGGTTGTGCCAAAACCCGCGGTCAGCAGGCCGACCCCCACCATGATGCTGCCGGCGCGGATGGTCTGCTTGGATCCGAGCCGCAGCACGATCAGTCCGGAGACGGAGACGGAGGCAAAGGACCCCAGCGTCATGCAGAGCAGGATGGCGCCGACGGTGCCCGGGGTAAGGCCCAGCGAGTCCCGGATGGCCGGCAGCCGGGATACCCAGGAGGCAAAGGCAAGGCCGCTGGCGCCGTAGGCCACCACGACGGCGTTGCGCCAGGCGGTGACCTGGGCGGCGGTTGCGGTGGTTCCTGCAGGAGTGGTCAAAAGGTGCAGCTTAGGACAGCTTGATGAGGGCCTGGGCCTTCATCAGGACCTTTTGGCCTCCGGACACGACAGTGAGGTCGATGCGCGCCGTGTTGGCTTCGGCGTCGAGCTTTCCGATGATTCCGCTGACTTCGATGGTGGCGCCGGGTGCGTCGGTCCCGGTGGTGTCGGCCACCAGGACCGGCTTGGTGAAGCGGGTCTGGAAGTCCACGATGGCGCCCGGGTCACCGGCCCAGTCGGTCACGAGCTGCACGGCTGAGCCCATGGTGAACATGCCGTGCGCGATCACGCCCGGCAGTTCCACGCTGGTGGCGAAGGCCTCGTTCCAGTGGATGGGGTTGAAGTCCCCGGAAGCGCCGGCGTATTTGACCAAATCGGTACGGGTGACCTCAATGGTGCGGCTGCCGATCTCCTGGCCGGGGCTGAGTTCGTGAATGCTAAGGCTCATGGCTACTGTCCCTCTCCCCGGACCAGGATGGATGACGTGGTGGTGGTGACGGGCTCGCGTGAGTCCCCGGAGCCGAGGGCGAGGATCTCCGAGCGGGTGGTGATCATGGCGCCGCCGCCCATGGCCCGGACGCCGTCCACATGGAGCTCGGCAACCAGCCGGTCGCCGGCGACGATGGGCCGGTGGTGGGTGAAGCGCTGGTCTGCGTGGACCACGCGGGAGAAGTCGATCCCGGCGTCCGGATCCTCGATGAGCTGGGCGTCGGCCCGCTGGGCGATGATGATGGCAAAGGTGGGCGGCGCCACCAGGTCGGTGTGGCCCAGGGCCTTGGCTGCCTCCACGTCAAAGTGTGCAGGGTGGGTGGCCTTCACGGCGCGGGCAAACTCGCGGATTTTTTCGCGGCCAACGTCGTACACCTCTGCGGCAGGGTAGCTTCGGCCCTGCAGATCCGGATTGATAGTCATGGATTCCAGCCTATCGCCCGCATGTTGGCGGGCAGAAAAAGCCCCGCCGCAGCCTTTACTGCGGTGGCTACCGGCGGAGGTGCCTGCGGATGGCCTGGCCGCGGACCACGATGCCCACGACGTGCAGGACCAGGCCCAGCCCGATCAGCGGCAGGGAAGCCATGGCCAGGCCCTGGTTGCCACCGGTGTTGCCTATGAGGTTGAGGACGATGCCGACGGCAATCAGTCCCATGGCGCTGAAGACAAGGACTTTGTAACGGGTTGGCGCGGTGGCCCAGAATTCGTTCAGCACCGTCCAAGTCTACCGGCCCCGGCCGGACGGCCCGGGGCAGGGTCAGAAGAGCGCTTCCTGCACGGCGGGCACCTCGGAGGAGAAGCCGCCCAGCACGACGGTCCGGGCAGCCAGTTGGGACAGGTTCACCACGAACTCGGCGTCCGTGCCGTCCAGCCGTGCCAGTGCGTTTGCCCCGCTCACCGCAGCGATGCCAAACCCATGCCGGCCGCCATCCAGGGCATGCGGATAGGCGTGGCGGGGCCTGCCGCCGTACAGGCCGTCAGCAGGCGCCGGCCTGTTCCACCTTTCCTCCACAGACTCGAAACCGTCGACGGCGGTGCGGGCCAGCAGGGAGAGAACGTCGGCGGCGGCACGGGCGTTGACGGCATCCATCGCCCTGGCCGTGAGCGGTTGGAGGAGCGCTTCCGCTTTGGCGGCCGAGCGCACCTGCTGGGTCAGGCCTACGTCGGCCGTCACCAGGTCCTCGAGGATCCGCACCACCCGGCCATCCCGGGCCCTGGCAACATACCTCGCTACGGCCGCTCCCTGTTCCGCGAGCCGGGTCCACTTGCGGGGGCCGGACGCCGTGCCCACCTTGGTGGCCCCGCCGGCGAAGGTGGCCACGTAGAGCCAGTGCTCCTGCATCAGGTACTCACGCAAGCCAGGAGTGACCCTGCCGCCGCGGTGGAAATCGTGCATCAGGCGGGACTCGTCCAGCACAAAGCACCGCTCACACTGCTTTCCCCGTACAGCAGGGGCCGCGGAGCTGCAGAGCACGTGGGTGCGCGAGCCGGCGGACTGGACCGTGACATGGCCCAGGCAAAACCTGCCGGGCTCCACCACTTCGAAGCCAAGGCGCTGACCCGGGCTGAGGCCCACTTGGCGGAATTCCCCCTCAGGCGACTGGAGCCGCAGGACCGGGCTGCCGGCGTCGTCCGTTTCTGGGGCAGGGTCCGCTGCATGCCAAAAGACCCCGTGGACCAGATAGCGGGTATCGGTCACGGGGTCTCCTGAAGTGGCGGTTTTTGGCGCTACAGCGCGGGCTGCACCCCAAAGGCTACCGCGAGCTTCATGATCTTCTCGGCGCGGCCCAGGCGGGGCAGGTCCGAGCCGTCACGGATGACGCGGCCGTTGGCTTCGAAATCGTTCATGAAGTCGGTGGCCCAGGCGACGTCCGACGGCGTGGGGCTGATGACCTCGTTGATGACCGGGGTCTGGTCGATGGCCAGGCAGAGCTTGCCGGTCATGCCCATCATCACCGTGATGCCGGTCTGCTCGCGCAGGATGGGGTGGTTGGTGCCAACAGTGGGGCCGTCGATGGGGCCGGGCAGGTTGCCGACGCGGCTGGCGACCACGAGCTTGGCGCGGGGGTAAGCCATGGCCTCCGGGGTGGCTGCCATGCCGGTGTCGCGGCGGAAATCACCGGAACCGAACGCCAGGCGGAACGCGCCCTGGGCCTTGGCGATGTGGTTGGCTTCTTCGATGCCGAGGGCGGATTCCACCAGCGGAATGACGGGCGTCTTGCCGTCCATGCGGTGGTAGCTCTCGGTGACCTGGTCTGCCGATTCGGTCTTGGCCAGCATGACGCCCAGCAGGCCGGGCGTGCCGCGCAGGCCGGCGAGGTCGTCGGCCCAGAAGGGGCTGGTGGCGTCGTTGATCCGGACCCAGGCCTTGCCGCCGGCGGTCAGCCAGTCGATGACGTTGTTGCGGGCCTGGTCCTTCTGCGAAGGGTCCACGGCGTCTTCGATATCCAGGATGATCGAGTCGGCGCGGGACACAGCCGACTGGTCAAAGAGCTCGGGCTTCATGGCATTGACCAGCAGCCAGGAGCGGGCGATCTCGGCGGGGATATTCCGTTCCGGCCTAACGGTTTCGGCGGCGATGGTAGACGTCATGCCTTCTACAGTATCCGCCCCGCCAGCGGCACGGCGAAGAAAACGGCCCGCTTGTGAGGATCAATACGAACTAAACGGGTTGTGACCGGCCTGGCGGGGAAAGCAGCTGGCAGCAGTTGTCGTTGCGGAGCTTCACAACGGCAACTGCTGCCAGCCAGTTGGCGCTTACGGGATGTTGCTTCCCCGCGCCGTGACCCAGAGTTCGTACCAGTGGGCGCGGGTCATGGCCCGGGCTACCCGTTCAGCGTCGCCGCACGCACGGATCCGGTCCGGATTGGCCGTGCCGATAACCGGCGCGATCCCTGCCGGATGCTTCATCAGCCACCCCAACAGGATGGCCTCTCCGGAGGTGCCGTACTCCCGTGCAAGCTCCGACACCAGTTCCGCGGTGGCCGCTTCCGCGGACGTGGGACTCTCCGGCTCGGCACCGGTGTAGATGCCCTTGGCCAGCGATCCGTAGGCCTGCAGGGTGATGCCGTTGCGGGTGCAGTACTCCAGCGTGCCGTGGGGAAGCTGTAGTCCAGGTGTTCCGCGTGGTTGACCAGGACCTGGCTTTCCAGCCACGCCCGCTTGAGCAGGCTCATCTCCAGCTGGTTGGCCACCACCGGCGCCTCCAGCCGGTCCTGCAGCACTTCAATCTGGGCGGCGGACATGTTGGAGACGCCCAGGTGCCGCACCTTGCCTTCAGCCATGAGCTGTCCGACGGTGGAAGCCACCTCCGCCGGGTTTGCCAGGGGATCCGGGCGGTGCAGCAGGAGGATGTCCACGTAGTCCGTTTGCAGCCGTTTGAGGCTGCCGTCGACCCGCTCCAGGATGGCCTCCCGGCTGAGGTCGTAGTGGGTCTTCAGGCCGCGCTCGTTCAGCCGGATGCCGCACTTGGTCTGCAGCCGGATCCGCTCCCGCAGGCCTGGAGTGGCAGCCAGCACCTCGCCGAACACCGCTTCGGCCTTGCCGCTGCGGTAGATGTCCGCGTGGTCGAACAAGGTGATGCCGGCATCCAGCGCGGCCTGCACGGCAGCAGCGGCCTGGTCCACATGGGCAGCATTATGCGGCTCATCGGACCAGCTGCCGCCCAGGCCCATGCAGCCGTAAATGACTTCCTGCATCAGGACGCCCCGCCCGGCTGTGCCTTGGCCATCAGCGCAGCCACGCGGTGGTGTTGGCCGGCAGCTTGCCGTCTTCCAGCGGCTCGCTGCTGACAAGGACTTCCCCGGCAGGGAGCTCGACGGCGGTGTTCCCGAAGTTGGTCACTGACTGCCAGCCGTTGGGGCGCTTGAAGTGCAGGACATCCGGGTTGGTGGTACCGACCCACTCCAGCTCTTCACCCGTGAGCAGTTCGCGGCGCAGCTTCAGTGCCTTGCGGTACAGCTCCAGGGTGGAACCTTCCGTTCCGTCCTGGGCCTCGACCGCGTACTTGCTGAACCAGTCCGGCTGCGGCAGGTGGGACCCGCCGTCGCCGAAGCCGAAGGAAGTGCCTTCAACCTTCCACGGCAGCGGCACGCGGCAGCCGTCACGGCCGATCTCCACGCCCTTGTTGCGGAAGAAGGACGGGTCCTGTCGCTCCGATTCGGGAATCTCGGCCACTTCCTGCAGGCCCAGTTCCTCGCCCTGGTACAGGTAGGCGGACCCGGGCACGGCGAGCATCAGCAGCGTTGCGGCGCGGGCGCGGCGTTCGCCGAGCTCAACGTCCAGCTGGTCCTTGGGGCCGCCGGCGAGGAGCCAGTCCTTGCCGTCCTGCCCCTTGGCGCCGGCCTTTGCCTTGGCAATCTGCGGCAGGCCGTAGCGGGTGGCGTGCCGGACCACGTCATGGTTGGAGAACACCCAGGTGGATGAGGCCCCGGTGGCAGCTGCCTCGGCGAGGTTGCGGGTGATGATCTCCTTGTACTCGGCGGCGTCAAAGTCAGCCTGCAGCAGGTCGAAGTTGAACGCCTGGCCCAGGCCCTGCGGGCTGGCGTAGCGGGCGCGGCGGGTGGCGTGCACCCAGGCCTCGGCGACGGCGGTGCGCGGCGGGTTGTATTCATTGAACACTTCGCGCCACTCGGCGTAGATCTCGTGGACTTCGTCGCGGTCCCAGAACGGGTGCGATCCGTCGTCGAATCCGTCCACGCCGGTGTTGGCGGCGCTCAGTTCCAGCTTGGACAGCAGCGGCTCGGTGAGGTCCTTGGTGAGGGCGTGGGCCACGTCAACGCGGAAGCCGTCCACGCCGCGGTCCGACCAGAAGCGCAGGGTCTTCAGGAAATCGTCGCGGATTTCGCGGTTGGACCAGTTGAGGTCCGGCTGCTCCTTGGCGAAGATGTGCATGTACCACTGGCCGGGGGTGCCGTCCGGCTCGGTGATGCGCTCCCACGCCGGGCCGCCGAATACGGAGTCCCAGTCCGACGGCGGGAACTCGCCGTTGGCGCCTTTGCCGTCGCGGAAGATGTAGCGGTCGCGCTCGGGCGAGCCCTTGGGGGAAGCCAGGGCCTCCTGGAACCACTTGTGCCGGTTGGAGGAGTGGTTGGGGACGATGTCGGCAATGAGCTTGATGCCGGCGTCGTGCAGGGCCTTGGCCATCTCGTCGAAGTCCGCCAGCGTGCCCAGCTTGGGGTCCACGTCGCGGTAGTCGTCCACGTCATAGCCGCCGTCGGCAAGCGCAGAAGGGTAGAACGGGCTGAGCCACACAGCGTCAATACCCAGCGTCTTCAGGTAGGGGACCTTGGCGGTGATGCCCTTGAGGTCGCCGATGCCGTCGCCGTTGGAGTCCGCGAAGCTGCGCGGATAGATCTGGTAGACGGAGGCCTGGCGCCACCAGTTGGGGTCGGCCAGGCGGTCGGAATCGGACAGGGTTGCCAGTGTGGCGGTGGTGGACAAGGACTGACCCTTTTCTTCAGTGCGGTTATATTTATATTGAGTCTAAATTTACTTCCCTAAGTATTATCTGGTGATCCGGACAGGAAGGTCAACAGCATGCCCGAGCCGGTTCCGGCAACTCCTCAACTGCTGCGCAGGGTCAGCGCCGGTGCAGTCCTGGAGTTCATGCGCGCTTCGGCGGCTGTGACGGTCACGGACGTCATGGCTGCAACGGGCCTGACGCGCGCCACCACCATCGCCGTCTGCGAGGACCTGGTCCGCCGGGGGTGGCTCCTGGAACTGGAGAACCAGCGCGAGTTCGGCGGCTACCGGAAGGGGCGCCCTGCCCGGCGGTTTGAGCTCAACGAGCGGGCAGGCGTAGTCCTTGGCGTGGACATTGGGTACTCGAAGGTCACTGTAGTGGTGTCCGATCTCCGGGGCATGACCCTGGGCCGCTCCAGCCGCCCCTTCCAGGCGGGAGAGGTCGGCTCGGCCCAACGCACGGCGTTCATCGACGCGGTGGCCATGGCGGCCCTTGGCTCCGCTGACGCCAAGCCGGGCCAGGTGCTGGCCGTTTGCGCCGGGGTGGCCGCGCCCGTGGACCGGCACGGGGAGGTGGTGGCCACGCAGAAGTTCTGGGGACTGTTTGACCTTGGCCTGCGGCCGGCCCTCAAGGCGACCCACGGGTGGACGGTGCTGCTGGAAAACGACGCCAACCTTGCTGCCCTCGGTGACCGGTGGCAGGGGGCCGCAGCCGGCGTCGACGACGTGGTGGTGATCCTGGCCAGTGAGCGCCTGGGTTCCGGCATCGTGGAAGGCGGCCGGCTGGTCCATGGAACGCGCGGGAGCGCCGGCGAGCTTGCGTACCTGAACCTGGTGGAGGGCGTGGGTGACACCTACGGCATCGCCTACCTTGCCCGGACGTGGGCGGCCGAAGCCCTGGCAGGATCCGCCCCCACGGCCCTCCGTGACTGCCGGCCAGGGCGGGTGGAGGCCGAACAGGTCTTCGCCGCAGCAGCCCAGGGGGATGCCGTGGCGCTGGACATCCTGGACCGGTTGGCGGAGAGGATGGCCCGGGTGGTGGGTACCGTGGCCACCATGCTAAACCCCGAACTGGTGGTCATAGGAGGCGGCGTGGCCGGTTCCGCGGACGTGCTCCTGGCGAACATCAGCGAGCGCCTGAAGAAGTTCACTGCCACGCCTGCACGCGTGGCAGTGTCCCCGCTGGGTGACTCCATAGTGACGGTCGGAGCCGTACGCTGCGCCCTGGATTACGTGGAAAGGAATTCCCTGGACCTGGAACTGGCTGCACCTTCCGGCAGTTAGGCGCCGGACCCCGGCTGGCCCCTAGTTCCCCAGGGCAGCAGCCACCGGCAGGGTGCCGTCGCGGAATTCGATGGTCCGGCCCGCGGTCTGGGGCAGGTCCAGCACCGCTGCTGCAACGATTGCCGTGTTGGCGCGGGACGTTTCCCGCTCCCCGTCCGGAGAGGGGTCCACGTCGATCCGTCCCGTTCCCGGATTGTCCGTGAGGGCGCCGGGGCCCAGGATGGTCCACGCCAGCCCGGTGCCGCGCAGGTACTCGTCCGCGGCAGCCTTGGCTTCGGCGTAGGCAAAGAAGCTGCTGTCTTCCGGCACCCCGTGGTCCTTGCCGGCGCCGAAGTAGGACACCATGATGTACCGGTTGACACCGGCCTGGACCGCAGCGTCCATGGAGCGGATGGCGGCGTCACGGTCAACCGCATATGTGCGCCCGGGGTTCCCGCCGCCCGCGCCGGCGGACCACACCACGGCGTCGTGGCCGGCGAGCGCCTGGGCTATGGCCTCCGTCGAGGAATTTTCCACGTCCAGGGCCGACGGCGTGGCGCCGGTGGCTGCGACGTCGTCCGCGTGGTCCGGGTTGCGGATGAACGAGGTCACCGAGTGGCCCTCGCCGGCGAGGAGTGCGGACAGGAGGAGGGCCACTTTGCCGTGGCCGCCGATGATGGCGATGCGTGTCATGCCCCCATTGTGCCTGCCCGGGCAGCTATTCGGGCAGCCCCACGCGCCTGAACAGGGCCTTTATGCCCTATACCGGCTTTCCCGTACACGCCTAGCTTGGGGGAATGGCTGCCGGACCCCAGGCGGGGTTGGATGGACCCGCATCAGAAGCACTGTTGAAACTGGGACGTTTCTTTACCAGGTGGGAACAGACAGAGGACGGCAGGGCGGTGTTCCGCGAGGGTGGCCGCAAAGGTGACGTCTTTTACCGGGACCGTTGGAGCCACGACAAGGTGGTCCGCTCCACCCATGGGGTGAACTGCACCGGGTCGTGTTCCTGGAAGGTGTACGTCAAGGACGGGATCATCACCTGGGAATCCCAGCAGACGGACTACCCCTCCGTGGGTGCCGACAGCCCGGAGTACGAACCCAGGGGCTGCCCGCGCGGGGCGGCCTTTTTCTGGTACACCTACTCCCCCACCAGGGTCCGGTTCCCCTATGCCCGGGGCGTGCTGGTGGAGATGTACCGGGAGGCCAAGGCCCGGCTCAAAGATCCCGTGCTGGCCTTTGCCGAGATTGCCGCGGACCCCGAACGGCGGCGCCGCTACCAGCAGGCCCGCGGCAAGGGCGGCCTGGTGCGGGTGTCCTGGCAGGAGGCCATCGAGATCGCCGCTGCCGCGCACGTGAACACCATCAAGACGTACGGCCCGGACCGGTGCGCCGGTTTCTCCCCCATCCCCGCGATGTCCATGGTGTCCCATGCGGTGGGCACGCGGTTCATCCAGCTCATTGGCGGGGTGATGACCTCGTTCTACGACTGGTATGCCGACCTTCCCGTGGCCAGCCCCCAGGTGTTCGGCGACCAGACCGACGTTCCCGAATCCGGGGACTGGTGGGACGCGCGCTACCTCATGATGTGGGGATCCAACGTTCCGGTGACACGGACGCCGGACGCCCACTGGATGACCGAGGTCCGGTACCGCGGCACCAAGGTGGTCACGGTCAGCCCGGACTATGCGGACAACACCAAGTTCGCGGACGAGTGGCTGCCCGCCCAGGCGGGAACGGACGCTGCACTGGCCATGGCCATGGGCCACGTGATGCTCAAGGAATTCTTCGTGGACCGGCAGGTTCCGTTCTTCACCGACTACGTGAAGCGGTACACCGACCTTCCCTTCCTGGTCAGGCTGGAGAAGAACGACGACGGCGCCCTCACGCCGTCGAAATTCCTCACCGCCCTTGACGTCCCGGCAGAGTCCACGGCCGAGGATGTAGCGTTCCGCACTGTCCTGTTCGACAAGGCGGCAGGCCGCCCTGCAGTCCCCAACGGGTCGATGGGCTTCCGCTATTCGGGCAGCGGCGAGGGCAAGTGGAACCTGGACCTTGAGGGGATCGAACCTGCGTTATCCCTCCGGGAGGTGTCCGCGGAGAGCACCGAAATCCTGCTTCCCTGTTTCGAGGATGCAGCCGGCGAAGGCAGCGTCCTGCGTCGCGGTGTCCCGGTCATGGAGGTGGGCGGGCACCTGGTGACCACGGTGTTCGACCTGATGCTGGCACAGTACGGTGTGGGCCGCGACGGCCTGCCCGGCGACTGGGCGGCGGGCTACGACGATGCCGCCACCCCGTACACGCCGGCCTGGCAGGAGGAGATCACCAGCGTTCCGGCCCAGGCCTGCATCCGCGTGGCACGCGAGTTTGCCCGCAACGCCGAGCAGTCCAGGGGCCGTTCCATGATCATCATGGGGGCAGGCATCTGCCAGTGGTTCCACGGCGACACCACCTACCGGGCGGTGCTGGCACTGGTGATGCTCACCGGCTGCATGGGCCGCAACGGCGGGGGCTGGGCGCATTACGTGGGCCAGGAAAAGACCCGGCCAATCACCGGCTGGGTGTCCCTGGCGAACGCCCTGGACTGGTCGCGGCCGCCGCGGACCATGACCGGCACCAGCTACTGGTACATGCACACGGACCAGTGGCGGCAGGACGGGTATTCAGCTGACGCACTGAAGTCCCCGCTGTCCACCGGGAAGCTGGACGGCATGCACACGGCGGACGCCATCGCCCAGTCCGCCCGGCTGGGCTGGATGCCGTTCTATCCCCAGTTCGACCGCAACCCGCTGGACGTCGCGGATGAGGCGGCGGCCGCCGTCGCTGCCGGCACTGCCGCTGATCCGGCGTCCTACATTGCCGAATCCCTCAAGAAGCGCTCCCTCAACCCCGCCATCGAGGATGTGGACGCCCCGGCCAACTGGCCGCGGACTTTGGTGCTGTGGCGGTCCAACCTGTTCGGCTCCTCGGCCAAGGGCAACGAATATTTCCTCCGCAACCTGCTGGGAACCCACCACAACGTCCTGGGCGGTGACAGCGCAGAAGAGCTCAAGCCCCGGGACGTCGCCTGGCACCAGGAGGCACCGGAGGGAAAACTGGACCTCCTGGTCTCCGCCGACTTCCGGATGACGTCCACCACGCTGCTGTCCGACGTCGTGTTCCCTGCCGCCACCTGGTACGAGAAGAACGATCTCTCCTCCACGGACATGCATCCGTTCGTGCACGCGTTCAGCCCGGCCATCGACCCGCCCTGGGAAACCAAGACGGACTTCGACACCTTCCACCTGCTGGCGCGGGAATTCTCCCGGCAGGCAAAGACCCACCTGGGCGTCCGCCGGGACCTCGTCAGCGTCCCGCTGCAGCACGATACCCGCGGCCAGCTCGCCCAGCCCGGCGGCCGGGTCCGCGACTGGCGGGAGCCGGACATCCCCGCGGTGCCGGGGCAGAACATGCCCGTCTTTTCCGTGGTGGAGCGGGACTACACAGCCATCGCGGACAAGCTCGCCGCCGTCGGGCCGCTGGCCGACAAACTGGGTTTCACCGTCAAGAACGTCACGTACACGATGGCCGAACCACTGGCACGGCTCAGCCACGCCAACGGGGTGATGCTGGGCGGGGCTGCGGACGGACGGCCGGCCATGGACACCGATTCGAAGATGGCCGAAGCAATCCTTGCGTTCTCCGGCACCACCAACGGCGCCCTGTCCGTGCAGGGCTTCAAGGACCTGGAGCTCCGCACCGGACAGAAACTGGCGGACCTCGCGGAGGGTTCGGAGGAAAAGTTCATCACCTTCGCCCAGACCCAAGCGGGTCCGGTCCCTGTGATCACCTCGCCGGAATGGTCCGGATCCGAGACCGGCGGGCGGCGGTACTCCCCGTTCACCATCAACATCGAACGGCTTAAGCCCTTCCACACCCTGACCGGAAGGATGCATTTCTTCCTGGACCACGACTGGATCACCGACATCGGCGAATCCCTGCCCATCTACCGGCCCCCGCTGGACATGCACCGGCTGTTCGGCGAGCCGCGGCTGGGCTCCGACGGCGCCATGGAGGTGACGGTCCGGTACCTGACGCCGCACTCCAAATGGTCCATCCACTCCGAGTACCAGGACTACCTGCTGATGCTCTCCCTGTCCCGCGGCGGCCCGACGGTCTGGATGAGCCCGGCGGACGCCGATGCCATCAAGGTCCGGGACAACGACTGGGTTGAATGCACCAACGTCAACGGCGTCCTGGTTGCCCGCGCGATCGTCAGCCACCGCATGCCTGCCGGTGTGGTGTACGTCCACCACGCCCAGGAGCGCACCATCGACGTGCCCAAATCCGAGGCCACAGGGCGGCGGGGCGGAATCCACAACTCGGTCACCCGGCTGCTGGTGAAACCCTCGCACCTGATAGGCGGCTACGCCCAGCTTGCCTACGCCTTCAACTATCTCGGTCCCACCGGAAACCAGCGCGACATGGTGGCCACTGTGCGCCGCCGCTCGCAGGAGGTGCAGTACTGATGCGCGTAATGGCCCAGATGGGCATGGTGATGAACCTGGACAAGTGCATCGGCTGCCACACCTGCTCCGTGACCTGCAAGCAGGCCTGGACCAACCGCGCAGGCACCGAGTACGTGTGGTTCAACAACGTGGAGACCCGGCCCGGGCAGGGCTACCCCCGCCGGTACGAGGACCAGGAGCGCTGGTACGGCGGGTGGTCCCTGAACCGGCGGGGCAGGTTGGTCCTCAAGGCCGGGGGCCGCGTCAAAAAACTGTTCGGCATCTTCGCCAGCCCCGTGCAGCCCGAGCTCAAGGACTACTACGAGCCCTGGACTTACGACTATAAGACCCTGGTGGACGCACCCCTGGGTGACGACTTCCCGGTGGCCCGGCCCAAGTCGCTCATCACCGGGGAGGACACCAAGATCACCTGGTCCGCCAACTGGGACGACAACCTTGGCGGGTCCCGCGACCACGGGTATCTGGATCCGATCGTGGAGAAGGTACGGCGCGAGTCCGAGGACAAGATCAAGTTTACCTACGAGCAGACGTTCATGTTCTACCTGCCCCGGATCTGCGAGCACTGCCTGAACCCGTCCTGCATGGCCTCCTGCCCGTCCGGTGCCATTTACAAGCGGGTGGAGGACGGGATCGTGCTGGTGGACCAGGACCGGTGCCGCGGCTGGCGGCAGTGCGTCACCGGCTGCCCCTACAAGAAGATCTACTTCAACCACAAGACCGGCAAGGCCGAGAAGTGCACCTTCTGCTACCCCCGCGTGGAGGTGGGCCTGCCCACCGTCTGTTCCGAGACCTGCGTGGGGCGGCTGCGGTACCTTGGGCTGTTTTTGTACGACGCCGACGCCGTCACCGCGGCAGCGTCCGTCACCGACCCCCAGGACCTTTACGACGCGCAGATGGACGTGCTGCTGGACCCCCATGATCGCCGCGTCCAGGCCGAAGCCCGGGCGCAGGGCATTCCGGAAGACTGGCTGGACGCGGCCCGGCGCTCCCCCGTCTACGCCCTTGCAAAGGTCTACAAGGTGGCCTTGCCGCTGCACCCCGAGTACCGCACCATGCCCATGGTCTGGTACGTGCCGCCCCTGTCACCCGTGGTGGACCTCCTGCTCGACCAGGGCCACGACGGCGAGGACGCAAGCAACCTGTTCGGTGCCATCGATGCCCTCCGGATCCCGGTGGAGTACCTGGCCGAACTCTTCACCGCCGGGGACACCGAACGGGTCGCCGGCGTGCTGCGGAAGCTCGCGGCCATGCGGTCCTTCATGCGCGGCATCAGCCTGGGCGAAGACCCGGACGAGGCCATCCCGGAATCCGTGGGCATGGACGGGCAAAGCATGTACGACATGTACCGGCTGATGGCCATCGCCAAATACAGCGAGCGCTACGTCATTCCCACGGCCCATCTGGAGCAGGCACACGACCTTGAGGAGCTGGGCTGTTCATTGGATTTCGACGGCGGACCGGGCATGCAGGACTCCGCACCGTTCGGCGAAGCGAGCGGCCGGCCCGTCCCGGTGGCCGTGGACACGTTCAACGCCCTGCGCGACCGGCAGAGCACCGACACGATCGCGGCGGGAACCAACCTGAAAGGCCGGGTGAACCTGCTGAACTGGGACGGCCGCGGCGCTCCGCCCGGTCTCTTCCCGGACAAGCCCTACCCGGATAGGGGCCCGGAGCCGGACACCCTGGCGGCCGCCGAGGACGAGACATGAAACGGCCAG
This sequence comes from Pseudarthrobacter phenanthrenivorans, assembly GCF_036455295.1. GTDB lineage: Bacteria > Actinomycetota > Actinomycetes > Actinomycetales > Micrococcaceae > Arthrobacter > Arthrobacter phenanthrenivorans_C. The sequence continues at coordinate 452,005 of NZ_JAYXNX010000001.1, read as the reverse complement.
CCATGAACGGGCCAGCCCGGAACCCCCGCGAGCAGGTGGTGTACCTGGCCGCGGCCTGGTGCCTGTCCTACCCGGACGAGGAACTGGTGGGGCGGGTTCCCCTCATCAGGACCGCGCTGTCCGAGTTTCCCGCGACGCTGCCGGACTTCGCCCCGGTCCTGGACCTCCTCGAAGCCACCCCGCCCCTGGAACTGCAGGCACAGTACGTCCGCGAGTTCGACCTCGGCAGGCGGCACGCCCTGCACCTGAGCTACTGGACGGACGGGGACACCCGGCGCCGCGGCGAGGTGCTGGCCTCCTTCAAGGCGGCCTACCGGGGCAGCGGCGTCCTGGTGGACCTGGACGGGGAACTTCCGGACTACCTGCCCATGGTGCTGGAATTCGCCGCCCGGGTTGACGGCAGGGCCGGGCGGGAACTGCTGCAGCGGTACCGGGCCAGCCTGGAGATGCTGCGGCTCGGCCTGCTGCGGGACACCCTGCCGCACGCCACGGTCCTGGCAGCCGTGTGCGCCACCTTGCCCGGAAAGTCGCCGCAGGACGAGCAGGAAGTGATGCGCATGGCCGGATGCGGTCCGCCCACCGAAAGCGTGGGCCTGGACCCCTACGACCCGCGGCTGCTGCCCGTCAGGAAAGGCTGACCATGCCGGCACACTGGATAGCGCTGGAGACGGAGCCCGCACCCGCCGTCGTCCTTAACGCCTGGGACATCGTCCTGTGGGGCGTCCTGCCGTATGTCATGGCGGTGGTTCTGGTGGGCGGCCTGGTGTGGCGCTACCGGTACGACCAGTTCGGCTGGACCACCAGGTCCTCCCAGCTGTACGAGTCCAGGCTCCTGCGGATCGCCTCCCCGCTGTTCCACTTCGGGTTGCTGGCTGTCATTGCCGGACACTTCTTTGGCCTGGTGATTCCGATGGCCTGGACGCAGGAGGTGGGCATGAGCCAGGAGCTCTACCACTTCAATGCGCTGTTGGTAGGCGGCATCGCGGGTGTCGCAACACTGGGCGGGATCGCTCTGCTCATCTACCGGCGCCGGACCACAGGGCCCGTCTTCATGGCCACGACGAAGAACGACAAGACCATGTACGTGGTGCTGACCGCGGCCATCGTGTTCGGCCTGTGGACCACGCTGGCCAGCGTTTTCGAGGGCGGGCACGGGCACAACTACCGCGAAACGGTGGCGCCGTGGTTCCGGTCATTGTTCATCTTCCAGCCGGACATCGCCGCCATGGCCGGCGCGCCGTTCACGTTCCACCTGCACACGCTGGTGGGGATGGCGCTCTTCGTCGTCTGGCCGTTCACCCGCCTGGTGCATGCGTTTACCGCGCCGCTGCACTACCTCTTCCGCCCCTACATCGTGTACCGCTCACGGGACGTGGGGACCAAAGGCAGGGGCTGGTCGGCGGTGGGCACACCGGACAGGGACACCCGCAACCGCTGACCGGCGGTGCGTTTTCGACACGTGGTGAGGAGCAGGCGATGGCCGGAACAATCCCAACACCAGGCAGCGGGACGGCACTGAACAGCGGCAGGGCACTGAACTTGGCGCTGGCGACGGTAGCGTCCGTGGCAGGTTTCTGGGCGTGGAACTCGGTGGCAACCCTGGGGGCCTTCTACACCTAGAACCTCGAACTGACGCCCGCCACCACGGCAGTCCTGGTGGCCATGCCGGTGTTCGTCGGATCGCTGGGACGGATCGTGGTGGGGACCCTCACGGACAAGTACGGGGGCCGGGCGATGTTCACGTTTGTGCTGCTGGCCGCCATCCCGCCCATTCTGTTGGTGTCCGTGGGCGGCCTCCTCAGTTCCTTCGCCCTGGTGCTGGGCGCCGGGCTGCTGCTCGGCGTGGCAGGGACCGTCTTCGCCGTCGGGATTCCGTTCGTCAGCGCCTGGTACGTACCCGCCCGGCGCGGCTTCGCCACCGGCGTCTTCGGGGCGGGAATGGGCGGGACGGCGCTGGCGGCGTTCCTCAACCCGCGGCTTGTCGCGGGGATCGGCTACTTCCCCACCCACCTGCTCATCGCCGTGGTCCTGGCCCTGATGGCGGCACTGGTCTGGTTCCTCATGAAGGAGCCCCCGGACTGGACACCCAACCACTCGCCGGTGCTGCCCAAGCTCCTGGACGCCGCCAGGACAGCAGTCACCTGGAAGATGTGCTTCCTGTACGCGGTGGTCTTCGGCGGCTTCGTGTCCTTTGCCACCTACCTGCCCACCTACCTGCGCGACGTCTATAGCTTCGACCCCGCCGGTGCCGGTGCCCGGACGGCGGGGTTCGACCTTGCCGCCGTCCTCGCCCGTCCCGTGGGCGGGGTGCTGGCCGACAAGCTCGGCCCCAAGCCCGTGGTGCTGCTTGCCCTGGGCGCCGTGGCCCTCCTGGGCTGGCTGGTCACCCTGCGGCCCGACGGCGAGGTTCCGGCAGGTGCCACCTTCGTTGCGATGGCTGCCGCGCTGGGGCTGGGAACGGGCGGCGTGTTCGCATGGGTCGGCGTCCTCTCGCCGGCAGGAAAAGTGGGCAGCATCACTGGCATCGTGAGCGCCGCCGGCGGCCTGGGCGGCTACTTCCCCCCACTGGTCATGGGCGCCACGTACGACGCGGCGACGCGCAGCTATTCCATCGGGCTGCTCCTGCTGGTGGGCACCGCACTGGTGGCCCTGGTGTTCACCCTCTTCGCAGTACAGCCCCGGGCCGGGGCGCCCGCGGTCCAGCGGGCCCACTGATGCCCCGGGGTCGGGGGGCTTAGCGGGTGCGGTAGCGCAGGTACACCACACCGTTGCCGAACCGCCGCTCGTCCAGCAGGTCCAGCCGGTACTCCAGCCCCTCCGGCAGGAAGCGGAGGCCGCCGCCCACCGTGACGGGATTGATGAACAGCTGGCACTCGTCCACCAGTCCGGCCTTGAGGGCGTGCGCGGCAAGGGTGGGGCCGCCAATGCTGATGTCCTTTTCTGCGGACTCCTTCAGCTTCCGCACCCGGTCCGGAAGGAACTGCCGTTCCAGCCGGGTCCGGGCGGTGGCCACGCTCCCCAGCGAGCCGGAGTACACCAGCTTCTCCGCCCCACGCCAGATGGCGGCGTAGTCCTTGATCACCGGGGGCTCATCCTGTGTCTCCATGGTTTCCCAAACGGACATGACCTCATACATCCGGCGCCCCAGCAGGTACGTGCCCACGTCCCGCTCCAGGTCGTTCACGAAGGCGTGGATCTCCTCGTCCGGCGCCGACCAGTTGAAGTTGCCGTCCCTGTCCGCCGTGTAACCGTCCAGGGACATGATTGCGGAGTAAATCAGCTGTGCCATGGGCCCATTCTTCCGCCGGGCATCGCGTCTGGATAGGTGTCCGGCGCCGCCGACCTTGTTCGCCGCCTGCTGGCCGGGTGAGAGGAAGGACAGTACGGGAATCAAACAGGAAAGCCCCCGGAACCAATGTGGTTCAGGGGGCTTTGCCTGTAGCGGTGGGGAGGCTCGATCTCCCGACCTCACGATTATGAGTCGTGCGCTCTAACCAACTGAGCTACACCGCCACGAATGAGAAAAACCTGTGTCAAGCCGGTCAAACCGCCTTGACACAGGCCCTCACTCAGAGCCCCCCACCGGAATCGATCCGGTGACCTCGTTCTTACCAAGAACGCGCTCTACCACTGAGCTAGGGGGGCAACGAGTAAATACTCTACCGGAAGATTTACGCACCAACAAATCGGCGCCCCAAGCATTGAGAGGGCCGCCTTATGCCGGGTTCCGCCTGGCGCGGGGAGCGCATTTTCCCCGGAATTCCGGGGCTTTAGGGGCCGCGCAAGGGGAACGCACGACGCCGGGGGGCGCCTTCATTGGGTCCCCCGCCACCCTGCCGGGCAAAGAATGTGTCCAGCCCCACATTCCCGCCCGGGTTAAACGCCGATGGGCCGGCTCGAAAGCCGGCCCATCGTCGTCGTCAGTTGGTCAAACTGCGCGGAGGTTTACCACTTGTTCTTGCGGCTGAAGTCGCCGCCGGTGCGTGGCTTGCGGGAACCGTCCCCGTGGCCGCTGAAGGAACGCTCGGAACGGTCGCTGTACGAACGTCCGCCGCGGTCGGCGGAGGACCGCTCGCCGTCGTTCTTCCGGAATTCCTTCTTGAACCCGCCGTTGCCCTTGAAGTTGCCGCCGCGGCTGCCCTGGTAGGCGCCACGGTCACCGGAAGGCCTGCGGCCGTTGTCCAGTTCGAGGTGGATCAGCTCGCCGCCAATCCGGGTGCGGGACAGGGCACGCAGCTGGTCCTGGCTCAGGTCCGCGGGCAGCTCCACCAGGGAGTGGTCCGAGCGGATGTCGATGCCGCCGATCTGCGAGGAGGAAATGCCGCCCTCGTTGGCGATGGCGCCCACGATCGAGCCGGGCATGACGCGCTGGCGCCGGCCCACGGCGATGCGGTAGGTGGCGTTGCCTTCGGTCAGCTGGCGGCTGGGGCCGCGTGAGCCAAAGCCGTCCTTGGCGCGCTCGCGCTTCTGGAACTCGGGAGCAGCGGGCAGTTCCTTGACCAGCAGCGGCTGGCCGCCCTGGGCCATGACGGCAAGTGCCGCAGCGATTTCTGCTGCCGGCACCTTGTGCTCTTCTTCGTAGGAAGCGATGAGGTCGCGGAACATCGCGACGTCCTCGGAGGCGAGGGTCTCGGTGATCCGGTCCGCGAACTTGCCCAGGCGCAGCGTGTTCACGGTCTCCGCGGTGGGCAGGTGCATCTGCTCCACCGGCTGGCGGGTAGCCTTCTCGATGGCACGCAGCAGGTACTTCTCACGCGGCGTCATGAACAGGATGGCGTCACCGTTGCGGCCCGCGCGGCCGGTACGGCCGATGCGGTGCACGTAGGACTCGGTGTCGTGCGGGATGTCGTAGTTCACGACGTGGCTGATGCGCTCCACGTCCAGGCCGCGGGCGGCGACGTCGGTGGCCACGAGGATGTCGATCCGGCCTTCCTTCAGCGCGTCAACGGTGCGCTCTCGCTGCTGCTGCGGGATGTCGCCGTTGATGGCGGCAGCCTGGAAGCCGCGGGCCTTCAGCTTGTCCGCGAGGTCCTCGGTGGCCATCTTGGTACGCACAAACGCGATGACGCCGTCGAACTCTTCCACCTCAAGGATGCGGGTCAGCGCGTCCAGCTTCTGCGGGCCCATGACCTGCAGGTAGCGCTGGCGGATGTTGGTGCCCGTGGAGGTCTTGGTCTTGACCGAGATCTCGGCGGGATCGTTCAGGTACTGCTTGGACATGCGGCGGATCTGGCCCGGCATGGTGGCGGAGAACAGCGCCACCTGGCGGTCCTCGGGGGTCTGCTGGAAGATCTGCTCAACGTCCTCGGCGAAGCCCATGCGCAGCATTTCGTCGGCCTCGTCCAGCACCAGGTACTGGAGCTCGGACAGGTCCAGGGAACCCTTGGAGATGTGGTCGATCACGCGGCCGGGGGTACCCACAACCACCTGGGCGCCGCGGCGCAGGCCGGCGAGCTGGGGACCGTAGGCGGATCCGCCGTAGACCGGCAGGACGGTGAAGTCGTCGATGTGCTTGGCGTAGGAGGTGAACGCCTCCGCCACCTGGAGGGCCAGCTCGCGGGTGGGGGCCAGCACCAGGGCCTGCGTCTTGCGGGAGGGGCCGTTGAGGTCGTGGAGTTCGGCCAGGCGGGACAGTGCCGGCACTGCGAATGCTGCAGTCTTGCCGGTACCGGTCTGCGCCAGGCCCACTACGTCGCGGCCTTCGAGCAGCAGCGGGATGGTGGCTGCCTGGATGGGGGACGGCTTTTCGTACCCAACATCCTGCAGGGCGGCCAGGACGCGGCCGTCAATGCCGAGGTCGGCGAACTTCACAGTGTTTTCGTCGTCGTTCTGCTCTGCGGCAGGGGCGGCAGCTTCAGCGGCAGCGTCCGTCGCGGCAGCGGCGGGTGCTTCCTCAATGACGGCGGTGGTTTCGTTCAGGTTTTCGGGCATAGGGATATTCCTCATCCATAGGGGGCCAGGCGGCACTACCCAAGGTGAGCGGAGCCGCAGTACACGTGCCGATGGTGCCGGGCAAACGTTGACCGGCCGGTCACAGAAGTCCGGCGCTTTCGCAATCCCATGGCAGGACTTCGCGCTGCATCTCTTGGCTGCTATCCCAGCAGTCTGTACAGCGTTTTCTTTAGCCGGCTCTCCCTATGAAAATGCCCGCATCGCTTGCGCGGGCCCCAACACTTGCCAGTCCTGCCTCAAAAATTGGGCAGGAATAAGGGATTTCCGGAGTGGGGGATGTTTCCAGTGTAGGGCACGGAGGTGCTGGAGCGTTAATCGGAACGGCCGACTGCGGCGGTGAGCTTGCGCACACGGGCCCGCCACGGCCGCGCTGCTACTGCCCCAGGCGCCGCAGCAGTGCCTGGAACTTGGTGTGGTATTCCTCCTGCAGCCTGATCTCGCCGTCGGCCTCTGCACGGCGGAGCGCCTCGATGACGCCGGCGTCCGGCTCGCTGAACCACTTTCCGATGGTGATGCCGTGGCGCGGAACGAAGGTGCGTTCAATGGTGTCCCCGGCCTGGATGCTGCCGGTACGTATGACCCGCAGGTACGCCCCCACCCGGCCCTCCTCCGTGAACCGCTTCACCCACTGCGGTTCCTTCATCCGCCGCTGGAACGTGGCGCAGGGGGTTCGCGGGGACGTGACTTCGAGTTCGACGCCGGATCCCACCTTCCAGCGCTCCCCAATTACCGCGTTGGTGGCCTCGATACCGGATACCCGCAGGTTCTCACCGAAGATGCCCGGCGGCAGGTCCCGTCCCAGGGCGGCCGCCCAGAAATCGGCGTCTGCCTGGGAGTAGGCATAAACGGCCTGGTCCAAACCGCCGTGGTGGGCCCGGTTGGCCTGGATGTCCCCGCGCAGGCCCAGCTTGTGCACCTTCACCGGACCAGCGGCCGGACGCTTGTCGATGGCCGTGACGCCCACGTTTCCCTGGTCCCCGACAAGCTGGTGGACGCGGCAGACGGCAAGGACGGAACCTGTTTGCATGGCATCAGTCTAGGGTTCTTCCGGCAGGGTGCCCGGGCACCGGGTGATGGGCAGTTCTCCCCCACCGCAGGGAAGGGTTTGGGCTCGCAGGCGGAACCCGCAGGGACTACGCTGATTCGAGACTTGCATTGGGGGTGCAGCGCTGCGCCCAGTTCGCGTGGACAAATGAGGGGGACGCCGTGGACTCGAACCAGAAAGACCCGGAAGAAGGTCCCGGGAATGGGGCGTTGCCCGGGCCGGCCGGCGCCGGCAACACTGCCAAGCCGCCGCCCTGGCAGGTACCCAAGCCGGTCCTGCGTCCTGAGCTCCTCAATGAACCAGTTACCCCTGTAGACCCGTTTGCCCGTGAACGGGAGAAACAGCTCAACGATGCAGCGGCCCGGAAGAAGCGGTCCCAGCGGCGGACAGTGGTGGTGGGCCTGGGTGTCACCGCGCTCCTGGCCGGCACCATCACCGCGGTGGTGGCCAGCACCGGGGACGACCCCGAATACGCACAGGTGTGCTTCAACGACGACACCGGCGAGCGCGTGGCGGACACCAACTGCGACAGTTCCGCCGGCCGCAGTGGCGGCATCTACGCCTGGTACTTCTACTCGCGCGGCGCCAGCGTTCCGTCCATCGGCCAGAACCGGGCCTCAGCCCCCAACTACACAAGGACCATCCCCAGCGGGGCCAAGGCCGCCACGGGATACAGCAGCAAGGGCGGCACGGTCAGCCGCGGCGGGTTCGGCACCAGCGCAAAGAGCGGCTCCAGCGGCGGCGGCAAGGTTTCGGGAGGCTGACGGATGAAGAGACTCTTGTCTGAGCCCCGTCCGGGCTGGAAACAAAAGATCGAAGAGCAGGGCCTGGTCTTCTCCACCACGACCATGGATGACGGCCGCCGCATCGAGTACTGGAACGAGTCGGCGTACTACGAGTTCACCATGGATGAGGTGGAGACCCTCGAAGTGGTGGCCGAGGACATGCACCGGATGTGCCTGGAGGCTGCCAGGTTCCTGGCCACCGGGGCCATGGGCAGCATCGGCATCGGGCCCCAGGCCCTGGAGCTCGCGGCAGCATCCCTGCAGGCCGGGGACGTGGACGTGTACGGCCGGTTCGACTTCATCTATGACGGCCAGGGCGGCCCGGCCAAGATGCTCGAATACAACGCCGACACCCCCACCGGCCTCATCGAAGCCGCCGTCGCCCAGTGGTTCTGGCTGCAGGACGCCTTCCCGGAAAAGGACCAGTGGAACGGCATCCACGAGGCGCTGATCCGGCAGTGGAAGAAATTCCAGTACCGCACCGGCATGAGCACCCTGCACGTTGCCCACTCCGAGGTGGAGGAGTCCGGCGAGGACTGGATGACCGCGGCGTACATGCGGGACGTGGCAAGCCAGGCGGGCTGGACCACCATCGGCATCAACATGTCCGATATCGGGTGGGATCCCAACCTGAACCGCTTCGTGGACCTGGACAACTTTCTGATCAGCACCATCTTCAAGCTCTATCCCTGGGAGCTGATGATGAAGGAGCCCTTCGGCCAGCGCCTGCTGCAGCGCGCCCACAACCCGCGCTGGGTGGAACCTGCCTGGAAGATGCTGCTCTCCAACAAGGCCCTGCTCGCCGCGCTGTGGCACCTCTACCCCAACCACCCCAACCTGCTGCCGGCCTACCTGGGGGACCCGGGTCCGCTGAAGGAATGGGTAGGCAAGCCCCTGCATGGCCGCGAGGGCGACAACATCCGCATCCACGCCAACGGCATCAACCTGGAACAGCCCGGCGGGTACGGCCGCGAGGGCTGGTGCTACCAGCAGTACCAGCCGCTTCCGGACTTCGACGGCAACCGCCCGGTCCTGGGCCTCTGGGTGGTGGACGGCGAATCCGTGGGCTGCGGCATCCGTGAATCGGACGGGCCGGTCACGGACTACTACTGCCGTTTCGTCCCCAACACCATCGACGCGCCGGCGCCGCTTTCAGCGGTGGCCGGCTCCACCAAGGCAGGTATCGCCCTATGAGCACAGACATGACGACGACGGGAGGCTCCGGAGGCGGTCCGGGCACCCCGGTGCCGGCCAAGGGGTTGCGGTCCGGGATCCTCGACCTGGGTGACTCGGTCATGCTGGGGCTGGCCTCCACCGCACCCGTGTACTCGCTGGCGGCCACCCTGGGCCTGATCGTTGCGGTCAACGGCAACTACACGCCCCTGATCCTCCTGCTGGGCTTCATCCCTGTCCTGTTCATCGCCTACGCCTTCCGGGAGCTCAACAGCGCCATCCCGGACTGCGGCACCACGTTCACGTGGTCGCGCGAGGCCTTCGGCCCCTGGGCAGGATGGCTGGGCGGCTGGGGCGTGGCGCTCGCCGGCATAGTGGTCCTGGCCAACCTGGCGCAGGTGGCCGGCCAGTACCTGTGGCTGCTGGTGGGCGATGGATCGCTGGCGCAGAACAACGTACTGGTCACCGGCACCGGCCTGCTGTTCATCGTGCTCATGACGCTGGTGAACTACCGCGGGATCCGGCTGGGCGAGCACGTTCAGCGGGTCCTGACCTACGTCCAGTACATCGCGCTGGGCATCTTCGCACTGGCCATTGTGGTGCGGATCGTGGCTGGTGCACCGGAAGGCCAGGCTTTCGACTTTGAGTGGTTCAACCCCGTGGGGGCCTTTGCGGACCCGGGAGCAGTGGTGCACGGAGCACTCCTGGCCCTGTTCATCTACTGGGGCTGGGACACCTGCCTGGCCGTGAACGAAGAGACTGAGGAACCGTCCAGGACGCCGGGCCGCGGCGCTGTGATCTCGGCCTTCATCCTGGTGGCGATCTATGTTTCCGTGGCGCTGCTGGTGATGATGTACGCCACCGTGGGCTCGGAGGGTATCGGCCTCGGTAACGAGGCGAACAAGGACGATGTCTTCCTGGCCATGAAGGACGTGGTGCTGGGCCCATGGGGCTGGCTGATCGTCGTCGCGGTTTTGGCGTCCGTGCTGTCCTCCACGCAGACCACCATCCTGCCCACCGCCCGCGGCACGCTGTCCATGGGCGTCCACGGCGCACTCCCCGCCAAGTTTGGGGAGGTGCACCCGAAGAACCAGACCCCCGGATTCTCCACGCAGGTGATGGGCGGCGCGGCCGCCGCCTACTACGTGGCCATGAGCTTCCTGAGCGAAAACCTGCTGGCGGATTCCATCAGTGCCATCAGCCTGTTCATCGCGTTCTACTACGCCCTGACCGGCTTCGCCTGCTTCTGGTACTTCCGCGGGACGCTCCGGGATTCGGCACGCAACCTGTGGTTCCGCGGCATCCTTCCCCTCGCGGGTGCATTGCTGCTGACCGCCGCATTCTTCATCTCGGCGATACAGATGTGGGACCCGGCGTACGGTGACACCCGGATCTTCGGCGTCGGGGGCGCCTTTGTGAGCGGCGTGGTGCTGCTGGCGCTGGGCGTGGTGCTCGCCGCCGTCTGCCGGTTTCTGCCTGCCACCCGGGGCTACTTCCTGGTGACCAAATGAGCAGCGAAGAAATGAAGGATGGCAAAGTGACTGCTGAAGAAGTGACCGTTGACGTCCTGGCCGCGGGCCCGTCGGACGTCCTGGACCTGGACTCCCTGCTGTCGGCGGAGGAACTGGAGCTCCGGCAAAAGGTCCGCGACTTCACCCGGCAGCGGATCAAACCCGGCATCGCCCGCTGGTATGAGGATGCCGTCTTCCCCCTCGACCTGGCGACGGAACTGGGTGAGCTGGGCGTCCTGGGCATGCATCTGGAGGGCTACGGCTGCCCGGGCCGGTCCGCCGTCGAATACGGCCTGGCAGCCATGGAGTTGGAGGCCGGCGACTCCGGAATCCGTACCTTTGTGTCGGTTCAGGGATCCCTGGCCATGACCGCTATCCACACCTGGGGCTCGGAGGAGCAAAAGCAGGAGTGGCTGCCCCGGATGGCCGCGGGCGAGGTGATCGGCTGCTTCGCGCTGACTGAACCGACCGCCGGTTCAGACCCTGCCTCCATGGCCACCTTTGCGCGGCGGGACGGCACCGGGGACGACGCCGGCTGGGTGCTGAACGGGGCCAAACGCTGGATCGGGCTGGCCTCCGTTGCCGGCGTGATGGTGGTGTGGGCCATGACGGACGACGGCGTGCACGGTTTCCTGGTACCGGCCGGAACCCCGCGCGTCACCGCGACGCCCATCGCGCAGAAGCTGTCCATGCGCGCATCCATCCAGTGCGATGTGGTGTTCGACGACGTCCGGCTGGGTCCCGAGGCCCTGCTGCCGGCGGCGCGGGGGTTGCGCGGCCCGTTCACCTGCCTGAATGAGGCGCGGTACGGCATCGCGTGGGGTGCCATGGGTGCGGCCCGGGATTCCTACGAGGCCGCACTGGCCTACTCGATGGACCGGCTGCAGTTCGGCAAGCCGCTGGCCGGCTACCAGCTCACTCAGGAGAAGCTGGTGAACATGCTGCTGGAAATCCAGAAGGGCACCCTGCTGGCGCTGCACCTGGGCCGGCTGAAGGACGCTGGAACCATCCGTCCGGAGCAGATTTCGCTGGGCAAGCTGAACAACGTCAGGGAGGCCATCGCGATCGCGCGGGAGGCGAGGTCCATCATGGGCGGCAACGGCATCACCACCGACTACTCACCCCTGCGGCACGCCGCAAACCTCGAGTCGGTCCGGACCTACGAGGGCACCGACGAAGTCCATACCCTGATCCTGGGCCGGCACATCACGGGCCTCGACGCCTTCCACTGACGCCGGGCACTCAGGCGGAGAAGCCGCCGTCGGCCTTGATCAGTTGGCCGGACACCCAGCGGCCGGCCGGCGAGAGCAGGAAGGCCACGGTTCCGGCGACGTCGGCAGGGGTGCCCAGCCGGCCGGTGGGCTGCTGCCCGGTGAGCTCGTCCCGGACCTCCGGGGTCATCCACCCGGTGTCCACGGGGCCCGGGTTCAGGACGTTCGCGGAGATGCCCTGCGGTCCCAGTTCGCGGGCGGCCGCAATCACGATCCGGTCCAGGGCTCCCTTGGAGGCGCCGTAGGGAAGGTTGAACGCCGTGTGGTCACTGGTCAGCGCTACGATCGCACCGCCGTCGTCCGTGGCCTGCCGTGCGAAGGCGGCGATCAGCTGCCAACTGGCGCGCGTGTTCACCGCAAAATGCCGGTCGAAGGATTCAACGGTGGTGTCCAGCACTCCGGAATCCACCGACTCGGCATGGCTGAGCACCAGGCCCTGCAGGGCGCCGGCCGCCTGCGCTGCCTCCGCCACGAGCCGGTCCGGCACGCCCGGATCCTGCAGATCGGCCGACAGGACGTGGACCTTGGCGCCGATGGCTTCGAGCTCCGCAGTCAGCCGGACCACGTCTTCGGGTTCACTCCCCCACGGCATCCGGGCGTCGTAGTCGGACCAGTAGGACAGCACCAGGTCCCAGCCGTCGGCGGCGAGTTGGCGGGCGATGCCCGCGCCGATGCCCGCCATCCGACCTACGCCGGTGACCAGGGCAACGGGGCGCGCGGGGGCAGGTGCGTCGGGTTCCATCGGACCAGCCTAGCGGCCGGCCGGAGCCCCGGCGCTCAGGCGGCCGCCGGCTCCGCGTCCCCCGCCGTGGCAGCCTCTGACCGCTGCCTGCGGATGGTGGCGCTGATGACCGCGGCGATGGTGCACATGGCCGCAGCACCGAACCAGGCGTACGTGTAGTGCCCGGTGGCGTCGCGCAGGGCCCCCGCGGCGATGGCGGCCGCCGCGGCTCCGAGCTGGTGGGCCGCGAAGACCCAGCCGAAGACCACGCTGCCGTCCGCGCCGAACGTCTCGCGGCAGATGGCGGCAGTGGGGGGAACGGTGGCCACCCAGTCCAGGCCGTAGATCACCACGAACACGATCATGCTGGGCTGCACCTCGGCGTTCAGCAGCAGCGGGAGCACCAGCAGGCCGATCCCGCGGAACTGGTAGTAGACGGCCAGCAGGACCCGGGGGTTGAAGCGGTCGGTCAGCCAGCCGGAGGCGATGGTGCCGATGATGTCGAAGATCCCGACGACGGCGAGCAGCCCGGCAGCTGTGGTTTCGGGCATGCCGTGGTCGTGTGCCGAGGGGATGAAGTGGGTGCCGATCAGGCCGTTGGTGGTGGCGCCGCAGATGGCGAACCCGGCGGCCAGGGCCCAGAAGGTCCGGATTTTGCTGGCGCGGCGGAGTACCTGGAGGGCGCGGACGGCTGCGTTGGTGCGCGGCTGGTCGTCCGGAACGGCCGTGGTGGCTCGTGGCTGCTCCTCAGGGCCGGCCTCCACGGGCGCACCGTAGGGCAGCACCCCGACGTCGGCGGGCGAGTTCTTGAGGAACTTCAGCACCAGCGGGACAACGGCCAGGGCGCCGGCGGCGATCAGCAGGGACGCCTGCCGCCAGCCGGGGTCCTGGGCCAGCAGGGCGATGAACGGGAGGAAGACGAGCTGCCCGGCGGCGCTGCCGGCGGTAAGGATGCCAATGACGAGCCCGCGGCTTTTGGTGAACCAGGTATTGGCGATCGTGGCGGCGAAGACCAGGGCCATGGAACCGGTCCCGAGTCCGATCAGCAGCCCCCACGTCAGCAGGATCTGCCAGGACTGGTTTACCAGCACAGTGAGGGCGCTGCCCATGCCGATCAGGACCAGGGCGGTCGCCGTCACTGCCCTCACCCCGAATCTTTCCATCAGGGCCGCGGCGAATGGGGCGGTCAGGCCGAAGAGCACCAGGTTGATGCTGACTGCCGCCGACAAAACGGTGGTTGACCAGCCAAACTCCTGCTGGAGCGGGACCATGAGGACGCCGGGGGCGGCACGGAAGCCGGCGGCGCCTACGAGGGCCAGGAACGCTACGGCGGCGACGATCCAGGCAGGATGGAGCCGGCGGCGGGAAGTGCGAGGGCCGCCTGTTTCGGCCTGGCGGGCGGGGACTGCTGCTTCATCGGGCAACGTGCTCATGCGGCGGGCTCCTTGCCGGATGCGGTGGACAACGGGATGGGCTGTTCTGACCTGGAGCGGCTGTGCCAGCTGGTGTTCGCGGCGGTCAGCCGTTCCCCGCACCAGGAGCAGGTGTCGGCCGAGGTGGTGGACTTCCCGCAGCCCGAATGGATGACGTACAGGTGGGCCTGGGCCGAGGGCGCGGGCAGGTGCTTTTCCGCCCAGATGGTGACCGCATTCAGGACCGGGAGGGCATCTTCGCCCATGGGAGTGAGGACGTATTCCTGGCGGGTGCGGCCGCCGTCGTCGTACGCCTTCTTCTCCAGGAGCCCGGACTCCACCAGGCCCGCAAGGCGTTTGGTGAGGACCGAGTCGGCCACCTCGAGGCGCGCCTTCATGGCGTCGAAGCGCCCGTTGCCGAAGAAAACCTCGCGCAGGACCAGGACGGACCAGGGGTCGCCCAGGATGTCCAGGCCACGAGCCATGCTGCAGCTGCGTTGGGACCAGTCGGATCGAAGAGGCATAGGGGAACCCTAGCTGACTTCTTTCAAGAAAGCCAGGGGTCCGGGGTGACGTTACGGGATGTTGGAGAAGGCCTGGTCCAGGTCCGCGATGAGGTCCTCGGCGTCCTCGATGCCGCAGGAGAGCCGCAGCAGGTTGACCGGGACGGCCAGCTCGGTGCCTTTGACGGACGCGTGGGTCATCTCCGACGGGTAGTTCATCAGCGATTCGATCCCGCCCAGGGACTCCGCCAGCGTAAACACGGAGGTGGACTCGGCCACCTTGCGGGCAGCTGCTTCGCCTCCCTTGAACTGCACGGAGACCATGCCGCCGAACTTCCGCATCTGGCGCTTGGCCAGCTCATGGCCAGGGTGGGTGGGCAGCCCCGGGTAGAGCACGGCCTCAACCTCAGGGCGTTCCAGCAGCCACTCGGCCACCGCCTGGCCGTTCTCGCTGTGCCGGTCCATGCGGACGCCCAGCGTCTTCAGTCCGCGGGTGGTGAGGAACGCGTCCATGGGACCGGACACTGCCCCAACGGCGAACTGGACGAAGCCGATCTTCTCCGCCAGCTCTGAATCCTTGACCACAACGGCGCCGCCCACCACGTCGGAGTGGCCGCCGATGTATTTGGTGGTGGAGTGGACCACAACGTCGGCACCCAGGGCGAGCGGGTTCTGCAGGTAGGGGGACGCAAAGGTATTGTCGACCACCAGGAGGGCGCCGGCGTCGTGCGCTATGTCAGCGAGCGCCACGATGTCGGTGATCTTCATCAGCGGGTTGGACGGCGTCTCCACCCAAACGAACCGGGTCTTGTGCGCTGCCACGGCGTGGCGGACCCGGTCCAGGTTCGCCATGTCCACCGGGGTGTTGCCGATCCCCCAGTCCCCCAGCACCCGGCTGATCAGCCGGTAGGTCCCGCCATACGCGTCGTTCCCCAGCACGATGTGGTCTCCGGGGCGGGTCAGTGCACGGATGAGGGCGTCCTCGGCGGCAAGGCCGGAGCTGAAGCTGTACGCGTGCGTACCGAGTTCCAGCGCGGCGAGCTGTTCCTGCAGGGCATCACGGGTGGGGTTGCCGCCGCGGCCGTACTCGTAGCCGCTGCGCAGGCCACCGATGCCGTCCTGGGCATACGTGGAGCTGAAGTGCAGCGGCGGGACCACGGCGCCGGTACGGGGCTCGAACGCCTGGCCGGCGTGCACGGCGCGGGTGTTGAAACCCTGATTTTCAGAGGCAGTCATGGGTGCTCCTTTACGGGGTAGCGCAAATTAGTTGCTGAGGTAGGCCAGCAGGTCGTGCCGGGTGAGGATACCCACGGGCGCGCCCACGAACGTGACCATCAGGGTGTCCGCGTCAGAGAGCAGTTCCCTGGCCGCGGAGATGGTTTCCAGCGATCCGATCACGGGCAGCTTGGGGCCCATATGCTCGGAAATCTTGTCTGTCAGCTTCGCTTCGCCGCGGAACAGCTTGGCGGTCAGCGTCCGCTCATCGACTGCGCCGAGGACTTCGCCCATGACCACCGGCGGCTCCTGCGACAGGACCGGGATGTGGCTGACGCCGAACTCGTTCATGATGTTGATGACGTCGCGGACGGATTCGTTGGGGTGGATGTGCACCAGGTCCGGCAGTTCGCCGTTCTTGGATTTGATGACCTCCCCTACCGAGGTTTCCTCGCCCCCGGAGAGGAAACCATAGGAGCGCATCCACTGGTCGTTGAAGATCTTGGCCAGGTAGCCGCGGCCCGAGTCGGGCAGGATGACGACGACGACGGCGCTTTCCGGCAGGTCGCGCGCCGCCTGCAATGCGGCTACTACGGCCATCCCTGAGGAGCCGCCCACCAGGAGGCCTTCTTCGCGCGCCAGCCGGCGCGTCATGGTGAAGGAGTTGGCGTCGCTGACGGCGATCACTTCGTCAGGGACGGACTTGTCATAGTTCGCCGGCCACATGTCCTCTCCGACGCCCTCGACAAAGTAGGGGCGCCCGGTGCCGCCTGAGTAGACCGAACCTTCGGGGTCCGCGCCGATGATCCTGACCACCCCGCCGTCGGACTCCGGCCGGTCAGCCGAAACTTCCTTGAGATACCGGCCAGTGCCGGTGATGGTGCCGCCGGTGCCGGCGCCGATGACCACGTGCGTGACTTTGCCATCGGTGTCCCGCCAGATCTCGGGGCCGGTGGTCTTGTAGTGGCTGCCCGGTGCTGCCGGGTTGGAGAACTGGTCCGGCTTGTAGGCGCCGGGCGTCTCCCGGGTAATCCGGTCCGAGACGCCGTAGTAGCTGTGCGGGCTCTCCGGCGGGACTGACGTAGGGGTGACCACCACTTCGGCGCCGTAGGCCTGCAGCACGGCCCGTTTGTCCTCGCCCACCTTGTCAGGGACCACGAAAACGCACTTGTAGCCCTTCTGCTGCGCCACCAGCGCCAGCCCCACACCGGTGTTGCCGGAGGTCGGTTCCACGATGGTGCCGCCCGGCTTCAGCTTGCCCTCGCGTTCGGCGTCCTCGATCATCTGCGCCGCGATGCGGTCCTTGATGGAACCGCCCGGGTTCAGGTACTCCACCTTGACCAGGACGGTGGCCTTGATGCCTTCCGTCACGTGGTTGAGTTTGATGAGCGGGGTGTTGCCGATGAGGTCCAAAATGGACTGGGCGTACTTCATAGGTACAAAGCTACCGCTTCCTGCACACGCTTCCCCGTCCGGGGTGCGAGGATAGGCCGGTGAAGCAGTTCGCATGGCTGAAAGCCGCCCGGAGCTACCTGCTGCCTGGCGTGACCCTGGCGGCAGGTTTGGCCACCCTGGCCGTCGGCGCCCTCCCCGTCCCGGCCTTCAGCGAGTTGGCCGGGCGCACCATTCCCATCCTGGCCTTCGTCCTGGCCATGTCCTTGGTCACGGAACTGGTGGATGAGGCCGGACTGTTCCGGGTGGTAACCGACAGGCTTGCCGCCCTGGGCCGCGGACGGGTCTTCCTGCTGTGGCTCCTGGTAGTTGCGGTGGCCACGGTGTCCACGGTGTTCCTGTCCCTGGATACGACGGCGGTGCTGGTGACGCCGGTGGTGGTCCTGCTTGCCGTCCATGCCCGGATCCCGCCGCTGCCATTCGCGATGACCAGCATCTGGCTGGCCAATACCGCCAGCCTGCTGCTGCCGGTGTCCAACCTCACCAACCTCCTGGCACAGGACCGGCTGGGCCTGAGCCCGTGGAGCTTCGCGGGACTGGTGTGGGCTCCAGCCCTGGTTGGCCTTCTGGTTCCCCTTGTCCTGCTGTGGGCGGCGTTCCGGGGCGACCTGCGCGGGACCTACGGGCCGCAGCCGGCGCGCCCCGTCCGGGACCGCACCCTGCTGAAGGCTGCGGCAGTCACACTCCTTGTCCTGTTGCCTGCCCTGGTGTCCGGCTTGCCGGTCCAATATCCGGCCCTGGCAGCCGCCGCCGTCCTGCTGGCGGTCTTCCTGCGCCGCCGGCCCTCCGCCCTGCGGTGGTCCATGGTGCCCTGGCGGCCGCTGATGCTGACGGTGGGCCTGTTCATGCTCATGGAAGCCCTGCACTCACATGGCCTGACGGCGTTGCTGGCAGGCGTGGCGGGAACCGGGGACGGGCTGCCAGCCCTGCTGCAGCTGGCCGGCCTGGGTGCGGGCGCGGCCAACGCAGCAAACAACCTTCCCGCCTACCTGGCGCTGGAACCCGTGGCGGGGTCACCGGCCAGGCTCGCCGCCCTTCTGATCGGGGTGAACCTCGGCCCGCTGGTGACTCCGTGGGCGTCCCTGGCCACGCTGCTGTGGCATGAGCGGCTCCGCGTGCTGAACGTCCCCATCAGGTGGGGCGGGTTCGCGGTTGCGGGGATGGTGGCCGTGACACTGACGCTGCCGCTCGCCGTCCTGGCTCTTTGGGCGGCATCCGGTATGCCCTGACGGGGCCGCGGGTCAGCTGCCTGCGGCCTGGTCGCCGCCGGCAGGCAGGTTCTGCCAGAGGCCCATGACGTTGCCCTCGGGATCCCTGAAGTAGGCGGTGTAACCCATGCCCGGAATTTCGTTCCTGGGCATGACCACCGAGCCGCCCTGCTCCTCCACGCTTCTAAGCGTGGCGTTGATATCCGGCACATCGACCGTCACAACCGGGCCGGTGATCTGTCCTTCCCTGGCCATCATGCCGCCGTTGATGGCACCCGGCGCAGTGGGCTGGCCGGCATCATCCATGTCCGTGGTGATGACCATGCTGTAGTCCATGCCCGGGACGGGCTCAATCCGCCAACCGAGCACCTCCCGGTAGAACTTCCTGGCCCGTTTCTGGTCGTCCGCGGGGATCTCGAAATGCACTACGCCGCCCATGGCTGCCCTCCGTGTTTCTGTGGGTCGCGGTTCTTTTGGAGCACCCCTGCGTGCCGGCTGCCCGGGTGCCACACGCGGCGATCCTAGCGCGGGGACGGGATGCGAATAAGGGCCCATGGTCCCGGCGCTGTCACGGGGCGTGGGACGATGGAAGGCATGACGATCGCAGAGGCACCTCCCCGGCTGGCAGCCGCGGCGGACATGTCCCTGCGCTGGTATCCGGAGGCGCCGTACAGCCTTTCCCGCACCCTGGCGCCCCTCCTGCGGGGCCACAGCGATCCTTCTTTTTGCGTGCAAGGGGACGTCATCTGGAATGCGTTCACCACGACGGACGGTCCGGCCACCATGCGGCTTGCGCCCGCGGGCGGCGGGGACGCGGGTGGCCCGTTCGTGGACGTCCAGGCGTGGGGCCCGGGTGCAGCAGCCGCCACCAGGACGGCGCCCCGGCTGTTGGGATCCGACGACGACTGGCAGGATTTCGATGATCCGGCTTTCCATGCCACGCTGCCGCGCATGGTCCGCGAAGCCCGGCGCCGCAGCCTGGCCGTCCGGCTGCCGTCCAGCGGCCGCATGGTGGACCAACTGGTGCCGATCATCCTGGAGCAGAAGGTGACGGTCATTGAGGCGCGGCGCGCCTACCGCTACCTGGTGCACCGGTTCGGGACCCCCGCACCCCGCGCCGGAATATCCACGCCGCCCGGGCTGGTGGTGGCACCAACGGCTGCGCAATGGCTGCAGGTCCCCAGCTGGGAGTGGCACAAGGCGGGCGTGGGACCCCAGCGCTCGGCCACGGTAATGCGTGCGTTGCGCTCCGCCGCGGCGCTTGAACGCCTCGCTGCGGTGCCTGCGCTGGAGGCAGCTGCGAAGATGCAGGTGATCCCGGGCATCGGGGTCTGGACCGTGGCCGAAGTGGTGCAGCGTACCCACGGCTGCCCCGATTCGATTTCGGTGGGCGACTACCATCTCGCGGCCTACGTGGGGGCTGCGCTCACCGGGCGGCGGACCGACGACGCCGGGATGCTTCGGCTGCTCGAACCCTGGCGCGGGCACCGGCAGCGCGTGGTCCGGATGATCCAGGCCACGGGCTTCCGCAAACCCACGTTCGGCCCGAGGATGACCATCCAGGACCACCGGGCGCACTGACCTGCTTCCGGCGCGTTGCCGGAGCGGGCACCCCCGGACCATGCATCCACCCCTCCCATGAATGCCGGGCCGCCCCAACCCTCCCGAAACCGTTGCGTCTGCGCAAGTAATGAAAGAGACTGGCAGTACGGCTTCTGCTTGAGGAGAAACGATGCGTGCATTGACGGTAACTCCCGGAAAGAAAGACTCACTCAACCTGCGCGAGGTTCCGGAGCCCACAGAGGGCGACGGCGGCGTGCTGGTGGAGGCGCTGGCCGTGGGCCTGTGCGGAACCGACAGCGAAATCATCGCTGCGGATTACGGTGAGGCGCCCCCGGGCCAGGACTATCTGGTGCTGGGGCACGAGAACCTGGGCCGGGTGCTGGACGCTCCCCCGGACTCGGGACTGGCCAAGGGGGACCTGGTGGTGGGCATCGTCCGCAGGCCGGACCCGGAGCCCTGCAAAGCCTGCGCCGCCGGGGAATGGGACATGTGCCTCAACGGCAACTACACCGAGCACGGCATTAAGGGCCTCGACGGTTTTGCCCGGGAACATTGGCGGGCGGACGCGGAAGCAATGGTGAAGCTGGACCCGGGCCTGGAGGACGTGGGCGTCCTGCTGGAGCCCACCACCATTGTGGCCAAGGCCTGGGAGCAGATCAACCGGATCGGGAAGCGGGCCTTTTTCGATCCCCATACTGCCGTGGTGACCGGGGCCGGACCTGTGGGGCTGCTCGCCGCCCTGCTGGGGGTCCAGCAGGGCCTGGACGTCCACGTCTTCGACGTCGTCACGGACGGACCCAAACCGCAGCTTGTCCGGGACCTGGGCGCCACCTATCACAGCGAACCGCTGCCGGATTCCGGAATCAAGCCCAACGTCCTCGTGGAGTGCACCGGCGTCACTCCGGTGGTGCTGGAGGCACTGACGTGCCGGGCCCAGGACGCCGTCACCTGCCTGACCGGAGTGTCCGGAACGGGCAAGCAGACAGGGGTGGACGTGGGCGCGCTCAACCGTGAGGAAGTGCTGATGAACGGTGTGGTGTTCGGCAGCGTCAACGCCAACCGCCGCCACTACGACGCGGCCGCACAGGCACTGGCGGCGGCGGACCGGGACTGGCTTCGCCGCCTGATCAGCCGCCGCCTTCCGCTGGAAAACTACGCGGATGCTTTCAAACACCAGTCCGACGACGTCAAGGTGGTCCTGGACCTAAAGGCCCCCGGCCTTGGAAACCAGCAGCCATGACCACCCCGGCCGACTCCCGGCAGACCGGCGGAACGCCCCTGCTCCCCTCCGGCCGGCAATACCGCATTGCCTTTGGCAGCCAGACCGCCACGGTGACGGAAGTGGGCGGCGCACTGCGGGAATACCGGCAGGACGGGAGGGACCTGGTGGACGGATACGGCCCGGAGGACGTCTGCACCGGTGCCCGGGGGCAATCGCTGATCCCCTGGCCCAACCGGATCAGGGGCGGCAGCTACCAGTGGGAAGGCCAACGCCTCCAGCTGGACCTGAGCGAACCGGACAAGGGCGGGGCGATCCATGGACTCACCCGCTGGCGGAACTGGAGCGTCCTGGAACATACCCCTGACGCCATTTCCTTGGCGTACACCCTGCATGCCTGCCAGGGCTGGTCCTGGGTGCTTGACTGCCGGCTGGACTACCGGCTTGGCCCCGAGGGGCTCAGCGTCCGGACGACCGCGGTGAACCGGAGCCCCACGCCCTGCCCCTACGGCACAGGCGCGCATCCATATTTGAGCCTGGGTGTGCGGGGCGGGACCCCAGGCCCCGCTGCAGTCACCGGAGCGATCGACGCCGGCCTGGTGCAGGTGCCGGGGCGCACCTTCCTGCCGGTGGACGGGCGCGGCATTCCAACGGGACACGAGCGGGTGGACGGCACGGAATACGACGTGAGGGAACTGCAGCAGCTGGGTGGCCGGCACATCGATGTGGCCTACACGGACCTGCTGCGGGACGAGGACGGGGCCGCCCGGGTGAAGCTGGTACACGCAGACCGGTCGGCAGGCGTGGAACTCTGGGTGGACAGGGCCTACCCCTACCTGGAAATCTTCACCGGCGATACCCTGCCGCAGCCGGACCGGCGGCGTACCGGGCTGGGAGTGGAACCCATGACCTGCGCCCCGGATGCCTTCAACTCCGGCGAAGGCCTGATCACGCTGCAACCCGGCCAGTCCCACAGCGCGGCCTGGGGCATTAACCCCAATCCGGCGCTCCAGCCGTAAACGAACTTCGCTCCGTTCCGTAGCACCATAACTATTGCGCTAACGCAACTGCAGGCGTTGAATGATGGGTATGGGGTTGCCGCACCGGATGCCGGGCAGTTTAAATCCCGGCTCCCAACGTAAAGCGACCGTCGGAGGTCCCCTGACCCCCGGCGGCGGCCGCGAAGGCCTCCAGGGCCGCGGCCAGCGCAGGGCGGCGGCCGGCAGGCATCCTCGACACCACCTCGGCAATAGCCTGCCGGCGGTGCTCCAGCACGGTATTCACCAGATCCCTGCCCTTCCTGCTCAACTCCAGCCGGATGTACCGGCGGTCAGCCGGGTCCTCCCGCCGCTCGAGCAGCCCGGCCATCACCAGCCGGTCACAAATGCGGGTGGCATTGGACGCATGCACGCCGAGTTCGGCGGCCACTCCGCCAAGGTTCTGCGGACCCCGGGAGTGAATCAGCACCAGCACCCGCAGTTGCGGGGTACTCACGACGTCCTCCACCTCAGCAACCGAGTGGGCCACAACCCGCAGGAGGACATCCGCCGCGCCCATCACTGCTTCGACCTCGCGGCTGGAGGGCACTCCGTTGGTTGCTGGGGAAATATCCATGACACCAGTTTCCTCCGATAGTTGATGCTCCGCAAAGGTTGCGGGTGCGCACGCGGTCTGCGGTAACGGGACCGCCCGGCAGAAAGGGAAAATCGTGAGAACACACCCCGCACAGCGAACCGTGGCGGAGACCGTCCACGGTGTCGACCGGCTGGTCAGGAACGTTCAGACGGGCCGGTTTGAACGCTCGCTGTCGGCCCTGACCGCCGTCGGAGCCTTGGTCACGGCGGCGGAAATCTTCCTTGAGCATGACAAGGCGAGCTTCGGCAACAAATGGATGTGGGCCCCGGTTGCCCTGGGCCCATTGGGTGCAGCAGCGGGGGTGGCCGGAGTTTTCAGCCGCCGTATGGCCAAGACAGCCCTGCCGCTGGCCAGCGCGGCGATCGTGGCCAACGGGCTGCAGGGCACGTGGCTGCACCTGCGGGGCATCCGGCAGAAGCCGGGTGGCCTGTCCAACCTGCGCTACAACCTGGAGATGGGGCCGCCGCTGTTCGCACCGCTGCTGGTCACGATGGTAGGCGGCATGGGCTTGCTGGCGTCGGTGCTGAGGAGGGAACCGTGACCGGCCTCCCCCTGGCAGATGCCGATGGCGGCGGCCGCTACCCTGGCTTCAGTGCCCTCGCCCAGGCGCCGCACTGGGACCCGGTGACGGCCGCCGTCGTGCAGGGCAGGATGGCCCTGCCTCCGGACGTCCGCTTCTTCACCCCTGCGGAGGAAGCCGCGGCGCGGGCCCTCTTCGACCAGTTGCTGGACCAGCATGCCGAACCAAGGGTGCCGGTGGTGAACATGGTGGACGCGCGGCTGGCGGAAGATGAAACCGACGGCTGGCACTACGACAACATGCCGCCGGACGGTGCGGCCTGGCGCGCATCCCTCGGTGCACTCGACCGGGAGGCGCAGTCGCGGGAAGGCTGCACGTTCGCGTTGCTCGCACTGGACGGGCAGGCCAGGCTGCTGCAGGACATCTGCGACCTCGGCCAGGACCTCTGGCACGGCCTGCCGGCTGACCGGGTGTGGGGGTTGTGGACGCGGTACGCCTGCACCGCGTTCTACTCCCATCCCCTGGCGTGGGACGAGATCGGCTTCGCCGGTCCGGCCTATCCCCGCGGCTACAAGAACCTGGGTGTGGACCGGCTGGAACCGTTCGAAGTGCGGGACGTGCGGCCTGAAGCGGATCCGACCCGTGGGGCTGACAGATGAGCAGCCTCCGTGAGCGGAACGAGTCTGCCTGGCTGCTGCCCGCGGGTCCAGGCACGAACCCGAAACTGCGGGACCGGATGCGCCGGTATGCCGACGACGATGAGGTGGACGTGGTCATTGTGGGCTGCGGTGCCGGGGGCGCCACCTTGCTCCAGCGCCTTGCACGGGCAGGCTGGCGGGCGGTGGGCCTGGACGCGGGCCCGTTCTGGGACCCCGAGCAGGACTGGGTGAGTGACGAAGCGGGCTCGCACCACCTGTACTGGACTGAGCCGCGGGTGATCGGCGGCTCAGACCCCGTGCCCCTGGGGTCGAACAATTCGGGCCGGGGCGTGGGCGGATCCATGGTGCATTTCGCCGGCTACACACCACGGTTCCATCCCAGCGATTTCCGTACCTTCAGTTGGGACGGAGTCGGGGCCGACTGGCCGCTGGAGTACGGGGAACTCCGGCCGTTTTACGAGGACATCGAGGCCGAGCTTCCAGTCTCGGGCGAACGCTGGCCCTGGGGCGATCCGCACGGCTATCCCCACCGGCCGCACCCCGTCTCCGGGAACGGGGAACTCTTCCTGAGGGGCGCCAACGCCTGCGGGATCACCGCAAAGGTGGGTCCGGTGGCCATCGCCAACGGCCGGTTCGGCAACCGGCCGCACTGCATCTACCGGGGCTTCTGCCTCCAGGGCTGCAAAGTCAATGCCAAGGCGTCGCCGCTGATCACGCACGTCCCGGACGCCCTGGCCCACGGCGCCGAAATCCGCCCCGACTCCATGGCCACGCGGATCGGGTTCGACGAGCGTACCGGCCTGGCCACCGGCGTTGAATATGTCCACGAAGGAATAAACAGGTTCCAGCGCGCCCGCATTGTTGCCGTGGCAGGGTATTCGATCGAAACACCACGGCTCCTGCTCAACTCCACCTCGCCGCGCTTCCCGGAGGGCATGTGCAACGACTTTGACCAGGTGGGCCGGTACCTCATGGTGCAGGGCGCACCCCAGACCGCCGGGCGGTTCCAGGCCGAGGTGCGGATGTGGAAGGCCCCGCCACCTGAAGTCAGCACGGAGGACTTCTACGAAACTGACCCGGCGAAGCCTTACAAGCGGGGATTCTCCATCCAGTGCGTTTCCCCGCTTCCCATTACGTGGGCGGAGCACGTGGCAGCACAGGGACACTGGGGCGCCGCGCTTCGGCGCTACATGAGCGACTACCCGCACTGGGCCTGCCTGGGCGCCCTCTGCGAGTTCCTCCCCCTTGGGGAGAACAGGGTGACGCTGGCGGAGGAAACGGACCGCCATGGCATTCCCGTGGCCCGCTTCAACTACACCCAGTGCGACAACGACAGGCAGCTGATGTCTGCCGCGCAGCAGGTCATGGAGCGGATCCTCACCGCCGCGGGGGCCCAGGAAGTGATCACGATCAACCGCTACGCGCACCTGGTGGGCGGTGCACGGATGGCCACGGGCGAGCAGGACGGGGTGGTGGACCGCAACCTGCGCAGTTTCGCCGTACCCAACCTCCTGGTCACCGACGGCAGCGTGCTGCCCACCCAAGGCAGCGCAAATCCCGCCCTGACCATCATGGCGCTTGCGGCCCGTGCCGCGGGCGTCCTGGTCCAAGGCGCCCGCAGGGGCACCCCGATGAGCACGAAGGAAGACTGATCATGGCAACTACAGTGGCTGACTACCTGCTTTCCCGGCTGGGTGAGTGGGGCGTGGACAAGGTCTTCGGGTTCCCCGGAGACGGCATCAACGGCATCCTCGCAGCCTTCGGCAAAGCGGGAAACCAGCCGAAATTCATCCAGGCCCGGCATGAGGAAATGGCCGCGTTCGAAGCAGTAGGTTACGCCAAATTCGGCGGGCGGCCGGCCGTCTGCATGGCCACCTCCGGCCCCGGGGCAATCCACCTGCTCAACGGGCTGTACGACGCCAAGCTGGACCATGTCCCGGTGGTGGCCATCGTGGGACAGACAGCCCGCAGTGCCATGGGCGGCTCCTACCAGCAGGAGGTTGACCTGCTGACCCTGTTCAAGGACGTGGCCTCCGACTACGTCCAGATGGTCACGGTCCCGCAGCAGCTCCCCAACGTCATAGACCGCGCCATCCGGATTGCCGATGCGCAGCGGGCCCCCACCGCCATCATCATCCCGGCCGATGTGCAGGAACTCGAATACGCCGCACCCACCCACGAATTCAAGATGGTCCCCTCCAGCCTCGGCATCAAGTGGCCCGATATCGAACCCGACAGCGCTGCCATCCGCGGGGCCGCCCAACTCCTCAACGAGGGCTCCAAGGTGGCCATCCTGATAGGCCAGGGTGCCCGGGAGGCGGCCGCCGAGGTGCGGGAGGTGGCGGAACTGCTGGGCGCGGGCGTAGCCAAGGCCCTGCTGGGCAAGGACTCCCTCCCCGATGACCTGCCGTACGTCACGGGCTCCATCGGGCTGCTCGGCACCAGGCCCAGCTACGAAATGATGCGTGACTGCGACACCCTGCTCACGGTGGGATCCAGCTTCCCCTACACCCAGTTCCTTCCCGAGCCGGGACAGGCCCGGGGCGTGCAGATCGACGTGGACCCAAAAATGATCGGGCTGCGGTACACGAACGAATTCAACATCGTGGCCGACGCCCGCACAGCGTTGCGGGCACTGATCCCGCACCTGGACCGGAAGCAGGACCGCTCCTGGCAGGAGGGCCTGCAGTCCTCCATCAGCCGGTGGTGGGAAACCATGCATGACGAGGCCATGGTCAGCGCGGATCCCGTCAACCCCATGCGCCTCTTTGCCGAGCTCTCCACCCGCCTGCCCATGAATGCCATGCTGAGCGCGGACTCGGGGTCCTCGGCAAACTGGTATGCGCGGCAGCTGAAGTTCCGCGGCGAAGTCCGGGGTTCACTCTCCGGAAACCTGGCCACCATGGGCCCCGGCGTTCCCTATGCCATCGGGGCGAAGTTCGCCCACCCCGGCCGCCCCGCCATCGCTTTCGCAGGCGACGGGGCCATGCAGATGAACGGCCTTGCCGAGTTGATCACCGTCAAGCACTACTGGCGTGAGTGGGACGATCCCCGCCTGGTGGTGGCCGTCCTCCACAACAACGACCTCAACCAGGTCACCTGGGAAATGCGGGCCATGGGCGGGGTTCCGGCCTTCCGTGAATCCCAGGCCCTCCCGGACGTGGACTACGCCGGGTTCGCCGAAAGCCTGGGCCTGCAGGGCATCCACGTGGACAACCCCGACGACGTCGGCCCGGCCTGGGAGAAAGCCCTCGCCGCTGACAGGCCAACCCTCCTGGACGTCCGGACCGACCCCGACATCCCGCCCATCCCGCCGCACGCCACCCTGGAGCAGGCACGGAAGACGGCAGAAGCCATGGTCAAGGGCGATGACAGCGCCTGGGGCGTGGTGAAGGAAGGGGTCAAGACCAAGATCCAGGAATTCCTGCCGCACAAGGAGGGCTGAACCATGAGGCCGGCCAAGGCCACTGCGGAGGCTCCCGTGACCGCCATCCAGGCGGCCGCTTACACGGTCCCCACCGACGGTCCCGAAGCGGACGGAACCTACAGCTGGGACTCCACCACCATGGTGCTGGTGCAGGCCGCCGGCGGCGGGAAGACCGGCCTGGGCTGGACCTACGCGCCGGCCGCGGCGGCAGGCCTGGTGGAAGGCCTCCTCGGTCCCGCCGTCCGCGGCGTGGATGCCCTTGACGTCCCGGCTGCTGCCGCCGCCATGGCCAGGGCGGTCCGCAACCCCGGAAACACGGGGCTGGCCTCCTACGCGGTGTCCGCCGTCGACTGCGCCCTCTGGGACCTCAAAGCCCGCCTCCTGGACCTGCCGCTGCACAAGCTGCTGGGCAGCGTCCGGGACAAGGTGGCGGTCTACGGCAGCGGCGGCTTCACCACCTACACGGCCGACCAGCTGCGCAGCCAGCTCGAAGGGTGGGCCCATCGCCAAGGCATCCCGCGGGTGAAGATCAAGATCGGCCAGGACAACGGAACGAACGTCCCTCGCGACCTCGAACGCATCCGCCAGGCCCGTGCCGCCGTCGGACCCGGAACTGAACTGTTCGTCGACGCCAACGGCGCCTACACCGCAAAGCAGGCGGTCCGCGTCATGAGAGAGGTGGGCGCCGAAGCCGTGACGTGGTTCGAGGAGCCCGTCTCCAGCGACCACCTGGCCGGCCTGCGGGTGGTGCGGGACGCGGTGGACGCGGACGTGGCAGCCGGTGAATACGGCACGGGCCTCCCCTACTTCCAGCGCCTGTGCGCGGCCGATGCCATCGACTGCCTCCAGGCCGATGTCAGCAGGTGCGGCGGGATCACTGAATGGCTGCGCATCGCCGCGGTGGCCGCAGCCCACGGCCTGGAACTCTCCGGCCACTGCGCGCCCCAACTCAGCGCCGCCGTCGCCGCCGCCACACCCAACTTCCGCCACCTGGAATGGTTCCACGACCACGTCAGGATCGAGAACCTGTTTTTCGACGGAACGCTGGACCCCGACGGCGGGTGGCTGCGGCCCGGTGCTGCGCCCGGAAACGGGCTGTCATTCCGGACCTGGGAGGCCGACAAATACCAGGTCCGCTAATGCTGACCACAACGGATCAGGAAGGGGAACAATGTCAGAGATCAGTGATTACGCACTCGTGGGGGACCTGCACACGGCCGCGCTGATCGGCACCAGCGGGTCAATCGACTGGATGTGCCTGCCGAGGTTCGACTCCCCCGCCTGCTTCGCTGCCTTGCTGGACTCTCCCGCCGCGGGCCGGTGGCTCCTGGCGCCGGCCGGCGCACAAAAGTGCACCCGCCGGCGGTATCGGCCCGGCACGCTGATCCTCGAAACCGAATGGGAAACATCCCAAGGCAGTGTCAAGGTTACGGATTTCATGCCCATCCGCGACGACGCTGCCGACATGGTGCGTATTGTGGAAGGCCTTACCGGCACCGTTCAGATGTACGGGGAATTATGCCTGCGCTTTGACTACGGGCGCATCGTGCCATGGGTGAGGCGCGGTGAGCACGGCCTCAGCGCCATCGCCGGCCCTGATGCGGCCTACTTCAACACCGCGGCGCCGCTCGAGGGCCGGGACATGCGAACCATCAGCGAGTTCACTGTCCGGGCCGGGGACCAGGTGCCTTTCGTGCTGAGGTGGTTCCCCAGCAGCAAACCGGCCCCGCAAAAGACCGACCCCCACCAGGCGCTGCAGGTAACCGAAGAGTTCTGGCAAGGCTGGAGTGCCCGCAGCAGGATTGAAGGTGAATACAAGGATGCCGTAGAGCGTTCCCTCATAACCCTCAAGGGGCTGATCTATGCGCCGACCGGCGGCATCGTGGCAGCTCCCACCACTTCCCTGCCGGAGGATCCGGGAGGAACACGGAACTGGGACTATCGGTTTTGCTGGCTCCGCGACGCGACGCTGACGCTTCAGTCGCTGCTCGCCGCGGGCTATGTCGATGAAGCGGCGGCCTGGCGGGAATGGCTGCTGCGGGCCGTCGCGGGCGACCCGGCCGACCTGCAGATCATGTATGGGATTGACGGCACCCGCCGCCTTCCCGAAACAGAACTGCCCTGGCTCGCCGGATTCGAGGGATCCAAACCCGTCAGGACAGGAAACGCCGCGGCTCCGCAGCTGCAGCTGGATGTATGGGGCGAGGTCCTGGACGGGCTTTCCCTGACCCGCGCCGCCGGGCCGCACGGAGCGGGAGACGATTCCTGGGATATCCAGGTCGCCTTGATGGAATACCTCGAGGGGGCCTGGGACCAGCCCGACAACGGACTCTGGGAAATGAGAGGTCCCCGCCGCCACAACACCCACTCAAAGGTCATGGCCTGGGTGGCAGCAGACCGCATGGTCAAGGGAGTCCAGCATTACGGCCTGCCCGGCCCGGCGGATCGCTGGTCCAAGTTGCGCGACACCATCCATAAAGACGTTATGACACATGGCTTCGACAGCGACCGCAACACTTTCGTCCAGTCCTACGGGAGTAAGGAGCTTGACGCCAGCCTCCTGTTGATTCCCCGTGTGGGATTCCTGCCGCATGACCATCCGAGAGTGATCGGTACCGTGGACGCCATCCAGAAGCACCTCACGGAGGATGGCTTCGTCCTTCGGTACCGTCCGCAAGCCAGTAACGACGGCCTGCCCGGGACGGAAGGCGTCTTCCTCGCCTGCTCCTTCTGGCTTGTCGACGCCCTGCTGGGCATAGGACGCCAACGTGAAGCCGAGGAACTCTTCGAGCGCCTGCTGGGCCTCCGCAACGATGTCGGTTTACTGAGCGAAGAATGGGATCCCAAGAACCAGCGCCAACTCGGCAACACTCCCCAGGCCTTCAGCCACTTCCCCCTTATCCACTGCGCCCTGCAGCTCCAGCACGGGCGGTCCAAACAAAGCAACAAGCCCCTTCCCAGCCCAACCTGACGCCCGCCGCCACGGCCAACTTCCGCCACCTGGAATGGTTCCACGGCCACGTCAGGATCGGTAACCTCTTCTTCGACGGAGCGCTTGAGCCGGACTGTGGATGGGTACGGCCCGAAGACAGACCCGGTAACGGACTGAGCCTGCGGGCCGCCGACGCTGACCCGTTCCGGGTCCGCTGACATTGGCCTCATGCCCGGCCACCCGGGGCATGACGTACTGAAAGGGATCCATTGAGCACCAACGAACGCAACGCAGATCCGGCCGCTTCGGAGCTGCTGTCTGTCACACCCGACGCACAGGATCCCACCGGGCAGGACGTCACAAGCCTGGACCCGTCAGCCACGGACCCCATGGCGGATGAAAAGGTGCGGCTTCAGCTGGCCATCTTCGAGGTCACCCGGGACGCCGACGGCAGAAGCCTGGACGAAATCCAGGAGATGCTCCGCGCCGCCTTTGCCCGGCACCGCGTGGCGACACCCCCGGGCACCTGGCTTCAATCAGTGGCCTCCTCGGCGTACTACGGCGAGCCCTACATCGTTGACCTTTCGGTCGCGGTCATCGCTGACACCATCGTGCCCGCGCCGAACGATGAGGTCCGCGAGCGCCTCGCTGCACGGCGGCAGCTGCAGCAGGAAAAGCTTCCGGCAGGCATCTTTCCCGCCCCGTCCGATTGGAACATTCCGGGCAATGACGCGGCCGTCGGCAGCAGCCGGAACCCATCCCAGGACCGGCGGAAGGGAAGCACTGTCCTGGCCGTGGCGGCGCTGGCTGCGGTTGCCCTGGCCGCCGTCCTGGTGGCCAGGGCGGGGACGGGCCGGCGCCGCCGGCTGGATACCTAGAGTCCCAGCCGGGCCACTGCTTCCTCGCGCATCTGGACTTTGCGGATCTTCCCCGAGACCGTCATGGGGAAGCTTTCGCGGACCTCCACATAGCGGGGGATCTTGTAGTGCGCCAGCCGCCCGCGGCAATACTCGGCAAGCGCCCCGGCGTCCAGCGGTTCCGCGCCGGGCTTGAGGATGATGCACGCCATGAGTTCCTCGCCGTACCGGGGATCCGGTACGCCAATGACCTGGACGTCCTGGATGGAAGGGTGGGTGTAGAGGAACTCCTCGATCTCGCGCGGGTAGATGTTCTCGCCGCCGCGGATGACCATGTCCTTGATCCTGCCTTCCACCACCACATACCCGTCCTGGTCCATCCTGGCGAGGTCGCCGGTATGCATCCACCCGTCGGCATCGATCGCCTCGGCCGTTTTCTCCGGCTGGTTCCAGTAGCCCGCCATGACGGCGTAGCCACGGGTGCAGAGCTCGCCGATCTGCCCGCGCTCCAGTTCCTCCCCGGTGGCGGGGTCCACAATGCGGCTCTCCAGCTGCGGCATGGTGCGGCCCACGGTCTCGGTGCGCTGCTGGAGGGTGTCCCCCTTGCGGGTCATGGTGGACACCGGAGAGGTCTCCGTCATGCCGTAGCAGATGGCCACGTCCACCATGTGCATCTCGGAGATCACCCGGTTCATCACCTCGATGGGACACAGCGAACCGGCCATCACCCCGGTGCGGAGGGTGGACAGGTCATACGAGCCGAAATCGGGCAGCGCCAGTTCGGCGATGAACATCGTGGGCACGCCGTACAGGGACGTCCCGCCGAAATCCTGCACTGCCTCCAGCGCGGCGGCGGGTGAGAAGCCCCGCCCGGGGATGATGGTGGCGGCGCCGTGGCTGAGCGCGTTGAGGTTGCCGATCACCATTCCAAAGCAGTGGTAGAACGGCACGGGTAGCACCACCCGGTCATGCTCGGTGTAGCCGAGCAGCTCCCCGATGGCGTAGCCGTTGTTCAGGATATTGTGGTGCGTCAGCGTGGCGCCCTTGGGGAAACCGGTGGTGCCGGAGGTGTACTGCAGGTTGATGGGATCATGCGGCCGGAGTTCGGCCATGCGGGCTTTGAGGACGGAATGTGCCACGCCGTCCGCCCGCCTGAGCAGCTCGGCGTAGGTCAGTTCCGCATCGCTTTGGGGGTTGCCGGCATTCAGTGCGTCCAGTCCGTGGTCCGGCAGGAACACGAGCCCGCGCAGGTCCGGGCAGGTCAGGAGCGCCTGGCGTGCCATGGACACGTAATCGCTGTTGGCATCTGACGGCGCCGTGACCAGCATGCGCATCCCGTTCTGCTTGACCACGAACTCAAGTTCATGGCTGCGGTAGGCCGGGTTGACGTTGACCAGGATGGCGCCGATTTTCGCGGTGGCGTACTGGAGCAGCGTCCATTCGGCGCAGTTGGGACTCCAGATGCCCACCCTCTCCCCTTTGCCGACACCCATGGCGAGCAGTGCGCGTGCCAGCCGGTCGACGTCGTCGTTCATCTTGGTGTAGCTCCAGCGGCGGGCATCACCGCCAGGCACCGGCGCGGCCTCGATCAGTGCGTCGTGGAGCGGGAAGCGCGCAACAGTGCGCTCAAAGTTCTCGCCAATGGTTTCCGCCAGGAGCGGGACGTCAGTGTCCCCGGCTGTATAAGCACGCATGATGGCACGCTACCAACAGGAACGGCGCTGGAGAAGGAGGACGGGGCCGGGAACGGGCGCAGCGGAACGGGACGGCAGGCGGCGCCCGGTATTGTGACATCCATGAGTGCACCCATTGACCTGATAGCAATGTTCATCCCCAACGAAGGCGAGTTCCACCGCGTCAAGCTGGCCCTGGAAATCGCGATCGATGAGGTGGTGAAGGAACCAGGCTGCATCCAGTACGAACTGACTGAAGCCACCGAGGAAAAGCTGGTCCTGACCGAACAGTGGGCGTCCGAGGAAGACCTGGACAGGCACTCCAAGGGCATCGCCGTCCAGGACCTGAACGAGTCTCTGAGCGCGCTGCTGGCCGAACCCGTCAAGGTGGAACGCGTCTAGCCCACCCGTTAAGCGCAAAATGCGGGGCCTCCCTGTCGGAGGCCCCGCATTTTTGCGTCTACTGGGTTTTAGAAATCGGGGATCTGCGTGCCGTCCTGGGCACCGCCCTGGGGGCTGGCCGGCTTGCCCGCTGCCGCGGCTGCTTCTTCCTGCTGGCGGGCCACGTGGGCGTGGACCTCATCCATGTCCAGGGCCTTCACCGCGTCCACGACCTGCTCCAGTTGCTGGGCGTTCAGCGCGCCGGGCTGGGAGAACACCAGCACCTTTTCACGGAACGCCATCAGCGTGGGGATGGAGGTGATACCGGCCTCCGCCGCGAGCTGCTGCTCCGCTTCCGTGTCCACCTTGGTGAAGAGGACGTCAGGGTGCTTTTCGGAGACTGCGGAATACGTGGGGCCGAACTGCTTGCAGGGGCCGCACCATTCTGCCCAGAAATCGACCAGGACAATGTCGTTGCCTTCGATCGTGGATGCGAACTTTTCACCTGTGATGTCAAGGGTAGCCATGTGTCCACGCTACGCGCCGCGGCCCCGCCTGTCGCCCCTGTTCGCTCCCCGCGTCATTAGGAATAGCGGGGAGTACGACGGCGCCACACGGCTTCAGGCGTTGGTTCCCCACAGGTGCGGGGCCGGGGTGCGGGTGCCGGGAAGGGCGCTGGAGGCGCGCCACCCGTGGATCCACTCGGGAAGCACAAGGTCCGCCGGCGGAGTCCCGAACTCGGTGAGGATGTCCTCCTGGCTGACCGGCCCGGCCTTGGTGACCAGCCGGGTGGCGATGTAGGCACGGGCGTAAATTTCGCCGTCGGCCACCATGCGCTGCTCGAAGAAGATCGCCTTGGTGTCCAGTCCTATGATCCGCGTCTCAATGGTGTAGTCCTGCCACAGCTGCAGCGATTTACGGAAGGAGATGGTCTCGGCCGACACGACAGGGCTCCAGCCGCGGCGGCGCATCCGCTGCCAGATGCCGCTGCGGACCATAAGGTCGAACCGGCCCAGGTCCATGAGGGACAGGTACATGCCGTTGTTGACGTGCATGGCAATGTCGATGTCCGTGGGCAGGACGCGCAGCGGCAGCGACGACGCCTCCCACACCGTGAGGGCCGGCCGCCGTTTCGACCGGAAGAGCAAAAGCAGGGTTCTCAGTAGCAGGTGCATGGACCAATGCTACCCGCGGGTAACATCCTGCAGGCTGCTGGCCGGCACGCCAACCGCCGTAGGATTTCCTCCATGACGCAGCAACGCTACCGGGCCCTCGCAGAGTGGCCCTTGATGGCTACCGCGCTGGTGTTCCTGGGCGCGTACGCATGGCAGGTCATCGGCAGGGTTGAAGGCAGCGGGGCTGACTGGCTTGAGACCGTCATGTGGGTGACGTGGTGCGTCTTTGTCCTGGACTACGTGGCGAACCTGTGGCTGGCCGAGAACCGCCGGCAGTGGTTTGTCCGGAACCTGCACGAGCTGGTGATCGTGGCCCTGCCGTTCTTCCGGCCCCTGCGGCTGCTGCGGCTGGTGACGCTGCTGTCAGTCCTGCACCGGACCGTGGGCGAAACGCTGCGCGGCCGGGTGGTGACGTATGTGGCGGCGTCCGCGGCGCTCCTGGTCTTTGTGGGCTCACTGGCCGTGCTGGATGTGGAACAGTGGGCGCCGGATGCCAAAATCACCACGTTCGGTGATGCCCTCTGGTGGGCCACGGCCACCATTACCACTGTGGGCTACGGGGACATGTATCCGGTCACGCCCATAGGCCGGCTGGTGGCCACGGCGCTGATGATGAGCGGCATCGCGGTGCTCGGTGTGGTCACCGCCTCCATCGCGTCCTGGCTGGTCCAGCGGGTTGAGGATACCGCCGAGACGGTGGCGGAGGCCGTGGAGGAACCTGTCCGGGTCGAGCTTGCGGAGCTCGTGGCCGAGATCGCACTGCTGCGTCGTGAGATCGCAGACCTGCGGGAACACCGTACGCAGTCGCCGCAAGTATCGGGCCGCCCTGGCTTGAGTAGCGGGGCCGGGGCCAGCGAGTAGCGGACCGCAAAATTCGGGTAATTCCTACTGGTGCCGCCTGCTTGGCGTGATTCCTAGACTCGGGATTCCTAGGACCGACACGTCTGGCAGGTTCTCCCGGGTGGCTTCCGGGAAACCGGCCTTCATGCGGAGCTCCGTATCTTCTGGGTATGCGGAGGCCTCCATCCAACGCCGCCTGCGGCCACCGGCAGCTGTGCCGGTGCCCGCGGCGCCATAACATCTCGATCCGTCCGGCGACCTGGCGTGCCCTGAAGGCAGCGCCTGGCCGGACCGTCCCCGGATGGGCTACCCATGAACCAGAAGATTTCCACCTCCCCCGACGGCTCCAGCCGGAGTTTCGTCACCGACGAACCTCGCACGGACCTCAGCACCGGCCGTCCACTCATCAGCAACAAATTGTGGGCCGGCATGGCCACGGCGGCGGTTGTGGCCGCTGTGGGTGTGGGCGCCATCGCCGCACCGCCTGCCTCCCTCAGCGCAAGCACGACGCCGGCAGCCCAGGTTGCAGAGACCGCCGCACCACCGGCGCCAAGTTCCGCCGCCCGCGACGACGCCGTGGCCGCGGTGGCGGCCCAGGGAGCCGCGCCAGCTGCCGCACAGGCTGCCGAGGCAGCCCCTGCGCCGGCGGTCGAAGCGCCACCCGCGCCACCGGCACCCGAACCCGCTCCGGCACCTGCGCCGGCACCCGAACCTGCAGGTGATCCAAACCTGTACACCGTGGTGCCCGGCGATACCGTTGGTGCGATAGCCGCCAGCCATGGCGTGGACATGAACGGCATGCTTGCCGCGAACGGGCTCTCCGCCTACAGCATCATCTATCCCGGCCAGACCCTCCTGCTGACCGGCCCGGCTGTCGCCATGTCCGCGCCCGACCCCGCCCCGGCTCCGGCTCCCGCTGCTGCGCCGGCTCCGGCTCCCGCGGCCGTGCCCGCGGCGCCAACGGTACGGACCATCTACGTGGCGGGCTCCGGCGGCCAGTCCATGGTGGACGCCTGCATCGGGCCCATCCATTTCACCCCCAATGACGGCTACTCGCTGTTCATCACCGAGCATGATTTCTGCGGCGGATGGGCCCGGTTCTCCGGAATCAGCGTGGGTGAGACCGTGAGCATCCCCGGCTACGGAACCTTCACGGCCACCGGCCGCGGCACCGTCCCCAATCCCGGCACCACCAACGACGTGATCAGGGTCTTCGGCGGCTTCCCCCGGGCAATCCTGCAGACCTGCATCCCGGGCACCAGCCAGATGCTCCTGATCGCACTGAACTGACCCGGATGGGATGAAGCCGGCATTCCCAAGCGTGGCCGCGGGCCCGGACCTTCAAGGCCTGGATCCGCGGACATGGCCATGACGCGCTGCTCGGAGCAGTTGCGGGCAATGTCGCCCTGGCTTACGCCAAGTAGGTGATGGCGGGTCGCCGGGCAACGAAAAAACCTCCGGAACCTTATGGTTCCGGAGGTTTTCCGTGGGTGGCAGATGAGGGATTCGAACCCCCGTAGGCGTTGCCAGCTGATTTACAGTCAGCCCCCTTTGGCCGCTCGGGTAATCTGCCGAACTTCAAAAGAAGTACCCGCCGATGCAGTGTTGGGAAGCATCCGTTTCCGGCGCTTTCCGCTTCAGTAACCGCGGGCAAGACAACTTTACAGAACTTCCGGCGAAGAATCGAATCGGGCCCCACACCGTGCCAAATGCCCCGGAATGTCGGCCAAAGTCAGGCCCTACGCCCCTCCAAGAATGCGCCCGGCCAGCTTGGCTTCGAAACTGATCGCCTGCTCCTGGGTGATCTGGTTCAGCTGGACCGCCCTCTGCAGGTCTGCCCGGACGCCATCCAGCCGGGAAGAGGCATCGGCCACCGGGCTGAGAACGATGGAGGCCGCCACCGCTGCCGCCGCCACCGAGGTTGCTGCCGTGGCCATCACTCCCGCCGCTGCGGTTGTGGTCCGGGTGACGTAGTGGGCGGCTTTGCGGTGCATGGGGTTCCCTTCAACTGCGGTACTGCTGGTCCAACTCTCGCCACCCCTCCTTCATTCCGCCCTTGCGTCCGCTGAGAGGGAACTGTGAATCCTGCACCCCCGCGCGGCAGGGCATCCGTACTAGGCTGGATGGCAGAGATCCCGGCCCTGTCCCCGCACAGGGCTCCCATCAACGAAAGGAGAGTCATGGCAGGCGAGTCAACGTTCGACGTCGTAAGCAAAGTGGACAAACAGGAGGTGGCCAACGCGCTCAACCAGTCGCAGAAGGAAATCGCCCAGCGCTATGACTTCAAGGGCGTGGGCGCCGAGATCGACTTCAGCGGCGAGAAGATCCTGATGAAGGCCAACTCGGAGGAGCGCGTCAAGGCTGTCCTGGACGTCTTCCAGTCCAAGCTGATCAAGCGTGGCATCTCACTGAAGTCCCTGGACGAGGGCGAGCCCTACGCCTCCGGCAAGGAGTACCGGCTGGAGGCCTCCATCAAGGAAGGCATTGCCCAGGACCTGGCCAAGAAAATCAACAAGCTGATCCGCGACGAAGGCCCCAAGTCAGTCAAGTCCCAGATCCAGGGCGATGAACTCCGGGTCTCCTCAAAGTCCCGCGACGACCTGCAGGCCACAATGGCCCTCCTCAAGGATTTTGACGAAGCAGACCTGCAGTTTGTGAACTTCCGCAGCTAGCCTCTGCCTCCGCCGTCGTTTTCGACGCGCGCGAGGATTCCCGCTACGTAGAAAGGCTGGCGCACCTGAAATCCCAGGTGCGCCAGCCTTTTTGCGTGTCGCGGGCGTAACGGAAGACAATTACGGCACAGTTGTTTTGCGTAATAGCCGACGCCGGGTAATCTCTTTCTTAGGCCT
Organism: Pseudarthrobacter phenanthrenivorans; assembly: GCF_036455295.1. Taxonomy (GTDB): domain Bacteria; phylum Actinomycetota; class Actinomycetes; order Actinomycetales; family Micrococcaceae; genus Arthrobacter; species Arthrobacter phenanthrenivorans_C. Next base: position 414,027 of record NZ_JAYXNX010000001.1, on the reverse strand, counting down.
TCCTAAGTAAGGCTTACCTGAGTGAAAGAACACCATGACTGCCAACTTCCTGATCGGCCTGCGCGAAGGACTCGAAGCCACCCTGGTGGTGGTCCTCCTCATGGCCTACCTGGCGAAAACGGACCGCCGCCACCTCATCCCCCGGCTCTGGGTGGGCGTGGCAGCAGCGGTTGCAGTGTCCGTTGCCTTCGGCGCCCTCCTCACCTTCGGGCCCCGGGGCCTCACGTTTGAAGCGCAGGAGGCGATCGGAGGCACCCTGTCCATCGCCGCCGTCGGCCTCGTGACATGGATGGTCTTTTGGATGGCCCGCACAGCGAAGACCCTCGGCAGCGACCTGAAGACGCGGGTCGACAGATCCGCCGGTGGGGCCGGTTGGGGCCTGGCATTGGTGGCTGCCATCGCAGTGGGACGTGAAGGTTTGGAGACAGCGCTCTTCCTCTGGGCGGCAGCCAAGGCCACGGGCGAATCAACGCAGCCGCTCGCCGGCGCCCTCCTGGGCCTGGCCGCCGCCGCCGGCTTTGGCTACCTGCTGCACCGTGGCGTCCTGAAAGTGAACCTTTCCCGGTTCTTCACCTGGACCGGGGCCGCCCTGATCGTCATCGCCGGCGGCGTCCTGTCCTACGGCGTCCATGATTTGCAGGAGGCCGGGCTGCTTCCGGGCCTGCATTCCCTGGCTTTCGACATCAGCGGCGCCGTCCCGCCGTCGTCCTGGTACGGCACGCTCCTCAAGGGCACCCTCAACTTCTCCCCCGCCACCACGTGGCTGGAAGCCGCGGCTTGGCTCCTCTACGTGCTGCCAGTGCTCTTCCTGTACCTGCGCACCAACCGCAAAGCACCGTCTGCCCCTGCCGGCTCCGCCACCACGGCTCCCGTCAAGCCTGTGGCCGCCGCCTAAATCCCCTCACCCGCACCAAAGGAATCCCCATGCCTGGCCTCACCCTGCCCAAAATTAGCCCCTACGCCTTCAGCACCAGGCTTCCGGCCCTGGCTGCCGCCGCCGTCGTCACCGTCCCGCTGGTCCTTACCGGGTGCACTGACAACACCAAGGCGGCGGACACCTCCGGAGGCACCATCGGCGTGGTCAGCTCAAACACCGAATGCAAGGCCTCCGCCACGACCGTGCCCAGCGGCAACCTCACGTTCTCGGTCAAGAACGAAGGCACCGAGGTCACGGAGTTCTACCTCCTGGCGGCGGACGGGCTGCGCATCCTGGGCGAGGTGGAAAACATCGGCCCGGGACTGAGCCGCAACCTGGTGGTCACCGCCCCGGCCGGGACGTACACCACCGCCTGCAAGCCGGGCATGGAGGGCGACGGGATCAGGGCGGCGCTGGAAGTGACCCCGTCAAAAGACCAGCCGACGGCGGACGCGGACTTCCAGAAACTCCTGGACACGGCCAGCACGCAGTATGCGTCCTACGTCAAGGACCAGGGCGAGCAGCTGCTTGCAGGCACCGGGCAGTTCGCCGCGGCCTTCGCCGCCGGCAACGCCGACCAAGCCCGCTCCCTGTACGCGGCAACGCGGCAGCACTGGGAACGGATCGAACCGGTCGCCGAGTCCTTCGGCGACCTCGACCCGAAACTTGACGCACGTGAAGCGGACCTGGAACCCGGCCAGGAGTGGACCGGCTGGCACCGCGCCGAAAAGGACCTGTTCCCGCCGGCCGGCTACACCGCCCTCACCGCCGCCGGGCGCTCGGCCATCGCGGACCAACTGGTGGCCGACACCAAGGACCTGGTGGAACGCACCCGCACCGTGGAGATCTCCGCTGACATGCTGGGCAACGGCGCCAAGGAACTCCTGGACGAGGTCGCCACCGGAAAAGTGACGGGCGAAGAGGAAATCTGGTCCCACACGGACCTCTGGGACTTCCAGGCGAACGTGGACGGCGCCCGCATCGCGTTCGAGAACCTCAAGCCGGCCCTGCAGCAGAAGGATGCCGCTCTTGCCGCCTCGCTGGACGGGAAGTTCGCCGCGCTGCAGGCCGAACTCGCCACGCACGCCCAGGGGGCGGGCTTCACGTCCTACGACAAGCTGTCCCCGGAGCAGGTCCAGCGGCTCGCCGCAATGGTGGACGCCCTCGGAGAACCGCTGTCCCGGCTGACCGCGGCGGTGGTCCTATGACCGGCTGCCCCTTTGGCGCTCGACCGCCGGAGGCACAGGCTGAGGCACCTACGGACGCTTTGAAAGGGGAAAGCCCGACGCCGGGAGGCCGCCTGAGCAGGCGCGGCCTGTTTGGAATCGCCGGGCTGGGCGGCGCCGCCGCCGGGCTCGCCGCGGGCTTCCTGGGGCATGACGCCGTCGCGGCTTCTGCCGCCCCGGCGCCAGACGGGGACAGCCCTGTTGTCCCCTTCCACGGTGACCATCAGGCGGGCATCACCACTCCCGCCCAGGACCGCCTGCACATTGCCGCGTTCGACGTCACCACCACCAAGCGTGAAGAGCTTATCCAGCTGCTCAAGGACTGGACGCAGGCGGCCGAAGCCCTGACGGAGGGCCGCCCGGCCGGAGCAACCGGCGCCGTGGATGGCCCCTACGGCGGCCCTCCCGAGGACACGGGCGAGGCCCTGGACCTGAACGCCGGGAAACTGACCCTGACGTTCGGATTCGGCGCCGGCCTGTTCGAGCAGGACGGAGTGGCCCGGTTCGGCCTGGACGGCAGGCGGCCCGAGGCCCTGATCGACCTGCCGCACTTCCCCGGCGACGATCTGGACCCCGCGCGCAGCGGCGGCGACCTGGTGGTCCAGGCCTGCGCCGACGACCCACAGGTGGCCGTCCACGCCATCCGGAACCTTGCCAGGATCGGTTTCGGAAAGGTCCGGGTCCGCTGGTCCCAGTTGGGCTTCGGCCGGACATCCTCCACCTCCCGCGCGCAGCACACCCCGCGTAACCTCTTCGGCTTCAAGGACGGCACCGCCAACCTGAAAGTGGAAGATGAGCGCCTGCTGGACCAGCACGTGTGGGCCCGGGCGTCCCGGCCGGAGGACGCCTGGATGACGGACGGCAGCTACCTGGTGGCGCGCCGGATCCGGATGCACATCGAAACTTGGGACCGGACCTCGCTGGGCGAACAGGAAGGGCTGATCGGCCGGACCAAGGGCACAGGAGCACCACTGTCCGGCGGCGAGGAATTCACCGAGCCGGACTTCAACCGGCAGGGCAAGGGCGGCAAACCGCTCATCCCCCTTGATTCCCACGTCCGGATGGCCCACCCCACCCAGAACAGCGGCGTCCGCATGCTGCGCCGGGGCTACAACTACACCGACGGTTCCGACGGCGTGGGCCACCTCGACGCCGGGCTGTTCTTCATCGCCTTCGTCACCGATCCGCGGACCCACTACGTCCCCATGCAGATGGCGATGGCAAAGGGCGACACCCTGGCCGTGGAGTACCTGAAGCACACAGGCTCGGGGCTCTTTGCGGTGCCGGGCGGCGCGAAGCCGGGCGGTTTCGTCGGCGACGGCCTTTTCGCGTGACGCCGGGGCCACGCTGCCCGGGCCCGAGCCGCCGTCGTTCCCGACGCGCAAAAGATCCATCGCGGCGCAAATAACCCGGCGCACCCGGAATACCAGGTGCGCCGGGGATTTTGTGCAGCGAAAGCGAAGATGCGCGTCGCAGGAGAGGGGGCGCGTCGCCACGCAGGCGTCCGACGGCGGGATCCCGCCTACACCTGCCGGCCGGCCATCCGCTCCAGACGGACGATGCGGTCCCGCATGGGCGGGTGGGTGGCGAACAGCCTGTTCATGGCGCCGCCGCGGAACGGGTTGGCGATCATCAGGTGCGAGGCGTTGACCAGCCGCTGGTCCTGCGGCAACGGCGCAAGGCTGACGCCGCGCTCAATCTTGCCCAGGGCTGAGGCGAGTGCCAGCGGATCCCCGGTGAGCTGCGAACCGTCCTCGTCGGCGTCGTACTCCCTGGTGCGGGAGATGGCCATCTGGATCAGCGACGCCGCGAAGGGCGCCAGCAGGGCCATGGCGATCATCGCCAGCGGGTTGGCGTTGCGCCGGTCCCCGCCGCCGAAGAACAGCAGCATCTGGCCAACCGAGGTAATGACGCCGGCGACGGCGGCCGCAACAGATGAGGTGAGGATGTCGCGGTTGTAGACGTGCATCAGTTCGTGGCCCAGGACGCCGCGGAGTTCCCGGGCGTCCAGGAGCTGCAGGATGCCTTCCGTGCAGCAGACGGCAGCGTTTTTCGGATTGCGGCCGGTAGCGAAGGCATTGGGGTTCATGGTGGGCGAGACATAGATGCGCGGCATGGGCTGGTTGGCGCGCATCGAGAGCTCGCGGACGATCTGGTAGAGCTGCGGGGCCTGGGCTTCGGTCACCGGGAAGGCCTGCATGGACCGGATGGCGATCTTGTCGCTGTTCCAGTAGCCGTAGAAAGTGGTGCCGACGCCGATCAGCGCCATGATCCAGATGGGCGCGGAGCTGCGGGTACCGACGCCGATGAGGCCGCCGAGGCCGAGCAGTACGGCCCAGAGCACCCCGAACAGTGCTGCGGTCTTCAGGCCGTTGTGATGGTTGTGCACGTTTCCTCCTTACTAAGGGAACGGCCGGCTAGGGCACCGGGTTCCGGGCATCGTATTTCCGGAAGCCCGGCTGTAGCTTCGCCGCCAGCCACGCCCCCGCGATGCACAGCACACCGCCGACCAGCAGGACCCAGCCCTCACTCAAAATCTTAGTCGCGCCGCCGGCCAGCAGGTCGCCGATCCGCGGTCCGCCGGCCACCACCACGATGAACACGCCCTGCAGCCGTCCGCGCAGGTGGTCCGGGGCTGCCGCCTGCAGGATGGTGTTCCGGAAGACGCTGCTGATCGAGTCGGCGATCCCGGCCAGGGCGCAGCAGAGTGCTGCGGGCAGCAGCCACACTGTCACCGTGCCGTCCGGCGCGCTGCCGGCAAGCAGCACCACCAGGCCGAACGCCGCAATGGACCCGCCCCAGCCCATCACGGAGATGACCACGGCGGTCCCCTGGCGGCGCACCATGCCCAGCGGACCGGAGAACAGGCCGGCCAGGAAGGCCCCGACGGCGGTGCTGGCCAGCAGGATGCCCACGGTTGCCTCGCCGCCGCCGATCATGAGTGCGGCCACGGCGGGAAGCAGCGCCCGCGGCTGGGCAAGGACCATGGCCACGATGTCGATGATGAAGGTCATGCGGAGGTTGGGCCGGGTCCCCAGGAAACGGAACCCCTCAATGACGGAGCGGAGCCCTACCTTGCTGCGCATGCCCGCGGGCGGCATGGGCGGGAGGCGGTAGACGGCCCAGAGGACGAAGGCGAAGCTCACAAAGTCGACGGTGTAGGTCCAGCCGAACCCGACCCACGCCACCAGGAGCCCGGCCAGCAGCGGCCCTGCCGTCATGGCAAGGCCCATGGAGAGCATGCTCAGCGCGTTGGCGGCCGGCAGGAGTTCCTTGCGGATGAGCGTGGGGATGATGGCGCTGCGGGCGGGCTGGTTGATGGCCTGGGCGCCGCTTTGCAGTGCCACCAGGAGGTACAGCACCCAGATGTTGCCCAGCTGCAGCCAGGCCTGGAGCGCAATCAGCCCTGTGGTCAGCCACAGCACCAGGGAGGCCAGCAGGGCGATGCGGCGGCGGTCGTGGGCGTCGGCGATGGAGCCGCCCATCAGTCCGCCGATCACCAGGGGAACCAGCGCGAAGATGCCCAGCAGGCCCACGTAGAAGCTCTCCGAGGTCAGGCGGTACACCTCGAGGCTGACTGCCACCAGAGTGAGTTGGCTGCCGACGGCGGACACTGCCGATCCGAGCCACAGCCGGCGGAATGCGGGGCTTTCCTTGAGCGGCGTGACATCGGCAAGTAGTTTTCCCACCCGGTAACACTAGCGGGCGACACGGGAAGGTAAGCCAAGCCTTATTGTGAGTTAGTAATAATAAGTGCTTCAATGGTGCCATGACGGAGCACTTTGACGGCCAGGAAGCATGGGCTGCAGCCCTGCGCGCCCACGGCCGCAGGGTGACCAAGCAGCGGCTCGCTGTCCTCGCCGCCGTCGAACGCCACCCGCATTCCCCTGCCGAAAGCATCCTTGCCGCCGCCCGCGCCGAGCTGCCGGAGCTGACGGCCCAGTCCGTGTACGTGGTCCTCGGCGACCTGACGGACCTGCACATGCTGCGCCGCTTCGAGCCGCCGCACTCCCCCGCCCTGTATGAGACGCGCGTGGGCGACAACCACCACCACGCCATCTGCATCAGCTGCGGCCGGGTGGAGGACGTGGACTGCGCCGTCGGCCATGCCCCGTGCCTCACGCCGCACTGGAACCCCGACGCCAAGCCCATGACCATCCAGATCGCGGATGTCATGTATCAGGGCATCTGCCAGGAATGCCAGCAGGCCCAGCAACTTCCTCCCCACAGTCCCTCGCAAGAAAAAGAGAAATAGGAGAACAATGACTGCCGTTTCCACAACCCAGTCAGGCGCGCCGGTTACGTCCGACGCACACTCGAAGTCAGTTGGTGCCGATGGTGCCATCATTCTGACCGACCACTACCTGGTGGAAAAGCTCGCCCAGTTCAACCGTGAGCGGGTCCCGGAGCGCGTAGTGCACGCCAAGGGCGGCGGTGCATTCGGCACGTTCAAGACCACCGAGGACGTCTCCAAGTACACCAAGGCAGCATTCCTGCAGCCCGGCGTCGAGACCGAAATGCTCATCCGCTTCTCCTCCGTGGCCGGCGAGAACGGCTCCCCGGACACCTGGCGCGACCCCCGCGGTTTCGCCGTGAAGTTCTACACCACCGAGGGCAACTACGACCTGGTGGGCAACAACACCCCCGTCTTCTTCATCCGCGACGGCATCAAGTTCCCGGACTTCATCCACTCCCAGAAGCGCCTGCCGGGCACCCACCTGCGCGACGCCGACATGCAGTGGGACTTCTGGACCCTGTCCCCCGAGTCCGCACACCAGGTCACCTGGCTCATGGGCGACCGCGGCCTGCCCGCCTCCTGGCGTGAAATGCAGGGCTACGGCTCGCACACCTACCAGTGGATCAACGCCGAGGGCGAGCGGTTCTGGGTGAAGTACCACTTCAAGTCCAACCAGGGCGTGAACTCCATGAGCTCCGAGCAGGCCGAACAGCTTGCCGGCTCGGACGCGGACTTCTACATCCGCGACCTGTCCGAGAACATCGAGGCCGGCAACTTCCCGTCCTGGGACCTGCACGTCCAGGTGATGCCCTACGAGGATGCCAAGACCTACCGCTTCAACCCGTTCGACCTGACCAAGGTGTGGCCGCACAGTGACTACCCGCTGATTAAGGTTGGCACCATGGAGCTGAACCGCAACCCGGAGAACTACTTCGCGCAGATCGAGCAGGCCACCTTCGCGCCGTCGAACTTCGTGCCCGGCATCGCTGCCTCCCCGGACAAGATGCTGCAGGCCCGCATCTTCTCCTACGCGGACGCACACCGCTACCGCGTGGGCACCAACCACGCCCAGATCCCGGTGAACCAGCCCAAGAACCAGGTGAACAACTACAGCCAGGACGGCCAGGGACGTTTCCTGTTCAACGCCCCCTCGGTTCCGGTCTACGCCCCCAACACCTTTGGTGGACCGGCTGCACTTGAGCCGCAGAACCCGGCCGGCGGCTGGGAGAACGACGGCGAGCTGACCCTTTCCGCGCACTCCCTGCACGCCGAGGACGGCGATTTCGTCCAGGCCGGTGCGCTGTACCGCGAGGTCTACAACGAAGCCGAGAAGGCCCGGTTCCTGGAGACCATCACCGGCGCCGTGGGCGGCGTGAAGCGCTCCGACATCAAGGAACGCGCCATCCAGTACTGGACCAATGTCGACGCCGAACTGGGCGCCAAGCTCCGCGCCAACCTGGGCGCAGCCGATGCACCCTCGGCTCCCACCTCGGACGCTGAGTCCGCCAACAAGGTTGGCTGACCAGGCTTCCTGTCCGTTGAACTGAAAGACCACCCCGTCACGGGTTTTCCGTGGCGGGGTGGTCTTTTTGCTGCCGTGTTTTTGCACATACGGTCCAGGTTCCCTGGCCTGCCCCCGGGCCCGGTCCTAGGCTCCATTGCATGGACACATTTGCAGGCATTCCCCCGGAAGCCTTCCGCTTCTATGAGGAGCTGGAAGGCAACAACAACCGCGAGTGGTGGCTGGCGCACAAGGACACGTACCAGGCCGCCGTCAAGGAGCCCCTTGTCCGGCTGCTTACTGGACTGGAGCCGGAATTCGGGCCGGCCAAGCTGTTCCGCCCCTACCGCGACGTCCGGTTCTCCCAGGACAAGTCGCCTTACAAGACCGCCCAGGGCGCCTTCGCCACCCGGCAGGAAGGGGTGGGCTATTACCTTCAGGTCAGCGCCGACGGCCTGCTGGTGGGCGGCGGCTACCGCTCCCACACGCCGGCGCAGCTTGCCCGGTTCCGGGCTGCCGCCGATGCGTCCGCAAGCGGCGCAGCGCTGCAGGAAATCGTGGACTCGATCGCGGCCGCGGGGTTCAGCATTGAGGGCGAAAAACTCAAGACTGTTCCGCGCGGGTTCGACCCCCACCACCCCCGCGCCGAACTCCTCAAGCACAAGACCCTGTACACCGGATCGCACTTGGGCGTGCCCGGGTGGGTGTCCTCCGCTGCGGCCACGGAGGAGATTGCTGCCCGCTGGCGGCAGGTGCGTCCGCTGGTGGAGTGGGTGGGCCGGAATGCGGCGCCGTGACCGCCCCGGAACGCTGAATCAGCGGGAACACCGCGGGGGCGAACTGCGCGGCCGGGCCGGCACTGCGGACCGGCCGGAGATGCTGCTGCCCGCCCGGCACAAGCCGGACGGGCAGTTCAACAGCAGGAGCTGCGGGCCGTCAGGTGCGGCTCAGCTCATCCTCGTCCTCAGACTCGGCGGCCGCGCGGGGAGCGGTGCCGTTGACGCTGGCCTTGGCGCCGGCGAAGCGCTCATTGAGCCGTGAGTGGCGCTGGCCGTAGGCGAAGTAGATCGCCAGGCCCAGGACCAGCCAGAAGGCAAAGAAGATCCAGGTCTCCACGGCCAGGTTGGTCATCAGGTACAGGCACAGCACGGCAGAGACGATGGGGAGCACCTTGCCGAACGGTACGCGGAAGGCAGGCTTCAGGTCCGGCCGCTTCTTCCGGAGCACCAGGATGCCCAGGCTGACCACCACGAACGCGGAGAGGGTGCCGATGTTGATCATTTCCTCGAGCAGGTCCACGTTGGTAAGGCCGGCCACCAGCGCAACTGCGGCACCGCAGATGATCTGCAGGCGCACGGGGGTCGAACGCTTGTCGCTGGTCTTGGACAGCGCCCGCGGCAGCAGGCCGTCGCGGCTCATGGCCAGCACCACGCGGGACAGGCCCATGAGGAGCACCATGATCACGGTGGTCAGGCCCACCAGGGAACCAAAGGCGATGACCTTGGCGGCGGACGTGTCACCCACGGCTTCGAAGGCGGTGGTGAGGGTGGGGCTCTTGGCTTCGGCCAGCTTGGTGTAGGAGACCATGCCGGTCAGGGCCAGGGAGACGAGGATGTACAGCAGCGTCACCAGGGCCAGGCCGCCGAAGATGCCGCGCGGCAGGGTTTTCTGCGGGTTCTTCACTTCCTCGGCTGAGGTGGCCACCACGTCGAAGCCGATGAAGGCGAAGAACACCAGTGCGGCACCGGCGAAGATGCCCATGGTGCCGTACTGTGCGGGGGCTGCGCCGGTGAGGAAACCGAAGAAGGACTGCTTCAGGACGTCCGCGGCGCCGGTGCCGGCGGTGGGCTCGGCAGCGGGAACGAACGGCGTGTAGTTCTCGAACTTCACGTAGGTGAAGCCCACCACGATCACGAACAGCACCACGGCGATCTTGATCAGGGTGAAGATGTTGCCCACGCGGGCGGACAGCTTGGTGCCCAGCACCAGCAGCACGGTGAAGATGGCCACGATCAGGAAGGCGCCCCAGTAGAGGTCCACCCCGCCCAGCGAGATGGACGGCGGGACGTCGAGTCCGGTGAGGGCGAAGACCTTGCTCAGGTAGATGCCCCAGTACTTGGCGATCACGGCCGCGGCGGTGAACAGCTCAAGGATCAGGTTCCAGCCGATGATCCAGGCAAGGAGTTCGCCCATGGTGGCGTACGTGAAGACGTAGGCGGAGCCCGCCACGGGGATGGCGGTGGCAAACTCGGCGTAGCACATGATGGCCAGCGCACAGGTTACAGCTGCGATGGCAAAGGAGAGCGTCACGGCAGGGCCGGCGAAGTTGGCCGCGGCCTTCGCGCCAACCGAGAAGATGCCGGCACCGACAGCAACGGCGACGCCCATGATCATGAGGTCCCAGGTGCTGAGGGAACGCTTGAGTTTGCGTCCGGGCTCATCGGCGTCGGCGATCGACTGCTCGATGGATTTTGTCCGCAGAAGATTCATAGGGGGTCACAATCCTGGTTTGTGAGGGAAACAGACCTATCAACGATAGTGTCCATCCACTGGACGGCCCCAATCGTCCCGAATAGTGAGACGGTCCCTTTGCCGAACATTCTTCTGCCAGCGCACTCGGGGCCCTCCGAATGGAGAGCCCCGAGTGGCCGTTGATCGAACTTCCTAGGCAGGCCAGTCCATCAGTGTTGACCGGATCAGGAAGCGTTTACCTTCAGGCGCTTCAACGGAAAAGCCGCTCCCCCTGCCGGGCACCACGTCAACCGTGAGGTGGGTGTGGCTCCAGTAGTTGAACTGCTCCCTGGACATCCAGAACTCAAGCGGCATGGGCTGGATGCCGCCGGACAGGTCGAACAGCCCCAGCAGGACATCCGAGTCGCCCGTGATGAACTCCCCGGCCGGGTAGCACATGGGCGAGGACCCGTCGCAGCAGCCGCCGGACTGGTGGAACATGAGCGGGCCGTGCCGGTCCCACAGCATCCGCAGCAGGTGCACCGCGGCCGGCGTGAGCGCAACCCGGGAAAAATCTTCCCCGGTCAGCGTCACGGCGGCGTCGAGTCCTTCCGCCGGCATCAGAACCTCAGCACCACGCGGCCGTCGATCTTGGCGTGCTTCATCTCATCGAGCACGGCATTGACCTCCGACAGTTCCCGCACGGACACGGTGGGGTGGATCTTCCCCCGGGCATAGAAGTCCAGGGCTTCCTCCATGTCCTGCCGGGTGCCGACGATCGAGCCGCGGACAGTCAGTCCCTTGAGCACAATCTCGAAGATCGGCGCCGGGAAATCCCCCGGCGGCAGTCCGTTGAACACGATGGTGCCGCCGCGGCGGGCCATCCCAATGGCCTGTCCGAACGCTGACGGGTGCACCGCAGTGACCAGAACTCCATGGCAGCCTCCTGTCTCCCGCTGGATCACCTCCGCCGGGTCCTCATGCAGGGCGTTGACCGTGAGTTCAGCACCGTGGGCCTTGGCCAGGGCCAGTTTGTCGTCGGCGATGTCCACGGCCGCAACCCGGAGTCCCATGGCCACGGCATACTGGACGGCGATGTGGCCCAGGCCGCCGATGCCGGAAATGGTGACCCACTGGCCCGGCCGGGCCTCGGTCATCTTCAGGCCCTTGTAGACGGTGACGCCGGCGCAAAGCACCGGCGCCACTTCGACGGGGTCGGATCCCGCCGGTATGCGCGCCGCGAAACGGGAGTCCACCAGCATGTACTCCCCGAAGGAGCCGTCCACGCTGTACCCGCCGTTCTGCTGCGCCTCGCAGAGTGTTTCCCATCCGGTGCGGCAGTACTGGCAGTCGCCGCAGGCTGACCACAGCCACGCGTTGCCCACCAGGTCGCCGACGGCGAGGCCGGAAACCCCCTCACCCAGGGCCACCACTTCACCCACGCCCTCGTGCCCGGGCACGAACGGAGGGGAGGGTTTGACCGGCCAGTCGCCTTCCGCCGCATGGAGGTCGGTGTGGCAGACCCCGGTGGTCAGGACCTTGACCAAGGCCTGACCCGGCCCCGGCGTGGGGACGTCGAGGGTCTGGACCTGCAGGTCCTTGCCGAATTCGGTTACTACTGCTGCTTGCATTGTCGTCGTCATTGGCGAAATCCTTGCGTCGTTGTAGTGGTACGGGCCGGCCTAGAAGAAGCCGAGCTTGTTTTCGTCGTAGCTGACCAGGAGGTTCTTGGTCTGCTGGTAGTGGTCCAGCATCATGGCGTGGTTCTCACGGCCGATGCCGGAGGACTTGTAGCCGCCGAACGCGGCTCCTGCCGGGTAGGCGTGGTAGTTGTTGACCCAGACGCGTCCGGCCTGGATCTCGCGGCCGGCGCGGTAGGCCACGTTGCCGTTGCGGGACCAGACGCCGGCGCCCAGACCGTAGAGGGTGTCGTTGGCAATGCCCATGGCGTCGTTGTAGTCGCTGAACTTCGTCACCGCCACCACCGGGCCGAAGATCTCCTCCTGGAAGATCCGCATCCTGTTGTGGCCTTCGAACACGGTGGGCTGGACGTAGAAGCCGCCGGCGAGGTCGCCCGGCAGTTCTGCACGCGCGCCGCCGGTGAGCACCTTGGCACCTTCCTGCTTTCCGATGTCGATGTAGGACAGGATCTTTTCCAGCTGGTCGTTGGAAGCCTGCGCACCCACCTGGGTCTCGGTGTCCAGGGGGTTGCCCTGGATCATCTTCTCCACCCGTGCCACGGCGTCGGTCATGAAGGACTCGTAGATGTCCTCCTGCACCAGCGCCCGCGACGGGCAGGTGCAGACTTCGCCCTGGTTGAAGGCGAACAGCGCGAAGCCCTCCTGCGCCTTGTCATAGAAGGCGTCGTTTTCCTGGGCAACGTCGTTGAAGAAGATGTTGGGGCTCTTGCCGCCCAGTTCCAGGGTGACGGGAATGAGGTTCTGGCTGGCGTACTGGCTGATGAGACGGCCGGTGGTGGTTTCACCGGTGAAGGCAATCTTCCGGATCCGGGAGCTGGACGCCAGCGGCTTGCCGGCCTCCACACCGAACCCGTTGACCACGTTGATGACGCCGGCGGGCAGCAGGTCCCCGATCAGTTCCATCAGCACCAGGATGGACGACGGCGTCTGCTCTGCGGGCTTGAGGACCACGGTGTTGCCGGCGGCGAGCGCGGGCGCAAGCTTCCAGACGGCCATCAGGATGGGGAAGTTCCAGGGGATGATCTGGCCCACCACGCCGAGCGGTTCGTGGAAGTGGTAGGCGGTGGTGTTGTCATCGAGCTGGGACAGGCTGCCCTCCTGGGCGCGAACCGCTGAGGCGAAGTAGCGGAAGTGGTCCGAGGCCAGCGGCAGGTCGGCGTTGAGGGTTTCCCGGATGGGCTTGCCGTTGTCCCACGTTTCGGCCACGGCGAGCATCTCGAGGTTTTCGTCGATGCGGTCGGCGATCTTGTTCAGGATGGCGGCGCGTTCCGCCACGGAGGTCTTGCCCCAGGAGGGTGCGGCCTTGTGTGCCGCGTCCAGGGCGAGCTCGATGTCCTCGGCCGTGCCACGGGCCACCTGGCAGAACGCCTTGCCCGTCACGGGGGTGACGTTTTCGAAGTACTCGCCCTTCACCGGGGCCACCCATTCGCCGCCAATCCAGTTTTCGTACCGGTCCTTGAAGGTGACCTTCGAACCGTCGGTTCCCGGCTGTGCGTAAACGGTCATTGCTTAGCTCCTTTGCTGTGCAGAAGGCTGGCCCGTAGGGGCGCTCGCCAATGAAGCCAGCGTAGGAGCGGGGAGGTTGCAGCAAGGTTGCAACGGTGAGAGCTGAATCACAACACGTGGTTGAGCGTGCCGGAACCTGGTCCCTACAAGCTCAAGCACCGGTCGCCGGTCAGGCGCGCTGTTCGGCTTCCAGCCGTTCCAGGTCGGCCACGACGGCGGCCCGCTTGGGTGAGCGCGGCGGCAGGAGGCGGAGCGCCGCACGGCGGATCCCGACGTCGTCCCTTGCCTCGGGCAGCGCGGCGAATTTGAGCAGGGACTCGGCACTGCCGTCGGTGAGGACCGCTTCCCGGAGCAGGGATGAGACCCTCCTCCGCAGCTCCACGATGCCAGGCGCCTCAGAGCGGGGCAGCACCTCGCCGCGGTAAATCTCCAGGGCGATCCGGTGCGCGCCGCGCTGCAGGCAACTGAGCACCTGGCCCGTGTCCGGCACCAGGTCCAGCGGCAGCCGGTACGGCCGCGAACCGGGAACCGCGTCCGGGCTCAATTCCTGGATGACTTTGCGGAGGCGCACCATCTCGGCCCGGAGCGTGATGGTGGAGCCCTCCCCCGGGTACAGCAGCGTGCCAAGCTCCTCGGCGCTAAGCCCTTCCGGGTGCGTGCTGAGCAGGGCAAGGATCTCACTGTGCCGGGCGGACAGGGACACTGTCCGCCCTCCCAGGCTCAACAGCGCCTGGTCGCGGCCCAGCAACTGCAGGCTGTTCCGGTACAGGCTGCCTTCCCTGGCACGGCTGCCTGCCCCGGCACTCCTGCCCTGCGTGCCGGCGGCAGCCGGGGTCCGGCGTCGTACGGGCTTCCTGGCCAGCTCCGCAGCGTGCTGCAGCCGCTCCACCCGCAGCTGGGCCTGGGCTGCGGCCACTGTGGCCTCCACCAGCGACAGGGTGTGCGGCGCCACCGCCGTGGCCGTCCCGGTGATGTCCACGACGCCGAGGACCGCACCGGAATCCGGATCGTGGAAGGGGACGGCGGTGCAGCTCCAGGGATGGACAGCCCGCTGGTAGTGCTCCGCTCCGGCGATCTGGATTCCCCGGCCAAGGGCAAGGGCGGTGCCCGGCGCGCTGGTGCCTACGCTGGCCTCGGACCAGTCTGCCCCGGGAACGAACATCATGCCTTCTGCCCGGCGCTGGAGGGCGGGGTCGCCGTCCACCCACAACAGCCTGCCCACTTCATCACCCACGGCAACCAGGAGCCCGCTGTCATGGCTGGGCTGGACCAGGAGTTTGTTGATGACCGGCATGATCGCAGCCAGGGGGTGGCGCCGGCGGTAGTCCTCCAGCTCGTCCCAGTCGAAGGCGAGCGGGGCGGCCGCGTTGTCCGGGTTGGCTTTGAAGCGTGCGGAACGCTGCCAGGACTCCCGGATGAGGTTACGGAGGCCGGGGATTTCCGGGGTGGCATCGCCACGGCCCGCAGGTTCGTAAATGGCACCGTCCAGGCGCTCATGGCCCGCCAGCGCGGCGCGCTGGCGGGGTTCAGGATGGAGCAGGTTCGTCATCGAACTCCCGGTCCGGAATTTTTGCCCTGCTTTGCAGGGCTGGGGGTGGCCAAGCAAGCATAGCCGGACAAAAACCCGGTGTCATGGGTGTACGCCAACCAGCGCCTCCAAGGCATCCGCTCCTGCTGCCGCACCGCCTGCCGCAGAGTAGCCCCGGGCAACCCGCCGCGCGCCCGGGGCTTTGGTCCGCGCCTGGTGAACGGCGGCCCGGAGCCGCTCGGGAGTGAGGTGTTTCCGGTTGAGCCGTACCCCGGCGTCTGCGGCCACCACCCGTGCCGCAACCTCGTGCTGGTCGCGGCCGAAGGGAACCACCACCACGGGCACCCCTTTGGAGAGTGCCTTCTGCGTTGCCCCCATCCCGCCGTGGGTGATGGCGACAGCGGCATGGTCCAGGACCGGGCCGTGGGAAACGAAATGCTCCAGCCTGGCATTGGAGGGAACCGGCCCGAAGCCGTCAGTCCCCGATGCCCGGTTCGCACCGGCCGATCCGGCTTCCGCCGCCGGCACGGTGGCAACCACGGTGAAGGGTTCGGCAGCAAGGCCGGCCAGCGCGGCCCTGACAATGGCTTGGTCCGCCTGGTATTCGGAGGAGGTGGTCACCAGCACGAAAGGCTCCGCTCCCTCCCGCAGCCACGCGGGAGGTTCCCCGGCCGGCTCCCACTGGAGCGCGCCGATCATGCGCACGTCCGGACCCCAGTCCGGATGCGGGTACTCGAATGGTTCGGATGTGGCAACGAGCATGAGCGGGGCAGTCCGGAACATGTCATCCGCACCGCTGACCGGACGAAGGCTGCCGCCGGCCAGGTCCGCCCGCAGGGAGTTGATGCGCGGCAGCATCAACTTTTCGACGGCGCCAATCACCAGGCGCCGCACCACCGCATCGCGGACCATGCCCAGCGGACCGGACATGGGGGCGAGCCCGGGGCCAAACGGGGGTGTCCCCCGTGACTGCAGCGGCGGCGTGTACGGACTGAAAGTGGCCCATGGCAGGCCGGAGGACTCAGCCTGGATGCGGGCACCCCAGGCGTTGATGTCCACCAGGAGCAGGTCCGGACGAACAGCGTCGATGGCCCTTTGGAGGTCAGGTGCATCAAAGCGTGCGCGGGCCGTGAACGTTTCCACACTGGAAGCGAGCGCCGCCTTGGAGTTTCCGGCACGGTAGTCGGTGGCTTCGATCGCCAGGATGCGCTCATCCACGGGTTCGGCCTGGAACCCTTCCTTCCGGAGCACGGGAACCTGCCGGCGGAGGGTGCGGACGTGGACTGCGTGGCCCCGGGCCTTGAGCTCCTGGAGCAGCGGAACCATCGGGAACAAGTGGCCGATGGCGGGTGAGGTGTAGGCAAGGACGGTGGACATCAGGACCTCCGGGTGAAGGGTTCCAGCATTTCGAGCAGGGACTGTTCCACCTGGTCGCGGCTGAGCCCTGCGTCGAGGCGGAGCAGCTTCCAGGTGTAGACGTCGCAAAGCGCGACGAACTGGGCCAGCCGGCGGTCGCGGTCCGGACTGCCCTCCGGGCTTGCCAGGAACACGGGGTCCAGGAAGGGGGCGAAGACCCGTGCGCACCACTGGCGGTGCAGGTTGCGGCCGCCCTCGGTGATCTGCGCCAGCTCGGGTGAAGCCTGCTCCTCGGCCAGGAGCTTGAGGGCCAGGCTCCCGGTGGTTTCGTAGTGTTCCAGGAGATTGTCGACGGCGGTGGGCACGTCGCCGGGAGGAGCAGCGTTGCGCTGGCTGCCCACCCGGTCCATCGCGGCCTTGGCGCAGGCGCCGATAAGGCCTGCCCGGTCACCGAACCTGCGGATGACGGTCTGGACCGTCACGCCGGCCCGTTCCGCCACTGCATTGAGCGTGACCTCGCTCAGCGGCCGCTCAACGAAGAGGTCTTCGGTGGCCTGCAGGATCCGGCGCCCGGTTTGGGCGGCGGAAGAAGCCCGCTTGGGCGAATCGTAGGCTCGGCTCTTTGCCGCGGCCATATTCATGTTAATCAGATTAACTCGAATACGGCTCACGGGACAGGGCACAAAGTCCCGGGATAGGGCTCAGTCGCGCGAGATGCGGATCATGTCCTCGCGCGGCACCACCTTGATGCGTTCGCGCACCACATGGTCCAGGCCCTCAGGCCCGGTCCAGGCCGCGCCGAGCCCTGCCTCATGGGCATCAAGCTTGTTCCAGCCTTCCCAGGTGGTGTACTGGATGCCGCGTTCCTCGAGCAGGTCGATAATGGCCTGCGGGTCCGGGTTCTGCGCGGCCGGGAGGTTCAGCCGGTCCTCCAGCAGGAAGCCGATGGTCTCCAGCGCATCACCCTTGGTGTGGCCGATCAGCCCGACCGGACCGCGCTTGATCCACCCCGTGGTGTAGATGCCGGGAACCGGGTTGCCCTCGGCGTCCAGGACGCGGCCGCCCTGGTTCGGGATGACGCCGCGCTTGGCGTCGTACTCCAGTTCATCAAGGGCCGAGCCATGGTAGCCAATGGCACGGTATACGGCCTGGACCGGATACTCGACGTACTCACCCGTCCCCTTCGCATTGCCGGTCCCGTCCAGTTGCATGCGCTCAAACTTGATGCCGCCCACCTTGCCCGCGCCGTCGTCGAGCACTTCAACGGGGCTGTGCAGGAAGTGCAGGTGCAGCCTGCGGGAGGAAGGGTTTTCAGACTCGGCGTGTTCCTCCACCAGCCAGTTGGTGAGGGTGTTCACCATGGTCTTGACCTGGTTGTTAGTGCGGATGGCCTCGTCCGAGGCCTCGTCGAATTCAAAATCCTCCGGATACAGGACGATGTCCACGTCATCCATGTGGCTGAGCTCGCGCAGCTCCAGCGGGGTGAACTTGACCTGGGCCGGCCCGCGGCGGCCGAAGACGTGGACATCGGTGACCGGCGAGGCCTTCAGGCCCTGGTAGACGTTGTCCGGGATCTCCGTGGTAAGCAGTTCTTCGGGGTGCTTGACCAGCATGCGGGCCACATCCAGCGCCACGTTGCCGTTGCCGATGACGGCAATTTCCCTGGCCTCCAGGGGCCATTCGCGCGGGACATCCGGGTGGCCGTCGTACCAGGACACGAAGTCCGCGCCGCCGAAGGAGCCCTGCAGGTTGATGCCCGGGATATCAAGGTCCGCGTCCTTGATGGCGCCGGTGGAGAAGATCACGGCGTCATAGAACGCGCGGAAATCGTGCAGCGTGAGGTCCCGGCCGTAGGTCACGTTGCCCAGGAAGCGGATGTCACCCCGGTCCAAAACCTTGTGCAGGGCGTTGACGATGCCCTTGATCCGGGGATGGTCCGGGGCAACGCCGTACCGGATCAGGCCATAAGGCGCCGGATAGGCCTCGAAGAGGTCGATGCTGACCTGGAAGTCGCCGTCCTTCACCCCGCTGGATTTGGTGAGGATGTCCGCAGCATAGACTCCTGCCGGTCCCGCGCCGACAATGGCGACGCGGAGGGGACGGTTGGCGGCGGTTTCGCTGTGGTTGGACACCGGGAGCCCTTCTGAACTGGTCCTGCTCATGATCCATGAGGGTGCGCAGCATGGTGCCCCGCACAGTCCCCCATTCTAGTTGGCGGCAAGCGCCACCACCTTGCCTTCGCGGTACAGCAGCGCCCGCAGTTCCGCTTCCGCCGAGTCAAGCCGTTTCGGATCAATGGTTTCGCCGTCCTGGTAGTGGTCCACCACCCGCGGGTCCACGTAGCTCTTGCGCGCAATGGAGGGCGTGTTTCCCAGCGTCTCCGCGGCGTCGTACATGGCGCGGCTGATGGCCCGCTTCCGCTTGGCCGCCGTCCGCTGGACTCCGGTCCGCGCCAGGCTTTCCGCGGCCGCGACGGTCCCGCGCAGGGTCCGGAAGTCCTTGGCCGTGAAATCGGAGCCGGTACGCTCCTTCACATAGGCATTGATGTCCGCGCTGGTGACCGGCCGCCACCTCCTGCCCTCCTTGTAGGCAAGAAGCCGGGCGTTGGGCCCGCGGCGCTTGAGCAGCCGCAGCAGGACGGCGAGGTCGGGGTCGCGGATTTCGGATTCCCAGTCCTTGCCGCTCTTGGCCGGGAACCGCAGCGTAATCCGGTCCTTCCGCACCTGGACGTGTGCGCACAACAGGGTGGCCAGCCCGCGGCTGCCGTTCTCATTGGTGTACCGTTCCGACCCCACCCGGAGGGAGCCACTGTCCAGCATCCGGAACGCCCCGGCCAGGACGCGCTCCCGGGTGAACCCGTCGCTGCGAAGGTCCATCGTGACGCGGCGGCGGGCTGCGGGCAGGGATTCGGCCAGCTGGAGGGACCGGTCGAACTTCACCCGGTCCTTACGCTCGCGCCATTCCGGATGGTAGATGTACTGGCGCCTGCCCACGGCATCCACGCCCGTGGCCTGGATGTGGCCGTTCTCGAACGGGGCAATCCAGACGTCGGTCCATGCCGGTGGAATCCCGATGCTTTCCAGCCTGTCCCGGACGGGGCCCGGCGGCAGGGTGGACCCGTCCAGGTCCCGGTAGCTGAACCCCGTGCCGGCCGGCACCCTGCGGTAGCCGCGGCCGGAGGCGTTGCTGCGCCGGAGCCTCATGGGGTGGGCTCCGGGAAAGGCGCACATGTCATGAAAGCAAGCCTACTGATTATTTTCCGGATTGCCGCCTGCCTGGTGGAATACCTGCCCGCCGGATGCTGTTATTGAGAGCGTGCCCATGCCAGAAGGAACCTCCCCAGCCACCCGCGTCGCCACATCCGCAGCCTCCTCCCCTGCGGCCACCTCCAGGGCAGGCGGGCCGGCTTCGGGCCCCAAGCCCGCGGGTGGGGACACGACGACGGGAATGCTGTTCGGCATCGGCGCGTACGTTTTGTGGGGGCTGCTGCCCCTGTACTTCTTCATCCTCATGCCCGCAGGCGCCGTCGAAATTGTCGCCAACCGCGTGGTGTGGTCCTTGCTGTTCTGCGCGCTCCTGATCACAGTCACCAGGACGTGGCGGGTGCTGGCCGCGGCGCTGAAGGACCGGCGGGTCTTTGGTTCCCTGGCGCTGGCCGCCTTCCTGATCGCCATCAACTGGCTGACCTACACCTATGGGGTGACCACCGGCCAGGCCGTGGAAACGTCACTGGGCTACTTCATCAACCCGCTCGTCTCGGTCCTGCTGGGCGTACTCGCCCTGAAGGAAAAACTCCGCCCGCTCCAGTGGGCCGCGGTCGGCGTCGGCTTCGTGGCCGTGGGCGTCCTGACCTATTCCTACGGAAAGCTGCCCTGGATCGCCCTGACGCTGGCGTTCAGCTTTGGCCTGTACGGTTTCGTAAAGAACCGGGTGGGGTCGAAGGTGGATGCCATCACCAGCCTCAGCGTGGAGACCATGGTGCTCGCCCCGCTGGCCGCCGTGGCCATGGTGGTCCTGGCGGCCGGGGGCACTTCAACCCTGACGTCGCAGGGTGCGGGACACTTCTGGCTGCTGCTGGCCTCGGGCGTGATCACCGCTGTGCCGCTGCTCTTCTTCGGCGCGTCCGCACGGCGGCTGCCCATGACCACTATCGGGCTCCTCCAGTATTTTGCTCCCGTCCTGCAGTTCCTGGTGGCCCTGCTGGTGTTCCGAGAGTCAATGACCGTTGAGCGCTGGATCGGGTTCGGGGTGGTGTGGCTGGCGCTGTTGCTGCTGACCCTCGACATGCTGGGGGCCGCCCGCAGGAACTCCCTGGCGCGCAGGGCCGCGCTGCGCCGGGCCGACTGAATAGAAGCGCTTAGAGCAGGAGGGCGGCCCCGCATCTGCGGAGCCGCCCTCCTTATGCTGCCGGGAGGAGTCGTCCCGGTTAGGCGTGGGCCTTGATGGCGGCGGCGAGGACTTCCAGGCCGTCGGAGAGCAGCTCATCGGTGATGACCAGCGGCGGCAGCAGGCGGATGACGTTGCCGTAGGTGCCGCAGGTGAGGATGATGACGCCTTCCTTCAGGCAGGCGGCGGCCACGGCCTTGGTCAGGTCCGGGTTCGGTTCCTTGGAGCCGGCCTGGACGAGTTCGACGGCGAGCATGGCACCGCGGCCGCGGACGTCACCGATCACAGCGGTACCGGCGCCGGCCAGTTCTGCCTGCAGGTCGCGGAGGCGGCCCAGTGCAAGTTCCTCGATGTGGCGGGCGCGGCCGTTGAGGTTGTACTCCTCCATGGATCCGATGGCGGCCAGCGCAGCGGCGCAGGCTACCGGGTTGCCGCCGTAGGTGCCGCCCAGGCCGCCCGGGTGGACAGCGTCCAGCAGGTCGGCGCGGCCGGTGATGGCGGACAGCGGCATGCCGCCGGCGATGCCCTTGGCCATGGTCATGATGTCCGGGACGACGCCTTCGTGGTTGACGGCAAACCATTCACCGGTGCGGCAGAAGCCGGACTGGACCTCGTCGGCGATGAAGACGATGCCCTTTTCCTTGGCCCAGGCGGCCAGTGCGGGCAGGAAGCCCTCGGCCGGGACGATGAAGCCGCCCTCGCCCTGGATGGGTTCGATGATGATCGCGGCAACCTGGTCGCCGCCGATCTGCTTCTCGATCATGGTGATGGCGCGCTTGGCTGCCTCGGCACCGGTGATGGCCGGGTTTTCCTCGCGGTACGGGTAGCTCATCGGCATCCGGTAGACCTCAGGGGCGAACGGGCCGAAGTTGGTCTTGTACGGCATGGCCTTGGCGGTCAGCGCCATGGTGAGGTTGGTGCGGCCGTGGTAGGCGTGGTCGAAGGCGACGACGGCGTCCCGGCCGGTGGCCAGGCGGGCCACCTTGACGGCGTTCTCCACTGCCTCGGCGCCGGAGTTGAAGAGGACGGTGCGCTTTTCGTGGTCGCCCGGGGTGAGCCGGTTCAGCTGCTCGGCGACGGCCACGTAGCCTTCGTACGGCGTGACCATGAAGCAGGTGTGGGTGAAGTGCTCCACGGCTTCCTTGACGGCGCCCACGACGGCGGGGTCGGAGGCACCCACGCTGGTCACGGCGATGCCTGAGCCGAGGTCGATGAAGGAGTTGCCGTCGACGTCGTGGATGATTCCGCCGTCGGCGTCCGCAACGTAGACCGGGACGCTGGAGGCGACGCCGGCTGCCACCACGGACTTGCGGCGTTCGGTCAGTGCCACGGACTTGGGGCCCGGGAAGTCGGCCTGGACGTTGCGCTTCTGCTCCAGTCGGTACGTGATGTCTGATGCTGTGGTGGTCATTGCGGTTACTTTCTTTTGCTGGTGGCTGGGATTGCCGGAACCCCGGGTTTCGACAGGCTCAACCGGCGGGAAACGGTCAGGCGTCGAGGGCGGACATGACGTGCTTGATGCGCGTGTAGTCCTCCACGCCGTACATGGAGAGGTCCTTGCCGTAGCCGGACTGCTTGAAGCCGCCGTGCGGCATTTCGGCGGTGAGGAGGATGTGGGTGTTGATCCAGACGGCGCCGAAGTCCAGGTCGCGGCTGAGCCGCATGGCGGTCCCGTGGTTGGTGGTCCAGACGCTGGAGGCCAGGGCGTAGTCCACGTCGTTGGCCAGGGCCACAGCTTCTTCCTCGGTGCTGAACTTCTGGACGGTGATGACGGGGCCGAACGTCTCCTTCTGGACGACGTCGTCGGTCTGCTTGGCACCGGTGATGATGGTGGGTTCGAAGAAGAAGCCCTTCTCCCCCGCCCGGTGGCCGCCGGTTTCGATCCGGCAGTTGGCGGGCAGGTTCTCCACCACGGAAGTGACGGCGTTGAAGTGGTTGACGTTGTTCAGCGGGCCGAAGTAGTTGTCTTCGTCGTTCTGCGAGCCGGTGTGCAGGGTCCGGGTGTGCTCCACCATGGCGGCCACGACGTCGTCGTGCACGGATTCCTCCACCAGCACGCGCGTGATGGCGGTGCAGTCCTGGCCGGCGTTGAAGAACGCGAACTCGGCGATGGCCGCGGCGCTCTTCTTGATGTCGGCGTCGGCGAACACGATGGCCGGCGCTTTGCCGCCCAGCTCCAGGTGTGCGCGCTTGAGGCCCTTGGCTGCACCGGAGGCCACGGCGATGCCGGCCCGGACCGACCCGGTGATGGATACCAGGCCGGGAACCTTGTGCTCCACCATCATCGCGCCGGTTTCGCCGGTCCCAAGCACCACGTTCAGGACGCCGGCCGGCAGGATCTCCCCGGCCAGGCGGGCCAGCACCAGGGTGGATTCGGGGGTGGTGTCGGAGGGCTTGAGGACCACGGTGTTGCCGGCTGCCAGGGCGGGGCCGATCTTCCAGATGGCCATCAGGAACGGGTAGTTCCACGGGGCCACCTGGGCCACCACGCCGATGGGTTCGCGGCGGACGTAGGAGGTGTGGCCCTCGAAGTATTCGCCGGCGGACTTGCCTTCCATGATGCGGGCAGCACCGGCGAAGAAGCGCAGCTGGTCGGCGCCGGCGGCCACTTCCTCGGAGGCGATGAGGGACCGGACCTGCCCGGTGTTCCGGTGCTGGGCCTCGACGATTTCGTCGCTGTTGGCCTCGATGGCGTCCGCGAGCTTGAGCAGCATCAGCTGCCGCTGGCCGGGAGTGACGTGCTTCCAGGTCCTGAAGGCGTCCTTCGCCGCGGCCATGGCCGCGTCCACGTCGGCCTGCGCCGAGACGGGGGCGTGTGCCACGACCTCGCCGTTGGTGGGGTTGACCACGTCCAGCAGGGCGGTGCCGGAGGGGGTGACAAACTCCCCGTTGATGAAGTTCTGCAAGGTTTGGACCACGGTGTGCAACCTCTTTCGTAAGGGCCATCGGGGCCGGGCGGAGACCGGGACGGATGGATGGAACTGCCTTGAGCCTATGCCAGCGCCCAAGCCGGGTGAATAGCCACCTGCACACCCTTGCCAAAGGGGTTTAGTGCGGTTGCCCAGCTCACGTTTATCCTTGCTTCATGGCCATTTCCCTTGCTGCCCTGGTGGGCGTGACCTCCTTGAAGCTGTCCAAGGCGGGCGTGGCGGAAACCACCTGGAACCAGGACATCAACTGGGTGGCGGTGACCGAACTGGAGGATCCACAGCGGTTCCTCAATGGTGGTGAACTGGTCCTCACCACCGGCCTGCGGCTGCGGTCCGCCCCTGAGCAGCGCCGTTTTGTCCGCCAGGTGCAGCGCGCCGGCGCGGTAGGCATCGGGTTCGGTGTGGGCCTTTCGCACGAGACGGTACCCCCCGCCCTCCTGGCCGAGGCCAACCGGTGGGGCCTGCCAGTGGTGGAAGTGCCCTACGAAACCCCCTTCATCGCCATTACCAAGCTGGTGGCGGATGCCCAGTCGGCGGACCACTATGCCAAGCTGGAGCGGTTGATCGCCGGGCACCAGGTGCTGGCCCGGGCACTGCTGACCGGCGGCGGGCTGGCGGAGCTCCTCAAGAACCTGGGCGGCATGCTGCGCACGGACATTGCCCTCACCCAGTTCACGGCGCAGCTGTACAACAGCAGCACCGCCCACCCGTCGGCGGATACCTGGTCCAGCTACCCAGTGCCCACGGGACGCCGCGACGCCTGCACCCTGTGGGTGCGCCAGCCTTTCGAGGACACCGGCATCATCGGCTACGCGCAGAACCTGATCAGCGTGGAGCTGAACAACATGGTCAAGCAGCGGCAGGCCCAGCGCGCACTGTGCGGCCAGGTGCTGGAGGACGTCATCCACGGCGCGCTGGAAACCAGCGAGGCGCAGCGCCGCCTGGCAGGCGTGGGGGTGAACAGCACCCGGAAGAACGTGGTGCTGCTGGCCGTGTCGGCCGCCCACGGCAAGGCCCTGGGGAGCACCTCGGTGCCGCAGGAACTGGAGAAGGCGGTTGCCGCCGTCGTGGGCAAGGACCTGGTGCTGGTGGTCAATGACGACGGCGGGACGGCACCTGCGCTGGCACGCAAGCTCAGCGACCACCTCGCCGAAGCCGGCATCCATGCCACGATCGGCATCGGCGGGGCGTACACGAAGCCGAACGGCCTGCGCTGGAGCTACTTCGAGGCCCGCGACGCCGCCAGCCATGGCCTGCCGGTCAACGAACCGGAGCGGCTGAGCCTGACGTCGCTGCTGCTGGCCAGCGAGGATGTCCCGCTGGCCGACATGGCGCACGAGTCCCTGAACCCTTTGCGGGCCTTCGATGCCGCGCACGGCTCGGAACTGATGGCCACGCTGGAGAGCTACCTGAACAACAACGGGTCCGTGGCGGCGGTGGCGGAGGAACTCACCCTGCACCGCAACACCGTACGGTACCGGCTGGCGCAGATCACCGAACTCACCGGCTACGACCCCGCCGTCACCGCGGACCGGGTGCAGCTGTGGCTGGCCCTGGCCGTGGCCCGGTTGTCCGCGCGGCAAGGCAAGTAGGCCCTGCGCCCGGGGCGAAACCCGCCGGCTCAGATAACGCCGTGGCCCAGCAGGTCGCGCGACTTCTTCCATGCCTTTCGGTGCCCGGCCTGTGCGGCCACCATCCGTTCCTCCTGCTGGTTGAGCAGTTGCGCGTAGATGCCCGCGGTGGCCGGGTCGCTGTACTCGCCGGCGATGGCGGCCAGCAGGTCGCGGGCCACCACTGCGTCCTGGAACCTGCCCAGGATTTTTTGCTGCCGGCGGGCGGCCTTTGCCACCTTGCCGGCGCGCTTGCCATGGACCATTGCTGCGGACTCGGCCACGTAGCGGAGCCGCTTTGCATCCTTGCGCACCCGGTGGAGGGCCAGCTCCTGATCCGTGCCCCGCCGCGCCGCCTTGGCCGCCTTGTGCGAACGCCGCAGCCGCTTGGCGGCCTTGTCCACCGGTTTCGCTGCCACCCGCCGTCCCTGCGCCACCGCCTCAGCCCGCACCGGCGGGTTGTCGCGGAAGTCCTCGAGCTTGTCCAGGAGCCGGAAGTAGCGCGGCGACTGCAGCGCTTCCTGCAAAAGCCGGTAGCCACCGTCGTAATCCCCGCCGGCGCGCTCTTCAATCCTTGCCGTGGCAGCGGCAACGCCGTCATCGCCCGGCAGCAGTCCAGCCAGTTGTTCGCGCAGCTCCACCCGCAGGACCTCGGCGTCCCGCGGCTGCCCGAGCAGCTGGCCCAGCCACTTCAGCTCGCTCCGCAGCTTCCGTACCGGAGAGGCTCGGTAGAGCTTGCCGTAGGCGGCCAGGACGGAGCGGATGCGGCGGGTGGCGGACCGCATGGCGTGCACGGCGTCCAGTTCCTCCAGCCGGACGGCGGCGTCTCCGGCGAGGATCTGGTCGATCTGCGCGGCAACATAAACGGTGACGACGGCGGCTGCGGGGGCACGTTTTCCCGCCAGGAGCCCGGGGCTGCCTTCGTCCTCGGCAGCGCCGTTGCCGTCCCCGCCGGGCGCCCCCAGTTTCCGGGATGCCTTTCCGGTGCCCAGGGCACGGGCCAGCTTGGAGGCGTGCCCGGCGGGCCGGGCCCCGGCGGCGGCCAGCAGTTCCTCCACCGGCCCGAAGATTTCCGGGTCACCGTGGACCAGCTCCAGCTCCCATTCGCGCCATTCCTGCCGCGTTGCCTCGTCGTTGTGCCCGTCCTCCAGCCGCACGGCGGTGACCTGGTCGTCGGCAAGGTCGGCGAGGTGCACGCCGTCATCACCGTAGAGGGGGTAGGTGGTGCGGCGCGTTTCCAGGCGTACCACCGGCACCGGGTCCGCCCCCCGGAGGTAGGCATGAAGGTGCAGGAGCAGGCTGTCCGGGACGACGTCGGGCCGGCCAAGGGGTGCGTGCAGTTCCGTCCGCTGCTGGGGCCCCTCCCCCGGGACGGGCACCAACGGCGGCAGCTTCAAGTGCCATCCGGCGTCTTTGCCGCCGGTGCGCCGGCGGAGCGTGATGCGGCGGGCAGCCAGGCCATGCTTGGGCGTGTCGAAGTACACGGCCTCGAGGAGGTCGGTGTGCGGATTGCCGGCGCGGGCCACGCCTGCGGCCTGCTCCAGGGCCGGCACCTCGGCGCCGGTGTCGACGTCGTACTTCTTCTCAATCTCGAGTCCCCGGGAAGCCTCCACAGCCGTCCTTCCGCCCTGCCTGGTCTGCGCCAGGCCCTCTGACAGTCCGTTGGCAGTCTATTCCAGGAGGGGAACCTGCGAGAGGTTGCCCACAAAACCCGAAACATCAAACGTCTAACCTTTAGGGTGGAGGGTATGCCTGCAACTCCCCCCGCCTCCGCGCCCGCATCAGTGGCAGCCCACGCCGCCCCCGCGCCGGCGGCCACCGCCAAGCCCCGGTCTGCCGTCGTGTCCGCAGTGGTTGCGCTGGTGCTGATCGGGCTGAACCTGCGTGCCGGCATCACTGGAGCCTCCGCCCTGCTGCACGACCTCCAGGAAGTGCTGGGCTACGGGGCACTGGTGGCAGCAGTGATCCCGTCCATCCCCACGCTTTGCTTTGCCGTTGCCGGCGCTGCCACCTCCTGGCTGACCGGCAAGCTCGGCGTGGAGAAGGCCATCCTGCTGTCCCTGGCGATGCTGGCCGGCGGGCTGCTGCTGCGCGGCATTCCCGCCACCGGGATGCTCGTGGCGGGCAGCGTGGTGGGGATGTCCGGACTGGCCATCTGCAACGTGGCCATGCCCTCCTTCATCCGCGAGCACTTCGCCGCCCGCACCTCGCTCATGACCGCCGTCTACACGGTGACCATGACCACCGGCGGCACCCTGACCTCGGTCATGGTGGTACCGCTGGCACAGGCACTGGGCTCCCCGTCCGCCGCAGTGGGCGCCGTGGGCATCGCGGCGGTGGCAGCCTTCCTCGGTTTCCTGCCCGTGGCGCTGCAGGCGCACCGCAGCACCGTACCGGGTCCGGCCACGCACGTGTCCCCGTGGCCGCTGCTGCGCACCCGGAAAGGCCAGCTCCTCACCGCAATCTTCACCCTTCAGGCCCTGCTGGCCTACGCCCTGCTGAGCTGGTTTCCGTACATGCTGACCACCATGGGGATGGACGCGTCCTCGAGCGGGCTGATGTTCGGCCTGATGCAGCTGGTGTCCGTTCCGGCAGGAATGGTCTTGATCGCCATCGGCGCCCGGCCGGGAATGCTGCGCCCCGCGTTCTACCTGGTGAGCATCACCATGGTCCTGGGGATCGCGGCACTGCTGGCCCTCCCCGTGGCGCTGGCCGCCATTCCCGCTGTCCTCCTGGGCTTTGGGCTGGGCATCTTCCCGCTGGTGATGGTAATGATCAGCCGGAGCGGTACCAGCACCGCCGAGACCACCGCCCTGTCCACGCTGGCCCAGTCCTCGGGTTACCTGCTGGCCACCGCCGGACCGTTCGGCATGGGCCTGCTGCACAGCGCCACCGGCGGCTGGGCCCTGCCGCTGGTGCTGCTGCTGGTGCTGTCACTGGCCCAGGTGGTGGTCTCCCACTTGATCACCGGGCCCCTGATGCCCGGCAGGCCCGCGGGCGCCGCTCCCGGCCGTACTGCTTCGAAGGGGAAATAGCGCCATGTCCCTAAGTCCTTCCGTCCGGCCGCCGCTCGCCGCCGAAGTAACGGCAAAGCTGCGGGAAATGGTCCATTCCGGCGAGTGGCCGCTGGACCAACGCATCCCGCCCGAACCCGAGCTCGTGGCCACCCTGGGCGTCTCCCGGGGCACCCTCCGCGAGGCAGTCAAAGCCCTCGCCCACGGGGGCATGCTGGAGGTACGGCGCGGGGACGGCACCTACGTTCGCGCCACGAGCGAGATGTCCGGCGCGGCCCGCCGCATGTACCAGGACCACACGGAGCAGCACATCCTGGAGGTGCGTCTGGGCCTGGACACCCAGGCCGCTAGGCTCGCCGCCCGGGCTGCTACGGACGACGACGTCACGGCCCTGCGCGCCCTGCTCACCGCCCGGGACCAGGCCTGGAACAGCGGGGATTTCGAGGCCTGGGCGGACGCCGACTGGCACTTCCACGAAGGGGTGGCCCGGGCGTCCGGCAATCCGCTGCTGCACGAGCTCTACGCGAGCTTCGGAACGGTGTTCCACCAGGACCTGCTCAAACAGCAGCGCCGGCCCGGCTTCAACGGGCTGCCCCGGGACGGCCACGAAACCCTGCTGGCGGCCATCGAACAGCGGGACCCGGAAGCTGCCGTGGCCACCGTGAACCGGAACCTGAACTCCTGCGCGGAGTGGCTGGCGGAGTAGCCCCGGGGACACGACGGCGGCCCGGCACTTTCGTACCGGGCCGCCGTCGTAAGCGCTGTGTTCCTGACCCGCCCTAGTCGCGGCGGAGGCCCACCAGGACGTTCTTGGGACGCTGCATCTCGCCGTGCTTGGCGCCAAGGATGATCACCAGGGCAGCGAAGCCGGGGATGGCCCACTGCAGGAGCTTCAGCTGCTGCTGGGCGCTCTTCAGCTCATCCGAGGCCGCGGCGTGCGGCTCCGTTGCACCTTCGGCGCCTTCACCGGCAAGCTTGTCCACCTTCTTGCCCAGGATGCCCGAGTACAGGGTCACTGCGGCTCCCACCACGGTCACCGCCGTCTTGATGACGGTATCGCGGGCAACGCCTTCCTGCTTGGCGATGCGGCCCTTGTTCTCCCATGCGATGGCGAGGTCCGCCACCAGGTGGGAGGCGAACGCCGCGGTCTGGATCGGTGCCCACTTCATCCAGCCGGCGCTGGACAGCCGGGTGCGCTCGGCGGGGTCCTTGGCCTGGGCCGCTGCCCCGTTAAGCCCAATGGCGCCCATCAGGGATCCACCAAACCATGCTGCCGCCGTCAGGTCGTGAACTGAACGGGCAATGAGATTTCCTGCCATGATGTGCATTCCTAACGTAGTGAACTGGATCCGGTTGCCGCTGTGCTGCGGACTTCGCTTGCCGTGTTCCATCGAGGTATGGTGCGCCCATGGTAAGCACACTTA
Organism: Pseudarthrobacter phenanthrenivorans; assembly: GCF_036455295.1. Classification (GTDB taxonomy): domain Bacteria; phylum Actinomycetota; class Actinomycetes; order Actinomycetales; family Micrococcaceae; genus Arthrobacter; species Arthrobacter phenanthrenivorans_C. Next base: position 384,242 of record NZ_JAYXNX010000001.1, on the reverse strand, counting down.
CTAATATTACGAAAGCCCGCCCCCGCGCCGGGCGCAACGCGTAATATCGTCGCCATGGGAAACACAGGGACATTGTTCGGCTGGGCTTTCGGCAACCCGGCCCGGGAAAGCGACAGCGGCTACGTGGACGGCCTGGAGCGCGAGGCGCTGCGGAATGCCCGGGAAACGGCGAAGGCCAAGGGCGTGGAAGTGGTGGCAGGGTCCGAGGTGTTCACCGTCCTCAGCGCGGACGAGTCCCTGGTGGAGCTGGACAACGCCCCCGGGCAGCTGGTGGTCCGCTGCACCGTGCACGTCCAGGGCCCCGGAGCGGAGAAGCTGCGGGCCGAAGGGCCCATGAACGGCTAAGAGATGTCCGACGGCGAATCCACCCTCAGCCAGGCAGCGGACGTTGTCGAGGAGGCGTCCAACGCGAAGGCCCTGGACATCCTGGCCCGCGCGGGATTTGCCGTCATGGCACTGCTCCACATCATTGTCGGCGCCATCGCCGTTGCCATCGCTTTCGGCCATCCGGGCGATGCGGAACCCACCGGTGCCATTGCCCAGCTGGCAGACAACGCGTGGGGCCCCGCCGTGATGTGGTTCTGCGTGGTCTCGTGCCTCGGCCTGGCAGTGTGGCAGGCCAGCGAAGCCACGTTGCGCGCCCGAAGCCTTCCGCGCAAGGAGCGGCTGGCCAAGCTGGTGTCGTCAGGGTTCCTCGCCGTCGCCTATGGCAGTGTGGGGCTGACCTTCGGGGGGTTCGCCCTGGGGCAGCGCAGCGACTCCGGCGAGAACACACGGGACTTCAGCGCGCGCCTGATGGCCAACCCCTTGGGGCCGTGGGTCCTCGTGGCCCTGGGCCTGACCGTCCTGGGCATTGGCATCTACTTCGTGGTCAAAGGATTCCGGCGGGGCTTCAAGGAGGAACTGTTCCGCTTCGAGGGCACCCGGCGCGGCAGGCTTATCGACACCCTGGGGGTCACCGGCCACGTGGCCAAGGGTCTTGCGCTGGACCTCACCGGACTGCTCTTCATCGTTGCCGCCGCCAAGCACCGGCCGGATGAGTCCACCGGGCTGGACGGCAGCCTCAAGGCCCTGCAGGGCCACCCTTTCGGGCCACCCCTGTTGACGCTGATCGGCGCCGGTTTCATCGCCTACGGCATCTTCGCACTGATCCGGGCCCGGTTCGGCCGCATGTAGTCCCGGGGTTTGTGGGTAGGAAGGAAGTATGACCCAGCAGCTGCGCGTGAATTCCGCCGTCACCGGAAGTGCCGGGCAGGCTTTTGCTGCCCTCTTCCGGCTTTTGAAGATTGTCAGGCCTGACCGGCCGATCCATCCGCAGGGCCTGGGTCTCACCGGGACCCTGGACAGGACCGGAAACCCTGCGGTGGCCAGCGGCATCGACTGGCTGGACTCCCCCGGCACCGACCAGGTGGTGGCGCGGTTCTCCAGGTCTTTGGGTTTGCCGCAGGCGCTGCCGGACATCCTGGGCCTGGCCCTCCGCGTTTCGCCGTCGGGCGCTGCATCCGTAGGCCCTGGCTCCCCTGGCTCCGGGTCCGATGGTTCCGGGTCCGCAGACGTCCTTTTCGCCTCCACCGGGTGGGGGCTGCCCGGCCGGTTCCTGCTGGTGCCGCGGCTGGATGTCGCCGGAGCCACCATGACCACGCTCATGCCGTACCGCGGCCGGCGGGGTCCCGTGCTGCTGGGCCTGCGCACGCGGAGCCTCCCGGCAGGGTCACTGGCTTCCGGGGAGTGGGTCCTTGGGCTGCATTGGGCCACGCCAGGCGGCGCCTGGCGGGAGTGCGGCGAGCTGCGGCTGCACGCGGGCCCCCATCCCGGTGACATCCCGCTGCGCTTCGATCCGCTGGCGAACCAGCCGGCCGGCGCAGAGACCTACGGGTGGACCCGGCGCCTGCGGAAGCCGTCCTATCGGGCGGCCCGGCAGCCCGCACCTCCAGCCGTCGTACCCCACCCGGGCTCCCCTGCGAAGCACGGGGAAAGCACACCCGGAACCGGAAGGAAGCCCATGTCCACTGTCTCGCTGCTGTTCAATTCCTCCGCCGCCGACGTCTGGCGCGTCATCGCCGACGGCTGGCTGTACTCCGGGTGGGTGGTGGGCGCGTCCCGGATCCGGGACGTGGACGCCGAGTGGCCAGGGACCGGAGCGCAGCTGCACCACTCCGTGGGTGCCTGGCCGCTGGTCATCAACGACAGCACCCGCGTCACGGCCGTCGAACCGGGCCGTTCCCTTGAGCTCGTGGCGCGCGGCTGGCCGATGGGCGAGGCCAAGGTGGACATCAGGCTGGAGGACCGGGGCAACCAGTGCCGGGTAACCATTGCCGAGGACGTCATCCGCGGGCCCGGCAAGCTGATGCCCAAGTTCCTGCGCGACCCCGTGATTTCGGCCCGCAACCGCGAGACATTGCGGCGCCTGGAACTCATGGCCATCGGGGGCGCGGGCAAATAGCGAGGTCGGGTTAACTAGCCGTCAAAGCGAAGGAACCCCGGGACCATCGGCCCCGGGGTTCCTTCGCTTTTAGCTGCTGACCGGCTTTCAGGTCCTAGACCTGGGCGGAGACGCCGTCGCGGGAGATGTCCACCATGTCCCCGCGCGGCACCACCTTGATGCGCTCACGCTTGACCTCGACGCCGTGCGAGCCGCCGGCCTCGGTGGCCGCAGCACCCAGGGCGAGCTCGTGGGCATCCAGTGCCAGCCAGCCTTCCCAGCTGGTGAACTTCACGCCGCGGGCATCGAGCAGTTCAACGACGGAGTCCTCCTGCGGGGCGGAAGCCACCGGAAGGTTTTCGCGGTCTTCCAGCAGGTAGGTCACGGTTTCCAGGGCGTCGCCCTTGGTGTGGCCGATCAGGCCGACCGGTCCGCGCTTGATCCAGCCGGTGGCGTAGAGGCCGGGCACGTGCTGGCCGTCGGCATCCAGGACGCGGCCGCCGTCGTTCGTTACCACGCCCTTCTTGTGGTCGAACTCGACGTCCGGCAGGGCGGAGCCGAAGTAGCCGATGGCGCGGTAGACGGCCTGGACGGGGTAGTCCACGAATTCGCCGGTGCCACGGGCGTTGCCGGTGCCGTCCAGTTCGGTGCGCTCGAACTTGATGCCCGCCACCTTGCCGGGGGCCTCGGCGTCGTCGTAGATCTCCACCGGGCTGTGCAGGAAGTGCAGGTGCAGGCGGCGGGAAGCCTTCAGCTCGGAGAGGTCCTCCGGCTGCTCGGCGATCCAGTTGGTGAGGGTGCCCACCATGGTCTTGGTCTGGTTGTTGGTCTGGATCTGGCGGTCCGATTCCTCGTCGAACTCAAAGTCCTCCGGGTACAGGATGATGTCCACGTCCTTGGAGTGGGACAGTTCGCGCAGCTCCAGCGGGGTGAACTTGACCTGGGCGGGCCCGCGGCGGCCGAAGACGTGCACGTCGGTGACCGGCGAGTTCTTCAGGCCGGCGTAGACGTTGTCCGGGATTTCGGTGACCAGAAGGTCATCGGCGTGCTTGGACAGGACGCGGGCCACGTCCAGTGCCACGTTGCCGTTGCCGATGACCGCGATTTCCTTGGCCTCCAGCGGCCATTCGCGTGGGACGTCCGGGTGTCCGTCGTACCAGGAGACAAAATCAGCGCCGCCGAACGAGCCCTCCAGCTCCACGCCGGGGATGTTCAGGTCAGCGTCCTTGATGGCGCCGGTGGCGAAGATGATGGCGTCATAGTGGGTGCGCAGGTCCTCGATGGTGAGGTCAGTGCCGTAGTCCACGTTGCCGAAGAAGCGGATGTCGCCGCGGTCCAGCACCTTGTGCAGGGCGTTGACGATGCCCTTGATGCGGGGGTGGTCCGGGGCCACGCCATAGCGGATCAGGCCGTAGGGTGCCGGGTAGCGGTCAAAGAGGTCGATGCTGACGGTCAGCTCGCCGCTCTTGACGGCCTCGCTCTTGGTGAGGATGTCAGCGGCGTAGACGCCGGCCGGGCCGGAGCCCACGACGGCGACGCGCAGCGGACGTTCGGCAGAACCTACGGTAGTGCTGGATGACACGGCTGTGTTCCTTTTCTTCTGCATCGATTGCTGAGTATTTGTCGTTTTGAACGCTCATAACGACAAATACGGAGCAGTCGATGGGTTTCAGGGGGTAAGGGCGGTCTTGCGGGGGCTGTTCGGGGTGGTGGTGCTGTAGTCAGCGGTTTTGAAGTGCGCCGGCGCGAACGGGCTTACGCGCACCACGTCACCGATGACAATAACGGCAGGATTTGCGACGCCGGCGGCCTGGGCCTGGTCGGCGATGGAACCGAGCGTGCCGATGGTGACGCGCTGGTCCGGCAAATAGCCGTTTTCCACGATACCAACAGGGGTGTCCAGGGGCAGTCCGGCTTCGCCCAGCGCGGACGCGGATTCGCGGAGCTGGCCGACGCCCATGAGCAGGACGATGGTGTGGTCTGCGCGGGCCGGAATTTCGGACAGTTCCTCGTGGCCCGTGACCACGCTGAAGCCCTTGGCCAGGCCGCGGTGCGTGACCGGAATTCCGGCAGCGGCGGGAACGGAGATGGCTGAGGTGACCCCAGAAACCACTTCCACTTCGACGCCGTGCTGCCGGCAGTATTCGGCTTCCTCGCCGCCGCGGCCCAGGACGTAGGGGTCCCCGCCCTTGAGCCGGACCACACGGTGGCCATGAAGGGCCTCCTCAACGAGGATCCGGTTGATCTCCGCCTGCGGCACAGGATGGTGGCCGGGCGTCTTGCCGACCTCGATGACGCGGACGTCGGGGGCGAGTTCGTTCAGGAGTTCACGGGGGCCAAGGCGGTCGGCCACCACGACGTCCGCCTGGCCGAGGAGCCGGCGGCCGCGGACGGTGATGAGGCCGGTATCGCCGGGACCGCCGCCCACGAGCGCCACGCTTCCCTGGTGGGCGCGGCGGCGGCGCAGCGGGAGATCGCCGGTTTCCAGGGCGGTGGCCACCGCGTCCCGGACGGCCATCGCCCGGCGGGGGTCTCCCCCGGCGTTGACGGCGATCTTGACGTCGTCCACCTCCGCGACGGCGGGGGTCCAGGCGGCTGACGCTTCATGGTTGGAGGCGTTGACGCACCAGACCCGCTGGGCCTCGGCGTCGGACGAGACCTGCGCATCGACCTCCGCGTCGCCGGTGGCGGTCTGGACGAACCAGGCGCCGTCGATGTCAGTTGAAAGGTAGGGGCGCGCTTCCCAGGCGAGCAGGCCGGCGTCGGCCATCTCCTGGACCGCGGGCGAGGCAACCGGGGCCACGACGGTGACCACGGCACCGGCGTCGAGCAGTCCCTTGGCACGGCGGGCAGCGACGGGGCCGCCGCCCACCACCAGCACCGGGCGGCCGAGCAGCCGCAGCGCGGTGGGATAAATGTCCTGAATTGCCATGGATCAACGGTATGGCCGCGTCACATTGGCCAACAAAGGCCGAGCAACACCAGTTCACGTAAGGTAACGCTGCGTCACAAAGGGTTTCCTGCTCCCCCGGCGAGGAACCGGCCCCTGGTGGTGATGAGCCGTTCCAGGTAACGGGCCAGGACCAGGCGTTCGACGGCGGCGCCCACGACTCCCAGCGGGGCGGTGAACTCCACCCGGTCCGTCATGACGCTGCCCGTAGCTGTTGGTTCGAACTCGTGGACATGGCGGAAGGCCTTGAACGGGCCACTGACTTGTTCGTCCGTGAAGTTGCGGGGGAAGTCCAGCTGGGTGATCCGGCTGGTCATGATGAGCGGGATGCCGAAATGCCTGGCCCGCCACGTGACCTCCTGGCCGTCCCCGATCAGGCCGCTGGTCACCCCTGCCACGGCCCGCTCCCCCGAGTCCTTCTGGGAGTCCAGGTGCAGGTCGATGCTGCGCGCCCTATCGAACAGCTCTTCCATGGGCAGCGGAGACTCGGTGCGGCATACGAAGCTGGCGGTCATGCGGCCAGTCTGCCACGGGGACGGTGTGGCCTGCCCCGGGCAGCCGTCGCGGGGCACTTTGGCTAGCGCCGTCGTCGTACACGCCTCGTCCCCCGGCGTGTCCGCGTCGAAGTGCCCCGGGACCGCCCCTGACGCGCCAGGGACGGCAAAGGCCCGACGGCGGAAGGTCGCCGTCGGGCCTTAGCGGTTCGTTTGGAGGGGCTGGCTCAGCGGGTGCTGCCGGCCAGCAGGCCGCGGCGGCGCAGGAGGCGCTTCTCGATGGGCCCGAAGACCAGCAGCTCAATGAGGATGCCAACGCCGAGGATCAGCAGGATGGCGGCCATGACGATGGTCATGTCGGACAGATCGCGGCCCTGGTCCAGCAGGGAGCCCAGTCCGAAGCCGATGGTGCCGCCCACCGCGATGATCTCCGCCGCCATCAGGGAGCGCCACGAGAAGGCCCACCCCTGCTTCAGCCCGCTGAGGTAGCCCGGCAGCGCCGCGGGAAGGATCACCTGGAGCGCCATCTGCAGCCTGGACGCACCCAGGACTGTCCCTACACGCCGGTACTGCGGCGGGATCTGGTCCACGCCGGAGATGAGGCCGTTGATGATGGACGGGATGGCTCCCATGAACACCACGAAATATACAGTGGCGTCCGTGAGGCCGAACCAGATGATGGCAGCCGGAACCCACGCCACGGAGGGCAGGACCTGGAGGCCGGAAATCAAGGGGCCAAACGCACGCCGCAGCGGCGCGACCTGGGCCAGCAGCAGGCCGACGGGGGTGGCGATCGCCACCGAAATGAGGAAGCCCACCACGCCGCGCTGCAGCGAGGTCCACATGGCTCCCTGCAGTTTGCCCTCGCCCCAGAGCAGCCCCATCTGACCGACCACGTCCAGCGGCCCGGGAACCAGGTCCCGCCGCTTCACCCCGAGGGACACGTAGAACTGCCAGACGAGCACCAGAACCACCAGCGCAGCCACAGGCAGGAGGATGCGGCTCCAGTCAATGCGGTGCTTGCGGTCGGCGTCGGACTGCAGCGAGTCCAGGCCGGATTCGAGCTCCCGCAGGTCCTCGGTCCCGGTGGAGGTGCGGGTCAGCGCGGCATGGACATGGGCGGCAGGTTTGGTATCGGCGGGCTGAACCACCGGCTCCTCCTCAACCAAAGGCGGGTTACTTGGCATGGCGGCGAATCTCCTCCCGCAGCCGGGCGGTGATGACCCCGGTCAGCTGGCCGGCGAGCCCGGCGTCGGTTCGGTGTTCCTCGGTGACGGCCCATTCCTGGACCACGCGGCCGGGCCGGGAGGACAGCAGCAGGACGCGCTGGCCCAGGCGCACGGCCTCGCGGACGTTGTGGGTGACGAAGACGATGGTGCGCCCGGTTTCCTTCCAGATGCGTTCGAGTTCGTCGTGCAGCAGGTCGCGGGTGATGGCATCGAGCGCGGCAAAGGGTTCGTCCATGAGCAGCAGCTGCCGGTCCTGGGCCAGTGAGCGGGCCAGGGACACACGCTGCCGCATGCCGCCGGACAGTTCGTGCGGGCGCTTGTCCCCGGCGGAACCCAGATGCACCAGTTCCAGGAGCTCTTGCGCTTTGGCGCGGCGTTCGGCCTTGCCCACGCCGCGCAGCTTCAGGGCCAGCTCGATGTTCTCCCGGGCGGTCAGCCAGGGAAACAGAGCCGCGTCCTGGAACATGAAGGCCGCACCGTCGCTGGGCACTTCCAGGGCGCCCGACGTCGGCGCTTCAAGTCCCGCGATGATGTTCAGGAGGGTGGACTTGCCGCAGCCGGAGGCACCGAGGAGGGCAACGAACTCGCCCTGCCGGATGTTGGCGTTGACGTCGTCCAGGACCGGGGCGCCGTCGCCGAAGCGCTTGCCCAGGTGTTCCAGTACCACTGGCATGGTGGCGTCCTTAGCTAGTTGGGTGGGTCAGTCCTGGCCGAGGCCGGCTGCTGAAATCTTGTTGGCGCTGCCGGTTACCTGGTTGAGCGCGCGGAGGTCGAAGAGGCCGTTGATGTCGGCCTTTTTGGTGGTGCCTGCGTCCACGCCGTCCTGCAGCAGCTTGGAGTAGCTGCCGGCCAGCGGGTCGAGGGTGAAGGTGATGTTGGCGAGGGACCGGGCCAGGACGTCGCCGGGCAGGGCTGCCCCGGCGGACTCCTGCAGGGCCGCGTTGATGATTTCGGCTTTCTCATCCGCGGGCGCCGAGTTGAGCCAGGCCACGGAGTCAGCGTTGCCCTTGATCAGAGCCTTGACGGCGTCCGGGTGCTCCGCGGCGAACTTCTGGTTCACGATCAGGATGGTAGTGGGGAACTCGCCGGGCTTGCCCGTTCCGGTCCCGTCCCACAAGTCCTTTTCGTCCACCAGCACCTTCGCTCCGGCCTGGAGCACCAGGCGGGAGGCCCACGGCTCAGGCAACCACGCGCCGTCGATCTTTCCGTCCTGGAACAGCTTCAGGGTCTGGGCGTTGTCCGTGGGGTTGATGGCAACGTCGCCGCTGCCGTCCACGCCGGTCTTGTAGCCCTGTTTGGTGAGCCAGGCGCGGAGGGCGACGTCCTGGGTGCCGCCCAGCTGCGGCGTTGCGAGGGTCTTGCCCCGAAGGTCCGCGGCCGAGGCGATCCCGGGTTTGACCACCAGCTGCGCACCTCCCGCAGCGGCACCGGCAACGACGCGCACCGACTGGCCCTGGCTCTTGGCGAACGAGTTGATGGCCGGGTTGGGGCCGATGTAGGCGGCGTCGATGGCTCCGGCGTTGAGGGCTTCGATCGCGGCCGGTCCGGCGTTGAAGGTCTCGGTGCTGAGTTTGGTGCTCCCCAGGGCTTCGGCCAGGAAGCCCTTCCTGACGCCCACCAGGGCAGGGGCGTGCGTGACGTTGCCGAAGTAGCCAAGTTTCAGCTCCGCTGCCGGGGTGGGCTCGGCGGCCTGGGCTTCAGAGTTGCGCGAGATATTCGAGGCCACAACCGCACCGACGGCGATCAGCAGGACAAGCCCGAGGGCCAGGGCAGCCTCGATGGCGCGCTTGCGCTTCGGGACCGCGCTTTCGCCTGCCACGATGCGGGTCATCCCGGGCTTGGAACTAGTCATTGTTTCACCATAGGGAGTGGTCCAAACCCGTTCAATGACGCGGAAACGGGGGGTCACGCACGTTCATCTAGCGTCACATTTGGCCGCGCTGCCATCCGGTTTCATGCCTTCAGTTGCCTTTGACGTTGACCAGCTGCCGCAGCTTGTGCCGCACGGTGACCAGGTCCGCGGCGTCCTGCATGACCTGGTCGATCGGTTTGTAGGCGGCCGGGATTTCATCGATGAAGGCCTCGGACGCGCGGAACTCGATCCCCCGCATGGCGCGCTTCAGTTCCTCCAGCGTGAAGGTCTTCCGGGCGGCGTTGCGGGAGTACTCCCGGCCGGCGCCGTGCGGGGAGGAATTCAGGGACGCCGGGTTGCCGCGGCCTTCCACCACGTACGACGCCGTCCCCATGGACCCGGGGATGAGCCCGGGATCGCCGGGGCCGGCTTTGATGGCTCCCTTGCGGGACACCCATACCGGCTTGCCGTAATGCGTCTCCTGCTCCGTGAAGTTGTGGTGGCAGTTGATCCGTTCCAGTTCATGGACCTTTCCGCCCACCCAGCGGCTGAACTGGGCAGTCACGCGGTCCACCATCTCCTCCCGGTTCAGGAGCGCAAAGTGCTGGGCCCAGCGCAGCTCCGCGATGTAGCGCTCGAACTGGGGCGTGCCTTCGTCCAGGTACGCGAGGTCCGGGTCCGGGAGGTAAACCTGGTTCTTCCGGCTGACGTGCCGGGCCACCCCGATGTGGTGCTGGGCGATCCTGTTGCCGATGCCCCGCGAGCCCGAATGCAGGAAGAGCCACACGCCGTCGTGCTCATCCGCAGAAACTTCGATGAAGTGGTTGCCCGAGCCCAGGGACCCCAGCTGCAGCTCCCACTTGGCCACGTACTGGGCGGGATTGAAGCCGGCTTTCGCGGCGCGCCGCTTCAGCTCGGCGATGCGGGGCTCCGCCGTGGGCAGGACGGTCCTGTTGTTGTGCCCTGCGGACAACGGAATGACCCGCTCGATATCCTCGCGGAGGCCCTTGCGGTCCTTCGGCAGGTCCTTCACCGAGTACTGGGTCCGGACCGCGATCATGCCGCAGCCGATGTCCACGCCCACCGCGGCCGGGATGATGGTGCGGAGCGTGGGGATGACCGACCCCACGGTGGCGCCCTTGCCCAGGTGCGCGTCCGGCATCAGCGCCAGGTGCGGGTAGATGAACGGCAGGGCCGCCGTCCGGACCGCCTGTTCCCGGGTCTTGTCATCCAGGATGGACGCCCAGTTGAGGAGCGTTGGGGTGATGGTTTCCATTGCCGCCTCCCGCGCCGGTGACCAGGACTAGGGTAAGTCCTAGGCTAACCCCCGCCTTCGAGAGGAGATGCAGCCATGGTCAATGTCCAGACGGAGATCCACATCAACCGGCCGCGCGCGGAAGTGGCGGACTTTGCAGCGAACCCGGAAAATGCGCCCCGCTGGTACGTCAACATCCACAAATCGCAGCGGCTGGACAGCGGCCCCCTTGGCCCGGGCTCGAAGGTGGCGTTCACGGCGAAGTTCCTGGGCCGGGAGCTCAAGTACACCTACGAGTTCGTCGACTACGTCTCCGGCGAAAAGCTGGTGATGCGGACCGCCCAGGGGCCCTTCCCCATGCAGACCACCTACACCTGGACGGACGACGCCGGCGGGACGCGCATGACGCTTGGCAACAGCGGGAGCCCCTCAGGTTTCTCCCGGCTGGCCGGCCTGGTCATGGAACCTATTATCCGCCGCGAAACCGGCCGCGACCTGGAGAAGCTCAAGTCCATCCTCGAGGCGCGACGGTAAGCCGTTAACCACGAAATCGCCGTAAGAGTGCGAGGCAGCCGTAGCGGCTGCCTCGCATCGTTTCCGGCGACTTCGGCGAAGACTAGATGCTGTAGCGCTCGTCCTCGTGGTCGCCCGGGTGGTCCTTGACCAGGCCCGCGGCCAGCGTGTTGCCGTCCAGCGGGTCGATGACCAGGAACGCGCCGGTGCGGCGGTGGTGCAGGTAGTTCTCCAGCGGCAGCGGCGCGGCGAGCCGGAGCTGCGCGTGGCCGATGTCGTTGAGCTCCAGGCTGGAGGCGGCCTCCAGCTTGAAGGTGGCCAGATCCAGCTTCCCGGACACGCTGCGGACCATCGCCTGGACGGTGCGGGTGCCGTGCTTGACCAGGACCTTCTGGCCTTCGCGCAGCGGCTTGGGCGAGAGCCAGCACAGGGCGGCGTACAAATCGGCGGAGGCTTCGCGGACGGTGCCGGCGGCGGCGATGGTGTCACCGCGGGCGACGTCGAACTCGTCTGCGAGGCGGATGGCCACGGACTGCGGGGCGGCGGCTTCCTCCAGCGAGGCACCGGCAAAATCGATGCCCACTACGGTGGTGGTCCGCGGCGCCTGGCCGGGGGTCAGCACGGAGACCTGGTCCCCCACCTTCACGGAGCCTTCAGTGATCTGCCCGGCGTACGCGCGGTAATCGCGGTACGCTTCCACGTCCAGGCCTGCGGCGACGGCGTCGGGAGCCAGGGCGCCCTGCGGCCGGATGACCAGCTGGACGGGGAAGCGGAAGCTTTCCAGGTGGCTTTCGAGTTCGTCGGCAGCGGGCAGGGTCTCGAGGACTTCCAGCAGCGCGGGCCCGGTGTACCAGGGGGTGCGTTCCGAGCGTTCCACCACGTTGTCGCCGTCGAGCGCGGAGACGGGGATCACCAGCAGGTCGCTGATGCCGTCGGAGCCGAGGCCCAGTTCACGGCCCACCTGCTGCACGTCGGCTTCGATGTCGCGGAACACGGACTCGCTGAAGTCCACCAGGTCGATCTTGTTCACGGCCACGATCACGTGCGCCACGCGCAGCAGCTGCAGCACGGACAGGTGGCGGCGGGTCTGCTCAAGGACACCCTTGCGGGCGTCAATGAGTACGACGACGGCATCCGCAGTGGATGCGCCCGTCACCGTGTTCTTGGTGTACTGCACGTGCCCGGGGCAGTCGGCCAGGATGAAGCTGCGCCGGTCGGTGGCGAAGTAGCGGTAGGCCACGTCGATGGTGATGCCCTGTTCGCGTTCGGCGCGCAGGCCGTCGGTCAGCAGGGCCAGGTCGATGCCGCCCTTTTCGCCGCCGAAGCCACGGTCCGCGGAGGTGCGGGCGACGGCGTCGAGCTGGTCAGCCAGGATGGCCTTGGAGTCGTGAAGGAGGCGGCCCACCAAGGTGGACTTGCCGTCGTCGACCGATCCTGCGGTGGCAAAACGGAAGAGGGTGGTGGGCAGGGCTTCGTTGATGGAGCCCGCCGGGCTCTCGGAAATCGTGGTCATTAGAAGTACCCGTCCTTCTTTCGGTCTTCCATGGCGGCCTCGGAGATGCGGTCATCTGCACGGGTGGCGCCACGTTCGGTCAGGGTGGAGGCGGCAACTTCAACCACGACGTCGGACACCGTGAAGGCGTTCGACTCGACCGCGCCGGTGCAGGACATGTCACCCACGGTGCGGTAGCGGACGGTCTTGGTGATGACCTCTTCGCCCTCGCGGGGCTGGGAGACTTCACCAACGGCCCGCCACATGCCGTCGCGGGCGAAGACCTCGCGCTGGTGGGCGTAGTACAGGCCGGGCAGTTCGATGTTTTCGCGCTCGATGTAACGCCAGATGTCCAGCTCGGTCCAGTTGCTGATGGGGAATGCGCGGACGTGCTGGCCCACGGTGTGGCGCCCGTTGTAGAGGTTCCACAGCTCGGGCCGCTGGTTGCGCGGGTCCCACTGGCCGAATTCGTCGCGGAGGCTCAGGATGCGCTCCTTGGCGCGGGCCTTGTCCTCATCGCGGCGGCCTCCGCCGAACACGGCGTCGAACTTGTTCTGCTGGATGGCGTCCAGCAGCGGGACGGTCTGCAGCGGGTTGCGGGTGCCGTCGGCGCGCTCTGCCAGCTCGCCGCGGTCGATGAACTCCTGCACGGAACCCACCACGAGCTTCAGGCCCAGGCGCTCAACGGTGCGGTCGCGGAACTCGATGACCTCGGGAAAGTTGTGGCCGGTATCCACGTGCAGCACGGGGAACGGAACCTTCCCGGGCCAGAACGCCTTGGTGGCCAGGTGCAGCATGACCACGGAGTCCTTGCCGCCGGAGAACAGCAGCGCAGGCTTCTCGAACTCGGCAACCACCTCGCGGATGATGTGGATGGCCTCGGACTCAAGGGTGTCCAGGGAGGAAAGGCGGGTTGGGATTTCGACCGGCTCAATCACCGGAACGTTGGCTGAGCGTGTCGAAACCAAAGTGTCATTAGGAGTGCTCATACGTGAAGTCCGCATTCTGTCTTGTCGGATCCTGCCCAGCGGCCGGCGCGGGGATCTTCGCCGGGCGCCACCTTGCGGGTGCAGGGCTGGCAGCCAATGGAGGGGTAACCCTGGGAAAGCAGCGGGTTGACGGGCAAAAGGTTGTCGTCCGAGTACTGGACCAGCTGGTCGAACGTCCACGCAGCCATCGGGTTGACCTTGACCAGGCCGTTCTTCTCGTCCCAGCTGACCAGCGGAGTGTTGGTGCGGGTGGGCGCCTCGTCGCGGCGGACGCCGGTGAACCAGAGTTCGTAGCCGGCCAGGGTGCGCTGCAGCGGTGCCACCTTGCGGAGGGCGCAGCACTGGGCGGCATCGCGGGCGAAAAGGTCCTTGCCCAGGAGCCGGTCCTGCTGCTCCACGGTGGTTTCGGGCAGCACGTCCACCACGTTGACGCGGAGGTTTGCTGCCACCTCGTCGCGGGTGGCGTAGGTTTCGGGGAAGTGGTAACCGGTCTCCAGGAACAGGACGTCGACGCCGGGCATCTGGTCAGCCACCAGGGCCGGCAGGACGGCGTCGGCCATGGAACACGCGACGGCGACGGCGGACAGGTCGAAGTTGCGCGCCGCCCAGGCGATCACGTCGCGGGCGGGAGCGTCCCAGCCGAGCTCGGCGGCGCCGGATTCAGCCAGGGCCTTTAGCTCTTCCTTGGAACGGAGGGTTCCGTTGGTCGGGCTTGCGGGGGCTTCGACAGGCTCAACCACCGGGGTTTCGTTGCTCACTGGAGTGCCTCCTCGTCTGCTGCGTGGGCCCATTCGGCGAAGGTCTGGCCGTCGGCGCGGTCGGCCACGAACCGGCGCACCACGCGCTCCACGTAATCGGGCAGGTCGTCGACGTACACCTTCAGGCCGCGGACGGTGCGGCCCAGGCCTGCTTCCTCGCGGTCATTGTTCGCCAGCCCGCCGCCCAGGTGGACCTGGAAGCCCGGGGAGGGATCGCCGTCGGGCGTTGGCAGCATCATGCCCTTCAGGCCGATGTCCGCCGTCTGGATGCGGGCGCAGGAGTTGGGGCAGCCGTTGATGTGCAGGGACAGGGCTGCGGGCAGCTGGCCGGAGTCGGCGAGGTCGGCCAGGCGGCGCTCCAGCTCGGCAACGGCGCTGGCGGCGGTCATCTTGGTTTCGACGATGGCCAGCTTGCAGTACTCGATTCCGGTGCAGGCGATGGTGCCGCGGCGGAACACGGACGGCCGGGCGGACAGGCCCAGGGCGTCCAGCTCGGCGATGAGCGGCTCCACATGCTGCTTGTCGACGTCCAGCACCACGATCTTCTGGTGCGGGGTGGTGCGCAGCCGGTAGGAGCCGCGGGCCTCCAGGGTGTCCGCGAGCTTGACCAGGCCGGAGCCGGACAGGCGGCCGCCCAGCGGGGTGGCGCCGATGAAGAACTTGCCGTCCTTCTGTTCGTGCACGCCCACGTGGTCGCCGGGGGTAGCGGGCTTGGGCGCGGCCGGGCCGTCGGCCAGCTTGTAGCCCAGGTATTCGTCCTCCAGGACCTGGCGGAATTTCTCCGTGCCCCAGTCGGCCAGGAGGAACTTCAGGCGGGCCTTGGTGCGCATGCGGCGGTAGCCGTAGTCCCGGAAGATGCTGGTGACGCCCAGCCAGACGTCGGCGGCCTGGTGGGGTTGGACGAAGGCGCCAAGGCGCTTGCCGAGCATCGGGTTGGTGGACAGTGCGCCGCCCACCCACAGGTCATAGCCTGCGCCGAGTTCCGGGTGGCGGACCCCTACTAGGGCGATGTCGTTGATCTCGTGGACCACATCCTGGCTGGGGTGGCCGGTGATGGCGGTCTTGTACTTGCGCGGCAGGTTGGACACGATCGGGTTGCCGATGAACCGCTCCCCCAGCTCCGCGATGAGAGGGGTGGGGTCGATGATCTCGTCCTTGGCGATGCCGGCCACGGGCGAACCAAGGATCACGCGCGGGACGTCGCCGCAGGCCTCGGTGGTGGACAGGCCAACCGCTTCGAGCCGGCGCCAGATTTCGGGGACGTTTTCCACCTCGATCCAGTGCAGCTGGATGTTCTGGCGGTCGGTGACGTCGGCGGAGTCGCGGGCAAAGTCCACGGAGATCTGGCCGATGACGCGCAGCTGCTCGGTGGTGAGCGCACCGCCGTCGATCCTGACGCGGAGCATGAAGTACTTGTCTTCAAGCTCGTGCGGTTCCAGCGTGGCGGTCTTGCCGCCGTCGATCCCCTGCTTGCGCTGGGTGTACAGGCCCCACCAGCGGAACCGGCCGTGCAGGTCCTGGCTGGGGATGGCGTCGAAGCCTTCCTTGGCGTAAATGGACTCGATACGCTCGCGGACGTTCAGGCCGTCGTCTTCCTGCTTCCAGGTTTCGTTGGCGTTCAGCGGCGTCTTTCCGTCCACTTTCCACTGCCCGTGCGGCTTTGCGGCGGGGCGGGACGGGCGGGCGGGGCGCTTGGGAGCAGCGGAGTCCGCGGACGCTCCGGCTAGAGCTGTATCAGTCATGCATCGACTGTAGGGCGGCGCCGAATACCGTCACAAAGGCCCGGAAACGCTAAGTCACCTAGGGAAATATTTCGTCACGAAACGCCGGACGGCCTTGAAGAACCCACCCTGCTGTGCATCGGCAGGGGCTTGGTTTTGGGGCGCGGAAGGCACATCCGGAGCCGGGGCCACGGGAGCCTGGTTCATGGTGGCGACGGCGGCGTCGTACCTGTCCAGCGCAATCTCCGCGAGTGCGGGGGACGGCAGCAAGGGTTCGGTCACGACGTCGGCACCCGCCTTGGCCAGCTGGTCGTGGAAGAAGCCCGGCGCCAGGAGGTACGAGGCAATCACCACACGCCCGCCGACGTCGACCGCTCCGGCGGACTCCCCCGCGCCGGCACCTCCGGCGAGCTCCTCGCGGAGCATGGCGACTGCGTCGGGCACGGACGGCTGGGCGGAGGCACCATAGGCTGCCACTATCCGGTTGGACCGGAGCTGCTGAAGCTGGCCCAGCAGCTGCTCGACGCTGATGGCAGCGTTGGGGTTGGACGAACCCGCTGCAGCCAGGACAATCACGTCATTGTCCGTGGTGCCGGCCTCGCTCAGCCGCTGGTCCAGGAGTTTGGCAAGGCGCGGGTCGGGGCCGAGCGGCGCGGCGGCGGCGCTGCCCGGCCGGCTCTTCACCGCACGGGCGATGTCCACCTTCACGTGGTAGCCCACGCTCAGGAGGAGCGGAACAACAACGGCGGCCTCCCCCTCAGGCAGGCCTGCCACCACATCCACCAGGTCCGGCTGCTGGACGTCCACGTAGGCTTCGCGGACATCGAGCCCGGGGCGCAGTTCCGCAATGGCGGCCCGCAGGGCGTTGACCTCGGCAGCTCCTTGTGTGTTGGACGTCCCATGGGCGCAGGCGATCATGATGGGGCTGTTCATAGGGGCTAGCGTAACGTTGGAGCCGCCCTGTCCGCCCTCTTTGAAATACCCGGGACGCCCCATGACATTCGCCTTTGACAACTCCCCGGTGTGGCTGGATCTGCTGGGCGTGTTCTTCTTTGCCGTCTCGGGCTCGCTGCTGGCGGCGCGGAAGCAGATCGACATTGTCGGATCCCTGCTCCTGGCCTCCCTGGTGGGCCTGGGGGGCGGCGTGATCCGCGATGTCATCCTCGTCATCGTTCCGGCGGCCTTCACCAATCCCGCATACCTGGCACCGCCGCTGCTGGCCACGGTCCTGGTGTTCTTCCTCTTCTCCAGCGTCCAGCGGTACACGTCCCTGCTGATCCTGTTCGACGCCGCAGGCCTGGCCCTGTTCTGCATGACCGGCACCCTCAAGGCCCTGGCCACCGGACTCAACCCTGTGGCGTCGGTGCTGCTGGGAGTGACCACGGCCGTGGGCGGCGGGCTGCTGCGCGACATCACGGCCAACGAGGTTCCGGAGCTGTTCAACCCAAAAGACATCTACGCGGTGCCGGCGTTCCTGGGTGCCACCTTGACCGCGGTGCTGTGGGTCCTGGGCGTGTTCAACGTGCTCACCGCAGCCGGTATCGCGGCACTGGTGTTCACGTTCCGGGTCCTGGCATGGCGCCGGTCCTGGCAGGCACCGCTTGCCGTCCGGGGCTGGCACCGGCGGGCGACCGATTCGGGGCTCTGAGAGTTATCCTCCCTGTCATTTTGGGGTGGTCCGGATTGGCTAGGATATGAGCATGACTGACATGTTCCTCGAGAAGTTCAAAGCGCTTGTTCCGAAGTATCTCGAGGATGAATGGCAGGAAGAGGACGGCCTGACCCCCGAGGAACTGGACAAGGCCCTTGCCGACCACCAGTTTGAGATTCCCCTGGTTCTGCGCGAGTTCTACCTGGCCCTGGGCGGCTGCGAGGACCTCATGGAGGCGTACCACTACTTCTGGGACCCCGAGGAACTCGAAGTCGATGACGAAGGCTTCCTCATGTTCCTCGAGGATGAAGAGGAACAGTTCACCTGGGGCTTCCGCATAGGCGACCTCAGCGTCCCGGACCCCATCGTGTACCGCCGCAACAATGCCCGCGGCCAGTGGAAGTCCGAGGAAGGCACTTTCTCCGAGTTCGTGTTCGACATGTTCGAGTGGGCGTTCGAGGACGAAGAGGAAGAGTAGGCCCCGCTGCCTTCCGGCGCCTACCGTCGTGGGGCACATTGACACGGACACGCCGCAAACCGGGCTGTGAGCCGCGGCTGCGCGGTCCAAAGTACCCCACGACGGCGGCACTCACCCGGCGCTGAACGCTCCCCGCCGGCTGTGCTCAAGTACCGCCAGGACCTGGGCCACCATCTGCCCGGGGTGGTGGACGACGTCGGCATAGCCGAACCTGAGGCACAGGCGCCCGCCAACCACTGTGGCGTTATTGCGGGCCCGGTCCTTCTTGACCTGCTTCGGCTCCAGGTGGGTCTGACCGTCAGTTTCCACCACCAGGCAGTCCTCAATCAGGAAGTCCACCTCGCCCACACCGTCGAGTTCCACGTGCCGGCGGACACTCAGCCCGGCATGGCGGAAGTTGTAGTTGGCCAGTACCTCCAGCACAGAGTCGGCCCGGGGGATGACAAAGTCCAGGACGGACCTGGCGCGGGCGTTGCGGTTCCCCGGGAGTTTACTGCGGAGGAAGTCCAGCGTGATGTCTCCCCTCTGCGTGGCGCACTGGACCATGACCAACGCTTCCAAAGTTGGGAGGCAGTGCAGGGCGTGGATCAGGACGTCCGCCAGGCCGGCCACGGGCAGTGAAGGGTGGACCTGGTGGCGGATCCTGCCATGCGTCAGGGTTCCCGGCACAGTCCTCTTGTGGCCAGGGGTGAGGTGCACCAGGGCGGCCTTCTGCAACGTCCACAGTTGATACACCGGGGCGGCTGAGGCGCAGGTCAGGAGCGCGTTGTGCTCCAGCGCCAATCTGACCTCCCCCGTTTGATGCGGCAGCCCATACACACCCCGCCGCACCCGGACAATGCGCCCGTCGGCCAGTGCCCTGTCCAGCCGAGAACGCGGGAATCCCGCCTTACGGAGGCTGGCGGTACGGGCCGTGCCTCCCCTGTAGCGAAGAAAAGCCTCGATATCCATGGCTCCACGGTGGCGCGGGCCTGCTGGGACAGGCACTTCGTGGCTTCGCTATGTGGAGAACACCGCCAAACTGGGGCACTTTGGCACGACTCGCCGGACCGCTGGGACAGTGAGGGCCGCATACTGCGCCAATCTGCCCCACGACCGGGCATGCGCGCCCCGAAAAGCCGATGACACGTCCGGTAAAGAGGGACTTGCACATTGTGACAAAGCTGTCATAAGCTATTCACGGATCCGCTAAACGCCTCCGGCGGGTCTGATGCGAACGGAGAGATAGCCCCGGTTCACAGCAACTTCGGATGCTGGGAACCGGGGCTATCCCGTTAAAGCAGGAAGCCCGGCACCGGGCGGCAAACTCCCACCAGCGGCACCGGGCTCCCTGCCTGAAAATCAGCTGGCGCGGTCCACCACTGCCATCGCGAAGTTGGACAAGGACTCCTTGACCACGCCGTCGGGCAGCGGGGCAAGGGCGTCGATGGCTTCCTTGGCCCACTGCCGTGCCACTACCCAGGATTCGGCAGTGACAGGGTGCTCGCGCAGGCCCGCAACGGCGGCAGCCAGGGCTTCGTCGGAGGAGAGGTCACCGTCGATGAGCGTCAAAAGGTCGACGGCGGACTGGTCGCCATCCTCGGCGGCCTTACGCAGGAGCAGCACCGGCAGGGTGGGCACCCCTTCGCGGAGGTCCGTCCCCGGCGACTTGCCGGACTTGACCTTGACGCCGGTGACATCAATGACGTCGTCCGCCAGCTGGAACGCCACGCCCACCTTCTCGCCGTACTCCACCAGCACGTCTTCATACGCGGCGTCGGCCCCGGAGAAGATGGCTCCGAACTGTCCGGAGGCAGCCACCAGCGAGCCGGTTTTGTCAGCGATGACGGACAGGTAGTGCGCCACCGGATCCTCGCCGGGGCGGGGACCGACGGTCTCGTGCAGCTGGCCCAGGCACAGCCGTTCGAACGTGCGGGCCTGGATGCCGAGCGCCCGGCCGCCCAGTTCTGAGACCAGGATGGAGGCGCGGGCAAAGATCAGGTCACCGGTGAGGACAGCCACCGAGTTGCCCCACACCTCGTGCGCCGTGGGGGCTCCGCGTCGCAGCGGGGCGGAGTCCATGACGTCGTCGTGGTAGAGGGTGGCCAGGTGGGTCAGTTCCACCACGACGGCGGCCTGCACCACGGCGGGCAGCGACGCGTCACCGAGGTGGGCGCAGAGCAGGGTCAGCAGCGGGCGGATGCGCTTGCCCCCGGCTTCCACCAGGTGGCGCGACGTTGCGTCAGCCAGGGGATCCGAGTTGGCGATGGCTTCGCGGAGTTTCTTCTCCACCTTGGCCAGGTTGGTGGTGATGGCCGGGCCCAGCTCGGCATCCCCCGCGATGGCCGCGAAGCCGGCCGGCAGCTGGAGTCCGGTGGCGATCGCCGTGGTGTTGAGGCTGGGTTCGGAGTCCGGCAGGCCGTGCCCGGCGTGCGTCCAGCTGTGGTCTGCGGATTTGGTCACGGGTTAACCCTAACTTTTTGTTGCGGATACCGCTGGTTCGGAGCTGACGGGGTATTGGATGTGGCTGGAACCAGCGCTTCCAGGACCCGGATCACCCGGTCCTCGAAGCCCTTCGCGGCGGGGTCCGTGAGGTTGGCCAGCAGCCGCACCACGAACTTCATCAGCACCGGAATCGGCATGCCGGTCCGCAGTGCGAGTTTCATGACGGCGGGCTTCCCGATCAGCACGGCGAAGGCCCGGCCAAGGGTGAAGTGGGATCCCCACTGGTCCCGCACGTAGTCCGCGTAACGCGCAAGGTGCGCGTCGGCGTCGTACGTTCCGCCCGAAGCAGCCGTGCGCGAGGAGGCGTCGATGATGAATTCCGCGGCGAAGCGCGCCGATTCCATGGCGTAGGAGATGCCCTCGCCGTTGAACGGGGACACCATGCCGCCGGCGTCGCCGAGCAGGAGCAGGCCCGGCGAGTAGTGCGGGGTGCGGTTGAAGCCCATGGGCAGGGCGGCGCCGCGGATCTCGCCCACCTGGTTCTCCGGCGTGAAGCCCCACTCGGCCGGCATGCCGGCGGTCCACTCGCGCAGGACCTGCTTGTAGTCGAGCTTGCCGAATTCCTTGGAGGAGTTCAGGATGCCCAGGCCAACGTTGGAGGTGCCGTCGCCAACGCCGAACACCCAGCCGTAGCCGGGCAGCAGCTTGCCGTCGCGGCCAAGAGAGCCGGCGCGGGTCCCGCGCCGAGCTTGCGAGGCGTGGGGAGCCGGCGAACGCAGCTCGAGCCAGCCTTCCATCCAGTCGTCGTCGGTCCGTGGCGAGGTGAAGTAGGTGCGGATGGCGACGCCGAGCGGGCGGTCGTCACGCTTCTGGATGCCCAGCGAAACGGCGGTGCGGGTGGAGTTGCCGTCGGCAGCGAGGACGACGTCGGCGGGAAACTCGTGCGTCTCCCCCGTCTTGCGTCCGGACTCGTCAAGGAGCGCTGCGCGGACTCCCGTGACGCGGCCGGCGTCGTTCCTGAGGGCCTCGGTGACGCTGTGCCGCTCGAGGATGGTGGCGCCGGCGGCCTGCGCGTGGCGGGCCAGTTCCTCGTCAAAGCCCAGCCGGGTCCGGATGAGCCCGTACTGCGGGAAATCGGACACCTCGGGCCAGGGCAGCTCGATGGTGCGGCCGCCGGCGATCAGGCGCAGGCCCTTGTTCCGCCGCCAGCCGTCGTTCTCAGGGTGCGGCAGGCCCAGCTTCTGGATCTCGCGGACGGCGCGCGGGGTCAACCCGTCGCCGCACACCTTCTCGCGCGGAAACGAGGTTTTCTCCAGGACCGTGACGTCGATGCCGGCCTTGGCCAGGTAGTACGCGGCGGTGGATCCGGCCGGACCCGCGCCAACAATCAGTACCTTCACAGGTCAGCGGACGATGTTACGGCGCAGCTTGGCCACCGGGCCCTTGTGCGCGGCGATGGCGGCAGCGGCGCCGTTGGCCGCGGAATCGGCGGGTTTGAACGCGCGGTGGACGGCCACGATGCCGCCGGTGAGGTTGCGGTACGTGACCTTCTCCCAGCCGCTCTCCTGCAGCCACGCGGCCAGGTGGTCCTGGTCCGGCCACGCGCGGATGGATTCGGCGAGGTAAACGTAGGCGTCCGGGTTGGAGGCTACCTTGGTGGCGATCGCGGGCAGCGCGCGCATCAGATATTCGGTGTACATGGTGCGCCACAGCGGAACCACGGGCTGCGAGAACTCGGCAATGACCACGCGGCCGCCGGGCTTGGTGACGCGCAGCATCTCCTGCAGCGCCTTCCTGGGCTCGTTCACGTTACGCAGGCCAAACGAGATGGTGCTGGCGTCAAAGGTGTTGTCTGCGAAGGGGAGGTTGGTGGCATCCCCCGCGACGAAGTTGATGTCCGGGCGGCGGCGCTTGCCCACCTTGAGCATGCCCAGGGAGAAATCGCAGGCCACCACATCTATGCCGGCATCGGCATACGGCTCGCTGGAGGTGCCGGTTCCGGCTGCGAGGTCCAGGACCCGCTGGCCTTTGGAAACTTCCATGGCGTCCACCACGATCTTCCGCCAGCGGCGGGTCTGTCCCAGGGACAGGACATCGTTGACGACGTCGTATTTCGGTGCGACGTCGTCAAACATCGTGGCTACTTCGTCCGGACGCTTATCCAAGGATGCTCGGTTCACCATGACATTGTCTCAAATCTTCGGCAGCCTGCTGACCAGCCCTGCTTCACGGCGGAGGCACCGTGCGGGCGTGCCGGAGGCACAGGGAAGGCCGCGGTGTACGCGGGAGTAGTGTTGTCTCATCATGACGAGCACGTTCCGCACCCTGACGGTCCCCCTGGATGGCAAAGCATTCCCCGGGGGACTGCCTTCGTTTCTGGTCCGGGACGATGTCCTCTGCTGGACCCGCCGCGAAGCCGGACTGGCGGGTTTCGGAGAGATCGCGCGCTTCACGTCCACGGGGCCGGAACGCTTCCTGGAGGCCGACATCTGGTGGCGGCACCTGGTCCTTGAAGCCGAGGTGGCGGACTCAGTGGAGCTCCCCGGCACGGGTCCCGTGGCTTTCGGCTCCTTCGCTTTCTCAAAGACGTCCGCCCACGAATCACGGCTGATCGTCCCCGAGATCGTGGTGGGCGTGCGGGACAACCAGGCATGGCTCACCCAGTTAACGTTCGACGGCGGCCCGCTCACCGGAGAGACTGCCCACGCCGCGCTGGACCGCTGGCTGGGCAGCAGTTCCGCCGGCGCCTCCGCCACGGAAGGCACGACGACGGCAGCGGGCCCCGCCGGGGACGCTCCCGCTGGTGACGTCCCCGGCCAGGTGGGCGGCGCCGTCGTGCGACCCCTTCCGCTGGCTGCCGGCGCAACCCTGCATACGGGCTCCCTGAGCGAGGAAGCCTGGATGGAGGCCGTTGCCGCGGGTGTTGCCGAGATCCGCACGGGCGCCCTGGAGAAACTGGTGCTGGCGCGCGACGTCGTGGCAACTATTCCTTCCGGCGTCCATGCCGCAGACGTGCTGCGCGAGCTCGCCGCCAGGTACCGGGAATGCTGGACCTATGGCGTGGACGGGCTGGTAGGGGCCACGCCCGAGATGCTCATCCAGGTGGAGGGGCGCACCGCCCAGGCCCGCGTTTTGGCCGGCACCCTGGACCGCCGGGACGCGCATGGCGAGGACGGGCCGCCGATGGACTACGCAACGCGCGTGCTGGCCGGCTCGGAAAAGCAGCGGCACGAACATGAGATCGCCATCCAGTCGCTGACAAAGCAGCTGGCACCGTTCTCGGAGGCGATGAATGCCCACGATGAGCCCTTCATCCTGGAGCTGCCCAACGTGTGGCACCTGGCGTCGGACGTCAAGGCCGAACTCACCGAGGTGGAAGGCCACGTGCCCACCTGCCTGGCCCTGATCAACGCCCTGCACCCCACCGCGGCGGTCTGCGGTACCCCGACCCTGGTGGCGGGCGAGCTGATCCGCAAGCTGGAGCATCTGGACCGCGGCCCGTATGCAGGGCCGGTGGGCTGGCTGGACGCTGCAGGAAACGGTGAGTGGGGCATCGCGCTGCGCGGCGCCGTGATTGAAGCTGCGGACACCGTACGGCTGTATGCCGGCTGCGGCATCGTGGATGGCTCCCAGCCGGAGGCCGAACTTGCGGAGACCTGGGCCAAGTTCCGGCCGATGCTCGAGTCCCTGGGCATCAGCAGCTGACGTTCCCTTCTTGCCCAATTGGGCAAGAAGTCCGGGATGCCAGACAAGTCTGTCGCGGAAAGGGTTGATTTTCACCCCGCTACAGTTATCCAATAGTGAAACTTAGTTGCGTGTGACGTACCTCTCTTGTTGAGCGTTACACTATAAGCCGCGTTAGTACCTCATAGCCCCTGCAACAAAAGGTAAGAAATGCAGACTCCCCGTACCCTCCTGGGCACCACCAAGCTGACTGCCGCCACTATGATCGCCATCAGCGCCCTGGCCCTCTCAGCGTGCACCAACGCCTCGGAAACGGGTCCCTCCAGCGCGGCCTCCTCATCGGCCAGCGCCAGCACCAGCTTTGATCCCAGCACGGTCAAGAAGGACGATGCCCTGGCCGCCATGGTCCCGGACGCCATCAAGTCCAAGGGCACCATCACCGTTGGCTCCGACACCAGCTACGCCCCCGCCGAATTCCTCGGTCCGGACGGCCAGACTCCCGTCGGCTACGACGTTGACATCGCCAAGGCCATCGGCGCCACCCTGGGCCTGAAGGTACAGGTCCAGACCGCGGAGTTCACCGGCATCCTCCCGGCACTGGGCCCCAAGTACGATCTGGGCATCTCCTCCTTCACCATCAACCCGGAGCGCCTGGGCGCGGTGAACATGGTCAGCTACTTCAACGCGGGCACCGCGTGGGCCGTGAAGAAGGGCAACCCCAACAAGTTCTCCCTCGACGACGTGTGCGGCAAGTCCATCGGCGTGCAGACCGGCACCGTCCAGGAAGACCCGGACCTGGCCGACCGCAACAAGAAGTGCGTCGCTGACGGCAAGAAGCCGATCGACATCGTCACCCTGAAGAACCAGACGGACGTCACCACCCGCCTGGTGAACGGCAGCATCGACGCCATGGCCGCCGACTCCCCCATCATCGGCTACGCACTCACCCAGACCAACGGCCAGCTGGAGAAGCTGGGCGACGTCTACGACTCCGCTCCGCAGGGCATTGCCGTGGCCAAGGCTGACACCGCCTGGGCAGACGTCATCCAGAAGACCGTCACCAAGCTGATGCAGGACGGCTCCTACAAGAAGATCCTGGACGGCTGGGGCAACTCCGAGGGCGCCATCAGCAAGTCCGAGGTCAACCCGGCGGTTAAGTCTTGAGTTTTCGCGTTACCGACGACAAGTCAGGCGTGCACATGGAACACCAACATCGGGATGCACCGGTACTGAACAACCCGGTACCGGTGCGCCACCCCGGCCGGTGGGTCAGCGCCATCATCATCCTTCTGCTGGTTGCAGGATTCCTGCAAAGCCTGTTCACCAACCCCAACTTCCGCTGGGACGTTGTGGGGACCTACATTCTGGACGTAAAAGTCGTCCAGGGTGTGGGATGGACCCTCCTCCTGACGGTTGCGTCCATGGTGCTGGCCATCGTCCTCGCCATCCTGCTGGCCGTCATGCGGCAGTCGGACAACCCCGTGTTCCGCTGGACCAGCTGGGTGTGGGTGTGGTTCTTCCGGGGCACGCCTGTCTACACACAGCTCGTGTTCTGGGGCCTGGTGACGGTTCTCTACCCCGCCATTACCCTGGGCATCCCGTTTGGACCGGAGCTCTTCAGCTACGCGCTGTCGGATCCCAGCAAGGGGCTGATCCCCGCGATCCTCGGCCTGGGCCTCAACGAATCCGCTTACCTCGCGGAGATTTTCCGGGCCGGCCTCAAGTCCGTGGACAAGGGCCAGCAGGAAGCCGCCGAGGCGCTGGGCATGTCCAAGGGCAAGATCATGTGGCGGATCATCCTGCCGCAGGCCATGCGGATCATCGTTCCCCCCACCGGCAACGAAACCATCGGCATGCTGAAGACCACCTCGCTGGTCCTCGCGGTTCCGTTCACGCTGGACCTGACGTTCGCCACCAACGCACTCGCCAACCGTATCTACCTTCCCATCCCGCTCCTGATCGTTGCGGCGTTCTGGTACCTCCTGGTCACCAGCGTCCTGATGGTGGGCCAGCACTACCTTGAGGCCTACTACGGCAAGGGCGTGGACAACGCCGCCCCCGCAGCGGTGAACCCGGCTGCGGCGAAGGCGGCAGGTGCCGGCGCCGACGCACAACGCTCAATGAAGACGGATTTCCCCGAGGAGAGTGCACGATGACGATCACAGCAGTAAAGCCGCTGGTCAAGATCGAAGGCCTCCACAAGTACTACGGGCACCACCATGTGCTTCGGGGCATCGACATGACCGTCAACCAGGGCGAGGTGTCGGTGGTGATCGGACCTTCGGGTTCCGGCAAGTCCACCATGCTGCGCTGCGTGAACCTCCTGGAAACCATCAGCGCCGGCCGGATCTCAGTGGGCGGTCAGCTGATCGGCTACCGCGAGGTTAACGGCAGGCTCCACGACCTGAAGACCAAGGAGATCGCCGCCCAGCGCCGCGAGATCGGCATGGTCTTCCAGCGCTTCAACCTGTTCCCGCACAAGACCGCGCTGCAGAACGTCATGGAAGCACCCGTGCACGTGAAGGGCCAGTCCAAGTCGGAGGCACAGAAGCGTGCCCTCGAGCTGCTGGACCGGGTGGGGCTCGGCGACCGTGCCGGACACTACCCGTCCCAGCTCTCGGGCGGCCAGCAGCAGCGTGTTGCCATTGCCCGGGCACTGGCCATGGAGCCGGAGCTCATGCTCTTCGACGAGCCCACATCGGCGCTCGATCCGGAGCTGGTAGGCGATGTCCTGAACGTAATGAAGGACCTGGCAAAGTCGGGCATGACCATGATCGTGGTGACCCACGAGATCGGCTTCGCCCGCGAAGTCGGCGATACCCTGACCTTCATGGACGGCGGTGTGGTGGTGGAATCGGGCGATCCGCGCGAGATCATCGCCAACCCGCAGCACGCACGCACCAAGGAGTTCCTGAGCCGCGTGCTCTGACGCCGTTCCACACTCGCGACGTGCAAATGCCCTGTCGCTGCCGGTATTCCGGCAGCGGCAGGGCATTTCCGCGTCATGGGGAGTTTTGCGCCTCGCCGCTACTGGCCGGAAAGCACGGCCCCCACGGCGGCGGAAACGGCATCCTTGATCCTGGCGTGCAGCTGCCGCAGCGACTGGCGGTCCGTGCGGACCTCCACAATGCTGCGCCCCCGGACGGGGAGGGCCAGCGCTTCGGCGAGGCCCGCCGTCGTACTTACCAGCGAATGTCCGACGCCGTACGCTGCAGCGAGTGCCGCGATGTCCACGGAGTGCGGGGTGCCAAAGAGGCGTTCGACGGCGTCCCCGTAGCGTCCGCCTTCCTCCACTCCCCCGTGTTCGAGCAGCCCGAAGATGGCGCCGCCGGCATCGTTGAGGACCACGATGCGCAGGTCCGGCTGCTCCTCCCCCGCGCCGAGGAGGAGGCCGCCCGCGTCATGCAGGAAGGTGACGTCGCCCATCAGGACGGTGGTCTCCTGCCGGCCGCCCAGCGCAATGCCGGTGGCGGTGGAAATGGTGCCGTCGATCCCGGCCAGGCCCCGGTTGGCGTAGACGGTGGCGGCGGGATCCGGGGCGGGCAGGCCGGCCAGGTCCACGTCGCGGATGCCGTTGGAGGAACCGAGCAGCAGCTGGCCGCGTGCGTGCTTCCACACCAGTGAAGCGACGGACGGCCCCGTGGCGGCGGCTTCGGCGGACAGCACCTGGTCCAGCGCATGCTGCGCCGCAGATCCGGCCAGGAGCCACGTGTCCAGCCACTCCGAGGTCCCGCGTCCGGCAAAATCTGAGAGGTCGGCGAGGTTCTCCAGCGGCAGCTCGGTGCGGCGGCCGGGCTCATACCAGGCGACGGGAACCGGCTGGTACAGCGCTGCCTCCACATCGGCGCGGGCCAGGAGGTGGGCTACGGGCCGGGACAGTGTGGGCCGGCCGAACAACACCACGCGTTCGATCGGCTGCTGCGAGCCCGGCCCAAAATGCTCCAGCAGCAGCCGGTACGGGCCTACCGCGTTTGGGCCGAAGCGGGAATTGGAGGACGGTTCGGCCAGCAGCGGGAGGTTATGGGCGCGCGCGAACGCTTCGGCGACCGGGCCGGCATCATGCCCTGCCAGGACTACGGTCCGCCGCTCAGGCAGGGTCTCCGGTGCCGGCGGCAGGTTCATGACCAGCGGCTCGGAGCCAACCCGGTAGTGCTGCCGCTCCACGGCCTCCGGCAGGCCCTCTTCCGGAGCAGGAACCAGGGGGTCGCGGAACGCGAGGTTCAGCTGGACCGGGCCCGGGGGCAGGTCGGGGAACGCGCCTGTGGCCGCGGATAGCCCGGTCTGGATGGCCCGCTCGGGGCTGCTCCCGGCGGGAACATCCGCGGCGAACCTCACCTGCTCACCGAACAGGTCCGGCTGCACCGTGGTCTGGTTGGCACCCGTCCCCCGCAGTTCCTCGGGCCGGTCCGCAGAGAGGACGATCAGCGGAACGGCGGCGTGGTTGGCCTCCATCACCGCCGGCATCAGGTTCCCGACGGCGGTCCCGGACGTGGTGAGGACTGCCGCCGGGGAGCCGGTGGACAGGGCGAGGCCCAGGGCTGTGAAACCCGCGGACCGCTCATCGATCCGGACCAGCAGGTCCACCCGGCCGCCGGTGGACGCCTCGGCCAGGGCGTAGGCCATGGGGGCCGACCGGGAACCGGGAGACACCACCACGTGCCGCACGCCGCCGTCGAGCAGGACTTCGACGGCGATCCGCGCCGCAGCAAGCGCGCTCAACTCAGGCGCGGCGCCGGCAGGTTCGGTGGAGCTTCCGGGCACGGTGTCGGCGGGGGCGTCCGGTACAGGTTCGTTCGGCAAAGTCACCCAACCAGTCTGCCACCCCCGGCGCCCGCCCCCGCCCCTGATGCCCTATCACTTATGGTCCCTAAACCGGGGTTTTGGGGACCATAAGTGATAGAGCAACGAAGGGGACTAGGCGCGGAACACCTGGACCACCGAGGGACGGGGCGCGCGCACCTTGCCCGGAGCCGGCGTCGTACCTGCCGGGACGTAGTCCGGGAAGAAGGAATGCGGCGCCTCGAAGGTGCCTTCCTCGCCGGGATGCTGCACGGAGACGAACACGGTCCGCTCGTCGTCGTGGATGACCGGGCCGCAAGTCTCGGCGTCGCGCGGGACGGAGAGGAACTGCTCCACCTTGCCGCGCTCGGCGCCGTCCAGCGTGACCTTGAAGAGGCCGTCGTTGTAGCCGATGCCGGAGGGGGCGCCGTCCGTGGAGATCCAGAGGTTGCCCACGGAGTCGAAGGCCACGTTGTCCGGGCAGGAGATGGGCGAGACCTTGTCCACCGGGTAGCCGGAGAAGTAGGTGGCGTCGCCCTGCGCCGGATCACCGCAGACCATGAGGAGGGTCCAGTTGAACTTGGTGGAGGCCTGGTCCCCGGTTTCGGTGATCTCAACGATGTGCCCGTCGCGGTTCTGCGTGCGCGGGTTGACCTCGGTGGGGCCTTCCTTGGTGCCGGTGCCGCGGTCCGAGTTGTTGGTGCAGACCACGTAGACCTTGCCGGTGTGCAGGCTGGGCTGGACGTCCTCGCAGCGGTCCATCTTGGTGGGGCCCACCTTGTCAGCGGCCAGGCGGGTGTACACCAGGACCTCTTCGACGGACATGCCGGGAACGGCGGACTTGCCGCCCACCACCAGGGGCAGCCATTCGCCGGAGCCGTCAAACGCGCCGTCGGAGGGCAGCGCGCCGGTTCCGGTGATCTCCGCGGCCGGTGAATTGCCGCTGAACTTGGCGACGTACAGGTCGCCCTCGGACAGCAGGTTCATGTTGTGCCTGCGGTCGCCCTCACGGTACTTCTCCGCCGAGACGAACTTGTAGAGGTAGTCGAACTTCTCGTCGTCGCCCATGTAGGCCACCACGTGTCCGGATTCGGCCACGATCACGTTGGCGCCCTCGTGCTTGAAGCGTCCCATCGCGGAGCGCTTCCTGGGGGTTGAGGTGGGGTCGAACGGATCCACCTCCACGATCCAGCCAAAGCGGTTGGACTCGTTCTCGTAGCCGGGGTTGCGGGTGTCGAAACGGGGGTCGTCCAGTTCCCACTGCCGGGCCGTGGGCTTGGCGGTGAGGCCGTAGCGCTTGTCGCCTGCGGAGGTGCCGCCGGAAACGAAGTAGCCGTTGAAGTTCTCCTCGCCGGAGAGGATGGTGCCCCAGGGGGTGGTGCCGCCGGAGCAGTTGCCGAACGTGCCCTTGATGAAGCGGCCGGAAGGGTCCGCCACGGTCTTGACCAGGGCGGAGCCGGCGACGGGGCCGGTGAGCTCGTAGGTGGTGTCGGAGAGGTAGCGGCGGTTCAGCGGCGCGCCCTTGACGTAGCTCCACGGCTTGGTGGTGTTTTTGCGCTCCAGTTCCACGACGGCAAGGCCGTGGGCGGCGCGGCCGATGGCCCGGGTTTCGGCGGCGTCGTAGCCGGCGGGAACCATGATGTTTTCGTTGGTGTACTCGTGGTTGGTGAACAGCACGGCGCGGCGGCCCTTGCTGCCGGGGATTTCCACGATGTCCGTGTAGTCGTTGTTGTAGCCGAACTGGCGGGCCTGCGCTGCCGCGGTCTGCTTGTTCAGGTCGAAGTCCGGGGAATCGTTGAACAGCGGGTCGCCCCAGCGGATGATGGGCTGCCAGGTGAAGCCTTCCGGCACCGTGAACGCGTCAACGGCCTTGTCCACCGGCTTGATGGCCGTGAACTGCAGCTTGGAATTGCCGAAGCCTTCCTTGGCGGCCTTGGACAGGCCCGCGGCGGAGGCAGGTTCCGCGGAGGACACCGCTGAACCGAGGGCGACGGCGAGGGCACCGGCGGCGCCCAGGCCCAGGGCGGCGCGGCGGGACAGGGTGGCGGAGGCGATGTCGCGGAAGTAGCTGTTGGAGCTGGTGTTGCAGACCTCGCCGGCGCAGGCGTTGTCGCATTTGAGTGCGCATGTGACGGGGCTGCGCTTGCCCTTGGTATGGCCGAGCATGGGCAGCAGGGTGAATTTGCGGGCAGTTTCAGACATGGGGAACCTTTCGAAGGAATGTCTTTTGGGTGCCCGTTCACCCTTCCAGCCCGTTCCTACCGAAAACCGTCCGTTCGGTGAAGTTACGGTTAACCGCCTGTGACCTGCGGGAAGAACGCGCGGGCCGGCAGCAGGAGGCCGATCAGTGAGAGCGCGATGAAGACCACCTGATGGATGTGGTCATTGCCCGGAGGGAGGTTCCCCAGCAGGTGCAGTGCCCAGAAGAGCGGGTAGAACCAGAGCGCATACCAGGCCCACCGTTCGCGCCGCCGGTAGGGCACCAGCACCATCAAAGTACCGAAAAGGCCCAGCCCTGCCGAGGCCAGTCCGTCCGCGCGGTAGAGGGCGGCATCCCCGTCGGGCGGGAACACGGCCACCAGCACACCGAATCCCAGGATGCCCAGGCTGACGGCGGCGAGGCAGAGCCACCCTATCCGCATTGACATCTTCATCCCCCGCACGAGGCCACCCTACCGCCTCATCGATTGCCGGGTAATTGTCGTTTTGGGGCCTGAAAACGACAATTACCCAGCAATCGATGGGGTGAGGAGGGCGTGGACGCGGCGGAGCCGGTCCAGCCACCAGTCCCGGCGTTCCGCGGGAGCCGCAAACCGCTCAAGCAGCCCGGCGTCGGCCGCCACGTCCCGGAGGCGGATGGCGCCGTCGTCGGCCACCAAGGGGTCCAGGGTGATGTCCGATTCGAACAGGGAGACCGTTCCCAGGCCGCAGGCGTAAGGCAGGTCGGGCAGGGCGGCGGCGAGCGCCAGGCCGGCGCGGATGCCCACGGACGTGTCCAGGGCAGAACTGACGACGGCGGGAAGTCCGGCCTGTGCCACGATGTCCAGGGCGCGCCGCACTCCCCCCAGCGGTGCCACCTTCACCACCAGAAGGTCGGCGGCGCCGGCCCGGGCCACCTTGAGGGGGTCGGTTTCCTTGCGGACGCTCTCGTCCGCCGCGATCAGGACGGGAGTCCCGGCGGCCCGCAACCGGGACCGGACCTCTGCCAGGCCCTCAATGGACGGGACCGGCTGCTCGGCGTACTCAAGCCCCGCGGGCGCCAGCCGGGTCAGGGCCGCCACGGCGCCGGGCACGTCCCAGCCCCCGTTGGCATCCACCCGGATGGCGGCCGCCGGCAAAGCGGCACGGACCGCGGTGACCCGGGCGACGTCGTCGTCCAGTGACTGTCCCTGCTCGGCCACCTTGACCTTCACCGCGTCCACCCTGCCGAACCTGGCCAGAACCTCCGGCACCCGGTCCGCGGAGACGGCGGGCACCGTGGCATTCACGGGAATGCTGTCACGCAAAGGGACGGGGAAGCCCAGCCACCCTGCCTCGATGGCGGCGGCCAGCCAACGCGAGGCCTCGGCGTCGCCGTACTCGGGGAACGGGCAGAACTCCCCCCACCCCACCGGGCCGCGGAGCAGCAGGGACTCGCGCTGCATGATGCCGCGGAACTTTACGCGCATGGGCAGGCTCACCACGTGCGCGCCCGCCAGCAGTTCCTCGAGCGGCGGGGCGGGCAAACCGGGAGCAGGCGGAAGACCGGTGTTGGGCATGCCGTTTACTGTACGCCGGGGACGCCGGCCCCTACTCCCGCACCACCCGGATGGTGCCCAGCGACGGATCGGCAGGGTCGGGCAAAACCATGCCCGCCTTCAGCCCCGATTCCAGGTATTCCACGATGGCCTCGTTGATCCGCTCCCCCGGCACGACGACCGGGATGCCCGGCGGGTACGGGGTGATCTGCTCCGCGGCGATCCGTCCCACAGCCTCCCGTGCCGGCACATCCTCCCGGGGCCCGAAGAAGGCGTCCCGCGGCAGGGCCACGGTTTCCAGTTCCAGGTCCGACGGCGAGGGCAGGGAAACCTGCGGAGGGGCCGGAAGTGACGGGGCGGCGTCGATGAGCGCGCGCAACGCCCCCATCAGGCGCTCCGCCGAGGCGTCATCGTCGGCCATGGACATGGTGGCCATGATGCGGCGGTGGTCACTGAGCCCCATGTCGATCCGGCAGTTTTCCCGCAGCCAGTCCGCCGCCTGGTAGCCGCTGATCCCGAGTCCCGAAACGTCCATCAGGATCTGCATGCGGTCCAGGTCGTGGGAGGACTCGGCGGCGAGGAGCTCATCCTCCAGCACATGGATGCCGGGGAGCGCGTCGATGTCCCCACGCAGCCGCCGGGCCAGGTCCAGGGCGTTGCCAAGCAGTTCGGTCCCGTGCTGGACCATCTGGCGGCGCCAGCCATCGATGGCCGAGTACAGGATGGCGTTGGGGCTGGTCGTCATCAACAGGTCCGCGCACTGGGACAGGTGCGCGGCGTCCACCAGGTCCCCCTGGAGGTGGTAGACCGAGCCCTGCTCAAAACCGGCACCCATTTTGTGCACCGACACCACGCATACGTCGGCGCCGGCGCTCATCGCCCAGGTGGGCAGGCCTTCATGGAAGGGCAGGTGTGCGCCCCAGGCCTCATCAACGATCAGGGGTTTCCCGCGGTCGTGGCAGATCTTGGCGATGGCGGCGATGTCCGCGCACGTGCCGTAGGGTGTGGGGCTCACGATCAGCGCGCCGGCGGCATCCGGATACCGCTCCCACATTTCCTCCACGTCCGCGGGGGACGGCGGGTGGGCAATGTGCAGGTTGGGGTCACAGCGCGGCCGGATCCAGCGCGGCTGGATGCCGGAGAACACCAGCCCGGCGGTGATGGATTTGTGTGCATCGCGGCTGACCAGCAGATCACCTTTGCCGGCGGCCACGGCAATGACGGCTGCCTTCACCGACAGTGAGCTGCCGCAGGTGGAGAAGAAGGCCTGGTCCGCACCCACGGCATCGGCCATGAGCTGTTCAGCCTTCTTCAAATACCCGCCGGATGACGAACGGTCATCCAGGCCCGCCGAGGCGAGGACGTCGGCACGGAAGGTGTCCGGCCCCAGGATGTCCCGGACGCGCGGGTCAGCCCCGCGCCCCTGCCGGTGGCCGGGCGGGGTGAAGCCGTAGCGGTCCAGCTGGTGGTAGCGGTCCAGGGCATCCAGCAAGGGAGCTTCATTGTGGTCCACGGTCTCTCACTTTCGGTAGGGGTAGGTCGGGTTTCGTTGTGTGCTGCTCGTAAAGGCGGACGACGACGGCAGTTCCGCCAGGCGGTCAGGCTCCGGTAAGGGTGGTCCAGACGCCGACGCTGCCGGCCACCAGCATCACTGCCGCCGTGAACCAGCCCAGGGTGGCGGCCAGCCGGCCGTTCCTGTAATCGCCCATGATCTCCTTGTCCCTGGAGATCAGCATGGTGACCACCAGGAAAGGGGCAGCAGCGATGCCGTTAACGGTGGCGCTGAAGACCAGGAGCCCGATGGGGTCGTTTGAGAAGAAACTGATGAGGACGCCGGCAACCATGCCCACGCCCAGCAGGGTGTAGAACAGCGGAGCGCGCCGGGGGCTGAGGTCCAGGCCCCAGTCCTTGCCCAGCAGGCCGGCAAGTCCCGCGGCGCCGGAGGCTGCCAGCACCGGCACGCCAAGGATGCCGGTTCCGATGAACCCGGCTGCAAAGAGGAACGTGGCGGCCGGCCCCACTACCGGTTGCAGGGCTTTGGCAACATCGGCCGCGGTATTGACGTCCGTGCCGTCCTTGCCCAGGGTGGCTGCCGTGGCCGCCATGATCGAGAACATCACCAGGACGGAAAACACCATGCCGATGAACACGTCAGCCCGTGCTTTCCGCAGGGTATGGGCAGCGGCAGCTGCGTCCGGCCGCTCCTTCAGCCCCACCGCCTCCTCGCCGCCATGGTCCTCGGCCCGCAGTTCCTGGACGCGGTGGGCACTTTGCCAGAAGAACAGGTACGGCGAGATGGTGGTGCCCAGGACAGCCACGATCAGCCCCAGGTACTCCGGGGCGAAACTGAACTTCAGTCCCAGCAGGCCTTCCAGGACGTCGGGCCAGTCGACGTTGGCGACGAACAGTACCGCCACATACGCCAGCAGCGTGACGCACAGCCATTTGAAGACTTTGGCGATGGCGGCAAACGATCCGCTCATGAGCGCAACCGCGATCCCAACCCCGGCGATGGCGCTCCACAGGTGGTCGGGCCCGGCGCCGAGCATCTGCATGCCCTGCCCGATCGCCATCAGGTCCGCCGCCGCGTTGAGGATGTTGCCTACCAGGAGGGCGACGATCAACACGGCAATCACCACCCGGGGGCGGCGGGAGAACTTGCGCCGCGCCAGCTTGCCCAGGCTCTCGCCGGTGGCCAGCGCCGTGCGGTCGCAGATCTCCTGGACTGCCATCATCATGGGCAGCGTCACCGGTACGGTCCACAGCATTCCGTTGGAAAACGTTGCACCGGCTTTTGCGTAGGTGGCAATACCCGACGGATCGTCGTCAGCGGCGCCCGTCACCAGTCCGGGACCGAGCAGCGACCCGAAGCGGCGCAGGCGGGACTTCCGCACTCCGCCGGCTGCGGCCCCGGCGGGTTGGGGCGGTCGGGTCGTTTCGGCCTTGCTCATGCAGTTTCTCCACTCACAGTCGGCTGCTCCACCTGCCCAACTAATAAGCAAGCTTAGGATTAACAGCCCATGGTAGGGCATGAAACTGGGAGGACGGCTCCGGAGGGCGGCTCAGATCCACTTGTTGTGCTTGAACGCCAGGTAGAGGACCACTCCCATGGCCACCATCACGCCCAGCGCATACGGGTAGCCGTAGGTCCAGGCCAGCTCCGGCATATTGGTGAAATTCATGCCGTAAATGGAGGCCACCAGGGTGGGGGCGAACAGGATGGCCGCCCAGGACGAGATGCGCTTGGTCTGTTCGTTCTGTTCCAGGCTGGACTCGGTCATGCGCTGCATCTCATCGTTTTGCCGCTGGGCCACCAGGGCCGCGTTGACGGCGAGCGCGTTCTGGAGCAGTGCCCGGAAGGAGGCTACGCGCTCGTTGAGCCGGATCACGTGGTCCAGGACATCCCGGTAATGGTCCCTGAGCTCGTGGGCCTGCTCGCGGTCCGGGGCTCCGGCCATAAGGGCCTGAAGGATTCCCGAGAGCGGACTCGTGGCCCGCTGGAAGGTGATGACCTGCCGGGACAGTTCGTAGATCCTTCGGGAAACGTCCGGATCGGCCCCGAACAGGTCGTCCTCGATTTCGTCGATGTCGTTTTCCAGGCCCGCCACCACCGGCTCGTATTCATCCACCACCTGGTCCAAAATCCCGTAGAGCACGGCGTCCGGCCCCAGGGCCAGGAACTCCGGCATGGACTCCATGCGGCGGCGGACCTTGGCCAGGTCCGGGGATTCGGCGTGCCTGACGGTGACCACGTACTCGTCGCCGGCAAAGACGTGGATCTCGCCGAAGTCCACTTTCTCCTCGTCGTCGCGGTACCGGGCGGGGCGGAGCACCAGGAACAGGCACCCGCCGTAGTGCTCCAGCTTGGCCCGCTGGTGGCCGGCAAGGGCGTCTTCAATGGCCAGGGCGTTGAGATCGAATTCCTCACCCACGGACTGCAGCTCCTCGGGGTCAGGCCGGTACAGGCCTATCCATGCCATTCCCTCACGCTGGCGGAGCAGGAAGTAGGTCTCGTCCAGGTCCTCC
Organism: Pseudarthrobacter phenanthrenivorans; assembly: GCF_036455295.1. GTDB lineage: Bacteria > Actinomycetota > Actinomycetes > Actinomycetales > Micrococcaceae > Arthrobacter > Arthrobacter phenanthrenivorans_C. The sequence goes on along the minus strand of NZ_JAYXNX010000001.1, from coordinate 347,788 downwards.
GGGTCCTCGGTGCGCAGCCCGTTGACGTAGACGGCGTTGTCGATGATGGTCATGGTCCGGCCTCCCGCTCGTGTTCCCAGTCGTCCAGCAGTGCCGGCAGCCGGGAGTTGAGGAAACGGTAGAACCGCGCCATTTCCGCTACCCGTTGGCGTGCCGGCGAGCCTTCCGGGAGGGTGCCTGCCGTGGCGTCGGTCAGTTCCGCGAGTTTGTCGTAGATGGGACTGTTCCGCATGGACGCCACGTACCACTCATCCTCGTGCAGGGCGTAGAGGTCACGGCGGCTGCCCGGCCGGGAGACCCGGTGGATGAACCCCACAGTCTGCAGGTAGCGCACGGCTCCCGACACGGCAGCGGGGCTGGCGCCCAGCCGCTCCGCGAGGTCCGCGGCCGTGAGGCTCCCCTGTTCGGAGGACACCAGCGCCAGCAGCGCCCGTGCCGGCATCTTGGGGAAGCCGGCCGCGGCGAAGGCAGCCGCGGTCCTTTCGGCAGCGGCGGCGGTCAGTTCCGGAGCCTGCGTGTCGGCGACGCCCGTGTCCGTGCTCATTCCGAGGCAACCTCCCGCCGCCGCATTGCTGCAACCGCCAGCGCGGCAGCAGCCGCGGCAATCAGCAGCATCCACCACGCACCGCTCCAGTCCGTGGCGTCACCGCGCGGGACCGGCGTATGGGCGAATGGGGACAGGTCGCGCAGTCTTTGGTCAATGCCCAGCATGGCCCCCAGGATTCCCAGCACCACGCCAAGGGACAGCAGCGCCCAACTGGCCGGAATGGTGGCGGCGGGCCAGAGGACAAACACCAGCGCCGGAACCGAAAGATAGATCAGCGCGGCAGGCAGTTGGGCCACGGCGGTCTGCCAGAGCGCGTCTGCCGGCATGCTTTCGTCGCCGGAGCCGGCGAGCGTGGCCCAGGCCCCGACGCCGGCCAGGCCCACCACCAGCACCACGGCTGCCGCGCCCAGCACCAGGTACCCCGCCAGCCACCGCACCCGCCCCACCGGGGCGGACAGCAGGAGTTCGGCGGTTCCGGCCGCTTCCTCCTGGCGCAGCCTGATGACGGCCTGGAGTGCGCAGGCCGCGGCCAGGACTCCGGCCATGGAGAACAGCACCGAAACCATGAGCTGGGTGAGCGAGGTCCCCTGGGACTGGAGCATGGCGCGCAGCATGGCGGTGATGTTGGTGTCCGGGGTGTCGACGGCGGCAATGGCCTTTCCCAGTGAGCCCGCCAGCAGCCCCAGGGCCAGCCCGCTCAGGCCCCAGCCGATGATGGATCCTGCTTGCAGCCGCAGGGCAAGGGCCACCGGGCTTCGAAGTCCGGAACGTGCGGCGGGCCGTCCCGGCCTGGTTCCCCACACGCTGGCCGCGCTGTCCCGGGCGCGGAGGATAACCCACGCTCCCCCCATGCAAGCGGCGCCCAGGGCGAGGGGCAGCAGCAACGGCCAAACCCTGTCTCCCGAGAAGGCGAACGTCTGCTGGCCCCAGCCAATGGGAGAGAACCAGCTGGCAGCCCCCTCGGTCATGGTGGTCCCGGCGGCGCCCGGCGTGCCCGTCGCGTCGCCGATCCCGCGGAGGACGTAGGCCAGGACCACCAGGGCGGCCGACACGCCGTTGGCACCACGGGAGGTCCCCATGAACTGGGCCACCAGCAGCCCCACGCCAAGGAAGGAGAGGCCGACGGCGCCCGTTGCGGCTCCGGCGATCAGGGAACCCTGGGGATCCAGCCCCTGCGACATGAAGCCGGCGTAGACCGCGAGTGCCACGAGGAGGTTGGCGGTGATGCCATGGAGCAGGGTGGCGGTGTTGGGCAGCAGGCGGCCCGCGGGAGTAGAAGCGACCAGTTCCGCTGCACCGGATTCCTCGTCCGCCCGTGTGTGGCGCACCGCCAGGAAGGTGCTCATCAGGCCGGCCAACAGTGCCAGGAACGCATAGATCAGGAAGAAGGTGAAGGCCCCCTGGTCCGCGCCGCGGGGCAGGCCGCGCAGCATCAGGATGGCGGGGGTTGCGATGGCCACCTGCAGGATCTCGGTGCGGCTGGCCACGCTGCCGTAGGTCTGGGTGACAGCGGCGGCCGCGAACAACGCGAAGGCTCCGATGGCCACCGCCCAGCTGAGCAGCTGCCAGCGGTCCCGGCGCAGCCGTTGCCCCCACAGGACCAGGAGGACCGTCATGTCAGCTCCGCCCCCTTGCGCCCAGCAGGTGCCGGCGGCCGCCATGGTTGCCTTCAGCCACCGGTTCGGCGGGGGCTTCAGCGCTGACGGACCCGTCGCCGTAGTGCCGCAGGAACAGCTCCTCCAGCGACGGCGGCACGATGGTCAGGCCCTGCACGCCCAAGGCGCCCAGGGCGGGGAGCACTTCCGCAATCCGGTCCGAATCGGCACTGAACCGGACCCTGCCGGCGTCGACCGCCAAGTCGTGCACCGCGGCAAGGCGGGCCAGGGCCTCCGGATCCAGGCCGTCCGCGGCGAAGGAGACCTCCGATCTGGTGAGGTGGCGCAGGGACTCCAGCGTGCCGCCGTCGACGATCCTGCCGGCACGGATGATGCTCACCCTGTGGCACAACACTTCCACCTCGGAAAGGATGTGGCTGGAGAGCAGCACGGTGGCCCCGCGGTCGACGGCGGCCAGCAGCTCCCCGCGGAAGACCTCCTCCATCAGGGGGTCAAGGCCGCTGGTGGGCTCGTCCAGGAGGTACAGCTCGGCTTCGGTGGCAAGGGCTGCGATCAGGGCCACCTTTTGCCGGTTGCCCTTGGAATAGGCGCGCCCCTTCTTGGCGGGGTCGAAGTCGAACACCCGGCAGAGGCGGTCCTTGCGGCGCCGGTAGGCGGGGCCGTCCGCCGTCCCGCCGCGCAGCCGGGAGAGCAGGTCAATGGTTTCGCCGCCGGAAAGATTGGGCCAGAGCCGGACGTCGCCGGGAACATAGGCCAGCCGCCGGTGCAGCTCTGCCGCCTGTGTCCACGGCTCGAAGCCAAGGACGCTCACCGACCCGGAGGTCGCCCTGGCCAGGCCCAGGAGAACGCGGAGGGTGGTGGACTTCCCCGCCCCGTTAGGCCCCAGGAAGCCATGGATTTCGCCGGCCTTGACCTCCAGGTCCAGTCCGTCCAGGGCCCTGACGTGGCCGAAGTGCTTGTGCAGGTTTGCTGTCTGGACAACCGTGTTCATCCTTCAAGTCTTCGAAGTTTTCACAATATTGTGAAGGTACTAAAGTCCCACCTATGACCCCCGACAAACCGATGCCCGGCGCACAGGCCACCCGTCAGGCCACGGCGCCGCTCTATGCGGCAGGGTTCGTCACCGCGTTCGGTGCCCACAGCATCGCCGCAGGTCTGGGCGCGCAGAGCGGCAACATCGGCCTGACCCTGCTCAACCTCGGTATCCTGCTGGCCCTCTACGACGTGGCGGAGGTGTTCCTCAAACCAGTCTTCGGAGCACTCAGCGACCGCATCGGGACCAAACCTGTCGTCGTCGGCGGACTCGCTGCCTTCGCCGTGCTGTCCCTGATCGGCCTGGGGGCGGCGGACCCCCTGGTCCTTGCCCTGGCCAGGCTGGGACAGGGGGCGGCCGCCTCGGCGTTCTCGCCGGCGTCGTCAGCGATGGTGGCCAGGATGGCGAGGGGCGGCAAGGCGGGGACCTACTTTGGCCGCTACGGATCGTGGAAGAGCCTGGGCTACATCATCGGGCCCCCGCTGGGGGCCGGCCTGATCCTGGCGGGCGGCTTCCCGCTGCTGTTCGGCACGCTGTCGGCGGTGGCAGCCGCGACTGCGCTGTGGGTGCTGGTGTCCGTGCCGCACCTGGCGCCGCTGCCCCGGAAACGGTATACGGTGATGGACCTCGCCCGGCAGGTGGGCGAACGCCGGTTCCTGGTGCCCACGCTGGTACTGGCCGCCTCCACTGGCGCCCTGGGTGCCGCCGTCGGCTTCCTTCCGGCGCTGGCCACCCGGCACGGGATGGACGCCCTGGCGGGGACTGCCGCGGTGAGCGTGGTGGCGCTGGGCTCCGTGCTGACCCAGCCGTGGATCGGCAGGCTGCGGGACCGGAACGCCGTCACCGACAATAAAGGCACGACGACGGGCCTGCTGCTGATTGCCGCCGGCATCGCCCTGGTGGCCGCCGCCCCCGGCGTGGTCACCATCTTCGTCGCCGCAGCGTGCATAGGAACCGGCATCGGCGCGGTCACGCCCCTCGGCTTCGCCCACCTGGCGGACACCACGCCGCCCGACCGGATGGGCCGCACCATGGGCTCCGCGGAACTGGGCCGGGAACTGGGCGACGCCGGCGGACCCCTGCTGGTGGGCGGCATCGCCACGGCCACGGCGCTGCCGTTCGGGCTGGGCGTCCTGGCGCTGCTGGTGGCCGCGGCAAGCATCCCCCGCCTGGACCCCATCAAGCCCGCTTCCTGAGCGGCCTTCCAGTTTTTTGTGTCACCCTTAACCGCGATGACTTCTTCACGGCAACTGCCCACCAGGACTCCGGCCCGGCCCGCCCCGGGCTCGGCGTTCCTGTTCGTGCTGTCCACCGTGGCGTGCGTTGCGGGCCTGGTTGCCACCTATTGGTTCTTTGTCCAGACGGCCACCGGACAGTTCATCGATGAGTCGGCCCTGGTGGAAGCCGTGGACATCCATGGGCCTGCCGGCAAGGCTGCCACCCAGTTCCTCGATTGGCTGCCCACCATCTCTCTGGTGATGGCCGCCGTCGTGGTGCTGTTCGTCACGGTGATCCGGCGGCACTGGGCCGAGGCAGGGATTGCCGTGGCCGCCTGCATAGCGGCCAACGTGGCCACCCAGGTGCTGAAGGACCTGCTGCCGCCGCGCCCGGACAAAGGCGTGCTGACGCTGGAACTGAATTCGCTGCCCTCCGGGCACACCACCCTGGCGGCGTCGGCTGCGGCCGCCGTGTTCCTCATGGCGTCCCCGCGCTGGCGCCCGATGGCGGGCTTCGTCGGGGGGACCTTCGCCATCGCCTCGGGAGCGTCCACGCTGATCAACCAGTGGCACCGTCCGGCCGACGTGGTGGCCGCTTTCCTGCTGGTGGGGGCCTTCATGATTCCGGCCGGCTGGCTGATCCTTCGCCGCGGTTCCTGGAACGAGTGGGACGGCTTCGGCCAACACCTCGGCTCCGCCCGGATCTGGCTCGCGCTGCCGGTGCTGATCGGGCTCGCCTCGGCCGGCGTCGCGGTGTATTCGCTGATCCGGATCGCGCCAAGCCCCTGGCAGGAGACCAGCACCACCAACTACTTCTGGGCCGGCATCTCACTGATTGTGATCGCGGGATACCTGGCCACCGTTGCCACTACGTCGCTGTTTGCGTTCGCGGCGCGACGGCGGGACGCACCGCGCCGCTGACCGGTCCAGCTATGTGCCACCGATGTAACACGAAAATACCCGGCGCAGGGAAAGCTTGATCAGACCTTGAGCAAATCGAACCCCATAGCTTGAGCCGCGGTCTGGATAGTTGCAGGTGCCCGGGCGGCGTCTTGAAGCAGGCGCCGCCGGGTACTCCCTCCCGCTTCCCGGGCTTCCTTCCTGCCTTACGGCAGGGGATCCAGCCGCTTGCGCAGGAGGCAGAACTCATTGCCTTCCGGATCCTGCAGGACGTGCCACTGCTCGTCCCCGGTCTGCCCCACGTCAGCCGGCCGCGCTCCAAGAGCCAGCAGGCGTTCCAGCTCGGCGTCCTGGTCCCGGTCCACCGGGTTGACGTCGATGTGCAGCGGAAGCCGCCCCGTCCGCGGATTGCTGCTGGGGCTCAGGAAGATCGTTGCCTGCGCTCCCCCGAATCCGGCGTCCGGCGGCCCGATCTCGATCCCGCCGTCCTCCCGGTCGAGTTCCACGTAGCCAAGGACCCCGCACCAGAACCGCGCGAGCAGTTCGGGGTCGGCGCAGTTCAGGACCAGTTCGCTGATTCGGCATGACATGGTGCCAGTGTACGGAGGGGCTGCTGGTGGCCGCCGCCGGACACGGAAGCAACGTGCACCAGCCCCGCCGACGCAGATATTTGAACTCGAGCCGCGTGTTACTTTTCGTGGCCCGCATGCCGGCAGCGGAAATGCATCGGCGCGTCGGAAATGAAGATGCGGGTCGCCAGCTCGGCGGGAGACGGTGCCACTGCATGGGGGGAGGCAGCGGCACCTTCTTCCGCCGAGCTGGCCGGACGGGTCACGGGCTACCGATTTGCCCGCCTGTGCCTGCGGTGCTGTTCTTCATCGTGGGTACCCCGGACTTGTGGGTTGGGTTTGTCCAGCTGCGGACAACAATGCCCGGGCAACCTCAGGAAGCGCGGGGGTAAAGAGTCAACAAACGCTCAAGGTATTTGAAAGTTAAACCAGTCCTGGGCTGGGCTGATACCGGAAGCCTGGACTGGCCAGGCCTGCCTCCGCCGTCAGGAAACCGTGTAGGAGTTCAGCGGCCGGCCCGTGCTGCCGTAAGTGAGGTCCAGGACCAGGAGGCCCTTGCGTTCCAGGGCACTTAGGTAGCGCTGGGCCGTTGGCCGGCTGACCCCGAGCTGCTCCGCAATTTCGGCGGCGTTGACGGGCTTGCGTGCTGCCCGGACCGCGTCGAACACTTTCTGCATGGTTGGCTGCAGGCGTGGTGCCGGGGCCGCTGCCTTGATCCCTGCAAGCCGCGCTTTGTACAGGTTGTCGATGGTTGCCTGGTTTGCCGTCGACACCGAATCCAGCTCTTCCCGCCACCTCCGGTAAGCCTCCAGCTGGGTGCGAAGACGCTCGAAGCCGAACGGTTTGACCAGGTAGTAGACGGCTCCGCTGGCCATCGCGGACTTTACCGTGGCCAATTCCTGGGCGGCCGTGATCACGATGCAGTCAACCTGCGTGCCGGCCGCCTGCAAAGACCGCAGGAGGGAAAGCCCGTCCTCGTCCGGCAGGTGGATGTCCAGCAGGAGCAGGTCCGGGGCCAGGCGTCCAATTGCCTCGCGCGCTGCGGCCGCGCTGTACACCTGGCCGACGCACTCGAACCCCTCCACCCGCGCCACCCGGGACGCATGAATGCCCGCAACCCGGAAATCGTCGTCCACTACCAGCGTTTTAATCAACGCCTGCGCTCCTGTCATCAACCGTTGCCTGCGTCTTTGCCGGCAGCCATACCTCAAAGTTACCGCCCGGCCCCGGGAACACATCCAGCGTCCCGCCTGCCCTGCGCACAATCCTGCTCACCAGGGCAAGCCCGATGCCCCGCCGCATTCCCGGCCGGGAATCCTTGGTGGAGTAGCCGTCCACCATCACCTGGTCGATCTTGTCCGCCGGGACGCCGGGCCCATTGTCCCTGACGGCAATGAAGACTCCGTCCGCGTCGTCGAACTGCACCGTCACCACGCGCGGCCTGGGCGTATTGGCGAGCGCATCCACGGCATTGTCCAGGAGGTTCCCCACAATGGTCACCAGCTCTGCATGGTCCACTTCCGGATGTTCCAGACGGGAGTCCTCGGTCACGTCCATCTGCACGTCCTGCTCGGCGGCAACCGCCACCTTGGCCAGCAGCAGCGCGGCGAGCTCCGGCGGGGCGATCGTGGCGCGCAGCCGTTCACCCAGCGACCTGGACATCGCCGACACCTGCGAGACATACCTCTTGGCCTGCTCCAGGTCCCCCATCTCCAGCAGCCCGTCAACGATGTGGAGCCGGTTGGCGTACTCGTGTTCCAGGGCACGCATCGCTTCCATCAGGCCTTGGATGGAATGCAGGTCCCGCACCAGGCTTTCGATCTCGGTGCGGTCCCGCAGCGTGACCACGGAACCGATGCTGCGGCCCGCGGTGGAGACAGGCATGCGGTTGACAACCAGCAGGGCGTCATCGGTCAGCGCCACCTGGTCGGCCCCCGGAAGCCCGCCCGCGAGCAGGTCCCGGAGCCGGCCGTGCGGCAGCAGATCTGCAATGGGCTTCCCCAAAGCTTCCCCCTCCAGGTGGAGGAGGCGCCGGGCCTCCTCATTGATCACCGTCACCTTGCCGTGGTCATCGAGCCCGACGACGGCCTCCCGGATACCGTGCAGCAGCGCCTCACGTTCCTGCAACAGGGAGGCGATCTCGGCCGGCTCCAGGTCGAAGGTGACACGTTTGATCCGGCGTGAAAGCAGCAGCGACCCCGCCACCCCCAGGGCCAGGACCAGCGCGGAGAATCCCGTGATCAGCCAGATGTTCTGCAACTGGTTGCTGAGGACCTGCGTGTCCTCGATACCCACGGACACCTGGCCTATCACTGAGCCGTCCGAACCGAAGACGGGAGCCTTGGCGTTGGCGGACCGGCCCAGGCTGCCGGGGTCGAAACCAACGTGGGTTTGGCCATCCAGGACCGCCACCGGTTCCTCCAGCCTGCGCCCGATCAGGCTGGGGTCGGGGTGCGAGAACCGGATGCCCTCCGTGTCCGTCACCACCACGTAGTCAGGGCGGGCGGCGGTCATGACCTGGCTGGCGATTCCATTGATGACGTGGTCGGGATCCCCTGCCGGGAGGGCGGAGCGGATTTCCGCCATCTGTGCGGTGGTTGTCGCAATGCCCAGCGCCCGCAGCTGGTACTGCTGGTCCAGGGTCTGGTTGCTGACCATCGAAAACAGGAAGCCGCCCAGGGCCACCGTGAAGAGAAGCAGCGACAACGAGGCCAGGAGGATTTGGGCCGTCAATGTGGAAAATCGCCGGCCGGTCCGGAACCGCCGGGCCCAGGATCCCTGGCTCATTCCGGCCCCTGCCGCCGGGTCTTGATTGGGGAGCAGAAAATGCACAAAACGTGCACTTTTGCGGCTAAAGCACACATCTTACTGAAGTCTTTCTGGCCGGAATGATCACTTCCTAAGCTTCACACAGTTCCAGTGATGCACATCACGAACCTGAACTACATGAACAGAAGACAGCGAGGTCTTGCGATGAAGACACCCCACACAGCCCGGCCGCCCGGCCTGCCCCATATAGCCGGGGAAGGAGCCCGCATTGAGGTCGCCGGCCTGACCAAGCGCTACCTCACGCCGAAGGGCGAAACCTTCACCGCCATCACCGACGTGAGCATGTCCGTCGAAGCCGGTCAGTTCTGCTCCATCGTCGGACCGACGGGCTGCGGCAAATCCACCACCCTGGCCCAAGTCTCGGGCCTTGAGCACCCCAGCGCGGGATCGGTGAAGGTCGGCGGAAACCTGGTCGAAGGCATCACCAACGGTGTGAGCTATATGTTCCAGGCAGATGCGCTGTTTCCCTGGAAGAGCGTCCTCAGCAACGTCATGATGGGACCCATCCTGCTGGGAATGCCAAAGCGGGAGGCCACCGACCTTGCCCGGGACTGGCTGCGCCGTGTCGGCCTGGCCGGATTCGAGGACCGCTACCCGCACCAACTCTCGGGCGGCATGCGCAAGCGCGTCGCCATGGCGGCTGCCCTGATCAACAATCCCCGGATCCTGCTCATGGATGAACCGTTCGGAGCATTGGATGTGCAGACCAAGGCCATCATGCAGAACGAACTGCTCAAGCTGTGGGAGGAACTGCGCCCGTCGGTCCTGTTCATCACCCACGACCTGGACGAGGCCGTGGCCCTCTCCGACCGGGTGGTCATCATGACCAGCAGCCCCGGCTCGATCAAGGACGTCTTCGACATCGATCTCCCCCGGCCCCGCGGCAACGTCCAGGAAATCCGCCACGAGGAGCGGTTCCTTGAACTGCAGGGCCGCATTTGGGAATCCCTCAAGGATGAGGTCACACGCGCGTACGCACTGACGGCAGGTGCGGCATGACGGCCCTTACCCACAATGAAACCCGCAAAGGCGAAAAGGCAGTGGACACAGAGGCAGCAGCGAAGGATGCGGGCCGGCTGAAAGCGCGCCGACGCGCCACGTCCATCTGGATTGGCCGGATAGCCCTCGCCGTCGCAGTGGTCGGCGGCTGGCAATGGTTCACCACTGAAGGGTGGGTGGATAAGTTCTTCTTCGGCCAGCCCTCCGAAATCTGGGACAGCCTGGTCCGGCTCTTCACTGAGGGCACGGCCTTCGGCACCATCTGGGAGAACCTGGGGGTCACTGCACAGGAGGCTTTCCTGGGTTTCCTGCTCGGAACCACCGTGGGCGTGGTTCTCGGCATCCTCCTGGGTTCCAACAAATACCTGTCCGCCGTCGTGGGCCCCTACATCAGGATCGTGAACTCCATTCCGCGCATTGTGCTCGGCTCGATCTTCATCGTGGCATTCGGCCTGGGCGTCTTCCCGAAAATCCTGCTCGCGGCCGTACTGGTCTTCTTCGTCGTGTTCTTCAACGCCTTTCAGGGCGTCCGTGAGGTGGACCAGAACCTGGTGGCGAATGTCCGGGTGCTGGGCGCCTCGCCCTACCAGGTGGCGATGCACGTGACTATCCCATCCGCCATGACGTGGATTATCGCCAGCCTCCACACGGCCTTCGGGTTCGCGATCATCGGCGCCCTCGTTGCCGAGGTGCTCGGCGCGCAGAAAGGAATCGGCCTCATCATCAGCCAGGCACAGGGAACGTTCGACCCCAACACTGTCTTTGCCTGCATGGTGATCATCGCCGTCGTCACCCTGTTTGCCGAATCCCTGATCAACATGCTTGAGCACAGGCTCCTCAAGTGGCGGCCGCCGAACCGTTCCGAGGCCCAGGCGATTTGAACCCGGAACAGCCTTTCCACCGCAGTACCAACAAAACCCATGTCCCTGACGGGGACCAACACAAGGATGCGTACAACAATGATGATGAAGCGCCCTATCTTTGCCGCCGCAGCTGCCGGAGCCGTAGCCCTCAGCCTGGCAGCGTGCGGCAACAGCTCCACCCCCGCTTCCAGCGGCAGTTCAACTGGCGGCAGTGCGTCCGCCGACACCAGTTCGATGCCCACGGTAAAAATGATGGTGGGCGGCATAGACAAGCAGATCTACCTCCCCTACCAGCTGGCGCAACAGCTGGGCTACTACGAGAAGTATGGGGTCAAGATGGAACTCTCCACCGAGCAGCAGGGCGGCGTTGGTGCTGAGGAAGCCATGGCGTCCGGGCAGGTGGACATGGCCGGAGCGTGGTACATCCACACCGTGGACTTCCAGGCCAAGGGCAAGAAGGTCACCAACCTTATCCAGCTCTCCGGCGCCCCCGGCGAGCGCATCATGTGCAGCCCCAACGCCAACGTCCACTCCGGCGCCGACCTCAAGGGCAAGACTGTCGGGGTGACGGACCTCGGCTCAGGGACGGATGAACTCACCCAGTTCATTGCTTCAAAGGCCGGCCTGTCCAAGAACGACTACCACACCATTGCCGTGGGCGCCGGTGCCACGGCCATCGCCGCCATCCAGCGCGGCTCGGCGGACTGCGTGATGACCACCCAGCCGACGGTCGGCGCGTTGGAATCGAAGAACCTGGCAGTCCCGGCCATTGACCTTGCGTCGGCGGACGGCGCCAAGGCGGCCCTCGGCAGCACGCTGCCGTCGGCGGGTTTGCTCGCCCAGACTGACTGGGTGAACAGCCACCAGGATGAAGCCCAGAAGGTAGTGGACGCACTGGTGGACACCATGCACTGGATCAGCACCCACTCAGCCCAGGAGATTGCGGACAAGCTGCCGCCGGCCTTCGTCCAGAACAGCACCATCAGCAAGGACGATTACGTCAAGGCCCTCGACCAGGACAAGGGCCAGTTCCTCCCGGACGGCATCATGCCCGCCGGCGGCCCGAAGACGGTCTTCGATGAGGAGAAGACCATCGGGGTGGACACGTCCAAGGTCAACATCGCGGACACGTTCGACCAGAAGTACGCGCTGGCGGCACTCAAGCTTGAGGGCTACCCGGCCACCACCACCCCCGCAGGTGCTGACGGCTAGGAAACTATATGCCATGCTCCCCCGGTAAGCCCGCGCTTTCGGGGGAGCCTGGCTTTTAACGCGCGCCCGGCCAAGCGGCGCCGTCAGGCAGGAAGGTCCAGCTGCTCCACGATGATCCGGGCCGTCCCGGGGTCCCCCAGGATACGAAAGTGCCCCGCTACCGGCAGTTCGATGTTCGTGGCACCGGTAAGGACGCTGCCTTCCGGGATGTGGGGATCGAACGGACCGTACAGGGACGTGATGCGGCTGTTGATGGTCAGTTCGCGGGACATCTGGAGCGTCAGCGGGTTCCGGGGGGAGAAGATCCGCAGGCTCGGCAGCAGCATGTAGCGGGCGTAGCGTGACCCGGAAAAGGGGGCGCACACGGCAATCATCCGGTCGATCCGGTGCTCGGGGTCCAGGGACAGCATGGTGTATTTGCCAATCAGGCCGCCCTTGCTGTGCGCCACCAGGATGGCATCGTGCAGCCCGGCCTCCTCCACGTGCTGGGCCACCAGCTTGGCGGCGTCCGGCACCTTGAGCTTGTTCCGCTGAAGCACCGTCACCACGTGCACGGGATGTCCGGCATCGTGGATTGCCTGGATGAGCGGCATCATGAACTGCCAGTTTTCGTACACCCCGGGGATGATCAGGACGGGCGCCTTGGTGCCGTTGCGGAAGGACTCCGGCTGCACGCGCGACAGGAATCCACGGACTTGCCAGCCCGCGGCGTACACATAGTCCTGTGCCCACCACACAGCCTTCTGCAGCGGACTGATGCGGGCGGCGGCGCCGGGATCACTCATGAGTCGAGAATAGCCTCGGCCAACGCACTACCCACCGAACACGCCCGGTTGCTCTATCAGATATGGTCCCTAAGACGCCCGCTTAGCGGCCATATCTGATGGAGCAACTAGTAGTTGCGGCGGTGCTTCAGGCGGGGAATCACGACGGCGAACACGGCCGCCGCGGCGAACCCCAGGATGCCCGTGGCTGAGATCCCCGGGCCCAGGGAGGCGAGCGCCGTCACCCCGGAGAGCAGGACTGGGCCGCCGGTGGAGCCCGCGTCCGCCATGAACCGCCAGAGGCCCAGGAACTGGCCACGGCCCCTGTCGGGTGAGAAGTCGGCGCCGAGGGTCATCACCAGCCCGGAGCTGATGCCGTTGCCGAAGCCGATCAGCAGCGCCGCCAGCAGCAGCCCCACAAAAGAGCCGGTGAGCGGGATCAGGAGCAGCGCGGTGCCCATGATCAGCGTCGACGGCACGGCCACCCACTGCCGCCCCTTGCGGTCCATCAGTCTTCCGGCCGGATAGAACACCAGCATGTCGATGGCGCCGGACAGCCCGTAGATAAGGGACGCGGAGGTGGCGTCCATGCCCAGGTGGTCGGACCAGAGCGGAATCACCACCTGGCGCGAGGACCGCAGCGCGCTGAGCAGCAGAATGCCCATGCCGAGCGAAAGGAACACGCCCGCATGTGAGACGGCGACGCTCCGCAGCGTGGGCTGGGGGCCGGCGTCCCCGCCTGGCTGGACATCCGGCGTCGTAAGATCGGGGATGGTGAGGGACAGCAGCGCGGCGGCCGCCATCGCCGCCACCCCCACCCAGTAGGCACCCGCGATACCAAGGAACTGCATCGCAGCGGCCCCTGCGAACGGGCCGATGAACACACCGATCCGGTTCACGCCGCCCAGGGTGGACAGCGCCCGGGCGCGGAAGGGCACGGGCACGGCCTCGGTGAGGTACTTCTGCCGGGCCAGGCCAAACACCGCCCCGGACATCCCGACGACGGTCATCGCCGCGGCGAGCAGCCACAGCCCGTTCGGGGCCAGGGCTGACACGGCGGCGGCGGCCAGGGCCAGGCCGGCTGCCACGGCGGCGCCCACGATGGACCAGCGCTCACCGAAACGAAGGGTCACCAGGGACGCAGGGAGGTTGAAGAACCAGGACCCCAGTCCGATCAGGGTGACGATCAAAGCCGCGACGGCCACGGAGGCACCCAGCTCACGGGCAGACAATGCCACAACCGGGAGGATGGCACCCTGCCCAATGCCGAACAGGAGCGTGGGACCAAAAGCGGCCACGGCAATTCCGCGCAGGCTGAAGGGCTGTGAGTCATTCGGGGAAGTCATCAGATTTATCCTATGGCCGCCCGTCGTGGACCCCCTGCATCAGGGAGGGGGTCCCACCCGGGGTGGCTCCAGGCACCGCGGAAAGGCCGCCATGGAGAGGTGGTCAGTTGCGCCGTTGCTGCCGCGGGCGCGGCCCGAAACCGGCAAGGGCGCGGAACAGGTTGATAACCTCCACCACAGCACCGATGATCGAGCCCACGATTCCAAGCACCAGGAAAACCCGTACCAGCACCGGCCAGCCTGACCAGCCGGCGCCGAAGTCAAAGGGAAAAACCTCCCACAGCCGCAGGAGCGCGGCCAGGCCAATGCCCATGACCACCAGGTTGCCTAAAGCGAGGAGAGCCCTGGAACGGATCACCGCGCAGACCAGGTTCACGATGATGCCCGCGATCAGGGAGGCGTTGATGAGGTCCAGCACGCGGGGCATGCCTGCCGTCAGGAAAGGCAGCACCTGCCAGCCGGGCCAGACGTTGATCCCGACGAGCAGCAGGGCGTTGACCACGGCGGAGCCAACGCTGCCGCGGGGGCTCGCCGGGGTCCTGTCCACCATGGCAACCAGCCTCACCTGCGGCCATGCAGGACGGAAAGTGCCGAAGGTCCTGCCGGCACGGGCCGGCCGGGCCTCAGTAGCCTGCCAGGACTTCCTGGACTTTGCCGTTCGCTGCGGCGTTGACCAGTTCTTCTGCCACCAGGTGCAGTTTGACGTTTGCGTGCTGGCTCCTGGTGGCCAGGACCTGGAAGGCTGCCGGCCCGTCCACGCCCCGCAGTGCCATCACTATCCCCTTGGCCTGCTCGATCAGGGCTTTATGCTCATACACGCCCTCGATTGCCTCGGAAGCCGCGTGCTGGGACTCGATGCGCAGGCTTTGGGTCACGTCCACCATGAAGCCGCTGATATGTTCCACCGCATCTGAGGCCCGGGCCACGGCCTGGACCGCCGAAAACACACGCCGTTCCCTGCCCCTGACATCGATCACCCGGTGCAGCAGTGCGCCCTGGCCGCCGCCAATCAGAAGGTCGGCCCAGAGAGCCCGCACGGGCTCACGGTCCAGCGGGTGTTTGTGGGCCATGAACAGCTCGAACGTGGGCACCACTTCGCCCCGTTTCAGGCCGTGGATGCCGAACATGCCCTCGGACCACTCCATTTGCCCGGTCACCACATTCAGGTCGAAGGTCCCGGACGGACACACCGTAGAGGGCTCAAGTGGAAACAGGTACGTATCCAGCTTCGACCACATATTTTTCTCCAAAGTCGGCTACACCCCCAGTCGGCTATCGGCATCACAATAGCTCAACTTTTCCGGGGAAAGCAGCCGGAAACTATGGTAGGAAAAGACCGGGGGTCACAAACCCGCCGCCGAGGAGTAGCGTTCGCCTTATGGGGCGTCTATGATCTGCGCCCCCAGCCAAGGGGAGGTCATTTGTATGGGTGAAGTGTGGATCCGCACGCTGGGCAACGGGCTGGTCCGGGCAGACCGAATCACCGAAATTTCATCGACCCGGGGGTCCCTCTACGAGGACCGCGGGTATTCACTGAAGGTCATCGTGGACGGCAAGGGCCACGTATTGATTGACGACGGCGACCTGCAGGGTTCGCTGCCCGAGCGCCTGGAATACGCGAGGCACATGGAGGACGCCCTGCTCCTGGCCATCGACGAAGCACGCGGGAACGAGGCCTCCATAGTGATCTCTTACGAGCCCGAGCGCGAGCGGTGGTCGGCTGCACCCGTTTCCGTATTAACGGGAAGACTCCCCGAGGTCGTCTGAACCGGGGAGTCTTCGTCCAGCCCGGGTGCGGTTGGTACCCGGGCAAGCACCCTAGCTGTGCGTCGGTTCCTCCACCAGCGCGGTGGCGATGCTCGCGGCATCCTCCAAAGCCGCGAGGAACCGCTCGGCATCCAGGGCCGCAGCGCAGCCGGTACCGGCGGCGGTAATGGCCTGGCGGTACCGGTGGTCAACGGCATCGCCGCAGGCAAAGACTCCGGGCAAGTTCGTGCATGTGGTGGGCGAATCCACCTTGATGTAGCCTTCCTCATCCAGGTCCACCTGGCCGGCAACCAGCTCGGTGCGCGGCAGATGGCCGATGGCAACGAAGATGCCGGTGGCGTCCTGGTGCCGGGTTTCGCCGGAGCGGGTGTCCGTGAGGGTGACGCCGGTGACCTTTCCGTCGCCGTGGATGGCGGTGACGGCGGAGTTCCAGGCGAAGCGGATCTTGGGGTTGTCCTTGGCGCGTTGGGCCATGATGCGGGAGGCGCGCAGTTCACCCTTACGGACCACCACGGTCACGGACTTTCCGAAGCGGGTCAGGAAGGTGGCTTCCTCCATGGCGGAGTCGCCGCCGCCCACCACGATGATGTCCTGGTCGCGGAAGAAAAACCCGTCGCAGGTGGCGCACCAGGAAACACCGTGGCCGCTGAACTTCTTCTCCTCCGGCAGCCCCAGTTCCTTGTACGCGGACCCGGTGGCCAGGATGACGGCCGGGGCCTCGTAAGTCTCCCCTCCCCCGGTGACCACGCGCTTCACGGGACCCTTGAGGTCAACGGACGTGGCGTCGTCGTACTCGATCCGCGCGCCGAACTTCTCGGCCTGCTGCTGCAGGCCGTCCATCAGTTCCGGGCCCTGGACTCCGGCGGGGAAGCCGGGGAAGTTCTCCACCTCGGTGGTGTTCATCAACGCGCCGCCGGCCGTAACGGACCCCGCCAGGACCAAGGGGTTCAGGCCGGCGCGGGCGGCGTAGATGGCGGCGGTGTAGCCGGACGGGCCGGAGCCGATGATGATCAGCTGTTCTTTGCTCATTGGGTGTCCTTCGGTGGCGGTACTGCGGGGGCGTGCCCGCGCTGCTCGGGCGGGGGTTCGATGACTAGTCAATCACCAGGTCCGATTCTTTCACTGCTTGCCGGTGGACGCCCCTGCAAGCTGGGCGGTGAAAGCGGCCCGGGATCGTGGTTCCAACCCATCCAAGGCTGGCCAACTGAGAGGAAACTGCACTCGATGTAATAAACGTCACTGTGTTGCGCACATCACATTGGTTGCCTAATCTAATGGAGGCTTAAGCAAACAGGCCATGCAAGAAGCTGCAGCGTCGCAGCCAATGCCGGGGAAGGCTTTACAACTTGAATTCCAAGCTAAACATCGTGGTCCGGGTTGATCTGGACCACAGCAAGGCCCAGGTGATTGCAAAGGGGCATATCACCATCCACAGCGTCAACGCCCTCTATGTCGTGGCTAAGCGTGCCAACTCCCTCAAGGGAGGACTGGACCTGGAACTTGATGTCTCCAGCGCCCTGGTGGACCAGGAGGCGCTGGACATGCTCCGCGCCGCCTCGGAAACAAGGCACCTGCCCGCCAAAATCGATCCGGCCCAGGCGCCCTGCACCATCAGTGTGCTGGCCGGGCGCCGACATCCTCGTCCAACGGCAGGCCGCCTGGCCGCCTAGAAGTCCCGGCCACTCGCCGCGCCCACTTTTCGGGCCAGAGCCGGCCGTCCACTCTTTCCTTATCCACTCCAGACGACCCGGAGTGCCGCTGCATCTGAACAGACGGATGGCTGCACTTCGGGGACAAGCGGACGCTGCAGTCCCCGGCCCGCCGGCCGGGGGCTGCAGCCTCATTTAGGCCAGCGGGCCGCCGGCCAGGAATTCCTGGAGTTCCAGTGCACTGAGGCCGGCCGCCCTGCCCAGGGCCTCCTGCCCTGCGCCTGCGCGGGAGGCGCCCCGGACAGCGGATTCGAACCGTTCCTGCGCCGCGTCAAGCTCCCATTGAAGGCTCTCCAGCCGGGCCGAGGCCAGGCGGACGGCTTCGAGGGGCTCACCGGCGGTCTCCCCGTCCACCCTGTGGCCGCACGGGCAGATCCATTCGGCTGAGCCCAGCTCCAGCGGCGCCCAGCCCAGTTCGGCTATGGGAACCGGGGCGGCAGTCATGGCCGCGCCGCAGTGGAAGGGAGCATCCGGGTCCTCAAGCGCCATGGGCGCTGATGACTGGGGCGAAACTTCATCATGCCCCAGGAGGGGGAGGGACTCTCCCGGTGCCTGGGGTTCAAGTACTGCAGTCATGCGGGCCGCCATCCGATAGTTAAGTAACAATGTAGCTAGTCTAACTAGGATTACGGTCTTGTCTACCTGCGGGTAGGTCCAGACGCGGCATTGACGGCCTCCACCGCTTCCCGCATCCGCATCAGGAAATTCAGCACCGCTTGGATCTCGTCCGGAGTCAGCGACTCGGCTGCCTCCAGCATGCGTTTGTGCATTTGGTTGAGGTTGTGCCGGACCTCCTCCTCCGCACCGGGAGTGGGACGGAGAATGACGGCCCGCCGGTCCGAGGGGTGGGGCTCACGGGTCACATGGCCACTGGCGACCAGCCGGTCCACCAGGCTGGTCATGGACGCGGACGTAACGCCGAGGCGGGCGGCGAGCTCCGTGGGACGGATGCCTGCACCGGAAGCATCTGCATCGATGAGGTAGCGCAGCGCCAGGAGATCGGTCTCCCCCATGGCAACAGAGGAACGCGTGCGCCTGCGCATGGCGCTTTCTGACGTACGGAACTCCCGGAGGGCGTTGATGATATCGACGGGCCCTGGCTGGGCGCCTTCCACAGGTGGGTAGCTGTGGCCTTCGCTTGCACCGTGCGGGTTCATGCGAATTCCTTCGATATCCTACTTGCTTGGCTGTCTAACAAACCTATGGTAGCTCATTCGGAGGGAACCAACCTCCACAACGGTGAAAAGCCCGTACAGGTACTCGCGCAGGGCCCGGGGAAAAGTAGAGTACCTGCTACTCGTGCCGCCACCACCCGCTCGCCAATAAGTTTCTAGGAAACCCGCGGCAGACGGCTGACGGGGTATGACCGGACGGGGGTGCAGGGTGACGGTTGGCCCGGTAAACAACAAGGGGCCCGAGCGGCAGGGTTTCCTGCTGGACCTGGTGACAGGGGCCGACGGGGAGGCAGGATCATTGCAAAAGCTCGCCGACGGTGCCGCTCGCTGGATCAGTACCACGGCCGGCACGGCCGTCGAGTGTGCCGCGGTGCTGCACAGGCAACGGTCATTCCCTTCCACCGCCGGAAGCACCCCGCAGGCCGCAAGCTTTGCATCGGCCGAGGACGAGCACGCGGACGGACCGTCGGCGCTCGGCACGGCACTCGCTGCACCCGCCGTAATCAACGCGGCCGGTTCACGCTGGCAGGCGTACCGCCGGCGACTCCTGGAAAAAGGCTTCGGTTCGGCACTCGCCGTTCCCCTGGAACTCCAGCCGGGCTCCGCCGGCGCCATAATCTTCCTTGGTCCGCCAAACTTCGGCTTCAACGCCAGGGTGGTCCATGAGGCGTCCTGGTTCGCGGGAGTCGCCTCACAAAGCCTGAAACTGGCCCTTGACGTGCATGGCGTCATCCGTGCCGGGGACAACCTCAAACAGGTGCTGGAAAGCAGGACAAGCATTGACGTTGCCTGCGGAGTGCTGATGGCGCAGAACCGCTGCTCCTATTCCGAGGCATTCGGCAAGCTCGCAGGTACCTCCAGGAACCGGAACCTGAAGGTACGCAGTGTGGCGGACAGCATCCTGAAGGCGATGCCCAGCGGCGCTCCCGGAACCCGGTTCGAGCCTCCGGCAATCGCCTGATACAGCGCCGCGATGCCTTAGTCGCCTGATACAGCGCCGCGATGCCTTAGTGGCGTGCCCGCGCCCGGATAAGGCCGGCCGCCACCAGTCCTGCACACCCGAGTGAAGCCAGCATGCCGCCGAGAGCCATGAAGTAGTCGGTAATGGTCATTGTCCTGCGCTCCTTCCGTCCTGCCTGATGAGCCCAAGCTACGCGGCGAAACTCAGTGTTGGCTGAAGGATCGCCAGCAGGTTCGGTCAAGATCCGGTAAAGGAAGAATGCGGGGATCCACATATTTGGTCACTGTGATCTTTCCTTTGTCATGGCGTTCCGTATTATTCATGCATGTGGACTAAACAAAGCCAGAGTTTCTGCCCCACCTGCGGCAGGACCACCAATCACGTCACCCACTTCCAAAAGGACGACGCCGGCTCCCTGGTTGCGGACGTCCACTGCGCCGAGTGCCCCGAGGCTGCGGCGGCTGTTGCCTAGGCAGTTCCGGTGGACGGAGCGTGCGGACGGAGGACCGCGAAGACTCCCAGTGCGGCTGCCTGGATGACCGTGATGGTGATGGCCAGTGTCGGAATTGAGCGCTCGTAGAGCAGCCCGATGACAAAGCTTCCGGCCAGCCAGGCCAGGCCGTAGCAGGCGGTGAACATCCCGTAGGCGCTCCCCCGCCGCGCTGCGGGGGCGAGGGCCGCTACCCCAGCCCGCATGGTGCTTTCCTGCACCCCCATAGCGGTTCCCCACACCAGGACCCCCGCGACGGCTGCCGCGGTGTTGTTGCTGAAACCGAGCCATGGGACCGCTGCGGCCAGCACCGGCAGCGCCAGCAGGACCTTCAGCCCGATGCGGTCGAAAAGCCAACCGGATACCAGTGCTGCCACCGCGTCAACCGCCATGGCACCGGCGTAGAGGACCGGGACCAGCGCCGGCGGCAGGAGCCCGGCAGCCACCAAATGGAACGACAAAAGCCCGAACGTTGCGTACCCGAACATGGTCAGGCTGCTGAACGCGGCGTAGACCCAGTACTGGCGCGGCATGGGCGGAACGTCCCCGGGGACGGCCTGGGCAGGATCGGTGCCGGGCGTTGCCGGCTGCGGGCCGGAGGACGCAGCGGCGGACTGCACGATGGCGGACTCGTACACAGCAGGATCAGGGGCTCTGCGGCGAAGCCAGAACAGAATGAGCATGGCTGCGATCCCGGGAACGGCCAGCAGCAGGAATCCGGGCCCATAGCTGCCCGAGAGCGCCAGGGCAAGCCCCACGAGCAGCGGCCCCACCAGGGCCCCCACCTGGTCCAGCGCCTCATGCAGGGCGAATGCCTTTCCCTGGCCCAGCGCGGAACCGGCCTCCGCGAGCATGGTGTCCTTCGCCGGGCTCCGCACCGCCTTGCCCAGCCGCTCGGCCAGGACCAGGAGGCAGGCAATCCACAGGGCATCTGAAATTCCCAGCAAGGGGACGGAAACGGCGGTCAAGGCATACCCGCTGATGGCCAGCGCCCAGCGCAGCCCGGGACGGTCGGCCAGCCGTCCGAACACCAGCCGGAGAACCAGTGCAACCGCTTCGCCGGCACCGGTGACCACGCTGATCAGCAGTGCAGACGCCCCCAGGGCACCAAGGTAGGGTCCGGTGACACTCCGGGCGCCCTCGTAGACCATATCCATGAGCGCACTGACAATCCCGAAAACCAGGATGAAGCGGATGGCAGTCAGGGACGACCCGGGAATCGTCCTGCCGGCGCTGCCGCTAGTGCGCATGCTCGCGTGCCTGTTTCGGGACGGCGTTGGGGACGGCCGGCCCCGGCAGGCTGCGGCGACGGCGGAAGACACGGAAACGGAGAGGGTGCGGAACCTCGCCTTCAGGGCGGGTGACCGCCAGGATCACCCCAATTCCTGCGAGCGAGGACACCATGGCCGAGCCGCCATAGGAGATGAATGGCAGTGGCACGCCGATGACCGGAAGCAGCCCGCTCACCATGGCGATGTTGACCACGGCCTGCCCAAGGATCCATGTGATCACACTGCAGGCGACGATCCGGGAGAAGGTGTCAGTGGTCCGGGCGATGGTCCTGAACACCGCAACGGCCAGGGTGGCGAACAGGCCCAGCACCAGGAGTGTGCCGGCCAGGCCAAGCTCCTCGCCGAGGATGGAGAAGATAAAGTCGTTGTGGGCTTCCGGGATCCAGTTCCACTTCTGCCGGCTCTGTCCCAGGCCCACGCCGAACCAACCGCCGGAGGCCAGGGCATAGGCACCGTGCTGGGCCTGGTAACCCATGCCCTGCGCGTCCTCGTCGGACCCCATGCCCAGCCAGGATGAGATGCGCCCCATTCTGTTCCCACTGGTAGCCGCGAGCGCCAGGGCCGCTACCGCGCAGATCAGGCCCGCAACGGAGAACACCTTCATGCGCACTCCGCCATAGAACATGGTGGCGGCAAGGATCATCATGATGATCATGGTGGTGCCCAGGTCATGCCCCAGTGCCACGATGATCATGATCAGCCCACCGGCGGGCCCCAGCGGAATGACTGCGTGCTTCCACTGGCCCAGCAGCGCCTGCTTGCGGTCCAGGATTGCGGCAGCCCAGACAATCAGCGAGAGTTTGGCAAACTCGGACGGCTGCGCAGTCAACCCACCCACGCTCAACCAGTTCCGGTTGCCGTTCACTGACATGCCCAGGGGTGTGAACACCAGCACCAGGGCAACCAGGGAAGCGATCAGCAGCGGCCAACCCAGCTTCCGGATCCGGGGGACGGGCATCCGCGCCAGCACCAGCATGATCACCACGCCGGCCACGGTCCACATGGCCTGCTTCAGGGGAAGATCGTACGGATTGTTTCCCGCCGCCACCGATTCCACTGACGACGCCGAGGCCACCTCCACCAGTCCGATCGCCGAGAGCGTGAGGACCACCGCGACGATCAGCGGCCGGAGGCGTCCGGGCGAATCATCTTCCAGCCACACCGCCAGCTTGCCCAGCCCGCGGCGGGCAGGACGTCCCCCCGCGCGCTGCTTTTGTCCTGTTTTCATCCGTCCGTTCCTCAGCCTGCACACCCGGGCTTCCCGCATGGTCGGGTCCGTCGCCGGGGGCGGGTACCGCCGAGAAAAAACAGTACGCCTCCGCCGGCGCATAGGGCGTCGGCACACGCGCCGCGCCCCCAGTTCTAGGGAAATTGCCAGCTTCGGCATGTAGGGTATCGGAAACCTGTCCCCTTCCGAAGGTCATTTTGTCGTGTTCGGTTCCAGAAAATCCCCAAGCCCGGAACAGGAAGGCGCCAGCCCCGCAGCCTATCCGGGCCAAGGCCAGCTGTACGCCGCCAGTTCGCGCCACCTCCGGTCTTCCCGCCGTGCCCCGCGGTGGGTCAAGATCATCACCGGGGTGGTGTCCGTGCTGCTCCTGGGCGTGCTGGCGTTCGGCGGTTATTGGGTGTGGCGGCTGCAGTCCAACATCAGCACCTCCCAGCTCTCGGCAGGCGGACAGCGGACCGAAGGGGCCGTCAATGACAGCACGGACCGTCTGCAGATCCTGGTCCTGGGCTCGGACACCCGCAGTGGCAACAACAGCCAGTACGGTTCGGCGGACGACTCCTCCGGATACGGACAGTCGGACGTGATGATGCTGCTGGACATCTCAGCGGACAACAAGCACGTCAACGTGGTCAGCTTTCCCCGGGACCTGCTGGTGGACGTCCCTGCGTGCACGGACTCCAAGACCGGCCAGAAGTACCCGGAACAGCAGGATGCCATGATCAACAGCGCCATGAAGCAGGCTGGCATCGGCTGCGCCGTGGATACCGTTAACAAGCTCACCGGGTTGGAAGTGGACCACTTCATGATGGCGGACTTCAACGCCGTCAAGGAGCTGTCCAACGCCGTGGGGGGCGTGGATGTGTGCGTCAGCTCAGCGGTGGACGATCCCGATTCCGGGCTGCACCTGCCGGCCGGCACGTCGCAGGTGCAGGGGGAACAGGCCCTGGCCTTCCTGCGCACCCGGCATGCGTTCACCAACGGCGGGGACCTGGGCCGGATCAAGGCCCAACAGGGCTTCCTCGCCTCGCTCACCCGCAAACTGAAGTCCGAGGGCACGCTGGGCAACCCGGAGAAGGTCCTGACCATCGCCGATGTGGTCACCAAGAACCTGACGGTGGATCCGGGACTGTCCTCGGTTCCCTCGCTGCTGACCATCTCCAACCGGCTGAAGAACATTGATCCCGCCAGCGTCAACTTCATCACCGTACCCACGGTTCCGGCGCCGCAGGACCCCAACCGGCTTGCCTTGGATGAACCGGCGGCGTCCAACTTCTTCAAAGCGCTGCGCAACAGCCCGGACCTGAGCCAGCCCGCCCCTGAGGCCCCCGCCAGCACGCCTGCAACACCCGCGGCGCCTGCCTATGACAAGGCACTGCAGCCGGTTTCCATTGCCAACGGCACAGGCGTATCGGGCCGCAGCAACGCGATCGCCGGAATGCTGTCCGACGCCGGATTCACCAAGCTGACCAAGCTGCCGGCCCAGACGCAGGGCCAGACCATGGTCTACTACTCCGCCGGGTTCGAAGATGTCGCCGCGGACGTGGCGTCGCTGTTCGGCCTGCCGGCCAGCAGTGTCCAGAAGGTGGCGAACATCCAGGGCGTGCAACTGTACGCCGGCACGGACTTCGCCACGGGCACCAAACCCGCCGCTCCGCCGTCGCCCGCAGACTCCTCCGGCGGCGTGGTGGCGCAGACAGGCAGTGACCAGACCTGCGAGTCCACCAACCCGCTGGGATAGAAAACCGCTCGCGGACTGTGGATTGTGGGCCCCCGGCGGCCCACAATCCAGGTTTGCGTGAATACAGCATCAGCTGTACTTTCGATTCATGCAAACCCTCACCCATGCCCCGGTACTGGCCCGCTTCGGCCACGCCGTCGCGGATCCCACCCGCGCCCGCGTGCTCCTGGCGCTGGCAGAGGGCGCGTCCTATCCCTCCGATCTTGCAGAGAGCGTGGGAGTGTCAAGGCAGAGCATGTCCAACCACCTCACCTGCCTGCGGGGCTGCGGGTTGGTGGTTGCCGTTCCGGACGGGCGCCGCAGCCGGTATGAACTCGCTGATGCCGCGATCGGCCACGCCATAAGGGACCTGATCACCGTTGTCCTTGCCGTGGACCCGGCCTGTTGCGCCCCCGATGGAGAGTGCCTGGCATGACCGCAATGCATGCACCTGCCACGCGGCGGCAGGTGCTGACACGGCGGATCAGGATTTTTGCGGCAGCCACCATCAGCTACAACATCATCGAGGCGGTTGTGGCGTTGTGGGCGGGAGGCACTGCGGACTCCTCGGCGCTGGTCGGGTTTGGTCTGGATTCGGTGATCGAGGTGGCCTCCGCGGTGGCCCTCTCCTGGCAGTTTTCGGCCAAGGATCCCCAGCGGCGGGAGCATCTGACGCTCCGGATCATCGCCGTGTCGTTCTTCGCCCTGGCGGCCTTCGTCGCCGCGGACTCCATCCGTTCCCTGGCCGGCGGCGGTGAAGCGCAGCACTCGGCGCCGGGCATCGTCATCGCAGCACTGAGCCTGGCCGTCATGCCCGTCCTGTCCTGGGCCCAGCGCCGGGCCGCCCGCGAAATGGGTTCCAGAACTGCAGAAGCGGACTCGAAGCAGACCCTGCTGTGCACCTACCTGTCCGCCGTACTGCTGGTGGGACTGGTCCTGAACAGCACCCTGGGCTGGTGGTGGGCCGATGCGGGAGCGGCCCTGGTAATTGCGGCCATCGCCGTCCGCGAGGGCATCAACGCGTGGCGCGGCGATGCCTGCTGCGGTGTTCCAGGGGCCGCCGGCAGCGACACGGAGGATGCTGCGTGCTGCCCGGGATGCTCAGCGACGGCGTCTCCGGACGGGGTCGGCATGCCCGGCATCAGGGAGGGCTAACGGGCAGGCTGCTTGTATCAGCTGGCCAGTTGTCCCTCAGGCTCACGTTCCGGCGTTGCCGGTTTGGCTGGCCCGGTGCCTGCCTGCGGGGAAGGCACGACGGCGGGATCCAGCCTTTTGTTCGCCCAGCGCCGGAGTGGCCGCTCCACAAAACGGAAGGACGCGTAGGCCAGCAGCACGGTAAGCGCTGCAGTCAGGGCGATGCGAACGGGCAGGGACGGAATCAGCCGCATCAGCAGCAGGTAAACGGGCAGGTGCCACAGATACATGCCGTAGGACAAGTCCCGGCCAGGACGGGACAGCCAAGGGTGGCTGAGGAACCGCGAGAGGAACCCGGCGGGCTGCAGGACCAGGGATCCGATCAGCACGGCGGCCAGCATGGCCAGCGCCGTGGGACCCACGCTCCAGAACGTGTTGAACCAGGCACCCGGGGCGTCCGGTTCCTTGAGCAGGAACAATGCTGCCACGAGGGCGGCGCCCGCAACCGGGGCGGCCCAGCGGGCGGCGGACGCCAGGGCGTTGTGGAGCCGGGAGCCCTTCCGCACCGCGGTAAACAGCAGGGCCAGCGCGCAACCGGCCAGCAGTTCGTCGGCCCTGGTGTCCGGTCCGTTGTAAATCCGGGCCAGCGGCTGGCCGGCATTGACCAGCAGGAACCGGTTCAGCACGAAAACGGCGGCCACGGCTGCAGTAGCCACCGCTGCGGTGCGGACCCTCCAGAAGCGGAGCATCGCCAGCAGGAGCAGCGGCCACACAAGGTAGAACTGCTCCTCGACGGCGAGCGTCCAGGTTGGGCCGAGGGTTTCACCGGCGATGGACTGGCCGAATGCGCCGAAGTGCGCCAGATTCATCACGTAGCCGGCGGCCGGAAGGACGAACCCCGCCTGGCCGGCCCAGCCTGAGGCCGGGAACACGAGGCCAACGGCCACGATCACCGCACAGAGTGCCAGCAGCGCGGGCCAAAGGCGCGCCAGGCGCTTGGCGTAGAAGATGCCCAGGTGGAGCCGGCCGGTAGCCGTCCATTCCTTCATGATCAGCAGGGTGATGACAAAACCGCTCAGCGTGAAGAAGACGTCGACGCCGATGGAGCCACCCGGCATCGACTCGGTCGCCGTGTGAAAAAAGAAGACGCCTGCCACGGCGATAGTGCGCAGGCCGTCCAGGGCGTGCTTCCGCCCCGCGATGAGTCCTGTTCCGGGCATAGCCTCGCCGTCCGGTGCTGACATAGTTCCACTGCTTGACCTCAAAACCACTACGCAAGCATATATAACGTTTCCATAACCGGGCTGTGTGCCGGCTGGGAGAAACGTGGGTGTGGGCACTGAACTGCCGCTTGTGGGAGGTCCCCGGCGCTCCTAGATTGAAGACATGCTGGAACCACAGATCACGGACGATTTTGAAGGCATTGTCGACCTGATCGCCCGCACGGAGGACATCAAATCTGTGCTGGACGGCATCACGGACTATGCGGCTGCCACAATGACCGGCAGCATCGGTGTAGAGATTGAATGCGCCATAACGCTGCACCGGCGCAAGCACACAGCCACTATCGGAGGCAGCAGCGGCAAGGCCGTGGTACTGGACCGGATCGAGCAGACGCTGGGTGACGGCCCCTGCGTGGAAGCCCTGCAAACCGGTGTCCCCGTCCTCATGGGCGATGTGTCATCAGACCGGCGCTGGCCCGAGTACCGCAGCGCGCTGGCCACCGCCGGCGTCGCCAGCGCCCTTGGCATCCCCATGGCACTGGACGGTGATTCTGGTGCTGTCCTGGATTTTTTCGCCCCCGTCGGAGGACTGTTCGATGAGCAGGCGGTGGCCAGCGGAGTGAGGTTTGCCGACATGGCGGGCAAAGCGCTGCGCCTTGCCATCCGGATCGCCTCCGCGGACCAGCGCGCCGAGAACCTGAAGGCGGCCATGGACACCAGGACCGTCATTGACCTGGCCTGCGGCATCATCATGGCCCAGAACAAATGCAGCAAAGACGCGGCCTTCGACCTGCTGCGCAGCGCTTCGAACACCCGTAACCAGAAGCTCAACGAGCTTGCCCAATCGTTGGTAAACCGGTTTTCAGGCCCCGCCGACGCGACGGCGCACTTCGAAGACTGAACGGTTGCGCGGGACGGCTGCATCTACTGAACGGGCTCCGGGAGCCAGCGACGCTGGTGGCTCCCGGAGTATGGGGCGCGGATGTGGCCCACCCCCGAAATATGGTTTCCCTGGGCCACACCCGAGCCAGCTAAAAGGGCGGCGGCGCGCCAGAGGGAAGTTGAGGTGGGGATGGGGCTGTCAAGGGGCGGTTTCCTCCGAAGGCAAAATTCGGGCCACCTGCCTGACCTTCAGCCAGCCTAACAGTGGCCTGCCATCCCGCGTAGGGACTAACTACCCAATTTTGCTCAATTTCCCCCATTTAATGGATTTGTAGCGT
This sequence comes from Pseudarthrobacter phenanthrenivorans, assembly GCF_036455295.1. Lineage (GTDB taxonomy): Bacteria > Actinomycetota > Actinomycetes > Actinomycetales > Micrococcaceae > Arthrobacter > Arthrobacter phenanthrenivorans_C. Next base: position 319,977 of record NZ_JAYXNX010000001.1, on the reverse strand, counting down.
GAGGCGCTTGACCGCGGGGCGGAACGGGTTTGTATCGTCGACGCAGGTCAGACAGCAGGCTCCTGGATACAAGATGCGCGAGCGCCTACCGGCACCGGCTTGAGCAGCATGAGCAGGCAGCGGCCCACCGTGGCCGGAAAGTCGGTACCGGCCACAGCCGCCGGCTACGGGACCACAGGAGGCACTGAGGAGGCAGCTGAAGGCGCATCCTGCAGGAACAGCGGGGGTCAGTGCTCTGCCCCCTTCTATGTCCGCACATCGCGCTGCTAGCATGGCCGGTGCCGACACCGACGTCAGTTGAAAAAGGAGCCCCCATGGCCACGCGTCTCAACCCGTACCTGAGTTTCCGCAACAACGCCCGGGAGGCGATGCAGTTCTACAAGGACGTCTTTGGCGGCGAGCTGAACGTCAGCACCTTCGCCGATTTCCACGCAAGCCAGGATCCCTCCGAAGACAACCTGGTCATGCATGCCCAGCTCGACAGCCCGTCGGGGCTCACCCTGATGGGCTCGGACACGCCGGCGCGCATGGACTACACCCCTGGGAACACTTTCAGCGTTTCCCTCAGCGGCGACGACGAAGCCGAACTGCGGGGGTACTGGGACAAGCTGTCCGACGGCGGCACGGTCACCATGCCACTGGAAAAAGCCATCTGGGGCGATGCCTTTGGCATGTGCACGGACAAGTTCGGCATTCCCTGGCTGGTCAACATCGCGGGCCCGAAGCAGTAGCGCGGCAGCAGCTGTCCGTACCGGCGCGTCCGCAGGATGGCGGCGTTCAGGGGATCCGCGGCGGCACGTCGCCACACCATGATGTGAGTGCCTCGGCAAGGCCGTCCGCCGAGCCTTCACCCACCCAGGCGACGTAGCCGTCGGGCCGCACCAGGACCGCCGTCGGTGCCACCACCGACCCCAACACCGGAAGCTGCCATTCGCCGTCGTACGCTGCCGGCAGGTAGCGCGCGTGTCCGGCCCGGCCAACTTCCAGGGCCGGAAAGCCGAAATCCAGCAGCACTGGCCGGCCCTGGTGCAGCAGCGAATACACCCGGACCGGGCCATCATCAGTGGTGATGTCCAGATCCGGCATGCGCCGGCCCAGCAGCGGATGGCCCGGTCCAAAGTAATAGGCCACGTCCAGCCCGGTGATGAGTGCGGCGATGGGCGTGCCGGCAGCATCAATGCGGAGCACTTCGTCAAGCAGGTCACGCAAGGCTTCCTGCCGCGGGTCCGACTTCTGGAACAGGGACTGCGCCATGGTGTATTTGAGGGCCCGCGCCCCTGCCGGGTGGCGCTCGGCGTGGTAGGTGTCCAGCAGCTCCTCTCCGGAGCCGCCCCGCACCACTTGCCCCAGTTTCCAGCCGAGGTTGACGGCGTCCTGCAGCCCGAGCCCGATGCCCAGGCCGCCCGTGGGTGAGTGGACGTGCGCGGCATCGCCGGCCAGCAGCACCCTGCCTTTCCGGTAGGACTCCGCCTGCCGGGTGCCGTCCGTGAACCGCGAGAGCCAGACCGGACTGTGCACGCCGAAGTCCGTCCCGAACACGTCGGTCAACGCCTGCCTCAACTCCGCCAGGGTGGGTTCGGACGCCTGCCCAAGCGAGGCCTCCGTGACCACCACCCGGACCACACCGTCACCCATCGGGTAGAGCCCATGGATCCCCCGGCTGTCCACCTTCCCCTGCTGGACCGGCTCCCCCGCCACCCTCACCTCCGCAATGAGGCTGCTGCGGGTGGCACCCGGGCCCGCCATCGCAATTCCTGCCGAGCGCCGCACCACGCTGCGGCCACCGTCGGCGCCCACAACATACCTGGCCCGCACCGCCCCGCCGCCTGCGAGCCGCACCTCCACGCCGGCGTCGTCCACTGAAATTCCCGCGACCTCCACGCTGCGCCGGATCTCCACCCCCAGCTCCTGGACCCACTCCAGCAGCAGCCGCTCGATGTGGTTTTGGAAGAGCGCCAGCGTATAGGGGTGGCGCGTGGGCAGGCCGGCCAGGTCCAGCTGGGTGCCGCCGAAGGTCGCCGTCTGGATTGTCCTGCCCTCGGCCAGGAACCGGTCCGCGATGCCGCGCTGGTCCAGCAGCTCAATGGTCCGCGAATGGATTCCGCCGCCCCGGGACCCGGCCAGCTCCTGGGACCGGCGCCGCTCCAGGACCAGCGCGTCCACACCCGCCAGCCGCAGTTCCCCGGCCAGCATCAATCCCGTGGGCCCGCTGCCCACAATCACTACATCGTGCATGTTGTCCCCGTCGCCCATCTGTTGTGGACCGCCAGTATGGGGCAGCCCGTGGGGCTTGCGGCAAGGCCCCCACTGCGCGGTATCTTGAAAATGCAGGAGGAATCCGCGGGCTGATGTCGATTTCCGCTTCCCGTGTGCGTCGTATGGGTAGGAGCTTCTTTCGATGAGGAGCCCTTGACCACGACAGAAGGGAGCATGACATGTCCAAGTACCTGATCCTGATCTACCAGGACGAGGCGGTGGCCAGGCAGGCCGAAGGGGAATCCATCAGCGCCAGCTACCAGGAGTTCCAGCGGCGGCACGGCTCTTCCCTGCTCGGCGGAGCCGCCCTGCACCCGTCCTCCACGGCGACGTCAATCCGGCGTGATGGGTCCGGCGGATTCACGGTGACGGACGGACCCTTCGCGGAGTCAAAGGAGACCTTGGGCGGCTACTACCTGATCGAAGCAGTCGACCTTGACGAGGCCCTTGAGATCGCCAAGGAGGTTCCCGCCGGCGTCGGAGTCGAAGTATGGCCGGTGCGGGTGGCCAGCTGATGCCGGGGGCCGCCAGGACAGAAGTTGCTGCCGCGGTTGCGGATGCGCACCGCCGGGAGTGGGCGTTCGTGCTGGCGGCAACGGTACGGGTTGCCGGTGACATCGACGCCGCGGAGGAGGCTGTGCAGGACGCGTACGCCAGTGCGTTGTCCACGTGGGGCAGGAGCGGGATCCCGAGGAACCCCGGGGCATGGCTTACGGTGACTGCCCGACGGCGGGCGCTGGACGTTCGACGTCGGGCAGCCACGGCCGAGCGTGCCCTGCCCAAGCTGGTCAGCACCGGAGAGCCCGGCGTTGACCAGGCCGTTGTGGAAGGAGCCGGCCCGGAAAGGGAGGACATCCCGGACGACCGGCTCCGGCTCATTTTCACCTGCTGCCATCCGGCCCTGGCACTCGAGGCCCAGGTGGCCCTGACGCTGCGGCTCCTGTGCGGGCTCTCCACCGCCGAGGTGGCCCGGGCGTTCCTCGTCCCGGAGGCCACCATGGCGGCCCGTCTCACCAGGGCCAAGAAAAAGATCGCGGCCGCGCATATCCCATACCGCGTGCCGGGGGCGTCGGAGCTGCACGAGCGGGTTGATGGGGTGCTGGCGGTGGTGTACTTGGTCTACACCACGGGGCACACGGCTCCGTCCGGAGAAGACTTGATGCGCAGGGACCTGGCCGGGCGCGGGCTCGAGCTGGCCCGGATGCTGCGCGTTCTCCTCCCCGGGGACCACGACGTGGCGGGGCTGCTGGCGCTGATCCTGCTGACGGAGGCGCGCGCCGGCGCCCGGTTGGACGGACAACGGGATCTGGTCCTGCTCGAGAACCAGGACCGGTCGATGTGGGACCGGCAGGCCATCGAGGAAGGGGTGCGGCTGCTGCGTGCGGCCCTGGCTTCACGGCCGCCGGGCCGGTTCGCACTGATGGCGGCAATCGCGGCGGTGCACGATGAGAGCCCGTCCTGGACCGGCACCGACTGGCGCGAGATTCTGGGCCTTTACGATTTGCTGATGGAGAGGTGGCCCTCCCCCGTGGTCAGGCTCAACCGGGCCATCGCCCTGGGCTTCGCGCTGGGCCCCGCGGAGGCCCTCGGGGAACTGGACGCCCTCGGGGCCGACCCACAACTGGCCCGGTACCCGTACTTGGCCGCGGCCCGGGGCGATTTCCTGGCGCGGCTAGGCCGTGAAGAGGAGGCCCGGCTGGCTTTTGAAGAGGCCCTGATCCTCACCGACAACCAAGCGGAACGGCGGTTCCTCCGGTCCCGCCTGGATGAACTTGCAGGCAGTCCCTGAACAGCGCCGTTGGGTGTACGACGGCGGGGCCGGCCCCCTTCCCGAGTGTCTGCAGAATGCGGGACTACGCATGGCAGATGTGGGGACCCGCATTTCTGGGCCGGGACAAACGCTTACCCGGGTTCGCCCCGATAGCCTTCCCCTAGGCCGGCGGGGCAGTTTCGCGATGGGGAGTACGCGGAGATGCAGATTCCTCCGGGAACTGGGCAGTCATGGCAAAGGTTGAACCGGACATATGCGTGCGGGGTCTCTTCAGCTGAATTTCAGCTTAGTGAGGACGATCTTGGCCGGTTTGATTGTGCAGGAATGGATATCGCCGCATGGCGGCTCCGAAAAGGTGGTGGAGGCCATGCTTTCCGCCTTTCCCGCGGCCAAGCTATTGACACTGTGGAATGACGCGCCGGACAAATACGCTGCCACAGACGTCCAGGAGTCGTGGCTGGCGAAGACACCGCTGCGGCGCAGCAAAGCAGCTGCCCTGCCGTTCATGCCTTATACGTGGAGGCATCTCAAGCCCAGGGATTCAGTGGAATGGCTCCTTGTGAGCTCCCACCTTTTTGCACACCAAGCCCGCGCGTGTTCCCCCTACAGTGACGTCGAAAAGTATGTGTATGTGCACACTCCGGCGCGCTATATCTGGACTCCGGAACTGGACGCCCGGGGGCAGGGACCCATCCCTGCGCTGGCTTCCTCGGTATTGCGGCCGCTGGACCGCAAACGTGCCTCGGAACTTCGGCATGTGGCGGCCAACAGCGCATTCGTGCGCCAGCGGATACGTGACACGTGGGGCATCGACGCGGAGGTGATCTATCCGCCCGTCAACGTGGACCCCATCGAGGCGAAGGAAGAATGGGGCGCGGAACTGACGCCCGGCGAAGCTCAGATACTGCGCTCGCTGCCGCGACCTTTCATCCTGGGCGCTTCCCGCTTTGTCCGCTACAAGAGGCTGGATGCCGTCATCAGGATTGGGGCCGCCGCCGGCCTGCCCGTGGTCATTGCGGGCAGCGGCCCCGACGAGGCCACACTGCGGGCTATGGCAGACAGCGCCGGCGTACCCGTGACCTTCATTCCCAGCCCGGGCGACAACCTTCTCTACGCGCTGTACCAGTCCGCGTACGCTTTCGTTTTCCCTCCCGTTGAGGACTTTGGAATTATGCCGGTTGAGGCAATGGCCACCGGCACTCCTGTCCTGGTCAACCATGTGGGGGGCGCGTCCGAGTCCGTGCTCCACGGGAAGACGGGGATGCATATTGATCCCGACGATTTGGATTCCGCGGTAAAGGCGCTGGAATGCGTCTCGGGCATGGACAGGGAAACCGTCGCGGCCAGGGCCAGGACCTTTTCAACGGACGTATTCCAGCAGAAGCTGCACGCGTGGATGGAGCGCTGACGCAACGGCGCCGGCGGAAGCAGCATGCCGGGCATCAGGCCTGCGGGCGCTTCAGGTCCGATACCGGTTACTGGCCTGGCCGGGGTACAGGCCCAGTGGGGCTTTAAGCGCGTTCCGGTGCCCTTGCCTGGGAACCGAGGCTGATTTTGGACGAACCTCCCACGTTGTACTGGTAGGCGTCCGGCCCCTTTGCCGGGAGTCGGTTCAGAATCACGCCCAGAAGCGTTGCGTCCACCATGACAAGCATCCTGAGCGACTTGGCAAGCTCCTGATGCTTGATCTTCTCAGCCCCGATGACAAGTGCCACCCCGTCCACATGCTGCGAGAGTACAGCAGCGTCCGTCACCGGCAGCAGGGGCGGCGAGTCGATGATCACGGTCTGGAAGTCCCGCCGGAGGCGGACCACCAGGTCCTTCATTTCCTCGGATCCGAGCAGTTCGCTGGGGTTTGGCGGAACCTGGCCTGAGGTGAGGACAAAGAGTCTGTCGCTGCCCCACGACTGAATCGCTTCCGCCAGCGGCGTTGTCCCCATCAGCGCGGTGGTGAGTCCGATGTCTTTGGGAAGGCCCAGATAGTCATGGATCATGGGACGGCGAAGATCAGCGTCAACAAGGCAGACCCTTTGGCCGACCTGCGCAAGCGTGATGGCCAGGTTTATGGCCGTGGTGCTTTTGCCTTCCCCGGGCACGGAAGAAGTTACCAGTACGGCGGTCCTCTGTCCGGACACATTGGTGAACTGGAGGTTGGTTCGAAGCTGCCTGTAGGCCTCTGCCCGGGAACTTTGGCCCCCGACTTCGGTAAGGAGCGGTTTCTTGACCGCCTGGTGATCAAAGGGAATGGCTCCCAGCAGGGGGGCATCCGTTGTCTTCCTCAGGTCGGCTTCGCTGTGGACCAGGTTGTCAAGTGCCGCCCTCAGGAACGCGGCCGCGAGTCCAGCCAGGAGGCCCAGGAACAGCCCAAGGGCCAGGTTCCTTTTGGTGTCCGGCGCGGTGGGCGCATCGGGCGGAACGGCAGGGGTGACCACGGACAGGTTTACGGGTGAGCTTCCCGCATTTTTGGGTTTCTCCAGTGCGTCCACCGCAGCTATTAGGCTCTCACCCACCCCTTTGGCAATGGCAGCTGCCTGATCAGGCGACGAATCAACAACCGAAATGTTGATGATCACCGTGTTTAGGTCCGCACCGGCCGTGACTTTCTTGGCCAGTTTTTCCGGCGTGGTGTGCAGTCCCAGCCGATCAATGACCGGTTGCAGCACAATAGGGGTTTCGACGGTCCGGACATAGGACTGCACGCGGGCCTCAGCGAACGTGTTTCCCTGCTGCAGCTCCTGCACGGACCCGGAGTTCTGCATCGAGGCGAACAGTTGGGTGCGTGCCGTGTAGGTGGGCTGTATCAGCATGGATAAGCCGCCGCCAACCATCAGGCCTAAAAGGGCGCCGGCCACAATCAGGATCCATTGACGACGGAATATTCCCAGGTAATCAGTTGTGGTCAAGTCGGCACCTTTAAATCAAACGGCAGAAGGTTGTCCGCAGACGGTTCTAGCCATATTGCAAGGTATGTGCGGGCGGGTCAACGCGATTGCGGATTTTATGTGGAAATTGCGGAGCGGCTGAGTCGGCAGGAGGGATCACGGCCTTAAACCCAGCGTTGAAGCTTGTAAGAACTGAGTACCTGGAAGGGCATGGGGTAGGTGAACATCCGGTGAATTGGGGGGTTTTAAGCAGTACCCGCATCGGTTGATCGCCCATGGCCGTGGTGACAGGATTTCACTCCAAGCAAGTACGGAACACAGCCAGGAATTACTACGGCCAGCGTTCCTGTCGGATATTTTAGAGCTTTTTGGTAAACCGACTGATTTCAGGACTTAGGTCCCTAGTATAAACCCACTTTTGCCGCCGCATAAAGCCTGGAGATGCTCATGAGCGAACGCGCCGCCGGTAGGAAAAGTATTACAAGAAACAATACCGGGAGCTCCGCAGACCCGGGCGGCCGGCAAACAGGGCAACGTCCGGATGGTCGTCCCTGAGGGCGACTGCAACTGGGGTTATGCAGCCGCATTCATAGAAAGCGTTTGGTCAACGCCATGGGCCCATCGGGCCTGCCGCTTCGTCGTGCCACCCGCGCAAGGAGTCATGTCCGGGTCCCGAATCGGAACCCGCTGCCGCAGCGCGCACTTAGGCCGGCAGGCAACGCCTAATTCACTGCGGGAAGAGATGAGGCATTCCATGCCCTCGACCGCCGCGGTGACCTCTCACCCAACACCCCCGAAGCCGCCGAACGCGACGGCCAACCCACGAGTGCCATGAAGGGCAGGGAACTATGACCAGAGGAATGACGAGGGCCGCTTCCACGACTCAACTCAAGTCAACAGTGCGAAGCTGGAAATTCCCCCCAGGAGGACCCCACCACACAGCACGCCTGGCTCCACCGCGCAGGTTCTATGTAGCCGCGCTGCCAAGAGGAACCGCCAGGCTGGGCAGGCATCCACTGGCCCGGGCCACTCCACACGCCATTCTGCCGTCCGCCGGCTACAGCCCCCTGGCCATGTTGGGCAAGAGGGCCATGGACATCTGTTTCGCACTGCTTTTGCTGATTTTGCTGTCGCTGCCGCTCCTCATGCTGGCGCTGCTGGTCAAGCTCACCAGCGAAGGACCGGTCTTTTACCTGCAGGAGCGGGTGGGCCAGCACGGCCACCCATTCCGGATGTACAAGTTCCGTTCCATGAAGCTGAATGCGGACGCCGAGCTTATGGCGCTTCTCCAGGCCCAAGGCACTGACAAGACGCCGTTCTTCAAAGTCCACAAGGACCCCCGGCTGACTTCCATCGGGGGTTTCCTCCGCAGGTACTCCCTCGATGAACTTCCCCAGCTGCTGAATGTCCTGGCCGGGAGCATGAGCCTGGTGGGCCCCCGCCCCCAACGCCCGCATGAGGTGGCCCTGTACGACGACCACGCCAGGCGCAGGCTTACTGTTCCCCCCGGTATGAGTGGACTTTGGCAGGTCAGCGGACGCTCCAGCCTCAGCTGGGAGGAGAGCCTGCAGCTTGATCTCCGCTACGTAGACAACTGGTCCTTGCTGGTGGACATCCTGATCCTCCTGCGGACGTTCAAGGCAGTCTTCGCATGCACCGGCGCGTTATGAAGCGCTACGCTCCCTGAGCTGTTCGACGGATGCCGGCTCCCTGCGCTCACACCGGGTGGGCGCGGGGAGCCGGCGTTTTGAAGTTCGAGGGCAGGGCGGTGGAAAAGTCCACGAAGATCTTGACCAGCAGCGAGACGTAGACGCCGAAGAACGCCATGGTCCAGAAGTCGCTCCGGCCGTAGACGAGCATGAGACCGTAAAAAATGCAGGTCATGAGGGGAAGTCGCTTCGACGCCAGGACCATAATGGCGGCCAGGAGGACGTACAGCAGGACAAATGACAGGTAGGGGCTGCCGAAGAAATTGTTCAGTTCCGCTTCCGCGAAAGGACTCGCCCCAACGCCAACGCCGGTGATGTGGAGGGCGAAAAATTCGCGCCCGATGTCCGTGATGCGGCTGAGGCGGAGAAAACTGGGGAGGAGGAACTGCGCCCTCTCAATGAATGATCCGCCCAGGCCGGGCGGGACCAGACCCATTCCGATGGCGAAATGCATGTACTGGGGCAGGATGAATTCATGCAGGGATGCATACCAGTTTCCGGTTTTCAGCGCGGGCAGTCCGAGGCTTCCCAGAAACCCCAGACTCAGGACCACCGCACCTCTTACGTTGATTTTCGTAGCCAGAATCACCACACTGATGGCTGCCACCGTTATGGCCTCCTTGCGGCTCCCCACAAGAAGGAACGGCAGCCACGCCGCGGTCAACGCAACCACCGGGAGCATTCCGGTCCTGACGAGGACAACCCGGATAATCAGGAAGACGCTCGCCGCGATGCCAAAGACCTGCACGTTGTGGTTGGAAGCAAGCAGCAAATCCTTGGCATACTCGCGCCGTTCCCCTGACAGCACGGTGCCAAGTCCGATGGTCAGGATTTTGTAGGAATCAAGCATGCCGATGCCCAGCATGGCAAAGGACAACAGCGCATCGGGTACCGGGGAACTAAGGTTTGAGAAAGCGTCCTGAACGGCCTTCGCGGAGCGGCGGACCGCTCTGTCAATCGCCTCGGAACCAATAAGTATTTCAGTGGCAAGACCCGCGAGGAGGACGCAGGTGACGTCCATGAGGGTGACCTTTTGAACGACATCAAGCTGCGGCCAGGGATCGAAGTTCTGCCTGCCGTATTTCATCGCCAGCCAGGCGGTGGAGGCATACAGCGTCAGGGAAAACAGCAGGAGCGAGGAAAGCCTGACTTTTCTGAAGAGGACCGCCTGGGCAAGGGGCACCAGGAGGGTGCAAAGTACCAGGACCTCAAGCGAAACCGTATCCCGCAGCAGGAGCAAAGCGCTGTAGGCGACTATCGCCGCAACGCGCCGCAGCACTGTACCCAGCGGATCAGCCCGCCTGTCCCGGCGTCGAGGGAGACCTCTGGCCGGGGCAGGGATGTTGCCCTGAACTGAGAAGTACCCGCCGCTCATTCGGATATTTGTCATCGGTGTTCCGTTCCCGTCCCAGGCTGGGTGCGCCCGCTGTCTGGGCGGCGGCGGCGCTCGCGTGCGCCTCCGATAACGCCCTCCAGGCGTCCGGTGGAAGCGTAAAGCGAGTCGAACAGCGCTTTCCCCGAGTTATTCAAGGCGGCCCTCAGGATGGGGCCCCCGATGGCTTTTACCCGTCTGGTCAAGGGGTAGTTCCATGTGGACAGCACGTATCCGTAGCCGCGTCCGTAGGCCCTCAACTTTGCCCGCCGTTCGGTTGCGGTGAGGGAATAATCCTCCGGGACGCCCAGGACTGCCAGGCCAGGGTCCCAGTGGACCGTGAGTGGCCTGCCGCGCAGACCCAGCAGCAGATGGGTTCCTTCACCCGACTGCCAAGGAGAGGGGGCGCCCGTTCCCAGATCCTCATCGAAAGGGCCGCCAATTTCGAGGGCGGTCCGCGAAAGAACCATGCCCGGTTCGATAATCTGCCACACGTTTTCCGCATCCAGAGCCGCATGGGAGACCGAGAAAGCGCGCCTCGGGACCCCGCCGTCCAGATAGCTCACCGCCAACACATCGGCGTCCTGGTGGCGCTCGTACAGATCCGCCACAAACGTTTTGGGGAGAGTTGATGTGTCATTCGGAAACATGAAATGGGTGACGCGGGGATCAGCGTGCCGTATCACCTCATTGCGGCCGCGCGAGAGGCCCCTGCCGCTGGCCACCGTGAACATTATGAGGTCCCCGCCGAACTCCCGGACGGCAGCGGTGACTGACCCGTCCGAGCTCTGATCGCAGACCCCTACCACGAAATCGTGTCGCGTTTGGGCTGCCAGCGAAGCCAGGAGCAGCCGGAAACGGTCCGTCTTTCCCAAGCTGGAAATCACCACGCACAACAGCATGTTGCCGCCCCCTGCCGCAGCTCCGCTCCCGGAGCCCCCGGTAGTCCGCTTCATATCGCCCACTTCCTGTACTGGACCGATCCCCGGACCCTTCCCACGAACATGCCGGCACGTACCGCCACCTTCCGGACCAGGCTCGGCTGAAGAGGGGTCCGCAGCAGTGCCAGGACGATCGCCGCTGCTTCTGCCACGGTGTCAGCCAAAGGGCGGCGTGCACCGAACCGGGCGTGCCGGCGGAGCAGCAAGGCGTCGCTGGTTCCATAGGCCACCGATTGTTTCCAAATCGACTTCACGTCCGCCCGCAGCCGGTATTCCACCCGTGCCTCCGGCACAAATGCCACGGTAAACCCGTGGTACTGGGCACGCCAGCAGAAGTCGATGTCCTCCCCGCAGGTGAGCCGCTCATCAAAGCCGCCCATTTGCTCCAGGACATGCCTCCGTGCGCCGAAATTGCTGGACGCCACGAACTGCAGGTGCCGGAACTTTCGCGGAAGCGCAACGGTGGACTGACGGTTCCAAGCCACATCCTGCGCATCGTTCAGCGCCTCGTAGCACAAACGGCCACCTACAAGAGGGCTCGCTTGAAGCCCCCCAACCATAGCGCCAACCCAGTGCGGATCAACCCGGTCATCCGCATCACAAAACAGGACGGTATTCGTGGAACAGTGCCGCCACCCGATGTTCCTGGCGTGCGAAGGTCCCTTAACGGATGTGGCATCGAGGACGGTGAGGGCTGTCCGGGGCGGCAGTTCCGGAAGGTCCAGGCCGGCGAGGTCCATCATCTTGGAATTGCAGGCGATGACCACCTCAACCTGCCCCGGATAGTCCTGGTCCAGGAGCGCCAGAAGCTGCACGCGGAGGAGGTCTGGGTTGCCTCCGAATGGGACCACAACGGAAGTGGCCTCTGCACCAGAAAGCAGAGGGTGATCCGGGAAAGAGCTCATGGGTCCACAACTTCCTTCACTCAGGCACTACACGCGCTCCTTGGCAGCCACACGCGCGGCGGAAGCGGAAGACAACGTTTCGATGCCTTCGACTATCGCGTTGACTGTCATCTCCCAGGAGAAACGGAAGGCCACATACTGTCGGCGCGCTGCGCGGTCCTCCGCGCTTCCCGGGGAGACAGAAATGGCCTGCTGAAGCCCCCGTGCTATCCCATCCACGGACAAAGGGTCAACGTAAGAGGCAAACTCCCGGCAGACCCAGTGCATGACCGGGATGTCGGAGACCAGGAGGCTGGCACCTGCCGCGAGTGCCTCCACGGCAGGGAGCCCGAATCCCTCATCAAGGGTGGGGAAGGCAACCAGGGAGGACGTCGCATACAACGTGGCAAGTTCCTGGTCACTGATACGGCCCAGCAGCCTGATGTCCGGAACTTCGGGCAGCGACACCTCTCCCGTGGCAGGGTTCCTGCCACCCACGATGACCAGTGGATGCGAGGCCCGCACCCGGGCCGGCAATGTCATGTGGGCTTCAACCAACCGCTCCAGGTTCTTTCGCGGGTCAAGGCTTCCCACGGCCAGAATAAACTGACCGGCTTTGAGCCCCAGCCGGTCCAGCGTCGGTTGGGGGTCGTCGTGCGGAGTGAGGTCCTGCAGGAAGACTTCCGAGGGTGCATTGGGCGCGACAAATACTTCCTTCCGGCCTTTGGTGAGCGCCTGCACCTGCTCTGCTACGGGACCGCTCACGGCCACAATCGCGTGGGCCGTGAAAATCTGCAGCCAAAGAACCGGGATGTGGGACCACACGTAACGGCGGGAAAACCATTCCGGGTGCGTGAAGACAAACAGGTCGTGCACCACTATGACGTGCCGCCGCGCAGCCAGGGGGCCGCGGCTGCTGAGGGTGAGGAGCAGTTCTCCGCTACTGCGGCCCACCCCCACTGTTTGGGACCACAACCAGGCCCGGAGGGACTTGGCGGACCACCAGGGCCCGGGCCATCGCTCGTAGGCAGAGCCCGCTTTCACGGTAACCAATTGCCGGGCCACTTCAGTGGCATACCGCTGCTGGCCTGTGACAGTTTGTCCGTGGAAAGCGCCGTTGATGCGGATGCGCGCCGGGGTCACGGGCCCGCCCCCCGTTGCGGCGCCAGGAACGGTTCGACGGTTGCTTGCAAGGTAGACCTCCCCAATCCCCGTATGTCGGCCCAGTCTAGGAACCGGTGGCGGGTACGTCTTGAGTAGGGAGTACTCGCTTTTTGAAAGGACCAACCCTCGGTAGTTCTGCTGGCAAGGGGAAAGCCCCTCCTAGGAGGGGCTTTCAACGTAGTTGTCAATTGTCATCAGGTAACGGTCAGTGGTGATGCACTCCCCCTTCCCGGACGCTCCCCGGCGCCCATCCGGACTATGACGCCTATCACTTTAATAACCTGCAGCTTGGGCGTAAAGACCCTGGCGAAAAAAACCGGACCCAGCACCGGCCTCCAGTCGTTTCCCTCCATTCTGAGACCTCTGGCGGCAGCCCCAGCTTTGTTCTATAACTAATAGAACAAAGGCAAGGGTTGGAGGTGCGTTGATCCTCAACGTGGACCTGGGCGCCGACGTCCCGATCTACCAGCAGATCCGGGACCAGATCGTGGAAGCGATCGCGCACGGCGCCCTGACGGAAGGCAGCCCGCTGCCGCCCACCCGCACGCTCGCCGCTGATTTCGGCGTCAACTTCCATACGGTCAACAAGGCCTACGACCTCCTTCGGCAGGAAGGGCTGATCCGCCTTAGCCGCGGGACCGGGGCGGTGGTAACCGCGGCTGCCACGGATCAGGTCCTCCCCTCCGACTGGACCGCCAGAGCCCGGACCCTCCTGGCCGAGGCCGTGGCCCGCGGAATACCTCCCGACGAGGTGCTCAGGACCTGCCAGGCACTGCTCACTTCCTTTGGTCCCGCAACGCAGGAGGACACGCGATGATTGTTTCCGTCATTCTGGGTTTCGTGCTGCTGGGACTGGTACTGCTGCTGGCCCTGGTGCTGCCATCGGTCACCAGTGACACCATTCCCTTCGGGGTCCGCGTCCCGGCACAATACGCTGCCGACCAGGTGGTCACCAAGCAAACGCGCATCTACCGGCGGCGGGTCCTGCTGTGCGGTGGTGTCATCGCCGCGGCCGGTGTGGGCAGCGTGGCAGTAACCGCGCAACCATTGCTGCTGCCGTTGTCAGTGCTGGTGCTGGTTGGTACCTGGTACGGCTGCTTCTTCCTGGCCCATCAGGCAATCCGGGCAGCGAAGCTTGCCGGTGGCTGGTTCGAGGGGCTGCACCAGGGCATTGCGGTGGACACGGAGCTGCGGACCAGTCCTCCGCGGTTCCCCTGGCGCTGGGTGGCACCGGCGGGGATCATCACGGCAGCGACGGCCGTCATCGGCGTTGTGATGTACCCGTCCATGCCCCAAACCCTCGCAGTGCATTATGGGGCCAACGGTCTCCCCAACAGGCTCGAAGTGAAGTCAGTCGGCTCGGCTTTTTCGCTGGTCTTCCTGCAGCTTGGCCTCACAGCGCTGATGGCAGGAATTGCGGCGGCGATCGTCCGCAGCAGACCCGATCTGGACCCGGCCCGCCCCGTGGGATCCTCGCGCTGGGCCCGGCACTACATGACGCTAAGTGCCAAGGCGCTGCTCGGGCTGGTCGCCATGATCGATCTGGGCTTGATGGGGTCGTCGCTGTTGATGTGGACCGGGACAGTTACCCGGTGGGCGCCCCTGGTGGTCGTGGTCCCCGTCCTGGCTTCCGTGGCGGCAGCCGTCGCGGTGCTGGCCAGGAACAACAGGGACCGCGGCGGAAACGGGGAGGACACGGGGCTTACGCACCGCGACGATGACAGGTACTGGCGCGGCGGGGTGATCTACATCAACCGGGAAGACCCGGCACTGCTGGTCCCCCGCAGGTTCGGCATCGGGTGGACCTTGAACTTCGGTGACCCCCGGGCAGCGATGCTGCTCTCAGGAATAGTCGCGCTGATCGGCTTGGTGATCACGCTCCGCTTTGAAGGATGAGCACGTACGACGGCGGCAGGCGTCCGCCGTCGTTTTCCTGCCAACCGCAGGGCGGGCTACCCGGGCGATACCCCAACGAAGTTTCGAGGCGCAAAAAGGCCGGCGCTGCCCGCATTTGGGTGCGCCGGCCGCTTTGCGCCTCGGGAACAGTTATGTGCGTCGGCAGGACGAGGTTAGATGTCTGCCAGGAGCGACGTGGGGTTTTCAATGGCGTCGGCAACGAAGCGGAGGAAGCCGCCGGCCGTGCCGCCGTCGCAGACCCGGTGATCGAACGTGAGCGTCAGCTCGGTGACCTTTCGGACAGCCAGTTCACCGTTGACCACCCATGGTTTGTCGATGATCCGCCCCACACCGATGATGCCCACCTCAGGGTGGTTGATGATCGCCGCTGAGCCGTCGACGCCGAACACGCCATAGTTGTTCAGCGTGAACGTGCCGCTGCCCAGCTCGGCCGGGCTCGCCTTGCCGTCGCGGGCCACCTGGGTGAGCCGGCGGATCTCCGCGTCCAACTCCCTGGCGCTGAGCTTTTCTGCCCCGCGGACGGAGGGAACCACCAGGCCCCGGTCGGTCTGCGCCGCGAAACCCAGGTTGATCCCGTCGAACGACACGATCTCCTGGGACCCATCCTCCGCCGTCTCGATGCGGGTGTTCAGCTCCGGATACTTCTTCAGGCCTGCCGTGACGAACCGGGCAATGAACGCCAGCAGGCCGGGGACCGCGGTGCCGCTCGCCTTCAGCCCCTCGCGCAGTTCCATCAGCGCGGTGGCATCCACGTCCACCCACACGGTGGCTTCCGGGATCTCGGAACGGCTGCGGACCATGTTGGTGGCCACAGCCTTCCGGACCCCGCGGACCGGGGTGCGGGCCGAAACGGCAAGGCCCGTGCGGGCATCGCGTCCCTGGGGTGCGACGGACTCAACAGGACGCTCCGGCGCTTCAACCGGCTTGGCTTTCGGAGCTGCAGCCGGCTCAACTTCCGGTGCAGCACTCCGCAGGGCAGCCTCGACATCGCGCCGCATGATGAGTCCGCTGTCACCGGACCCGGAGATGTCGCCCAGGTCCACGCCGTGCTCGCGCGCCATCCGCCGGACCAAGGGAGAGATCACAGCACCAAGCTTGCCGGGGACGCGGGTGCGCAGGAGGGTGAGGTCGTCCTCGGTGGGCTTTGGTGCAGCGGGCTCAGCCAGCCCGACGGCGGCCTTCGGGGCACGGGTGCGCCGGGCAACACCGTGCCCACCGGGCGTGCCGTAACCGATCAACACATTCCCGGACCCGGCCTTCTCCTCTTCGCGGTAAGCCTCGGCTTCCGTCGACGCAGCCGACGCGGATGATGCCGCCCCGGGAGTGGCTTCGGGCCTTCCTGAGCCGGCAGCATCGTCCGCAGGACGAATGCTGTCCGGCGAAGGTGCGGGGGCGGCATCATCCGCGGCACCCACGGGAGCGGAACCAAAGGGCGTCACCGAGATCAGCGGCTTCCCCACGTCCAGGGTCTCCCCCGGCTTCCCGTGCAGCTCGGCCACGATCCCGGCGTAAGGGGACGGCACCTCCACGGCGGACTTGGCGGTCTCCACCTCCGCGATGGGCTGATCGACGGAAATCTCGTCACCGACGGCAACATGCCAGGACACCAGCTCGGCTTCGGTGAGGCCTTCGCCGAGGTCCGGCAGCAAAAACACGCGTGGTTCGCTCATGGTCAGTTCTCCCACTGAAGATCGTCAACGGCGTCGAGGATGCGGTCCACGCCGGGCAGGTAGTACTTCTCGAGTTTGGGTGCGGGGTACGGGACGTCGAACCCGGTGACGCGCCGGATGGGGGCAGCCAGGTAGTGGAAGCAGCGCTCCTGCACCCGGGCCACAATCTCGGAGGACACGGACGCGAACCCGTGCGCCTCGGCGATCACCACGGCCCGGCCGGTCTTCCGCACCGACTCGCAGACAGTCTCGTCGTCGAACGGAACAATCGTCCGCACGTCGATGACTTCCAGCGATCGCCCCTCCAGAGCTGCAGCCTCGGCGGCAGCCAGCGCGGTGGGGACGGACGGACCGTACGCAACCAGCGTGGCGTCGGTGCCGGGACGCGCGACGGCGGCACGGCCCTCAGTGCCACGTCCCGCCGTCGCGCCTTCCGCACGGGGGTCCTCGTGGAGGCGCCGGAGCTCCGAAAGGTCCACGGAGTCCTTGGTCCAGTACATTTTCTTGGGCTCCATGAAGACCACCGGATCGTCGGAGTCGATGGCCTCGCGAAGCATCCGGTATCCGTCCGCAACGGTGGCCGGGGTGTAGACCTTCAGGCCGGCGGTGTGGGCGTAGTAGGACTCTGAGGAGTCGCAGTGGTGCTCTACTCCCCCGATGCCGCCGCCGTAAGGGATGCGGATGACCAGGGGCAGCTTCACGGCGCCCTTGGTGCGGTTGTGCATCTTGGCCACGTGGCTGACGATCTGTTCAAACGCGGGGTACGCGAAGGCGTCGAACTGCATTTCGATGACCGGGCGCATGCCGTTGATGGCCATGCCCACGGCCATGCCCACGATGCCGGATTCGGCCAGCGGGGTGTCGAAGCAGCGCTGCTCACCGAACGTGGCGGTGAGGCCGTCGGTGATGCGGAAGACGCCGCCCAGCATGCCCACGTCTTCGCCGAACACCAGGACGGAGGAGTCGGCGGACATGGCGTCGGCGAGCGCGGTGTTCAGTGCCTTGGCCATGGTGACCGGCTGCGGGCCGGTGGCTTCGGCGGACGCGGCGGCTGAAGCTGCCGCGCGGGCGGTGGCGGCGGAGACGTTGCCGTTGGCCTCGGACGAGGTGGTGATGGTGGGGCTCACTTGCCGGCCTCCTTCGAATCAGTAGCTGCGGCATCGCGGGCCAGCTCGTCGGCGAGCATGGCGGACTGTTCCTTCAACTGGGGCGTCTGTACGGCGAACACATGCCGGAAGAGCTCCTGCGGGTCCACGGGCACGTCCTCGCCCAGGCCCTCGCGCAGCTGCGCGGCAACCGCCTCGGCGTGGTCGCGGATCCGGGCCTCGCCGTCGTCGTCCAAAAGCCCCCGCCCCGTCAGGTAAGTGCGCATCCGGTTGACCGGGTCCTTGGCCCGCCACTCCACAACCTCACTGTTTTCCCGGTAGCGGGTGTCGTCGTCGGCGTTGGTGTGGGCCTGCATACGGTAGGTGTTGGCCTCCACCAGCAGCGGTCCGGAGCCTTCACGGGCCAGCTTCACGGCCCGGTCCAGGACGGCGAGGAGCGCCACCACATCGTTCCCGTCCACGCGTTCGCCCGCCATGCCGTAGCCCACGGCCTTGTGCGCCAGCGACGGCGCCACGGACTGGTGCGCCAGCGGCACCGAGATGGCGTACTTGTTGTTCTGGACGAAGAAGATGACCGGCAGGTGGAAGACGGCGGCGAAGTTGAGCGCCTCGTGGAAGTCGCCTTCGCTGGTGGCGCCGTCACCGCACATGGCCAGCACCACGGTGTCCTCGCCGCGGAGCTTGGCGGCATGGGCAACGCCGACGGCGTGCAGCAGCTGGGTGGTCAGCGGCGTGCACTGGATACCCACCTTGTACTTGAGGGGGTCGTAGCCGCCGTGCCAGTCGCCGCGGAAGATGGTCATCACCTGGACGGGGTCAACGCCGCGGGTCATCACGGCCACAGCATCGCGGTAGGTGGGGAACATCCAGTCACCCTCGGAGAGGCACAGCGCGGCCGCGACCTGGCACGCTTCCTGGCCATGGCTGGACGGATACACCGCCATGCGTCCCTGCCGGACCAGAGCGGAGTTTTGGTCGTTGACCCGGCGGCCGACGACGAGCTGCTCGTACGCTGCCAGCAGTTCCTTGTCGCCGGGCACGGGGTATTCGTGGCCGGGCTGGGTGCCCTGCTCCCCCTCGGGGATGAGCCGGCCGTCCGGGTCCACCATCTGGATCTGGTGCCGGGCGGGGAGCATGTAGTCCTCCACCGTGATGCCGAACTTCTTCACAGCCTCCGTGAGCGCATTCTCTGCCCCTGCGGTGCTGGTGGTGTCCGGCGCGGTGTGGTCTGCGGAGATCGTCATTGGTCCGTCCTTCGGTAGCCACTATTCCCTCCCAGTATTGTCCCGGCGGCTGTTTCGTATCCAGTACCTGCGCGAATCGTGGAGAAGCTGTTCCGAAGCACCTAATATGGAAGACGATTTGTAACTGTGACGTGGATTACCGACGGGAGTCGTGGACAAAATGCCGGGCAAGGATGCTGCTGCCGAGGTTCCGCTGGATGAGATTGACCGCCGCATTATTTCGGAGCTGACCAGGGACGGCCGGATGTCCGTGACGCAGGTGGCGGAAAACGTGCATATTTCGAGGGCGCACGCCTACTCCCGGATTTCCCGGCTGACTTCTGACGGGGTGCTGACCCGGTTTACCGCTCTGGTGGATCCCATCAAGGCGGGGCTGAAATCCTCCGCCTACGTCACGCTGAAGCTGAAGCAGGATTCCTGGCGTGAACTGCGCGACCAGCTCGGAGCCATTCCCGAGGTGCACCACATCGCGCTGGTGGGCGGCGACTTCGACGTCATCCTCCTGGTCCGCGCCGTGGACAACATCGACCTGCGCCGGGTCATCTTCGACCAGCTGCAGACCATGCCGGGCGTGCTGGACACGCAGACGTTCCTGGTGTTCGAGGACGTGGATACGCGGTAGGAGGCGGTGCCGCCGCTGGCCGGCTCCCTTACTTCCTGGGACGTGACGAGGCCGGCGCGGAGGGCCGTCCGAGTAATGACAGGACAGCCGCCACGGCAGCAAGGACGGCCAGGAGTGCGGCGGCCATCTGGAAACCGAGCCCGGACCCTCCCTGCACGCCTGCACTGTCTGCAAGGGCAGGGGCGAGCGAATATGCTGCTGCCCCCAACGCCACGCCCAGAGAGGTTCCCACTCCCCGGGTCATGTTCATCACGCCGCTGACCATGCCTGCCTGGTGGTCCTGTCCGGCTGCCGCCACCGCAGCGTTGTTTGCCGGCGTGAAAAGGCCCAGTCCCAGGCCCAGGGCAGCCAAGCCGGCCGCAGTAATCCACAGACCCGAGGAAGGCCAAACCAGGATGGCCAGGGCGGCCGCGGCCAGCCCCATACCAGCCGAAGTGGGCAGCCGGGCTCCGGAACGGTCCGCCGCAAAGCCCGCAACGGGAGCCACGAGTCCAAGAGCCACTGGAAGCACCGTCAGCAGCAAACCTGCCTGGGCCGGCGGCAGGGAATACTCGGACTCCAGGTGCAGGGGCGTGACGAACAAAACCCCGAAGAGCACGAGATAGCTCAGCAGGCCGGTCGCGATGCCCCGGCTGAAGGTCCCCGCGCGGAACAGTGAGAGATCCACCAAGGGATGCCGCGCGCGGCGTTCGAGCAGGACGAACACGACGAGCAGAACAGCTGATGCTGCCAGCAAGCCCAGAACAGGGGGGTTGCCGAAACCGGACCTGGAGGCCTCGGACAATGCCAGGAGGAGGGCACCAACGGCCGGCATCAGGGCCAGGAGTCCTGGCCAGTCCAACCTCACCAGGGGAGCCTTGACCCGGGTTCGGGGCAGCAGCAAACAGCCCAGCACCACTCCGATGACACCTGCTGGAATATTGACGAAGAAAACCCACCGCCAGCCGCCCAGGCCAATGAGGATGCCGCCCACGGAAGGACCCAGGGCCAGGCCAACGGCCTGCGCGGCGCCTTGAAGCCCGATGGCCTTGCCGAGCTTCCCGGCGGGCATGCTGGTCCGGATCAGCGCGACACTGTTCGCCTGAAGCATGCTCGCCCCTACCGCCTGAATCCCCCTGGCCACCAGGAGCCATGTTATGTCCGGCGCCAGCGCGCAGCCCAGGGAAGCGAGGGTAAACAACGCGAAGCCATAGGTGTAGAGCAGCTTCCGCCCCACCATGTCTGCGAGCCGGCCTACGGCCGAGATGCTGCCCACCAGCACCAGCAGGTAGATCAGGGCAACCCATTCCACCTGCGCGAGCGAAGCGTTCATTTCGGTTCTGATGCTTGGGACCGCCAATGTCACGATGCTGGCGTCCAGCTGGCCCATGAAAGCACCAATGCACACGGTGGCAACCACCAGCCAGGCAGCCCGCGGCCGCCTTCGGACCCAGTCCGGCCGGGCCGGTTCCCGCAACAGTTTCCCCCACCCGACGGCTGAACCCGGGGCTAAGGCGGCTCCCTTATGGGCCTCTTGTTCTGACACAGAACTATTCTAAGGCGGAACTAAAAGGATAAGCTCACGGTATGAACACGACGGGTGTCCCCTCCTCCCCCGCTGCGGCACCGGCGCCTGACCCTTCCGGGGCGGACGCGTGGTCGCTGACGGGCGTGATAACGCGCCTTCGCCGGGTCCTGCGCTCGAGCGTCCGGCAGGATTTCCCCTGGGAGTCTTTGCCCATGGCACAGGTGGAGGTCCTTCAGCGGCTGGCCGATGAGCCGGGCATCGGAGTCCGCGACCTGGCAGAGCGTCAAAGGCTGGCCACCAACACCGTCAGCAGCCTCATCCAACAAATGGTGACATCAGGGCTGGTCACCCGAACCCCACGGCCCGGAGACCGCCGGGCCGTGGCCCTCAAACTCACCAGCGCCGGAGCGGAAGTCCTCTCGGCGTGGCAGGCAGCGAACCACCGAAGGCTGGGACAGGCACTGCGGCAACTCACTCCAGCAGAGCAGCAGGCCATAGAAAACGCCGTCCCTGCCCTCGCCGCCCTCGCCGCGCTGCTGGAATTGGAGGACGAACTCCAAGGCCAGAACCACAGCTGAAAAGAACTACCGCAGCAGACCCCCAGAACAGGACTCCATGACCGACAACGGCTCATTCATCCCCTCCCCGACCGTTAGCGCTTTTCACGTCGGCCCGCTGACCATCCATTTCTATGCGCTCTGCATCATGGCCGGCATCGTCTTTGCTGTCTGGCTGACGTCCCGGCGCTGGCGCGCGCGCGGCGGCCATGCCGAGCAGGTCCTGGACATCTGTGTGTGGGCGGTCCCGGTCGGGATTATCGGGGGGCGCGCCTACCACGTCATCACCGACCCCGAGCTGTACTTCCAGCCAGGCAGGAATCCCTGGAACGCCTTTGCGATCTGGGATGGTGGACTGGGGATTTGGGGTGCCGTGGCGTTGGGTATCGTCGGCGCCTGGGTTGGCTGCCGCAGCAAGCGCGTCTCCTTGGTGGCATTCATGGACGCTGCGGCGCCGGGCCTGGTGTTCGCCCAGGCCCTGGGCCGATGGGGAAACTGGTTCAACAACGAACTGTACGGGGACCCCACCACACTCCCCTGGAAGCTTCAGATCCATCAGATGGATCCCGCTACCGGTTCCGCCGTTATGGGCCCCGCGGGGACTCCCGTGGTCATCGGCTATTTTCAGCCGACCTTCCTTTACGAATCGATCTGGTGCGTAGCGGTCGGAGCCGCCCTGCTGTATCTGGACCGGCGCTTCGTTCTGGGTGCGGGCAGCGTGTTCGCACTCTACGTTGCCGGCTACACAGCGGGACGCTTCGCCTTTGAATTGATGAGGTCCGACTACGCCAACGTGATTCTGGGCCTGCGGGTGAACACCTGGGTGGCAGGACTGATATTCCTGGCCGGCGCTGCTGCCTTCGCCCTGTTGTTCCGGCGCAGACGGTCGACGGCCGTGAATACAGTGCCCGTTCCGGCGCCGGGAAGAATTTCCCACAACGAACTTTCCTAGACTTTCAGCGGGCCCCGGGATACCGATGTGACCCCGCAGGCTTGGGTAAGGTCTGATCATGATCCAGGCAGCGTCGGTGTCCGCCCTCACGTCCTACCACTGGCTCGGGATCCCCATCGCGGTGGCCGGCGCCATCCTGCTTGCGCTCGGAACGTTGTTCCAGCACCGGGCTGTGGAAGACCAGCCCGCCGCTTCCGGGCGTGCTGTCGGAAGCATGGGCGGAGGACGCCTCCATGCCCTCATTCGAAATCCAAAGTGGCTTGCCGGGACAGCGATGCTGGGCGGCGCCATCCTCCTCCAGCTCACCAGCCTCCGGTTCTCCCCCCTGATCGTGGTCCAGCCCATCGGTGCGGTGGCCCTGGTGGTCACCACGCTGGCCACGGCGCGGATAACCCGCAGATCCCCCGGGCGCCGGTCCCTCACCGCCGTCGGGTTGTGCATGGGCGGTGTAGGGGTGTTCGTTGCGGTAGCGGCGCTGTCAGCACAGGACGTGGAGATCAGCGACCGGCACCTGGTCACCATCCTCATCGTTTTGGCCACGGTCCTTGCCTGCGTGGCCGTCGCCTTTATGCTGTGGCGCCACCGGGCGGGCGCGGTGGTCTTTACTGCCGGCGCCGGGATCCTGTTCGGGTTCGTCGCGGCCCTGGCAAAGACCGTGATCGGCCGGCTGTTCCAGGGCGATTTCGAGTGGCTGTCCCTGACATGCCTCGCAGGGCTGGTCGTTGCCGGCCTGGCAGGCAGCTTCCTGGTCCAGAACGCCCACAGCCGGGGAACGCCAGAACTTGTGGTCGCCGGGCTCACCGTCATCGACCCCCTGGTTGCCGTGGCGATCGGTGTCACGATCCTCGGCGAGGCGGACACGGCACCCCCGCTTGCGATTGTCCTGTTCCTCCTGTCCGGTGCAACCGCGATCGCCGGGGTCTTCCTGCTCGCGGGGGTCAAGAAGCCGGCGAGGCCGGGAGTGAAAAGGTAACGCCGACTTCAAGCCGGCCCGTCAACCGGGCAGGCTACCGACCGGCGTTTAGTGGCCTGCCGCCGGTGAAGCAGTCTTCCCGCGCTGGTCTGACGGGCCACTGATGAGGTTCTGCGGCGGTGCGTCGAAGTTGCCATGGTCGTAGAGGCCCACGGCCGCCTGCATGTACTGGGCCCACTGCGGGCCCGCGATGAAGGCTCCATCGACTGCCGGGTAGAACTTGCCGTTGATTGTGACGTTCCGTCCCAACCGGTCCGGTCCACCGCTGAAGGGGTCCCCGAAGAAGGACGCAGTGGCCAGGCCCTTGGTGTAACCCACCACCCAGGTCTGGTT
The DNA here is from genome assembly GCF_036455295.1 of Pseudarthrobacter phenanthrenivorans. GTDB lineage: Bacteria > Actinomycetota > Actinomycetes > Actinomycetales > Micrococcaceae > Arthrobacter > Arthrobacter phenanthrenivorans_C. The sequence continues at coordinate 296,117 of NZ_JAYXNX010000001.1, read as the reverse complement.
GTTCCATTCGTTGGTACCGGTCTTGGCGGCATCCGGCACCCCGAGTTTCTGCGGAATCAACAGGCCGGAGCCTTTCGTGAGGACGTCCTGGAGCACGTTGGTGACCGCCTTGGCCACATCCGGTTTCAGGGCGCCGGCCTGGCAGGAAGATGTTTGGCCGCCGATCTTGTTGCCCTGGGCGTCATCGACTTCCGTGATGGACATGGGGGCGCAGTAGGTGCCGTTTGCCGCGAACGTAGCGAATGCGTTGGCCATGGTCATCGGGGCCACGTTTTGGCTGCCCAGGATATTTCCCAGGGTTGAGAGGTCGATCTTTTCGTCTTTTCCGCTGCCCAGGTGCAGGCCGATGGCATCTGCGGCGCGTTGGACGTCGCAGACATCGTTGAGCCCGGCGAGCGAGGCGAACGTGGCCGTGTTGATGGACTGGTAGATGCCTTCACGGACCGTCATGGGCCGGTACCAGTTGGGCTCGTCGTTTTGCAGGTCCGCCGATTGCGGCACGGTGCTGTCGAACCAGCCCTGGACGGGATGGCAGGTGGTCTTCCACGGATAGTTGATGCCATAACGACGGCGGGAAGCGTCAACAACCTGGTTGGTGGACTTCCCCTCACCAAGCCAGGCGGCCAGCGTGACGGGTTTCATCGTCGAGCCCGGCTGCATGCCACCCACACCGCCCAGGCTGTTGCCGGCCGCGTCAGCGCTGTCCACGTTGAAGTTGTAGTCGGACACAAAATCGGTGCCTTCGCCCGGCAGCTTCCGCGAGTTCTGTGCCATGGCGAGGACTTTCCCGGTGCCCGGTTCAATGGTTACCAGCGAGGTGCCCCACTTGTCCGGGTTCGCGCCTGTCGTGGCGTCCACCTGGGTCTGGGCCGGCCCCTCCAGGCGCGGGTCCAGCGTGGTCTTGATGGTCAGGCCGCCGGCCATGATCTTCTGGTCCCGCTCGTCCTGGGTGGCCCCGTAGGACGGGTCATTTTCGATCTGGTGCAGGACGTAGTCACAGAAGTACTGCGCCTGGGAAGCGTAGGCACAGCCCTGTTTCGGCGGATTGACTTTGAGCTGGATGGGGGTGTTCACAGCGTCGTCGTGCTGCCGCTGGTCGATGTAGCCGTGTTCCAGCATTGCGTCCAGCACCAGGTTCCGCCGGGATTTGGACGCTTCCGGATGCACTGTCGGATCGTAGAGCGAGGGGCCGTTCACCAGGCCGGCCAACAGCGCGGCCTGGGGCAAGGTGAGATCCTTGGCATCCACGGAAAAGAAGTACTGGCTCGCCGCCTGGATCCCGTAAGCGTTGGCGTTGAAACCGACCACGTTCAGGTATCCGGCAAGGATCTGGTCCTTCGAGTACTGCTCCTCCAAACCGATGGCGAGCTTCATCTCCTGGATTTTTTTGTTCATGCTCTTCTGCCCATTGAGCACTACCTGGGCGTCCTTGCCCTGGGCGATCAGGTTCTCGTTGAGCATGTTGGTCACATACTGCTGGGTCAGTGTCGAAGCTCCCTGGTGGCCGCCGGCGGCGTCAATCATCGCGGCCCGCAGGATGCCCGCAGGGTCAATACCGCCGTGCTGGTAGAAGCGGTAGTCCTCGATTGCCACGATCGCATTTTTGATGTTGGGGGACATCTGATCCAGCGTTATCCGGGTCCTGTTCTCGCTGAAGAGAGTGGCAATCTGGGACCCGTCCGCTGCAAGCACACGCGTCATCTGGGCCGGCGGCGCCGCGAACACATCCTTGGGGAGGTTGGTGGACAGCGCAGCAGTGCTGCCCGTAACCGCCGTCTCCGCCAGTGCTGCGGCCGGAACCATCAAACCAGCCACAAGGGCGCCGCACAGTGCGCTCACACCAATGAAGCCCAGGAACCACCCCAGCGTTATGCCGGTGGCACGGAACAGGTTCCGGCCCCGCTGCGAGTTTGGCGTGGATGTGGAAGAGACTCCCTTGGACATGCGTATCTCCGGTTCCCGACGTCGTATTACTGCAACGGTTGCCTTTCCCGGACTTGTCCCCGTCACGGGCGTCGCACACCTGCGTCCATGCCGGCAACCGTGCCTTCACCCTACTCTTCGAACCTGATAGGCCCCGGTTAGGCTCCCCGCAGACGGGCACCGGCGGGTCATCCTGCTTAACCTGCCCCGGATGACGGCGTCGCCGCGAGGGTCTGCTCCGTACCGGTATCTGATGTAGGCGCCGGGGTGTCAGAGTCAACAGACGACGTCGGTTGCCCCCCTTCCATGCTCCCGCCCGCCGGGGCAGTGCCCATGTAGGTCTCTGCCGGAGCAGATGCCTCGGCGGGAGCGGACGGCCCATCCTGAACAAGGGACGAGGTGGGACCAGGAGTCGGTCCACCGCTGGGACCATTTGTGGCGGGGGACGTCGCTACAGAGGTACCCCCGGACGCCGAAGAGCCCTTGACGATGGCCGCGATCTGTTCCTTGTACCGATTAAGGGTGGACTGGATGTCAGAGAGCGGAACGTTCTGGATATTCCGCCCGTATTCGGCGATTTGCGCCCACAGGGCCTCGAGTTGCTGCTTACTGTCCCCGTCCAGCGGCCCGTCGAGGGTCAGGACCAACTGGCTGGCCAAGGCGTACGTGAGGCAGTCCAGGCAGTTGTAGTTGGCCGCCGCGGAGAGGTTCTGCGGCACGATCACGTCAGTTTGCCCTACCACCAGGACCACTTGGAACCCCACGGCCACCGCCGCGCAGCCCGAACAGCTGGCGAATGCGTAGGCCTCATTATCGGTGGTGACAGGCCCGCCGTCGTCCGCCCACACCAGCGCGAAGGCCACGCTGTACTTCACCGAGCCGTCGGTGGTGTTGACGGCAAGCGCCTGGTTTCCGTCCGCGGCCGGGGCAGCCGGCCTATCGAACGGGAACACCCAGGACGGAGCGGCAGCAGGAGGGGTGTTGCCACCACGGGAGGCGCCAGGCGATGCCTCCTCAGCAGGCACCAGCACCATGCTCAACTGCGGGTTCTCCCGCGTAGGCTTGGGGGCGCCGGCCGGCCACAGCGCAACGGTCCGTCCAGCAACACCCTGGCGCAACGCCCCGCCGTCGCGAGCGGGAAGAATTGCCCAGGTGGCATCCCCCAGCGTCCCGCGTTCGTAGGCCTGGACGGGACGGTAGGTCCCGCCGTCGGGCCACCACGCCCAGGCGAGCCCCGCCAGCAGGACCCCCACGGCCCCATTGCAGTGATCCGCTGGGCAACCTTCCCCCGGGTCTTTTGCCAGACTCCGGTGACCAGCTGCCGCAGCAAGCGGACCACAATGTACAGCACACCAAGCACTGGAACCGCCACGACCACCATCGCCAGCGCCCGCACGGCCACACCCAGGACATCCCCGGACGCAAGGCTCGACGCCAGAGCTTCCTGCTGTTTCCCCACGCCGGCCCAGCCGGTAGCCAGCAGCCGCGGCAGTGACAGCACCATCATCACCATGCTGAACAGCAACACCGGGACTGTCACCAGGACCCAGGCCGTGACCACAGCCCGGGCCCACGGCTTAAGCACCTTGTTTTCCGGGTTTCCCCAACGCCAGGGAAGAATCCCCAGAAGGGTGGGCTTTATCCGCTGGAACAGGTCCGGCACCCCGGTGGCGTCGGCCAGGATGTGGTAGCCGTCGTACTTCACCAGCGGGATGAGCTGGCGGACCATCTGCAGGATCTGCGTGACCACCACCAGCAGGAGCGCATCAAAGCCGGTGGCCCACCACAAGCCCATGATGGCCACAGCCACGATGGCGTTGAAGTACAGGCCGCCCAGATCCGTCCGGATCCGCCCGCCCCGGCCCAGCCGGTAGGAGTCGGTGACATCCGTGAAGAACGCCGGCCACAGCAGGTACAGCCCCGCACCCATGGCCCCGGGGGTCGCCCCTCCCCTGCGGGTGGCGGCGGCGTGGCCGAACTCGTGGAAGCCCGCGGAGAGGATGGTGACGGCGAGGATCAGCAGCAGGAGGGCGGGCTGGGCAAAGGCCTCGTGCGTTGCCGAGCCCAAGCCCTTGACCATCAGCACCCACCAGCAGGCCGCCAGGAACGCCGCCGTCACAGCCGCCACGATCAGCGGATTGAACAGCACCGCGAACGGCGCCGTGATCCTGCGGGTCCGCTCGGGATCGGACACGATATAGCGGAACCGCAATCCCAGGAGCGGATTCGACTTCTTGACCTCGGGCTGGGTGCCGTCGGCGAGCCGAAGCAGGCCCATGGGCAGCAGCTGGGAGTCCATCAGGGTACGCACGTTGTCTGCGCTGACCAGCCGCCCGTATTCCTGGCTGACGTGCCGGGCGATGCCTTCAAGACCGTTCGTGCCGTCGGTGGCCTCCAGCACCAGATACAGGAGCCTGGTCAGTTGGAGGGTCTGGCCGTCTGCGCGGCGCACCAGCGACGGCGGCTCGCGATATCCGGAGCCTTCTGCTGCGCCGAGCAGCTGTACGCCGTCAGCCAGCGCTGGAATGTTGGCTTCCGCCGTCGTACTGCCTTGGCCCGCTTCCTGTGCAAGGGAAATGCGTGACGACGGCGGGGCCGCCTCAGGAGGCGGCCCGCCGTGGGTTTGGGTCATCTTGGTTTACTGCTGCAGGTTGGACTGCTGGCCGGCTGTGGCGTTGGCCGCACCGTCGATGTGCTGCGATATAGCGGCACTCTGGTCCGAGATGGCGTAGGACTGGCTGTCGATCGAACCGATGTTCGCGGCAACGGCTGCGTCGATGGGAGCGGCTACGTTGGCGTTTGCGGCCACGGCACCGTTGATCGGGGCGGCGATGGCGGCGTCGGCGTTCAGGTTCACGTCCACGTTCAACAGGTTGCCGTTCAGGGCACCCGCTGCGTCCGTCACGCCACCGGTGCCCGTGGGAGCCGGAGCCGTTCCGGTGGTTGCATCGGTGGTTCCGGTGTCCGTGGTTCCAGCGCCAGTACTGCCGTCGCCCTGTCCGATCACGCTGTCCTGTGCAGAGTTGGCATTGGCGTCGGCCACGATCCCCTGGTCAATGGCAGCATCCTGGTGGGAAAGTGCCTGCGCGTCAGAGCCAAAGGAGAGGATGTTGGCCGAGGCCGCGGCGTCGATGGGGGCCGCCACGTTCGCGTTGGCGGCGACGGCCAGGTCGATCGGAGCCGCTGCGTTGATGCCCAGGTCCAGGTCGGCGTTCAGGTCCAGGACGGACGCCACTTCCTTGTCCGGCAAGGCAGTGGCCTGCTCCGACATCAGTTCTTCGTCAGTAAGGGGACGCATGTCATTGTCCATGGTTGAGACCTCCGGTGCGGCGCGGGTGCTCTGCCCCCAGCGGACAGCCCGCGCCACACAATAGTAAGCATGATTAGTAATTTTGCGAAGCATTATGTGGCCGGCGGCCTTGCCGATACAGCACCTGGGTCGGGAGGAGGGACGCAGCACCGAAAGCGGGCGTTAATCTTGGTGGCATAACTTGGATCCATGAGCCTTCTGCCCCTGGTGCCCCGGCCTCTTCCGTCCGTCCAGTGACCGGCCTGCTGCCCGCGTGGATGGATCCAAACGGGATCCTGCGTGATCCGGCCCTGGCCCCCTGGCTCGTCTTAGTCATGTGCGCCTTCCTTTTTGTGGAGACAGGCCTTCTGGTGGGGTTCTTCCTCCCCGGGGACTCCCTGTTGTTCACGTCGGGTCTGCTGGCAGCAACAGGCACTATTCAGGTCCCCATCGGGGTGTTGGCTGGCGCTGCGTTTCTTGCCGCGTTTGGGGACCAAACCTGGGTGCCCTGCTGTGGGGCACAGGCGTTACGCTCCTCGGTTTCTGGTAGGGCAGGTCTGCCTGGATCGGGGCCAACATCGACCTGATTTTCGTAATGATCGTCGTGGTTCCATTCGTCCCGGTTGGCGTTGAACTTCTGAAGACCCGGCGGCAGAAACGCGGCCAGTAGGCCTGCCTGCCAGAGTGATGCAGCGAGCCGGAAGCATTAATGGCATTTTCCAAGCCAATTCCCATGGCGCTCCCCAGCGGCACCTGCAAGAGTATGCGCAGTTGGCCGCCCGGAAGGAGAACGTCATGTTCAGCAGGCGCCAAGCCTACCGAAGCGGGATCCAGCCAGCGAGTGCCGAGGGCCATGCCTAGCGCCGGCCGCAGGCACGGCCGGCGCGGTTACACAGCCTGGTTGTTGCAGCGGAAGTTCGCGGGCGGCCCGGCGGGCTGGGTCGCTTTGGCCATCGGCATGCTCTTCGCCTTTGCCGGCAGTATTTCAGGAGGGGGCCCTGTCAGCGCAGGGTCAGGGATTTCCAAAATTCGGCACGTTGTTATCATCACGCAGGAAAACCGGTCCTTCGACACCTACTTCGGCACTTACCCCGGGGCGGACGGCATCCCCATGAAGAACGGGCAGCCCTCAGTATGCCTTCCCGACCCCGCCCACGGCGGATGCGTCAAGCCGTTTTACAACCCTGCCGACAGCAACGTCGGTGCACCCCACACCCACAATGACGAAGTTGCCGACCTGGACAACGGAGCGATGGACGGCTTCGTGACGCAGGCTGAAAAAGGGGCGGCCGGTTGCGCCGCCAAACAACCCCATTGCTCCTTCGTCGCCACCAAAACGGACGTCATGGGCTACCACGACGGACGGGACCTGCCCAACTACTGGGACTACGCCCGCAATTTCACCCTCCAGGACCATATGTTTGCGTCTGCCTCGGCCTGGAGCCTGCCCGCCCACCTCTACTTGGTCTCGGAATGGTCAGCCAAGTGCGCCACCCCGGGTAACCCTGCATCGTGCACCAACGAACTGCAAAACCCGGACTCGGGACCGGATCCGGAAGTCATCGCCGGCACCCTTATTGGCAAATGCCAAACAGCGGCAGATCTCGCTCCCTGCCAGCAGGCACTCAACGCCGCAGGCATCAGTGCGGACCTGGCTGCCGACGTCGACAACATCATCAACGCCAGCTGCAAACCTACTGACACCTACCCCGCCTGTCAGGCCGCCGTTGATGCCGCGAAAGTCCCCACGGCGCTGAAACAACAACTCGCCGAGGCAGCCAAACACCTCCGCCAGCCCGACTATGGCTGGACAGACCTCACCTACCTGCTCCATCAACAGCATGTCTCCTGGGCTTATTACGTCTTCAAGGGCACGGAGCCGGACTGCCGCAACGATGCAGCCACCTGCGCACCCGTCAAGCAGGACGCGAAGACGCCGGGCCTGTGGAACCCACTACTCGACTTCGATACCGTCAAACAAGACGGGGAGCTGGGCAACATCCAACCCCTTACCAACTTCTACGACGCCGCCAGGCGGGGCGCCCTTCCCGCCGTGACCTGGATCGCTCCCACCGACAAAGTCAGTGAGCATGCGCCCGCGAAAATCAGCACGGGGCAGCAATACGTGGCCGGACTCATCAACGCAATCATGAGCGGCCCCGACTGGAACAGCACCGCGGTCCTCCTGAACTGGGACGACTGGGGCGGGTTCTACGACCACGTAAGGCCCCCCACTGCGGACAGCAACGGGTACGGCTTCCGGGTCCCGTCCCTGATCATCAGCCCCTACGCCAGGAAGGGCTACATTGATCACCAAACCCTGAGCCAGGACGCCTACATCAAGTTCATCGAGGACGACTTCCTCCACGGGCAACGCATCGACCCCGCCACCGACGGCAGGCCCGATCCGCGTCCCGACGTCAGGGAAAACAGCCCGCTTCTGGGCGACCTCAGCCAGGCCTTCGATTTCAACCAGGCACCCCTGCCTCCAGACATACTGGCCAACGCCAGCACCTACTGACGCCGGCGGTGCCGTACAGGCCGGTCCTGGCCCTATTCGTGCTCGCGGACGTACTCTTCCGGGTTGACATCCTCGGGTTCAATCCCCGCGGCATGCCTGGATTCAAAAATGCTGAATGACAGGCCAAGGCGATGCCGCAGCTCAAGGGACGCGTGCTGCCGAAAGTCGGTCAGGCCTTCGCGTTCCTCCTCCGCCATGTGGTCGCCGTTGGCTTCGTTGAGCTTCGCTATCCCGGCCCACCAATCGGGCGTGCCTGCCGCGTGCCGGTCCACCTCGCTGACAGCGTCCCGGATCTCGTTGTGGTCGTGGATCGCGTCAGTGGTTTCGTCCGCGGCGGAATCCTTTCCGCCTGCGCCCTTCCCCAGTTCCATCAGCTCGGGATAGAAGAGCTCTTCTTCTGCCTTGGCATGGACTTCCAGCAGGATGCGAAGCTGCTTCCATACGGCTTCCAGGCTGGACGGTTCGCTGCCGTGCATCTCATCAAGCAAGGCGAACCGGCGCCGCTGCTCGTGGTGGTCGCTCAAAATCACTTCGACAATGTCCATGGTGGTCCTTTCAGCAGGGGCGGTATCCCTATAACCCTTACCCTCAAAGCGGCCATCCACCACCACAGCAACTGCCAGACCTCGATTCCCAGCTTGGATTCAGGGTTCCACCCCCGTTACTGGGTAGGGGTTTTCTTGGAAGAGGACAAATACCCAGGAGGGGAAGGCATGGAGACTCTGCCCGTGGCAGTTCTGATCCTTATTTTCGCGGCTGCCGCGGCGGTGATCTGGGTGGCCGGAATCCAACTCTCCAAACAGACTGACGTTCTTGATGACAGACTGCACCTGGGTTCGGCGCTGGGCGGCCTCATCCTGCTTGCCCTCGCCACCAATCTGCCGGAGATCGCCATTACGGTCAGCGCGGCGGCATCCAACAACATCGGGGTGGCCGTGGGCAACATCCTGGGTGGTATCGCCATCCAGACCGTCGTGCTGGTCATCCTTGATGCGTTCGGCACCAGGGGGAAAGATCCCCTCAGCTACAAGGCCGCGTCCCTGACCCTGGTCATCGAAGCCGTCATCGTCATCGCAGTCCTGGGCGTGGTGATCGCCGGCAGCCAGATGCCCGGCTCGCTCGTAGCCTGGCGCCTGACTCCCGCCGCAGTGCTGATCGCCGTCATCTGGGTGCTCGGGCTGATCCTCGTCCAACGTTCGCAGAAGGGCCTTCCATGGCACCAGCAAGGGGACGCGCCTGGAGGCCAGGACAAGCCCCAGGGCCATTCCAAAAAGAAGTCCGGTCAACAGAACCGGCACATCAGCACGGGCAAGTCCGTCCTGATCTTCAGCCTCGCGGCCCTGGCAACCCTGGCCGCCGGCGTCGTACTGGAGCGCAGCGGGGACGCGATCGCCGGGCACATCGGCTTGTCCGGGGTCCTCTTCGGGGCGACCTTCCTGGCCCTGGCCACGTCCCTGCCCGAAATTTCCACCGGCCTGGCCTCCGTAAAACAGGGCGACTACAAACTGGCCTTCAGCGACATATTCGGCGGCAACGCCTTCCTTCCCGTCCTGTTCCTGGTGGCGGTACTCATCACCGGCAAGCCGGTCCTGCCCCAGGCACAGGCCACCGATATCTACCTCACCGCCCTGGCGATCCTGCTGACCCTGGCCTACCTCCTGGGCCTCCTTTTCCGGCCAAAAAAGAAACGCCTCGGCATGGGCACGGACTCTCTGGTGGTCCTGGTCCTTTACCTCGTTGGCGTCGCCGGTCTTTTTGCCGTGGCCACGATGTCCTGAGGCACCGCGGGTGCAATTCACAGGTCTTTTTTCGGTTATTCCACGCTTTTTCCCAGACTGCGGGCGTGAAGTGGACAATCGGTTCCCGTGCGCCGTTCAAGGCCAGAACCACCCCGGGATCTATCTGAAGAGAGCATGCAATGAGCGGTGGCCAGGCTGGGAACGCAACCCGTAGCCGGGACGTAGAGGCACTGCTCCTGGTACTTGCCCTGATGATCGGTGCGGGGGCCAGTGCAACCGTTTCCCTGGACAGGAATCAGCCGCTGGGGCAGGACTTCTGGGTCCAGGTTGCCATCCAGGCAGTCCTCGCGGCCGGAATCCACATAATTCTGCGGCTGCGCGCCAAATACGCTGACCCGCTGATCCTCCCCATCGTGGTGGCTTTGAACGGGGTGGGCATCGCCGCCATCCAAAGCCTTGACCAGGCAGCCGGAAGCGACGCCGGCACGAACCAGCTCAGGTGGACAGCGCTTTCGATGCTGGTCGCGGCCATCGTGGTGTGGTTCCTGCGGGATCACCGGAAGCTGGGCCGGTACACCTTCATCGCGCTGGCCGTCAGCGTCCTCCTGCTGGTCCTGCCGCTGGTGCCCGGCATTTCCGCCGGCGATATCAACGGTGCCAGCGTGTGGATCCGGCTTGGCCCCATGACGTTCCAGCCCGGCGAGATCGCCAAGATCACGCTGGCGGTGTTCTTCGCAGGCTACCTGTCCACCCACCGGGACTTGATTCTGCTCGCCGGCCGGAAGATCGGGCCCCTGCAGTTCCCCCGGATGAAGGATCTGGGGCCGATGGTGACCGCCTGGGCCGCTGCCGTGGGTCTGCTGGTCTTTCAGCACGATCTGGGCATGTCCATCCTGTTCTTCGGGCTGTTCATGGTCATGATCTATGTCGCCACCAGCCGCGTCACCTGGCTCGGGCTGGGCCTCGTCCTGATGGCCGCCGGCATGTACGGGGCTGCGAAGATCTTCCCGCACGTCGCGCTGCGCATCGACGCCTGGCAGAACGCGTTCGATCCTGCCGTGTACGGGCGCTTCCCCGGCGGAAGCTCCCAGGTAGTCCAAGGCCTGTTCGGCATGGCCTCGGGGGGTCTGGTAGGTGAAGGACTGGGCCTGGGCCGGCCGGACCTGGTGCCGTTTGCCAACAGCGACATGATCGTGGCATCACTGGGTGAAGGGCTGGGCGTGATCGGGCTCTTCGCCATCGTGCTGCTCTACCTGTTGCTGTTCACCCGCGGGTTCCGGGCAGCGCTGGGAACAAAGGATGCGTTCGGAAAGCTGCTGGCCTGCGGACTGTCCTTCGCCATGGCGCTGCAGTGCTTCATCATTATTGCCGGGGTGACACGCCTGATCCCGCTCACGGGGCTGACCACTCCCTTCCTCTCCGCCGGCGGCTCCTCCCTGCTGGCCAACTGGGTCATCGTGGCGCTGCTGCTGGGCATCAGCCATTCGGCCCGGGAACCGGGGCCGCAGGGAACCGGATCAGCCCACGGGCACCCGGCTCTGCGCGCGCCTGAGCCGGTACTCGTGCCACGTAATCCACACGATAAAGATGTCAAACGCGGTGAGTAGGACCATGCCCCATGAGAAGGCCACTGAAATCCTGTACGCCTGGTACACGATGAAGACGAGCAGGAACGCAATCATCCACGGGTAGGCCCAGAGCTTTTCCTTCAGGACAGCCCAGACCAGGACAATCTTCACCACGCCGTGCAGAAGCAGGTAGACAGCGCCGAACAACGACGCCGACCCCGAGAGTTTGGCGGTCAGGTGCAGCACGCTGTTGGCCACGACGTCGCGCGGATCCTGGGCGAGTTCGTGCTGGGTGAGGAACCTCGCCAGGGCTCCGATCTGCTCTGGGGTGACCAGCAGGAGAAGGAGGCCCCCGATCAGTTCCAGGACTCCGTCCAGCCCTTTGAGGATGAGGGAGACACGGAATGTCCTGCCAAGCGCAGTGTTTTCCGGTCGTGATTCTTCCATTGGCTCTCCCTTCGACGCGCCCCGTGCAGTCTATGCGGGTGACCGGCACGGCCGAAGGGTTACCGGAATATTCCCCACCTTTTCAGCCGTCGCACCCAGCATCGTTGCGTAGGATTCCCGGATGCAGCGCAGCGGACAGCGTGCCGGTCTCGAGTTCCTGGACAGAAGCATTGTCAAGGGCGTTAACCGCCACTCACCCAGGACACTTGATTCCGGACTGCACGGGCTTTCCGTCAGCGCCAATAAGAGCCTGCTCTGGCTGGGCCTTGCAGGCGGTATGGCCATGTTCCGCGGGACTCCGCGGAACGCCGCCTTGCAGGGGCTCGTAGCGCTTGGGACTGCGGCAGCGGTCAACGGAAGCCTCAAGGTCCTCCTTCCTTTCAGGACGCGCCCGCAACAGTTGCCCGCCTTTCTTTCCTGGGCCCCCGAATACGATGGTTCGTCCTTGCCCTCCGGCCATTCGGCCGCGGCAGGAGCATTTGCCACCGGGGTGGCCCTTGCCAGCCCGGCCCTGGGCGCCGTCGTGGTACCACTGGCCGCCGGCGTGGCCTATTCACGGGTGCATATCGGAGCCCATTGGCCTACGGATGTTGTCCTGGGAACGGCGCTTGGCATCGGAGCCGCCCTCTTGAGCAGGAACTGGCTCAAGGACCTGGCGGGCAGCCGGACCTGATTGGCATCCAGCTTTTCCCCAGCCTGAGCTTCTACAGTGAACGCGTGCCCGTCCATGCGGTCAGGTGTGGAGGCACGGGATCTTTGGAAGGACACACCGTGGTGAAGCCATCAATTCCGTCAATGAAAACCCGCATCGGCGTCGGCGCGGCAGCTGTGCTGGCGGCCGGTGCCATGGCCGTTGCGGGCGTGGGCGCAGCATCCGCATCATCGAACGCGACACCGGCCTCGGCAACCTCGCCCTCCCCCACCGCCACCGCGAAGGCCCACACGGCGAAGGGCTTCGGCGGCCTGCAGGCTTTCCTCAGCCTGACGGCGAACAGCCCGCAGGCTGCCGGGGACCGCGCGGCGAAGGCAGCTGCAGCCCTGGTCAACCACCCGCAGGTATTCGCCAAGCTACCCGCTGCCCTCCAGGCGGACGTGACCACCCTCAAGGATGCGGCTCCGGCTGACAGGGTGAAGGACGCATACAAGATCAAGACCACGGCACTGTCCGGCGGTTACGGCGCGGAGATCCAGAAGCGCGGGGATGCCGTGGAGAAGGCCGCCACCAGCATGGCCGGCCTGCGCCAGGAACTGCGCACCGCTTTCAACTCGGGTAACCCGGGGGCAGGTCTCCAGCAGGTGGCGGACCAGCTCATCAGCCACCCGAAGGTATTCGCCAAGCTGCCCGCAAACCTGCAGTCGGACCTGACGGCCCTGAAGAACGCCGCCCCGGCCGACCTGGATGCCCAGGCGAACAAGATCAAGGACACCGCGCTGAACGGCGGCTACGGTGCCAAGGTGCAGAAGATGGCCGAGGCGCTGCAGAAGAAGGCTGCAACGCCAGCCACGTAAGCACCAGCCGGACGCGTGCCGTCAGGACATTTGCGACGCCGCCGCGGATGGTTCCAGGTCAGCGAGCGTGAGCAGGTGTTTGGGTTGGTCCGGGAAGGGAAAGGTGCAGGCCACCTCCAGGTCCGGACCAACGTGCACCAGCTCCCCCGGCGCCATGGGCCGCCATCCGGGGTTGTGGTTCATGGGTTCGGTGGCAAAGAGGACGGAACGGGAAACGGACAGTTCGGTGCTTCGAGACCGGATCCGGTGGCTCCTCGCGTCAAGGGGCGCGGCCGGGGCAGGCTCGTCTGAGGGATCCCTTTCCAGGATGTACAGCGGGTGGGTGGCCGGGTAGCGGAGCGCCCAGAGGTCTGTTGCTGTTGTCACGATGATGTTCAGTGCCAGGACGGGCAGTTCGGCGGCCACCCAGCCCACCGCACGGGTGATGGCCTCGCCAACGTCCCCGTCCGCCCGCCGGCTCTCCGCCGTGATGAGGGCGAAGAGGCGTTCACTGTCGGTTTGGCCGCGCACCAGTCCGGCCACGCCCAGCTCCTCCAGCCGCTGGTCGATCCGGTCCAGCCCGTGGAAGGCGCCGTTGTGGGCGAAAAGCCGCCCGTCCTGATCGAAAGGGTGGGTGTTCACCATGGTGTGCGCGCCCGTGCTCGCATACCGGACGTGGGCCAGGAAAGTGGTGCTGGTCAGCTGCCGCGCCTCCCGGGCGAAGGCGTGGTCTTCCCACGCGGCGAGTGGACGCTTGGTGACCCGGGCGCCGCCGTCGTCATCAAACGTGCCGATCCCCGCGCCGTCGGGTTCCCGCCTGCTTTGCTCGGACAGGCTGTCCGGGGCGTCCAGGAGCCAGAAGGTGGCACGGACCGGGCGGGACCCGGCGTGGAGTCCAAACAATCGACACACGGGACACTCCCTCTGCAGGACCGGCTAGTGGTGGAACGCCTGTTTCTGTTTTCCGTCGGGCATGGGCGCTGTCAGGGCATCCAGGTAAGCCACTTCCTTCTGAAGATCGGCCAGGAAGCTGGAGGCCAGGTCCCGGGTGAAGCCATTGCGGACCACGATCCGTTGCACCGTGATGTCGCTGAGCCCTTCGGGCAGAGGGTAAGCCGGGACCAGCCAGCCGCTCATGCGCAGCCGCTCCGAGAGGTGGTGCAGGTTCCAGTTCCGGGTGTGGCCGTCGGTAAGCTGCCACGCAAAGACCGGAATGTCTGACCCGTCGCTCCAGAGGGTGAACGCGTCCATGGCACCGATCTCGTGCGAGAGGTACCGGGCCACGTCGCGTGAGCTTGTCTGCACCGATTTGTAGCCGGCAAAGCCCAGCCTAAGGAACAGGTAGTACTGCAGCAGCACCTGGGCCCCGGGCCTGGAGAAGTTCAGGGCGAAAGTGGGCATGTCACCGCCCAGGTAACTGACGTGGAACACCAGGTCTTCCGGCAGGGCGTCCGCGTCCCGCCATACGATCCAGCCAAGCCCCGGATACACCAGCCCGTACTTGTGGCCGGAGGTGTTGATAGATGCCACCCTGGGGAGCCGGAAGTCCCACGCCAGTTCCGGCTGCAGGAACGGCGCCACCATCGCCCCGGAGGCGCCGTCCACGTGGATGGGGATGTCCAGTCCTGTTTCGTCCTGGATCCCGTCCAGCGCGGCGGAGATCAGCTCCACGGGCTCGTAGGCGCCGGTGTAGGTGACCCCCATGATGGCCACCACGCCGATGGTGTTCTCATCCACGTAGTGGCCGAGGTTGTGCCCGTCCAGGGTGGGATGGTCGGTGGAGACGGGCACGTAACGGGCTTCCACCTCCCAGTAATTGCAGAACTTCTCCCAGCAAACCTGCACGGCGGAGCTCAGGACGATGTTCGGCGCGTCCGTGGGTTTTCCCTCAGAACGACGGCGGTGTTGCCACCGGCGCTTCAGCGCCAGGCCGGCGAGCATGCACGCTTCAGAGGAGCCCACGGTTGACGTGCCGATGGCCTCCGATGGATCCCGCGCGTTCCACAGATCCGCCAGCATCCGCCAGCACCGGGTCTCGATCAACGCTGTCTGAGGGTATTCGTCCTTGTCGATCATGTTCTTGTCGAACGTTTCCGCGTACAGCTGGGAGGCCTCCTTTTCCATCCAGGTCCCCACGAAGGTTGCCAGGTTCAGGCGGGAATTGCCGTCCAGCATCACCTCGTCGTGGACTACCTGGTAGGCGGTGGCGGGCAGGGATTCGCCGTCCGGGATGGTGAAGCGCGGAAAGATGGTGGACTCCCCCGGCCGGCTGAACAAGGGGTTTAGCTCAATGCTCGTTTCGGGCTCGTGCCGCATGCTCCGGTGTGACCTCTTCATGTCCCGTTCCTTAGCTGTCATAGGGGCGCGCGCCTGCGCTGGGCTCCACGGTCCAGCACTCCGTATTATTCATGCACCAGGGACAAACGGCACCAGTCGTTAACAGGATGGGGCCGATTGCTCTCCGGGCTAAGGTATTCCTTGGCCCGGGGAGCAATCGGCCCGCCCTTTACCTGCCGGTCCGTGACCGGTTCGCCGGCGGCGGCCATGCCGCCGGACGTTTTCACGCGCTGGATTTGTAGCTTTCCGGGGGACTTGCGGCGGCTGTGGCCTCTCGCCTTCCGCATGCCGGGAGCACTATCCAACAGTTACGCCTGTTCGTGGACAGGCACAAGGCCCTTTTTGAAAAACGGTTTGCAGGTTGGGGCATGGTTCACGTCGGCGTCAGTGCAGGGGCGCGGTCATGAAGCTGCGCGGGATCGCCTTGGTGAAGCTGTCCTTGATGCCAGGACTCACTGTGGTCCGCCAGTCGATCACTGGGGTGCCCGGTTGGTTCTCCTCTTTGGAAAATTCGAACCAGAGTGCCATTTTGAGTCGTGGGAACCTCTGCTGAAGCCCCGGATCGAAAAGCTGGTTCCACCAGGCTTCCTTGATCGCCAGTTCGGATGCACCGTCGCTTCGGGAGGGGTTGTAGAACGCCCCTGTTTCCGAGATGGCGAAGGGTTTTTGGTGGCCCTCCGCGTATTCCTGGTAGAAGTTTGGGACAGCTTTATCGTCCACCAGGTCGTTTTTGAAGTCGCCGGTGATCTTGTCCGCCAGCTTTCCGGGTTCCGGCACCACGTTCTCGCCCCACGGATATGCCTGGCCGAAGTGGTAGACGGAAAGCCCCACCCAGTCCACGGCGTCATCTCCCGGCCAGTAGGGCGCGTAGGGATCGTCCTCCTCCGTGAGTTGGCCGTCATGGTTGGTGTCCATGGCCGCCGCATCAGCACTGCCCTTCTGTACTTCGTGTTCCCCGCCGGCGAAGGGATACCCTGACCCTTCGTTCGGCGACCACAGCATTGCCGCTTGTGGGGCCTTATGGACCGCCGCGGCCACCTGACGGAATTTCTGCACGTACAAGGCCGGTTGCTGGCCCCAGGGATACCAGGCGCCGTTCATCTCATGCGCGAACCGCACCATTACGGGGACGCCAGCCTTATTCCATGCGATGAGGTTCTCGGTCAGCACCTGCAATGACCCATCATCGACCGCCTGGAGGTCCTCCCGCGGTTCCAGGGTGAGCATGAGGGATGACTTCTGCGTCGAGAGTTCCTTGACGTCGGCAGCTATGACGCCCTGGTCGGCCTGGGATAAGGGGAAGTCCACGTAGCGCCCGTAGATGGCGGGCGTGAAACCGATGCGGCCCGCGTAGCCGGAGATGTCATCAAATTCGTGGTCCAACTGCACGCCGAAGAGGGTATCCCCGGAGGCCGGAAGCGGAAAACGTGGGGGTGGATTGTGGAACGCAGCGAGTGACGCTCCGGCTGCCACCGCCGTGGCCGCCATCAAGAACCTGATGCTACGGAACAACCCGGCGCGCTGCACTGCCACCCTCCTGGCCTTCGGTCTTGAGCACAATGAATGCGGTAAGGAGGAAGATCTCGAGCAGGATGGCGCCGGAAACTCCCCACGCCAGGGCCGCAGCGGACACTACGGTTTCGACGGCGACGGCCAGGGGAACCAGTACGTATGCCGCCACCAGGATCAGGGCGGCTAAGCTCAGGGCCAGGCAGCGCACCATGGACCGCACCGCTGAGGGGTAGATGCCGGCGCGTACTGCACCAAGGGATGTATGCGTTCCGCCGAGCCGCCATGTTGGGCGGCCTGTCTGTGCCGGTGCCAGAGCGTCCTCTGTCACCGCGGTAATGCTGTTTGTCACTCTTATTCACCGCTCTCAATGGTTGCCAGATCTGCTTGTTTGGTTTTGGGCGTTGGAACCCACGCCACCTCGCGTTTGCCGAGGGCCCAATCTTTGACCGCCCACAGTGCAGCGGAGCTCTCGATGATGCCTGCCACGGGGGCGACGAGGACGGCGAGGGCAATTTCCGCCGCGCGGTTCCACCGGTCCAGCCCGGAATCCGCAAGGTTGTGCCATGCCCCGATGAAGGTTGCCCCCAGCCACATGGCCCCGAGGAAGGCCAGCCACGCACTGCCGAGGCCCATCAGCGGAGCCTCACGCCCTGCCACCAAGTAGTCCAGCGCCTGGCTGAGGAACACCGGAAACACCAGTGCGGAGAGAACTCCGGCAACCGATCCAAGTGCGAAGGTGCCAATCCTGAACCGGGTCCCCCATTCAAGGCTGAGCCTGGTCCGGCGTGGAAGGGACAGATAAATCAGGTTGGTATTCATGGCGCTTAGACCCTGCAGGACGCCGAAGATCCAGCGGTAGCGCTGCTTGAATGCGCTCCGGACCGAAAATGGCGGCTGTTCCAGCATGACGCACCCGTGCCAGCCGAACACTTCTTTCCCGTACTTGACGAAGGCCTTCATTCCAAAGACGTAGTCCTCTGCGATGAAGGGCTGCCCGTCCAGGCACCCGATATCCCAACCGATGTCGTTTTCGAGTGATTCCTCAATCACCAGGTTGGAACCGTGCAGGTGCAGCGGGGCCCCGGATTCCATGACGTGGCGGCATTCGTAGCAGCCGATCGGCCTGTTCGCTTCCATCGCCCGGCAAAGCGACGAAGCATCCATGTACTCCAATGGGTAATAAATCGGACCTTCGAGGATTTTCTTGGTTGTCAGGGAAAGGCAGTGAATGAGCTTGCGCATTTCAGCCGGGGCCATGACGCTTTCCTCGTCGTAATGCACGATGAAGGTCCGGCGAAGCTTTTGGTTCCACCCGTTGCGCCGCTGCTCCACCGCGTAGTGAAGGCCGCGTGCCTTCAGCATGGTGGCGTTGGGCGGCCGGTAGCCCTCAGGCACAATCAGCGCATCCACGGGGATGTCCGATCCCAGAAAGCGCTCCTGGAGAATATGCCCCTGGGCTGCGGACTCCGTCACCACCTCTACGGACAAGACCCGGGAGTAAAATCGGGGATCTTCACTCGCCAGGGCCAAAACATTATTGATTCCGCGTTCGATGACTTCCGTGCTGCCAGCCGACCCGCGGGTGGTTATTTGGACCTTGATAAATGGCACATCCAGGCGCTGCAAATCACTTGTAGAGATCGCGTTCAGAACTCGGTAACGCTTCCAGTGAAAGAGAAAGCTCCACCAGTAAAAAGCCATGCGGATGCCGATGAGGGACACCGCGATGAAAACAATTGGACCTAAAATGGACAGGACAGTATGGACTGAAGTGGGCATACAAAAACCGTTCGGGACGCAGGCAGGTTACAGGGCGGATACAGACTCCTGCGCCACAGCCGGATGGCCGCCGGCTGCGGTAAGAATCAGGAATCATGGATCATGGGTGGCGCTGCCAAAGAAGGAGCAATCGCATCTTGCAGCCGCTTTCACGCGCGGCGAAGCTGCCCACCAACTTTGGTCGGGCGTTTGCTTAACCCAGTGCCCTAAACCCTAAAAAGACCCTGTGGATCCCACACCAGTAGCCACTACTCGAATAATCCATTCGGTAGTACTTACATAACGCCGGCCCGTATGGGCCAAAAGTCCCTAGGGATCCTTTGAGTGGTACAGGGGCCGCACCCACCGCGACTACTTGTTCCGGCCCTCTCCGCCGCGATTTCCCGCGCTTCAGCAATATCTACGCAGGTCAAGCGCGTGGGAATTTGCTGAGTAATGGCGCCCCAATCCAAGTAGCGGATATCGCAACGCATCTGAAAATCGGGTACCGGTACGTGTTGTTGGGCCGGCCAGCAGCCGAAAATATTGGCTCATCGATCCACCGGAAGGCACCTCGATGGAGCCACCTATGGGGGAACGGGTTCTCAAACACATTTCGAAGGAGTCTTTTCCATGCGCAAAATGACGAAGAAGTCCAAGATCGCAGCCGTTGCCGCTTCCGCCGCCCTGCTGGCTGCCGGTGGCGGAGCGGCGTACGCATACTGGACCACGACGGGTTCGGGCAATGGATCGGCTGCCGCATCTGCCGGCACCTCGCCGATCACGATCAACGTGACAGTCGCGCCAGGCGTTGCCCCCGGCGCCCCCGTTGGCATTATTTACACCGCCGACAACCCCAACTCCAGCAAAACTCCAGTGACGCTGTCCGCCCCCGTTGTGACAACCGACGTTTCGGGTTGCATGCCGGGATGGTTCACCGCAACGGGGCCAACCGGCACCACTACCATCGACGGCAATTCCACCGGTACCTCTTTGGGCACCGGAACCCTCACCCTGAATGACAGCGCGACCGTCAACCAGGATGCCTGCAAGGGCGCCAACGTCACGGTAAGCGTCACCAGCAAGTAGGAAGCGGGCGGGCCGGGGGCGGCAGCAAACCGCCCCCGGCTTGCCGTCATCTGCACCAAAAAGAGGGGGTCCAGGGTGCACAACCAGGACGGACAGCCACAGCGCGCTACACGCATCGGCTTCAAGGCGACGATCATCGCACTGATGCTGGTGCTGGCGAGCGCAGGGGCGCTGATCGCTGCGGCGAGCAATCCAAAACCGGGCATTACCGTGCAGGTCTCCCCTGCCAGCCAGTCGGTCCAGCAGGGGCAGTCAGCCTCCTTCACGGTGACCGTCACATCGGCGGGCGGCTTCAGTGGTGCCGTCAACCTGACCACGGCGGGACTGCCGGCGGGGGCAAGCGGTGCCTTCTCGCCGTCGTCCGTCACCCTCAGCTCCGGGACCAGCGCAACCAGTGCCCTGACCGTTACCACTGCGGCGGGCACCCCTGCCGGCACCAGCACCCTGACCATCACGGGCACCGGCGGCAAGGTCTCCGGCAGCACCACCGCCAGCCTCACCGTGAATTACAAGGTCTCCGCCTCGTTTTCCGTCAGCGCCACCCCGGACTCGGTCACCATGCCGCCGGGCGCCACCGCCGTCTATACCCTGCAGCTGAGCCGCAACAACTTCACCGGACCTGTCAGCTTCAGTGTCATGGGCGGGTTGCCGGCCGGTGCGACGGCGTCGTTCTCGCCGAACCCCGCAACGGGTAACTCCACCACGCTGCAGGTAGCCACCACGGCGGCCTCCCCCACCGGAACCTCCAGCCTGTACCTGGTGGGAAGCGGCACGGACTCCACCGGGAAAACACAGTACGCCTACGCCAACGTCCAACTGGTCCTGGACTCCACCATCAAGCAGTTCACGCTCTCGGGGAACGTCCCGGGAACGCTGTCCCCGGGCACGTCGGCCGGGCTGGACCTGCAGATCAGCAACCCCACCGGCAAGTCCCTTTCCCTCACCAACCTGTCCGTAGCCATCACGGGGGTTGCCAGGACGGCGGACGCCGTGGCGAAAAACCTCGCCTGCACCGCGCAGGACTTCACCGTCACGCAGTTCAGTGGCGCGTACCCGGTGGCTGTTCCGGCCGGAAGCAGCTCCCTTTCCAGCCTGGGCGTCGCCCGGGCGGCGTGGCCGCGGGTGGGCATGCTGGACACCTCCACCAACCAGGACGGCTGCAAGGGCGCAACCCTCCAGCTCGCATACTCCGGATCAGGACAGGGGAACTGAGATGACCAGCACCGCAAGGACGGTCCGCACCAAGCGCGGCATCGGGGGTGCAGCCCTGGCCGCACTCCTGGCGACGGCGGGCACCGGAACCGCGTATGCCTACTGGAGCGTGGCAGGGTCCGGGGCCGGGTCGGCAACAGCGGGCACCATGCAGACCGTCACCGTGAATGCCCTGGTAGCCGGAGACACCCCCAAGACGACGCTCATCCCGGGCGGGAGCGCCGACGTCGTCCTCCGCCTCACCAACCCCAACCCCTACGACGTCCAGGTCTACAGCGTTGCCCCCAACGGCCCCGCTGCCGCGGATGCAAACCACCCCGGCTGCACCACCACCGGCGTCAGCTTCACAGGGACCGCTGCCCCGCTGTCGCCCGCAACGTACGTTGCCGCGAACTCGTCAGCACTCATCACCCTCCCCGGAGCGGCCGCCATGGACACCACCTCTCTCGCAGCCTGTCAGGGCGCCACCTTCAGCCTGCCCGTCACTGTGGAGGCACGGAAATGAGCTCAACCACCCGAAGCCAGCAGTCCACGTGCGGCCGCCGGCAGCGCAGGCTGCCGTGGATCGCCGCCACCCTGACGCTCCTGCTCGGCGCGGGCACCCCGGCCTACGCCTTCTGGGCTGCCACCACCAGCAGCAACAACGCAGCCGCCGTTGCCGACGCCCTCCTGGCGGGCTCCAAGCCAACCGCGGCCGCCACCGGCACGTCCGTGGCCGTCAGCTGGCCCGCCGGGAGCACCGGCAACGGCCGTCCGGCCACCGGATACCTGATCTCCCGCTACTCCACGGCCACGGGCGGAACCGCGACGGCGGCCACCGGCGGCTGCGCGGGGACCGTCACCACGCTGAACTGCACCGAATCGAACGTGCCCGGCGGCGTCTGGTACTACACGGTCACCCCCACCATCGGCCTTTGGACCGGCGCGGAAAGCCCGCGGAGCACCGGTGCCAGCATCGACACCACCGCGCCGACGGCAACCGCGTCGGTCTCCCCCGCGCCCAACGCCGCGGGCTGGAACAACACCAGCCCGGTCACCGTCACCATCACGGCCGACGACGGGACGTCAGGTTCCGGCGTCGCCTCCATTTCCTACACGGTGGACGCCAACCCGCAGCAGACAGTGAACGGCGCCATTGCCTCTGTCCCGGTGACCGGACAGGGGACACACACCGTCTCCTACTTCGCCACCGACAAGGCGGGCAACTCAGGGACTCCCCAGAGCCAGGCGGTCAAAATCGACACCGTCCCACCGGCGACGAAAGCAGTGACTTTTGCGAGCGCAACCACCGGCGGGGCGAAACTTGGCACCATTGACCCTGGTGACACAGTCAACATCCCGTTCACCGAGGCCATGGACCTCACCAAATTCTGCCCGGGCTGGACCGGCTCAGCCATGAACGGCACGGCCACGATCACCAACGGTACGGATGCCACCAAGGACACCATCAGCTTCACCACCACCGCTTGCGCCGGGCTTACCATCGGGACCATCAACCTGGGCGCGGATTATGTTGCCGGAACGGCCGCCGTCTTTGCCGGCACCTCCAACGGCAACAGTTCCACCATCAAGAACCCGTCCACGCTCAGCTGGGATTCCACAACCAACTCGCTGGTCATCACCCTCGGAGCCCTGTCCACAGGGTCGGTGCCTGCGTCCTCTCCGCAGAGCTTCCCGGTTTACACTCCCTCCGCGGGCCTGGCCGACCCCGCAGGGAATGCACTGCCCACGACGGCCAGCCCCGCCTCACCGGGGACACGCTTCTGACGGGACTGGCGGCGCGGAACCCGCATCCGCGCCGCCTGCTCCACCCCCGAAAGGCAGGGCTGCATACTGTGGGAATGAAGTTCACCACCACGATCCAAGGCAGCGGCAACAAGACAGGCATCGAGGTACCCGAGGACGTTGTCCAGGCCCTTGGCGCCGGACGCCGGCCGCCGGTGATCGTCACGATGAACGGCGAAAGCTACCGCAGC
The DNA here is from genome assembly GCF_036455295.1 of Pseudarthrobacter phenanthrenivorans. Taxonomy (GTDB): domain Bacteria; phylum Actinomycetota; class Actinomycetes; order Actinomycetales; family Micrococcaceae; genus Arthrobacter; species Arthrobacter phenanthrenivorans_C. The sequence continues at coordinate 273,258 of NZ_JAYXNX010000001.1, read as the reverse complement.
AGCGTGGCCGTGATGGGTGGCAGGAACATGGTCAGCGTGAGCGCCGCGAACCGGGAGCTTACGGGAGTAGCCGCCGGGGACACCGTTGAGGTGGACCTGGAACTGGACACGGAACCGCGGACCGTCGAGATTCCCGACGACCTCGCCGCCGCCCTGGACGCCGAACCCGAAGCGAAAGCCTTCTACGGAACCCTGAACTACAGCAGCCAGCGCCGCTACGTGGAGCCCATCACCGATGCGAAAACGGCGGAAACCCGTTCACGGCGGATCGCCAAGGCGGTGGAAGACCTCAAAGCGCAAAAGAAGTAGGACGCGCTACTTCTGCTCAGGTATCCAGAACGGCGCCTCCACTCCGGCGCCGGTGAGGTTGTCGCAGCGGACCAGTTGGGTGCCGATGCGCTCCAGCTGGCAGTCCACGTAGGTGTTGAGGGCCTCGTCGTCAGACGCGGCGGTGGCGGTTGCCGGTGCTGCCGAAAGAAAGAGTGCGGGGAAGACGGCGGCAAGGACCGGGAGGTTGCGCTTAAACACGGTTGGCTCCTTGGATAGGGCAAGGAAGGGAGGAGGGCAGCCAGCCCAGGACCTGGGCGGGCGCAACTGGGTCCCCCAGCCGATTCCCCAAAATGTGGGTCCCGCCAGCACGGAACTCTCCGGCAGTTCCACACGCTACGCCGGCGCCGGCAGCGGCATAAGGGTAGCCGTTACCCCTCGGGCCACTGCGGCTACCCAATTGCGGAGCCGGCCCAGGCAGGGGCACGCACCCCAGGCATCCCCCATAGGCCCGCCCCGGCAGCGAGGGCGGGTGGCCGGGGCCTCCCCTGCGCTGAGGTGCAGCCGGTTCTCTGGGCGGGGAGGCTCGGCGTTGGCGACGCGCAAATCAGCGCGGGACACGCAAGTGCATTTTCGCGGCCCGGATAATAGCCGCGCCAAGGAATGTGCGTGTCGGGAATGCAGCAGCGCGTCGAGAATCCAGAAGCCCATAGATGCCGGCAACCAAATTTGCGCCGACCTTGATGCATTCTTGATCGAATCCGGGCAGGACCTTGAGGTGGTCCATCCAAAGTGATGCGTGAAGGACGGGACGCAGCCTTAATGCACCTGGGAACTGGGCCCAGTCAACCCGCGCCTGCATCGGATAATACCGATGGTCTCAGACGCCTGGCGGCGCTAAGAAGCGGCGCCGCCAGGCGACCCCTTCCACACTTCCTCACAGACCAGGGGCCGACGGCGGAGGCACGGATCAGCGTCGATCCGAAAAAAGCCGTCGGTCCCCTTATCTTTAAGAAAAGTACGACGCCGGCAAGCCTCAGCCGTCGAAGGCGCGGCTTGGTTGCAGGGTTTAGGAACACCCCCGGTGGGTAGGGATGCACCTGAGGAGCCCCGCGGACGAGATATCCCCCGTGGGGCTTTTCATTTGCCCGCTACGCGTCGAGCCGCGCGGCGTTGCTGTGGTGCGGCACCACGACGCGCACGGCGTTGCGCTCGATGGTGAAGTCCGTGGGCGTGACCGTGGCGATCTCGCCGTCGAGGTTCACCGGCAGCGGCGGCTCGGTCACCAGCCGGACATGCTGCGTGCTCAGGTGGTACACGCCGTCGCGCTCAACAAAGCTGCCGTCCTTCAGCATGCGGGCGATCCTTAGATGCTCACGCAGCGGCGCGCCCGGGATGGCATTAATATCGAGGGTGTGGTCGTCGATTCCCGCGGTGGGCGAGACCGCGTTGCCGCCGCCGTAATGCCGGCCGTTGCCCACGGCCACCTGCAGCATGTTCTCCAGCTCGAGCGTCTGGTGGTCCCCCGCCGGAAACTCAAGCCTTGCGCGGAACGGTTTGTGCCGGGCGTAGGCGCGGACTGCGGCAACGCCGTAGGCCAGCGGACCCAGGGACCGCTTCAGGCGCGGGCTCAGGCTCTCGGTCACGCCGACTGACAGCCCGACCGACGCAACGTTGAGGAACGGCTCTCCGTTGGCCCGTCCCAGGTCGATGTCCACCACTTTTCCCTCCGCCAGCGCAGCACAGGCCGCGTCCAGGCCGGACGGGATCTCCAGGGTCCGGGCAAGGTCGTTGGCCGTCCCCAGCGGCAGGACCCCCAGCACGGTTCCGGTTCCAGCAAGCCGCCCGGCAGCGTAGGACACGGTGCCGTCACCGCCGCCTACAACCACCAGGTCATATTCCGCGGCAAGCACCCGGTCCAGTGCCCCGGTCAGTTCCGTGCCCGTCCCCACGTAGTGCACGGAGGAGATGGGCAGCCCGGCCTTCTGCAGCTTGCCCACAGCCAGCTCCGGGCCGGCCGCGGCAAGGCGCGCGCCGGCGTTGATCACCAGCGCAACGGAGTGCGCGTCCCGGGCAGCCTTCATGGGGACCATCCTAGGTGGCGGACCGGGAGCGGCACCGGGGCTCACTTCCTGCGGCGCACCACCAGCACGATGTACAGGGCAACGCCCACTGCCACCAGCGCCCCAATGTTGATACCTATGTTTGAACCGTTCAGCACGCCATCAGCTTACGTCCGGCGTCGTACATCAACCCAGGGGTAAGGGCGCCGCGCCGAACCGGTCCGGGTAGAGCAGCGGCAGCTGCAGGGTCAGCCAGGGACTGAAGGCCCAGGGTGTTGCGGCCACGGCGGCGGTGATGAGGGCCGGGTCGGTCCACTGCCACTCCATGACCTCGTCGGCGCGGGGGTTCAGCGCTGATGCAGCCAGTGCCGTGAAGACCGGGCAGATCTCGTTCTCCACCATGCCGGAGGCATCAACGGCGCGGTACCGGAAGTCGGGTACCTTCAGTTCCACCTGCTCCAGGCGGAGGCCCAGCTCGTGCTCTCCCCGGCGCCGCACGGCATCCTCGAGGTCCTCGCCCGGGCCGGGGTGGCCACAGAAGGAGTTGGTCCAGACGCCGGGCCACGTGAGCTTGGTGAGGGCACGGCGGGTGAGCAGGATGCGGCCGTCGCGGTCGAACACGTGGGCAGAAAACGCCAGGTGCAGCGGTGTGTCCGCCGAGTGCACTGTGGCCTTGTCCTGGACGCCTACGGGTGTCCCGTCAGCGGCCGCCAGGACCACCTGCTCTGCGTTCCGGTTCAATTGCCCTCCCATGGTGCCCGTGTTTACTCTACCTACGGATATGGGGAGCCACGCTGGCGGGACTGCGGTCCGCCGTGGACTTTCCTGCAGATCACCACCTGCCGGATTACCTGCTGCCGCCCGGCTTTCCCTAAAGTGGAAGGTGGCAACAGCGGATGGAAGGGCGGCGAGTGGCATGAGTGCACCGTTCCGCCTCCCCCGCGCCGTGGCCTTTACCGCCGCGATGTTCGCCCTGGCCGCCTGGGCCCACGTGCTTGCCGGCGGGATACTGCCGCAGCCGGCCATCGTGGCAGGAATCGCGGCCCTGGTGCTGGCACCGGTTACCATCCTCTCGAAAACCAGGATCAGCGCGCCGGCGATGATCGGGCTCCTGGGGTCCAGCCAACTGGTCCTCCACTGGGCCTTCGACGCGCTCTCGGTGTCCGCAACCTTCACTCCCGCCGCGAACACCCACGTCCACGATGCATCCCCGGTTTCTGCCGCGGCCCTGATGCCTGAGCATGCCGCCGTTCCCGGGGCCCTGATGCTGGCCCTGCACGCGGCGGCAACCCTGGCCACCGCCCTGGTCCTTGCCAAGGGCGAGACTGCCGTGTGGGCGCTGGCCGCCTGGCTCCGCCCGCTGGTCCGCATCCTGACGGCCACCGCCGTTCCGGAATGGCCGCAAATTCCCGCGCCGGCCGCCGTCGTTATTCCTTTCCGGTGGCGGAACCTGCGCCTGCCTGCCCTGCGCGGGCCACCGGCCTTCCACGCCGCGCCCTAGCGGCTGCCGCTCTCTCCGCGCCGCCCCACCTGCCGACAGCAGGCAGGGGGCCGCCGCGTTGTCCCCATTTCTGCGCCGCCGCACACGCGGCCCTTGTGGCGCACCCCTTGGAAGGCTTGCTTTGAACACCTCATTCCGCCGTACCCTCAAAACCCTGTCAGCCGCCGCTGCCGCCGCGGGGCTGGTGGCCGCCGGCGCCACCGCCGCGTCCGCGCACGTCAGCGTGAACCCGGACGATACCGGCGCCAACGGCTACTCCCACCTGACGTTCAACGTCCCCAACGAGTCCCCCACCGCAAAGACCAGCAAGCTCGAGGTCACGCTGCCCACCGACACCCCCTTCACCTCCGTCTCCGTGAAGCCCGTGGAGGGCTGGACCGCTCAGGTGATCACCGGCGAGCTGCCCAAACCCGTCACCGTCGCCGGCACCACGGTCACCAAGGCGCCCACCTCCGTGGTCTGGACTGCCGATGAAGCCCACCAGCTGGGCCAAAACCAGTACCAGGCGTTCTCACTGTCCGTGGGCCGGCTTCCCGCCGAGGGCACAAAGGTCACCCTGAAGGCGGCCCAGACCTACACCGACGGCAGCGTGGTGAAGTGGGACGAGGAGAGCGCCGAGGGGCAGCCGGAGCCCCAGCATCCGGCGCCGGCGTTTGTGACAACGGCCGACGACGGCGCTGCCGCCGCGACAGCGTCACCGTCACCCAGTGCCGAGGCAGTGACCCGGACGGCCCAGGATTCCAGCAACGCAGCGTCCGTTTGGGGCGTGGTGCTGGGGGCCGCAGGCTTTGTGCTCGGTGCTGCGGCACTGGGCCTGGTTCTTGCAGGCCGCCGGACCCGCGCTGCCGGAAAGTAGGAGGGACGACTCGTGAAGAAGATTCAATCCCACAGCCCGACGGCGTGGCTGGCCCGCGTGCTGCTGCCGCTGGCCACCGCCGGTTTCCTGCTGTTTTCGTCGGCGCCGGCGCAGGCTCACGACGCCCTGGAGTCCAGCAACCCGGCCAACGGTTCCACGGTCAGCACCATGCCCGAGAAGATCGAGCTGACCTTCGACCACACCCCGATCGCCATCAACTCGATCGTGCGCGTGGAGGATGCCAGCGGTACCGACCAGGCGGACGGCCCGGTTTCGATCGTTGACAACCAGGTCAGCCAGGCGGTGAAGCCGGGCGCTCCGCAAGGAAAGTACACGGTGGTGTGGCGCGTGGTGTCCTCGGACGGGCACCCCATCGACGGGACCTTCACCTTCACCGCCGGCGGCCCGAACTCGGCGCCGTCGGCCGCGCCTGCTGCAGCCGCCGCTGACACCGGGCTTCCGGGGCAGCTGGTTTTAGCGGGGGTTGTTGGTGCGGTCCTGCTCGTCGGGCTGGTGGTGGTCGGGCTGCTGATCCGGCGCCGGCTGCGGAACTCGGAGGGCGAGGGGTAACACCCAATACGGTTGACGCCGGGACCCGATTAGCAACGGTTCTCCCCGGGGCTCCGCTCATGACCAACATGAGCGAAGCCCCGGAGTTTATCTCGCGTCCTTTACGCCAGGTCTTCGAAGCTGTCCTCGCGGGGGCGCTGAGCTCGGCAATTTCGACGAAGACCCCTTCCCTGGCAGGGTGGATACGATCGTGCGGTGTCGAGTTCGATGCGGATACCTTCGCACTTCTTTTCAGTAGTCGAAACCACGGTGCCCGTTTTGCTGAACGATGGGCCACACTTAGCTGTTGAACATGACGCGGCTTAGGCTCTCATCCCCGTCGAACCGGAACTGCGCGTAGTCATTGAGGACAAACTCCATGGAGCCGTGCTGCAAGGCGCTCCCGCCCCTCACTTCCATCATGATGGCAAAAAGTCTGGGGACCGGAGCCCAGTCACATGTACGGACCACCCATACCTGTGTCTGAGCACTATCGTGGCCGCAAGACACCATCTGCGATGGCACGTGGCAAACGCGCCCGCTCATTGTCGCTGCGAAGGTTCTTCGGCGCAGCCAGTATCGCGCGTCGGCTACCTCCTTGTAAGCCAAAGCCTCGGACTTTGAGCACCCCAGATCTGCCCAGCAACGAAGGGACAGCCGAGTCGAGAGCTCATCCGCAGACTCGAGGGGGCGTTAAACACTTGGTGTCGCGTAACTGAAATCTTCGGTGACATGATCGGGGTAGTCGGAGTTTTAACTCCGGGTTCTACGTCATAGCCACCCTCAAACAGGTCGCCCGTCTCTGCTGCCAGGAGCCAGACCGGTGGCATCACGGTGCCCGCCGGCGTCAAGAAGCCGATCCGGCCCGAGGCAACTGAAGGAGACTCTAGCGTCCGCGGTGGCGATGAGAGATGCAAAACCGGAAGCAATATCCACGTGACGTAGCTCCAGCTATTTCTGTCCTTGTTCTTCATGCGTCTGCTCGACTGCATCAGCGGCAAGTCTCAATAGCGCGCGTGCGCGTTTGCGGTACGCGTCCCTTACTTGGTCAGCGGGTGGCGAAGCGTCGTACTCGTCCTCACCGTACAGCGCCCGTGCTACCGCCTCCACTGCGTTCTCAGAAAGCGCTAACATCTCCAGATCACTGACACCCTCAAATTGTTCTTGTTCCCGCACAGATCTGACACTACGTACCAAGTACGCTTACTTAGCTCAAGACTAGATCAAGATACCGGAAGTTTTCTCGTATGCGCACGTCTACCGGTACCCGTCCACGATCGCTGCGGCGATCTCCTTGTAGGCCCGCCGCGTCTCTGGCTTCAGTACGTCCAGCGTGACCAAGTCGCCGTCCGCGACGCCACGGTCGTGCGGCACCGCGATCAGATCGCGGCAGATCCCAGACAGGTGTTCCTCGATGGCGTCCTTATCCACCCGGGAGGACACCTCGTCTTTGTCCGTGATGACCACGATCGCGTTGCGGGCCAAGTCGTCGTAGCCGTGGCTGGCCAGCCAGTGCAGGGTGCTCCGGGCACGCTTGGCGCCGGACACCGCGTACCCGGCGGCGATCACCAGGTTGTCGGCCGACTGAAGGATTCCGCTCATCGCGTTGTGGGTCACGCCGGTACCGCAGTCAGTCAGCACTACGGAGTAGTAGCTGGAGATAAGCTTGCGGATCCGCAGGTACTCTTCCGCCGTCAAAGAGTCCGAAACCTCTGGGTCTTGCTCCCCCGCGATGAGGTGAAGGCGTCCGGCATGGTGCATGTACCGGGCAAGCGAGGTCAGGGAATCGATTGATTCGATGTTTTCCAGAAGGTCGGTGATCGTCCGGGGGATCGACTGCTGGTAGATTCCCTCACCGAGGGCGCGTTCCACGAGGTCGCCGGAGTCCGGATTGGCATCGATGGCGCATGGAGCATCCCCACGGTATTCAGCGAGGGTAAGGCCAACACCCACAGTGGTGGACGTCTTGCCGATACCGCCCTTGAGACTCAGGACCGCAGTGTTGTAGCTGCCCTGGAGCTGTCGGGAAATGCGGCGCGCAAGTTCGTCCTCCTGGCGCTGTTTCGGTCCTGGGCCGAGGTTCCAGGCGCCGCCGGTCAGGTTGTAGAGCGCACCACGGAAACCGCCTACCGGCCGCGGCTTCTGTTCCTTGACGAACAGGCCCGGCGAGCTGATGAAGTCCGGCATGGGACTGTCGGCGATCTCGTCGGCCACGGTGGGCCGGCTGCGGCGAAAAGACGGAGTTTCGGCGGGAGCAGCAGCCGGCGGAACTGCAGTCTTGGAGGCCGTCTCACCGGGCGCGGGGGACGGAACAGATGCGATGGGTTCCGGCCCAGAATGAGGTCCGGGTTGTCTGGCTGGTGGCACAGGCTGCGCGGGAGCCGACGGTGCAGCAGTCGAAGGTGCGCGCGACGGTTTGGTGGCGTCAGCCGCAGCAGCCGCTTCTGCCCAAGAGGATCGGCGAGTCACTGGCTTGTCAGCGTCGTTGGATATGGACGTTTCGGGAGTTACGGCTGGCATGGTTCCTGTCCAGGCATCCTGAACTGAGCCGTCGGCACGACGAAGGTCGCGGCGCCGGCGCAGTTGCGGCTGCCCTGCATCCTCTGCTTGGGCGCCGGCATTCTGATCCGCCGGATCTGGCATGTCTGTCCCCTCGGACGTTTCGGCAAACGGTTCTGCGGCACTGGTTCAGTCTGTAAGTCTAGGGGGTCCAGAGGTAACTCGTGAGGCGTGGCCGTTGCTCAGCGGTGGATGAGTGCGGCAGAAACGACTGCGGCGGTGAGCACCAAGAGAACGGCAAGAATGGCGTAGCCAACCCATTTGGGGCGGCCTTTATGGGGGTTGATATCGACATACGGCATGGTCAGCGTTGCTTACCTCTGGGTGCGGGTGCGGGCCGGATGGGAATCCGGAGTGCGCGGCGCTTGAGCCGCAGCATTTGGTACAGGACGGCGAAGGGAACCAACAGGGTGCCGAGTAGCGCGCACAGCGCCAGAGCGTAGTCAGAAAAAGCCACAATAGCCTCCATTGATGATTGCGGGCCCCTGAACAGAGCCAACCACGAGTCAACAAAATTGACAAATCAAGTCAAAAGAAAGACTTCCTCAGACGGCTCCTTCTTCCTGCCTCGTCCTGAACAGACGCCAGTACAAGCCCCCGATAGGACGTAAGGGTGACACCATGCGGGCGTGTTGCGAGCAGATGTGTCCATGCTCAAACCGCATCGGTCCCTTAATCTCAGAAATGGCGGGACGGGTATCCGCTCCACCGCTACGGCCCGAGCGCACTGCTTTAGCAGCCTACTGCGCAAGTCATCCCGTGCAATGCCACGAGCCAGGTAGACGCCACCGCGACTCAAATTCTACTTACTGACCGCCGCCGTGCGCTTGGGCATTTTCGTTGGGTGAGGCGCGGTTCAACAACTCTTCCCACGCTCGGGCAACTACGGGCCAGGCGAAATTTGCAGCGAAGAGCTCCCGGCCAGCAGAATTTACCCGATTCCGAGCATCCTCGTCCAGGGCAAGACCGAGCACCATGTCTGCGAACCCTTGCGCGTCCCCGGCAGGCGACAGGGCAACCCCCTCAGATCCAAAGAGCTCGAAGTCTGTGTCCGGCCCTGCCGTGGTGGCTACGGTGGCGCCCATGGCCAACGCAGAGATCGCAGAGCTTCGCCGACCCGACATGCCGTCAGACAGCGGCAACGCGAATATGTCACCGGCCGCGAGCAATTGGGCCGCATCCTTGGAGGTCACATAGCCGAGATGGGTCGCTTGCGAGTGCTCGACCTTAAGGCGACCGGCTGTGACAAGCCGCGCGTCGATTCCCGCTTCACTTAGCGTGTCCAACACTAGCGGGAGCTGCCCAACCTCCTGTGTTGGGTGACCCAGGCCGAACGACGTCAGCAGAAACGCATCGGCTGGTACGTCGTGGCGCTCGCGCCACGACGGGTCCCCCTCGCGGGCCGCAACGGTGGGGCCAATCTGGATCACGTGGACCCTGTCAGCCCAAGGGAACGCGAGTCGCTGAAGGTCCTGCTGTCGACGCTTCACGGTCACAACAAATGCTGCCGTGGAAGAAACCAACAAGACGGCCCCCATGCGCTGCGCGATGTGCCAGGGCGCCCGTCTTATTGACTCACTCCACGCACCATATATCTCGTGGGCGTTGATGATGACCGGTGCTTCGATAGAGCGAGCCAGTCTACTCAGCATGGCTGCCACGGGAAGGCCGCTACCACGCGGGCCGTAAGCGTGAGGCACGTATTGCACCACGACAGAGTCGGGCTGTGAATCGAGAATCATGCGTCGAAGTTCGCGGGCACCAGCAAGAGACCACTTGCCAGGGAATGGCTGGACGGTAATTCCGGGCTCAAAAGCACCAGTCGCGGACGTTATGAGAGTCAGCTCGTGCCCCAGTTCGCGCATGGCCAAACACCAAGCCTGCGCGTAGTCCGCGACTCCGCCTGGCGTTGGCGGGTAGTGAGAGCTGACTACCGTAATCCTCACTGCGGGGTCTCAGACATGGCAAACGCCGGGTCAGCGTGCTCGGGGTTGCAGAAGGCAACGCCCTGCCGACCGGTGTTCTTATCGACGGCTCCCCATCCACGGCAGCCCTCATAGTCGCAGCGAGTCGGAAAGCGTTGCAAGAGTATCCCCATGGGGCAAGTATAAGTGCTCCCGCGCCCACTTCGCAGGCCGAAGAACATCCCATGCTTCCCACTGTTGCAAGAGCGACTATCAGTTATTGCGCGGATCCTTGCTGTCGAAATAACTGGCATATTCGTCATCTTTGAGCACCCCTCCACCATAAATCCGCCGGCTGCATGATTCGCCAGCGAGCTTCGACTCCTCAAACGACACGAGCGCCTCGTTAGGAGGCATCGAGCGCCTCTTATGAGGCATCGAGCGTATTGGGTGAAGGACTCAAGTACCCAGCAGAGCAGACAACGTGCGTTGGCGGGCACGCAGGAGTAACAGCGCCAATAATCTACAGCGGCAACAACGCCATGTTAGAAAAGCAGACTGGAATGACAAAGAGGGCAAGCACGCCAGCAACTCGCAGCTGAATACGCAGCCTCATCAATCTGGCTGCCCTACGAGTCAGGGCTCGTTTCCCCGCGGGTCTCCTGTAGGCGCTTGATGAACCAGCGGGATTGTTCAGGCCCGTATGGTAAAACGGGAATCGCCTTGGTGGCGTCGTTTGGTGTCTCCCGGATGGACCCAAGAGCCTGTCGAACGGCAGTAGTCATCGTGTTGGCCATGGTTTTGATGTACTCGTCGCTGCACGGCTGGCCATGACCGGGGATCAGGAATTCGTAGCGGTGGCGCAAAGCGGAAATGTGCCGGAGGGAGTCGGCCCACTCCTCAGGGTAGGAGTCCTCGAACGAGGGGCGGCCGCCCTGTTCCACTAGGTCACCCACGAAGAGAGTCGTGGGTGTTCCCACAAGGAGATCCCCATCAGTGTGGCCCCGGCCAAGGTAGAACAGGGTGGCTGTGAGTCCACCAAGGTCCACTAGGACAGGCTGGTCTTTGACAATAGCGTTGGGAACAACAAGGTTCACGCCTTCACCTTCACCCGCCGACATCTCAGGTTCGATTGTTCCGACGTGCCGGCGCTGCAAATCACCACGCTTGTCAATCTCCGCAGCACAGTTCTGGTGCGCCCAAAATTCCGTTACGCCGGATTTGGCGAAGACGGCGTTCCCGAAGAAATGATCATAGTGGGCATGGGTGTTGACGACGACAAGGGGAAGGTCAGTCTTCTCCCGGATCGCATACAGAATTTCGCGTCCCTGGCGGGGACCACAGCCCGTGTCGAGTACCATAGCACGCTTCGAGCCGACGATCAGGCCTGTATTCAGCCGGCATCCCTGAGTAACGAGAACATAGTTGTCCGCGCCCACTTCACGCCATTCCGACATTATTTCTCCGTCCCTTCGGCAAAGGAGTGTGCGTTAGTCTTGGTGACCGATTCTACCCATGCTGTGTGATCGCTCCATTGGAGTTGGCTCGATTCCATATGGAGGCCAGACAAACTGTTCCCGCTACCCGGAAAATTATCGGACCAGCCGAGTGCTTGCATGCTACGAAACGTTACAGAAAACAGAGCACCGACAGCGACCCGGTAACCGGAGTATTCTCCGTGGCAGAACCGCCTCGCTCAGCGCCGCGAGGCCTTCTACTCACGCTAAAGCCAAAAACCGCAGCTAGGGCCAGTACGCGGACGCGTAAAACCAACATTTTGGTTGTCTCGCGACCGCCCGCTTTCGCTGCGAGTGTCCGGTGCCGCCGGCGGACGAGAGAGGACGGTGAAGCATTGGCAGTTGTGGCCCCAGAGTGAGGCTCGACGCGGCCGCCTTCTCATTCAACACAACTAGTCTTCAATATAAGTAGGACGCAAGGTTGTTTTGAGGGCCCTCACCTCGACGGAAGAGCCAACGGACGCCCCTGTGAATCCACCTCGATAGAACAGTCAGCCTGTTTTGGGAGGGATACCCGATGTCACTTTGGGTAAAGGGCTGCGTGCTTGAACGCCGTCCAACCAGAGACTCATAGACTCTGCCAGGCGTTTGACGTCGAAGTCTCTAGATCGAATCGGGCCATTTCGTGCGAGCTTTTTGCGGAGTTCAGGATCTTCGTCAAGCTTTATTAAAGCAGACTCAAGGGAAACAGCGTCGTCACAGGGAATAAGAAGTCCGTCGTGACCGTGACTAATGACTTCCGATGGACCTCCCGGGCAGGTAGCAATAACCGCGCAACCTGCATCTAAACCTTCAACTACCACACTTCCAAAGGGTTCAGGGATAGTAGAGGCATGGACTAAGATTTGCGATTCCAACAGCACGGACCGGACGTCCGTTATAGCCCCGGTGAAACTGATCTGGTCAGAACTTTGACCTAGCTTCACCTTATCTCGCAATGCGTTAGCGTAATCTGCTTCTCCGAACAACGCATCACCGACTATCACGGCTTTCACCGAGGTGCCAGAGAAAGCTCGGTCGAAGGCCTCAATAAAGTGATGCTGGCCTTTCCATGGTGAAAGACGGCCGACCATTACTACCTGTTCAACACTTTCTTGCCGCTCAACCAACTCCACAGGACTGCCCACGTCTATGCCCGGAGGGCTAATTAGTACGGGCTTTCCTCCAGGCCAAATAGTCTCTAATGTGGCTCGACTGTTAACGATGTAGGCAGAGGCAACAAAGCGCCCAAGCAATCTAATTAGAAGGGCATGTGAGCGCCTAAAATAGTCATCAGAAATTCTGTCATGTACGCTCCAGACGATAGGCACTCGTGCTCTTGCCGCAGCCACGGCACCGTAGACCAAGGACTTTACAGAATTAGCAACCACAAGTGATATCTCGTTGCCTTTTACGTAGCTACCCAGCTGCCAACCGTAGCGGATATAGCTCACGATGGCGCCTGCTGCGCGGAGCACCGAGCGCTCGCCGCGTCCAACATTCTCAGCGGTGACTTCCCGTACCAAAACCTCCACCCCCGCCAGGCGATAGCGGTCTATCAATGGACCATCTTCAGCGAACATCACAACTGTCTTGGCTGCTGGTAGCTGCCGCGCTAACCTCAGCAAAGCAAGTTCTGCCCCCGAGGGGGCTGCCGAATGAGCCAAAAATAGATGCTTTTCCATAAGACTTTCCGTATCGCTGAACCGTGGATTACGGCGGTTCGGATCTTGCTATACATATCAGCGAGAGTCCTTCCGACCGTAAGGCAAGGACCGTTTCTCCGCTAGTTTATTGCACTTCGACTCCTAGTGCATTGATAGGCAGCTTTTACTGCAGTACATGCCGGCCAGCCTGGGGCTTCGCGACTCGAAGTCACTGACAACCCAGGCCTTAACGGCGTGCAAACTACATGCATATCCGACAGCACGGGGTCGGCGCGCTCGCGGTATTTGCCACACCATCAGCCTCAGCGAACCAAAAAACCGTTAGCTATGCGGGCCAGAAAAAGCTGGGACCCAAGGCAACCAAGCATCCCTTGATGCTAACGAAGACTTCGGGCAGCCACAGCTGGAAGTAACCGTGTTGGTCAGGCCGAAAAGATCCGCGGCTATGTCACCTGTGATTTCATAAAGTTGGGGTAAAAACTTAAGTCACTGTTCAGGTGGATGGCGAGCAGGGTGACAAACTGCATAGTTCAATTACTCAAGCAATCCGGGGATCTATTGAATACCTCGATATAACACTTCATGCTGCCGAGCGACCTCACTCCAGGAGAATTTTTCCGCATGGCGTCGGCATGCTTCCGCGCTGGGCCTCTTACCAGCAATGGCTGAAATTATCCGCTGTGCGAGTTCGTCTCTATTGTCAGGCTCAACAACAAGAGAGGGGTCCAACCCCAGAACCGCGTCAGGGAGACCCCCGCAGTCAGTCACGATCGGAGGTGTTCCAGTGGCTAGCGACTCCAACGCAATGAGCCCAAACCCCTCCAAGCTTATGGTCGGTACAACGGTCAACATGGAATCTTGATACAACTCGGCCAACTTCGAGTCCGACAGTCGCCCTTTGAACTCCACCGAGTCAGCTAATCCAAGCCTGCTAGATTGCTCCTTTAGTCTCAGCTCCTCGTTACCGGTCCCGACAATGCTTAGCCTCGCTTCCGGGACCGCCGAGACGACCTGGGCCCAAGCATCTAGTAGTACATGTATGCCCATCCGCCGCTCCAACCGACGTACGCACAAAACATTGGGATGGTCTGGAAGCACGGGCCCTACCCTGAACCTCTTCAAATCCACACCCGGAGGTACAATGCTTACCTTATCCGGGTCAACGCCGTAATCGTTGACGAGGATGCCTTTAAACTCGCCGCAGAGGACTACATAAGCCGACGCATCACGGTACCTAAATTTCTCGAAAGAACGCTTTAAGCGCACCCTTATCTCGGCTTCACCAGCAACAGCACTCTCTCGTGCCCACGGGCCCTGAAAGTGAACAAGCATAGGGGCCTTCTGCCACCCTTGAGACGGACGTGCTCCGTACAGGCAGAAATGACGGTCCATCACCAGCCCGGGTCGCCAGACAGGCCCAGTCCTCGAACGGACGGCCCTCTGAAGTGTTGATCCCGCAACCGAACCCCAAGTCGAGCCACCAGAGGGCGGAGCACCAAAGGCGTAAGCGGAAATATCGATTTGATCCGACGCAGCAAGAGCAACGAAGAGGTCCTCAAAATAACGATTGAGACCGCCAGCTCTCGTGTTGAACCACTCGCTGCCGGCCATGTAGACGCTAATCGAATCGTTACTAGAAGATCTCGGAGATCGATTCATACAAAATTCCATTTCAGATAAACTCACCAAAACCTGGTACCGATACTACAACACGAACAACGGTGAGTGATCAACAGGGTAGGAGCGGGGTTCAAGAAACTAGAAAAAATTAGACCCAGCGCATGAACAGATAGACGCCATCCACAATATGACGACCAATAGTCAAACCGTTGTTTCGACACCTACTGCTTCCACGCAGGCCGAACCCACTACCACGACACTTTGAACAGGCGTAAAAAGGGAACGAAATGGGCAGCTCTAAAGTCCGTTAGGCGCTCGCACACATCAAAACAGTACTGCCCTGAACACCTCAACTATTCGAACCTTTCAAAAATGCCAAGGCCAGAGCCGCCAGAATGAAGATCAGTAAATGCCGTAGATGTCAGAAACAAAACTCTGAGAAACCGAGCGGCCGAGTCGCGAAAATTACCAATCATTAACTGTTGATAATAAGGGGACCATAAACGTCGCGTACGAGTCGAGGAACCGACGCCATATTCAACAGCGCATCGACAGCCGTGCGAGCGGCTGCACTAGCCTCGTCAGTAAGCATGGGACCGCGAGATATACGTTGTTCCAGCATCAACATAAAGTCATGGTCAGATTCTGCGAGCGCAAGCGCGTCCCCTTGTCTGACAAGGCCAGCTAAGTAGGAACTCCCGGGGTTAGCTGTCGCGAGAGTTGGAACACCCAGAGATAGGGCCTCAAACATTGGAATGCCAAAGCCTTCGTACGAGGACGGAGACACGAGCACCCACGACTTGCTGATGAGTCGTTGCACCTCGATATCGGATGCATTGGAAAGGTGAACTGTACTCTTGTGCCAATACTTCTTGTCGTCCGCAGGTCCCACAACTGTAAAAGTGACGTCCCGACCAAGCCTGTGACTCACTTCTCTAACCGCTTGTTCCGCAAAACTTCCTCGTTTTCTTCCGTTGAACGATCCAATAAAGACCACACTGGGGGAACGAGTAGGCTCGCGGACAAGCTGGGGGACAGGAGAAACCGGAGGCATAAGCATATGGCAATTGAAAACATCTACAGTTTCAGGAGCAATAGCAATACGGAATGAGCTTCGAGCCTCTGTATACTTTTCCGTCAGAGCGAGAACGGAATGATTAATCCGACGAAGCCCTCTCGATGACTTCGCCTCCGACCAACTGCTTCCGAAGAAGGAACGAACAATTGGAGTGCCATCCCGCTTAATGAGAAAATCATCACCGAACGAATGTATCAAGTCAGGCGACTGACGCTTCACGATATCCCGCAGCACGGCGGGAAGTAAGTAAAACCTATCAATGCGGGATCTAGGCTTTCGGACTGGAACGATTCTTGCACCCGGCAAATCCCGCCCCCCTTCAGGCGTGACAATTGTCAAATCGACTAGTTCAGCCAGCTGAGATGCCATGCGATAGGCGTACCTCGCGACACCCCCCGTATGAGTATCACTCGGCCACTCCAAACAGAGCATAGTGATGCGCATCGTAGTTAATCTCCTTCTGTAACTCTAATAATTTTACCCATACCCCGCGAAACCGGTAACGGCGCCAGCGGGTAGGTGAATCGAAGGCCGGTCTCTATTGGTGGTTGAGCATCAGAATTGGACCTTGATTGACGATCGTCTCCCGAAAGGCGCAATAGAGCGCCGAAAGCGAGACCAACAATAATTCCGAAGGATGACAAGAACAAATTTCCGGCAATCCCGAGAAATATCAAATACAAGACCACGAAGGCCAAGGGCGACTTAGAACCGCTTCTAAGAAACTTTAGACACCGAAGTAACAGAAACACGATAAAAGCACTAAACAGAACAAATGGAACAAGTCCGTAAGCGCGCATAATATCGACCAGCAAGTTATCAATAGTTGGTCCCGAAGGGTTTCCAAGAACATGGGGCAAGGGGTTGGTTAAGTAGTCAAGGATCCCCAGACGCGCTTGAATGGAATTATCCTGGCTCGGATCGAAGGAAGTATAACGATCGGCCGTCAAAATTGTGGAGCTACCGCCGAAAGTGCTCACGATCTTATCAACGCCTACACCCACGAGGACGAAGAACAGAACCGGAAGCACACGCCCCATGCCTCTTCCCCTAACCAGAACGGCCAAGGCAGCACAAACAAGCACGCTCAATAGTGACGAGCGTACACCGGAAAGCAGCAGGGGTACGGTCATTAAAGCACAAAAGAGAAAAAACAAAACGCGTGATATCCCATGGCTATTGATTCCGCGAACAAAGCACACGATAACCACAAGGCCCATAAAGGCCGCATAGGGACCAGGCGACTCGGACGCTCCAAATACCCGCACAGCCATCGGAAGCGCTTGGCCGATGCTCTCTAGCCCGGAATTCAACATCCAGCTTCTATCCCACTGCGGCAGGAAGAAAAACTGATAAACGCCATAGCAGCCCACAACTAGGCCAATTCCGGGGAGGAGTCGCTCGAAAGTTTCCCATATATCGGGCACGGAAGCGATCGCGATAAATACGGTGAGCAACACGGGAACAATGAGAGCCATCGCAAAGTAAATCACGTTTGGGCTAAAGGCTCCATTGGCAGCCAAAGCTAAACCGACGAAAATGGAAAAAATGACAGCGAACCAAAGCAAACGCCGGTCCGTATCCGACCTCCGCTGACCTCCTACCGAATCAAAGCGCGCAAGGCAAATAAGAAGGGCAACAACGACGAGGACCATAGGAAAGAGGATCAATGGATCGAAGTCGACGCGGGCATCGGGACCGGCAGAAAGTCGGCGGATCAAGCCGAGCACCGGGGCGCTGCAACCAGCTATTATAAGTATGAACGGAACGGATTTGGCACTAAAAGACAGAATTAGCATGCAGACTAGCAATGTCATCTGAATAGCGACATGCGCTGCAGTATAAGCTGAAACCATAACGAAAAACGCCAAAAAACAAACAACACTCGAGCGAATGATGTTAGGACTCAAAACCAATCTCATCGATTACCAGCTATCCATGCCACAGAAATAACTAAGACTAAAGCTAACGCCGCTGGCCAAAATATCCTGGCTGAGGCGTAAAGGCCAAGATCAGAACGCATAATCGGCCCCCATATGACTACGAACGTGAGTAATGAGGCAGCGGCAAGAGCCCATATTGCTCCTGCAACTCCCAGCTGAGGTAGTAGCGTGAGGTTCAGCAGGATACTTACCGCTGCAGCGAATATTGACACGACCCCAATTGCCATGCTCTTACCTCGCGTGATTGAAAGATACTCAACCCCGAGACTATTCAGACCAGAGAAAACCAATGGAGCCGTCATAAGGGCACTAAGAAGACCCAAACCAGCAAATGCGTGACCAAAAACCATCGGTGCAACGAAAGCTCCTAGCACGGCGGTCAGGGTAGAAACAAGAGAAATCAGAATTACCTGCCGCGGCGCAACAGACCTGATAATTTGAGAGGAATCGGTTTCCGGTGCAGGCGCCAAGTGCGGCTGAATATACTTAGTTAACTCAGTGATTACTACGCTGCCAAGGGTGACCACTTGAGCGGCCAACGCATATCTCCCTGCCATAGCAGTTCCCAAGAACGCCGCTATCAAAATTCTGTCGAATGAGCCCGTCGCCCATAGGGAGACAGAGTTAACAACCAAGGGGGCGCCCAGTCTAACTGCAGACCGAAAAGGAGCGGCCTTGCGATCAGGAGGAAGACAACGTTTCAGAAAGGGAAGAAAAACAGGAAAGGTAAGCGCTAATAGAACGAGGGAACCCGCCAGGTCGGCCATAACCCACCCAAGAACGCCAAGGTCAAGAATCAAAACGAACACCAACTTAAATGCAGCCAGAAAGGAACTGTAGGTGATCGCATAAACAACATAACTTTGGAACTTGCCCTTAACTCGCGCCAATGCTGCAGGAAGCTGCCAAGCGGAGCAATAGATCGACGCAGAAACTACAGCCATACCAATGTGGAGTGGTGCTGCCCCGCCGATGCCTATATTCAGAACGTAAACAGCCCCGGCAATCCCGAGCCCGAGGAAGACGGGGAAAAAGCGCTGGATTAAGGCCACGCCGGTCAAGCGATTGAGGGAGTCTTCATCATCTCCTTTACCGTATCTATAGATAATCGTCTCGAGACCGAGCCCGAAAGTCATGGAAACGAGTGTAAAACAGGAAATGAGAACCGCGACTTCACCATATCTTGCCGCACCCAATGTCGCGGTCAGAAAGGGCAAGATAATAAACGGCAGGGCCTTCTGGATTGCCGAGACACCAAGGTAAGCAAAACGTCCGTTGATAAAGCGGTGGACCAGAGTTTTAGTTGTAGCTTTATTGGTCAGTGCCGCGCTCGTCCCAACATGATCGCTGCTAAAAAGCGATGACCTAAATCTCGCACTAGGGCATGGGCGCAGCGGCTTCCGCCTAGTGGAGCGATAGTGGCGACCGATCATGTCTCCGGCTCGTTTTCGAGTTATCTGCATCATGCCAATATCAGCCGATAACTCTTCAGGATTGATTCAAACATCAGCTCACCATCCATTTTCGGAGCCGAGATGCATTATTGTACATTTTCAATGCCTCACGCAGCGTTGCTACGGCAGTCAGCTACCAATCCAGTTTAGGATCCTCATACGGAAGATAGAGTTGTCAAATTCATGGGCGCGCCGTACGCAGTCCTCAGGGAGGTAACTCTGGACCGCTTGCAACGCATCCTTCGCTTCGCCTCGACTTCGAAAGTCAATCAAGCGTCCAGTTCTACCACCTACGACGGTTTCCGCAGCGCCACCTATTCTGCCAGCGATAACAGGTGTACCGGCGGCCATAGCCTCGACGGGCATGATCCCGAAGTCTTCCACTGCTGGGAAAATGAAGGACATCGCACGCACATATAATTCTCTGAGCATTGCCCTCGAGGGATTGTTAATGAAGATCACCGGTACCTTCGTTTCGGCCGCTAACCCTCGAAGCATCCCCTCCTCAGGCCCTCCACCCGCAAGAACAACCGGGACGCCGGCTGCTTCTCCGAGTTCGATAACTTGATCTAAGCGCTTGTATGGAATGAAGCGCGAGGCACCCAGAACATAGTCTGAGGGCAGGGAATCTAAAGTCGCCTGTTCACTACCAGTGAGATCTGCCATGTGACTTTTCGTATAGAATTTAACATCGACTGGCGGATAGATTACATCACAAGATCTTTCCCAGTGCTGTTGGATCCGCTCGCGGACAAACTGGCTGATGGCCACAACGGAAGTTGCTTCTTGAGCCCGTCGTCGGTCAATCTTTTGAATGCTCCTGGACGCGGCGCGGGCAAACCAAGTGTCACCCCTTTGATCAAGCTCGGGATTCCATATATACCTTGCAGGGGTGTAAGCGTAGACGTATTTTCTGACGTCTTGATTTGGAGAACGAAAGCTCGCATGGTGCGCAAAAAGATGAGAACTGCACAAGACCCAGTCTATTTCAGAGAAAGTCAATGAGCGCCACGCTTGCAACATGAAGGGTATGGCTAGGGCCTTATGCCGCCTAAGCGGCGTTTTTGAAATCCAAGTTTCAAGCACTCGATCCGAGTCAAACCGATCAGGAGCATCGTTCCATGCCGCGAGAATTAGTTCTTCGGGAAAGATATCCGCTAGCTGCTCAACTACCTTCTCGGCGCCACCAAGCGGCTCTAGCCACTCGTGCACTATGAGCCCACTCATTGAAGCTGCTCAGTACTCGGTTCACTGCCATTAACTTCCTGCAGCAGGTGGAGGTCGTAATAAACCATTTTCTTTACAATCTCCTCAAAAGGCATTAGCGGCTGCCACCCTGTGGCTTCATGCAAACGTGAGTTATCGCCGCATGTTTCTACGGCGTCAACCGGACGGAGGAAACGATCATCTACCTCGATATGTTCTTCCCAATCAGGTATTCCAGCAGCTTGTAACGCTGCCTTCGCAAATTCCCTTACAGAATGCATGCGCCCCGAGGAGATTACGAAGTCCGAGGGGTCAGCGAGTGCAGACACCCTAACCATGGCATCGACATAGTCCGGCGCCCAACCCCAATCTCTCCTACTGTCCAAGTTACCCAGGTAAATCTTGTCCTGTCGCCCAGAAGCAATACGCGCAGCTCCCATTGTGATCTTGCGCGTAACAAAGGATTCCGGGCGCCTCGGAGATTCATGGTTGAAAAGAATCACATTAGATGCCCAAAGGCCGCGCGACCTATAGACGCTCGTAAGTTGGTGGGCGAGCGCTTTAGCAACGCCGTATGGGTTCGTGGGAGCAATGGGTGTCAGCTCATTTTGCGGGGTTTCTTTTGCGTGACCAAATATCTCCGAGCTGGAGGCCTGAAGAAACCGGACCCTATGGCCTTCCTTCTCTTGAAGCTGCCACGCCGCCTCCAAAAGTGTACCCACCGCTGCCCCGGACACAGATGTAGTCAGTTCAGGGCTCTTCCAAGACTGAGCTACCGAACTTATACCGCCCAAATTGAAGATAACGTCAGGCATCACCTCGGATACGACAGATCTCAGTCGATCCGCATCCCCCAAATCGCCATAATGAACTAACATCTCCGAAACGGCCAATATCTTGTCCGGCCTGCGGGTTAGACCGTGGACTTCCCAGCCCAGGCTTAAAAGTTGCTCAGCAAGGTAACTGCCGTCTTGTCCGGTCACACCTGTGACTAGCGCACGCATTCTATGCCTCTACTTGGAGAACTGAGACTCGGCCTTCAAATCACTTTCCACCATCATCCCCACCAGCTCAGGGAATGAGACCTGCGGCTTCCAATCCAAAACATTTTGGGCCTTGGTTGGATCGCCGATGAGCAGGTCGACTTCTGCAGGGCGCATAAATCTCGGGTCTTGACGGACGTACGGAGACCAATCGCTAATACCAACAGCGTGAAAGGCAATATCCAAAAGATCACGAATAGAATGGGTTTCACCTGTAGCGATGACGTAGTCGTCAGCCACCGGTTGCTGCAGCATCCGCCACATTGCTTCCACGTAATCGCCCGCGAATCCCCAGTCGCGCTGCGCATCCAAATTTCCGAGTGAAAGCTCTTTTTGCCGACCAAGCTTAATCCGCGCAGCCGCACTGGTGATCTTCCGCGTTACAAATTCGGGGCCACGTCGAGGCGATTCATGGTTGAAGAGAATTCCGCTGGATGCATGCATTCCATACGACTCGCGGTAGTTGATGGTCATATAGTGACCGAATACTTTGGCAACTCCATACGGTGAGCGAGGCCAGAGTAGCGTGTCTTCTCTCTGGGGAACTGCCTGCACCTTCCCAAACATCTCCGAACTTGATGCTTGATAGAAACGGACTTTCCCTAAGTCCTCGCCGGCCCACAAACGTATCGCTTCCAGGATATTCAGAACACCTTTACCGGTGACATCGGAAGTAACTTCGGCATTATCCCAGGAATAGGCAACGAAGGAAATTGCCCCCAGGTTGTAAACCTCGTCAGGATTTGAATCGTTCAAAGCTCGAACTAGACTCGAAATATCCGTGAGGTCGCCAGTCAAAAGCTGCACGCCCGGCACTTCCCTTTGCACCATTGCATACTTTGGATTATTTTGGCCACGAATAAGGCCAAAAACTTCGTAGCCTTTCTTCAGCAACAATTCGGCCAGATAAAGTCCATCCTGCCCAGTAATGCCAGTGATCAGTGCGCGCTTCATATAGTTATCCTTTACTTTGTGCCAAGCTGGCTGCTGGGCGAAGCGCGAGACCGCAAGTGCGGTCCTTGGCCGACGTTGATGACTAGCCGCGCCCCCAGACGCTGGACCAAGAGTACTAGGTGTACGCGTCTGCTAGCGAAACCGCGAATTGTTAGATTGTGCCGTCGCTGCGGGGGTCTCTATTACTAGCCGACCGGCTGCTGTGCTACAGCCTGCATTCAGCAGCAGGCCGTCGCCCCTGCTCCAGCGGATCGAGGCCACAACCGTAACCTTTGACCAAAGTAGTGTGGCCTTAGCGCCTGCCCAACTTCAGGCGTAGATTGCGTTGAGTCTCGAAAGTCCGGGTAGCATTACCCTGACCCGTACAGGTTCGTGCAATGCCACCATCGGGTTTTAAGTGTTGTCTCATCTGCCCTAGTCCGCTACGTCGCTCTAGGCTGGCCATAAGCGAGAGGTATCGAAGTTGGATCTGAGCGACTATGTGCGAATCATTAGACGAAATTGGATTGTGATAGTTGCCTGCTGCTTGCTCGGGCTTCTCGGCGGAGCTGCAGCGTCCATGCTGACAACACCTACCTATAATGCTAAAACAAGGCTTTTCGTCGCAATCCAGAGCTCCGGTTCGGCCTCTGATCTCCAGCAGGGCAACACATTCAGCCAAGCCCGCATGGAGTCATATGTCGAGACTGTGGGTACGCCCGCGGTTCTTCAACCTGCGATTTCAAGTTTGGGACTAAAACTTTCGCCGGACGAGCTGGCGAAAAAAGTCCAAGCCAGCGCAGATCTCCACACAGTGATCATCACGATATCCGCTGCAGACCCTTCTCCCGTCCAAGCGGCCGCTATAGCCCAGGCGGTCAGTGACAGCCTGATCCAAGTTGTTAACAAGCTAGAAAGCCCCTCTCAGGGCGGATCGTCGCCTGTAAAGCTTTCCGTTGTTACGCCAGCGAGCGCCCCTGAAATACCGTCGGCTCCTAATACACGACTAAATATTGCTTTAGGCGGTGTTATCGGACTCTCTCTCGGTATAGGTCTGACGGCCTTGAGGACTGTGCTCGATACCAAAGTCCGTGGTGAAGCCGACCTGGTAAGGCTTACACCCATTGCTGTTCTAGGGGGCATCTCATTCGACGCTGACGCGGCGAAAAAGCCCCTGATAACTCAAACCCCAGCACAAAGCCCACGTGCAGAATCCTTTCGACAGGTTCGAACCAACCTGCAGTTTGCTAACGTGAGCAAACAGTCCAAGTCAATTCTGATTACGTCTTCCTTGCCTGGGGAGGGAAAGAGCACTACAGCAGCCAATCTAGCCATTTCCCTGGCAGAAGCAGGCCAAACAGTTGCCCTTGTGGACGCTGATCTTCGTCGACCTCGGATCAGTGAGTATCTGGGACTGGACCGGAACGCCGGCCTTACCACGGCACTGATAGGTCACGGAGAAACGGAGGACCTCCTACAGCCTTGGGGCGAACACAATCTCTACGTCCTGACCTCGGGGCAGCTTCCGCCCAACCCGAGTGAACTTCTTGGCTCGGAGTCAATGAAGGGAGTCGTACATGAACTTGAACGTTCCTTCGATGTCGTTGTAATTGATGCCCCCCCTCTGCTCCCCGTAACGGATGCGGCGGTGCTTGCCCAGCAAGTGGGGGGCGTCGTGATGGTTGTGGGATCTTCTAGAGTCAAGGTGCCGGATCTCCAAAAAGCGCTGAAAGCGCTCGAGCTGGTTCAGGCGAACGTTCTTGGCGTCGTGCTCAACCTTCTTCCGGTCAAAGGTTCCAATGCCTACTCCTATAGCTACTATGGCCAAGAAACGACCGGTCAGCATGCGATAGATTCGGCAGGTCTTCCCTCATCAGAGAACAAGTCAACCGCTCTTGACTTCGATTCCATTGTTTACAACGAGCACCCGTTGAGGAATAACAGCACATTTGACCGTCGTTAGAATTTTATTAGCAGTCTGGAATCATTAGCTTGGCGCATCAGCTTTTGCGTAGAAGGGTGCGGTTGTGTTGGGGGCAAACGAAGATTGGCGAGTTCGCGCTTCTCGCCTGCTGAAGGCTGTGGACCTACTTGTCATTCTATGGGCGGTGGTTGGTGCGTATGTGGTGCGCTTCGGAGTAGAAGCAGGCGGTTCGGAAATAGGCGGCCAGAATGCTTACCTACCGCTTTCTATTTTCCTGGTTTTTGCATGGTGGATTATGCTCGGTGCGTGGAACAGTAGGCAGAGCCGAGTCCTTGGTGCCGGCCCAGACGAGTACAAGAGGGTTGCCGCCGCCTCGCTATGGCTTTTTGGCTTGATAGCTATTGTCTCGTACGTGTTCAGGGTGGACACCGCGCGCGGCTACGTTGGTGTAGCTCTGCCCTCAGGTCTTGTTGGGCTGCTTTTGGCGCGATGGCTTATTCGGCAGCATCTCAACGTCAACCGACAATTGGGCCAAAGCATGTCTCGTCTTCTTCTACTGGGTGGTCCAAGTGCTGTGGCGCATCTTGCCGGGTCCCTGCGAACCGCCAAATATGCTGGCTATCTTCCCGTTGCCGTGTACATACCGAACACCTCGCACCTTGACATAGAGCCCGAGTCCGGGCTTCCGGTCGTGGGCAATTCACCAGATGCAAACTCCATCGTGGAGGCTATACAGGCGTGCCGAGCTGATGCTGTAGCTATATCCGCGGGCGTTCAATTGCACCCCCAGACGATCCGACATCTTGGGTGGGAATTGGCCTCGCGAAACATCGGTTTGATAATGGCCCCAGCTCTGACTGACATAGCCGGGCCGAGAATTCACACCCAACCAGTTGCGGGCCTTCCCCTTATTCACGTGACTACACCGACTCTAGAAGGAGGTCAACGAGTAGCGAAACGTCTTTTTGACTTAGTCATTTCCGGCGTGCTTATCATCTGCTGTTTGCCTGTCATGAGCATCGTCGCCCTAATCATAAAGTTGGATGATCAAGGCCCCGTCCTATTCAAACAGAGCCGTGTGGGAATAGAGGGTATCCCTTTTCAAATGCTGAAGTTTCGATCGATGGTGGTTCATGCAGAGGAGATACTGGAAGATCTCCGGCACCAGAGTGACGGAAGCGGATTGCTTTTCAAGCTCAAGGATGACCCTAGAGTCACCAGAGTTGGCCGGGCCCTTCGAAAATTCAGCTTGGACGAGTTACCACAGCTTTTCAATATCTTTTCCGGGTCGATGAGTCTAGTCGGGCCTCGTCCTCCGCTTCCTTCCGAAGTTGAGGCTTACGAGCACGACGTTCGACGCCGTCTTTTGGTGAAGCCCGGACTAACCGGTCTGTGGCAGGTTAGTGGTCGATCTGATCTATCTTGGCAGGACTCGGTCCGCCTCGATTTGTACTACGTGGAAAACTGGTCATTGGCCGGTGACATGCTCATCCTAATAAAGACATTCCGCGCCGTCTTCAAAGGTGCGGGAGCGTACTAACTCCCGACCAGCCTATTGACAGCTTGGGCGCAAGAAGGACACACATGCAAATCACCGTTATCGGGTGCGGCTACTTGGGCGCTGTTCACGCCGCTTGTATGGCTAAGCTCGGACACGAGGTACTGGGGGTCGATGTTGATGCGAGAAAGATTGCCCAACTTTCGACTGCTCGCGCCCCATTCTTTGAGCCTGGCTTGGAACAATTACTTGGGGAAGTACAGGGAGCCGGGCGCTTAGCATTTACAACGGACATGGCGAGAGCCAAAGGACGAAGCGTACATTTTATCTGCGTTGGTACCCCCCAGAAGAAGGGCGAAAACGGCGCGGACATGACATACGTCGATGAAGCCGTCGCCGCCCTGCTGCCATATTTGTCGCCCAACGATCTCGTTGTCGGTAAATCCACAGTGCCAGTCGGTACCGCAACTCGGCTACATAAAGTCATCAAGGAAGCTGAGCCCACGGCAGAATTATTGTGGAATCCAGAGTTTCTTCGTGAAGGTCACGCGGTGTCAGACACGCTGCAGCCTGACAGGCTCGTGTACGGCGTTCTCGGCGGGGCTGTCGACCATCCTGCAGTCGACACACTGGACACAGTTTACGCCGCACCTCTGAGGACTGGCACCCCGCGCCTGGTCATGGACCTGCCAACCTCAGAATTGGTGAAGACAGCTGCAAACTCCTTTCTTGCAACGAAAATTTCTTTCATCAACGCAATGGCCGAACTCTGCGATGCTGCCGGAGCGGATGTCACCCTCCTGGCGGACGCCATCGGTATGGACGACCGAATTGGGCGCAAGTTCCTAAACGCCGGAATCGGGTTCGGGGGTGGCTGCCTTCCAAAGGACATTCGGGCGTTCATGGCACGAGCCGGCGAACTAGGTGCCGATCAAGCCTTGACTTTTTTACGGGAGGTCGACGCGATCAATATGCGTAGGAGGACGCGGGTGGTCGAGGTGACCCGTGAACTTTGTGGCGGTTCGCTCTTGGGGCAGCGCATCACAGTCCTCGGGGCTGCGTTTAAACCTGAAAGCGATGATGTTCGCGACTCTCCTGCGCTAAGCGTCGCAGCGCAGTTGCAACTACAAGGTGCGGTTGTGACGGTCACGGACCCGCAGGCTCTGACCAATGCCGCGCGCCGCTTCCCCGAGTTGCAGTATGACACTTCCACTGATGGCGCTTTGCAGGCAGCGGATGCCCTTCTGCTCTTAACGGAGTGGCAGGAGTATCGAGACCTAGATCCGTACGCGGTTGCAGCACTTGTGGCTACGCCGAGAATATTGGATGGCAGAAACGTCTTGGACTCAACCAAATGGCGAGCAGCCGGTTGGACATACTACGCACTCGGCCGTCCCTGACTATGGCTACTCAGAAACGCGAGGGGAAAACAATGTCGGCGAAGCCAGACAAAGCCGGGCAAAGGCCAAGGAAGAGGCTAAGACCGCTTTTTGCGGTCCCAACTATCCTAGTGGTTTCCATCGTCGGTATAGGAACTACTTGGTTCGCAACCAGAGCCAACACGGTAAAGACCGAACTGGAGGCGGCGGCAGCACTTATCCCCCAGCTCAAGCAGGAGATACTGGTCTCGGACGAAGGATCTGCCGCCAGAACAGTCGTAAGTCTCCAGAAGCACACCTCCAACGCTCGCCAGGCTGCGAACGATCCAATATGGACGCTGGCTTCGGGGCTACCACTAATCGGCCCTAATGTGAGTGCCATTGCCGAAGTAGCAAGATCGGCCGACGACGTCGTGAACCTCGGCTTATCCCCTCTAGTAAGCGTCTACAAATCCCTGAACTGGGACACCTTGTTGCCCAACAGTTCGGGCAGCAACCTTGACCCTTTAAGGACCGCGGCGCCTGATGTCGTCTCAGCGGCCTATGCGGTTCGAAGCTCGTCAGCGCGGCTCGATTCAATCGATACTTCACAACTCCTGCCACAAGTTGCGGCGCCACTGACCGAAGCAAACTCAGAACTGAAACAAGCAGCGGACGCTCTTGACTCGGCGGCAGATGCAGCCAAGATTGCGCCAGCAATGCTTGGGGCGGACCGCACTAA
The DNA here is from genome assembly GCF_036455295.1 of Pseudarthrobacter phenanthrenivorans. Classification (GTDB taxonomy): domain Bacteria; phylum Actinomycetota; class Actinomycetes; order Actinomycetales; family Micrococcaceae; genus Arthrobacter; species Arthrobacter phenanthrenivorans_C. Next base: position 245,597 of record NZ_JAYXNX010000001.1, on the reverse strand, counting down.
GAACTACTTACTCGTTATACAGAATAATGCGGAAGCGCGTGCATCAGGCGGCATACCCGGTGCTCTCGCTATTCTGGCTCTCCAAAACGGTAAATTGTCCCTGGGTGCACAGAGTAGCGCCAGTGAGATTGGACCTATGTCTCCGCCTGTCGCAGTTGAAAGCGAACAGCAGCAGATCTACACTTCACGGCTTGGTAAGTACATGCAGGACGTCAATCTGACACCAGACTTTCCGACCGCTGCTGCCACTGCAAAGGTAATCTGGGAAAAGAAGACCGGGCAGCATGTCGACGGTGTCATCTCAATTGATCCCGTAGTTCTCAGCTACATTCTTGAGTCGACAGGACCCGTATCGGTCAATGGGCCTGAACTGGCAGCAGTCAAGGCGGCAGGTCTGCCGACGAATCTCACTGGCGACAATGTGGTCTCCACTCTGCTCTCGGACGTCTACGCTAAGATCCAACAGCCGAAACTGCAAGACGCATACTTTGCCGGCGTGGCCAAGGAAGTTTTCTCTGCCCTTTCCAGCGGAAAGGGAGAAGCCAAAGGCCTCATCACCGGTATTACGCGGGGAGCGGAAGAAGGACGTGTGCTTGTTTGGTCCGCCGACACTTCCGAACAGTCCGTAATTGCAAAGTACGCCTTGGGGGGCTCGATATCCGGGCCGAGCGTGTCTCCCGCCCAATTTGGCGTGTACTTCAACGACGGGACGGGCGCGAAGATGGACTACTACGTCAAGCGCTCAGTCCAGCTTGTCAAAGAGTGTGCTGCAAACGGATACGAACAAACAATTGTCCGGGTGACTAGCACCAACACGGCTCCGATTGACGCCGCCACCTCTCTGCCGACGTACGTCACCGGAGGAGGCGCCTTCGGTGTTGCTGCGGGAACCGTACAAACCAACATAGTCGCTTACGGACCTTCACAAGCAGATGTGGAATCAGCCGCTGTTGATGGTCAGAAGACTTCCTTTGCCTCATACTTGCATGCCAGCAGACCAGTGGGCGTGGTTGCTCAGCAACTTGCACCCCACGAGACTGGAACGGTGGAGTTCACTTTCGGAAAGATCGTCCAGCGTGCCGAACCTAACGTTGTTGTCACACCCACTGTTCAGCCTGTAAAGGACGTTGTCCTTCCAACGCAGAATGCGTCCTGTGAACAAGTACAGTGACTGTCGCGTTAACACTATGTAAACCGACTGGATAGAGGTTGGTTACAAGGCAAGCCGGATGATATCTTCTATCTGGGATATCTATCCGTAGTTCTGCACACGGTCTCGTGCGGAGGGGGCATCTCCCTAAATCGGGTATCAAAACTTAAACGTCTCCGGGGGGACACAAATGAAAAAAACACTCGCTGCACTTGCACTCGCAGGCTCGATCGCACTCGTTGGTTCCGCACCTGCTGTCGCCGCAACCTACCCGGCACTTCCGCCGCAGGCCGCTGTGTCCGACGGCACCGTTGGCCCGGGTGAAACTTTCGTCTTCCGCGGCCAGGGCTTCCTTGCAGGGGAACGGCTGATCATCCGTGTCACGCCCGGCCAGGCACCGGCCTCCAACGGCGCCAACATTGCCGGTAGCCGCGCTGTGGCAGGGCGCATTGCTGTCGTGGCCGAAGCTCAGACCCTGTCAGCAGTTGCTGACGCGCAGGGTGCCGTCGCTCTGCCGATCGCTATCAACGAACCAGGGACCTACTCCATCACGGCGACCGGTGAAACGTCCGGCGTGACGGTTGGCCCAGTCATCGTCAAGGTCACGCCTGCAGCACTGGTTGCTAACGGGAATTCGGCTCTCGCCAACACGGGCAGCCTGGCCAGCACCGGCGTTGACTCCGGTCTGATCCTGTGGACCCTGGTGGGCGCAGGCGCACTGGCCGCCGGCGCAACCTCCGTTGTGGTGGTTCGGCGCCGCGCCAAGGCTGAGGTTTCCGCCTAAGCAGAAGGCTTCATAGCACCAGCGAAGGTGGGTGCATCTCCGGAAGCGGAGATGCACCCACCTTTTGCTTTGGGGTTGATGCTGCGGGTTCCCGCAACCTTGATGCCGGCAAGCTCAATCACCAGCGCATTTGTGGTAACTATTAGGGCTATGGGGAGACATTGGCGCAGAACACCACGCGAGTACGACTTTTCCGTACCACTCCCCCGGCCACAGGTGCTCGCCTATGCCCTCCTGATCCTCCTGGCGGTAAGCGCCCTGGCAACAGCCGCATTCGCCCTTCTCCGCACGTCCTGAGGCCCTTTTTGAGACACCTTCACAACCACCGGCTGTGGCGGCTGATCCTCGCAGCCATGGCGGTGCCCTTGGCCCTGATCGCATTCTGGCCAACGCCCGTGGACCAACCCGTCTCCGGGCAGCTCGGCGCCGTGTTGAATTTCCTCCACCACCACGGAATTCCGTGCTGGTTTAACTACGACTTCGTGGAAAGATCCGCCAACGTGGGCCTATTCCTTCCCGTTGGCTTCGTGGCCGCACTGGCATTTCCCACCAAAAAATGGTGGCAAATCGGCGCCTTTGGAATGCTTGTGTCCGCCTGCATCGAGCTGGGGCAGTTTCTGTTTCTTCACAGCCGTTTTGCAAGCCCGTCAGATGTCATGACCAACACGTCAGGTGCTGTCATCGGCGCCCTGGTGGCCCTCTTAGCCACCAAAAAAGGGAGGCCTGCCGCCTTCCGGCAACGGGCCTCCCAAAGTCAATAGAGCGTCAGGGCTACCCCACGAAGCCCTTCATCCAGGTCTTCAGATCCTCGCCAAACTCCACGCGCTCAGAAGCCAGAGTGATCACGGCCTTGAGGTAGCTCAGCTTGTCACCGGTGTCGTAGCGGCGGCCCTTGAAGACCACGCCGTACACGCCGGAGCCCTCGCCCTCGCCGGCAGCGAGGGTCTGCAGGGCGTCGGTCAGCTGGATCTCGTTGCCGCGGCCGGGAGCGGTGTTCTCCAGGACGCCGAATACCGAGTGGTGCAGCACGTAGCGGCCGATAACGGCCAGGTTGGACGGTGCATCAGCCACGGCCGGCTTCTCCACCAGGCTGTTGACGCGGACGTAGTCCTCGCCTTCAACAACCGAGATGTCCGCACAGCCGTAGGCACTGATCTGCGACGGATCAACCTCGATCAGGGCGATAACCGAACCGCCTGTCTTCTGCTGCACCTCCATCATGGTGCTCAGCAGGTCCTCCGCCTCGTCGATGAGGTCGTCGCCCAGGAGTACGGCAAACGGCTCGTCGCCCACGTGCTGCTTGGCGCACAGGACCGCGTGGCCCAGGCCCTTGGCCTCGCCCTGTCGGACGTAATGGATGGGACCCAGGTTGGAGGCGTACTCCACCAGGCCCAGCTTGTCCTTGTCGCCCTTGGCCTCCAGTGCAGCCTCAAGACCGGGCTCGCGGTCGAAGTGGTCCTCCAAAGCGCGCTTGTTGCGGCCAGTGATCATCAGCAGGTCCGAGAGGCCGGCATCGATCGCTTCTTCCACCACATACTGGATGGCAGGGCGGTCGACCACCGGCAACATTTCTTTCGGCATTGCCTTGGTGGCGGGCAGGAAGCGTGTTCCCAATCCGGCAGCAGGAATGACGGCTTTGGTGATAGCTTTCCCCATAGTCATAGCTGAACCTTAACAAATTTGGTGGGCTAAACGGCAATTGGGATGGACTGGAGCGGTCCAGGTTTCGATGAGCTCAACCGACGTTTCCCGTGAACTTCGGCTCGCGCTTTTCCTGGAACGCCCGGAAGCCCTCCGCGTAGTCCTCTGTCTTGCAGAGGCGCGCCTGCTCGTCGTTTTCCTCCTGCATGGCCTGCCACAGGCCCAGGCGCTGGTCGCGGATGTGCGCCACCAGCTCCTTGGAGGCAACGAACGCGCCGGTCGCGCCGGCAGCCACCCGCGAGACGATGGCCCGCGTCGATTCGAGCAAAGACTCTGCAGGCATCGCCCGGCTGAACATCCCCTGCGCCACCGCCTCGGCGCCGGAGATCAGGTCTGCCGTGTAAATCAGGTCCAGCGTCCGGTGCATTCCCAGCCGCTCCGTGAAGTACCAGTGGCCGCCCGAATCCAGTGTGGCCCCCAGCTTGGCGAACGGCGAGCCGAACTTCGCGTTCTCCGCCACGTACACCACGTCCGTGGCGAGCAGGAGCCCCAGCCCCACGCCCAGGCAGGCGCCCTGGGCCGCGGCGAAGGTCGGCGCCGGGAATGCAGCCATCTTCTTCAGCAGCGGCTCCACCAGCCCGCCCAGGTACGCTGCGGCGTCGTCGTTCTCCGGCGTCACCCCTGCGATGTCCCGGCCCGCGCAGAAGGCCCGGCCCTCTCCCCTCAGCAGCAGCGCCCGCACCTCACCGCGTGAGGCGGCGGCAGCAGCGTCGTCGTACGCCTGTGCTAAATCCCGCAGCGCCTGCTCATCCAGCGAGTTCAGCTTGTGCGGGGCGTCCAGCACTACCTTGGCGATGCCGTTGCTGATGGAAAGGGAAATCATGGGGCTCCTTGCGTAAGAGGGAAAGACTTAGACGTCGAAGTCGACCGTGACTTCCTTGCTGGTCGGGTGGCTCTGGCAGGTCAGGACGTAGCCCTTGTCCAGCTCATCCTGCTCCAGCGCGTAGTTCTCGTCCATGGTCACGCTGCCGGTGACCACCTTGGCCCGGCAGGTGCCGCACACTCCCCCGGCGCACGCGAACGGCACGTCCGGGCGCACCCGCAGCGCCGCGTTCAGGATCGACTCGCGGGCGTGCGTGGGGCTGGCCACCTCACCCTGCAGGCCGTCCAGCTTGAACGTGATCTTGTACGTCTCCTTGGACTCGTCCACCACCACGGGACGGCCGGCATGCCCCTCCGGACGGTCCGGCTTGCCGGAGGTGAACAGCTCGAACCGGACGTTCTCCGGCTTCACCCCGCGCTCGGCCAGGGTGTCCCGGCACAGCTGCACCAGCTCGAACGGCCCGCACAGGAACCACTCATCCACATCGTCCGCGTGCAGGGCGGTGCCCAGCAGCTGCTGCAGCTTCTCCGAATCAATGCGCCCGGACAGTAGCGGCGCGATCCGTTGCTCGCGGCTCAGCACGTGGTGGATGGCCAGCCGCTGCGGGTACTTGTCCTTCAGGTCCGCAAGCTCCTCCAGGAACATCACGTCCATGGCGGCCTTGTTGGCGTAGATCAGGTCGAACCGGGTGTCCGGGTTGGCGGCCAGCAGCGTCCGGGCGATCGCGATCACCGGGGTGATGCCGGACCCCGCCGCGATGGCCACGAAGTTGCCCGCCTCCCCCGCGAGTTCCTCCGGGTGGTTCATGGAGTTCATGACGTTCTGCTCCACGGCCTGCCCGTCCCGCCCGTGCTTGGACACGAACGCGCCCATGGGGCTCATCACGTCCAGGGTGTCCCCGGCCTTCAGCTCGGCGTTGGCCCACGTGGAGAACAGCCCGCCCAGGTCCTTCTTGATGGCCACGCGGATCTCGCTGGTGCCGTCCGGGAAGCTGCGCGGCTCGGCGCAGATGGAGTAGCTGCGGCGGATTTCCTTCGGCTCGCCGTTCTCATCCGGCAGCGTGGTGCGGAGGGCCACGTACTGGCCGGGAAGGTAGTCGAACTTGCCGGCGAGCTCGGCCGGCACATGGAAGCTGACCTCGATGGCATCGTCGGTGAGCCGGCGCACCTCCTTCACCTCGAGGGTGTGGAAGGACGGACGACGGCGGCCGGTCACCTCAGCCTCTTCGGCGGCGGTCTGGCGGACAACAGGCATGGGGTTTCCTTACAGGACTTTGAAGTAGTCGAACGGTTCCTTGCAGTCCTGGCACACATAGAGCGCCTTGCAGGACGTGGAACCGAAGCGGGTGAGTTCCTTGGTGTTGAGGCTGTTGCACTGCGGGCACTTCACGGCCAGGCTCAGCCGGATGGGACCGGAGTGGCCGCCGGCTTTGGAGTGGCCGCTGGGCGGGGCGATGCCGTACTGCTGCAGCTTCTGCTTGCCGGCCTCGGTCATCCAGTCCGTGGTCCATGCCGGGGCCAGGACCAGGTCCACGTGCACGTCCCCATAGCCTTCCTTCTCGAAGGCCTTGTAGAGGTCGTCCCGGATGGCGTCCATGGCCGGGCAGCCCGAGTATGTGGGCGTGATGGTGACCGTAACGTGCTGGCCCGCGACGTCCACCTTCCGGAGGATGCCCAGGTCCGCGATGGTGAGCACCGGGATCTCCGGATCCACCACGGTGGCCGCGACGTCCCACGCCTGCTGCTCCGGGGTGCGGGTCCGGGACTCGAAATCCGAGATGTACACGGCAGTCACCAGCTGGCGCCGGGATGCTCGCGGGCCAGCACCTGCATCTCCGCGAGGATGTAGCCCAGGTACTCCGAGTGCTTGCCCTGCCGGCCGCCGCCCGGTGCTGCGGGCACGTCCGGGACCTCCAGTTCGGCCTCTTTGAGGACGTCTGCGACCAGGCGGTCAAAGTCTTCCCGCAGGCTGGAAGGCGCGACGGCGGCACCCGCCTCAGCGAGGCGCTGCGTCAGGTCATCGTCCTGGAACAGTTCGTTGACGTACGGCCACATGGTGCGCAGGCCGTGGATCATCCTGGTGCGCGATTCCTCGGTGCCGCCGGCCAGGCGCAGGATCCACTGGACGCTGTGGTCGCGGTGGTAGTCCACTTCCTTCACGGCCTTGGCGGCGATGGCGGCCAGGGTGGCGTCCGTGGACCCGGTGAGGCGGCGGTAGAGCTCGTACTGGTAGTAGCTCACCACGAACTGGCGGGCGATGGTGGCCGCGAAGTCCCCGTTGGGCTGTTCGAACAGCTGGACACTGCGGAACTCGTGCTCCCGGCGGAAGTAGGCCAGGTCATCTTCGGATTTGGCCGTGCCGTCCTGGTTGGGCATGCCGGCACCGGCGTAGGTGAGGAAGCTGCGGGCGTGGCCCAGTTGGTCCAGGGCAATGTTGCCCAGGGCGATGTCCTCCTCCAGCTCCGGGGCACGGGAGATCCAGTGGCCCAGGCGCTGCGCGAGGATGAGGGCGTCGTCACCGAGCCGCAGGGCGTACTCTGCGACGTCCTCTGACGGCTTGGCCAGGCCGGTCCGGACCTCGAGGGCGATGTCCTCCGGGCGGAGGGCGTTGCCCGGGGTGATGCGGGTGGCGCTGGCGTTGGAGTCGCCGCCGGCCACGCCGGTGGAGATGTCGCCGTGGCCTGTTGTTTCCGTTGCTTCGGGGGTGCTCACAGGTGCTTCACTCCCTCGCTCTTGGTGTAGTACGTGGCGTGCCGGTAGTCCTTGCCCTGCGGGCTCTCGAAGAAGGAGCCCTTGGAGTCGGGGTCGCTGGCGGCGATGGCGTCCGCCGGGACTACCCAGATGGAGACGCCCTCGTTGCGGCGGGTGTAGAGGTCGCGCGCGTTGCGGAGGGCCATGGCGGCGTCCGGGGCGTGCAGGCTGCCCGCGTGGACGTGGCTCAGGCCGCGGCTGGACCGGACGAAGACCTCCCAGAGGCCCCAAGCGCTCCTGTCATGGTGCTGTTCGGGTGCCGGGGAAGCCTTCGGGGCTTCGCGGTTGATCTCGGTGGCCGAGCTGGCCGGGGTTTCCGGGTTGCCGTGCGGGCTCATGCTGCGTATTCCTTCTGCTGCTTTGCTGACTGTTTTGCTGCGTAAGCCGCCGCTGCCTCGCGGACCCAGGCGCCGTCGTCGTGCGCCGCCCTCCGGCGCTCCAGGCGCTGGGCGTTGCAGGGACCGCGGCCGGCCAGGACTTCCTGGAACTCGTGCCAGTCCAGGGGGCCGTGCTCCCACTTCTTGGTGTCCTCGTTGAAGCGGACCTGGTCATCGGGGAGGGTGAGGCCCAGGACCCGGACCTGCTCCACCATCATGCCCACGAAGCGGCTGCGGAGCTCGTCATTGCTGAACCGCTTGATGTTCCAGGCCATGGACTGCTTGGAGTTGGGGGAATCGTCATCCGGCGGCCCGAACATCATCAGGGCCGGGGCGTACCAGCGGTTCACGGCGTCCTGGGCCATCTGCTTCTGCTCGGGGGTGCCGTTGGAGAGCTCCAGCAGGATCTCGAAGCCCTGGCGCTGGTGGAAGGACTCTTCCTTGCAGATGCGGACCATGGCCCGGCCGTAGGGGCCGTACGACGCGCGGCACAGCGGGACCTGGTTGCAGATGGCCGCGCCGTCCACCAGCCAGCCGATGGCGCCCATGTCCGCCCAGGTCAGCGCCGGGTAGTTGAAGATGCTGGAGTAGCGGGCCTTGCCGGCGATGAGGTCGTCCATCATCTTGTCCCGGGACTGGCCCAGGGTTTCGGCGGCGGAGTAGAGGTAGAGCCCGTGGCCGGCCTCGTCCTGGACCTTGGCCATGAGGATGGCCTTGCGCTTCAGGCTGGGCGCGCGGGAGATCCAGTTGGCCTCCGGCTGCATGCCGATGATCTCCGAGTGTGCGTGCTGGGAGACCTGGCGCAGGAGGGTCTTGCGGTAGGCGGCGGGCATCCAGTCGCGGGGCTCGATCCGTGAGTCCTCGGCGATGATCCGGTCGAAGTGGGCCTGGCCTGCCGCATCCTCTTCCGGGGTTAGCTCAGCCGGCACTGACTGCAAGTTCTGCGCTGCCATGGTTGCTCCTATGCAAAGACCTGATGGGCGGCTCGGAATTATTTACCGACCGTTCGTTCAGGATATGTTGGCGCGCCGGACCTCGTCAAGCTTGCCGCCCACACCCCTTCCGACGCGCAAATCGGTTTTCGACGCAGGTGCTCCCCTACGCACCCCATATAACGGGCGCGGCAAGGAAAGTGAGCGTCGGAAGGGAATGTGCGCGTCGCCAGCCACACGGCGGGCAAGCAATGTCCCCTGTTCATTGTCAGTCCTCCGGAGCACAATGGGCCTTCCCAGCACCAGGAACGGAGCCGTCCCATGTCCGAGCACCCCAACGCCACCCCTGAGCAGGCCGAACGCAGCGTCCCCCTCCCCGGCTCAGACCGTCCCACCGCGGCAAGGATCCAGTCTGTCCTGGGCCCCGCCGATCCCTCGCACCGGATCCAGGTCACCGTGATCCTGCGCCGCCGGGAGCCGCTGTCAGAGCCCCCCACCCAATTCCTGACCCGCGAAGAACTGGCGGCGCAGCATGGCGCCTCCGACCAGGACCTGCGTCTTGCCACCGACACTTTCACACGGCTCGGGGCCGAAATCGTCGACGCCGACGCCGCCTCCCGACGCATCCGGCTCGCCGGGACGGTGGAGCAGCTGAGCCGGATCTTCGGCACGTCCCTGGAGGAAGTCACCAGCAGCGGTCCCCACGGCCACGATGTCACCCACCGGCACAGGACCGGCGGACTGCAGGTCCCTGCAGAGCTGGACGGAGTGGTCACGGCAGTCCTGGGCCTTGATGACCGCCCCCAGGCCCGCACCCAGTTCAGGCTGATCCCGCTGGCTGCAGCCCCTACCAGCTACACGCCACCCGAGCTTGCCCGCATCTACAAATTCCCCGCCGGGACTGACGGCACTGGGCAGGGCATTGCCATCATCGAACTCGGCGGTGGCTTCGCCCAGGCCGACCTCGACGCCTATTTCTCTGGACTTGGGATCGCCGGACCCACAGTCCGGGCCGTGGGGGTTGACGGCGGCGCGAACCACCCCGGACAGGACCCGCAGGGAGCGGACGGCGAAGTGCTCCTCGACATCGAAGTGGTGGGCGCGCTGGCGCCACGGGCGGACATTGCCGTCTACTTCGCGCCCAACACCGACGCCGGCTTCCTCGACGCCGTCATCAACGCCTCCCACGCAACCCCGGCACCCGCGTCGATCAGCATCAGCTGGGGCCAGAATGAGGACGAATGGACCGCCCAGGCCCGGACTGCATTCGATCAGGCCCTGGCCGACGCATCGGCGCTCGGCGTGACCGTCACGGCAGCAGCAGGAGATAACGGCAGCGCAGACGGCGCCACGGATGGCAAGGACCACGCCGATTTCCCTGCCTCCAGCCCCCACGCCCTGGCCTGCGGCGGAACGCGCCTTGATGCGGACCCCGCCACGGGAACAATTGCATCCGAAACCGTCTGGAATGACGGACCGCATTCCTCCACCGGAGGCGGCTACAGCGACACCTTTCCGGCCCCCACCTGGCAGTCCGGCAAGTTGTCCCACACCGGCGGCCACAAGCCAGTCCACGGAAAGGGCCGCGGCGTGCCGGACGTCAGCGGCGTGGCGGATCCCCAGACCGGCTACAAGGTACGGGTTGACGGCAAAGACATGGTCATCGGAGGCACCAGCGCCGTCGCACCGCTCTGGGCGGCACTCATCGCCCTCATGACCCAGTCCACGGGGCGCCCTTTCGGACAAATCCAGCCACTTCTCTACAGCAACAAGGCGGCCTTCCGGGACATCACCCAGGGAAACAACGGTACGTATAAGGCCGCTCCCGGCTGGGACCCGTGTACCGGCCTGGGCAGCCCGGACGGAACGGCACTCCTCCAAGCGCTCAACGGACGAAATTCTTAAGCCTTTCTTAAAGCCCGGCGGGGAGAGTGGAAGTACGGGCCGAACAGCGGCCCCATGCCACGCCTCCCCAAAGGAAGAAATGCACGGATCAGCCCATGATGACCGCCTGAAGCAGTACACAGCACCCGCGGCTCCCCCGGCCGCCGGCACCCAGTTCAGGGCACTCCCCCAGCCCCGACACTGGCTGCCGCTGGGCATTTTGCTGTGTGCCGCCGTCGTGGCGCTGGGCCTGACCGTGCAACTGGTCCCCGGCGACGCGGCCGCAGAGCTGGGTGTTGACCAAAACCTCAGCCTGCACCACGTTGCCGCACTGACCGCCGTGGCCATGGGGATCAACCTGCTGTTCGGCCCGGTAGTGGGCCTGGCCCTCATCGCCGCCGCAGCCCTGGCCATCTGGCTGTTCCGGCGCGACCTGGTGACCGCCGTGGCGTTCGGGCTCACCGCGTGCTCGGGCTGGGTGGCGAGCGAGGCCTTCAAGCTCCTGTTCGCCCGGCAGCGGCCAAACCCCGCGCTGCTGTTCGACCCCCTGGCCCCGGAAACAGGCTCCAACAGTTTCCCCAGCGGCCACGTCAGCTTCGCGGTAGCCCTGGCCTTCGCACTGTACTTCCTGGCCCGCGGCACCCGCTGGGCCAAGCCTGTCGTGGTGGCGGCCGCCCTCATCGCGCTGATCGTCGCATGGTCCCGGCTGTACGTGGGGGTCCACTACCCCACCGACGTGACGGCGTCCTTCTTCGCCGCCAGCGCTGCCGCCATCCTGCTCGCCGGGCTCTGGAACCGGTTCGCGCCCGCGCTGGTGGAACGCGTTCCCGCCAGGATCCTCCGCCCCTCCCGCCGGGCGTAAGGAGCAGTCATGCACACCCTTCTGATGTCCCTGGCACCGGCCGCCGGTCCGCCGTCGCTGCTTGACCCCGCAGGCCTGCTGGAGGGCTTTGGCCCGGCCGCACTGGGGGTCATCGCCGCGATGGTGTTCATCGAATCCGGTGTCCTGTTCCCCTTCCTGCCCGGCGACTCCCTCCTCTTCACCGCCGGCCTCCTGCACCAGCAGCTGAACCTGGCGCTCCCCCTGCTGATTGGCGTCATCACCGCGGCTGCGATCGGCGGCGACCAGGTGGGGTACCTGCTGGGGCGCAAGTTCGGCCGCCGCTGGTTCAAGGACGATGCCCGCATCCTCAAAACCTCCCACCTGACCGTCACGGAGGAATTCTTCCGCCGCCACGGGGGCGCCGCCGTCATCCTGGCCCGTTTCGTGCCCATGGTACGGACCTTCGCGCCCGTCACCGCCGGCATAGCCCGCTACGAATACAAGGCGTTCACGCTCTGGAACATGGTGGGGGCTTTGGCGTGGGCGACGTCGGTGACCCTCCTGGGCACCTGGCTGGGACACTACGAGATCATCGCCAGGAACATCGACGTGATTGCCGTGGTGATGGTCCTGGTCTCCGTGGTGCCGTGGATCGTGGAGTATCTGAAGCGCCGGCGGAAGAACCGGCTGGCGGCCGCGGAACAGCCCGTGGACGAAGGTGTTGAGGCGCCTGCGGAAGAATAGGTGGCATGACGACAGGTGAGGGGCTGGCCCTGCTGCTGGTGGAGGACGATCCGGTCCTGGGCCCGCTGATTGCCGAGCTGCTGGAGCCCGATTTCACGGTGCGGCTCGCGGCTAACGGGCAGGAGGGCCTGCACCTTGGGCTGACGCAGCCGTGGGACGCGATGGTGATCGACCGAGGCCTGCCCGTCATGGACGGCATCAGCGTCATCACCGCCCTGCGGGCCAAGGGCATCGGCACCCCCATCCTGATCCTCACCGCGCTGGGCGACACCGCAGAAAAAGTCCGCGGCCTGGATGCCGGTGCCAATGACTACCTGGCTAAACCGTTCGACGGCGGCGAGCTGGCTGCGCGCCTGCGCGCACTGACGCGAACCTATGGGCCGCCCGCGGGGACGGTGGGCATCGGCACCTGGGAATTCCACCCGGCGTCGCGCGCTGTCCGTTCCCTGTACGGCGCCACCGTCACGCTGACCGCAAAGGAAACCGAACTGCTGGCCGCGCTGGCGTCGGAGCCGGACCGGGTGTTCACCAGGGACGAACTGCTCGTCGCGCACTTTCAGGAGACGGACCAGCCCGGCGTGATCGACACCTACGTCCACCACCTGCGCCGCAAGATCGACAGGAGCGTCATCCGCACCGTCCACGGCGTTGGCTACCAGATCGGCGACCCCTCATGACTGCTTCCGGACCAGGCACCTCCCCTGCTGCCGCCGGCGACCCGGACCGGGAAATCCTGCGCCGCGCCTCGCTGAAGGTGGCACTGCGGATCAGCGCCGGCGTGGCTGCACTGGTACTGATCCTCCTCGCCGCCGCCACCGCCTTCCTGATGTACAAACTCGCCCACCCGGTCCCGCCCGGGGCCACCGAGTCCGGAAAACCGTACACCTACCTCGACTCGCGGGACCTGATCGAGGGGATGATCCTTGCCGGCCTTGGCGGCGTGGTGCTGGCCGGGCTGGTGGGGTGGCTCAGCGCGCGCAGCGCCATCCGGCCCCTGGGGGAAGCGCTGGCCCGGCAACGGCGGTTCGTCCAGGACGCCAGCCACGAACTGCGCACCCCCCTTGCCATCCTCGACACCCGCATCCAGCTGGCCCAGCGCAAAGCCGAACCGGGATCCGAACCGGCGCAGGCCCTGGCGAAGATCCGCGAGGACGCGTCCACGCTGACCGGAATCGTCAACGAGCTGCTCCTGGCGGCGACCGCGTCGGCGGGAGTGCCGGACCTGGAGCCGGTGGACGTCGCCCAGGCTGCCGGGTCCGTGGCGGGGAGCCTACAGGACCTTGCCCGCCAACAGGGCGTCCAAGTCGCGTTCGACGGCGGCGGCCCGGCTTTGGTGCGGATCGATCCCAGTTCGTTGCGGCGGGCGGTGCTGGCCCTGGCGGACAACGCGCTGGGGCATACGCCCCCGGGAGGGAGCATCACCATCACCGCCCTTACCGAGGGCTCCCGGGCGGTCATCAGGGTTTCCGACACCGGATCCGGGATCACCGGCGTAGACCCGGACCGGATCTTCGACCGCTTTGTCCGGGCCGGCGGGACGGGCGAGGCGCAGGGCCGGCGGAGCTTCGGGATCGGCCTGGCCCTGGTCCGCGAGATCGCGTCCGCGGCCGGCGGCACCGTGAGAGTGGTCCACACCGGGCCGGACGGAAGCACCATGGAGCTCGCGTTGCCCCTGGCCCGGGACTGACCGCCTCTGTTTGGTGCGGACAGGGACGCCTCCTGCACCGTTTTGCCGACACGTTCCACCTGGCGGCCTGACACGGTTTTCCACACCCCTGACCCGAAAACCCTTGACTCGGCACGCATGACCCGGGAAGCTGGGCTGCGCCTTGACCCACCGTTGAATGGAGCGCCGCCATGACCAAAACCCAGGAAACGGGCACCGTGACCACCGTGCTGTCGCCCGACGGCACCTCCCTCAGCGTCGAGCGGATAGGTACCGGACCCAGCCTGGTCCTGGTGGACGGAGCCTTCTGCGGCCGGAACTTCGGGCCTGCACGTGCCCTGGCGAATGAACTGAAGGACGCCTTCACGGTCTATTTTTACGACCGCCGCGGACGCGGTGGCAGCAGCGAAACTCTGCCCTACGCCACCGAACGCGAGATCGAGGATCTCCAAGCCGTGCTGAATGAGGCCGGCTCCAGCCCCTACGTTTACGGGATCTCCTCCGGCGCCGCCCTGGCCCTCGAGGCCGCCGCCGCGGGAGTTCCCATGCGGCGGCTGGCCACCTACGAGGTGCCCTACACCGGCGTCCAGGGCGCGGACGGCACACCGGGAAGCCACCGGGAGCACCTGGAGGCCCTTCTCAGGGAAGGCAAGCGAGGCGGCGCGGTGTCCTATTTCCTGGTCAAAATGGTCGGCGCGCCGCCCTTCCTCCCTTACCTCCTGCGCCTCATGCCCGGAGTGTGGAAGAAGCAGGTGGCGGCAGCGAACACCCTGCCGTACGAAACCCGGGTGACCAACAACTTCACGGCCCCGCTGGAGAGGCTCCGCACCATTACCGTGCCCACCCTCGTCATGGTGGGCGAAAAAGCCGCCGCCCCTATGGTCGAAGGGCAAAAGGCGATCGCCGGAGCCATAGCGGGCAGCGAATACCGCGTCCTCGACGGCCAAACCCACCAGGTCTCCGCCGCCGCCATAGCCACCCAGCTCAGGGGTTTCCTCACCGCCTGAACCGGCCCCACGCCGTCGGCCTTCCCTGAGGGGAGGTTGACGAGGCAGCTTTGCTCTCTTTTGGAGAGTTTGGGCTGCCGGCCTCGGAGTTTGCCGGTGGCTTTCCAGTCACCTCACTTTTCAGCATTCCTCAAGTTTCGCTCAAGCTTTCCGTGAGGTCTTGACTAATTCTTGTCGTGAGAAGCGGGCTTCTCTTGAGATTGGTCCGGCACTGTGGGCGTTGTTCCTGCTGCAGGGTCTCAAACGAAACGGCAACGTCATGGACGCTCCATTGAACTCAAGCACGGGTCCCCGCCGGGGGGCGGTGGCCCGTCGATCTCTCTCCGCACTGCGTGTGCTGGGCACGGTCACCGCCGCTGCCGCAACTCTGGTGTTCCTGGCTGTCGGCGTCGTGGCTCCGCTGCTCCACGTTGGCTTCTCCCCGGTGCTGACCGGCAGCATGCGCCCGGCTTATGCCCCCGGCGACCTCCTCATCACGGTCCCCGCGGATGTGTCCAGCCTGCAGCCGGGCCAGATCCCCGTTTTCACTCCGCCGGGTGAATCCGTCCCGTTCGCCCACCGGATCACTTCAATTGCCGGCACTCCGGACCATCCGGCGCTCACGACCAAGGGCGATGCCAATCCGGCCCCCGATAGCTGGCGGGCGGTCCTGAACCAGGCCCAAGTACCCGTGGTTGTCCTCACGGTCCCCTCGCTCGGCATCCCTCTGCTCTGGATCCAGAACCCGTTCCAGCGGGCTCTGCTCACCGGTGTGTTCGGCCTGAGCATTACCGGATCCGCCGTCCTATGGATCCTTCGCAGCGCCTCGGCTTCCACCGGACGCCGTGCAGTATCAGGCGCTTCCGGGCGCCGCAGCGCCGCCGCCACCAACTAGAACCACCCCTCACCGCTCATGTACTACTACCTTCGTAAAGGATCCGTCATGTCTGCAATCACTTCCCGCCGCGCCGCCCGTCCCGTCCGCCGCCCGGCCCCGGCACTGTTAGCCGCGGGCGCCGTCGCCGCTGCCGGTCTGGCGATCACCGGCGCCGGCGTATTCGCTGCATTGAACGCCACCGCAACCAATACAACTGCCCAGGCCGCCACCTCAGGAGTCCTGAGCCTGCAGATGAGCCCTAACGGTGCCGGCTTCACCCAGGCCGTCTCCAACCTCGCCCCGGGCGACACCGTCAACCGTTACGTCACCTTGACCCAAGGCGCGGACCTGGACGGGAAGGCCCTGACCCTGGCCGTCACCGACGCGACCCCGACGCTCCTCACCACCAGTGCCACAAAGGGCCTGAAGGTCACTGTCACCCAGTGCTCCGTTGCTTGGACGGTCAGCAGCGGAACCTGCGGAAGCGGGGGCACCTCCACCGTCCTGGGCACCGCTGGCACGGCGCTCAGCGCCATCCCCACCGCAACTCCGGAACAGCTGGTTGCTGGCGCTGTAGCGGCCGGTTCCACCCTGAACCTGCAAATCTCCCTGGCCCTGCCGGACCAGACGGAGACCACGGTCAACGGCAGTGCCCCCACCGGTACGATCCAGGGTCTGGCCTCGGCACTGACCTGGACCTTCAGCGAAACCCAGCGCACCGCCACCACCACCGGAAGCTAATCCGGGTGAACGTGCTCTCTTACACCGGCAGGGCCGCCGTCGCCATCGCGGCCGCAGCCCTGCCGGTGTGCACGTTCACGGCCGCCCACGCCGCCACTACTGCCACCGCCCCGTCGGCGTCCCAGTCCGTGGGCAGCGGCTCCTGGGGAGCCGTCGCAACACTGAGCACCGCCGCCCCGTACGGCACCGGCGCGCTGAAACTCACGTTCACGAACCAAGGCACGCCCGGGCAGCCCACGTTCGCACCCCAGTTCTTCACCGTCGGGAACACAGGCACCCTGCCCATCACCCAAGCCACGTACACCGGCACAGCGGTCGCCCCATCCACCGTGCAGTACATCGTCGAATCCTGCAGCACCACATGGAATGAATCCACCGGCGCATGCACCAGCGGAACGACGACACAAGTCCTGGCAACACCTGCTGGATCCTCCACCGTCTCAGTGACTTCCGCAACCGTCCCGACAAAGCCCGGCGCCAACCTCCGGCTCCGCGCAAGACTCGCCAGCACAGGCAGCGTCCCCAATAACTCCACAACTACGCTGACCGTAGGCATCGCGGTCGACCGCACCCAAGTCCGGACCGCGACGACCACCAGCGGGTGACCGGCGATGAACCGGACAACCCCATAAAAGGCTCGAATCATGAAAGAACACATGGCAATCCACGCCGGCGGACAGGTCTTTGACACCGCCGCCCTTACCAACCTCGCCGAGCAGCTGCAAAGCGTCACCGCCGCCAGAAACTATGCCGAGGCATTCGTGGACCTGCTCCCGGAACGGTACGAACACATCCTCGACGCCCTCGGCAACGACGACATCCCCGCGTCCCTGAACGCCGTCTTGAGCCTCAAGGCCAATGCACACATGGTCGGATCCCTCGCCATGGAACAGACATGCCAGACCCTTTACAGATACGTCCGCGCCGGCGATACCTCAGCCGCAGCACAATATGCGCCGTTACTGTCAGCGGACATCCACGCCGCTACAGAAGCCATTGCGGAATTCCTCAACGCAGTTCCCCGCTGGCACGACAAATAGCGCCATCAAAAGGCCGCCGATCACCGCCGAAAGCCACACTTCTTTGCGATTGTGGCTTCAATCTCGGGCGTCACCCGGACCAGTTGACAATCTGGGCATTTTCATGCTACGCCGAAATTGTCCTTGGGTAACAGTCCGAAACCCGACCGACGGGCGGCCCTGCAACGGCGCCCGATTCCGCAGGCACGGAGCCGCGTTCCGCCCGACGGGCGGCACCCCGGCAGGCTCCGAATTGCACCTTAGGGACGTGGAGTTCGTTCGGAAAGGCACGACCATGAACGACAACGGCACCATTGAAAACACCCCGAACGCCGCCGGTCCGGAACACACGCCCGAGGAATCCGACCTGCGCGGGCGGTACGTCAAAGGCAACTTTGGCAAAGCAGGGGCACAGCGCGGCCGCCATGCGGAGGACGAGGAAGGCCAGTACATCGCCGGCAACTACGGCGGGGCCGGCAGTGAAGGCGGACTGCCCGAACCCCTGGGCGACAAGACCGTAGGATCCG
This sequence comes from Pseudarthrobacter phenanthrenivorans, assembly GCF_036455295.1. Taxonomy (GTDB): domain Bacteria; phylum Actinomycetota; class Actinomycetes; order Actinomycetales; family Micrococcaceae; genus Arthrobacter; species Arthrobacter phenanthrenivorans_C. The sequence goes on along the minus strand of NZ_JAYXNX010000001.1, from coordinate 227,813 downwards.
GACGGTACGTCAAGGCCGACTACGGCGAAGCAGGTGAAACCACAGGCCGGACAGCCCAGTCCGAAACCGGGCGGTACCCCAAAGGTGATTACGGCAAGACCGGCACCGTGGATCCCACGCGCAAGCCAGGCACCGGTGCTGGGCGCTAGGCCCGCACGCACGGTGGCGGCCTCACTGAGGTGGGCCGCCACCGTGCGTGCTTTTGCGCGCGGAATCGCGGGGCGTTGGCGAAGCGCTTGTGCACCCTGGACGCGCACCCTCCCCGCGCGGCCCAAATCCGCGCAGCGAAATGGAACCTGCGCAGCGGAAAGAAGAATGCGCGTCGTGCTTTTGGCGTGTTCCGGGAAACGGAAGCAAAGTAGGAGTCATGGAAGACGTCACCGGGACCATCGAGCTTTCCGGGGAGATGCTGCACCTGAAGTGGGCGCCCGGGGACGTGGTGACGGAGCACGATGCGGTGGCGCTGATGGAGCGCGCCAGGGCCCTTAGCGGTGGGCGGCCCCTTCCGCTGCTGGTGGAAATGACCGGTTTGGCGTGGGTCGACCAGGGGGCGTTCACCGCGTTCGCCGGTTACTGGCCGCTGACGCGAACGGCCGTGGTGGGCACGTCGCCCGTGGACCAGACGCTCGCCGATTTCTACAGGGGACGGCACAAGCCGATGCATCCCACCCGGTTCTTTACGTCCGTGGACGAGGCGACGGCGTGGCTGATGGAGGATCCGGCGGTCCCGTAGGCGGGGTTTTCCACATAGGAGTGGTCGCCTCTTCAGGTGCCGGAACGCCGGGGGCACCGTGGATGCATGGCCGACCTTCCGCCGCTTTTGTTGTCCCGCGAGCGTCTGCTGCATGGGTTGAGTGCCAACGATCTCGCCAAGCGGGTGCGGGCAGGTGCGTTGGTGCGCGTCCGGCACGGTGTTTACATCGACGGGCCCACGTGGCGGGAGCTGAAGCCATGGGAGCAGTACCGTATCGGCGTGCAGGCGGCTGCGGAAACGTTCGAAAAACCGGTCATCTTCGCCCGGCATTCCTCAGCGAGCGTGTGGGGAATCCCCACTGTTGGAAGCCACCCAGTGCGGGCCCTGACATTGAAGAACGACGGCGGCCGCTCGCGTGCCGGGGTCAGCCGCCACTTCGCGGCGCGGGCCGGCTTGAATGTGGTCAGGTTGGAGGGGCTCCTTGTCACGGACCGCGTCCGGACCGTTTTGGACCTGGTGGCCTTCAGCCCGTTCACCGAGGCGGTGGTGCCGCTGGATCATGTGCTGCGGCCCGACCCGCATCGGCAGTTGCCGGCGCTCACCAAAGCTGAGCTGGAGGCCGGGATCGGCGCCCTGTACTCGGCTGCTGCTGCGCAGCGGATCCGGGCAGCAATCGCCTTTGCCGATCCCGCTTCGGGCTCGCCCGGAGAGTCGTGGAGCAGGGCCCTGATCCATGTGGCGGGGTTCGAAGCCCCAGTCCTTCAGCAACCCTTTACCGATTCCAGGGGGCTGGTGGGCTACACAGACTTCTATTGGAAGGAGTCCAGGGTGGTGGGCGAATTCGATGGCGAGGAGAAGTATGTGAAGCCCGAGTTCCGCGGCGGTAGGACCGCTTCGCAGGTGGTTGTGGAGGAGAAGAAGCGCGAGAACCGGATCCGCGCTATGGGAATCAACGTGGTGCGGTGGGACTGGGCTGAACTCACGGCGCCGGGGACCCTGGAACGGAAGCTGACAGCGGCAGGGGTGGCCCGGCGTCGTACGCGTTCTGCCGTCCTCGACGCGCAAAACCGCCTGTGACGCGCATGGTCCCTCTCGCGGCCGAGATACCAGTAGCGGCAGGGAATGTGCGCCGCGACAATGAATTAGCGCAGCGCGGATCCCAGTCCTTCGATGGGTGGCACGGTTCCTGAAGCCTAACTGGCCCGGGTTCCGGGAGTTACGGCCAGCCCTTTTCGAGCAGCGGCGTGACCGTGACTTCGTTGAGGACCATCTCCCGCGGCGACTGCGCTATCCAGGCAATCAGGTCCGCCACGTGGCCCGGTGGCAGCGACTCGTTGGCCGGTGCGGCGGCTGCGGTCTCCTGGTCCCGGTCATCAGGAGTCCATGCTCCCCACTGCGTGTCCATTGCTCCCGGGTAGAGCAGGCAGGCCCGGATGCCATGGTCCTTGCCCTCGGCTGTCAGCGACTGGGTCAAGCCGGTCAGCGCGAACTTGGAGGCGCAGTATGCTCCGGCGTTGGCCCAGCCGCGGCGCCCGGCCACCGACCCGATATTGATGATGGTTCCCCCGCCGGCCCGGCGCATACCGGGAAACACCGCCTTGGCCAGGAGGAAGACCGCCCGGAGGTTGACGTTCATGACCCTGTCCCATCCGGCGGCGTCGATGTCCTCGACCGAACCGGGAACATCGGTTCCGGCGGCGTTCACCAGGATGGTGACCGGTCCAAGATCCTCCTGGACCTCATCCACCGCGCGCGCCACTTCGGGCGCGTCGGCCAGGTCAAGTGGCAGGGCCACTGCACGAACGCCGTCACCTGAAGCATTGATCTCGGAGACAGTGGCCTGCAGGTCATCAGCCGACCGGGCAATGACCGCGACGTCGGCGCCTGCCCCGGCCAGCGCCAGTGCCGCTGCCTTGCCAAGTCCGCTGCTGCCTCCGGTAACCAGTGCCACCTGCCCGCGTAAGGGCTTGTTGTTTGCCATGCCATCTCCCCGAGCTCACACGCCGCCGGAAGGGCGGCCTGTTGTGGCTCCATGGTAAGCAGGGCACCCTACCGTTGGCCCGGCGTCGTACGCGTTTGCCATCCTCGACGCGCAAAACCGCCTGTGACGCGCAGACTCCGTCTCGCGGCCGAGATACCCGCAGCGGCAGGGAATGTGCGCCGCGAAAATGAGTTCGCGCAGCGCCGGTCAGCCCTCCCGGGCGGGTACCTCTGCGGCCGTCTGCCCGGTTTCACGCTGCGTGGCCGCCCAACTGGCCAGCATCTTCAGCGCATCCCCGGACGGCGTGCCCGGCTCGGCGGTGTAGATGTTGATCCGCAGGCCCGGGTCCGCGGCGAGCTCCAGCGCCTCGTAGGTCAGGTCCAGGTCCCCCACCACCGGATGGTGCAGCCGTTTCCGGCCGGTGCGGTGGTACTTCACGTCGTGCCGGGCCCATCGGACGCGGAACTCCTCGCTGCGGGTGGACAGCTCACCCACCAGGTCGGAGAGGTCCTTGTCGAACGGGTTCCTCCCGGCGGTGGAGCGCAGGACCGCCACAATGTCATCCGCGCTGCGCTCCCAGTCCCGGAAGAACTCCCGCGCCTTGGGATTCAGGAACGTGAACCGCGCGCTGTTGGGCGGCGTGACGGGCTCGGCCATCATGTCCTGGTACAGCGCCCGGCCCAGCTCGTTGGCGGCCAGCACGTCACCGCGGTCGTTGCGGACCCAGGCCGGCGCCGTCGTAATCGCATCGATGACCCGCTGCACGCTGGGGCGGACTGTCAAGGGGCTCCGCTTCCGGCGCACGCGCGGTGCAGCCGTGGCCGCGCGGGCCAGGTCGAAAAGGTGGGCCGTCTCGGCGTCGTCCAGCTGCAGGGCCCGGGCCAGCGCCTCCAGGACGCTGTCCGACGCGGCGGACAGGTTCCCCCGCTCCAGCCGGATGTAGTAGTCGATGCTCAGGCCCGCGAGCATGGCCACTTCCTCGCGCCGAAGCCCGGCCACCCGCCGGTTGCCGCCGTAAACAGGCAGCCCGGCGTCCTCGGGCGTGAGCCGGGCGCGGCGGGAGGTAAGGAACTTCCGCACGTCGTCACTGTTGGTCATGCCTCCACGCTACGCCGCCGCCACCCAGCGGAGGAGGCACTGGCAGTACCCGGCAGGAGCGGGTACTGCCAGTGCCTCCGGGGGCCGGCGTCGCCTATTCGTAGCGGAGGGAGTCGATCGGGTTTTGACGGGCAGCGCGCCATGCCGGAAGCGTTCCGGCGATGAACGCGATGGCCATTACCAGGACGATGACCACCGCAACGGATCCAGGGGCGAAGCTCAGGATCTGCAGGCCGGCCAGGTCGCTCAGGGGGCCGCGGGCCAGGGCGTGGCTGACCACGGTACCCAGGGCTATGGCGGCGCCGGACCCAATCAGGCTGCCGAGCAGGCCGATGAACGCGGCCTCGGTGCTGAAGAGGGCAAAGACCGATCCGCTGCCCATGCCCATGGCCTTCATCAACCCGATCTCGCGGGTGCGTTCCTGCACGGACATCAGCAGGGTGTTCACGATGCCGAACCCAGCGGCCACCAGGGCGATGACCGCGAACGCATCGAGGACGCCGATGATGCCGTTGATGACGGTCTTCACGGTCCCGATCCGGTCATCAAGTGTTTGCGCCGTGTAGCCCGCCGCGGAGAGCTGGCTCTTCATCCCGGATATCTGCGAGTCCGATGAGGGGGCGAAGGTGGCGGTGGCCGCGGTGTACACCGGGGTGGAGCTGGCGGGGGTCCCGGTGGCCTGGGCCTGGGTGAGGGCGGTGGAGAGCGCCTTGTTGATGAACGCCCCGCCCGAGCTGAGGAGCGCGCTTTGTTCGATGCCGTTGATTCTGGCAGTCACGGTCCGCATGGTGCCCGTGGCGTCCGGGATGCCGATGGTTGCGTCCTGGCCCACCGCCTGGGCGCTGTCACTGAACCCCAAGGGGGCCACGTAGCTTGAGGGAAGGATGATCTGCGGCGCTGGGGACCCGTCGTCGAGGTTCTGGCCCGCGTCCAACTGCGGCTGGGCACCCGCCAGCACACTCACGGACAGCTGGTACTTGTCCTGGTTGTTCCACTGGATGTAGGCCGTATTCAGCCGCGTGACCGGGGAGACCCCTGTGATTCCGGGGACGGCCCCGATTTTGTCCAGGTCGGCCTGGGTGAGGGCCACCTGGGTGGAGCCCGGGCGGCCGCCGCCGGCGAGCACCTTGGTGTTGGGGTCGTACTTCTGCGGTCCGGAGCCCAGGCCGGAGCCGGTGTCGGTCCTGGTTACCGTGAAGGCATTGCTTGCCCCGACGGCTGCCACCTGGCTGTCGATGTAATTGGAGATTCCCGTGCCCAGCCCGTTGGTGATGGTGAGGGTGAAGGCCCCGACGAAGATGGCCAGCACCGTCAGGGTGGTGCGCAGCTTGCTGCGGAAGCTGTTGGTGATGGCGGTTTTCAGGGTTTCCAGCGGTTTCATGCCGCGTGCTCCTCGTCGGTGGTGATGAGCTGCCCGTCCCGGATGTAGACGCGGCGGTTGAAGCGGGCGGCAAGGTCGTGGTCGTGCGTGACCGTGATCAGGGTGATTCCGTGGTTTTGGTTGAGGTCGAAGAGGATGTCCTCCACGATGCGGCCCGTGGCGGAATCAAGGTTCCCGGTCGGTTCGTCGGCGAAGAGAACGCGCGGGTTGTTGGCAAGCGCGCGGGCGATGACCACGCGCTGCTTCTGGCCGCCGGAGAGGTTCCCGGCCTTGTTGCGCGCCTTGTCCGCCAGCTCCAGCTGTTCCAGGACGGCCATGCCGCGGGTCCGGCGTTCCCGGGCGCCCATGCCGGCGATCTTCAGCGGAAGCACCACATTGTCCAGCACGGTGGTGGAGTGGTTGAGGAAGAACTGCTGGAAGACGAAACCGAACATCTGGTTGCGCAGGGCGTTCAGCTTGCGCCCGCTCAGGCTTCGGGCATCGGTTCCCTCCACCTGGACGGAGCCGCTGCCCGGGGTGTCCAGGAGCGCCAGCAGGTGCATGAGGGTTGACTTGCCGGACCCGCTTTTACCCACGATTGCCACGGAGTCACCGCGGTCAATCTCCAGGGAAACACCCCGGAGGGCGTCAAAGCGGTCGGGGCCGCGGCCGTAGGTTTTTGTCAGGTCGCGGGTGGACAGGATCGGCACAGGCATTTGGAGTTCCCATCAGGAATTACGGAAGCGGGACGTGCGGGACGGTGAGGGGAGTGAAATTGTGGCGTTCTCAAAATCCGGGCGGGAGCAGGCCGGCAGAGATGCGTGCCGCCGCTTCAAGGATCTCGTCCTCATCGGCGTCGATGTCCCTGGCGGCCAGGCCCAGCATGTTGATGGTGAGCAGCGCGAAACGGACCCGCAGGCGGTCCTCCACGCCGGCCCCGGGCGGTGTGACGATGGAGAACAGCTCGGACACCGCCGCCGCCATTCCGCCGTGCTGGCCGGGTTCGGACTTGATGTCCCTGAGCAGCCGGTAGTTCGAGCCCAGGAAGCGGAACATGCGCAGGCCCTGGGCCTGGACAATCCCGGTCCACCGGGCAATGACGGTGCGCCGCAGCTCCGGTCCTGGTTCCTGGGTGCGCGCCCATTCCAGCAGGTCGGTGATCTGCGAGCGCATGGCCTCCATCAGGGCGCGGAGGATGTCTTCCTTGCTTTTGAAGTGGTAGTACAGGGCCGCTTTGGTGAAGCCTAGTTCCTCGGCGATCTGGCGCATCGACGTCGATTCGTAGCCCTGTTCGGCGAACAGGCGCAGGGCAACGGCCTGGATGTTTTCGCGGGTCCCGCCCTCAGCGGGGGCGGGGGCATCACTGGTGGATCCCATGTGTTTGCATTCCTTTCGGTCCGGCGTGCCAGCGCGCTGCTCTTGCTAACTAACCGGCCGGTAAGTACCATACTAACCGCGCGGTAAGTGAACCCCAAACCAAGAATCGCTAGGACGAAATTCGCATGACAGACCAGGACGCCGGGCAGGCCAGGCTCTCACCCCGGCAAATCATCACGGCAATGAGCGGACTGGTCATCGCCATGCTGCTGGCCCAGCTGGACAACATGATCGTGGCTCCGGCGCTGCCCACCATCGTGGGCGAACTGGGCGGAATGGACCACCTCGCCTGGGTCACCACCGGGTACGTCCTGGCCTCGACGGTGGCCACGCCCATCTGGGGCAAGCTCGGCGATATTTTCGGGCACCGCCGCACCTTCATGGCCTCGATCGTGGTCTTCCTGGCCGGTTCCGCCCTCTGCGGATTAAGCCAGGACATGACCGAACTCATCGGGTTCCGGGCCTTCCAGGGCCTGGGTGCCGGCGGCCTGATGGTGGGCATCATGGCGGCGATCGGGCTGATGGTGCCGCCGCGGGAGCGCGGCAAGTACCAGGGCATCATGATGGCCGTCATGCCCCTGGCCATGATTGGCGGCCCGCTGCTGGGTGGTTTCATCACCGACAACGCCTCCTGGCGCTGGGCGTTCTACGTCAACCTTCCCCTGGGCCTCCTTTCCCTGGTGGTCTGCTGGTTCACCCTCAAGCTGCCCCGCCGGGAGCGGACCGCCAAGGTCCGCATCGACTGGTGGGGATCCGCCGTCCTGACGGCCTGGATCACGGCCCTGGTACTGATGCTCAGCTGGGGCGGAAGCCAGTACGACTGGAACTCCCCGGAAATCATCGGCCTTGGCGCCGTGGCCGCCGTCGGCCTGGTGCTCTTCCTCTTCATCGAACGGCGGGCGGCGGAGCCCGTCATTCCGCTGCGCCTGTTCAGCAGCCGGAACTTCTCGCTCGCCAACTCGCTGGGCTTCATCGTTGGCTTCGCGATGTTCGGCGGCATCACGTTCCTGCCCCAGTTCCAGCAGTACGTCCAGGGCCAGTCGGCCACCAGCAGCGGCCTGCTCCTGATGCCAATGATGATTGCTGCCATGGTGGTGTCGCTGAGCGGCGGCCTGCTGGTCAGCCGGACAGGCCACTACAGGGCACTGCCCATCATCGGGTCGGCACTGATGGCCACGGGGCTGTTCCTGTTCTCCACCATGGGCCTTGACACTCCCGCCTGGCAGTCCGGCGTCTACATGGCAGTCCTTGGGGCAGGCATGGGCTGCATGATGCAGACCACCAACCTCATCGCCCAGAACAGCGTCCACATCCGTGACATCGGTGCCGCCACCGGCACCACCACCTTCGCCCGCAACATGGGCGGTTCCCTGGGAATCTCGGTCCTGGGCTCGATCTACGCAGGCCGGCTTTCCGACGCCATGGGCGGCGGCGGGCTGCACCAGAGCGGACAGATCACCCCGGCGGCGCTCCAGTCCCTCCCGCAGGCGGTCCGGGACCTGTTCAAGACTGCTGTGACCGACGGAATCCAGTCCGTCTTCTTCTGGGCGTCCCTGGTGGCCGCGGCCGGCTTTGTCCTGGCCCTGTTCATCCGTCACGTCCCGCTGCGCGGGCATGCACCCTCTCCTGCCACAGCGGCCGAACAGACGGCTGAAGAACTTGCTGTCTGACGGTAAGGTGGCCGGGTGATCGCTGCCGTAGCCGGAGCGGCCGCACTGGCCGCGTTGCCTTCCGTCCGTGACCCTTCATGGTCTGTGGGGCCGCACTTTGTCGGGCTCAAAATTGGGCTGGTCCTCCTGGCCATCCTGTTGGTCCTGCGTGTCCGCAGGCGGATCCTGGTGCGGCTCCGGGGTCTGGGGTGGCGCCGGACGGCCATCGCCAGCGGCGCTGCGGCAGTGCTGTTCTACGCCGTCTGGATCTTCTATCTGAGCGGCACCATGCCGTCCGTGACGGTGGCCTACAACTGGAGCACGGCGTGGCTCGCCCTGGACGGATTCGAAGCCCTCGCGGCATTGCTGACGGCGGTCTTCCTCTTCAGGGGCAGCATTTATGCGGCGCTTACCGCGGCCGCGTTCTCAACGAGCCTGTGCATCGATGCGCTCTTCGACGTGACAACCGCCGCCCAGGGGGCGCCGCTGGTTACGGCCATCCTGGAAGCTGCCCTGGTTGAGCTGCCCTTCGCCGCCATTTCCGGGATGCTGGCCATCAAGCTCCTCACGGCGGGCAGGCCACAGCAGGGTGCACCATCCACAGAAAGCCGCAGCGCCTGAACCACCGCCGGCCTCCAAGGGGGCCCTGGCAAGCCCTCCCATAAACCCCCGTGCCCGCATAGCGTGAAGGCATGGATATGGAACTCAAACTCAACAACGGCGTCACCATGCCCGCGCTCGGCCTGGGCGTTTTCCAGAGTCCGCCGGAAGAGACGACGGCGGCGGTCCAGACAGCGCTCGAGGTGGGCTACCGGCACATCGACACCGCCGCCGCGTACGGCAACGAGCGCGAGGTGGGCGAAGGGATCCGCCGCTCCGCCCTGGACCGGTCCGAGGTGTTCATCGAAACGAAGGTCTGGGTCAGCGACTATGGCTATGACGAGGCCCTGCATGCGTGGGACAAGGCCGTGGGCAAGCTGGGCGTGGAGCAGCTGGACCTGCTCATCCTGCACCAGCCCGCGCCGGACCGGTTCGACAAGACGGTTGCGGCATACAAGGCCCTGGAGACCCTGCTCAAGGACGGACGGGTGCGGGCTATCGGCGTCAGCAACTTCATGCCGCACCACCTGCAGCAGCTCCTTGCGGAAACCAGCATTGTCCCGGCAGTCAACCAGATCGAACTGCACCCCTATTTCCAGCAGGCGGCTGTCCAGACGATTGATGAAGACCACGGCATCCTCACCCAGGCGTGGTCGCCGATCGGCGGCATCACCTTCTACCCGGGCTGGGGCGAGAACCGGAAGAACGTCATGCGGGACCCGGCGATTGCCGCCGTCGCGCAGGCCCACGGCAAGACGCCGGCCCAGGTGATGCTGCGCTGGCACCTGCAGCAGGGCCGCTCCGCCATCCCCAAGTCCACCAACCCGGCACGGATCGCGGAGAACTTCGACGTCTTCGACTTCGAACTCACCGCCGCCGAGCTCACGGCCATCGACGCCCTGGACAGCGGCGTCCGCAGCGGCCCGGACCCGGATGTGGCCCGCCCCGAGCGGTTCGCCATGGTCATCCCGGAAGCCTAAGGAGAAGCAATGGAATACCGCCCGCTTGGCCGCACCGGCGTCAAAGTCAGCCCCCTCTGCCTCGGCGCCATGATGTTCGGCCCGTGGGGCAACGACGACCGGGCCGACGCCACCCGCATCATCCACCGCGCCCTGGATGCCGGCATCAACGTCATCGACACCGCGGACGTCTACTCCGGCGGGGTCTCGGAGGAGATCGTGGGCGAGGCGCTCGCCGGGAAGCGCGACGACGTCTTCCTGGCCACCAAGTTCTTCATGCCCATGGACGAGGGGGACCCGAACCAGCGCGGCGGCTCCCGCCGCTGGATCATCCGCGAGGTGGAGAACTCGCTGCGCCGGCTGAACACGGACTACATCGACCTCTACCAGGTGCACCGCCCCAGCCCGGACACCGACGTGGAGGAAACGCTCGGCGCGCTCACCGACCTGGTCCGCCAGGGCAAGGTGCGCTACATCGGCTCCTCGTCCTACTCCGGCTCGCAGATCGTGGAGGCACAGTGGGCGTCCCGCGAACGCAACCTGGAGCGGTTCGTCACGGAGCAACCGCCGTACTCCATCCTGACCCGCGGCATCGAGGAGGACGTCCTTCCCACGGTCCAGCGCCACGGAATGGGCACCCTCACGTACAGCCCGCTGGCCGGCGGCTGGCTTTCCGGGCGGTGGCGGAAGGACTCCGCGTCCCGGCCCGCCTCGAGCGCGCGGCCCAGCGCCCGGTTCGACATGAGCCAGCCAGCCAACCAGCGCAAGCTGGACATCGTGGAGGAGCTGGCGCAGGTGGCCGAATGGGCCGGGGTCACGCTCATCGAAATGGCCATCGCGTTCGTGATCAACCACCCCGGCGTCACCTCGGCCATTGTGGGCCCGCGCACCATGGAGCAGCTGGAGTCCTACCTGCCCGCCGCCAACACCGTCCTGGCGCCCGAGGTCCTGGACCGCATCGACCAGCTGGTGGCCCCCGGCGTCACGGTCAACCCGGACGACAACAGCTACGGCGCCCACGAACTGACAGCCCACGCACGACGGCGGCAGCGGGCTTAGGCGCCCGCCGTCGCCTGCTTCCCACTCCCCCACGAAAGGAAATACCCATGGCAACGTGGCTCATCACAGGCTGCTCCACCGGACTTGGCCGCGCACTCGCTGAAGCCGTGCTCGCGTCCGGCCACAACGCCGTCGTCACCGCCCGGAAGGTGGAGACCGTCCAGGACATCACCGCCGGCTTCCCGGACACTGCCCTGGCGCTCCCGCTCGACGTCACGGACAAGGCGCAGATCAGCGCGGCGGTGAAGCAGGCGGAAGAGAAGTTCGGCAGCATCGACGTGCTGGTGAACAACGCCGGCTACGGCTACCGGGCCGCCGTGGAGGAAGCGGACGACGCCGACATCCGCCGCCTCTTCGACACCAACTTCTTCGGCGCGGTGGACATGATCAAGGCGGTGCTGCCGGGCATGCGCGCCGGCAAGGCCGGATCCATCCTGAACATCTCGTCCATCGGCGCCCGGATCACCCCGGCCGGTTCCGGCTACTACGCGGCCACCAAGGCAGCGCTGGAGGGCATGTCCGGTTCGCTGCGCAACGAGCTGAAGCCGCTGGGCATCAACGTCACCGCCATTGAACCGGGCGGCTTCCGCACCGACTTCGCGGGCCGCTCGCTCACCCAGTCAGCCACCGCGATCGGGGACTACGCGGACACGGCCGGCAAGCGCCGCAAGGAACACGACACGGCGCACGGCAACCAGCCCGGGGACCCGGACAAGGCAGCCAGGGCGATTCTCGCCGTCGTCGAATCCCCCAACCCGCCGGCCCTGCTGGTCCTGGGGACCGATGCGTTCGGTGCCTTCGGCATGGTGGCGGACGCGCAGCGCGCCGAGCTGGAACAGTGGCAGGAGCTCAGCACGGGCACCGACATCGACTAGGCCCCTGAGGTCCGGACGGCACGCCGGCCAGGCTGGTCGGCAAGGCATCAAATTCGGGTAGCCAATACCCATGACATGGCGGCCCCCTGGTGCGAGAGTGGATTCCTAACGTTCCATCAGTCGCTGGAGGAACCGGCATGGCAGCAAAACGGCGCCGCTCAGGAGGCAAGGGCGGCGGCACTCTGGGGTGTGCCCCCTTCCTCGTCCTCATTGTCATCGCCCTCATCATCCAATACTGGTGGGTCCTGCTCATTGCCGTGGGCGCGGTTGCCGTGACCGTGGCGCTTGTCCGCTCCGCGAATGCCCCGGCACGGCCAGCCAGGGTTCCCCCGCCGCGGCCGCAACCCGCGGTGGCTCCGCCCCGTCCGGTCCTCGGCGGTGACGACCTGACAGCCCACGTGCGCGCGGCCAAACGGGCGGGCCGCGTACGCGAGCTGCAGGAGTGGGACTACGAGTGGATCCGGCTGAGCCACCCCGGAAAGAGCCTGCACGAAGTCAACAGCATCGCGAACACCCATTTCGCGCGGGGCCGCTCCATCGGAATCAACTCCGGGGACCCGTCACTGCCCTGAAGTCCCGGCGGGCGGCCATGGTGTCCCCGCGGCCACGGCTTAGCGACGCGCAAATGCATTTTCGCGGCGCACATTCCACAGCGAAGCCGACATTTGCGCAGCGCAGCGGAGGATGCGCGTCGGGGACGAACCGGCGCATCGCCGGCCGCACCCGGCACCCCTCAGCCCCGCGCTACGGGTTCACCGACTCGCTGGTGCGGCCGTGCTGCAGTCCGGTGGGGAACCCGATGGTCACGGAAACCGGCGCCGGGGCGGAGCAGCAGGCGTCTGCGGCAGCGTCACCAGCCTCCTCGGGAATGCTCGTGGAGCACACCCCTGTTTCCGGCAGTTCGAGTTCGACGGCGTCCGCGGCTTCGGTGTCGCCGGCCAGGGCGGCGGCGATGGAGCGTACCTGCTCGTACCCGGTGGCCATGAGGAACGTAGGCGCGCGGCCGTAGGACTTCATCCCGGCCAGGTAGAAATCCTTTTCCGGCTGCTCGAGGATCCGTGCGCCGTGGGCCGGGACCGTGCCGCAGCTGTGGAAGTCCGGGTCGATCAGCGGGCCCAAAGCCTTGGGGGCGTCCACCGCGGGGTCCAGGTCCAGCCGCAGCTCCGAGAGCATGGCCAGGTCCGGCCGGAATCCGGTGGCGGGAATGACGCGGTCCACCGATACGGACCGGCCGTCCGCGGCGTGCACGGTGACGGCGTCTGCCTGGGTTTCGAGGGAAGCAGTGTGGAAGTTGGTCAGGAGCTGGACTGCCCCGGTGTCGACGGCGGTGCGGAGCCGGGCCCCGAGCTGGCCGCGGGCGGGCAGTTGGTCGGCGTCTCCCCCGCCATAGGCCCGGGCGGGGGTGGCGGCGAGGATTGCCCACAGGACTTCGGTGCCGGGGTTGGCGCGGGCCACGCGGGCCAGGTCAAGGACCATGTTGGCGGCCGAGTGTCCGGAACCGATGACCAGGGTGCGGTGGCCGGCGAAACCGCCAGCGGAAACGTCCGGCAGCGGACCGGTGACCAGCCCGGCGGCCCGTGCTTCGGCTTCGCCCGGAACCGCCAGCCCGGAGGATCCCAGCGGCGCCGGCGTGCTCCACGTTCCGGAGGTATCGATGACGGCGCGGGCCAGCACCTCGGTGACCTGGCCGCCGTCGTGCCCTATGCGCAGGAGGAACGGGGCACTGTCCCGGCCCTGGCTGCGGCCCTTGTCCATGCCCTGCCGGGTGACGGAGAGAACCCGTGACCCGGTCCTGATCCGGTCCTTGAGTTCGGGTGTGGCGGCCAGCGGCTCCAGGTATTCGGAGACGATCTGGGCGCCGTATGGCAGCGCGGTGGGCCGGGGCGCTTCCCAGCCGTTGCGTTCCAGCAGCCGCACCGAGGCGGGGTCGAGGTTGTATTTCCAGGTGGAGAACACGCGGACGTGCCCCCATTGCCGGATGGCAGCCCCAACGGCCGGGCCGGCCTCGAGGACCAGCGGTTCCAGCCCGCGTTCGAGCAGGTGCGCGGCCGCGGCGAGGCCCACGGGTCCGGCGCCGATCACGGCAACCGGCAGGGAGTCCTTGGATGGCATGGTGTCCGCCTTTCAGCTCTCAACGGGGACAAGGGAGGCGATCAGGGCTTCCACGCGGCCCTTGATCTGGTCGCGGATGGGCCGGACGGACTCCACGCCCTTGCCGGCGGGGTCTTCCAGGACCCAGTCCTCGTAGCGTTTGCCCGGGAAGTACGGGCATTCGTCGCCGCAGCCCATGGTGATCACCACGTCCGAGTCCTTGACGGCCTCCGTGGTGAGGATCTTGGGGATCTCCGCGGACATGTCGATGCCCACCTCGGCCATGGCCTCGACGGCGGCCGGGTTGACCTTGTCCGCAGGCTGGGAGCCCGCGGAGCGGACCTCGATGGCGCCCTTCGAGAGGCTGGTGAGGAACGCGGCGGCCATCTGGGACCGGCCGGCGTTGTGGACGCAGACGAACAGGACGGAGGGCTTCTGGCTCATGAGAGCACCTTTCGGTCAGCGGGGACGACGGCGGGAGTTGCGAGGGTTGGGTAGAGGAACCGGACCAGGAGGTACCCGGAGGCGCCGCCAAGCAGCTGCGCCAGGATGAAGGCCGGGGCCGACAATGGTGCGATGCCGGCAAAGGTGTCCGTGACGGTCCGGGCGATGGTCACCGCGGGGTTGGCGAAACTCGTGGAGCTGGTGAACCAGTATGCGGCCGTGATGTAGCCGCCCACGGCGAACGCCACCCGGTCTGCCCGGCCCGAGCGGACGGTGCCGAAGATGACCACCAGCAGCCCCACGGTGGCGATGACCTCAGCCAGCCAGAGCGCGGGACCGCTGCGTTGGTGGGTGGAGAACGTGACGGCGTCCAGCCCGAACATCAGGTTCGCCGCGACGGTACCGGCCAGGCCGCCCAGGACCTGTGCGGCGATGAGGGCTCCCGCCGTGGTGGTGTCGATCATCCCCAGCGCCCGTTCCACCAGGGTCACCACGGGATTGAACGACGCCGAGACTGGCTGCAGGGCCACAATCAGCGCCACCAGCGCGGCACCCGTGGCGAGGCTGTTCTGCAAAAGCTGCAGCCCGGCGTCGCCCGGGGACAGCCTGGATGCCATGACGCCGGAGCCCACCACGGCCATGACCAGGAACGCGGTGCCGGTGAATTCGGCGGCGGCACGCCGGCCCAGCACGCTCACTGGGCCTGCCCGCCAATCAGTGCGGCCAGGTTCTGCAGCGCCGCGGTCCGGGCGCGGTAGTAGACCCAGACGCCGCGCTTCTCCCGGTCCAGCAGGCCGGCCTCGTGGAGGATCTTCAGGTGGTGGCTAATGGTGGGCTGGGACAGCTCGAAGGCATCGTTGAGGTCGCAGACGCAGGCTTCGCCGCCCTCGCGCGAGGCGACCAGGGACATCAGCCGCAGCCGGACCGGATCCGCCAGCGCCTTCAACAGCGGGGCAATCCCTTCCGCTTCCGCTTCAGACAGGGGTTCCCGGGCCAGAGGGGGACAGCACGCCATAGCTTCAACCGGGGTCAGCTCCAAAGACATAGACACACGTAAATATTTACACCTATCTATGTCCTTGGCAATCCACACATATTCCGCAGTCACGCCCGTTCCTTGCAGCCGCCCATGGAAGGACAAATAGGATGACCCCAACAGCTATCGGCCGGCAGATGAAGGGCACCCCATGATCGAGATCCTGACCCCCGCTGAAGTGGACCGCGCGCGGGAAACCGGTGCACTGGTGGCCAACATCCTGCAGGCGATGAAGAGCCGCGCCACCGTGGGGACCAACCTGCTGGACATCGACCAGTGGACCAAGGAGATGATCACCGAGGCGGGGGCTGAATCCTGCTACGTGGACTACGCGCCGTCGTTCGGCCGCGGCCCTTTCGGCCACTACATCTGCACGGGCGTCAACGATGCCGTGCTGCACGGGCTGCCCCACAACTATGAACTGGCCGACGGGGACCTGCTGACCCTGGACCTCGCCGTCGTCAGGAACGGGGTAGCCGCGGACGCAGCCATCAGCTTCCTGGTAGGGGAATCACGGCCGGCGGAGAGCGTGGCGATGATCGAAACCACCGAACGGGCACTCGCCGCAGGGATCGCCGCCGCCGGTCCGAATGCCAAGATTGGCGACATCTCCTACGCCATCGGCCGCGTCCTCACCGATGCGGGCTACCCCATCAACACGCAGTTCGGCGGCCACGGCATCGGCTCCACCATGCACCAGGACCCGCACGTGCCCAATATGGGACGGCCCGGGCGCGGCTTCAAGCTCCGGCCCGGGCTGCTGCTGGCGCTGGAGCCGTGGATCATGAAGGACACGGCGGAACTGGTGACGGACGACGACGGCTGGACCCTGAGGAGCGCCACCGGCTGCCGGACGGCCCACACGGAGCACACCATCGCCATTACGGAGAACGGCGCCGAGATCCTGACCCTGCCCTCACAGTAGGGGCTATCCAGTCCCTACCGCGGAGCGCCGGCGTGGCGCCTCTTGCCCGTGGGACGGGTCAGCCCTTCGCCAGCTGGGCAGGTTTGATCGCGCTGACCATGGCCGGGTAGTAGCCCTGCGCATACCCGTCATAGGTCGGGTGGAAGTTGAACTGGGCGTAGGGGCCCAGGTTGAACCAGGAGGCGGAGGAACCGATTTCGTGGCCGTTGAACTTGGGGGACACATCCACGAACTGCGCACCGGCGTCCCGTGCCTTGCCTGCCAGGACCGCGTTGAGCTGGTCCGTCCCCTTGTCGAAGACGGCCGCGGCCGCCGCGGACATGACACCACCGCCGGCGGTGACGGTGGTGGATTCCCCGGCCGTCGCAAAGAGTCGGGGGTACCCGAGCCAGGCGATCTTGGCATTGCCTGCGAAGCCGCGGATGGTTCCGACTGTTCCGGCGACATCGACATTGTTGGCGAGGCCAAGTCCGTATGCTGTGGCCGCCTGGCATTCGGTGGCTGTTGGCGACGTATCCGCGGCGCAGGCTGCGATGAGCTGGCCGAAGTTGACGTCGTTTCCGCCGGCCGTGAGGGTCACCAGTCCTGTGGTGCTGTTGAGCGCACCATCAAGGGACGCCTTGGCCGCCTGCTGGGCGATGGTGGGAATACCCGAGGTTGTTGCTCCGACAGTCGCGCCTGCACACGCATAGTCACCGGTGAGGGCCACCGACTGGAGCTGGTCGAACAACGCCACGTCGTCAGGTCCGCCATGCAGGCAGGCCGGGCTGCCGAACGCCGGATTGGCGTCGGCGGTTGGCGCAAAGGAGCCCCAGCCGCTGGAGTAGGAGTCCCCGAGATTGACGTAGTTGACGGGGTTCTGGGCGGCGAAGGCCGGCGTGGATGCCCCTGAGAGGATGAGTGTTGTGGCGGCGGCGAAAGCCGCTGCACTGCGGCGGTAGGCTAAGGGAAACTGCATGATGTACTCCGTACTGTCCTCGAGTAAGCGTGTCTCACGACGCTAGGGCTTGGGCCGGAAGCACAAACAGGGTCATTGGACTCTCGCAAAGCAGGAACTATTCAGTTCCCGCCACGGTGCTGCGGCGCTCCAGCAGCAATGTGTCCTGCCAGTGCCCGGCTTTGGGTCCGTTGCTGATCCTGGCTATCCGCTCCCTGGTCCCCACTACCCGGAACCCCAGTTTTTGGTGCAGCGCCAGGCTCGCCGTGTTCTCCGGGAAGATGCTGGACTGGATGGTCCAGATGCCCGCGGCCTCTGTGGAGTCGATCAGCGCACCGAGCAGGCGCCGGCCCACGCCCAGGCCGTGCGTCTGCGGCGCCACGTAAATGGAGTGCTCCACGAGGCCCCGGTACACCTCCCGGGACGAGACACGGGACACCGCGGCCCAGCCCAGGACCCGGCCCGCGTCCTCGGCGATGAGCCGGTGCTCAGGCAGCCGGCCGGCGTCGAACGCTTCCCAGGTGGGCGGCTCGCTCTCGAAGGTCGCCTCCCCCGTGGCGATGCCGGCGGCGTAGATTGCGTGCACGGCCTCCCAGTCGTCGGGGCACATGGGGCGGACGGTCACGGGGCGGCGCATGGATCCCATTATGGTGCCGCTGCCGCGCTCATCCCTTCCGCGGCGGCGCGGTGCAGGGTGTAAATAATCCGTCAATTAATCGCCCCGCCCACCCCGTTCAGGCCACGGCGGCCCTTTGATTGAGGCAAAGGCAGCACAGGCGGAGACAGGGAGCGACGATGCGGTGGGATGAGGCGCCGGAGGACCGCGGCAGGGTCAAGTTTGCCGCGGCAGCCGAGGCCGTGGAGGGCTACGGCGGACGCGGACTGAACGGCCGCGCCCTGCAGTCGGCCAGCGGCTACCTTTTCCCGGACCAGGACGGCGAGGCGTGGTGGGTCATCTTCCAGCCCTGGCCGGCGGCGGGCCCGCAGGGACACAAAGTTCCCGGCGACATCCTGGCCTGCAACGATTCCTATGGCGACATGGTGCACGTGGTGGTGCTGGCGGCGGGTGTCCGGGAGGACGACGCCGAGGCCGCCTTCCGCACGAACGTCCCGTTGACCCTCGCGGACGCCGCCCGGGTGGCCGCCGTCGTCCCGCACGTCGCGGCGCCGGCGAACCCCGCCGGCACCGCGCCCCAACCCGGCACGCCGGCGAAACCGCCGGTCAGCCGACGTGGACCCAGGGCCGCTGGGTGACGTCGGGGACGGCCTCGCGCAGCACTTCACGGGTCACGGGCGCAATCTCGCCCTCACCGAGGAACAGGAACCGCACGAGGTTGGTGATGGGATTGCCTTCGGTCCAGCGGAAGTAGATGTGCGGCATCAGCCCGGTCACGTCCCGGATGTGCAGCAGCACGGAGGCGATGGTGTTCGGAACCACCGGTCCGTGCACTTCGAGGACGCGGTAGCCGTGGCGGTTCACACCGTGGACGAACAGCTCGGTTTCGAAGTCGGAGGAATCGTCCACCACCACTTCGAGGAACAGGGCCTCCCCCGCCAGCGGCAGGTGGCTGACCTCGATGGCCGATTCGAGCTTGTCCCGGTAGGCCTCCGCGGTCATCCGCAGCGGTTCGTGGGCGATGATCGCGATGGGCCCGTCCAGGGTGCTGGACATGAATTCCAGCGCCTGCTGGTCCAGGTGCACCCGGGTGGCGTGCAGCTCGAAGGAACGCCGCACCCGGGACAGCAGTGAGATGACGATGATGCCCAGGATGAAGATTGCGGCGATCCTGATGCCTTCCGGGCGTTCGAAGATGTTGGCCACCGTGGTGTACGCGAAGACCACGGAAATGGCGCCGAAGCCGAAGGTGAGGTTCCGTTGCCTGCGCCGGCGGGCGGACAGCGTCACCGCCACGGCGGCGGAGGTCATCAGCACCAGCACGCCGGTGGCGTACGCACCGCCCTGGGCGTCGACGTCGGCGTTGAAGATAAAGGTGATGGCAAAACCGATCAGGGTGAAGACCAGCACCAGGGGCCGGACGGCCTTGGCCCATCCGGGGGCCATGCCGTAGCGCGGCAGGTACCGGGGAACCAGGTTCAGCAGGCCGGCCATGGCCGAGGCGCCGGCGAACCAGAGGATGCCGATGGTGCTGATGTCGTAGACGCTGCCGAAGCCCACGCCAAGGTATTCGTGCGCCAGGTAGGCCAGGGCACGGCCGTTGGCCTGTCCGCCGGGCTGGAATTCCTGCTCCGGGATGAGGACGACCGTAATGAAGCTGGTGGTCAGCAGGAACACGCTCATGATCACTGCGGCGGTGGTGAGCATGCGCCGGGCTCCGCGGATTCGGCCCGCCGGGTTCTCTTCTGTATCGTCCGCGGCCCCCTTGACCTGCGGCATCACGGCGACGCCGGTCTCAAAGCCGGACAGGCCGAGGGCCAGCTTGGGGAACACCAGCAGCGCGATGGCCACCGCCATCACGGGATTGCCGTGCGATACCCACAGATTGGTCCACCAGTCGCCCATGGCTGCGGGATGGGAGATCACCTGCCCCAGGGTGGCAACCACCACCACGGCATTCAGGCCCAGATACAGGACCACCAGGACCACGGCAACGCCGATCGCTTCCTTGAATCCGCGCAGGAACACGGCCGCCAGCAGCGCCAGGAGGAACAGCGTGACGGGGACGTTCTGGTCCTGGAGCCACCCCGGAGCGACGGGGTTGCCGAGCAGGTGCGCGCTGGCGTCGGCTGCCGAAAGCGTCATGGTGATCATGAAGTCGGTGGCGGCGAACCCCAGCAGGACCAGGACCAGGAGCTTGCCGCCCCAGCGCGGAAGGAGCCGTTCCAGCATGGCAATGGAGCCTTCACCACGGGGGCTTTCCCCGGCCACCCTGCGGTAGACAGGGAGTGCTCCCAGCAGGGTCACGGCCACCAGCACCAGGGTGGCCAGCGGCGAGATCACGCCGGCGGCGAGCGCGGCAATGGCGGGCTGGTAGCCCAACGTGGAGAAGTAGTCCACGCCCGTGAGGCACATGACCTGCCACCACGCGTGCTTCTTTTCATGGCTGGTGGGGACACCGCCGGGCCCGGGGTGCGCACCCTTGCTGTCCTGCAGTCCGAACAGCAGCCAGTCCTTCAAGGCCTTCTGGCCGCGCGCGTGGGGCGCCGATGGATCCGCCGGGGGCCTGCTTAACGTGGTCATGTCCGCCTTCCCGCGCTGCCCTCTGCAACGCGACCACTGCCGAAGCTAGCACCGGCGAAAAGGGCCGGCCTGCGTAAAGGGCCTTTATTGACGAATCCTTTACGCGTGATTTACGACGCCGGCTGCCGCACCGGATGCCCGCGTGCCGCCCGGCCGCGCCCTGTACGCGCAGCTGGCTATGGGAGCGGGCAGGCCTCGTCGACCAGCCGCCGTGCAAGGGCCAGGGCGCGCCGCCCGTACGTGCCGCCGTCGAGCACGGCCGCAGTGGCGTAGGCGCCGTTGAGGACAATCAGCAGCTCCTCGGCGAGCTGGTCCGGGGAGTCTGCCCCGGCGGCGGCCGCGAGCGAACGGAACCAGTCGCGTACCTGCTGCTTGTGGCCCACCGCTGCCGTGTGGGCGGGATGCTGGCCGTCCGGGAACTCGGTATTGGTGTTCAGCATCGGGCAGCCGCGGTAGGTCTCCCCGGCGCAGTCCGTCGCGAGAACTTCGAAGACGGCCAGGAGTTTCCCGCGCGGTTCGGGCTGGTCGCCGGCGGCCTGGAGCATCCGTTCAAACCAGGCGTCGGCCCGGCCTTCCACGTAGGCAGTGGCGAGGGCGTCCTTGGTGGGGAACTGCCGGTAGACGGTGGCGTTGCCCACCCCGCACGCCTTGACCACGGCATCCATCCCCACGGCCCGGATCCCCTGCTGATAGAACAGCCGGGTGGCCACGTCAAGGACATTGCGCCGGTTCTCCTCGCCCGTCCTGCGCACCACAAAAACCACACTCCTTCAAAACTTTCCACGTCCTGTCTCAGCTCCAGTTTGACAGACGGAACGATCCGTCACAAAGTTATGAGAACGATCCGTCACAAACTGGACGGGCCCCGCAGACCCCAAGGAGCATCCATGAACACCGCCGTCCTCGGAACCGGCATCGTCGGCCGGACCATCGCAGCGCGCCTCGCCGAACTCGGCCATGCCGTCACCATCGGCACCCGGGACCCGGAGGCCAGCCTCGCCCGCACTGAGCCCGACGCCATGGGCACTCCCCCCTTCGCCGAGTGGGCCGCCGAGAACCCTGGTATCGCCGTCGCCGGTTTCGCCGATGCTGTGGCCGGAGCTGAACTCATTGTCAATGCAACCAACGGCGGCGCCTCCCTGGACGTACTGTCGGCGGCCGGCGCCGGGAACCTGGACGGCAAGGTCATCCTGGACATCGCCAACCCGCTCGACTTCAGCAAGGGCATGCCGCCCACCCTGTTCGTCAAGGACACGGACTCGCTCGGCGAACAGATCCAGCGCGAGTTCCCCGGGGCGCGGGTGGTGAAGGCGCTGAACACGCTCAACGCGGACCTTATGGCACAGCCGGCGCAGCTCGCCGACCCCGGCACGGTCTTCGTTTCCGGCAACGACGCGGACGCCAAGAACACCGTCACCGTGCTCCTGAAGGAATTCGGCCACCAGGACGTCATCGACCTCGGCGACATCACCACGGCCCGGGGCACTGAAATGCTCCTGCCGGTATGGCTGCGCCTTTGGGGCGCGCTGGGCACCCCCGCGTTCAACTTCAAGATCGTCCGCTGACCCCGGTCCAGCCGGGGACTGCCGGATTTTGGCGGCTCAGGGTTCGAAGCGGTAGCCCATCCCGGCTTCCGTGAGCAGGTGGCGCGGCCGGGCCGGATCAGCCTCCAGTTTGCGGCGCAGCTGCCCCATGTAGACGCGGAGGTAGTGGGTCTCGTTGTCGTAGCCGGGACCCCAGATGGTGGCGAGCATCTGCTGCTGGGTGATCAGCCGCCCGGGGTTCTTCACCAGCAGCTGGAGGATGGCCCACTCGCGGGGCGTGAGCCGGACCGGGGCGCCGTCGCGGGTCACCTTCCGGTTGGCCAGGTCCACCTCGAAGTCCCCCGCGTCGACGGCGGGACCGGGGTCCGGCGCTTCAGGGGTGGTGCTCCGCCGCCCCGCCACGCGCAGCCTGGCCAGCAGCTCGTCCAGTCCAAACGGCTTGGTCACGTAGTCATCGGCCCCGGCATCCAGGGCACGGACCTTGTCCACGGACCCGTGCCGTGCGGAGAGCACGATGATCGGCGTGCTGCTGGTCCGGCGGATCCGGGTGATCACGTCCACACCGTTGATGTCCGGCAGGCCCAGGTCGAGGACGATGGCATCGGGATGTCCGCCCTCCGCGTGCTTCAGGGCGGTGGCCCCGTCCAGTGCCGTCAGCACCTGGTAGCCCTCGGCCTGCAGGTTGACCTGCAGGGCGCGCAGCAGCTGCGGCTCGTCGTCGACGATCAGAACAGTTCTCATGCTTTTCTGCTGCCTGCTTCCTGGCGAAAGCCTGGTGCGTAGTGGCCGGTGGAAAGCGGGAGCCGGATCACCATGGTCAGGCCGCCGCCGGGGGTCGGCTCGGGTACCAGCTGGCCGCCCATGGCCTCCGTGAAACCTTTCGCCACGGCCAGGCCCAGCCCGATGCCCAGCCCGTCCGGCGCATCGTCGAGCCGCTGGAACGGCTGGAACATTTCCACGACGGCGGCAGCGGGCACACCTGCGCCGTGATCGACGATCCGCAATTCGCCAAAGGGCGTCGCGCCGTCGTCCCCTGCGTTCGCCACGCCGGTAACGCCCACGATGACCACATCGGAGCCCGGGGCATACTTGAGCGCATTTTCCACGATGTTGGCGATGACTCTCTCCAGCATTCCCAGGTCAGCCTCAACGGGCGGCAGGTTGGGGGCGAGCTCAACCCGGATGTGCTCCGGGGGAATGCCCCGCAGCGCGTCCTCAATGGCATCGCGCCATGTGACCGGCGCCAGGTGCGGGGCGGCGGAACCGCTGGAAACCCTGGACATGTCCAAAAGATTGGAGATGAGGGCCTCCAGGCGCTCCGAGTAGGACTCGATGGTGGCCAGCATCTCGGCCTGCACTTCTGCCGGCAGCCTCCGGTTTTGACGGCGGAGTGCGGTCACGGCGAGCTTGATCCCGGCCAGCGGGGTGCGCAGGTCATGGCTGACCGCGTTGAGGATCGCCGTCCGGACGCTGTTGCCCTCCGCCATTTTCGTGGTGCTCTTCAGCCTGCGCTGCAGGGTGTCGTGCTGCCGCAGCAGCAGGAGGTGGGCGCCGTGCGCCGTTAGGAGGAGCCTGTCCCCGGACGTGAGCGTGCGTCCGGATAGGACCAGGGCGGTGCGTGGATCGGCCAGTTCCACGTTGTCCGTCAGGGAGGATGCCCTGTCCGGGGCGGGTGGTGCCGCATCTCCGGAATAGGCCTGGAGTTCCCACCCCGCCTGCCTGTCGCCGGACCGGGTGAAGAGGCCGGCGGCCCGGACCTGGAAGGTTTCGCGGGCCTTGTCCAGGAAGCCTGCCACGGTATCGTCCGCCAGCAGGGCGTCCCTGGCAAGGTCCGCCAGGGTGGCTGCTTCGGCACGGGCACGGCTGGCCTCCTGCGCCCGCCGTTCCGACAGGCCCACCACCAGTGACACCGCAACCCCGGCTCCGAGGAATACCAACAGGGCAAAGACGTTTTGCGGGTCGCTGATGTCCAGCGTGCCCACGGGATCCGTTTCGAAGTAGTTGAGCAGCAGCGAGGCCAGGACTGCGGCGAGCACGGCCGGCCACAGCCCGCCAACGAACGCCACCGCCAGCACTCCGGTCAGGTGGACCAGCGCCTGGGTGGCGAGGTTGAGTGCCTGGCCCAGAGACAGGGCCGCGGTTGCCAGGACGGGAAGGAGCACAGAGAGGATGTAGCCGGCAACGGTGCGGGCACGGCCCAGCGCGGCGGGGGCCTTGCGGGGCAGCCCGCGCCCGGCCTGCGGATGGGAAACCAGGTGCACGTCGATGTCCCCGGATTCCCGCACCACCTTGGCGCCCACGCCCATCCCCAGAATGCGGCTCCACAGGTGCCCGGGCGACGCGCCGATGACGATCTGCGTTGCGTTGGTGCTCCGGGCGAACTCCAGCAGGGACTGCGCCGGATCATCTCCCGAAACTGTGTGGCACGTGCCACCCAGGTCAGTGACGAGCCGCCGCTGCGCATCCAGCCCCTGTTCGGAAGCCCCCTTCCGCGCCCGGGTGCCGCGCACATGGACGGCCAGGAGTTCACTGCCGTTCGACTTGGACAGGATCCGGGCTGCCCGCCGGATAAGCACCTCGTCTTCCGGGCCGCCGGCAAGCCCCACCACCACCCGCTCACGCGTGGGCCAGGTGGCGGTGATTCCCTGGCTTTCCCGGTAGGCCGCCAGGCCTTCATCCACCCTGTCTGCGAGCCAGATCAGGGCGATCTCGCGCAGCGCGAAGAGATTTCCCAGCCGGTACTCATTGGCCAGGGCGGCGTCAACCTTGTGTTTCGGAAACACCTTGCCTTCGGCGACCCGTTGGCGCAGGAGTGCCGGGGAGATGTCCACGAGTTCAATGTGGTCGGCCCGCCGGACAATCTCATCCGGCACCGTCATCTGCGCTGCTTCGTCGGTGATTGCGGCGACGGCATCCTTGAGCGACGCCAGCTGCTGCACGCAAAGGGTGGACAGCACGTCGATGCCGGCGGCCAGCAGCTCCTCGATGTCCTGCCAGCGCTGGCTGTTCCTGCTGCCCGGGCTGTTGACGTGGGCGTAGTCATCCACCACGGCCACGTCCGGCCGCCGCTCCAGCAGCGCACCGGCATCCAGCTCATCTGCCTGCGCCCCGGCGGCGGTCTGCACCCGGTGCGGCGCCACGGCGTGGAGCCCCTCAAGGAGCTGCTGCGTTTCCGGCCGCCCATGCGCAGCGGCAATGCCGACGGCGACATCCCTGCCCCCGGCCTGGAGCCGGCAGGCTTCCCGCAGTGCGGCGTACGTGGTGCCGGCCCCGGGCGCCGCGCCCAGGAAGATCCGAAGCGTTCCACGTCCCATACCCACAGTCTTATCCCCTCCTGCCACGGGAACAAACCCAGGGGAGGACAGGCCGGATCATGGCGGCATTCCGCAGGGCCGGGTGCAGGACTACGATGGCTCCACCGCAGCCCGAACCACGTGGGCAACGGCGAACAGCCGGCCGACATCGAAAGGAAACCGGTACCATGGCGGACACCCCCAACCCGATCCAGATCCAGAAGTTCCTGGGCGGCATCGACTACCCGGCCAAGCGCGGGGACCTGCTCTCCCGCGCAAAGGACTCCGGGGCGGACAAGAACGTGATGGACGCCCTCGAGGCCCTTCCTGACCGGGAGTATGACAGCCCGACGGCGGTCAGCTCTGCGATCGCGGACAGCAACTCCTAGGCGCAGCCCTGCCGGGCGGGCGGCCGCCCGGCCGCTAAGCTGGCGGCATGCCCGCCCTTGCCGCACTGCTGCCCACCCTGGCGGCCGTTGCCATCCTGGCGGCGCTCACGGTAGGCGTCCTCTGGGGCGCGCGGACGCCGTCGTACCTCTCCCCCGCCCTGGCCATCCTCCGCGGCGCGGCGCAGCTCGCGGTCATCAGCCTGGTGCTGGGCGGGGTCATCTCCAATCCGCTGTGGGTGGGGGCGGCGCTGGCGGTGATGTTCAGCGTGGCGTCCGTGACCGCCACGCGCAGGCTCACGTGGTCCTGGCGGCGGTTCGCCGTGGTGGCCGGGACCATGGCCGCGGGCATCCTGGTGACGGTGGCCATCGTGTTTGGAACAGGTGCCATTGAGTTCTCGCCGCGGTATGCGCTGGCGGTGGGCGGGATCGTGATCGGCAACTCCATGACCATCGCCACCCTGGCCGGCCGCCGGTTCGTCGAGGCCATCATTGAACAGTGGGACCAGGTGGAGGGCTGGCTGGCCCTGGGCGCAACACCCCGGCAGGCCACCCTGCTGCAGGCCCGGCAGGCGGTGCACTCGGCCCTGATCCCGTCCACGGACCAGACCAAAACCACCGGCCTGGTCACCCTTCCGGGAGCGTTTGTGGGTGCGATCTTCGGGGGCGCCTCACCCCTGGAAGCCGGGCGGTTCCAGGTGGTGGTGCTGGCGTCCATCATGGCCGCGGGGTCCATCACCGCCGTCGCCCTGATCCGCTCCCTGGGGAACGTGAAGGTGCGGCCCGCGGCGCCCTGAGAACCGGGCGCCGCGGAACTTGCAGCGTCAGGCCTCTTTGACCAGCGCTGCCTCGAGGTTGATCTTCACCTTGTCGCTGACCAGCACGCCGCCGGCCTCCAGGGCTGCGTTCCACGTCAGCCCGAATTCTTTGCGGCTGATCTCGGTTTCGGCGGAGAACCCGGCGCGGGTGGCGCCGAAAGGATCCACGGCGACGCCGGTGAACTCGACCTCCAGTTCCACGGGCCGGGTGACGCCCTTGATGGTCAGGTCGCCGGTAAGCGTGTACTCCTCGCCGTCACCTTCGATATGGGTGCCGCGGAAGGTCATTTCCGGAAACTGTTCCACGTCGAAGAAGTCCGCCCCACGCACATGGTTGTCGCGGTTGGCGTCGCCGGAGTCGAAGCTGGCGGTGGAGACGGTGGCGTGCACCGACGAATCGGCCAGGGACTCGCCCACCCGTGCCTCGGCCTGCGCCTGGGTGAAGCGGCCGCGGACCTTGCTGATTCCGGCATGGCGGACGCTGAAGCCGATCTCGCTGTGCGCCATGTCCAGGGTCCATGTTCCCGGCGTGATTTCCTTGGGAAGGGTCATCGCAGTTCTCCTTACTGGTAGGGCCGCAGGCTTCGCTGCCTGCTAATCGCGCAAGCCTGGGCGGACTCTAAATATTCCCCATAAAACCCACATTCCTGCCAGTACCGGGTGAACCGGGAGGGAACATCCGGCGTATACATAAGCGTGGCACTACGATTACTGACCGCTCTGGCGCTGTTCATTGATGCCGGCGTCCATCTTTTCCTGGCCCCGGGCTACCCGTACGCGCAGCCGGGCACCGTCAGCCAGGGCACGCTGTTCCTGCTTGAGGCCGCGGCCGCGCTGGTGGCCGGCGTCTATGTCCTGGTCCGCGGCAGCAGGGCGGCCTATGCCGTGGCCCTGGTGGTGGCCTTCAGCGCGTTCGCCGCCGTCATGCTGTACCGGTACGTGGACATCCCCGCCATCGGGCCCATCCCGGCCATGTACGACCCCGTCTGGTTCTTCTCGAAGACCCTCAGCG
Organism: Pseudarthrobacter phenanthrenivorans; assembly: GCF_036455295.1. Lineage (GTDB taxonomy): Bacteria > Actinomycetota > Actinomycetes > Actinomycetales > Micrococcaceae > Arthrobacter > Arthrobacter phenanthrenivorans_C. The sequence goes on along the minus strand of NZ_JAYXNX010000001.1, from coordinate 200,476 downwards.
CCGTTGCGGAGGGAGCCGGCGCCCTGTTGGCCGCCGTAGGCTTGATCCGTTCCGGCCGCAGGGGAAAGTCCGACGACGGCACCCGGGTCACGGCCGGACGCCGCCGCCGGTGAGGATCACCGCAGCCGGTGCCGGCGTGCGAGGGGAGGTGGCAGATGGGCGCAGCTGAACGGGCACTGCCCGATGCGCTGGGCACCCTCGCCGTCTACGGACTCGCTGCCTTGTGGCTGACATCGGCGTCACCATCCGGACCGGCGCTTCAGCTCGCCGGAGTGTGCGCAGGGGCCCTGGTGGCCGGTGCCGCCGTCGGATCCGTCCTGCGGCGCATCCCGCGCTTCTCAACGCCGGCAGACCGCGTCACCCTGCTGCGGGCGGTCCTCGTGGCCCTGTGCGCGGTCCTGGCGGTCCCCCAGCTGTTCACCGGCGGCCGCGCGAACCTGCTTCTCCTGGTCCTGGGCGGCGCCGCCTTCCTCCTGGACGGGCTCGACGGTGCCGTGGCGCGGCGCACGGGAACCTCGTCGGCGGAAGGGGCACGCTTCGATGCCGCCACCGATGCCGCCCTGGTCCTGGTGCTCTCCGTCGCATCCGCCGCGGTGGTTGGCCCCTGGGTCCTGGGCATCGGTGGCATGTACTACGCCTTCGTGGCCGCGGGGTTTTTCCTCCCCCACCTCCGCGCCACGCTGCCGCCCCGGCCGTCCCGCAGGCTGATCGGGGCATGCCAGCCGTTTGCACTGCTGGTGAGCCTGGTCCCCGCCGCCCCATCTGCTGTTGCTGCCGCGGCTCCGGCGGTGGCACTCACACTGCTGCTGTTCTCGTTCGGGCGCGACGTCGCAGAACTCGAACAGCGGCACCGCGCGGAACTCCCCTTGGCAGCCCGGGTGCGGACCATCGTCCGCTAGCGAGGTGCTCCAGGATGGCCTTGGCCACGCGCTTATGCAGCGAGGACCGCCGCCAGTCCGGTCAGTGCCGGGATGACGATGTCCGGGGATTGGAAATAGGCGGGGTACCGGCCGCCGGTCCGGTTGATCCACGCCGTCCGAAGTCCGGCCTTGGCTGCGCCGTGGATGTCCCAGGGGTGCACGGCAACCAGCAGCATGTTGTCAGGCTCAACTCCCGCCGACGTCGCCGCGTGCTCATAGGCTGCCCTGGCCGGCTTCCACGCAGGTGCGTCCTCGACGGAGAGGAGCATCTCGAACTTGTCCCGGACGCCGCCGGCAACCAGCAGCTTGTCCGTGTTGGCTGTTGCCCCGTTCGTCAGGGTGATCAACCGGTGGCCGGACGCGGCCAGGGCACGGACGCCCTCAGGCACATCAGGGTGGAGGGACAGGTTCTGCATGGCAGCCATGATGCGTTCGACGGCGGTGTCCAGATTCCCGGAGATCCCTTCGGCTTCCAGCAGGGTGCGGAGGGCATCGGTGCCGATGGCGGCAAAGGCCTGGTTGTCACGGCAGGCGGCGAGGGCGAAGCCGTCGCGCAGGAGCATGGCGAACCAGAGTTTTGCCAGCCCTCGTGGCGCGCCGATCTGCGCGAACGCTTCGCCAAGCGGGGCCATGTCGGACAGGGTCTCGTTCACATCGAAAACGATGACCAGGGGTTGGGCCATGATCTTCCCTTTCGTTTTTCCGGCTCTGTTCCGGTGCCTTACAGGGCGGGGTGCTCAGAGGCGGGCGTAGGCCCATCCATCCCACTGGCGCCGGGCCAGGTGGGCGATGGCCGCAGGCACTGTTTGCACCCCTGCCGTGAGGTCTGAGCCCTCGAGCCCTGCCGACTGCAGGCTGTTGCCGCAGGCGAGGAGCTGCACCCCCAGCTGCCGGGCGTCGCCCACTGCCTCGTTCAGGGCCGAGCCTTTGGAGAGGAGTTGAACGCCGGGGCCCTGGACCACTACTTCAATGGCGGCAGCGGCACCCAGCGCGGCACGGGCGTTGGCGGCGCTGCGCAGGATGCCGGTGAGCGCGTCGTGCCCAATCGGGCCGGCGGCATGGATGAGCAGCCCACGGGCGCCTTCATCCGGGGCGTCCACCGCGGGTCCGCTGTCCGAAGCCATCAGTTGCTTTTCCCGCCAAGGCTGGCGAGGGCCTTGCGCAGGCGCGTGCCGGCGTCGTCCGCCACTTCCTTGACCGAGGGGGCGCTGCTGAGCCCCACCATGGTCTGGGGGTCAATGGCTTCCACCGTGGTGACGTCCGCCGACGCGTTGCGGCGTACCACGACGTTGCAGGGCAACAGGGCGCCCATTTCGGGTTCGGCGGCCAGGGCGCGGCTGGCAAGGGCCGGGTTGCATGCGCCGAGGATGACGTAATCCCCGACGGCGTCCGCGGCTTCAGCGCCGAGCTTGGCTTCGAAAGTGGAACGGACGTTGATTTCGGTCAGGATTCCGAAACCCTGGGCGGCAAGGGCTTCACGGGTGCGGTCCACGGCTTCCGCCCAAGGGAGGGAGACGGTGGTGGCCAGGGTGTAGGTCATGCTGCTCCTTAGAGTTGCCGGATGGTCCGCTGCCTTTGGGCTGCCGGGGCGTCGAATTATGCCAGGGAGAGGAAGAGCTTCTCCAGGTCTTTCCGGTCCATGGCCTCGTCCTTCTGGACGATGCACTGCTCCAGTCCGGTGGCGATGATGGCGAAGCCGGCCCGGTCGAGGGCCTTGGATACGGCCGCCAGCTGGGTGACAACATCCTTGCAGTCCCGGCCTTCCTCAAGCATCCGGGTGACGGCGGCGAGCTGGCCCTGCGCGCGCTTGAGGCGGTTGATCACGGGCGTGAGTTCGGTTGGGTTCAGTTCCATAAGGGGTCTCCATTGATGGGGGGCTTGCCGTCAACTATATACCCCCACGGGTGTTTTGACTACCCCCGGGGGTATCTGTAATACTCGGTGGGGTATCCACCAGACCCCTTCCGAGAGGCTACTTATGACTTCCCCTTCCAAAGCAGGCGCCGTGACCGCACTGGCTCCCGAGACCCTGCAGTCCTGGATCACAGAGCACCAGGACCTCGTGGTGATCGACGTGCGTTCTGCCGCAGAATTCGAGTCCATGCACATCCGCGGCTCCTACAACGTGCCGCTGCCGCTGCTTTCCGAGCACACCGATGAACTGGCCGCCCGGCTGGGCTCACGCGTGGTCCTGGTCTGCCAGTCCGGCGTCCGCGCCGAACAGGCCCGCCAGCGCATGGCCACCGTGGGCCTGGACACCGCCTATGTCCTCACCGGCGGGGTTCCCGGCTTTGCCGCTGCGGGCGGCGACGTGGTCAAGGGCAAGGACCGCTGGGACCTTGAACGGCAGGTCCGCCTGGCAGCCGGCTCCCTGGTGATACTCGGCCTGGCCGGAGGCAAGTTCGTCTCCCCCAAGGTCCGCATGCTGGCAGGTGCCATCGGCACCGGCCTGACCTTCTCGGCCGCCACCAACACCTGCGCCATGGGCAAGGCCCTGTCTGCCATGCCGTGGAACAAGGCCGCCAAGGAGCCCACCCGCGAGAGCGCCATCCTGCAGCTTCCCGTGCAGCCGGCTGAAGAGGGCGCTGCAGCATGATCGCGGCCCTGGGTCTGGGGCTCGTCGTCGGCGTCGTACTGGGCGTAGTAGGCGGCGGCGGGTCCATCATTGCCGTTCCTGCCCTGGTGTACGGCGTGGGCATGAGCCCCGCCCAGGCCATTCCCACCTCGCTGCTGGTGGTGGGAATCTCCTCGCTGGCGGCCCTGTTCCCCCGCATCCGTGAGGGCTTGAACTGGCCTGTCATCGCCCTGGTCGGGGCGGCCGGCATCCCGGCAGCCTGGGCAGGCGCGGCCGTGGGCAAGCTGCTGGATCCGAACATCCTGATGCTGGCCTTCGCCGCGATCATGGTGATTGCGGGAATCCGGATGCTCAGCAAACCCCGCGAAACCGAGGGCTCCTGCAGCATCGGCCCGCACCGGGCATTCCGGTCCTGCGCCCCAAAGGCCGTGGGAGTGGGCCTGCTCGTCGGGTTCCTCACCGGGCTCCTCGGTGTGGGCGGCGGCTTCCTGATCACCCCTGCACTGACCATCTTCCTGGGCCTGCGGATGAAGCAGGCCGTGGGAACCTCCCTGGCCATCATCGTGGTCAACTCGGCTGCCGGGTTCAGCGCCCACGCGGCCGGCTACACCATTGACTGGGCCACCACCCTGGCGTTCGCCATTCCCGCGATCGTGGGATCACTGGTAGCCGCCCGGTTTGCCCGGCACCTGCACGACAAGCACATCCGCATCTCGTTCGCGGTCCTCATCTTCGCCGTCGCGGCGTGGGTCACCGCCGGCACGGTCACCGCCTGACCCATCCACAGAGGAGAACACCATGGGATTGATCGATTCCCTCAAGAAGGCCTTCAGCAAGCCCTACAAAACCATTTCAGTGGCCCAGGCCAAGGAACTCCTGGGTTCGGGTGCCACGCTGATCGACGTCAGGTCCGCCCAGGAATGGCGGACCGGCCGGGCACCGCAGGCCAAGCACGTCCCCCTGGACCGGCTGCAGACCAGCACCGCCGGTATCCAGAAGGCCCGCCCGGTGATTGCCGTCTGCGCCTCCGGCGTCCGGTCCGCCTCCGCAGCCCGGATGCTGGCCGCCAAGGGCTATGACGCCTACTCGGTGCGCGGCGGCATGGCCGCCTGGCGCCAGGCCGGCGAACCCGTCCGCTAGACACATCACCACCAGCCGACAACCACTTCGAAGGAGAAACCACCATGGCTGAAATCACCATCACCGAAACCGACCAGCGCCGCTCCACCGCGCGCATCCTTGACGTCCGCGAGGACTTTGAAGTCGCCGAGGGCATGATCCCCGGCGCCCTGCACATCCCCATGGGCCAGCTGCAGGCCCGCCTGGGCGAGCTTGACCCGGCCGTCCCGGTGATCGCCGTCTGCCGCAGCGGCAACCGCAGCGCCGCCGTCGCCGATGCCCTCAACGGCGCCGGCTACAAGGCTGACACCATGGCCGGGGGCATGACCGCCTGGACCCGCGCCGGACTCCCCACCGCCTAAGCCCCGCCCCGCGCGGCACTGGGCAAACCAACAAGATTCGCCCGAAAGGACTCGACAGACCATGGCAACCATCGACATCACCCAGCAATCCTTCGCCCAGACGCTGGAGGACAACGACATCGTGTTCGTTGACTTCTGGGCAGCCTGGTGCGGCCCCTGCCGCATGTTCGCCCCGATTTTCAGCGCGGCCGCGGAACGCCATCCGGACATCACCTTCGCCAAGGTTGACACTGAAGCCGAGCAGGCCCTCGCCGCGGCAGCGAACATCACGGCCATTCCCACCCTCATGGCCTTCAAGGACAAGACCCTGGTCTTTTCCCAGCCCGGCGCCCTCAACGCCACCGGCCTGGAGGAAATCGTCCAGGCCGTCAAGAACCTTGACGTGGACATGCTTCGCGCCGAGGCAGCCCAACAGCACGCCTGACCTGTCGGTCCAAACAGCCGCATACCCCTCGTTGCGGTATACCCCCCGGGGTATCTATACTGGATTCAGAACAACTTCCCATCCCCTTTCAAACTGAAGGAGAGCACCACATGCTTATCGAGCGCATTTACGACGAAGACCTCGCCCAGGCCAGCTACCTGATCGGCTGCCAAGCCAAGGGTGAAGCCATTGTGGTGGACGGCCGCCGCGACATCGCCGTCTACCAGGACCTGGCTGCCAGGAACGGCATGAAGATCGTGGCCGTCACCGAGACCCACATCCACGCCGACTACCTCTCCGGCACCCGCGAGCTCGCAGCCGCCACCGGCGCCAGGATCTACGTCTCCGGCGAAGGCGGCCCGGACTGGCAGTACGAGTTCGACGGCGAGCGGCTGTACGACGGCGACACCATCGCCCTGGGCAACATCAGCATCAAGGCGGTCCACACCCCAGGCCACACCCCCGAGCACCTGTCCTTCCTGGTCACCGACGGCGCGTTCAGCGACAAGCCCGGCTACCTGCTCTCCGGGGACTTCGTGTTCTCCGGCGACCTGGGCCGTCCCGACCTGCTGGATGAAGCCGCAGGCGGCATCGACACCCGCTTCGGGGGCGCCAAGCAGCTCTTCGCCAGCCTGCGCGACAAGTTCCTCACCCTCCCGGACTACGTCCAGGTGCACCCCGCGCACGGCGCCGGCAGCGCCTGCGGCAAGGCCCTCGGCGCCATCCCGTCCTCCACCGTCGGGTACGAACGCCTCTACGCCTGGTGGGGCCCCTACCTCGCCGCCAACGACGAGCAGGGCTTCATCAACGAACTCCTCGACGGCCAGCCGGACGCGCACGCCTACTTCGGCCGCATGAAGCGCGAAAACCGCGTGGGGCCTGACGTGATGGGTGAACGTGCCCCGCTGAAGGAGCTGGACACCGCCGCCGTCGCCGCGGGCCTGGCGGAGGACACCCTGACCTTCATCGACACCCGCTCCAACGGCGAGGTCCACGAGGGCACCGTGGTCCGCTCCCTGAACGTGCCGGCCGGCAAGTCCGTTGCCAGCTACGGCGCCTGGGTGGTCAACCCGGAAACGGACAAGAACCCGCTGGTACTCCTGGCCAAGGACCAGGAACAGGCCCAGGACATGTGGGACCACCTGGTCCGCGTGGGCATCGACAATGTGGCCGGCTACCTGACCAGCATCGAAGGCCTGCCCACGTTCACCCCGAAGCTGATCCAGCCCGGAGAGCTCGAGAACTTCGACGCCGCCATGGTCCTGGACGTCCGCAACAAGACCGAACACAAGGCGGGACACGTGCCGGGCTCGTACCAGCTCAGCGGCGGCCGCGTCATGTGGCACCTGGACGAGCTGCCCATCGGTGGAACCATCGTGAGCTACTGCCAGTCAGGCGTCCGGAACTCCGTGGCCGCGAGCGCCCTGCGCCGTGCCGGCTACGACGTCGTCGAACTCGACGGCAGCTACGCCGGCTGGAACGCCTGGCGGAACAGCGTCCCCGCAGCCTGACCACGGCTGAACTACCCCGAGACCGCCCGGACATGACCCCCCTCCTGCCCGGGCATCCCGGCCCGGGCGTGCCCCCGCACGCCCGGGCCACCTTTATGTCCCGGAAACACCCGATGTCCCCACCAGGAACGGAGCACCCGATGCAGGGCAGTACCCTCCCCCGCCCCACCGCCGGACCAGCCGGGACTGTGCTGGGCCTGCAGCAGAACCTGGCGCAGTTCATGCTGCTGGTTGCCGTCAACGCCCTGGTGGGCGGCACCCTGGGGCAGGAACGCACCGTCCTCCCCCTGCTCGCGTCCCGGACCTTCCACCTGGACCTTTACACGGGGGCGCTGACCTACATCCTGGCCTTCGGCCTGTCCAAGGCGGCGATGAACTACTTCGCCGGGACGCTCTCCGACCGGTACGGCCGCAAGCCTGTCCTCGTGGCGGGCTGGGTGGCTGCGGTGCCGGTCCCGCTCATGCTCATTTTCGGCACGTCGTGGGGCTGGATCGTGGCCGCCAACGTGCTGCTCGGCATCAGCCAGGGCCTCACCTGGTCCACCGCCGTGATCATGAAGATGGACCTGGTGGGCCCGAAACAGCGCGGCCTGGCCATGGGCTTCAACGAAGCGGCCGGCTACCTGGGCGTCGCCGTGACGGCGCTGGCCACCGGCTACCTCGCCACGGCCTACGGCCTGCGCCCCGCCCCGTTCCTGCTGGGTGCCGCGTATATCGCCCTCGGCCTGGGACTGACAGTCCTGGCCGTGAGGGAGACCCACCACCACGCCAGGACCGAGGCCGCGCAGCATGCCAACGGGCGGCACACCGCCCATGCCGCCCTCACCACCGGCCAGGTGTTCACCCTGACCAGCTTCAAGGACCGCTCCCTCTCCGCCGCGAGCCAGGCCGGGCTGGTCAACAACCTCAACGACGGCCTGGCCTGGGGCCTCTTCCCGGTCCTGTTCGCCGGCGCCGGGTTGAGCCTTGGCCAGATCGGCATCCTGGCCGCCGCCTACCCCGCCGCCTGGGGAGCCGCGCAGCTGGTCACCGGGGCCGCCTCCGACCGGTGGGGCCGCAAATGGTTCATCGCGGCCGGCATGCTGGTCCAGGCAGGCGCCCTGGCAATCATCGCCTCAGCGCACGGCTTCGGGCCCTGGCTCGCCGCCGCCGTCGTGCTGGGCCTCGGGACCGCCATGGTCTATCCCACCCTGCTGGCCGCCATCGGCGACGTTGCCCACCCCGCCTGGCGGGCCCGCTCGGTGGGGGTCTACCGGCTGTGGCGCGACGGCGGATTTGCCGTGGGCGCGCTCCTCTCCGGTGTCCTCGCCGACCTCTACGGCATCCCCGCCGCCATTGCCGCCGTCGCGGTCCTCACCGCGGTTTCGGGCGTGGTGGTTGCCGTCCGGATGCGCGGGCAGGACCACGCGGCGGGATAGATCCGCTATCCGTGCCCGGCGACGTACGTGACCAGGCCGTCCACGGTGGCCACCGCGGGATAGTCCGCCTCCGGGATATCCACGCCGGTACTTTCCGCGATGACCTCCACCAGCCGGAGGAAGTCCAGCGAGTCCAGTTCCAGGTCCTGGCGCAGCCTGGCCCCGGGGACCAGCTCTTCGGGTTCGACGTCGGGGGCTACTTTCCCGATCGCCGCCTCCACCGCCTGGCGCGCGTCCTGTTCGTTCACGGCTCCTCCTCGCTTACGGGTCCAATGGGTCACGGGCGCCGGGTCACAGCCTGTCCGGCGCCTGCAGCAGTTCGTCGATGCGGGCCAGGAACCGTCCACCGCGCAGCCCGTCGCTGACCCGGTGGTCCGCGGACAGCGTGGCGATGGCGGCCTGCCGGATGCCGAGCATCCCGTTGTGCGCCCACGGCTGTTCCAGGACCTTGCCAAAGCCCACCATGGCCACCTGCGGCGGATAAATCACCCCGTACACGCTTTCGACGCCGAGGTCGCCCAGGTTGGTGACGGTGAGGGTGGGGTCCGCCATCTCGGCGCGCTGCAGCCGGCCCGCCCTGGCGCGGGCCACGAGGTCGCGGAGCTGGTCCATGAGCTCATCGAGGGTCAGGGTGTCGGCGTCGTGCAGGGCCGGGGCCACCAGTCCGCCGTGCCGGAGCGCCACCGCCACGCCCAGATGCACCTCGCTGCTGGGATGGAACGCGCCCTTGGTGAAGAAGCCGTTCATGTCCGGCACTTCCTTGGCCGCGAGCGCCGTGGCCTTGAGCAGCAGGGCGGACGGCACCAGCCGTGACGAGACCGGCCGCTGCTGGTTGGCGGCCTGCATCCACGCCATCGCCGCCGCGAGATCCAGGGTGGTGGAGAGGTAGTAGTGCGGGATCTCCTTCTTGGACCGGGACATCAGGGCCCCGATGGCCTGCCGCAGGCTCTCCGCCTTGCTGCCGGCTTCCCTGCGGCCGCGCCGGGGCGCTTCCTGCGGTTCCACGCGTTCAGGTCCCGAGGGTTCCGCGGCTTCCAACGGCTCCGCCGGCGGTGCTTCCGCCGGCTTCTCCGCGCTGACTGGGCTGGCCGGCTGCCCCCTGGGCGGGACGGCCGAGAGCACGTCGTCCTCGGTCACGGCACCCCCGGGACCGGTGCCCGCGATGCCCTGCAGGTCCACGCCGAGTTCCGCGGCCAGCCGCCGGGCCAGCGGCGAGGACCGGACGCGCCGCGTTTCCGGGGGTGTGGGCCGCGCTTCGGGTTGCTCTTCCGCCTTGCGCTCCCTGCGTGGAGGCGCCCCGGTGACGGACGCGGCCGCAGCGCGTTCGACGTCGGCCCTGCTCACTTCGCCGCCGGGACCGCTGCCGCTGATGCGTCCGACGTCGACCCCCAGCGTGTGCGCAAGGTGCCTGACAGGCGGCGGGACCTTTGCGCCCGGCTCCGGAAGGCCACCCGCGGCGCCCGGGTGTTGGGCGGGCGACGGTTCCGGTGGCGGTACTTTCGCCGGGGACGGGACTTCGGCGGGGGTGGCGGTGATCCGGGCGATGGGGGTGCCCACCTCCACGGTGTCGCCGATGTCCACCAGGAACTCGGCCAGCACGCCCTCCTGGAACGACTCGATATCCATGACGGTTTTATCGGTATCCACGGCGGCCACCAGGTCGCCCTTGTGGATGTAGTCCCCGGGTTTGACCAGCCACTCCACCACCTTGCCGTGCTCCATGTCCGCGCCCAGGGACGGCATCCGGAACTCAGCCACCGGCACCCACGGCCCTTCGGGCGCCGGCCATGATCCGCTCCACCGACGGCAGTGCCGCCTGCTCCAGGTGCTTGGCGTACGGGACCGGGACCTCTGCGCTGCACACCCGCTCCACCGGCGCGTCCAGGTCGTAGAAGGCCTTCTCCGCGATCCTGGCCGTGATCTCCGCGGAGATGCTGCCGCTGCGCCAGCCCTCGTCCACCACCTCGGCCCGGTGCGTCCTGGCCACGCTGTCCAGGATGGTGTGTTCATCGAGCGGGCGGAGGCTCCGCAGGTCGATCACCTCGGCCTCGATACCCTCGCCGGCCAGCTGTTCCGCGGCGTCCAGCACCATGGGCAGCGTCCCGCCATAGGTAATAAGCGTCAGGGCGTCCCCCTGCCGCAGGACCGCGGCCTTGGCGATGTCCACCGCGCCCGCGTCGTCGTCGAGCTCCCCCGCCACGTTGTACAGCGAGCCGTGCTCGAAAATCAGCACGGGGTCCGGGTCCTGCAGCGAGGTCCACAGCATGCCGCGGGCGTCCGCCAGGGTGGCCGGGGCCAGGATCCGCAGGCCCGGAATGTGCGCGTACCAGCCCTCCAGGCTGTGCGAGTGCTGGGCGCCCAGTTGCCGGCCCGCGCCGGTGGTCATCCGGATGACGATGGGCACGTTGAACTGGCCGCCGGACATGTGCAGCAACGTGGCGGCGTTGTTGATGATCTGGTCCAGGGCCAGCAGGCTGAAATTGACGGTCATGATTTCGACGATGGGACGCATGCCGCCCAGCGCCGCGCCGATCCCGGCTCCCACGAAACCGGATTCGGAGAGCGGGGTATCGCGGATCCGTTCCGGCCCGAATTCCTCCAGCAGGCCCAGGCTGACGGCGAAGCTGCCGCCATACCGGCCCACGTCCTCGCCCATGAGGAACACCCGGTCGTCGCGCTGTATGGCGTCGCGGAGGGCCGCGCGCATGGCTTCCCGGTACGTGGTTTTCATCCTGCTGCCCTGCCTTTCCCTGTCGCTTCTGGATTCCCTGTCACCTCTGGATTCGCGGTCCCGCCGTTGCCGTCGTCGGGCCGGTCGCTGTAGACGAAGCGGAGCAGTTCGGACACCGGTTCCGGCGTTCCGTTTTCGGCGAATCCGACGGCGGTGCTGATCTCCTCGTCCACGTTCGCCTGCAGCGCAGCCCAGTCCTCCGCGGGCAGCTGCCCCGCCGCCTCCATGGCGCCCTGCAGCAGGCTGATGGGATCGCGTTCCATCCACTGCGCCACCTCGGACTTTTCCCGGTAGAGCTCCGGATCGAACATGGAGTGGGCGCGGAAGCGGTAGGTGCGCAGTTCCAGGAAGTGGGGTCCGCCGCCGGACCTCACGGCATCCACGGCGCGCCTGGCGGCCTCCTCGACCGCGAGCACGTCCATGCCGTCCACCGCCCAGGCAGGGATCTCGTACGCGGCGGCCTTGAGCGCGATGTCCGTCTGGGATTCGGAGCGGCCCAGCGCGGTTCCCATCGCGTAGAGGTTGTTCTCGCAGCAGAACAGCACCGGCAGCTGCCACAGCGCGGCCAGGTTCATGCTTTCGTGGAACTCCCCTTCGGCCACCGCGCCTTCGCCGAAGAAGCACACCGTCACCCGTTGGCGCCCGGCCATCCGGTCCGCGAGTGCCAGTCCGACGGCGAGCGGCAGCCCGCCGGCCACGATCGCGTTTCCGCCATAGAAGCGGGTGGCGGCGTCGAACAGGTGCATGGAACCGCCCCGGCCCCTGCAGCAGCCCTCGGCATGGCCGTACATTTCGGCCAGGATGGCTCCCGCCGAGACCCCGCGGAGGAGGGCGTGCCCGTGTTCGCGGTAGGTGGCCACCACAGCGTCATCGGGTGCCAGAATTTCCATCACCCCCGCGGCCACGGCTTCCTCGCCGATGTAGACGTGCAGGAAACCGCGGATCTTGGCGGCGCTGTAAAGCTCGATGCACTTTTCCTCCAGCCGGCGCACCCGCACCATCTGGCGCAGCAGGTGCAAGGCATGCCCGGCGTCCGGGACGCCCTGGTTCCTGAGGGTGCTCATGGCCGGTCCTGCCCTGCCGCGGCCGGCGCCGCCGGGGATTCCAGGGTGGAGGTATCGCCTTCCGGCAGCCCGAGCTCACGGGCTTTCAGCAGCCGGCGGAGGATCTTGCCGCTGCGGGTCTTGGGCAGGGTGGCGGTGAAGTCCAGCAGCCGGGGTGCCACGGCGGCGCCCAGCCGCTTCCGTGCGAACCCGATGATGTCCAGCTGGAGTTCCTCGCTGGGCTCATGGCCGGCCTTGAGTTCCACGAAGGCCTTGACCACTTCGCCCGCCACGGGGTCCGGCACCCCGATCACTCCTGCCTCGGCCACGGCCGGGTGCTCCATGAGGCAGCTCTCCACTTCAAAGGGGCCGATCAGGTGGCCGGAGGACTTGATGACGTCGTCGCCGCGGCCAACGAACCAGAAGTAGCCGTCGCCGTCGCGCTTTGCCAGGTCCCCCGTCAGGTACCAGCCGCCGGCAAAGCAGCGGCGGTACCGCTCTTCCTCGTTGAGGTAGCCGCGGAACATGGACGGCCAGCCGGGGCGCAGCGCCAGCTCCCCCATGGTGTCCGGGTCGGTGACCAGCACCGCCTGCCCGTCGTTGATGACCGCCTTGCCGTCTGCATCGCGGACCACAAGAGCGGCCTCGATGCCCGGAAGCGGGCGGCCCATGGAACCTGGCCGGATGTCCATGGCCGGATAGTTGGCGATCATGATTCCGCCGGTTTCGGTCTGCCACCAGTTGTCATGCACGGGAAGGCCCAGGACGTCCTGGCCCCACACCACGGCCTCCGGGTTCAGCGGCTCCCCCACGCTGGCGATGAACCGCAGCGCGGAGAGGTCATGCCCCGCAGCGCGCTCCGCGCCGGCCTTCATGAGCATCCGCAGCGCCGTGGGAGCGGTGTACCAGACGGTGACGTGCTGCCCGGCGAGGATCCGGTACCAGCGGTCCGCGTCCAGTTCCTCCTCATCCACAATGGCGGTGACCCCGTGGACCAGCGGCGCGATGATCCCGTAGGACGTCCCGGTCACCCAGCCCGGATCCGCAGTGCACCAGTAGATGTCCTCCCGGTGCAGGTCCAGTGCGAAGCGGCCGGTGGCGTAGTGGGCGGCGACGGCGTCGTGGACATGGATGGCACCCTTCGGCGTGCCCGTGGTGCCGCTGGTGAAGTGCAACAGGGCCATGTCCTCCGGCTGGGTGTCCGCGATCTCCTCGATGGGGTCCACCTGCGCCAGGAGTGCGGCCAGGTCCAGGGTTCCCGGCTCGCCGGGTCCCTGTTCCCCGCCGCCGTCCGCGTCCACGAGCAGCACGTGGCGGAGGTCCGGCAGGGAGTCCCGCATGGGCGCCACCTTCCTCCGGTACAGCGCCCGTGTGGTCACCAGCACCCGCCCGCTCCCCAGGTGCAGCCGCTGCCGCACGGGTTCTGGGCCGAAGGCGGAAAAGAGCGGGCAGAAGACGCTGCCGTTCTTGAAGGTGCCCAGGACCGCCACATACAGCTCCGGGCTGCGGCCCAGCAGCGAGAACACGCGTTCGCCGCGCCCTACGCCCAGGCTCCGCAGCACCGCCGCGAACCTCCCGGACGCCTCCGCAAGGCCTCCGTAGCTCAGGGACCGGATGCCGCCGTCGGCCCTTACGAAGCGCAGCGCCTCCTTGGCGCCGCGGCCTTCCGCCACGTGGCGGTCCACGGCCTCGTAGGCGATGTTCAGGCCCCGGCCGCCCGGCAACCCGGCCAGCGCCTGCCTCGCCTGGTCCCAGCTGAAGTCCCTGCGGGCGGCGCCGTAGTCCAGCAGGTTTGGCTGCACCGGGAAGGCGGCCACGTCCTTGGTGATGGCAGGCCAGCGGGTGGAACCCTCAACTCCTGTGGTCATGGTGCTCCTCCGGTCATGGCTAGAAGCCCGTGGGCTCGGTCTCCAGCTCGGGTTCACCGGGCTGGTATTCGTGGTGCAGCGGCCGCAGCGACTCGGTCCGCGGATGCCAGAACAGTGCGTCGTAGCGTTCCCCCATCCGGGTGGGCACGTAGTTGCCCCTCTCCCGGTGCGGGTTGTACACCACCCCGATGGCCCGGTGGCCGCGCCAGGACTCCAGCCAGGGACCGGTCCTGTCCGGGCCGAACACCAGCACGGACGGCTCCGCCAGTGCCTCATTCAGGAGGTCCTCGTGGCTCCCATGGACAGCGGCCGGAACGTCCATCACCCATTCCGGGGAGCCCCACGACTCGGCGGCGGTGACTGATCCGGCGTAGGAGGCGAACCCGGCCAGCACCACCTCGCCCTGGTGCCTCTGGCGGACCAGCTGCCCGATGTTGACCATGCCGTCGCGGGCCATGTCCGTGGCCCGGGCGTCCCCCACGTGCGTGTTGTGCGCCCACACCAGGCCCTTCGATTCCGGCCCGTGGTGCCGGGCGATCCGGTCGATGGTGTCACTCATGTGGTGGTCGCGGATGTTCCAGGACTGCTGGTCGCCGCGCACCATGGTCCGGTAGTAGCGTTCGGCGTTGGTGGCCACGATGGCGTTCTGGATGGCGTCGAAGGCGGCCGGGTCGTCCTGCATCCGGTGCAGTGTCCGCCGCCGGACTTCGGCCAGCAGTGCCACCACGTCAGCTTCACAGGACTGCGGCACCAGACGGTTGCTCAGGGCATACCGCTGCGGGTCCTCGCGGAACGGGATGAAGCAGTGCCAGGCCTGCAGCGCCGCGGGGAGGGACTCGCTGGCGTTCTCCTCCAGCCAGGAGAAAATTTCCCGCAGTGAATCCCACAGCGAGTAGACGTCCAGGCCATAGAAGCCCGTCCGCTGGTGTTCGGGCAGGCGCAGGTTCCACGAGCGCAACCAGGCCAGGAAGTCTGCCACCTCCTGGTTGGCCCACATCCAGGTGGGCCAGCGTTCAAAACCGGCCAGCAGTTGGCGGGCGTCCATGTCCTGGCCGGTTTCCCCCCTGACCCAGCGGTTGATGCGCCAGCAGTCCGGCCAGTCGCCCTCCACGCCGATCCAGGTGAAGCCATACTCCTCAATGAGCCGCCGGCTGAGCAGGGCCCGCCAGTGGTAGTACTCCCGGGTGCCGTGCGATGCCTCGCCCAGGCAGACGAAGCGGGCCGGGGCGGCGAGGCGGACGAGGGGTTCGAGGTCGTCAGCGGTGGCGAGCTGGTGGGCGAGCCTGCGGATCTGGCCGGCTTCGGCAGCACGTTCGGCGCTGCGCTCGGCCCACCGGCCGCCGGTGTTCCCGGGGAGGGCGTTCATCCCCTGGCCTCCGGCATGGACCGCCCCACCGGTGCCGGCAGGAGGTAGTGCCGGAACCAGTCCGCGGCAAGGGTGGCCGCAGTGGCAAGGGTGCCCGGTTCCTCGAAGAGGTGGGTGGCGCCGGGGACGATCTCCAGCCGGGTGGGTGCCTGCATGCTGGCCATCGCCTGGCGGTTGAGGGCCAGCACCTGGGTGTCGGCGCCGCCTACGATCAGGAGGGTGGGGGCCTTCACGGCCGCAAGACGGGGGCCGGCAAGGTCGGGTCGTCCGCCGCGGGAAACCACGGCGGCAATCTGGGCGCCCGGCTCGGCAGCGGCCCACAGCGCCGCCGCTGCGCCGGTGCTGGCCCCGAAGTAGCCGATCCGTCCGGCGGAGCCGTCATGGCGCGCTTCCAGCCAGTGGGTCGCGGAGGAAAGCCGCTGCGCCAGCAGGCCGATGTCGAACACGTTGGCGCGGTTGACCTCCTCCTCCGGAGTGAGCAGGTCAAGGAGCAGGGTGCCAAGGCCTGCGCCGTGCAGCACGGAAGCCACGAAGCGGTTGCGCGGGCTGTGCCGGCTGCTGCCGCTGCCATGGGCGAAGAGGACGGTTCCATCGCACCTGGCCGGCAGGTAGAGGCTGCCCCGCAGCACGGCCATTCCCGACGGGATTTCCACCTCGTCCTCCAGGCTCCCGTCGCCGCCTTCCTCACCGCGGGAGTGCGGCGGGGCCGCCGCGGCGTCCAGCAGCTGCACCACCTCACCATCCTCCGTGGGCGAAAAGTCGTGGTAGTAGTAGCCCACCGCCTGGAATTCCTGGGGCGAGAGCAGGCAGACGACGTCGTCCGGCTCCTTAAGCTCCACGATGGCGCGGGCGGGGGCAACAGGCACAGCGAGGATCACCTTCGCCGCGCCGAGGTGGCGGGCCACCTGGCAGGCTGCCCTGGCGGTGGAGCCCGTGGCAATGCCGTCATCCACAATGACCACCGTGCGGCCGGCAAGATCAATGCGTGGGCGTCCCTGGCGGAACCGGGCCACCCTGTTTTCCAGCAGCTCCCGTTCCTGCCGTTCCACCTGCTGCAGGTCCTCCTGGGACACGCGGGCCATGGAGATGGTGCGCGGATCAAGGACCCGGACGTTGCCTTCCCCGATGGCCCCCATGGCCACCTCCGGCTGGAAGGGAACCCCCAGTTTCCGGACCACAATTACGTCAAGCGGCGCTTCCAGGGCTTTGGCCACCTCGAACGCCACGGGAACGCCGCCCCGGGGCAGGCCCAGCACCACCACATCCCGTCCGCGCAGCGCGGCGAGCCGTTTGCCAAGCCGCCGCCCGGCGTCGGCCCTGTCATGAAACGCAACCATCGCTGTCACCCGCCATGTGTGATTTCTTCTTCACCGGGCGGGACAGCCGCCGCGGGAGCCCAGGACATGCGGAGGACGAAGTGGGCATCGGAACTGCTCCTGGCAATCACCGCCCCTGCGTCCCCCGCAAGTTTTACCCCGAACTCGATCTCGATGTGTTCGGGGGTAAGTTCCGCCATGGCCTCCAGTGCCGCACGCGCCGCCGGACGGACGCTGGCAAGAGCGTCCTCCAGCCGCCGACCCGTGTCCAGGATCCCCTGCTCGTTCCGCGCCGGATGGTCCACGCCGTAGCTGTTATCGGCGGCCTCAACGAGAACGGTGCCGGATCCCACTTCGTAGCGCAGCACTTCGGTCATGGCGGATTCCTTGTGTTAATGCGAGACGCGGTAGGTCCGGCGGACGTCGGTGCTGGGCTTAATGGCCACTGCTGTTACCACCAGTGCCACCGCCCCTGCGATCCAAGACGTCCAGGCCGCGCCCGTTGCGCCCGTGTACGAACCGAGCCATGGCGAGAGGACCAGTCCTGCTGCGAGGACGGCCTGCACGTATTCCATGGCCGGTGTTCCCGGCATGGCCAGGTTGATGATGCCGCTGACCACCATGAGCCCGCCGAAGACGAGCATGAGGGTGGTGGACATGTTTTGCTGCCGCGTGAACAGGACCGCCACCGCGGTAAAGAGTCCGGCGGCAACCGTTGCGTAGTCCTGCCACCGATACCACTTCTTCACTGAACTTTCCTTTCTTGGTTCAGGCGACCGCCCAGTGCGGCTCCGCCCGGCGGGCCTTGGGTTCCCGCGATATAAGTCAACGCCTGCCGGCACGGACCTTGTAGGGCAGAAAGACCTACGGCCAAGGGCGTGTCGCACTGCCCTGATTCACGGCCAACTCACAGCTTCTCCCCCTGCAAAACGGCGTTCGGGTGTGCAAGAGTGTGCCCAACGCTGGGGCGTAAATTTTCGGTATCGGACAGCAGGGGCCGCGCGTGAACCCAGGAACAGCCCGCACATCCGCCAGGAGGCGATGGCGCACCCCGCGGCGCCTGCTGCCGTCGCTTACGGCGCTCCCCGTGCTGGCCCTGGTGCTGGCCGGACTGGTCGCCTGCCAGCCCCCCGCTCCCCCGCCGCCTCCCGCCCCGTCCGACGGTGCCACGTCCAGCGACACGTCCACACAGGCTGTGACCTCGCCACCGGGCAACGGCGCCTCCCCAGGCTCCGCAGCCGTGGCGGGCACCGGCACCAACACCGCGGACGCAGCAAAAGCCGCCGGGACCCCCCAGCACATTTTCGTCATCAACCTGGAGAACAAGGGGTACTCCAGCGTTTGGGGCGACAACTCCGCGGCACCGTACCTGTCCCAAGCGCTCCGGAAGAAAGGCGTACTGCTGACGAACTACTACGCCGTAGCCCACAACTCACTGCCCAACTACCTGGCGCAGATCTCCGGTCAACGCCCCAACGACAGCACCGCCAATGACTGCCACACCTACACGGAATTCAATGCCACCGGCACCGACGCGGACGGCACCCTGCAGGGCGACGGCTGCGTCTACCCCCAGGACACCCAGACCGTGGCCGGCCAGCTGGCGGCACAGGGAAAAAAATGGAGGGCCTACATGGAGGACATGCAGCAGCCGTGCGAGCACCCGGTCCTGGGTGAGGTGGACGACCATATCAAGGCCAGCCCTGACACCCAGTACGCCACGCACCACAATCCCTTTGTCTACTTCCATTCCATCACTTCGTCCCCGGACTGTGCCGCCAACGTGGTCAACTTCTCCGCGCTCCAGGACGACCTGAAGAGCGTAGCCACCACCCCCAACCTGGCCTACATCTCGCCCAACCTGTGCCATGACGGACACGACGGCACCTGCATCGACGGCTCGGAGGGCGGCCTGGTGGCGGCGGACAACTGGCTTAAGGAGCAGGTGCCAACCATCCTGTCGTCGCCGGCCTTTAAGCAGGACGGGATGCTGGTGATCACTTTCGACGAAGCCGACGGCAACGAAGCGGGTTCCACCGAGCCGGGCAGCAGCACCCCTGCAGGGGGCACGGCAGGAGGACAGGTGGGGGCGCTGGTCCTCTCCCCGTTCAGCAAGGCAGGCACCTCCTCGGCCAGACCGTATAACCACTACAGTCTGCTGGCCACCATCGAGGACTTCTTCCACCTCCCCCGCCTGGGACTGGCCGGTGACCCCGGCGTCCGGACCTTCGGCGGCGACGTTTACCGAAAGGAGTCCTGAGGTGAAGTTATTGCAGAACGGACGACGGCGTCCCGTGCTGGCAGGTGCTGCAGTGCTCGCCTTGGCGGTTCTCGCCGTCGTCCTTCCCAGCGCCTTTCACGACAGCCTTCCGGGGTCACCTGCGCCGGCCAGCGTGGCACCCGCCGCCCCCGCAGGTGACGGGGATCCCGGCGCCGGGATCGCCAAGATCAAGCACGTGGTGATCATCACCCAGGAGAACCGGTCCTTCGACAGCTATTTTGGAACCTATCCGGGCGCCGACGGGATCCCCATGAAGGACGGTACTCCCACCGTTTGCCTTCCCGACCCTGCAAACGGCGGCTGCGCCAGGCCCTTCTACAACTCGGCGGACAGCAATGCCGGCGCACCGCACAGCCATGCCGACGCCACGGCGGACATCAACGGCGGAGCCATGGACGGATTCGTGGCGCAGGCGGAGAAAGGCCTGTCCGGCTGCCCCGCCAGCAGCACCACGTGCCAGTACTCCCTCACCATGCCCATCGACGTTATGGGCTACCACGACGGGCGGGACCTGCCCAACTACTGGGCCTACGCGCAGAACTTCACCCTCCAGGACCACATGTTTGCCTCCGCCGCGTCCTGGAGCCTGCCCGCGCACCTCTACCTGGTCTCGGAATGGTCAGCCAAGTGCGCTAAAGCCGGGGACCCGTCGTCGTGCGTGAACGCCCTGCAGGACCCGGACCCCGCGCCGGAACCGCAGATAATCAAAGACACGCTGATCGGCAGATGCCAGGCCGGGATGGACCTCGACCCCTGCCGGGAGGCGCTGGAAGCCGCCAACATCGACCCGGCCCTCGCGGCGCAGATCGACCAACTGATCGGCACCAGCTGCAAGCCCACCGATTCCTACGCGGTCTGCCAGGCGGCAGTGGATGCCGCACCCATGTCGGCGGACCTGAAGAAGAAGCTCACCGAGGCAGCCAAGAAGCTGGACCTGCCGGACTACGCCTGGACTGACCTGACCTTCCTGCTCCACAAGCACCAGGTGTCCTGGGCCTATTACGTGTTCAACGGGACCGAACCTGACTGCCGCAACGATGCCGCCACCTGCGACCCCGTCAAGCAGGACGCCAAGACCCCGGGCCTGTGGAATCCGCTGCTGTACTTCGACACGGTCAAGGAGGATGGCGAACAGGGCAACATCCAGCCGTTGAGCGGGTTCTACGACGCCGCCCGGAAAGGCACGCTGCCCGCCGTCACCTGGGTGTCGCCCACGGACAAAGTCAGCGAACATCCCCCGGCCAAGATCAGCACCGGCCAGGCGTACGTGGCGGGGCTGATCAACGCGGTCATGAGCGGGCCGGACTGGGACAGCACCGCCATCTTCCTCAGCTGGGACGACTGGGGCGGGTTCTACGACCACGAAACCCCGCCGGTGGTGGACAACAACGGCTACGGGCTGCGCGTCCCGGCCCTGGTCATCAGCCCTTACGCCAGGAAGGGGTACATCGACCACCAGGTCCTCAGCCAGGACGCCTACTTCAAGTTCATTGAGGACGACTTCCTGGGCGGCGAGCGCATCGATCCCGCCACCGACGGCCGGCCGGATCCCCGCCCGGACGTCCGCGAAGCCAACCCGCAGCTGGGCAACCTGGCCAAATCCTTCGACTTCAACCAGGCACCCCTGCCGCCGCTGATCCTGCCCAACGCCACCACGTACTGAGCGTTGCCCAGGTTTGGTCCCTGGGTTGGTTGGGTGGTTCAGGTCCTTGAAACCGTGCAGTCCGCCGCGTCCTCCACCACCCGCTGCAGGTCCCCGGTGCGGTGCAGCACCTCCATCTGGCGGACTGCGCCGGTGCCGTCGGCGAGCAGCCGGTCCACCAGGTCCTCCACGCGGTGCAGGTCCCCCATTTCCTCCAGCGCCCCGCGGATATGGTGCAGCAGCGAATTCACGACGGCGAGCGCGGGCGCCGGGCGGTGGGTGTGCGGATCCAGCAGGTCACCCCGGAGGCCCCAGCGGCCGGCTTTCCAGCCCGCCAGCCGGAGCAGGGCGGAGGGCACGGACACCGGTTCCATCCCTTCCCGCCATTCCCGGGCGGCGGTTTCCACCAGGGCCCTGGCCACCCCCGCCAGGAGCACGGTGTTGTCCGGCCGCAGGCACACATCGGCCACCCGGATTTCCACGGTGGGATAGTGCCGCGAAAGGCGGGCGTCGAAGTAGACCATCCCTTCATCCAGGGCGACGCCGGTGCTCACCATGTCATGCACCAGCTGGTGGTAGGAGTCCGGGCTGCCCAGGACGTCCAGCGGCCCCGCGGACGGCCAGCGGTTCCACACCTGGGAGCGGTAACTGGCATAGCCGGTGTCCTCGCCATGCCAGAAGGGGGAGTTGGCGCTGAGCGCGATCAGCACCGGCAGCCAGATCCGCATCCGGTCCAGCACCGCCACGGCTTCCTCCTGGGACTCCACGGAAACGTGGATGTGGCAGCCGCAGGTGAGCTGTTCGCGTGCCGTCAGCCCGTATTCCTCCGTCATGGCCTTGAACCGCCTCAGCTGCACGGGGTGGGGGTTGGCGGGCAGCGGTGAGGTGCCCAGCGCCGCCACCCGGACGCCCACGTCCTCGGCGGCCTGGTGGGCGATGGCCCGGCCGGCCACGATGTCCTGCCTGAGTTCCGCCAGGGTGGCGTGCGGCGGGGTGACCACCTCGATCATCTCCTGCTGGAACTCCGCTGTCAGGACCGGCCCGGAGGCGGCCTCAAGGGGCCGGACGTAGAGGTTCAGCAGCTCGCGGGCCATGGGCACGGCCTCCCCGTTGGCCGGATCAACCAGGAGCAGTTCCTCCTCTATGCCGAACGTCCGCCTGCCTGCTCCTGCGCCGCCGGTGCCGTCATTGCCGTAGGTGTCCATCGCCGTCGTCCCCTCTCCCTTGCTTCCCTGCAAGTGCGTGCAAACGGGCTGATGCCGCCTGCCCAGGGGACTCTGCTCACCACCAAAGGACCATCATGATAGGCACGCTTGTAAACACGTGGAAAGCAGTGGGCCGCACTGCCGGCCCGACCCGTTGTACTTCACTCCTACTCACAGGTAGATTTGGGGATGTGACGGGCGCCATGCCCGTCCTCCCGGGCCCTTCTGCAAAGGCCCAACGGGAGCAGCTGCTGTAGCCGAACGGCAGCATATTTTGCAAGAGCGAAAGAGCCAAGGCATGCCTGCCTCGCATTTCCAGCAATTCCTGAATGAAGCAACCACTCCCGACCCCTCCGGCGATTCCCCCTTGGGCCCCGATTGCCTTTACGGCCTCTATGTCAGCTGGGCAGCGCTGCACGGACTGGCCCCCAAGCCGGACCAGGCCTTCCGCGCCGGAATGCTGCGCTGCGGCGTGGACATCCGGAACTCCCGGCTGCGGATGACCGGCCCCGCCGCGGCCGACTACATCCTCAGCAGCTACCCGGCCGTGGCATGATTCCGGAGCAGGACAGCCCGGTCCCGGGGTGAGCCCTGGCTGTGGCCATAGTTCATGGTCATGGCCGGGGCCGGAATGCCCGGACAAAAGGCGCCTTGCCCAATGCAGTCCGTTCGAGCCGATCCACCACCTGCACATCAATCCGGAGGGGTGACGCCCCTGCCCCTGCCAGTGCTGCTGCCACTGCCGCCTCGATGCTGCCGGGCGCACGGCCGGGCAGGAGCCCCGCGACGAGAATGCGCAGGGCGGCTGCTTCCTGGATGACCTGCCAGCCTGAGGAGGCGACGTCGTCGAGCACCTTGTGGAACACGTTGGGGTGGACCGGGACAAGACCGTTATTGCCTTGCAGCTGGAGGACGTCCTCCATGCGGCCCTCGACGTCCTCCAACAGGGTGAAGGACCGGCCGCAGGGGCAGCCGCGCCCGTCCAGCCTGATCGTGTCAGACATCTCGTAGCGGATCAGCGGCAGGGTACGGGAGAACAGCACGGTCACCAGCAGCTTCGCGCCGGTTGTTCCCGGCGGGACCGGGCTGCCTGCGCTGTCCACCGGCTCCACGATGACCAGGTCCTCATAAACGTGCCGGTTCCGGTAGGTGCACGGAGAGGCGATCACCGCCGTCTCGGTGGCGGCGTAGACGTCGAACGGGGCAGTTCCCCACGCATCCTGCATCTCGACGGCCGCCTGGGCGGTGAGTACTTCGGAGGCCGACATGACGCCCGCGGGGGCGATGTGCAGCCGCCCCTCCCGTTGTTCGGCCGCGAGCGGCCTCAAGGCCGAGGCGTAGCCCACCAGCACCCGTGGCTGGAAGGCATTCAAGGCGTTGACGGTTTCATCCGTGGGCGCGGTGACATCAAGACGCAGCGTCGGCACGAAGGGTGAGGCCACGGATGCACCGACGACGGCGGACTGGTGGGTGGGCACCCTGGAACTGACCAGCGCCATTTTGACTGGTCTGCCCGGGAAGGCGGCCACTCCCGCCCAGTCATTGGCGCGGGCGTACGATGCCAGGACGGACGCCCACTCGGAGCGGTTCCAGGCGAATATTCCACGCCGCCCGGAGGTTCCGGCTGTCGCGGCAACACGCCATCGCCCCCTGAACGGGCGGGCGGGGTCACCTCCGCTCCGGGTGACGAAGCGCAGATGGGCTTCGAGATCAGCCAGCCTCAAGTCGGGCGTCGTGACCGCTTCGTCGAAATTCTCCATCAGGTCCGTTTTGGTAACGGACGGCAACTCGTTGAGCGGCGCGTCATGCAGTCCGGCATGACGGCGGCGGTAAAACTCCGATCCGGCATACGTGGCGGCGCGAAGCCGCTGGAGCGCCTGTTCCTGGTGGGCGGCGATGCGGACATTGTCCCACCTGTCCCGCCGGCGCCACGTTGCCCGCAGGTACAGCACCTGGGAGAGGATGCGGACGTCCATGGCAGATCCTTCAATCGGAACGCCTCCAGCTTCTTGCGGGCAGGCACGCCAACGCAAGGGCCGAAAGTCAGCTCCCGGACAAGAGCCCACGCCCCGGCCTGACACCTCCATCCGGCCACGGCTGTTAGGGGATGCAAACCTTCGTGGCAAAGGAAATCCCGCGGTGGTTAACTGCCAACATGTCTGAAACTCTCAAGCTGAGCCGCAACGAGCCGCACGACAGCAGCGTGGCAGCGCGCCTGAACTGGCTGCGCGCCGGCGTCCTGGGCGCCAACGACGGCATCGTCTCCGTGGCGGCCACAGTGGTGGGCGTCGCGGGCGTGACCAACGACCTCGCGCCCATCCTGGTGGCGGGCACCGCCGCGGTGGTGGGCGGTGCGGTGTCCATGGCCCTCGGCGAATACGTGTCCGTGAGCAGCCAGAGCGACAGCCAGCGGGCCCTCATTGAGAAGGAACGCCAGGAACTCCGGGACGATCCGGAGGGCGAACTCGAAGAACTTGCCCACATTTACCAGGCCAAGGGGCTCAGCGAAGCCACCGCCCGGACAGTGGCCGAAGAGCTGACCGCGAAGGACGCCCTGAAGGCGCACCTGTCCGCGGAACTGAACATTGACGAAGAGGAAGTGGTCAGCCCCTGGCATGCGGCCCTCGCCTCCGCCATCGCCTTCACCGTCGGTGCCATCCTCCCTATGCTGGCCATCATCTTCCCGCCCGAACAGGCGCGCATCCCGGTCACCTTCGTCGCCGTCATCCTGGCGCTTGCCCTGACCGGCACTGTCAGCGCCAAGATCGGCGGCAGCTCCAAGCGCAAGGCCACGCTGCGCCTGGTGGTGGGCGGCGCCCTGGCCATGGCCTTCACCTTCGCCGTGGGAAGCCTGCTGGGCACCACGGGAATCGCCTGATGGAGATCGCCGGCCTCCCGGCCCACATCCTGCTGATCCACGGCGTGGTGGTCCTTGCCCCGCTGGCCGGCCTGTCGGCAGTGGTTTTCGCGCTGGTACGGCGTGCCCGGCGCTACCTGGCCTGGCCCCTGGGAATCCTGGCGCTGCTGCTGGTCCCGCTGTCCGTCCTCACTGCGGAAGCAGGGGAACAGCTGGAGAGGGCAAGGCCGGTGTCCCCCCTGATACAGGAGCACGCCGAACAGGGAAGCTTCCTGCGGTACGTCACCGTGATCTTCCTGATGGTGGTGGCCGTGCAGATCGCCACAGCCTTCCCCTCGATCCTGACGCGCTTGCCCGCCTTCCGGAGCCTGCCGGGACTCCTGGAGTCACCGTGGGTGCTCCCCGCGGCGTCGGTGCTGGGCGTCCTGGCGGGGCTGTTCCTGGTGTACCAAAGCATCGCCACCGGGCACTCCGGGGCGGTGTCCGTCTGGGCCGCGTCCCGCTAGCTGTTTCCGCGGTGCCAGGGCCCGTGCTGAACTGCCCTGCCGCGACAATCCTGTCCGCTCAGCCCGGGGCTGTCCTTCCCCTTGGCGGGGCCGCTCCCAGCCAATTCCCAGGCGCAGCCAAACCTCTTCCCATCAGCATCCTCCACGCGTAGGGTGGGGCACACAACCGCTGCCCCCCGGGGCTGTGGTGGGCTCATGCAGTTGGGCTTCGGGAGCATGCCGGAGGGACCATTGTGGGTAGAAGACCATCCAAAAACCACAGCATGCGGCGCTTCGCGGCACTGGCCGCGGGCCTTCTTTCCCTGCCGGCACTGACCTCCTGTTCGGACCTGGTCTCCCGCGGCTTCCTGCCCGGAGACCGCGGGACCACGGATAAAACGCCCCTCATCATGGACCTGTGGGTCAACTCCTGGATCGCCGCACTCACGGTGGGCATCATCACGTGGGGTCTCATGATCTGGGTCATCGTGGCCTACCGGCGCAGGAAGAACACGGTGGGCTTTCCCGCACAGTTGAGCTACAACCTGCCGCTGGAAGTGTTCTACCTGGCAGTCCCGCTGATCGTCATCGGCGTCCTGTTCGTTTTCACCGACCGGGATCAGCGGGCCATCGATGACCGCTACCCCAACCCTGACGTGGTGATCGACGTTTTCGGCAAACAGTGGTCGTGGGATTTCAACTACGTCAAGGAACAGGTCCATGAGGACGCCGGCCAGCAGGCCCACCTGACGGGCGACTACGGCGCGGCGGACCGGCTTCCCACCCTGTACCTGCCGGTGGGGAAGAAAGTGGAACTGCACCTGCAGTCCCGTGACGTGCAGCATTCCTTCTGGGTGGTGGATTTCCTGCAGAAGCGCGACCTCTACCCGGGCCACGAACAGTACAACCCCTACATCGACATCACCCCCAACCGCACGGGCGAATACATGGGCAAGTGCGCCGAGCTGTGCGGGGAGTACCACTCCGAGATGCTCTTTAAAGTCAAAGTGGTCAGCCAGCAGGAGTATGACAGCCACATCGCCGACCTGAAGGCAAAGGGCAATACCGGAAGCCTCGGCAGCGACCTCGTGAGGCAGCCGCAGTCAGCCCCGGCACCGCAGCTTCCGGAACCAGCAGAGTAAAGGACGGCACCGCAATGACCACCACAGGCCAGAGAATGGGCGGAACCGCGGCCACGGCCGCGCCGGCAGTGGTTCGGCGCCCCAAGGGCACCATTGTGGTCAACTGGATCACCTCCACTGACCACAAGACCATCGGCTATATGTACCTGATCGCGTCCTTCGTGTTCTTCTGCGCGGGCGGCGTGATGGCGCTGCTGATCCGTGCCGAGCTGTTTGAGCCCGGCATGCAGATCCTGCAGACCAAGGAACAGTACAACCAGCTGTTCACCATGCACGGCACCATCATGCTGCTGATGTTCGCCACCCCGCTGTTCGCCGGGTTTGCCAACGTGATCATGCCCCTGCAGATCGGCGCCCCTGACGTTGCGTTCCCGCGCCTGAACGCGCTGGCGTTCTGGTTCTTCCTGTTCGGCTCCACCATCGCCGTGTCCGGATTCATCACCCCCCAGGGTGCTGCGTCCTTTGGCTGGTTCGCCTACGCACCGTTGTCCAACACCACGTTCACCCCCGGCATCGGCGGTGACCTGTGGGTCTTCGGCCTGGCGCTGTCCGGCTTCGGCACCATCCTCGGTTCGGTCAACTTCATCACCACCATCATCTGCATGCGGGCCCCGGGTCTCACCATGTGGCGGATGCCCATCTTCACCTGGAACACCCTGGTCACGGCCATCCTGGTACTCATGGCCTTCCCGCCGCTGGCCGCCGCCCTGTTCGCCCTGGGTGCGGACCGCAAGTTCGGTGCGCACATCTTCGATCCCGCCAACGGCGGAGCCATCCTCTGGCAGCACCTGTTCTGGTTCTTCGGCCACCCCGAGGTGTACATCATCGCGCTGCCGTTCTTCGGCATCGTCTCGGAGATCTTCCCGGTCTTCAGCCGCAAGCCCCTCTTCGGCTACAAGGGCATCGTCTACGCCACCATCGCCATCGCCGCCCTGTCAGTGACCGTTTGGGCGCACCACATGTACGTCACCGGCGCCATCTTCCTGCCGTTCTTCGCCTTCATGACCATGCTGATCGCGGTGCCCACGGGCGTGAAATTCTTCAACTGGATCGGCACCATGTGGGGCGGATCGCTGACCTTCGAGACCCCCATGCTGTGGAGCATGGGCTTCCTGGCCACGTTCCTCTTCGGCGGCCTTACCGGCATCATCCTGGCCTCGCCGCCGCTGGACTTCCACGTTTCGGACTCCTACTTCGTGGTGGCGCACTTCCACTACGTGGTGTTCGGCACCGTGGTGTTCGCCATGTTCGCAGGGTTCTACTTCTGGTGGCCCAAGTTCACCGGCACCATGCTCAACGAGCGGCTGGGCAAGATCCACTTCTGGATGCTGTTCCTGGGCTTCCATGCCACCTTCCTCATCCAGCACTGGCTGGGTGTCCTGGGCATGCCCCGCCGGTACGCGGACTACATGCCGGAGGACAACTTCACCTGGATGAACCAGTTCTCCACCATCGGCTCCTACCTGCTGGGGGCGTCCCTCATCCCGTTCTTCTGGAACGTCTACATCACGTGGCGGGCCGGAAAGAAAGTCACGGTGGACGACCCCTGGGGCTTCGGCGCCTCACTTGAGTGGGCAACGTCCTGCCCGCCGCCACGGCACAACTTCACCTCGCTCCCCCGGATCCGTTCCGAGCGCCCTGCCCTGGACCTGCACCACCCGGAGTTGAGCGTGCGCGTGCATCCGTCCGGGGACGCTCCCGCAGAGGGGCTCCTGGGCGCGGCCGATATCGGCGAACACGACCTCCACGACCCCAACCCCAACAAGTAGCGGAGCTGCTTCGCGACGCGGCAACTACTTTTCGACGAGCAAAAGCACCGGCGCTGCCCCAATCAGGGCAGCGCCGGTGCTTTTGCGCGTCGCCGACCATTTCCTCGGTCACCGGCACCTAATTACGTCACACTCGGTTTTCGTAATTGATGTGAACCTCGTCACTTAAAGCGCTTTCCGGCTTGGTGCTTAGGTTTGCCTACCCTACAGTTTCCTGACATAGGCAACATTCATGTTGCCTAATAGGACCTAGGTTCAAGCAGACTTTTTTCCCCACCGAAAGCAGCCTCAATGAAGATCCGCAACAGCGCGCTGGCAGGTATCGCACTCGCCGCCACCGCAGCTCTTGGCCTGACCGCCTGCGGCGGCGGAACCCCGGCCGGCGACAACAGCGCCGCTTCCAATGGCGCCCCCTCCGGCGAGATCACGGTGTACAACGCCCAGCACGAGAGCCTCACCAAGGAATGGGTGGACGCCTTCACCGCGGAAACCGGCATCAAGGTGACCCTCCGCCAGGGCGATGACACCGAGATGTCCAACCAGATCATCCAGGAAGGCCAGGCGTCCCCCGCGGACGTCTTCCTGACCGAGAATTCCCCCGCCATGACGCAGGTGGAGAACGCCGGCCTGTTCGCCGACGTCAACAAGGACACCCTGGCCCAGGTCCCGGCCCAGTTCTCGCCGTCCACCCGCAAGTGGACGGGCATCGCCGCCCGGTCCACCGTCCTGGTGTACAACAAGACCAAGCTCACGGCGGACCAGCTGCCCAAGTCCATGCTGGACCTGGCCAAGCCCGAGTGGAAGGGCCGCTGGGCTGCCTCGCCCACGGGCGCCGACTTCCAGGCCATCGTCTCGGCCCTGCTCGAACTCAAGGGTGAGAGCGCCACCGAGGACTGGCTGAAGGCCATGAAGGACAACTCCAAGGCGTACAAGGGAAACAGCACGGCCATGAAGGCGGTCAACGCCGGCGAAGTTGATGCTGCGCTGATCTACCACTACTACTACTATGGCGACCAGGCCAAGACCGGCGAGAACTCGAACAACGTCACGCCGTACTACTTCAAGAACGAAGACCCGGGCGCGTTCCTGTCCGTCTCCGGCGGAGGGGTGCTCAAGTCCTCCAAGAACGCTGCCGCTGCGCAGGCATTCCTGAAGTTCATCACCGGCAAGAAGGGGCAGGAAGTGTTGAAGAACGGAACGTCCTTCGAGTACGCCATCGGATCCGATGTGCCCGCCAACGACAAGCTGGTTCCCATCAAGGACCTGCAGGCCCCCAAGGTGGACGCAGCCAAACTCAACTCCCAGAAGGTCAGCGATCTGATGACCCAGGCCGGACTCCTCTAATTCCGTGACCACCGATCTATCGGCTCCCTCCAGGCGGAGCACGACGACGGCGGGCCGGGGCACCAGCCCCCGCCCGCCTTTCGGCGTTTCCGCGGTGTCCGTCCTGGCGGTGCTGATCGCCCTCTTCTCCCTCGTCCCCCTGGGGTACGTGGTCTACATGACGGTGGCAACCGGGTGGGACACCGCCGTCGGCCTCATCCTGCGGCCGCGCGTGGGGGAACTGCTGGCCAACACCCTGCTCCTGATGGCCGCCACCATCCCGCTGTGCCTGCTGCTTGGCGTGGCGGGGGCGTGGCTGGTGGAACGGACCAACCTCCGCGGGCGCCGGATCTGGGCGGTCCTGCTGGCCGCACCGCTGGCAGTCCCGGCGTTCGTGAACAGCTACGCCTGGGTTTCAGCCATCCCGTCGTTGGGCGGATTGGGCTCGGGGATCCTGATCTCCACGCTGTCCTACTTCCCGCTGGTGTACATCCCGGCGGCAGCCACCCTCAGCCGGCTGGACCCCGCCATCGAGCAGTCCGCCGCCGCGCTCGGGCTGGGCGCCTGGCGGGCCTTCTTCCGGGTGGTGCTCCCCCAGATGCGCATCGCCCTGACGGGCGGTGGCCTGCTGGTGGGGCTGCACCTGCTCGCCGAATACGGTGCGTTCGCCATGATCCGGTTCGATACCTTCACTACGGCCATCATGACCCAGTACCGGTCCACTTTTAACGGGGCCGCCGGGAACATGCTGGCCAGCGTTCTGGTGTTCTTCTGCCTGCTCCTGCTGGTGGCCGAGGTCCGCAGCCGCGGCACGGCCCGGTACGCGAGGATCGGGTCGGGTGTCCAGGGCAGGGCGTTGCGGCTTCCGCTGCACGCCTACCAGGCGCCGGCCCAGATCTTCCTGCTGGCGCTGACGGCCCTCGCGTTCGGCCTTCCCCTGTATTACGTGCTGAAGTGGATCCTGGCCGGTGGGGCCGAGGTCTGGACGGCTGCCGAATTCCTTCCGGCCCTCCTTGCCACCTTCGGCTACGGGATCGCCGGGGCCGTGGCCACCGTCGTGGTGGCCTTCCCCATGGCGTACCTCGCGGTCCGGAAGCCCGGCTGGTTCAGCAAGTCACTGGAACTGTCCAACTACGTCACCAGCTCCATGCCCGGCATCGTGGTGGCGCTGGCCTTCGTCACCGTCAGCATCCGGGTTATGCCGGGGATCTACCAGACGGCCGGCGTGCTGGTGGCAGCCTACGTGCTCCTCTTCCTCCCGAGGGCACTGGTGAACCTCCGTGCGGGGCTGGCACAGGCCCCCAAGGAACTCGATGAGGCAGCCCAGGCCCTGGGCAAGCCGCCACTGTTGGCCTTCATCCGCGTCACCCTGCGGCTCACCGCTCCGGCCGCGGCCGGCGGCGCGGCCCTGGTGTTCCTGGCCATCGCCAACGAACTGACCGCCACCTTGCTGCTGTCCCCCAACGGCACCAAGACCCTGGCCACGGAGTTCTGGAGCAAGAGCAGCGAAATCGACTACGCCGGCGCCGCGCCCTATGCCCTGCTGATGATCCTGCTTTCCGCCCCCATGACCTATCTCCTCTTCCAACAGTCCAAGAAAGTAGCCGGACAGTGACAGCACCATCAACCCGCAGGCTGCCCGAGCCGCGGGTGGCACCCTCCGTGGCAGCAACCACCAACAGCCACCTGCAGATTACGGACGTCACCAAGAACTTCGGCCCCCAGGCGGTCCTGAAGGGCGTCAACCTGTCCGTGGCCAAGGGCGGGACCACCGCCATCGTCGGCCCGTCCGGTTCCGGCAAGACCACGCTGCTGCGCCTGATCGCCGGGTTTGAACACCCGGATACGGGCAGCATCTCCCTCAACGGAACGGTAGTGGCCGGTGACGGGGCCTGGCTTCCGGCGCACAAGCGGCAGATCGGGTACGTGGCCCAGGACGGTGCCCTGTTCCCGCACCTCACGGTGGGCCAGAACGTTGCCTTCGGCCTGGACCCTGCCAAGCTCGACGGCGGCCGCCGCGCCGTTGCCGCCCGCGTGTCCGAACTCCTGGAGATGGTATCGCTGGATGCATCCATGGCCAAACGCCGGCCGCACCAGCTCTCCGGCGGCCAGCAGCAGCGGGTGGCCCTGGCCCGCGCCCTGGCCCGTGAACCGGAACTGATGCTCCTGGACGAGCCGTTCTCCGCCCTGGACGCGGGCCTGCGCGTTGCCACCCGCCGCGCCGTGGCCAAGGTCCTGGCAGAGGCGGGCGTCACCACCATCCTGGTCACGCACGACCAGGCTGAAGCCCTCTCCTTCGCCGACCAGGTTGCCGTGATGCGCGGCGGCAAACTGGCGCAGATCGGCAACCCCTTCGTGGTCTACACCCGCCCGGCAGACCGGGCCACCGCCGAGTTCCTGGGCGACGCCGTCATCCTGGACGCATGGCTGGAAGGCTCCCTGGCCACCTGCTCCCTGGGCGGCATCCCGGTCCGCCGGCCGCCGGCCCAGGGGCGGGTGCAGCTGATGCTGCGGCCTGAACAAATCCGCATTGCCGAGGACGGCCCCATCCGCGGCGTGGTGGTGGATACCGACTACTTCGGGCCCGAAACCACGGTGCGGCTGAAGCTCAACGTGCCCCAGGAAGTGGCAGAGCACGCCGACCACCGGTACCCGGGCGGCGGAGAAGTCATCACCATCCGGCACTGGAACGCCTCGATCGCCCGGCCCGGCATGGAGCTGTGCCTGCGGGTTGTGGGCGAAGCCGTCGCCTTCCCGGTGGAGGACTGACCGCGCCGACGTCCCTGCCCCGGCACCGCCGACACAGAAAAATCACCGCGCGGAAACACACCGGCAACCTGCCCCCGGCAAGCTGTGCTTACGGGGATACAACAGCAGGAGGCAGCCCACATGGAGGCACAAGGAGTACGTACGGCCCAGCTCCGCATCGGGGACCAGATCGAGGCGTGGCACCGCGGCAGGCTCTTCCACAAGGGCCGGGTGACCGACGTCGTCCCGGCCCTGGAACTCTTCTGGATCCTGGACGCCCGCACCGGCACGCGCAAACTGCTGGATCCGGAGGCCCTGGAAATCCGCCATGTGGAGCCTGCCCCGGTCACGGTGGAAGTCTCAGCCAAGCCTCAGCCCCCGGCGAAGCCGCTCGCCCCCGCCTGACCAGCCGGGACCTGACCAGCCGGGGACCTGACCAGCCGGCGAGGCGTCAGGCGCGTTCCTGGTAGACGTCCGGGACGCCGTCCTGGTCCGAATCCACCCGCTCCAGCTCTTCGGCGGCCCGGTACTGGTGGTTGCGGGTGCGCAGCACGGCCGTCGCGAGCAGCGCCGCGATCAGTGACGCGGCCAGGATGCCCACCTTGGCGTGGTCGTCATGCAGGCTGCCGTTGCCGAAGCTGAGCTCCGCCACCAACAGGGAGACGGTGAAGCCGATGCCTGCCAGCAGGGCAACACCGAACACGTCGATCCACTTGAAGGAGCTGTCCAGGGTGGCCCTGGTGGCTTTGGTCAGGACCCAGGTGGTGGCCAGGATTCCCACCGGCTTGCCAAGTACCAGGCCCAGGATGATGCCCAGTGCCACCGGATCGGCCAGGGCCGAGCCCAGGCCCTTCCAGCCGCCCACAGCCACGCCCGCCGAAAAGAACGCAAAAATGGGCACGGCCACGCCGGCGGAAATGGGCCGGAACCGATGCTCGAAGATTTCTGCCAGCCCAGGACCGGCGTCGGGCCCGCCGGAGGCCTGCGACCGGATCACGGGAACGGCGAAGCCCAGCAGGACCCCGGCCACGGTGGCGTGGATGCCCGAGGCGTGCACCAGCGCCCACGTCACCGCACCCAGCGGGAGCAGGATCAGCCAGGCGGCAGCTGCGTGGCGGCCAAAGAAGCGGCGGTACTTTTGCGCGAGGAACGCGTAGATGGCCAGCGGGATGAGCGCCACAAGCAGGGGCGTGGCCTTGATGTCGCTGGAGTAGAAGAACGCGATGATGGTGATCGCGATCAGGTCATCCACCACGGCCA
The DNA here is from genome assembly GCF_036455295.1 of Pseudarthrobacter phenanthrenivorans. Lineage (GTDB taxonomy): Bacteria > Actinomycetota > Actinomycetes > Actinomycetales > Micrococcaceae > Arthrobacter > Arthrobacter phenanthrenivorans_C. Next base: position 167,111 of record NZ_JAYXNX010000001.1, on the reverse strand, counting down.
GTGTCAGCAGGAAGATCCGCAGCGCGCTGGGCAGGTGGGAGCCGATGATCGCCAGGACGGCAACAGCGAACGCAATATCCGTGGCGGTGGGGATGGCCCAGCCGCGCAGTGTCCCGGGGCTGGAGAGGTTCACGACGGCGTAGATCACCGCCGGGACGGCCACGCCGCCCACGGCCGCGGCAACGGGGACGATCGACTTGCTGATTTGGCGCAGGTCACCGGCAACGAATTCGCGTTTGAGCTCCAGGCCCACCAGGAAGAAGAAGATGGCCAGCAGTCCGTCTGCCGCCCATGCCCCCAGGCTCAGTTCAAGGTGCCATGGTTCGTAGCCCACGGTGAAGTCGCGGAGGGCAAAGTAGCTGTCCGACGCCGGGGAGTTGGCCCAAATGAGGGCGATGACGGCGGCAAGGACCAGAAGGGCACCGCCCACGGTTTCCTTGCGGAGGATCTCGCCGATGCGCAGCGCTTCGGCGTAGCTGCCGCGCGAAAAAACGGTGGAACCAATAAACCTGTTCCGGCTGGGAGGGGGCGTTGCGGAGTTCATGCAGGCGTCCTTAAATCCGGGTTCGACAAATCCATGCCGACCAGACTTCCCGGCGCACCTCCACCCATCTTACGGGCCACAGGGCCTAACCGGCGCGGCGGTCTCCGGCGTGCTCCGCCCGGCCGTGCAGCTGGATGGCCCGCACTGCCCGGTCCAGGTAGTTCCGCGCCTCCGGCGAGTTGGCCAGCTGCACCAGCTCAGCCGCCACCACCACCAGCTTGACGTTGCGGTGGCTGCTGGTGCTCACCAGCATCTGGAAGGCATCGTCAGATCCGAGCTTCAGCTGGCCCATGAGGATGCCGCGGGCCTGGTCGATGACTGTCCTGGTCGCCGTGGCGCCTGCCACCGCGTCCCGGGCCGTCGCCTCGGTTTCGCGCTGCAGCGTCCGGCTGAGGTCCACGGTCACGCCTTCGAGCGCCGCCACGGAGCCGTCGGCACCAAGAACCGCCTCGCCCGAGGTCAGCACGCGCCGGGTCCTGCCCCGTGCATCAACGATCCGGTGGTACATGCAGAAAAACCCGCCGGTACTGGAAACCTGCGCCATGATTTCCTCGCACCGCTCCCGGTCATCGGGATGCTTGTGGGCGAAGATCAGCTCCAGGGTGGGGACCACTTCCCCGCGCTGGTATCCGTGCAGCCGGTACATGCCCTCGGACCAGTGGAACGTTGGGCCGTCAGGCCCCAGGTCCACCCTGAAGATGCCGGCATCGCTTTCGCTGTCCCCGAGGGCGCTCGAATAGACATACAAATCACTGAGCTCCGTCACAGGTCCACCTCCCGCGCAAAGGCCAGCCCCCAGCGGGCGGGCTCTGTCCTCGCTACTTCCAGTATGGTCGCCCGGGACAGCAGAAGGTAGTGCGGGAGGACCCATGGAATTTAAGTAGGGAATGCAGTACGCGCTTGACGCCTATACCCCTAGGGGGTATATTGGCCGTGTTGTCAGTGAAGTGGTATGTCCCGGCCGGTGCCCGCACCAGCCTTCACAGCCGTTCAACCCCAGCACCCCTTGATTCCTTCAACGGATTGGAACTGACATGAACATCGGGAACCGCCCCCAACTCCCCCTCGCTTCCTCCGGCTGCAGCTGCTGCTCCCCATCCAGCGCCGCGGAGCCGTCCCGAAGCCTGCCTGCAACCGCGCCACGGGACGCAACTGCCGGCGTCGTACCTTCCGACGCCGCCGCCTCCACCCTGCGGAACTTCGCCGTGGAGGGCATGACGTGCGGGCACTGCGTCCGGTCCGTTGAAACGGCTGTGTCCGCGCTTGCCGGCGTGACGTCGACCTCCGTTGACCTGGTACCCGGCGGCCTGTCCCGGCTTGCCGTCACCGGTCCGGCGCCTGATGCCGACGTCCGCGCCGCCGTAGCGTCCGCCGGCTACACCCTCGCTTGAGACTGGCGGCACCGCCCACACTTTCCGCAGGCCGGCCGACGCCGGCAGCGATTGCCTCCAAGGAGGAACAATGCAGGACCATCACGACACGCACCACCCGGACGGCTCCCACCAGCCGCCCAGCGGCACCCTGACCGAGCCTCCGGCCCACGGCGCCGCCCACGCCCAGCACACCGGGCACGGCCACGCCGGACCCCACGCCGACGACGACCACACCGTCCACACCCACGGCCAGCACGCGGGGCACAGCACGGCCATGTTCAAGAACAGGTTCTGGCTCACCCTGGCCCTTTCTGCGCCCGTGGTCTTCTTCAGCCCCATGATGGCCCACCTCCTGGGCTACATGCCGCCGGAGTTCCCCGGCTCCGCCTGGATCCCGCCGGTCCTGGGCACCGTGATCTTCTTCTACGGCGGCCAGCCGTTCCTCAAGGGCGGCCTGCAGGAGCTCAAGGACCGTACCCCGGGCATGATGCTGCTGATCGCCATGGCCATCACCGTGGCGTTCGCCGCGTCCTGGGTCACCAGCCTGGGGATCGGCGGCTTCGACCTGGACTTCTGGTGGGAGCTGGCACTCCTGGTGGCCATCATGCTGCTGGGCCACTGGATCGAAATGCGCGCCCTCGGCTCCGCGCAGGGTGCCCTTGACGCCCTCGCCGCGCTGCTCCCGGACGAGGCCGAACGCATCACCGACGGCGGCACCGAAACCGTCCCGGTGTCCGAGCTCAACCCCGGCGACCTGGTCCTGGTCCGTCCCGGCGCCCGGATGCCGGCTGACGGCAACGTAGTGGACGGTCAAGCGGAGTTCGACGAGTCCATGATCACCGGCGAATCCAAGACCGTGGCCCGCGGCGCCGGAGACCCCGTGGTGGCCGGAACCGTAGCCACGGACAGCAGCGTGCGCGTCCGGGTCACGGCTGTGGGCGACCAGACCGCCCTGGCCGGGATCCAGCGGCTGGTGGAGGAGGCACAGGCATCGTCGTCCCGGGCCCAGGCGCTCGCCGACCGCGCCGCGGCGTTCCTCTTCTACTTTGCCGCCGGCGCCGGTGTCCTGACCTTCATCGCCTGGACCCTGCTGGGAAGCGTCCCTGATGCCGTCACCCACACTGTCACCGTGCTGGTGATCGCCTGCCCGCACGCCCTTGGCCTGGCCATTCCCCTGGTGATAGCCATCTCCACGGAACAGGCAGCACGGGCCGGCGTCCTGATCAAGAACCGGATGGCGCTGGAGCGGATGCGCACCATTGATGTGGTCCTGTTCGACAAGACCGGCACCCTGACCACCGGCGAGCCGGAGCTGAAGGACGTCGCCGTGGCCGAAGGAGCGGATGCCGGCGTAGTCCTTGCCCTGGCCGCCGCCGTGGAGTCCGACAGCGAGCATCCCGTGGCCCGGGCCATCGTGCGGGCAGCCAAGGCACGCAACCTGGCGCTGCCCGCAGCCGCCGAATTCACCTCGCTGACGGGCCGCGGCGTCCGGGCCAGCGTGGACGGCCGCACCGTGCACGTTGGCGGCCCTGCCCTCCTGCGCGAGCTCGGCGTCGTCGAACCTGATTCCTTGGCTGCCAGCACGCGCACGTGGATGGACCGCGGCGCTGCCGTGCTGCATGTGGTCGACGACGGCACCGTCCTGGGTGCCGTGAGCATGGAGGATGCGGTGCGGCCGGAGTCGCGGCAGGCCGTGTCCGCCCTGCAGCGGCGCGGCGTCAAGGTGGCCATGGTCACCGGCGACGCGCACCAGGTGGCGCAGGCCGTGGCCGCGGACCTGGAGATCGACGAGGTCTTCGCCGAGGTGCTGCCGGCGGACAAGGGCAAGAAGGTGGCCGAGCTGCAGGGCCGCGGACTGAAGGTGGCCATGGTGGGCGACGGCGTCAACGACTCCCCCGCCCTGGCCCGTGCCGAAGTGGGCATCGCCATCGGTGCGGGAACGGACGTGGCGGTGGAATCCGCCGGCGTGGTGCTGGCAGGGAACGATCCGCGCGCCGTGCTGTCCATGGTGGACCTGTCCCGGGCCAGCTACCGGAAGATGTGGCAGAACCTGGTGTGGGCCACCGGCTACAACATCCTGTCCGTCCCGCTGGCCGCCGGCGTCCTGGCGTTTGCCGGAGTAGTCCTGTCCCCCGCCGCAGGTGCCGTACTGATGTCCGCGTCCACCGTGGTGGTGGCGCTGAACGCCCAGCTGCTCCGGCGCCTGAAGCTGAACCCGTCCGAGGTGCGTTGAACACCGTGCACCGAGTGGAAGGAGGCGCCGCCATGACCACCCGCGCCGTGGCGGCCCTCCTTCACAGGGCGTGGCTGTTCGCCGCCGCCCTGACCGTGATCGCCGGACTGCTGGGCATGCACGTCATGACCTCCGGCCACGCCTCGCACGGGGCACCTGCCGGGCACACCGTCGTCGCGCATTCTGCCGGCGCCGCCCATGCCGGACACACGCCGGGCGCCTCCGCCACGGACAGGCAGGGACTTGCCCCTTCTGTCTGTGGGGATTCCTGCCCCGGCGCGCAGGAATCGGGGGCGCCGTGCATCCCAACGGCACCCAGCGGTCCGGTTACCGTTGCCCCGCCGCAGGCAACGCAGGCCGCCCTGCCGATGCTGCCGGCAGCCGGGCACGCCGGTGCCGCTTACGCTTACCTGCCGCCCAGCCCCACCCCCTGCGAACTGTCCATCAGCCGGACGTAAACAGGACTGCGCCACCATCACGGCCCAGTTCCATTACCTCCCTGAAGGACAATCATGAACACCACTTTTAAGACCCTGTCCATTGCTGCTGCCCTGGCTGCCTCGCTTGGCCTGGCCGGATGCGCCGCCAACGCCGGTTCCGGCAACAGCATGCCGATGGACCACGGCAGCTCCGGCGCCATGTCCAGCACCGGCAGCATGTCGCCCGGCGCCACTGCTGACCATAACCAGGCAGACATCATGTTTGCCCAGATGATGATCCCGCACCACTCGCAGGCAGTGGAGATGAGCGACATCATGCTGGCCAAATCCGGCATGCCGGCAGAGGTGACCGCGCTTGCCACCAAGATCAAGGCCGCCCAAGCACCGGAGATCGAGCAAATGACGGGCTGGCTGACGGGCTGGGGCGCCCCCACCGCCATGAGCGACAACTCCGGCCACGGCATGACCGGCATGGTGGACGACTCCGGCATCGAAAAGCTCAAGTCCGCCACCGGGACCGATGCCGCCAAGCTGTTCCTCGAACAGATGATCGGCCACCACGAGGGCGCCATCGAGATGGCACAGCAGGAAATCAGCGCCGGCAAGTCCCCGGACGCGGTGAAGCTGGGCCATGACATCGTGGACGCCCAGCAGGCGGAGATCACCCAGATGAAGCAGCTGCTGGCCACGCTCTAGCCGGCAAACCCGCCGCCCGGCGTCTGCGCACGGCGCGGCGGCGGCACCCGCAAGGGAGTCCCCGCCGCGCCGCTGCGTGTTAAGTTGAAAGGCACGGGTCCGAACGGATCCGCCACCAGCTGGGAAAAGAGAACATCTCCTTGGACACTTCCGCACCAGTACGAATCCTGACCGTCTGCACCGGAAACATCTGCCGGTCCCCGGTGGCCGAACGGCTGCTGCAGGCAGGACTGGACCAGGTGGTCCCGGGCGGTTTCCACGTGGCCAGCGCCGGCACCCGCGCCATGGTGGGCGAGCCCATGCAGCCCATCTCCGCGGACATAGTGCGGACCTACGGCGGCAACCCGGACGGCTTCGCTGCGCGGCAGCTTACGCCAAAGATCCTGCGCGGCGTGGACCTGGTGCTGACCATGACGTCCGGGCACCGCGGCGAGGTCCTCCAGCTGGACGCCTCCCTGCTCAAACGCACGTTCACCATCCGCGAGTTCGCACGCATGCTCGGTGTCCTGGACCAGCGCGCCGCCGAGGCCGCTGGCGCCCGGGAGCCCCGCGAAGGTGCCGACGGCCAGCCGGGAGCCGTGGCAGGGAGCCGGGGCGCCGCCGTCGTACCTTCCCATGGCAACGCGTCCGACGGCGACCCCCGGCTTGCTGCCAACGCCGCCTTATGGCGCGGCTTGCCGGCGCGGGCCGCGGGGGTACGGCATCTCTCCCTTCCGGGCGACCCGGCCGACAACGACATCGTGGACCCCTACCGCCGTGCGCCGGAGGTCTACCGGGACATGGAGGACCAGCTGGCTCCGGCGATCGTGTCCATCCTGCGCCATGCCCGCCTCAACGCCCCTGCCAGCCCGGACGCCGTCCGGCAATAAGAGGCAGCCGTAAAGGAACTGCCACCCAGGATCCCCGGGCCAGGACTGAAACCGGCAGGTGACGGTTTGGATACTCCTGTAGCCAACGGGGTCCTGCCCGACGCAGACTGATCCCACCAATCACAATGAGGTGGAGGCGTCATGAGCATTCCAGGCGGTTCTGATCCATCCGGGCCCGGCGGCGCCGGCAACCCCGGTTCCGGGCCCACCGGCGCATCCGGCCACCGGCCTGCCTGGATGGCGGCCCTGGGACGCAGGCGGTGGATTGCCGCCCTGCTGGCGCTGGTGGTCCTGGCGGCCGCCGGCGTGGCAATCTTCAGCCTCAACCGTGCGGACAAAGAAGCGCAACCGGCAGCCACCCAGACGCAGTCGCCCAGCGCCACGCCCACTCCCACTCCCACGCCGTCCGCAACTCCCCCGCCCCCACCGCCACCCCCGGCACCTATCCCCGAACTGCCCGCCACGGAGATGAACATCCTGGTCATTGGCAGCGACAGCCGCGACAACGCCCGCGATCAGGCCGCCCACACCGCGCAAACCGGCGAAGCCTCGGACCAGCGCTCGGACGCCCTGATGCTGGTCCATGTGCCCGCGGACCGGCACACCCTCTACGTCATCTCGATCATGCGCGACCTGTGGGTGGACGTCCCCGGCGTGGGCGGCTCAAAGATCAACGCAGCCCTGCAGTACGGCGGCATCGACCTCACCACGCAGACCGTGCAGCAACTGCTGGGCATCACCATCGACCACACGCTGATGCTCGACTTCAACGGCTTCAAGGCACTGACGGACGGCCTGGGCGGCATCGACGTCAACGTCCCGTTCGCTTTCCAGTCCACCATCGAAACCCAGCACTCCTTCACGCAGGGGATCAACCACCTTGACGGTCAGGCCGCCCTGGAGTTCAGCCGCGAGCGCTACGCCTTCACCGACGGCGACTTCCAGCGGGTCCAGAACCAGCGCACCATGCTCCGGGCCATCCTGGCCCGGCTCACCGCCGGGGGCGCCCTGAACGACGTCAACGCCGTCCGCTCGCTGGTGGACTACGCCGCCTGCTGCCTCACCGTGGACAAAGGCTTTGACCCCGTCCAGGCCGCGATCCTCGCCTACAGCCTCCGCAACCTGGACGTGAACGCGATCGGCACCATGACGCTGCCCACGGCCGGAACGGGAATGGTGGCGGGCCAGTCCGTGGTGTTCCCGGATTACGGCGGCATCAACGCGGTGGGCGCCGCGCTCAGGGAGGGCCGGATCGCCGATTTCGCCGTGCCGTAGCGGCAGGCGCCAACTCCCTGTTCAGCCCGGGCTTGCCTCCGGTTCACCGGCAGGATGATGTTTGTGCGTCCGCTGCCGGAAACCTGAGGGCATGACCTCCAACCTTCATGTTTCACGCCGCACCGTCGTTAAGGGCTCCGTCCTGGCCGCCGCCCTCGCATCCGTCCCCGCCGCAGCCCAGGTAAGCCAGGCCACCCCGTCGGGCGTCGCGCTGGTGCGCAACCGGCTCACCCTGCCCAGCGGCATCGCCACCGGCGACGTCACCTCCGACTCGGCCGTGCTGTGGTCCCGGGCCTCGGGCGCCGGCCGGATGACGGCGGTCCTGCGTGCGGTGGACGACGGCGGCGAGGTCCTGCGCGGGCGCGGCGCCTTTGAGCGGATCCTCCGCGGCCCCCGCGCCACCCAAGCGTCCGACTTCACCGCCAAGATCCACGCCGGGAACCTGCCGTCCAACACCAGGTTCGCCCTGGAGATCAGCTTCGAGGACGACGGCGGCGCGGCCAGTGAGACCGTCCGCGGCAGCTTCCGGACGGCCCCCGACGCCGGCACGGTCAACGGCAAGGGCCGCACCGGTGCCACGGGCAACAGCGGCGACGTCCCGGCGCCGTCAGGGCAAAGCTTCGTGTGGACGGGCGACACCGCCGGCCAGGGGTGGGGCATCAACGAGGAGATCGGCGGCATGCGCGGCTACCGGGCGATGCACCAGACCCGTCCGGACTTCTTCATCCACTCCGGCGACACCATCTACGCGGACGGGCCGATCGCCGAGTCGGTGGTGGAAAAGGACGGCCAGGTGTGGCGGAACCTGGTGACCCCTGAGGTCTCCAAGGTGGCCGAGACGCTGACCGAGTTCCGCGGCCGGCACCGCTACAACTCCATGGACGCGAACATGCGCGCCCTGTTCGCGGACGTACCCGTAATCGCCCAATGGGATGACCACGAGACCCACAACAACTGGTACCCGGGCCAGATCCTGGATGACTCCCGCTACACCGTCCGTGACGTGAACACCCTCGCCGCCCGCGGCCGGCAGGCATGGCAGGAGAACATGCCCATCGCGGACAGCTCCGCCATCTGGCGCCCGGGAACCTTTGACGACGCCGGCCAGTACCAGCCGGCGCGGATCTACCGGAAGATCTCCCGCGGCCCGCAGCTGGACATCTTCTGCCTGGACATGCGCACCTACAAGTCGCCCAACACCGATGGCAAGGAACCCTACGCCACCGCCATCCTGGGCCAGGAACAGGTGGACTGGCTGGTCAGCGAGGTCTCCAAGTCCAAGGCGACCTGGAAGGTCATCGCCAACGACCTCCCGCTGGGTGTAGTGGTCCCGGACGGCCCGGTGAACGAAGAGAGCGTTTCCAACCGCGACGACGGCGCCCCCTTGGGCCGTGAGCTGGAGCTCGCCGGGGTGCTGAGCGCATTCAAGCGCAACGGCGTGAAGAACACTGTGTGGCTGACCGCGGACGTGCACTACTGCGCTGCCCACCACTACTCCCCGGAGCGGGCCGCCTTCACCGACTTTGATCCGTTCTGGGAGTTCGTGGCCGGTCCCATCGCCGCCGGTTCCTTTGGCCCCAACAGCATGGACGGCACGTTCGGCCCCGAGGTGGTGTTCTCCAAGGCAGGGCGTTTTGCCGGTGAGTCCCCGCGTGACGGCGAAAACCAGTTCTTCGGCCACGTCCAGCTGGGCGAAGACAACAGCTTCACGGTGAGCCTCCGCAACGCCAACGGGGCGACCGTGTTCTCCCGGACGCTGACGCCCGAACGGTAGCCCGGGTTCGGGCCACTTTCTGTAGCCATCGCGACGGCGGCCGCGCACCCAGGGTGCGCGCCCGCCGTCGTCCGTTATTTTCCGCCGCCCCCTGGGTACGCCGTTGGTAGTGCTCCTGCATTCGGCACGGCATCGGGCACGGTTAGGTGAACGGCGAGGACGGGGTGGTTTTTTGACGGGCGGATCTTCGAACGACGACGGACTGACCGAAGCGGTCCAGGAGGCCGGAGCGGTGGAGCTGCTCCTCATCCGGCATGGTGAGAGTGAAGGCAACGTTGCGGCCACGGAAGCCCGCGAGGCCGGTGTGGAGGTCATCCAGGTTCCCGCCCGCGACGCCGACGTGGACCTGTCCGGAACCGGCAGGGACCAGGCCAAGGCGCTGGGCACGGCGCTGGGGCGGATTGCCCCGGACCTCCGCCCGGACGCGGTGGTGTCCTCCCCTTACGCGCGGGCCCGGCAGACGGCCGAGATTGCCGTGGAAACGGCCGGCTGGCCCCTCCAGGTGACCATTGATGAGCGGCTGCGGGACCGCGAGCTGGGCATCCTGGACCGGCTCACCCGGCTGGGCGTGGAGAACCGCTACCCCGAGGAATCCGAACGCCGGGAGTGGCTGGGGAAGCTGTATTACCGCCCGCCCGGAGGGGAATCGTGGGCGGACGTGGCGCTGCGGCTCCGGTCCGTGCTGGCGGAACTGAACAACCTTGGCACCGGCCACCGGGTGATGCTGGTATGCCACGACGCCGTGATCATGCTCTTCCGGTATGTGCTGGAAGGACTCAGCGAGGAGGAACTGCTGGACCTTGCCGCCAGGGAGGCCATCCTCAACGCCTCGGTGACCCGGTTCGTCCGGCCCTCCGGCGTGGGGCCGTGGACGCTTGAGAGCTTCAACGTGGCCGACCACCTGGCCGAGCAGGGCGTGACGGTCACCCAGCACGCGGGAGATACCAATGTCCGGCCGCGGTGATGCTTCCGGCGCCACCCTCGTGACGCCGTCCCTTTTGCGGGAGTGGCCGCTGCCGGCGCCGGGCGGGGACAAGTATTCCCGCGGCTCGGTCCTGGTGGTGGGCGGGGCCCGTGCCACCCCCGGCGCAGCCCTGCTGGCCGGGACAACGGCCCTGCGGGCAGGGGCCGGGAAACTCACGCTGGCCGTTGCAGAGTCCGTCTCCGCGCAACTCGCGGTGGCTCTTCCGGAATGCGGTTCCATCGGACTCCCGGAGACTGCCGGAGGGTCGGTCAAGGCGGATCTGGACCCCATGTCCTCCTACCTGGACCGGGCGGACACCATTCTGGTGGGGCCCGGCCTGGATGATCCCGACCTTGCAGGGGAACTGCTTGAGGCGATGCTCAAGCGCGAGACCGGCGGTGGTCCGGACGCTCCCGGCCGGAGCGGCGGCGACGCCGGGAGGGGAGGAGGGCCCACCGTCGTCCTCGATGCCTACGCCCTGGGCGCCCTGGTGCCGCTGGAGGACCAGCTGGATCCCTGGCGCGGCCGGCTGATCCTCACTCCGAACCCCACGGAGGCGGCCATCCTGCTGGGGCGGGACGTGGACGAACTCGAAAAAGACCTGGCCGAGATCTCCGAACGGTACGGTGCCGTGGTCAGCTGCCAGGGCCTCATCACCCAGCCGTCCGGACCGGACCGGGACGGTCCCGGGCTGTGGAAGATCACCACCGGGCACGGCGGGCTGGGCACCTCCGGCAGCGGCGACGTCCTGGCCGGAGCCATCGCAGGGCTCCGGGCCCGCGGAACCACCGGCGCACAGGCAGCATGCTGGGGAACCCACCTGCACGCAGCCGCAGCGGACCGGCTGGCCATCCGGCTGGGGCCACTGGGGTTCCTGGCCCGAGAACTTGCCGACGAACTGCCGGCGCTGATGCTGGAATTCAGCGTCTGACAAACGGGAACCGCCCCTTAACCGCGGACGGCCCCGGCCGAAGCCAGGGCCGCCGTGTCGGAAGGTTAAGGCCTTAGCTGCCGATGCGCTGTCTGGCGCTGTGGCGTGCACAGAATGGCGATTCGCCCCAAAAAGGCAGTCAACAGATCTGCCCGCCTTCCGAGCCTGTGTGAAACTAAGCGGCGATTTCCTGCTTTGCCCCCTTCGTTTCGATCTCAATCTTGCGCGGCTTGGCCTTTTCGGCGACCGGGATCCGCAGCGTCAGGACGCCTGCGTCGTAGCTGGCCTTCACATGCTCGGTGTCCAGCGTGTCACCGAGGATCAGCTGGCGGCTGAAGACGCCGCGCGGCCGCTCAGCGGCAATGAGTTCGGTGTCCTTGCCCATGGGATCAGGGCGCTCGGCCCGCACCGTCAGGACATTCCGTTCAACGTCCAGGTCCACCGATTCCACGTTCACGCCGGGCAAATCAAAGGCCACGACGAACTCCTGGTCCTCACGCCATGCATCCATTGGCATTGCCGCCGGGCGTGCAGCCGTGCCGAGGACCTGCTGGGCCAGCCTGTCCAGCTCGCGGAACGGATCGGTTCGCATCAACATGGCTTCCCTCCTCGTAAGAGACGGTCCAACACAATTTCCGTATCAGCCGATCTGTAGTGGCTGATACAGATTTTTTAGCACTGGTGAAGCAGGTCCGCAAGGGTCCGGAGGCCGGATTTCTCAAGAATTTCCGCCCCTCCCAGGACAGCGAAAAGGGGCCTTCCACCCCTGCCTGCGCAACGGTGGAAGGCCCCCTTCACTGGTTCGCGGTTCAGTCCCGCGTGGGGTCCGGGCGCAACGGGGCCGGGCCCGGATCGGGCACGGGCAGCGGACCCGGGGCCGGTGGTGCCGGGAACGGATTGGGGGACGGCGGACCGGGCGGCCGCGGCTGCGTGGGGTCCGGGGACGTGGGCTCCGGGCCGGGATCCGGCGGAAACGGCTCAGGTTCGTGCACTGGCGGGATGGTCATGGAACTTCCCCTCTCACACTGGGCGGATGTGCCTTGAACTGACCAGCCTACGCTTGCCGTCCGCCCGCAACCACCCTCCCCTCCCCCAGGTTGCTCCATCACATTTGGTCCCTAAAGGCCCGCTTTAGGAGCCATAACTGATGGAGCATCACGACGGCGGGGGGTTACCTCCGGTCCCCGGGCTCCGGTCCCTGGGCCACGCCCACCAGCCGGAGCCAGTGGTGCAACTGGCCTGCGTCCGCATCGCCGCAGCGGAACCCCACGTATCCGTCGGGGCGTACGGCGACCACCCCACGGCCGGGATGGCTGGTGAGCCGGTGGACGTGGAGCAGTTGCCCCTGCAACGGCGCCTGTCCCTCCGTGACCGGGACGGTGGGGCCGGCGCCCAGGGTGGCCGGGCCGGCGTCGCGCTCCAGGAAAAGGTGGATCCCCGGTGCGGCGGTGAGGTCGTGAAGGCGCGTGGGCCGGCCGCCCACGGCAGCCGGTGCATCCGGCAGCCGTTCCCCCGGCCGCGGCCATCCGGCGGCCCGGGGCGTTGCATCGCACGACAGGGGGCTGCCCCGGTAGTGCACGAACGGCTGGGCCAGCAGCCGGATCCCCTTGGACGTCAGCCACCGCTGCCGGAGTACCAGCGGCAGTGCCGGAGCAAGCACCGGCAGGATACTGCGCGCCAGGCGCGCCACCGGATAGGGCGAGGCCTCCCCAAAAAAGATGACGTGCGTCAGGGCCAGCACCCGCCGGGCGGCAGGGCGCCGCTCCTGCCCGTAGCTCCCGAGAAGCTCCGGGAGCGGCCTGCCCGCCGTCGAGGCGAACCCAAGCTTCCAACCCAAGTTGAGGGCGTCGAGGATGCCGTTGTTCATGCCCTGGCCCCCGGCCGGGGAATGGGCGTGCGCGGCGTCACCGGCCAGGAAGACGGGATCGTTGCCGAACGTACTGGCGATCCGGTGCTGCAGCGGCACCTGAGCCGACCACCGCACCCCGCGGACAACCGCGCCCAGCCCGGAATTATGCACCAGGCCCACCACCTCCTCCCCGGGGACAGCCGGGCCCAGCTGGCCGAAACGGGCACCTGGCGGCGGCACCGCCGGCCGGGTGGCCAGCATCCGCCACGCGGCCCCCTCCCCCAGCGCGAACAGGAAGACCAGCCCGGCGCTCCCCACCGCGACGTGCAGCAGCCCGGGGTCCAGGGGTCCGTCAAGCTCCAGATCGCCCATGACTGCGTCCACCCCATACGGGCCCCCGCGCCACCGTGCCCCGATGAGGCCGCGAACGGTGCTGGACTGGCCGTCACAGCCGGCCAGGAACCGGCTGCGGTGCTGTTCCCGCCCACCGTCCGCCCGGTGGAGCTCAGCGTGCACCAGCCCGGGTCCGGAGGCCACCGGCTTGTCCCGGTGCAGCCCGTGGAACCGGACGCCCCAGTCCACCCCCACGCCGCGGGCCTGCAGCGCCTGCCAGAGAACGTCCTCGACGTCGGCCTGCCGGACCAGGGTCAGGTGCGGGAACGCCGTATCCGGCAGGTCCGCGCGGCCCAGCCGGGCCTCGACAACGCGGCGGCCCACGTGGATGCGCGCTTCGGGGGTGGTATCCGCACGGTTGAGCAACTCATCGGTCACGCCCAGCGGGCGGAGCCCCTCCAGTGCCCGGGCGTGCATCATCATGGCCCGGGACGGCCGGATCCGGTGCTGCCGCCGGTCCACCACCCGCACCGACGCCCCGTGCGCATGGGCCTGGAGGGCGGTGGCGAGCCCGGCCGGACCGGCGCCCACCACTAAGACGTCCGAGTCCGTCGTCGTGCCCTTCGAGGCTGCCATTCGGGGCCGGCCGTCACGCCTGCGTGAGGAGACGCCACCAGGCGTGGTCGGACTGCGGCAGTCCCTGCATCCGCGCAGGATTGGCAACCACCTCGTCGCGGCGGAGTCCGGGCAGGACCTTGTAACTGATGGACCCGGGAACACTCACCAACTCCAGGACGCGCCAGAGGGCTGCAGCGTACCGGTGCGCCCGCTCGGCGCCATCCCATTCGTACAGCCCGCGGTAGGCGCCGAACGTGTCGTGGGCACACCAGAGCTTGGAGACATAACCCGGGAAGCCCACAAAGAGGGGAGTGTTCAGGATGCTTTCCGCTTCGAACAGGCGATGGGCGCTGCCCCGCACCCACCGCAGCGTGAAGGCCACTACAAGGACGCAGGGTTCGGCGGCCTGGTGTTCCACGGTGGTCTCCCGGTACACCCGCGACGTGCTTCCGTCCGCGAACCGCAGCACCCTGCCCACGTTGTCTTTCGGGAAGTGCACCTGCCTGCGGGCCAGCATTACGCAGGCCCTGCCCACGCAGCCGGCAACCGCCAGGCAGGCCTTGGCCCGGGGATCTGGTCCGGAGTCCGGGGTCATGGCGCTTCCTTTCATCACAGCTTTTGGAGTGCCTTCCCAGCCTGACGGGGACAGCGGACGCATCCCAGAGTCTTTCGGCCCGTCGCGTCTCCCCCGTCAGCGAACGCCCGGCCGACTTGTGCAGGGTGGTCTATATATTGATTCCATGACCTCCACATCCCTGCAGGACTCCCCCGGCACTGCTGTCCCGGTTCCCCCGGTTGCCAAGAAGATCCCCACCGAACGCACCCACCACGGGGAAACGTTCGTGGACAACTACGAGTGGCTGCGGGACAAGGAATCGCCGGAAGTCGTGGAGCACCTGCGCGCCGAGAACGCGTACCAGGAAGCTGTCACCGCGCACCAGGAACCGCTCCGCGAGGCCATCTTCCGGGAGATCAAGGGCCGCACCCAGGAAACAGACCTTTCCGTCCCGCACCGCAAGGATGGCTGGTGGTACTTCAGCCGCTCCGCCGAGGGCAAGGAGTACGGCATCCACTGCCGGGTGCAGGCGCAGGACAGCGGGGACAAGGTGGCCGACTGGACGCCGCCGGCCGTTGAGCCCGGAGTGGAAATCCCCGGCGAGGAGGTCCTGCTGGACGGCAACGCCGAAGCTGAAGGCAAGCCCTTCTTTTCCGTGGGCGGCACCGCCGTCACCGTCGACGGGAACCTCTACGCCTACGCCGTGGACAACTCCGGCGACGAACGCTTCACGCTCCGGATCAAGGACCTGCGCACCGGCGAACTGCTGCCGGACACCATCGAAAACATCTTTTACGGGGTTGCGTTCTCCCCGGACGGAAGCCGCCTCTTCTACACGGTGGTGGATGAATCCTGGCGGCCTTACCAGGTGAAGGCGCATGTCCTGGGCACCCCCGTGTCCCACGACGTGGTGGTGTACCAGGAGGACGATCCCGCCATGTGGCTGGGCTTCGAACTCTCCGCCGACCGGCGCCACCTGGTACTGGGGATCGGATGCTCGGAGTACAGCGAAACCAGGCTGCTGCGCTTTGACGACCCCTCCGGAACCATCACCACCGTCATTCCCCGGGACGAGCGCATCCTCTACGAAGCCGAGCCCTTCCTGCTCGACGGGCAGGAACGCATCCTGCTCACGCACAACCGCGGGGCCATCAATTCCATGGTCTCCCTGGCTGACCCGGCCGAGCTGGAAAAGCCGCTGGACGAACAATCATGGCAGACCGTCGTCGAACACTCCCGCGACGTCCGCGTCAACGGCGCCGGCGTCACCGCCACGCACCTCATCGTCTCCATCCGCAAGGACACCATCGAACGCGTCCAGGTGATGGGGCTGCCCGGACTGGGGACGCCGTCGCAGCAGGCGCCCGTGGAACCGGCCTTCGACGAAGAGCTCTACACCGCGGGCGTGGGCGGCTCCGACTACCACGCCCCCGCGATCCGGCTCGGCTACACCTCCTACTTCACGCCGTCGCGCATCTACGACTTCGTCCTGCCCACTCCCCAACTGCCCGCCGGCGAATTGCTGCTGCGGAAGGAGAGCCCCGTACTGGGCGGTTACGACGGCAGCGACTACATCGCCACCCGGGAGTGGGCGACGGCCGCAGACGGCACGCGTATCCCGCTGTCCGTCCTGCGGCACAAGGCAGTCAAACAGGATTCGACGGCGGCAGGCCTGGTGTACGGCTACGGTTCCTATGAGATGAGCATGGATCCGGGATTCGGCATCGCCCGCCTGTCCCTGCTGGACCGCGGCGTGGTGTTCGTGATTGCCCACATCCGCGGCGGCGGCGAGCTGGGCCGGCACTGGTATGAGGACGGGAAGAAGCTCACCAAGAAGAACACCTTCACCGACTTCGTGGACGCCACCGACTGGCTCGCAGCTTCGGGCTGGGTGGACCCCTCCCGGATCGCGGCCCTGGGCGGTTCGGCCGGCGGCCTGCTCATGGGCGCAGTGGCCAACATGGCGCCGGAAAAGTACGCGGCCATCGTGGCGCAGGTGCCGTTCGTGGATCCGCTCACCAGCATCCTGGACCCGGACCTGCCGCTGTCCGCACTGGAGTGGGAGGAATGGGGAAACCCCATCACAGACCCCCAGGCCTACGCCTACATGAAGTCCTACTCCCCCTACGAGAACGTGCGGGAGGTGGCCTACCCCAAGATCGCCGCCGTCACATCCTTCAACGACACCCGGGTCCTCTACGTGGAGCCGGCAAAGTGGGTGCAGGAACTGCGGAACAAGACCACAGGGTCCCAACCCATCGTGATGAAGATCGAGATGGACGGCGGCCACGGCGGTGCCTCCGGCCGCTACGTGCAGTGGCGTGAGCGGGCCTGGGACTACGCGTTCATCGCAGATGCCCTGGGCGCCACCGAACTGCTGCCGGGAGCGGGCGTGAAGTAACCCATCGATTGCTCCCTTGTTGTCCTTTTGGACCCGCTAAACGACAGGTACGGAGCAATCGATGTGAAACGTCGTACCCGAAAAAGCTAACCATGCTTACTATTATTGGGCACTTGTTTTCCGCAGGAATACCAGAGGAGCAGGCATGTCACTGAGCAAGGGAACCCGCGTGGAGTGGAACACTTCGCAGGGCAGGACGCACGGCAGGATTGTGGAAAAGAAGACCGGCGACTTCGAGCTCGACGGCAATACGCACCGGGCGAGCGAGGATGAGCCGCAGTACGTGGTGGAATCGGAAAAAACCGGGGCGCGTGCAGCGCACAAGGCGTCCGCGCTGACCGAGAAGAAGTAGCGCCATGGCTGCCCAGCATGAGGTGGTGATCATTGGCGGCGGCAACGCAGGGGTGTCGCTGGCAGCACGGCTGGAGCGGTACGGGGTCAAGGACGTTGCGCTGATCGAGCCCAAGGACCACCACCTGTACCAGCCCTTGTTCTCGCACATCGCCGGTGGCCGGGCACAGGCCCAGGAAGCTATCCGTCCGCAGGAATCGGTAACACCCAACGGCGTCACCTGGATCCGGGATGCCGCCGTCGACGTTGACGCCAATGCCAACACGGTCACCCTGGCGTCCGGGACCCGGGTGGGCTACGGCCAGCTGGTGGTATGCCCGGGGCTGCAGTACGACTGGAACGCGGTGCCCGGCCTGGCCGACGCCGTGCATTCCCCCTACGGCGCCTCCCACTACGAGTTCGACCTCGCCCCCAAGGCGTGGACCCTGCTCAGCGGCCTGACCTCCGGGACGGCCATCTTCACCATGCCTGCCGGCCCCATCAAGTGCGGCGGCGCAGCGCAGAAACCCATGTACCTTGCCTGCGACTACTGGCGCTCCCGCGGGGTCCTGGACAGGATCCGGGTGGTGATGGTCCAGCCGTATCCCACCGTCTTCGGTATTCCTGAGGTGGACCGGGAACTGGACCGCAAGATCGCCGAGTACGGGATCGAACTGCGCACCAACAGCGAATTGGTGGCTGTCAGTCCTTCCGGCCGGCGGGTCACCATCCGGGACAACGCCGCGAACACCACTGAGGACCTGACGTACGACGTCCTGAACGCTGTCCCGCCACAGTCCGCGCCGGACTGGCTCAAGGCCACCGACCTGCCGGCCCACGGGGACGCGGGCGGGTTCGTGGAAGTGGACCGGCAGACGCTGCGGCATCTCCGGTATCCCAACGTATGGTCCCTGGGCGACGCCGCCGGCACCACCAACTCCAAGTCCGGCGGCGCGCTGCGCAAGCAGACCAAGGTGGTGGCCAAGAGCCTGGTGGCAGCCCGCAAGGGCAAGCCGCTGCGCGCCAAGTACAACGGCTACTCGGTATGCCCGTTCACGGTGTCCCGGGACACGGTGGTGTTCGCCGAATTCGACGACCGCTACCGGCCCATGCCCACCATCCCGCGCGTGCCCACCTGGAACGAAAGCAAGCTGTCCTGGGTGGTGGACCGGGACCTGTTTCCCAGGATCTACTGGAACCTGATCCTCAAGGGCCGGGCTTAGGGCTGGCTGCGGAACCCGATCCGCCACTCATCGGCAAGGACGGCGTAGACCAGTTCGGTGGCCCACTGCCCTTTGTAGTGCCACTTATCGACGTGCCGCGCCTCCAGCCGCATGCCCAGCCGGGTGCACAACGACGCTGAGGCCACGTTGAGCTCATCCAGCCGGGCTTCGATCCGGTGCATGCCCAGGTCCTCGAAGCCCAGCCGCAGGACTGCCTGGGCGGCTTCCGTGCCATAGCCCTTGCCGCGGGCTCCGGGCGCCAGCGTCCACCCTACTTCGCCCTGCCCGCGTCCCGGCAGCCATTTGAGCACAACCTCGCCCTGCAGCCCGGGTTCATCGGCGGCCTCGATGGCGAGGGCCACCCAGTCCCCCTCCTTCTCGAAGACAAAGTTTGCATACCGCCCCACCCGCTCCATGGACTGGGTGTAGGTCTTGGCCGGGCCTGGAAGGTACCGTGCAGTGTCCGGCATCGAGTGGTATGCATGGAACGCATCCAGGTCGCGGCCGTCGAAGCGGCGCAGGACCAGCCGGTCGGTGCGGATGGGCAGGGAGATGGCGGGCATGCGCGTCAGCGGGCGGCGGAGACGACGGCGGCCGTCGCTTCCGCAATGGCGCGCTCCTCGTCCGTGGGAACCACCAGGACGGGGATGGCGGAGGACTTCGTGGAGATGACGCGCGGTTCCTTGGACCGCACGGCGTTCAGGCCGCCGTCGAGCTCGATGCCCAGGGCGCCCAGCCGGTCCGTCACCTGCGCCCGGAACTGCTGCGAGTTCTCGCCGATCCCCGCGGTGAACACCAGCGCCTTGGCCCCGCCAACGGCCACGTGGTAGCCGCCGATGTACTTGGCCAGCCGATAGGACGCGACGGCGAGCGCCATTGAGGCGCGTTCGTCGCCGGCCTCCGAGGCCTCCACCACGGAGCGCATGTCGTTGTTCCCGGCCAGGCCCTTGAGCCCCGATTCGCGGTTCAGCATGGTGTCGATGTCCTCGGGAGACCAGCCGGCCCGGCCCAGGAACACCAGGATGGACGGGTCCAGGTCGCCCGAGCGGGTGCCCATCACCAAACCCTCGAGCGGGGTGAAGCCCATGGAGGTGTCCACGGAGTGTCCGCCGCGGATGGCAGTGACGGACGCGCCGTTTCCCAGGTGGGCGATGACGGCGTCGAATTCCTCAATGGGGAGGTCCAGCAGCGCCGCCGACCGCCGCGCCACGTACTCGTGGGAGGTGCCGTGGAAGCCGTAGCGGCGGATGCCGTGGTTCGTGTAGAGCTCGTCCGGGACGGCGTAACGCCACGCGTGCTCGGGCAGGGTGCGGTGGAAGGCGGTGTCGAACACGGCCACCTGCGGCATCTTGGGCCACTTTTTGGTGATGGCGCGGATGCCCAGGACGTTGGCGGGGTTGTGCAGCGGCGCCAACGGGTTGAGCCGCTCAATGGCGCGGGTAATCTCGTTGTCCACCAGCACGGGCTCGGAGAACCGTTCTCCGCCGTGGACCACCCGGTGCCCCACCGCACCGAGCTCCAGGCCGCCCAGCTCGTGGTGGATGGCCGCGTCCACCTGCTCCAGGGCCTCCGCATGGTCCCGCGGGCCCACCGGCTCGCCGTCGCCACCGCCGCCGTTGCCCATGCCGATCTTCTCGATCAGTCCCTCGGTGAGAACCGTCCCGGCGGCCACATCCCTGACCTGGTATTTGAGCGATGACGAACCGGAATTGATGACGAGCACGAGCATGCGGTGGCCTCCTCAGCCTGGCGTCTGCAGTTCAAACCCCACTATATGTGGCCCGCTTCCCCTGCCGTTCCTTGCGGATGGGGACCAGCTGTGCCTATGGTCGGCGGACAAGGCTGGACCACGCCGAGAGGACAATTCCATGACGAACGAGCCCAATTCGATCGACGAGAACGACCCCACCAACACGGGATCCAGCAGCACCGCCCCGCTCAACGCGCAGCCGGACTCAGGCAGCAAACAGGATCCCACGGGGGTGGAGGGCGCCAACCCGGCCCTGGACGACACCGGCCACCTCAAGGCCGCCGAGACCGGGGAAGCGCCGGAAGCGCCGGAGAACCGGGAAGACCTGGACTTGACGCCGCAGGGCCTCTCCGGCGAACCGGCCAAGCAGGAGGACCCGGAGAGCCTGGCCAAGCCGGACAACAGCTGATTCCCCGCACTAAAAGGACGACGCCGGCACTCACCCGAGTGCCGGCGTCGTCCTCTTGCTGTGGCGGGCTAGGCCCGTGCTGCCTGTCGCTGCCTCGCCAGGTACTCGAAAAGGCGGCGGAGGCCGAAGGTCCATTCCGGCAGTTCCTCGCACGGGCCCACCGTATTGACGAGGGCACCGAGGTGGCGGCTGCGGATGGTGACGGTGTCGCCGTGCTTGTGGGTGAAGCCCTGTCCCGGCTCGTCCCGGTCCTGCGTGGGCGCAAACAGGGTCCCCGTGAACAGCGCGAAGCCGTCCGGATACTGATGGTGCTTGCCGTGGGTGGCGGCCACCAGCTCCTCGAAGGGCCTGCTGATCCGGGAGACGCTGTTCCGGCCCTCCAGCAGGTACCCGTCCGGGCCGTCCACGCGGAGCAGGATCTCCTCATCGCGCAGCATGTCCAGGGTGAAGTTCCCGTCGAACAGCCTGATGAACGGGCCCAGGGCGCTGGACGCGTTGTTGTCCTTGGCCTTGCCCAGCAGCAGGGCGCTCCTGCCTTCCACGTCCCGAAGGTTCACGTCGTTGCCCAGCGTCGCGCCCACCACGCGCCCGCCGGAGGTGGCAATGAGGACCAGCTCCGGTTCCGGGTTGTTCCAGGACGAAAAGGCCGGGATCCCGATTCCAGCGCCGAGTCCCACCGATGACAGGACGGGCGCCTTGGTGAAGACTTCGGGGTCCGGGCCGATCCCTACCTCCAGGTACTGGGACCACAGCCCTTCAGCGACCAGGATCCGCTTGGCTTCGGCCGCCTCCGCGGAGCCGGGCCGCAGGTCGGCGAGGCTTCCGCCCAGCGCCCTGCCCACCAGCTCCCGCACTTCCGCAGCCCGGCCGGCATCTCCCGCGCAGCGCTCCTCAATGACCCGCTCGATCATGCTGTCCACGAACGTCACGCCGCAGGCCTTGATGACCTGGAGGTCGATAGGCGCCAGGAGCCTGGGCGCGTTGCCCTCCACCGAAGCGTCCCCGGCCAGGGAGGCGTGGACGACGTCGGCAGTCGCCCAGCGCGGTTCGGCCAGGGTGGGATCCAGCAGGGCAGAGCGGACGGCGGCTGCCGGGTCCGGCAGTTCCATGAGCTCGGCAACGGTGGCCGCCAGCCGGTGCAGGTCGAAGACCGTGCCCCCGCTGACGGCGACCACGCGCGGGCCGCCCGTTTCCACATCCCAGACCCGGCCGATGAGCAGGGCCTGGTCCGCGTCCTCGGGAAGGACAGACCGCACTGCCTCGGACACCGGGCTCATGACTGCCCCTCCTTCCCGGCTTCGGCCCTGACGGCGCCTTCGACGGGGTGCTGCCACACGCCGTCGACCCTTTGCGGGACGCGCCAGGGGTTGCTGTCCTGCAGTGGCGCGGGCAGCCGCGACGCAGGGAATGACTGGTACGCCACCGGGCGGAGGAAACGGCGGATGGCCGCCGTCCCCACGGACGTGGTGTTCGAGGTGGTGGCGGGGTAGGGGCCGCCGTGGTGCTGGGCGTAGCTGACCGTGACGCCGGTGGGCCAGCCGTTCCACAGAACGCGCCCGCTGATGTCTGCCAGCCGGGCAGCGAGCTCGGAGACGTCGTCGTCCTCCTCGGCCTGGAGGGTGGTGGTCAGCTGCCCTTCCAGCAGCCCTGCCAGCCCGGGCAGCTCAGCCGGGTCCCGGTACTCCACCACCAGGCTGGCCGGGCCGAACATTTCCTGCCGCAGCAGCCCGGGGTTTTTCCGGACCTCCTCCGACGTCGTGTGCAGGACCGTGGGGGCCGGTTCCTCCGCGAAGTCACCTTCCAGCAGGACCCGCACTCCCCCGCTGTCCCGGAGTGCGGCCACGGCGTCGGCGTAACCGGCGTGCAGGCGGTCGCTGAGGAGCCGTGCGGGGGCGAACCCTGCCAGCGCCTCCGTAAGCTGGCCGTGGATGCCCTCCGCGTCGCCGGCAGGGACGAACAGCAGTCCCGGCTTGGTGCAGAACTGGCCCATTCCCAGGGTGAAGGAGCCGGCGTAGCCGTTGAGGATCTCCGCGCGCCGGGTTGCCCATGCCCTGGGCGCCACGAAGACGGCGTTGATGCCGCCCAGTTCACCGAAGAACGGGATGGGTTCGGGCCGGGCGGCGATCCTGTTGAGCAGGGCACGGCCGCCCGCGGTGGAGCCGGTGAAGCCGACCGCCTTGACCAGGGGATGGTCCACCAGGGCCTCACCCGCCTGGCGGCCGGTCACCATGGAGAAGAGGCCCGACGGCGCCCCGGCAGCTTCCAGGGCCCCGGTCACCACGCGGGCGGTGCGGGCGGCGAGTTCGCGGTGCGCGTCGTGGGCCTTGTGCACCACGGCGCAGCCGGCTGCCAGTGCCGAGGCGCTGTCCCCGCCCATCACGCTGAACGCAAAGGGGAAGTTGGAGGCGCCGAAAACCCCCACCACGCCGAGGGGTACGTTGTACCGCCGGAGGTCCGGGCGCGGGCCCATGCCCCAGGCGGGGTCGTCGTGGTCGATGGTGGCGTCGAAGTGCTCGCCGCTGCGGATTTCCGCCGCGAACAGCCGCAGCTGGAAGACGGTCCGCTTCAGTTCGCCCTCCAGCCGGGCGGTACCCAGGTGGGTTTCCCGGACGGCTGTTTCCACCAGCCCGTTGGCGTCCTGCTCCAGGCCTGCGGCGAGCGCCTCGAGCCACCGTGCGCGGGTGTCCGGGTTTGCCGGGCGGGCCTGGTCAAAGGCGGCTGCCGCGGCTTCCACGGCGGCGTCCCGGGCACCGGGGGTGGTGGGTCCGCCGGGATGCTCCGTGGCCAGGCCGACGGCGGCACCGGCTCCGGCGGTCATCGTCCGGCTCCGGCTGGGGCCAGGGCCGCGCCGGTGACGGCGGCGCGGTTGCCCACTTCCTGCCACCCGGCGCCGTTGGGGAATTCCCAGTGGGCGCGGGAGGTGCTGAACATCTCCGCGCCCGTGCCCGGCAGTTCGGGTGCAGCGTAGCGGCCGCTGATGATCCGGACGGGTTCGGCAAAGTGTTCATGCAGGTGGTCCACGAATTCGATCATGCGGTTTTCCTGGCTCCGGCCCACTACGGCGTAATCGAAGAAGGAGAAGTGCTGCACCAGCTCGCACAGGCCCACGCCTCCTGCATGCGGGCAGACCGGCACTCCGAATTTGGCGGCCAGCAGCAGGATGGCGATGTTCTCGTTGACGCCGGCCACGCGGGTGGAGTCGAGCTGCAGCACGTCGATTGCGCCGGCCTGGAGCAGCTGCTTGAAGACGATGCGGCTGGCTACGGCTTCACCGGTGGCAACCCGGACGGGTGCCACGCCCTTGCGGATTTCGGCATGGCCCAGGACGTCATCGGTGCTGGTGGGTTCCTCGATCCAGTAGGGGTCGAACTCTGCCAGCTGGTTGACCCACTCAATTGCCTCGGATACTTCCCACCGCTGGTTGGCGTCGATGGCGATGGGCAGGCCGCCCACGGCTTCGCGGGCCAGGGCCATGCGCCGGCGGTCATCGTCGATGTCCCCGCCCACCTTGAGCTTGATCATGGAGAAACCCTCAGCCGCAGCCTCCTTGCTCAGCCGGACCAGCTTCTCGTCGCTGTAGCCCAGCCAGCCAGGGGAGGTGGTGTAGGCGGGGAAACCGTTGGCCTTGAGTTCGGCAATGCGCTGGGCCTTGCCGTCCTGGCCGGCACGGAGGATTTCGAGCGCTTCCTCCGGGCTGAGGGCGTCGCGGATGTGGGTGAAGTCCACCACGCTGACCAGTTCCTCCGGTGTCATTTCGGCAAGGAGGAGCCACAGCGGCTTGTTGTCCCGGCGGGCACGGATGTCCCAGAGGGCACTGACCAGGGCGCCGCAGGCCATTTGCGTCACACCCTTCTCGGGGCCAAGCCAGCGCAGCTGGGAGTCGTGGATGAGGAGCCTGGACGCTGCGCCGAGGTCGCTGATCAGCTCGTCGATGTCACGGCCCACCAGCAAGCGGGCGTACGCGTCAATGGCGGCTGTCAGGATTTCGTTGCCGCGGCCGCAGCTGAAGACGAAGCCGTGGCCCTCGTCGCCCGCATCGGTGCGGATGACCACGTAGGCGGCGGAGTAATCAGGGTCTACGTTGACCGCGTCTGAACCGTCAAGCTCAAGGGACGTGGGGAAGCGGACGTCCTGGGTGGTGATGGACGTGATGGAAGGCATGGATCTCAACTTTCGGAGCAGAACTGGAGAAGGGAAAGATTCGATTCCTATACGAATTTATAAAATCATATAGGACAGGTGATTCAGGTCAAGCCCTTACCGGCTGCAGCCACTCCGGAAACGCGACAGCCCCGCCCTTCGCAGGCCGGGGCTGTTCGCCAATACCTAGGTGATGATGCGCCTGCGCGGCGGCCCGCTGTCCTCCAGCGGCGGCAGTTCACCCTCGAAGGCCTGGGCGAAGCGGTCGAACGAGTTGCGGATATGGGTGGTCATGGCCGCCTCGGCCCGCTCGGGATCACACGCCTCGATCGCTTCCCGGACGGCCGTATGCTCAGCCACCGTAATGGCGCCGTCAACGTCCGCCGGGTACAGCCGGAAGGTGTGCAGGTGGCAGTGGGTCTGCGCAAAGGCATGCCGGACCACGGGGTTGCCGGATGCGGCCAGAATGGTGTCGTGGAAACGGGTGTCATGGGCTACCAGGTCCTGCCGCAGGTCCTTGCTCCGCTTCATGACGGCCCGGAAGCTGCCCAGCTCCTTCTCCAGCGAACCGGCCGGATTGGCAAGGCGGTCCACGGCAGCGGCGCGGGCTGCCCACGGCTCCACCAGGAGCCGGAACTCAAACAGCGAGCGCAGCTCCGGCAGGTCCAGCAACGGGGTGGTGCTGTAGCCGCGGCCCGGGTTGTAGACCACCAGGTTGTCGCCCTCAAGCCGCTGCAGCACCTCACGGACGGGCGTTTGGGACACGCCCAGGCTGCGGGCAACGGCGTCGATGTTGATCCTGGTGCCGGGCGCAATCTCGCCTTCCAGGATGGAGGCACGCATCGCCGAATAGACATCGGGCACGGCTGCCTTGCCGCGGGAAGTTTCGGACGATTGACGTGGGGGCACGCGGTTACCTCTTGCACTGGGTTGGCTGGCACTGACGGGCGGGGAGTCGCTTGGGGGAATCATAAGCCACCGGGCGCCGCAGCCTTCACAGATGCATTTTTTCTGCCGGGGACTTGATCCGGATCACACTTTCTATATGATTAACCAGATTCCTATACGATTTCGGCGCCGAGCTCTTCTGCGCCTCCCCCTCCCACCCGTGCATCCCGCACCCGAAGCCATGTATCTGTCGAAGGAGACCGCATGACTACGCTCGGAAGTAAGACGTCCACCACCACCTCACCCCGGCAGCCCCGCCTCATGACCCGCAAACGCTGGGTGATCATCTGGCTTGCCTTCGTGGGACTCAGCATCAACTACCTTGACCGCTCCAGCCTCAGCGTCGCCCTGCCGTTCATGGGCAAGGACTTCCAACTCAGCGCCACCCAGCAGGGACTGATTTTCGCCGCCTTCTTCTGGGCCTACGACTTCTTCCAGCTCGCCGCCGGCTGGTACGTGGACAAGGTGGGTCCCCGCCGGTCGTTCTCGCTGGCGGCCCTCTGGTGGTCCGTCTTCACCATGGTCACCGCCGCAGCTTCCAGCTTCTGGTCCCTTTTTGCGGCCCGCTTCCTGCTGGGCGCCGGTGAAAGCCCGGCCCCCAGCACCGCCGCCAAAGTAGTGGCCACGTGGTTCCCGGTCCGCGAACGGGCGTTCGCCACCAGCATCTGGGATTCAGGATCACGGGTGGGAGCAGTGATCGCGCTGCCCATTGTCACCCTGATTGTCGCCTTCACGTCCTGGCATGCCGTCTTCATCATCATCGGCGTCCTCGGAATCATCTGGGCCGCCGTGTGGTGGAAGTACTACCGGAGCCCGGAAGAACACCCCAGCGCCAACGCTGCCGAAGTCAGCTACATCCAGGAGGGCGGTGCCCGCGGCTCGGCAAACGATGACGAAGGCGCAGCCAAGCTCCCCTGGCGTTCACTCTTCAAATACCGCGCCATCCTCAGCATGATGTTCGGCTTCTTCTGCCTGAACAGCGCCATCTACTTCTTCATCACGTTCTTCCCCAGCTACCTGGTCAAGGAACGTGGCTTCAATCTCCTCACGCTCGGCTTCTTCGGCGCCATTCCGGGCATCTGCGCCGTACTGTTCGGCTGGCTCGGCGGCTACCTTGCGGACCGTGCAGTACGGGCAGGATCCCCGGTCAGCAAGGTCCGCAAAACGGTCATCGCGGGCGGCCTGGCCGGCGGCTCGGTCATCATGTTCGCCGCGCTGGTCCCGGAAGCCTGGATGGCCCTGGCCCTGTTGTCCATCGCTTACTCCAGCCTCGCGGTGGCCGCCACCGGCATCTGGTCGCTCCCGGCCGACGTCGCCCCCAGCTCCCGGCACGTGGGCTCGATCGGCGGGCTCCAGAACTTCGCCTCCAACCTGGCCGGCATCTTCACGCCCGTCCTGATCGGTGTCCTGGTGGACCAGACGGGCTCGTTCGTCGCGCCGCTGGCCGTGATCGGGGCAATTTCCCTGATCGGCGCTGCCAACTACCTGTTCGTCATCGGCAAGATCGAGCCGCTGAAGGTCAAGGCAGCTGCCTAGGCGCTGTCCCAGCCCGCGAACAAGGACGACGCCGGCACCCACCCGGGTGCCGGCGTCGTCCGTTTGAAGTTTGCTGGTTGAGCGTGCCGAAACCCTGCAGGAAGGGTTTCGACAGGCTCACCCACCGATAGACGTGGGCGCCTGCGCCTGGATGGCCGTGATGGCCACCGTGTTCACGATGTCTTCCACGGTGCAGCCGCGGGAGAGGTCGTTGACCGGCTTCCGCAGCCCCTGCAGGACGGGCCCAACGGCCACGGCCCCGGAGCTCTGCTGCACGGCCTTGTACGTGTTGTTGCCGGTGTTCAGGTCCGGGAAGATGAACACCGTCGCCTGGCCCGCCACGGAGGAACCGGGCATCTTGGACGCGGCGATGGAGGCGTCCACCGCGGCGTCATACTGGATGGGACCTTCGACGGCGAGGTCCGGACGGCGCTCCCGTACCAGTTCGGTGGCCTGCCGCACCTCGTCCACGGCCTCGCCGGAGCCCGAACCGCCGGTTGAGTAGGACAGCATGGCCACGCGCGGCTCCACCCCAAACTGGGCGGCGGTCTCGGCGGACGCCAGGGCAATGTCCGCCAGCTGCTCCACGTTGGGATCCGGGTTCACCGCGCAGTCGCCGTAGACCAGCACGCGGTCCGGCATCAGCATCAGGAACACCGAGGACACGATCTTCACACCCTCACGGGTCTTCACGAACTCCAGGGCCGGCCGGATGGTGTGGGCGGTGGTGTGGGCCGCTCCCGAGACCATTCCATCCACCACGCCCAGCTGGACCATCATGGTGCCGAAGTAGCTTCCGTCCTGCATGATCTCCAGCGCTTTGGCCAGGTCCACGCCCTTGTGGGCCCGCAGCTCGGCATACTTCTCGGCGAACTTCTGCCGCAGGTCCGAGGTGGCGGGGTCGATGACATCGATGCCCGTGAGGTCGATGCCATTGGCGGCGGCCAGCTCCCGGACCTGGGACTCCGGGCCCAGGAGCGTCAGGTCGCAGACATCACGGCGGCGCAGGATCTCGGCCGCGCGCAGGATCCTGACATCGGTTCCCTCCGGCAGGACCACGTGCCGCCGCTGCGTCCGGGCGCGTTCGATGAGGTCGTGGAGGAACCGCAGCGGGGTCATCCGCTCCGCCCTGGGGAGGTGCAGGCGCTCCACCAGTTCGGCCTCGTCCACCCGGCGGGACCACAGTCCCAGGGCCGACGCCACCTTGCGCCGGTGGCCGGACCAGATCTCGCTGCGCACCTCGGACACCCGGCGGGCCGTCTGGTACGTATCCTCGTCCGCAGCGAACACCGGGAAGGGCGCCTGCGCCAGGAGCGGGTAGATGTTGGCGTCCGGGGCCAGGCCGCCGGTGAGGATAAGCGCCGATGCCACGGGAAACTCGGGCGAGAAGGAGGATGCCAGGCAGGCCACCATCACGTCGGCCCGGTCCCCGGGCACGATCACCAGCGCACCCTCGTCCAGGACGTTCAGGAAATTGCCCACATTCATGGCTGCCACCTTGATGTCCTTGACGTCGCGCTCCATGTCCGGGGTTCCGGCGATCTGCCGCACGCCCAGGGCCATGGCCACCTCGCCGGTGGTGGGCCGGGCGATCTCCTCCAGCTCGGGCAGGATGTACACAGGACGCCCGGAAGCACCTGGTTTCAAGGCAGCGGCGATGGCATCCAGGTCATCGGCATCCGCGCGGTTGACCATGATAGCCAGCAGTGCGCACTTTTCCGCGGCCAGTTCCTTGCGGGCAACCTCGACGGCGGCAGCGGTCTCGGGGACGGTCCTCCCCTTGGCACCCACCACGGCCACCACGGGCGTGGCGAGGTTGTTGGCCAGCCTGGCGTTGAGGTCGAACTCGACGGCGGCGTCCTGGCCCACCAGGTCCGTCCCCTCCACGATCACCACGTCGCAGTTGCGGGCGATGTCCGCGAAAATCTCCACGCACCGCGCATCGATCTCCGCCCGGTTCCCTTCCGCCAGCAGGGTCCGGACCTCGTCGTAGGTCAGGCCGCCGCGGCACCGGTCATCGTCCAGCGCAAACCGGGACCTCATCAGGGCCACCATGGGGTCATTGGCCGCCGACGGGCCGTGGACCACCGGCTTGAAGAAGCCGATCCTGTCCGCGTGCCGGTGCAGGGTGTCCGCCAGTCCCAGGGCGACCAGGGACTTGCCCGATCCAGGAGTGGTTGCGCTGACGTAGATGCCTTTGGCCATGGTCCGCCCTTTGCTGTTCTTGCCGGTGCCGGTTCCCCCATCCTTGCACTTCGATCCGCGCGCGGGGCACCTCTCCCCGCGTCGACTGCTCCGTAAACGTCGTTATGGGCACCGAAAAGGACGTTTACGGAGCAATCGATGAAGGGGGCCGGTCCATCCGCGGAAACGGTGCGACGCCGTCGCCGGTTATCCCCCGTCCCCTTGACAGCGGACCCCCTCATGGGATTACCTAATGAACATTCGGTAAATAAAGCTGGAGGCAATGACGCATGGCTGAGACCACCCTTTCCGGGGCCACCCACCCCATCCTGGAAAACGACTATGCCTCCGAATGGATGGGCATCGAGGTCCTCGCCGTCAGCGACGGCCACGCCACCATCCGGATGACCCTCCGGCAGGAAATGCTCAACGGTTTCGGCATGGCCCACGGCGGAATGATCTTCGCCTTCGGCGACACCGCGTTCGCCCTCGCGTGCAACCCCATCCAGCCTGCACCCGGCGAGGAAAACACCATCACCGTTGCCTCCGGCGTGGACATCAATTTCCTCAAGCCGGCGTTCCGCGGCCAGGTGCTCACCGCCGTCGCGGACCGCCGTTCCAGCGCCGGGCGCAGCGGCCTCTACGACATCCAGATCTTCGCCGCCGACGCCGGCGCGCCGGCACCCGCCAACCAGTCCAGTTCCCCGGGCGAGCTCATCGCCGAGTTCCGCGGACGCAGCCGCACCATCCCCAAGAAGTAGGAAAACCATGACCCTGCATGCCCCAGAATCCCCCGCCGCTGCCGTTTCCACCCCGGCGGACACCGAGGCGAACGCCGGCACCGACGCCGTCCTGGACCGCGAGGAAACCATTTCCCGCGACGAACTCGAAGCCCTGCAGCTCCAGCGGCTGCAGCACACCGTGGCCTACGCCTACGACCGCGTGCCGCTGTACAAGCGCAAGTTCGACGAAGCAGGCATCCACCCCACCGACCTGCGCGAACTGAGCGACCTTGGCAACTTCCCCTTCACCACCAAGGAG
The DNA here is from genome assembly GCF_036455295.1 of Pseudarthrobacter phenanthrenivorans. Taxonomy (GTDB): domain Bacteria; phylum Actinomycetota; class Actinomycetes; order Actinomycetales; family Micrococcaceae; genus Arthrobacter; species Arthrobacter phenanthrenivorans_C. The sequence continues at coordinate 136,694 of NZ_JAYXNX010000001.1, read as the reverse complement.
GACCTGCGCCAGGAGTACCCGTTCGGCATGTTCGCGGTGCCGCAGAACGAGGTGGCCCGCATCCATGCCAGCTCCGGCACCACGGGGCGGCCCACGGTGGTCGGCTACACCAAGCAGGACCTCGCCGACTGGGCCAAGCTCGTCGCCCGCAGCTTCCGCGCCTCCGGCATCCGTCCGGGTATGAAGGTCCACAACGCCTACGGCTACGGTCTGTTCACCGGCGGCCTCGGGGCCCACGCCGGCGCCGAAGCCCTGGGCTGCACTGTCATCCCCATGTCCGGCGGCCAGACCGAACGCCAGATCCAGCTGATCCAGGACTTCAAGCCGGATGCCATCCTGGCCACCCCCACCTACCTGCTCACCATCGCGGACGCCATGGCCCACATGGGCATCGACCCCGCCTCCACCTCGCTGAAGTTCGCCGTCCTTGGTGCCGAGCCGTGGACCCAGGAGATGCGGCACGAGCTGGAAGTCATGATGAACATCAAGGCCTGCGACATCTACGGCCTGTCCGAGGTCATGGGCCCCGGTGTCGCCGGCGAAGCTGTGGAGACCCAGGACGGCAGCCACATCTGGGAGGACCACTTCCGCCCCGAAATCATCGACCCCTTCAACCCGGCCCCGGGCAAGGAAAACGTCCTGCGCGACGGTGAACACGGCGAACTGGTCTTCACGTCACTGACCAAGGAAGCGCTGCCGATCATCCGGTACCGTACCAAGGACCTCACCCGGCTCCTGCCCGGCACGGCCCGCCCGGCACACCGCCGCATGGGCCGCATCACCGGCCGCAGCGACGACATGATCATCCTGCGCGGCGTGAACCTCTTCCCGTCCCAGATCGAGGAAATCGCCCTCCGCATCCCCGAGCTCAGCCCGCACTTCCAGCTCGAACTCACCCGCCCCGAAGGCCAGCGGATGGACCAGCTGACGGTGCGCATCGAGCGCCGGGACGCCGTCACCATCGAGCAGAGCACGACGGCGGCACGCACCTTGAAGGAACAGATCAAGATCCACGTGGGTTCTTCCTGCACCGTGGACGTGGTGGAGCCGGGTTCGCTGGAGCGGTCCAACGGCAAGCTGCGCCGCATCTACGACCTCCGCCCCAAGGCCTGAGTGTTTCGGTGGTGCTGCGCCGTCCCCGGACTTACCGACCGTTCGTGAGAAACTAGCCACTATGCCCAGCGCCAGCAGAACTGCCAGCACCACCGAAACCGCCAGCACCAACGGCAGCCCCGCCAACGGGACTGCCCTTAACGGCACGGCCAAGCGCGGCCGCCCCGGCTATGACCAGCAGTCGGTGCTCCGCATCGCCGTCGACGTCTTCAACCGGCACGGTTACGACGCCACCTCAATGGGCATCCTGGCCGAGAACCTGGGCATCTCCAAGTCCGCCATCTACCACCACGTGCCCTCCAAGGGCGACCTCCTCAAGCTCGCCCTCGACCACGCACTGGGCGGCCTCGAAGCGATCCTGGAGCAGCCGGAAGCCACCTCCGGGGCCGCTGACGCCCGGCTGGAGTTTGTGCTGCGCCAGACGGTGGCTGTCCTGGTGGACCGGCTTCCTTTCGTCACGCTGCTGCTGCGGCTGCGGGGGAACACCGAGATTGAACGGGACGCCCTGGAGCGGCGCCGCGCGTTCGACCACAAGGTGGCTGCGCTCATCTCAGCCGCCCGCGATGAGGGGTCGCTCCGCCAGGACATCGATCCGCGCACCGTCTCACGGCTGCTGTTCGGCATGATCAACTCGATCGTGGAGTGGTACAAGCCGGGCGGCCCCCTGTCCCCGGAACGGCTTGCCGACGACGTCATCACCATGGCGTTCGACGGCCTGCACGCGGACGCGTAGGCGGCCCCCTCCCGGAACGCCGGGCGGATAATAAGGGTGCTTGGTATTTTTCCCGCTCCCCCGCTACGGTGGTAGAAAGCCACCATCCGCAGGGAGGTCCTGATGAGCCAGGCCAGTGATCCGCAGCGTTCACGCCGCCTCCAGACGGTACTCGCCGCCGGGGTGCTCACAGCAGCCCTGGCACTGGGCGGATGCACCGGTACGCCAAGCCCTCCTGCACCCAGCGGCTCCTCCTCAAGCCCGGCGCCGTCGTCGGCCGCGGCCAGCTCCGCACCGGCGCCCGCCTCCGGTTCTGCCGCACCGGCAACCGGCGGGAGTGCTGACTCCGGCACGGCGTCGGGCAACCTGCCGCAACTCGTGGAGAACCTGTCGCCGTCCGTCGTCACCATCTTCACGCAAAGCGGCCTGGGCAGCGGTGTGGTGTACTCGGCGGACGGGCTGATCCTCACCAACGAACACGTCATCCACGGCGCCACCTCGGTTGAAGTGGGTTTCGCCGACGGGCAGCGCGTTGAAGGGACGGTGAAGGCCAGCGACGCCGTGACCGATCTGGCGCTGGTGCAGGCCAAGCGAACCGGCCTGCCGAAGCCCACGTACCAGAGCAACCTGCCCAAAGTGGGTGAGGGCGCCCTGGTCCTGGGCTCGCCCCTCGGCTTTGAGAACACCGCCACCGCCGGCATTATCTCCGGCCTGCACCGTTCCATCCCCGGCTCCGCGTCCAACAGCCTGTCGCTGGTGGACCTGATCCAGACCGACGCACCCATCAGCCCGGGCAACTCCGGCGGCGCTGTCATCAATATGCGCGGCGAGGTGATCGGCATCAGTGAGGCCTACATCCCGCCGTCCGCAGGGGCCGTTTCGCTGGGCTTCGCCATCCCCGCCGCCACTGCCGTGGACGTGGCGGAGGAACTGTTGGCCACCGGCACGGCCAAGCATGCCTACCTCGGCCTGACTCCCGGCGAGCTCACGGCGCAGATCGCCGCCCAGCTGGGCATCCAGGGAGGATCCGGGGTGGTGGTGCTCGCTGCCGACACGGACGGTCCGGCAGGCCGCGCGGGAATCCGTCCCGGCGACGTCCTGCAGTCCATGGAGGGCGTGCAGCTGACAACGCCTGAGACGCTCCTGACGGAACTGCGCAAGCACAACCCCGGCGACACCGTAGGCTTCAAGGTCAAGCGCGGCGACCAAAGCCTGGACATTAAGGTGGACCTCACCGACAGGCCCGCCACCACAACCACCCGATAGGAAGGAAAAGCACATGAGCCACCCCAAGGAAGAGCCCGAGGCAGGATTCATCATCCCGGACCCCTCAAAGATCCGCGAGGACGTCCCCGGCGACGCCGGCGACGAGGCCAACGTGATCCGCTTCAGCGAGGAACAGGCCCTGATCGAGGAGCAGTCGCACGGCATCCGCCCGGACACCTACAGCGTCCCGTCCGGCGGCCCCACCATGGATGAGGCCCGCGGCAACATGGACCTCTCCGACCGCAGCGAGAGCGGCCACGGCACCGGCCCCGAGGACGACAGCAGCGACGACGGCCTGCACGGCGGCGCCGAAAGCTGACGCCAGGCCGCCAGGACAAGCAGCAGGGGTTCCCCGATCCGACCGGGGAACCCCTGCTGCTGTGGTTTCAACGGAGCCGGGCGATCCTAGGTTCCCGGCACCCCGAACACGGAGGTGTACCAGCCCATGTAGGCGAGCACGGCAGAGAGCAGGACGGCGGCCAGCACCAACGCGATGGAGTGGTCCCTGGCGATAAGCAGGGCCACCAAATTCGTGAGGAGCCCAAAACCCGCCACCACCGCCTGCAAGAGGCTGTTCGCAGCTATGGCGCGGGGCGACTCGAACATGCCGCCTGCGCCGGCCAGGAAGGTCACCAGGTACCAGGACGGCAGGATCCAGAGCGGAAAAGCCGCCAGGAGGACATCGAGTATGAGCGCAGCTTTGCCAGTGCGGGTAGTGGGACGCCAGACGAACCTGCGCTTGGCAGGGACTGTGCGCCCGTGTGATGCGGACATGTCATCCTCGGCTTCCGTGCGTGGGCCGGTTGCCTAGACCTGGTATTCGAGCTGCCCGCCGAGGTTTTGATGGACGCACAGGATGTTGTGCTCGGTGTCCATGAACCACGCGCACTTCTCCGACTCCGTGGTGCAGATGTGGTTTTCTGTCTTCAGCGTGGGCAGGTCGTAGTCCTGGAACATCACGCCCCGGGCCTCCATGTCGCGGACGGTTTCCTCAATGTCCGTGACCTCGAAGCTTAGGGCGGTGTGCTCGGAATGCCTGCCGTCGGAGACCGGCATCAGCTGCAGCAGGGGACCGCCGTCCGTGCCGAGCAGTTCGCTGCCGTCGTCGGTCTTTCCACGATGCGGGAGTCCAAGCTTTTCCGTGTAGAAGCTGCGGGCGCGGGCTGGATCATCAACCGGCAGGATGGTTGTGGCTGTGTTCATTTTGAGGGTCATTGGGGCCACCTCCTACGGGCAGAATCTTACGCCCGGCGGACCCAAAAAGACCCGCCCCCAACGCCCCTGGTGCTCCATCACTTTTGGTCCCTAAAACCGGAGTTTAGGGACCAAAAGTGATAGAGCATCCGGAAATTCGAAAGGGGGTTATTTCTCCACGAGGGTGAGGACGTCGTAGGTGGCCACGATCTCGTCGTTCTGGTTGGTCAGGACGGCGTCCCAGGCAACCTCGCCGTATTCGTCGGTTTCACGCGGGGTGATCTTCTTGGCGGTGAGGGTCACCCGGATGGAGTCTCCGGCCGCGACCGGGGTGAGGAAGCGTGCGTTCTCCAGGCCGTAGTTGGCCAGCACGGGACCCGGCGCCGGCTCCACGAACAGGCCGGCAGCCCAGCTCAGCAACAGGTAGCCGTGCGCCACGATGCCTGGGAAGAACGGGTTGGCTTCCGCCGCCTCCTGGTTGGTGTGGGCGTAGAACGTGTCCCCGGTGGAGTTGGCGAATGCGCTGATGTCCTCCAGCGAGACCTGCCGAAGGTCCGAGCGGACGGCGTCGCCAATCCGCAGCGTCTCCAGCGACTTCCGGAACGGGTGCGTCCCTTCCGTTTCCTGGGTGAAGTTCCGGTCAGCCCCGGTGTGCCACACGCCGGTAACGGCGGTAAGCATGTTCGGGGAGCCCTGGATGGCGGTGCGCTGCATGTGGTGCAGCACGGACCGGATGCCGCCCAGTTCCTCGCCGCCGCCGGCACGCCCGGGTCCGCCGTGGACCAGGTGCGGGACGGGCGAGCCGTGGCCTGTAGAGGTGCGGGCGTCCTCACGGTTGAGCATCAGGACGCGGCCGTGGTGCGCGGCGATGCCGGTGACCAGTTCGCGCGCGACCCCGGGATCGTTGGTGCACACCGAGGCCACCAGGGAGCCGCCCCCACGGGCGGCGAGGCGGACGGCGTCGGAAAGGTCCTTGTAGCCGATGACGGACGACACCGGCCCGAAGGCCTCGAGGGAGTGGATGGCCTCAGCTTCCGGGTTGTCCCAGTTCAGGACGACGGGTGCCATAAAGGCGCCGCCGTCCACTACCCCGGTGGTTCCGTCGGCGGAGGTGACCGACGGCGAATCGAGCGTTCCGTACGCAAGCTCCCCGCCGGCGTCGAGCATGGACTGCACGGCGGCGCGCACGTCCTGAAGCTGCTCCACCGAGGCCAGGGCACCCATGGTGACGCCTTCGCCGCGGGGGTCGCCCAGGACAACGCGCTCCGCGATGCGCTTGCCGATGGCCGCGGAGACGGCGGGCACCAGTTCCTGCGGCACGATGGCCCGGCGGATGGCGGTGCACTTCTGGCCGGCCTTGACGGTCATTTCGGTCACCACGGACTTGACGAACGCGTCGAACTCCGGGGTGCCTTCCACGGCGTCCGGACCCAGGATGGCGGCGTTCAGCGAGTCGGTCTCCGACGTGAACCGGACGCCGCCCTCCACCACGTTCGGGTGCGCCTTCAGGGACTTGGCCGTGGAGGCGGAACCGGTGAAGGCCACCAGGTCGCGGTAGTCCAGCACGTCCAGCAGGCCGCGGACCGAGCCGGAAACCAGCTGCAGAGAGCCCTTGGGCAGGATGTTTGATTCGATGATCGCCTTCACCACGGCAGCGGCAACGTAGCCGGTGGGGGTGGCGGGCTTGACGATGGTGGGGACGCCGGCGATGAAAGCGGGGGCGAATTTCTCCAGCATCCCCCAGACCGGGAAGTTGAAGGCGTTGATCTGCACGGCGACGCCGGGGATGCGGGTGTAGATGTGCTCGCCGGCGAAGGAGCCGTCCTTGGAGAGCACCTCCATGGGGCCGTCCACCACCACCTGCGAGTTGGGCAGTTCGCGCCGGCCTTTGGACCCGAACGTGAACAGGACGCCGATGCCGCCGTCGATGTCCACCATGGAATCGATCTTGGTGGCGCCGGTCTGGAACGAGAAGTTGTAGAAATGTTCCCGGCGGACGTTCAGGTACTGCGCCAGCTCTTTGAGCTTGAGCGCCCGCTGGTGGAAGGTCAGCTTGCCAAGTTCAGCTTGGCCGGTGGTGCGGCCGTACTCCACGACCTTGGCGAGGTCCAGGCCTTCCGTGCTGACCTTCGCCAGGATCTCCCCCGTGCTCGCATCCCGGACCGGGACGGCGGAAGCCGACGCGCCGGCGTCGGGCGTCCACCAGGCATCCATGACGAAGCTGGGCACTGTCTCCACGGTGTCGACCGTGGCCTGGGGAGCTGTGGCTGTGGTGGTCATCGTTGACGGTCCTTCCAACAAGGGGGCAGGCAAGCGGGGCAGTCATTACTGACCGTCCGTTCGGTAATATATTCACCATACATGAAGTGCCGTGCTGCACACTAGAAGGCCAGGACCGAATCAGCCCACCTATAAGGAGATCCCATGAACGCCCCGTCGCCCACGGATGCCGCCGGCAACCAGCCCCCGGAGCACGAGCTCTGGAAGATAACCCTCGGTGAGCTGGACGAGAAGATGGGCGTGAAGATCCTGGAGGAGTCCGTGGAACGGGTGGTGGCCACCATGCCGGTGGAGGGAAACCGGCAGTCGTTCGGCCTCCTGCACGGCGGCGCCTCCCTTGCCGTGGGTGAGGCCGTGGGGTCCTGGGCCGCCGTCATCCATGCGAGCACCATGGGCAAGACTGCGGTGGGAGTGGACGTGTCCGCAACCCACCACCGTTCCGCGCGTGAGGGCCAGGTGACCATCACGGCCATTCCCATCCACCTGGGCGGCACCCTGACTACGCACGAGGTGCTGATCACCAATGAGGCAGGCCAGCGCCTGTGCACCCTGCGCATCACCAACCTGCTGATGAAGCGCCACAAATAGCGGTGGTTTGAGCCGGCTGAAACCTAGTCCGCGCGTCCCCTCCGGCGCCGGACCAGCACCATCAGGACGACCCCGACGGCGAGCGCGGCCGCCGCGGCAAGCGCTGCGGGAAGCAGTCCGGACGCGCCGGTGGCAGCGAGGCTGCCGGCCGAGATGTTTCCTGCGGGAAGCACCGGCGGCGGGGCGTCGATGGTGAATGTGAGCTGCGCCGGAGTGGAGGCTACTCCGTCAACGGCCTGCGTTACCGACACTGTGTGGGCACCAAGGGCCAGCCCGCCGGGGAACGGAACCGTCCAGGTTCCCCCGGCCACCAGGACCAACGGTGCAAGGCTGCTTCCCACTGAGCGGGATCCTGTTGAGCCCGGGCCGGCCGCTCCAGCAGTGCCGGGCAGCGGCTTCCCGTCAATGGATACCACCACGTCCGCGCCGTTGAGCCCGGCTCCCTGGAGGGATGCGGGGAGGGCCTCCTGCTTGAGGTGCTGCCCGTCCGCAAGGCTGGTGACGGACGGTTGCGGCGGCATGACGGAGAAGGCCACGCTGGCCGGCGGGCTGTCCGCCAGGCCCGGGTAGGACTGGACGGCAGTGACATTCACTTTTCCGGCTGGTGCCGGGGCCCGCAGGGCAACCGTCCAGCGGCCGTCTGCCCCCACCCGGGCCGTGCCGGCGACGTCACCGGACAGGGTAATGGTGGCCCCGGGCGTTCCAGTGCCGTCGACGCCCGTCAACCCTGGCAGCGGCTGGTTGGCCGCCGTGGTGATGGTGGGCGCGGGAAGGGACGCCGGCGAAATGACCGTGTCCAGCGACGCCGCACCGGAGCGGCTGAACCCGTTCACGGTCTCTGCCGTGAAGCTGAACGGGCCCGGTGCGTCCGGTGCCGTAAAGGACCAGGTGCCATCGGGCTGCACGGGCACGTCGAACGGCTGCCGGCCCGCGTACGTGATGCGCACCTGGGAGCCTTGGGCGACGGCGGAGGCGGGCGCAGCAGGAACGCGGCCTGTAATGCTGGTGCCGGCCCTAAACGTCCCGTCCGGCGGAGCGGCGAGTTGGGGCTTGTTGAGGAAGAGTTCAAGCTGGTAGCCGGGCAGCACCTTGAGGGAGTCATCCAGGGTGGCGGCGACGGCAAAGTTCTGTGTCCCGCCCCAGTCGCCCGCGCTGTGGGTTCCCACCGCGTAGTTCCCGCTGATCCAGGGGCCTCCGGAGTCACCGCCGTTGGACTGTACGTCGTACGACAGGAATCCGTTGAACGCCCGGATGTCCGTTGGGTCGGTGGGGTAATTGTGTCCGCCCACCAGGAAGACTCCCACGGCGCTGATGTGCCCGCAGGACCAGCCGGTCCGCCAGCCGGAGCGGCACACCGGCATTCCGATGACCGGGGCAGAGGTGCCAATGATCTTCACGTCGGGGCCCGGCTGGGACGGATCGCCGTAGGTACTCGCCGCCGGCAGCGGGTCCAGGCCCTGCTGGATGCTGCCAATGACGGCGATGTCGACGCCCACATTGCCGGGTTGGGGACTGTTGGGATTCAGGACGGTGGAGTTCCCCGGACCGCCAAACTGGCTGAATTGGAAGGAGCCGAGCCGGCCGTTGGGCAGCCCCTGGAACAGCAGGTCGGCGGTCTTCGCCGTGCCGTCTTCGGCGCAATGCCCGGCGGTGAGGACGGCGGGCAGGCCGGAGGGGTCGAAGGCAGAGTACCCGGTGGAGCAGATGGTCTGCCGGTCCGTCTGGTATCCCACTCCCCCGGGCACCTCAGCTGCTTCCGGCTTGAGGAGGGCGCCGCGGTCGAGTTCCACGTTGGCGTACCGCGAGACAAACTGCGACGGGGAGATCTTGCCGGGAGCCGCGGCATCTGCGGCCGCTGGGTTGGAAGCCGTTCCCGTGCCGCCCTCCGTCGACTGCGCGGAGGCGATGCCGCCCGTCCGGATCACGAATTTGCCGCTGGAGGAGACAACTACTGCCTGCAGCCCTGCCGTTCCCACGTCACGGACATACTCCTGGAAAAGCTCTTCGGTGCTGATTGCCAGCTGGGACCGCTGGCCCTCCGCAGATGCGGCGGCCGGCGCGCCGGCCTGTGCCGTGGCGGCAGGAGCAGAGGGCGACGGCGCCACACCCGCCGGCGCTGCTGCGGCAGATCCGGCAGGGGGTGCTTCGAGTGACAGCGCGTGGATGCTCCCCGCGAGCGCGGCTACCGCAGCCTGGAGTTGTTGTCCGGAGCCGGTGACCACAATCGAACTGCCCTGAATCCGGATGCCCACATATCCGGGGAGCTGGCGTAACTGGACCGCTGCAGCCGCTGCCTGGGCGCCCAGCTCGCCCGCGGCCGCGAACTGCTGCGGGGTGAGCTTCAGGTCCCGCTGCACCGCGTCGGCGAGCGCCGCCTCCGAAAGGCCGGAGAACGGCGAAGGACTGGATGCGGAGGGTGACGGGGAAACGCCGGCAGCCGGTGCGGGACTTGGGGTCTCGCCGGCGGCAAAGGCCGGCACGGCCACGTAGGCGGAGGATGCCATCAGGCCGGCCGCCGCGCCCAGGGCGAGCACCCGGCGCAGCTTGTCCGCGTTCGACCCCCGCCGGTGCTCGATGGAGGTCCTGGTCCTGGGTGCTGCTGTTCCGCTCATGTCCGTCTCTCTGCCGATCAACGTGACTGAGGAAACAAGCGCACCTCACGTCACACGCGTCACACTGGTCCCATTGTATCTACGCTTGGCCGGCATATAGCCAGGACGGCATCCAGTTCGGCGGGGCTGAGCCCGTTCGCCAGCAGGTAGCCGCGCGTGTCCAGCGTGCGGACGAACGCCACTACGGCGAGGCCGCGCCGCTCCAGCAGGGGCCCCAGTTCCGAGTCCTCGAGGTACCGCTCCCGGCTGTGTGGGGGCCCGTGGGTGCGGTAGCGCTCGTTGATGCCGCGGGCGGCACGGCGGTAGCCCTCGGCGATCGTTTCATCGGAGTCACCGGCCAGGTCCTGGACCATGGCCGCCACCATTCCACTGCGGTCGCGGCCGGCGGCGCAGTGCAGCAGCACGTCCCCCTTGGGCGCCGCGCAGGCGATGGCCCGAAAGACACCCACCAGCTTCTCCGGGAACAGGCGCGCATTCCCCGCGTAGTGGGCCGGATCGTTGAGGTAGGGGCCGGTCAAGGCCGCGAACCGCGGATCGTCCGGCTCCTCGGTAGGTGCATGGACCACATCAATGCCCGTCAAGGCAGCGGCAGGCACCACGGGATCGGTGTCCCGGCGCCGCCCCTCGCCAACATTACGAAGGTCCACCACGGTGCGGACGCCGTCGTCGAACGCCTGCTTCCACCCAGCCTCTGTCAACCACTCACGCCGCCCCATCCGGTAAACACCGCCGGCGACATGCCATGCGTTGACAGCCCCATCCCAGCTCATGGACCGGCCCCGATTGCTCACCCGCCCAGCTAACCACACGCTCCCCTGGACCGCACGCCACGAAAAGCGGCCAAGCCAGCGCAGCCGCCCTCCGCCGGATCAGCGCGTCCCCTGTCCGCGCCGGTCCAGGCGGTACTCGAGGCCGGCGCGGACAGCGGGCCACTCGTGGTCCAGGATGGAGAACACCACGGTGTCCCGGAGGTTCCCGTCCTTGGTGCGTGAGTGGCTCCTAAGCACGCCGTCCTGCTTGGCGCCCAGCCGGGCAATTGCCTCCCGCGACTGGTGGTTGAGCCAGTGCGTACGGAATTCCACTGCCGGGCAGCCGATGGTTTCGAAGGCGTGGCGGAGCAGCAGAAGCTTGGAGTCCGGGTTGGTGCCGGTCCCCTGCACCGATGCCGCATTCCAGGTGGAGCCGATCTCCACGCGGGGCGTGGCGGCGTCGATGTTCATGTAGGTGGTCATGCCGATGATGCGCCCCGGGGCGCCCGTGGCTCCATCGATCAGCCGGGTGGTGAACGGAAGCATGGATCCCTGCTCCTGGAGGGCCAGCCGGCGCCTGATTTCCGCCGCCATCGCGCCAGGCGCGGGCACCGACGTGTACCAGAGCTTCCACAGGCCGCCGTCCCGGGCGGCTTCCACCAAACCGTCATGGTGCTCCTCGGCCAGCGGCTCCAGGATTACGTAGCGGCCGGTGAGGGTAAGGGGTTCAAGGAAAGTCACCGCACCAGCCTAGGCCCGCCGAAGGGGCGGTTAGGCTGGGGAAGCACCGCGACGTCGAGCGAGGGAGTTATTGTGTCAGGACCCAACCCGGATCCCGAGGACGACAAAATCACCGGCCTGGAGCCTGGCGGGGGAGTTCCGCCCGGCGAAACCCCGCCGGGCGAAGCATCGACTGCCGGCCCGCAGGGTCACGAGGAGCACGGAACCAGGAAGGGCACGCAGTTCCTGTGGATCGGCATTATCGGCGTCGTGGTCCTGCTGTGCCTCCTGTACTTCATCGGCTACATTCTGCACTTCTTCGGCTAAGGACTGTTCCTAGCTGGGCCAGTCGAAGAAGCCCTTCCCGGTTTTGCGTCCGAGTTCACCGCGGGCCACCTTGTCCCTGAGGATCTGCGGGGGCGCAAACCGGTCGCCAAGGGTGGAGTGCAGGTATTCGGCAATGCCCAGGCGGACGTCAAGCCCCACGATGTCGGTGGTTTTGAGCGGCCCTGTGGGGTGTTTATAGCCCAGGACCATGGCGTTGTCGATGTCCCCGGCAGAGGCCACGCCTTCCTCCACCATCCGCATGGCTTCCAGCGCGATGGCCACGCCCAGGCGTGAGGACGCGAAGCCCGGGGCATCGTTGACGACGACGGCGGTTTTACCGAGTGCCTCCACCCAGGATTTTGCGGCGGCGGCAAGTCCGGGAGACGTTCGCTCCCCCAGCACCACCTCGATGAGCGTGGAGGCGGGCACGGGGTTGAAGAAATGCAGGCCCAGGAAGTTCTCCGGCCGCTTCAGCTCGCGGGCCAGGCCGTTGACGGACAGCGACGACGTATTCGACGCCACGTACGCGTCCTCTGCCAGCCGTTCCTCGATGCCCCGCAGTGCCGTGACCTTGAGGTCCCAGTCTTCCGGGACGGCTTCCACCACCAACTGGCGGCCGGTGAAGTCGTCGTAGTCGGTGCTGACGGCCAGGCGGGACGTGAGTTCCTCGAAGTTGGTGTCCACGGCCCCGCGCTCGATGCTCTTCGCAGCCGCCGATTCCACCCGTTCGCGGGCAGCCTCGGCGGAGACGTCGTCGCGCTCCACCACCAGGACGTCTGCGCCCTTGATCAGGAAGGCGTGGGCAATCCCGGCCCCCATGCGGCCGCCGCCCAGGACTCCGACGAGGGTGGGCAGGGCGGGGTTCACTGATGGATCACTCATGGGTCTACTTTCCGTCGGCAGGGTTGGCGGCGTTGGCCTTCCTGGCCGCGTTACGGTCCAGGAACGCCTGCATGCGGTCGAACTTGGCCTGGGATTCAAAGAGGATGCCCTGGGCCAGCTGGTCGATAAGCGGATGTGCTTCGGCAGGTGCGTGGAAAACCGACTTGGTGATGCGGACGGCCAGCGGGTCCTGGCGGCCGATTCTGTTGGCCAGGCTGTGCGCCGCATCCAGAAGCTCGGCGGGGTCGTGGATTTCGGTGATGAGGTTGGCGGCTTTGGCCTCGTCAGCACCGAGGACCAGCCCGGCCAGCAGGATCTGCTTGGCCAGCGGTTCGCCCACGAGTTCCTTGAGCCGCCAGCTGGCACCGGCGGCGGCCAGGATTCCCAGCCCCGTTTCCGGGTTGCCGATCCGCACATTGGGTGTCCCGATCCGGAAGTCGGCAGCGTACGCGAGCTCGGCGCCGCCGCCCAGGCAGTAACCGTCCAGTGCGGCAATGACCGGCATGGGCAGTTTGGCGATCCGGACGAAGATGGTGGAGTTGATTCCCTGCAGGGCGTCGTCCCGCCGCCGCTCGCGCAGTTGGGCGATGTCGGCTCCCGAAGCGAAGACTCCGTCCACCCCGGCGATGATCAGCACCTTGGGGTTCTGTTCCAGCGCGGCGCAGACGGTGTGCAGTTCGTCCACCATCTGCTGGTCGATGGCGTTCTTCACCTCGGGCCGGTTGAGCAGCACCACCACCCGGTCGTCCTTCTCGTCGACAAGGAGCGCGGAAAACTTCTCCGCCGAGAGGTCCACGGTGGCGGCCATCAGATCTTCTCCAGCAGCATGGCGGTGCCCTGCCCGACGCCCACGCACATCGTTGCCAGGCCGATCTTGGCGTCTTCGCGCTCCATCCGCCCCAGCAGGGTGATGGCAATCCGTGAGCCGCTGGAACCCAGCGGGTGTCCCAACGCGATGGCACCGCCGTCGCGGTTGACGATCTCCGGTTCCAGCCCCAGGCGCCGGATGCACGCCAGGGACTGGGTGGCGAAGGCTTCGTTAAGTTCGACGGCGGACAGGTCCCCCACGCTCAGGCCGCTGCGCTTGAGCACTTTCTGGGTGGCGGGGACCGGGCCGATGCCCATGATCTCGGGTTCGCAGCCCGCTGAGGCGCCATCGATGATCCGGGCGCGCGGGGTCAGGCCCAGCCGCTCGATCGCAGCTTCCGAGGCGATGATGATGGCGGAGGCGCCGTCGTTCAGGGAGGACGAGTTCCCTGCGGTGACCACTGATCCGCCGTGCGCCACCGGCTTCAGGCCTGCCAGGACGTCAAGGGTGGTGCCGGGGCGGGGGCCTTCGTCAGTGTCCACCACGGTTTCGGATTTGCGGGTCTTGACGGTGACGGGAACGATCTCGTCCTTGAACCGGCCGGCCTCGATGGCGTCCAGGGCCAGCTGGTGGGAACGGACGGCGAACGCATCAGCATCATCCCTGGAGATGTTGTCCACCCGCGCCACTTCCTCCGCAGTCTCCGGCATGGAGTATGTCATCTTGCCGTCCCGGGCCAGGGATCCGTGCTGGAAGTGGGGGTTGGTAAAGCGCCAGCCGATGGAGGTGTCGAAGATTTGGCCGGGCTTTGCGAACGCCGCGGTTGGCTTTTCCTGGACCCAGGGTGCCCGGCTCATGGACTCCACGCCGCCGGCGATCACGATGTCCGCGGCCCCGGCCTTGATCATGTGGCTGGCCTGGATGATGGCGCTGAGGCCGGACGCGCAGAGCCGGTTGACGGTGATGCCCGGGATGTGGAGCGGCAGACCGGCCAGCAGGGTGGCCATCCTGGCCACGTTCCGGTTCTCCTCGCCGGCGCCGTTGGCGTTGCCCAGGATGACTTCGTCGATGCTCTCCGGATCCAGCCCGGCGCGTTCCACGGCCTCCCGGACCACCAGGGCGGCAAGATCGTCAGGCCGGACTGACGACAGCGCGCCGCCGTACCTGCCCACGGGCGTTCGGACCCCGCCTACAAGGAAAGCCTGCGGACCTGCAGCTGCAGCCATGGAAACACCCTTCACGCGATAAACAGCATTGTCATCGGCGGCCGGCGCAGAGGAATCCTCCACTTACCGACCGTTCGTTCTGTAAATGGTACACGGCAGGGTCCAGACGCGCATCCGGTTACAGGACCGTGACCCCCAAATGTGCTGCGATGAGCGGCGCGAGCAGGCCCAGTTGGTAGTCGTCGATGACAAGTCCGGAAAGGCTGCCGAGTCCGCTGATCCTCCGGAATTCGGTGCCCCGCAGGTCGAAGTCCTTCAGCCTGGCGCCGCCCAGGTCCAGGGATCCCACCGTGCAGTCCTCCAGTTTCACCCTGGTTGCGGCAGCGCCTCCGAGGTCCAGTTCGTTGATAATGCAGCCGCTGATCAGCACGTCGGTTAGCTTTCCACCCCGCAGGTTCAGGTAGTCGATCTTGCCGCCGTCGATCCGGACAGACTGCCACCCGCTCTCATACAGTTCGGCCGAGCCCAGGCGGGGATTACGGAACTCCACCTCGCGCCAGGCAGTGCGGGCTGCGTGGAAGACCGGCGCGTATGCCTCGGCCAGGAGGCAGTCCCGAAACGAGGCGCCGCGGAGTTGGGCCTCGTTGAAGGAAGCGGCGTCGAAGCGGCACTCGGCAAACACGGCATCCACCAGGTCCAGTCCGTCCATGGCCGGACGGTTGAACCGGACATTTTCATGCCGCACGCCGGGATGGAAGGCCGGGTCCGGCAGGTCTTCGGGTTCCTGCAGCTGAATCCTGGAAAGCCGGGGCGGGGTCACCTTGGCCGGAGTCTTGCTGCGCGCTTTGTCCATGAACCTGAGCCTATCGCCGGGCCGGAGATGCCAGGACACCGGATCGCTGGCCGGGGCTTGAAATAGTAAGTAGGCTTTGTTTACCGTGAAAGAGCACGGTTGATCGAAGGAAACGAAAGGAGGCCGGAACCATGGGCCTCGGAGACAAGATCAGTAACGCGGCAGAAGGCCTTGGCGGCAAGGCCAAGGAAGCTGCAGGCAACGCCACCGACAACGACCGCCTGAAGGCAGAAGGCCAGGCCGACCAAGTGAAGGCGGACGCCAAGAAGGTGGGCGAAAGCGTGAAGGACGAGTTCAAGCGCGACTAGCTCTTGCCGGCGCAGCCGCAGCGAACGGCGTACTGCACCAGCCCCAAACGGCGGCGGATCCCACGGATCTGCCGCCGTTTCACTGCCCGCTCACACCGTCGATTGCTGAGTATTTGTCGCTATGGGGCCTCATAACGACAAATACTCAGCAATCGACGGAAGGGGAGGGGCCGAAAATCACCAGCCGCTGCGGGTGGGGGTGTGCCCTTTTCGGGAGTCTTCGGGCATGGTCATCTCTGCCCGAAGCCCCAGGAGCCGGATAGGCAGCCCGGGCTCGATCCTGGCCAACAGCTCAAGGGCCCTGGACAGCACTTCTGCGGGATCCGACGTCTCCGGGGTTTTCCGCGCGTAGGTCTTGGTGGTGAACGGGGCGTAGCGTACCTTCAGCGTCAGCCCGATGACGGGGCGCCCCTCGGCCGCGACGTCCTCCATCACCTGCGCTGCAAGCTCACGCACGGCGTCCTCAATGTGGGCAGCGTTGGTCAGGTCGCGCTGGAAGGTGGTCTCGCGGCTGTGCCCCCGGGCCACCCAGGGTGTGTCATCAACCACCCGCGCGCCATCGCCGCGACCCAGCTGGGCATACCAGGGCCCCATTTTTGGGCCGAACTCAGGGACCAGGTCCTCCGGGTTGGCCGCTGCGAGCTGGGCAACAGTCTTGATGCCCAGGGCGGCAAGCCGCCGCGACACCGCCTTTCCCACACCCCACAGTTCGATGGTGGGGCGGCTTCCCATCACCTCGAGCCAGTTGCCTTCCGTGAGCCGAAAGACGCCGGCAGGTTTACCGAAGGTGGTGGCCACCTTGGCCCGGAGCAGGGTGTCCCCGATCCCGATGCTGCAGTGGAGGCGGGTTTCGGCCAGGACGGCCTGCTGCAGCTGCCGGGCAACGGCTTCAGGATCAGCGGTCCGGACGCCGACGAATGCCTCGTCCCAGCCGAGTACCTGGACCACGGTTCCCGGCTGGGAGCGCAGGACAGCCATGACTTTTTCGGATGCTTCGAAATAGGCTTCCTGGTCCACGGGCAGGATGACCGCGTCCGGGACTTTCCGGGCGGCGATGCGCAGCGGCATACCGGAGCCCACGCCGTGAGCCCTGGCTTCGTAGGATGCGGTGGACACCACGGCACGTTCGGTGGGATCGCCGCGGCCCCCCACAATCACGGGCTTGCCCGCGAGCTCCGGTCGGCGAAGCACTTCAACGGCAGCGATGAACTGGTCCAGGTCCACATGCAGCACCCACGGTTCGCTCACAAGCCCCAGTCTGCCCGGGCCCGGGGCAGTGCACCAGCGTCCGGAGGTCCGCGGCAGAAATCCACACCGTTTACGCCCGCTGCCCGGTTAGCCTTAGCCATGACCTACGTTGACCTCAGCGCCGAAAGCAGCGACGCCGGCGGCTCCCCTTCCCTGCGCGGCTACCTCGCCACACCACAGGGCCAGGGCCCCTTTCCCGGCGTCGTGATGATCCACGAGGCCTTCGGCCTGACCGACCAGACCCGCAGGCACGCTGACAGGCTGGCGCAGGCGGGCTACCTGACGTTGGCCGTGGATCTGTTCAGTGAAGGCGGGGCACGCCGCTGCCTGGTCAGCACCATGCGCAGCCTGACCGCCGGCACGGGCCGGGCTTTCACGGACATCGCGACGGCGCGGAAGTGGCTGGCCGGTTCCCCGCAGTCCACCGGAAAGACGGGTGTGATCGGCTTCTGCATGGGCGGCGGCTTCGCGCTGATGGTGGCCAGGGACGGGTTTGACGTCGCCTCTGTGAACTACGGCCGCCTTCCCGGCAACCTGGAAGACGCCCTCCGCGGCGCCTGCCCCATCGTGGCCAACTACGGCGGCGCGGACAAGCCCCTGCAGGGCGCTGCCGCCCGGCTCGAATCGGCCCTGGACGGGCTGGGAATCGAGCACAGCGTCAAGGAATTCCCGGGGGCCGGCCACGCCTTCCTGAATGATGCGGAAGAAGGCCCCAGGTTCCTGCGGCCGCTCATGCGCGTCATGGGCGTGGGGCCGGATCCGGACTCCGCCCCCGAGGCATGGCAGCGGATCGAGGACTACTTCGCCCGGTACCTGAAGGACTGACCGGGCCGGGTGCCGTTAAACGCCGACGGCGGGCGTCCCCACCCAGGGGATGCCCGCCGTCGAACGTTGTTCAGGAAGCCGGGAAGGCTTAGGTGAACAGGGAGTTCTTGGGTTCGTTGTTCTTGACTTTCTGCCACCCGAGCCACAGGAGGACGGCGAAGAACGGGATGGTTCCCAGGGTCCAGAGGCCCAGGTAGAACACTTCACCATCCTTGCTGGTCATGGTGTCGAAACCGATGAGCACGGTGATCGCCAGCAGGCCCAGCAGGCCTGCCCAGCTGGTCCACGGCGAGCCGGGCATCGGCAGGCTGGAAGCGTTGCCTTTCTTCTTGCGCAGCATGATCTGGCTGGCGAAGATGGCACCCCAGCAGAAGATCACGCCGATGGACGCGGTGTTCAGCGCAAGGTCGAACGCGTGCGAACCGCCCAGCCAGATATTCAGCAGGATGCCCACCAGGTAGAACACCGCGATGGCCAGGATGGCTGCGTACGGAACGTGGCGCCGGGACATCTTGGTGAGCCACTGCGGGGCATGGCCGTTGTTGGCCATGGTGCGGAACACGCGGCCGATCGAATACAGGCCTGAGTTGCACGAGGACAGGGCGGCGGTGATGACGATCATGTTCATGACATCGCCCACCCAGCTCAGGCCCATCTGGCCAAAGACGGTAACGAACGGGGAGGTGCCGGCCTTGTACTGGTCTGATGGCAGCAGCATGGCCAGCAGGGTTACGGAACCTACGTAGAACACGACAATGCGGAGGACGACGGCGCGGATCGCCTTGGGAACTTCGCGCTGCGGATTCTCCATTTCACCCGCCGTGATGCCCACCAGTTCGATGCCGTTGTAGGCGAAGATCACGGCGTTGAGGACCAGGACCATGACCAGCGCGCCCTTGGGGAACATGCCGCCGTCGGCTGCGAAAAGGTTGGTCACCGAGGCATGGCCGGTGCCCACCTGGGCATTGGTGACCACCATGAACGTGCCCACGGCCAGGAAGATCAGGATGGCTCCGACCTTGAGGCAGGATGCCCAGAACTCGAATTCGCCGAAAGCCTTGACGCTGAGCAGGTTGACGGCCACCAGGAGCGCGAGGGCCGCGATGGCCGAGGCCTCCACCGGGACGTTGGGGAAGAAGAACTGGAAGTAGAGGCCGATGGCGATGAGCTCGGCAATGCCGGTCATGCCCCAGTTGATGAAATACATCCATCCGGACAGGAAAGCGCCCTTCTTTCCGAACATCTCGCCGGCGTAGCTGACGAACGAGCCGGAAGTCTGGCGGTACATGATGAGCTCGCCGAGCGCCCTCATCAGGAGGTAGGCGATGACACCGGCGATGGCGTAGGAGAACACCAGGGCCGGTCCGGTGGAGGCCAGGCGTCCGCCCGCTCCCATGAAGAGGCCCACGCCGATGGCGCCGCCCATGGCGATCATGGTGACGTGGCGGCGGCCCAGGGTCTTGCTGTAGCCCTCGGCGCTGAGGGAGGAGTCGACGGCGGAGGTGGGCGCCGTGCTGTTCTTTAGGTCTGTGGGGGTACTTTGAGGCACAACTGTTCCTTGTGGGTTGGGGGTTGGCCGCATCCGGTCTTCGTATGATCGAGCTCACAAAATTCGGTTCAGGGGCCTTTCGGCCTGCGAATGTGAGGGTGATCGGACGAACTGCCGAAGCTTCACGCGACCTGACCATCCTACAAGACGGTCCGGGGTGGTACGTGACGCGCGCTACACGCGACCACCCGACGATAGGGTGGGAGCATGGCAACAGCCCACCGCTTACCGCCCGCTCCGCAGCCCCAGCTGTACCGGTTCTCCCCCTTGGACCTGGCCACGTTGTGCCTCTACGTTGCCATCGCGGGTTTCTTCGCGGCCGCCGGGGACCTGGTGGCGCCGCTGCTCCGGCAGATTGCGCCCTCCCCCGCTGCAGCGTCCTACGCCGTGAACCTCCTCTTCTATGCCTCGGTGGGAATACTGGCGCTCATGGCTGCCCGCAAAGTGGTGGTCCGCGACCTCAAAGTCCTGGCCACCAGGCCGTGGTTCACACTGCTGATGGTTCCGGCCTCCGTGATCGCCATGATGATCCTCACCGCCGTGGTGGTGGCCGCGAACGGGCAGGTGGAAACATCCCGGAACCAGGCGGGGCTGCAGGCGCTGATGCAGCAGGTCCCGGCCTGGCTGATGGTTCCGCTTTTGGTGGTGGTTGGTCCCTTCGTGGAGGAATACATCTTCCGCCACCTGCTGATCGGCAAGCTGGGCCGCCGGGTCAACATCTGGATCTGCTGCATCCTGTCCGTGGTGCTGTTCGCTGCCCTGCATATCGTGGGGCAGGAAGCGCTCACGCTGACAGCCCTGCTCCCCTATCTGGCCATGGGCGCCACGCTGGTCTTCGTCTACATGTGGACCGGGCGGAACGTGATGTTCTCCTACTTCGTCCACGCCGCCAAGAACCTGCTGGCCGTGCTCCTGGTCTACGCCATACCGCCGGAGGTCTTCAACCAGATGCAGAACGTGCAGGCCTAGCTCTCCTTCACTGAGGACCTTCCGCAACGCCCCGGCCGCCCTTACCGTGGACGGATGGCACTGAATATCCAGATCGTCGTCGATTCCGCCAGGCCGCATGATCTCGCAGACTGGTGGGCGGAAACGCTGCAGTGGGCCGTGGAACCGCAGGATGAGGGTTTCATCCGCTCCATGATCGAACAGGGCTATGCCACCGAAAACCAGACCACTACCCACCGCGGCAGCCTGGTGTGGAAGGACGGGGCCGCCATCCGGCCGCCGGAGGAAATCAACTCCAGGAACCCCGAACGGCGCATCCTCTTCCAGGCTGCGCCGGAGGGAAAGACGGTCAAGAACCGGGTGCACTGGGACGTCCGGCTGGACGGCCGGGAGAAGGACGAGGTGCGGCGGGAACTGGAGGTCCGGGGCGCTTCCTTCCTCTGGTCCGCGCGGCAGGGCCCGCATTCCTGGCACACCATGGCGGACCCCGAGGGCAACGAGTTCTGCATCAGCTGACACCGATTACTAGACTTGGACGGTGAGCAACCAGATCCCCGCCCCGGTGTCCGATGTCTTCGATCCCATGCGCTGGCGGGTGGTCTCCGGCTTCGAGGACTTCCAGGACATGACCTACCACCGCCAGGTGGAACGGGATTCCGACGGCGGCTGGGTGCGTGACCTGCCCACGGTCAGGATTGCCTTCAACCGGCCTGAGGTCCGGAACGCGTTCCGGCCCGGGACCGTGGATGAGCTCTACCGTGCCATGGACCATGCCCGCATGACGCCGGACGTCGCCACGGTGCTGCTCACCGGCAACGGCCCCTCCCCCAAGGACGGCGGCCACTCCTTCTGCTCCGGTGGCGACCAGCGGATCCGGGGCAGGGACGGCTACCGCTACGCCGGCGGCGAGACCCAGGAAACCATCGACCCCGCGCGGGCCGGGCGGCTCCACATCCTGGAAGTCCAGCGGCTGATGCGCACCATGCCCAAGGTCGTGATCGCCGTCGTCAACGGCTGGGCGGCCGGCGGCGGCCACTCCCTGCACGTCGTGTCAGACCTCACCATCGCGTCCCGGCAGCACGGCAAGTTCAAGCAGACCGACGCCACGGTGGGAAGCTTCGACGCCGGCTACGGCTCCGCACTGCTGGCCCGCCAGGTGGGGCAAAAGACGGCCCGCGAGATTTTCTTCCTGGCCCGCGAATATTCCGCTGAGGACATGGTCCGCATGGGCGCGGTCAATGAGGCCGTGGACCACGAACGGCTGGAGGAAGTTGCACTGGAATACGCAGCGGACATCGCCCGGCAGTCGCCGCAGGCCATCCGGATGCTGAAGTTCGCCTTCAACCTTGCCGACGACGGCCTGGCCGGACAGCAGGTGTTCGCCGGCGAAGCCACCCGCCTGGCCTACATGACGGACGAGGCTGTGGAGGGCAAGGAGGCCTTCCTGCAAAAACGCGACCCCGACTGGTCACGCTTCCCGTACTACTTCTAAGGCAGGACGGCAATGAACAGCGAAACCTCCACCCCATCTGCCCAGGGCGGCCCCCTTAACATCGAACCCGCCCTGAACGCCCTCGCGGCCGCCCTCCACGGCGAGGGGCCCGCCGTCGAACTCTCCGTCGGTCCAGACGGCGGGCTCGTCGTAGGGCACGTGGAAACACCCGGATGCGATGATGCCGTGGCTGTGGTGCGCACGTCCGGCTCCACCGGAACGCCCAAGGCAACCCTGCTGACCGTGGAATCCCTTGCCGCCTCCTCGATGGCCACCGCCCTGCGCCTCAAGGGCGAGGGCCAGTGGCTGCTGGCGCTGCCCGTCCAGTTCGTCGCCGGCATCCAGGTGCTGGTCCGCTCCCTCTTCGCCGGCACCCGGCCCTGGGTGATGGACATGTCGGGCGGCTTCACCCCGGAGTCCTTCACCGCTGCCGCGCTGGAGCTGACGGATAAGATCCGCTTCACCTCGCTCGTTCCCACGCAATTGCAGCGCCTCCTGGACAATCCCTCGCCGGAAACGCTGGCAGTGCTCCGGCGGTTCAACGCGGTCCTGCTGGGTGGCGCGCCTGCGTCGCCGGCCCTGCTGGCAGCCGCCCGGGACGCCGGTGTCCGGGTCATCACCACTTACGGCTCCGCTGAGACCTCCGGCGGCTGCGTCTATGACGGCTACCCGCTGGAAGGCGTGTCGGTCCGCGTGGATCCGGACGGCCGCATCCTCCTGGGCGGGGACACGGTGGCCGCCGGCTACATCGAGGCCCCCGACGAGGAAACGGGCACGTTCTTCGAGGAGGACGGCGTGCGCTGGTACCGCACCAGCGACCTCGGCTCCATCGACGACGACGGCCGGCTCACCGTGCTGGGCCGCGCCGACGACGTGATCATCACCGGAGGCGTCAAGGTTTCCGCAGGGCACGTCCAGGAGCAGCTAGAACAGTCCGACGGCGTCGCGGCGGCTTTCGTGGCAGGGGTTCCGTCCGCGGAGTGGGGCCAGGCCGTGGCGGCCTACGTGGCCATCGTCCCCGCCGGCGGGGACGGCAGGGAAGGTGCAGCCCGGCACGAGGCCGGTGACGCCGCCGTCGCCCTCCAACGACAGTGGCAGGCCCAACTGGGGGTCCAGGCGCCCAAGACGGTCCTCGCCGCACCGGAACTGCTCATGCTGCCCAACGGCAAACCGGACCGGCTCGCCATGACCCACCAACTCAGCGCCCTGCACGGGGGAAAGTAGAGTTGGACCTGCACCACCGCGGCGGGTGCGCACGCATCATCCTGCCGTCTTACCGAAACAACACGAGGTACTAACCGTGGCCACAGCCGCCCAATGGATCCAAGGCGCCCGACTCCGGACGCTGCCGGCCGCAATCGCGCCGGTGCTGATCGGCTCTGCCGCCGCCTACGAGATGGACTCGTTCATCCTGCCCAACGCCATCCTCGCCGCGTTGGTGGCGCTCCTGCTCCAGGTGGGCGTGAACTTCGCCAACGACTACTCGGACGGCATCCGGGGAACCGACGATGACCGTGTGGGTCCGCTGCGGCTGGTGGGCTCCGGCGCTGCCAAGCCTGAGCACGTCAAGTGGGCCGCTTTCGGCGCCTTCGCCGTGGCCATGGTGTTCGGCCTGGTCCTGGTGCTGCTCACCCAGGCCTGGTGGCTGATCCTGGTGGGCCTGGGCTGCGTCATGGCCGCCTGGGGATACACCGGCGGCAAGAACCCCTACGGCTACAAGGGCCTGGGCGACCTTTTCGTGTTCGTGTTCTTCGGGCTGGTGGCCACGCTGGGCACCACGTTCACCCAGGCCGGCCACATCAACCTCTCGGCGGTGATTGGCGCCATCGGCACCGGGCTGATCGCCACGGCGCTGCTCATGGCCAACAATGTGCGGGACATCCCCACCGACATGCAGGCAGGCAAGAAGACCCTGGCCGTGCGCCTGGGGGACAAGCATGCGCGCGAAAGCTACGTCCTGATGCTCGCCGTCGCCATCCTGCTGGTGGTAATCCTGGCGCCGGGGCGGCCGTGGATCCTGATCGTGCTGCTGCTGATTCCGGCCTGCCTGATGCCGGCCTGGCTGATGATCAACGGGCGCAAGCGCAAGAGCCTGATCCCGGTCCTGAAGCAGACCGGCCTGATCAACCTGGGCTACAGCGTGCTGTTCTCACTCGGACTGGTCCTCAGCCACGGGTTCTAGCTGTTCTGGCTGCCCTTGGCGTTGTTGATGGTGATGTCAGGGTTGGCGTCCAGTAAGGCATCCTCGGCGTTGGCGTCCTGGACCTCGCCGGCTGAGCGCAACGGCTTGGCCTTTCCGGAGAACCGGTGCTGCAGGGCAGCTGCCGCAGCATCGCGCTGCTTCTGGAAGAACAGGTAGCTGATGGCGAAGGCAATGGCCGCAGCGCAGATCACGGACATCAAGGCCCCCAGCTGCAGCAGGGCGAACAGGATGAACAGGGGCACAAAGATCGCCAGGCGGATCAGGGAATATTTCAAAAAGGCCACTATTCAAGTTTAGCTGCCTCCGCCAACGGCCCCTGCCCGTCCTGACGATAGACTTAATAGCATGCTGCTGTTCCGTGTGGCGTTGGCCGTCGCAGTCCTCGTCATCTTCGTGTATGGCCTGGTGGACGTGATCCGCACTGAAGGCCGCCTGACCCGGGGTATTTCCAAGCCTGCCTGGATCATCGTGCAGATTGTCCTGCCTGTTTTGGGCGCCATCCTCTGGCTCTTGATCGGCCGCCCGCGGGGCACCGCGCAGCCGCGGCCCAGCTACCCGCACCCCGTTGCGCCGGACGATGATCCTGACTTCCTGCGCAACCTTGAGGCCCGGCGCCGGAACCAGGCAGAGGCCGACCGCCTGAAGAAGCTCCGCGATGAACTCGAGGCCAAGGCCAAGGAGGAAGGCGGCAAGGGCCGGCGCGGTACGGACGAACACGACGCCGACGGGCTGAAATAGGGCCATGGCGTCCCCGGCTGGCGGCGAAAAGCGGAACCTGTCCGCGCCCCCTCCCAGGCCCGGGCTGTCCTATTCCTCGCCGCCGCCCATTCCGGTGGTTCCCCCTGTCCCCCGCGCGGTCCGAACCGCCCGGACACTCTGGCTCCTCAGCTTCGCAGCGGGGCTTGCCGTCCTGTTGGGGTCCTTCGCAGCACGTGATTCGAACCTGCAGCGCCTGCGCGGGGTGGTGGCGGGCATGGCTGGGGGCAGCGGCGCCGGGGCGGCCACCACCGCCAGCGCCGTCTTTTGGGGAAGCATCGCTGCCCTGCTGCTGATGACCTTGCTGGAGGCGGCCGTCCTTGCCGCTTTGCTGGGGCGCCGGGCCTGGGCCAGGTGGACGCTGGTTCCCCTGCTGGCCAGCCATCTGCTCCTCCTCATTCCGGCGTCCGCCTTCCTGGTTCCCGGCGGTGCTGCGGGCAGCTACGTGGTGATGCTCTGGGCCGCCGGACTGCTCCTGGCCTTTGCCGGGCTGGCGCTCCTGTTCCTGCCTTCCGCCGGGGCCTGGGTAAGGCACGGGGGCACACGCGGCTGAGGCCCTGTTCCTACGCTGGCTGCCGTTGCCTCTCCCTGCCGTTGCAGTCCGCGAGGATTCCCTCACAGCTCCGGATGACAACCCGGCATGCCTCAACAGCGGTCCTTGCGGTCAGCGGGCTTTCCGCAACGGCACGCCATTGCACCAGGCAGCGCCTGGCCTCCGCCGCCACTTCCTCCGGGCCGGAACCCGCATCCAGGCCCAGCCGTGTGCAGGCATCCGGACCGTCTCCCCCCAACAGCTGTTCCGCCGCCGCCGCGAGGTTGGGCGGCAGGTCCGCCCCGGTGGTCCGCAGTGCCGCCAGCAGCCGGAGCTCCCGGAACTCATGCGCGCCGGCCTGCACCCGTTCCAGGGACGCCGCCAGGTGTTCCGTCCCCTGCCGGGGCCGGCTTTCCAGGAGGTTCGCCACCGCCGCGAGCGCAGTCCTGGCCTTGAGCGCTTCCGCCCGGGCCTGGAACTGCCGGTTCACCACCTCCAGCAGGGAATCCAATCCGCTGCGCCGGGCCAGCTCGTGCGCCAGCGGCGTGGGCTCAGGAAACCCGTTCCGGATCAGGACCACGGCAAGCCGGATGCCGAAAAGCCCGTAGCGCTCCAGCAGCGATGCACGGGCATCTTCCGTCAGTTCCTCAGGTTCCGTGGACCGGCGGAACCTGTCCGCCGACAGCATCAGGCGTTCCCGTGCTGTCCGGTCCATGGCTGCCAGCGACTGTAGGGCCTGGAAGTCCGGCTGCCGCAGGGTGCGGGCGCTTTGCGCCAGCAGCCCTGCCACGGGAACCACGCCCAGGGCCAGCTTCCGCAGCCCAGGGTCTCGGCTGTACCTTTCGGCAATCGTGGCCGCAGACAGGAGGGAGTCGATGCGTCCGGCCCCCACTTCGTCAGCCCGGGACAGCACAGCGACGGCGTTGACGGTGCCGGAGCGGGCGGCACCGGTATCGCGGAAGGATTCCA
Source organism: Pseudarthrobacter phenanthrenivorans (assembly GCF_036455295.1). Classification (GTDB taxonomy): domain Bacteria; phylum Actinomycetota; class Actinomycetes; order Actinomycetales; family Micrococcaceae; genus Arthrobacter; species Arthrobacter phenanthrenivorans_C. The sequence continues at coordinate 110,594 of NZ_JAYXNX010000001.1, read as the reverse complement.
GGAACCGGAGGTCGGAGGCATGCATGTGGCGCATCAGGTAGATGACCGCGTCAGCTTCCGACGGCGAATCCTCCGGGGCCAGGAACCGTACCGACCGTGCGGAGACATCCCGGGAGATGGATGCGATCCCGGGAGTGTCAATCAGGGTCATCGCGCGCAGGGCCGGCGACGGCCATTCGACGTCGAGGTGCTCCACCTCTTCGGCCCGGATGCCGTCCAGGACGAAGGCCAGGCGGCCGTCCACTCGTTTCACCGGAAGGTTCCGGGGTTCCCCCGCAACGGGGTGCAGCCTGATACGGGGGGTGTGGCCGTGCCGGTACCAGGTGACAATCCGCGTGCATTCACCGGTGTCGGTGGGCGCAATTTCCTCGCCGATGATGGCGTTCAGGAGCGTAGACTTGCCCGCCTTCACCATGCCGGCGACGGCGACCCGCAACGGCTCAGCCAACCGCTGCGCATACTGCTGGAGCACGGCGGAAGCCTGCGGATCGTCAGCGTATGCCTCAAGCGCTTCCCGGATCAGCGCGGCGGCCCCCGCTGTGGTGGATGCCGTCATCCCACCCCCGCCGAAGCACGGGTGCCTGCCGCAATGGCCTCAGCGGAGACAGCTTCCGCGGCCCTGTGCAGGGCATCGACCTTTGTGAGCTGGGACCGGATGTCCCGGATCCTTCCTTCCCTCTCCTGGGTGAAGGAGTTTGCAGCCTTCTGGGCAGCTGCCACCGAATCGGACAGCGACCGGTGGTATTCATCCGCGATCTCCGTGAAGTGGTCGCGGATGGTCCGCTGGACCAGGCGGAGCCGGTCCTTCAGCTGCTTTCCCACCTGGAATATGACATCGTCCAGCTGGCGCCGCACCAGCGCCTTGGCTTCACCCTGGCGGCGCTTCAGGCGTGTTTCCCTGTCCTCACGGTAGGCCTTGCGCCCCAGCAGCAGCCCGGCCCCCACGGACAGCGGATTGATCAGGGCCATTCCGAAGATACCGGTCAGGAGGCCGAACATCAGGACACCGCCGTAGGATCCGCGCATTCCGATGAGGACTTTCTGGATCGGGTTCACGCGGCCGGGATCAAGCTGCGGCATCCGGTCCACCGGGTCCAGGGCGTCCCCTGAATCGGAAACCTGCAGGACCGGCAGGGACACCTCGTCAGCGGCGAAGTGCTCGGCCACCTGCGCCGCCAGCCACTGCGACCGCTCGCTGGTCCAGACGAAGGTGTCCGACACCGCCGCGGCAACGCACTCTTCCAGCCACTGCGTGAATTGTGGCCATACCGGCCCCGGATCACCCTGGCCGATGGCGGTTTCGGCTTCCTTTTGGATCCGGCGCAGCCGGTCCCGGAGATCGTACTCCAAGTCAGAGATGAGGTCGTTGATGCCATCGCTCAGTGTCAGCTGCCACCGTGCGGACCGCTTCCGCAGCTGGTCCGCCTCCGTCTTGGCCTGTTCCAGGGCCGCGAGCATCTGCGGCGTGCCGCCCGGGTTTTCCAGGGCGTCGAGCTCAGACTGCAGGGCCAGCCGCAGGTTGTCGGTAACGGACAGCAGGTCCTGGCTGGCGGAGCGCCGCTGGATGCGTTCCGCCTTGCCCACGATGTCGTTACGCAGGTAGGCCACCAGGGCAGGGAAACCGGATTCGGCGTTGAGCTCGCTGTCCTGCAGCCGTGACGCCTCCAGGCGAAGGTCCGCGGACAAGGGGAACAGCGGGATCTCCGGCGCCACCTGGTCCAGGTATCCCCGGTCAAGTTCCTGCACCCGGCGCCAGTCCGGGTAGAGGTCTGTCTTGGACAGGACGGCCGCAACGCTTGGGGTGATCCGCATGGCCTGGCGAAGGAACCGCAGTTCAGGTTCGGTGTATTCCTGTGAGGCGTCCGAGACCAGCAGCATGGCGTCCGCGGCGGGCAGGGCCGTGAGGGTGGTCAGCGCATGGGTGGAGTTCATTCCACCCACTCCCGGGGAGTCGATGATGGCCAGTCCCCCGGTAAGGATTCGGCGCGGCAGGCAGACCTCCACAGCCGCGAGTTTCCTGCCGTTTCCAGGGTTGCCCTGCTCGGAGACGAGCGCGGGCAGGTCCGCGAGCTCCACGGGGCGGCGTTCGATGGTGCCCTCGGCCCCGTCAGCGCCATCGCCGGCAGCGCTGGAATCTTTTACCCCGGGGACCAGGACCGTGGCGGAGGGTGTCTCCCCGTACCTGACGATGGTTGGCACGGATGTGGCAATGTCGTCATCCACGGGACACACCGGGGCGTTCACCAGGGCATTGATCAGCTTGCTCTTCCCCTGTTTGAATTCCCCCACCACGATGACCCGGATGCTGGGATCCTGCAGCCGGACCAGGGCCTGGTCCAGCCGTCTGCGCAGGTCAGCACGCTCCCCGCTGCCCACCAGCTCAACCCCCTGCTCCAGGAGCCTTACCAGTTGCCCGGCCGTCGTCGGCCCCTGCTGCCAAACCGGTCCTGAATCTGCCAAAGCATGTCCCCTGTTCCAGTCAGGTGTTAGAGCGCTGTCGCGTCGTCTATGGGGGCGTGGTGGTCCAGGTCCGCATCTGTGTGGGCGGAGTTATCCTCCGGGAGGCCGAGTTGGTTATCCGCCTCCCCCAGGTCGCCCTCCATGAGGCCGGTGGCCGCATGGTCGTGGAAGGAATCGTCCACGTGCATTTCCGCTGCCGTACCGGTGGAGGTGTCCGGGTTGTACGGGTCTCCGGCCTGGATGAAGGTGTGGGTGGAGTTGTCGCTGGACGAGTCACCGACGTCGGGGGCCGTATCCATGCTGACGGAGTGGCCTGCAGGGTCTGTGGTGTCCAAGTGGCCCTCCATGCCGTGGGCATGGTCCAGGTTGTCGTCGAAGGAGTTGTCCGTGTCCAGGGCCACGTCGGTGTCGAAGGAATCGGATTGGCCGCTGCCCATTCCAGCGTCTGCGCCCACGTGGGTGGACTGGTCCATGGAGTGGTCCGTGCTGTAGGAATCCCTGATGTTGCCGGCATCCCGGGCACCCGCTCCATCGCCGGCGGAAACCGCGTGGTCCCCGGTGGCAGCCGCCGCTGCGTTGTCGAACCACTGCTCCACGTCCCCGTGTGCCCAGATGTTCTGGCTGACGGACTGGTCCGTGAAGATTCCACGGTCATCCAGCAAGGTGGTGTTGGTGGTGTACGAGAAGTGGTTCACCACGTGGTGGAGCTGCTGGACTGCGTTGGCGTGGTCGTCATGGTCGTAGGTTCCGCCCTGTCCCGGGCCATGTCCGCCCGCGTACACCGCCGGCATGGCCCCGGCGTGCGCGGCGGTTGGGCCCGCCTGCCCACCCCATGCGCTGTGAACGCCGGCAGTGGGGGCGCGGTCAAGGGCTGACGCATTTACGGTGATGGGCGCGTAATCGAGGACAACGGGCATAGCGGCGTCAACGTCAGCGGAGCACACGTTGCCCAGGCCGTGTTCCGCGAGCGCCCTCTCGGGGTCGGCCAGGAACGCCCGGACCGCCTCCCGGTCGCCGAAAAGCTGCATGAGGAACTGGACAAGGTCGTTTGCGAGTGTTGGCATATGCGTGGTCCTCACATCTTCTTCGAGTTGCGATCATCCGGCGGCGTTCCCCCTTTTGCCTCAAACCTAGGTTCACTTCCCCTGCATGGCATCGGGCCCATTCCCCCTACCCGCTGGTTCCGCTCCGGGGTGACTGCCATGGCGCGCCTAGGGGCATTAGGGGCTCATTCCTGTTGCGGGTTGAGCTGCTGGGAACTCTCGACGCCGAGCGCAAGGCGCAAGCGTGCCAGGAGGTCAGAGCGGTTTTCGGCACCCAGCCGGCGCCGGATCCTGGCAATATGATGCTCTGCGGTCCGCGGTGAGATGTAGATCGCTTCCCCGATTTCGCGGTAGGTCTTGCCTTCCAGCACCAGCCGGGCGACTTCCTTTTCGCGCTCGCTCAGCCCGGATGCGTCCGGCTGCCCCGCTTTGCCGGTGCCGTCCGCTCCGTTTCCTGCCTGCACCTCGGCGGACCCCGGTGGCCCGGCGGCCGGAGGGCCCTGGGGATGGAGGTCCCGGGCACAGGAGAGCAGGCGCATCATGTCCCGGCGTTCGTCGGCCCGGGCGGCCGCGTGCCCGGCGAGCCGCGCGCCTTCCCAGGGCATTCCGACTGCTGCCAGCAGCCGGGCGGCGCCTTCCACGTCGGCGGTGCGGAACCGGCCGGCCAGCACGGACACCCAGGCTTTGCCGGCCGTGGCGAGGACCGCGGCAAGCTGGCTGTGGGTGGAGGCCTTGGCCAGTGCCGTTGCATGTGGAGCCAGGTCTGCGGGCCTCTCATTCAGCAGCGCGGCCTGGACGGCGGACCAGTGCAGGGGAACGGACCACAGGGCGGGTTCGCCGAGGCGGCCCAGCAGCTTCCAGGCGTCCTCAAGGTATTGCGCCACGCGGCGCGTCTCCCGCAACCGGGCGGCAGCGATCAGCAGTTCCCCCCATGGCAGCAGGTTGTAAAGGTCAACCGAGGTGTGCAGCATGGCCTCGCGGGCCCGCTCCCAAGCGCGGAGGAGCTCGGGCACGTTACCGTTCCGGCGTGCCAGGCCCACTTCCAAAGCGGCGGACATGAACTCATCGCGCGGGACCAGCGGCCAATGGTTGGCTTTGGCCGCCTCGGTGGCGGCAAGCCGGGCATCCTCGAGTTTGTCCTGCGTCATGGCTGCCCATGCTTGGAGCAACAGGAGCCTGGGTTGGGCCGCGTCGCCGCCCTGCCCCGCAGCTGCCGCCGCCCGGCAGACTGTCTCGGCCAGGTGCGGCTCACCGCTGTGCAGTGCCAGGAGTGCCGCCAGCGCGGCGGGTGTTTCCGGCAAGGGGAGGGCCGTCCCGGCCGAGTTCAGCATGTCCGAGGCATGGATCAGGATGGAAATGCCCTGCTGCGGCTTTTCGCCCAGGGACGCGAGGATCCCCTGTCCGGTCTGGACCAGTGCAGCGGCCAGGAGCGTCGGCGAGGCCGGGGGCGCGTCCGGCTGGAAGAAGGCCTCCGCTCCGGCCCGGTCGCCGGAGCCAACCATGGCGACGGCGGCAAGGGGTGCCGAGGCACCCACGCGGCCCGGGCCAAGCCAGTTGTAGACGTCCGCGCCGCGCGCCAGCATTCCCCGCTGTGCCCAGACGGAAGCGGCAACATCTGCCCCGCGGCGCACGTCAGGCGGCTCCGCGCTGACCAGGAGGGAGTCGATGGTGCGGGCGGCGGCATCGAGTTCCCCGTCCCCTGCTGCGGCCTGGGCGCGCCGCGCCGCGGTGGCCAGCGGGTCGGCGCCAGCCAGGAGCGCCTCCTCATAAAGCTGCCCTGCGAGCCGGGGATCGCGCTCCAGGGCAGCGTTCGCAGCCTGTTCCAGTTCCATCGCAACGCGTGGATCAGCCAGGCCGCCCCTGGCGAGCTCGCGGGCAAGGGCACCCAGGGGTTGTCCCGTCGAAGCGAAAACAGCCACCAGCTCACGCTGGAGGGCGTGGACCTTGGCGGCCGGGGTGGCCGCCAGCAGTGCGTGCTGGGCGGTGCCTACCACCGTGCCATCGGGCCTCAGCAGCCCGGCACTCTCGGCCCGGTCCACCAGCGCATCAAGATCTTCCACTGCTCCGCCGGCGAGTTTGTGCTGAAGATCCGCAGGAAGTGGCCCCGGCAGGGCGAAGCCCACCGAGAGCGCCAGCAGCAGCTCACGTACGGCCGCATTCGCCCCCTTGAGTTGATTGGCCATCAGCTCCGCGCCATGGGGCGGGTGCCCCTGGTGGTCCGGTGACGTACGCAGGGGAACGAAGTGCTCTGCCCGCTGGAGTTGTCCGTCCATATCAGGCCGCCGGCGCGGTGGTGGTCGGGTCCGTTGTTGCCACGGCAGTTTCAGTTGCCGTGGCAGTGGGCGCAAGCGCCGTGTCCTGCGGCGTCGGGCTGGCCTCAGCACTGAGCTGGGTGGGAGTGGCCCCCGGGTCCGGGCTTGCCGTGGCCGTTGGAGCATCCGTCTGCACCGGCGTGTCGGTGGTGCTGGCCGGCGTGGGCGAGGCCGTCGGGACAGGCGTTGCGGTGCCACCCGCGCCGGACCCGGTAGGAGTTGGGCTGGCGGTCGGCGTGGTGATGGTGGTGGTGGGCGGATTGGTCGGAACCGGCGAGGGGGTGCCGGTCGGTGTCGTGGCAGTTATGGGTGCCGCATCCAGGACGATCCCGCTACCGGCAGGGGCACCGTTGGCACTGGATGGTGCGGTGGCTGCAGGAGCTGCGCCGGCCTGCACAGGACTCCCTGAAGTGGGCCCGCCGACGGCCGCAGTCCCCTCGCCGCCGGTTGAATGGCGCCCGGTGGGCTGCGCAGACGCGCTGGCGGAGGCTTCCTGGCTGGCCTGCTTGCTGGCGCTGGCCTCGACGCCGGCCAGCGGCCGGGGCACGGCGGCTGCCGCTCCCCCTGCACGGGGCCCCTCCGTCCCCCCGGCTCCCACGGAGCCGCCCGTGGTACTGGCACCCGCCTGCGGGACGAACATTGCGGTCAGGCTCCCGAAACCGTCCGGACTCTGCGCGGCAGTGGCCGTGAGGATGGTCAGCACAGCGGCGGCTGCGGCCACGGCCGTGACCCGGACAGTGGGTTTCGGCGCGTGCGCGCCCCCCTTCCCCTTACCTTCCCCTGCCGCCGTCGTATATTTCCTTGACCAGCTGGGCATTACGGGAGCAACTGGGGCGGTGGGCACGGTTGGAGCGGGAGGCCCGACGGCGGCGGCCGCCTCAGCGCCGTCCGCCCGGGACCCGGGCGTTTCAGCCCCGTCCGCTGCCGCGGCCTCCGTTGCGGTGGCCTCCGCCGCGGCGGTGAAGGCGAGAAGCGCCGCCACGGCGGCTCCCAGGCAGATGGAGGATTTCGGGTCCGCGTCCACGGCGATGGGGCGGTCCAGCTGCTCCGACACCAGTTCGGCCACCAGCGGGATCCGGGAGGACCCACCGATCAGCAGCACGGTGGAAAGGTCGGCCGGCTCCAGGTGCAGCTGGACCAGGGAGTGCTGCAGCGCCTCTACTGTTTCCCGCAGGGGCTCCTCGATCAGTGCCTCGAACTCGGAACGCACCAGCCGTACCTGCTGCTGGACTCCCGGAAGGAGCACGGGGATATTGGCCTCGCTGTCCACGGACAACGCTTCCTTGGCCTCGACGCATTCGCGCCGGAGCCGGGCCAGGGCTCCCAGCACGGCGGGATCGGTGGGATCGAGGTCATGGAGGGCGGTCCCGGTGTGCGCGGCAACGTAGCCAAAAACGGCCGCGTCAAAGTCGGCGCCGCCCAGGTCCTCGATGCCCTCCGGGCGCCCCATCAGGTCAAAGCGGCTGCTGCCGGACTTCCTCAGGACGGCCGTATCGAAGGTACCCCCGCCAAGGTCGTACACCGCGATGGTGCTTCCCTCATCGACCCGGACCTGGGATGCGTAGTGAAGTGCCGCGGCCTCGGGTTCCGGAAGGAGCGTGACGTTTTCCAGGCCGTGGGCTGCGAGGGCGTTCCGGATGACGGACAGGCGGTGGTTTCCCCACGCGGCGGGGTGGGTCAGGAAGAGCGCCGACGGCGGTCCCCCTTCCCGTTCGGCAGCCCGGTCTGCCACCCACCGGGCCATGGTGGCGAAGACCTCCTCAGGCTGCAGCGCCAGGCTTCCCAGGATGATGGGTACCTCGTCACCGATCCTGCGCTTGAATTCCCGCACCACGCGTTCCGGCGAGTCCAGCCCGCGGCGCTCCGCCGCCTCGCCCACCAGGACGGCTCCCTCTTCCGGGAAGTACAGGACCGAAGGCACCGAAGCGCCCCGCGACCCCAGGGGCAGGCTCTCGGGCACAGGGGAGGCACCCTTGTGAAAACGAACCACGGCGGCTGCCGTGAAACTGGTCCCGACGTCAACGGCGAGAGCGTAGTTCATGGGTACCTCGAAAGGCTGGTGGTCCACATGCAAGCTTCATCACAGTGAACGTCACCAACGTAGCATCATCGAAGGACCGGGGAACACCCCTGTTGCTACATCGAATTGCCATTCAGCCCGTCCATGCCGCCTGGCGGCGGAAAAGGGGCCGAAAGTCCCGGGTGCCGGCCCCGGGGAAGGACCCTAGAGGCCGGAGTAGGAGTGGAGGCCGTTGAAGAGCGTGTTGACGATCGTGAAGTTGAAGATCACGCAGAGGTAGCCCACGATGGACAGCCATGCGGCGCGGGTTCCGGTCCAGCCGCGGGTGGCGCGGGCGTGCAGGTAGCCGGCGTAGACGACCCAGATGACGAAGGTCCACACTTCCTTGGTGTCCCAGCCCCAGAACCGGCCCCAGGCCTTTTCGGCCCAGATGGCACCGAACATCAGGGTGAAGGTCCAGCCGATGAAGGCGATGGCGTTGATGCGGTAGGACAGGTTTTCCAGGCTCAGCGCTGAAGGCACCAGGCGCATGAAACCGAGCTTGTCGGCGCCGCCGGCGGCAACCGTCTTCTGCCGGTGCGACTGCACCAGCTGCAGGGCGGACATCGCGAACGTCAGGGTGAACAGCGAGGAGGAAAGAACCGCGATGGAGACGTGGATAACGAGCCAGTAGCTCTGCAGTGCGGGAACCAGGTGGCCCACCGGGGTCCAGAACGCCACGGAGGCGGCAACCATCATGATGATCACCAGGCCCACTACGAAGGTGCCCAGGAAGCGGAGGTCGCGGCGGATCAGCGAAAGCAGGAACACGGCTGCCACCAGGAATGCGCCGGTGGTGAGGAATTCGTACATGTTGCCCCACGGCACGCGGCCGGCGCCGAAGGCCCTGGTGACGACGCCCGCGCCGTGGATGACTGCGGCAAGGGTGGTCAGGGCTACGGCGACCCGCGCCGGAACCCGGCGCTCCGCGGCGTACTTCATGTCTCCGTCGGCCGTCCTGACACCCCCGGCGCCTGCGCCGCCGGCCCGGGCGGCAGACGACGACGGACGCTCGGCCCGGTCGGCCGGCCCGTCCAGGCGGTCCCGGACAGAGCCCGCGGCCACGCCGGCAGCTACGGGGACCTTGGCGGGGGTCCCGGCCTGGGCGGCCTTGAGATCCACGGCCCGAAGTGCCTTGCTGCTCTTGGCAAGGTCCCAGGCGAAGGCGATGAAGGCCACGGTGTAGGTTCCCGCCGCCAGCAGCATGAAGAGTTCGCTGTACTGGCCCATGGTTTCGTTGATTCCAAATGGCATTACTGGTCCTTTTCGGGCCCTGTGGGGCCTGCTGGGGTGGTGGGGGAGCCTGCGGCATTGTCGACGGAGCCTGCGACATTATCGCTGATCCGGCTGGGAGTTTGCTGGGACGGAGCACTGTCTTCGGCGGCGGATTCTTCGGGCAGCTGCCACTCCGTGGAGAAAAGTTTCCGGAGGGCTGCCGCTTCTCCGGCCAGGCGGTGGTCTTCGCCGCGGGCCAGGAGCCCGTATTCCACCATGGTGCGGCCGTCGTCCGCGGTGCCCGTGCGTACCCAGACGCGCCTGCGGTTGACGTAGAGCGACAGGATCAGGCCGGCCACTGCCAGGAGTGCGAAGACCAGGGCGTACACCTGCCCGGGATTGTGGTGGATGTCCACGCCGATATAGCGCTTAACGCCATCGAAGCTGATGCTGCCCTTGCCGTCCGGCAGCGTGTAAGTGGAGCCGGGGGCAAGGGTGATGCCGCCGGCCGCCAGGTTGCGGGCGTTGAGCGGGGTCAGGTTCTTGACGTCGAGTTCGAAGACGTTCTGCGGAGCACCGGTGTCCAGGCCCAAGTTCCCGTAGTAGGAGTTGAGGGTCAGCTGCGGGTTGAACAACTCCGGATCGGCGCTGAACGAGACATTCTTGTCATTGACGAATGCGGTGGGCAGGAAGAAGCCCACAAACCCGAGCTGGTCCGGCTTGGCGTCCGGAACCTTGATGACCACCGAGGAATAGTAGTTCTGGCCCTGCAGTTTGGCCACCACCGGGCCCTGCATGGCGATGTTGCCATTCCCGTCCCGGATGGTTACCACCGGCGCGTAGCCGTTGCCGGTGAGGTAGATGCTGGTCCCCCCGAGGCTCACGGGGTCGTTCACCTTCAGGAGCTCCTGCTTGGGCGGGGCGTCCGGGTTTTCCTTGGTGGTCACGGTGGCGGCGAAGTCGATGGGCTGGCCGAACTTGCCCTTTGATTCGCGGTCGAACGTGATGTTGAACTTGTTCAACTGCAGGGAGTAAGGCTGCAGCTGGCTCGACTGGAAGTTGGTGCCCGGGCTGAACTGGTCGTAGCCCACCAGGGTGTTCACGAACGTGTCGCCCTCCACCAGGATGCGCTGGCCGCTGTAGCCAAACAGTCCGCCCGCGGCCACGGACACCAGCACGCCGATGAGCGAGGTATGGAAGACCAGGTTGCCCACTTCCTTCAGGAAGCCGCGCTCGGCACCCAGGGACGGAAGGGCGCCGTCGGCATCCCTCACCTCCACCCGGTAGCCACGCTTCCGGAGTATCCCGGCCGCATTGTTGATGGCTTCCGACGCCGGAATGCCGGCACCTGAGGGAATCACCAGGGTGCCGTATTCGGGCAGCCGGGAGAGGCGCTGCGGGGTCCGCGGCGGCTGGGAGCGCATGGCCTTGTAGTGGGCGATGGCGCGGGGAACCACGCAGCCGATCAACGAGATGAAGAGCAGCAGGTAGATGGCCGAGAACCAGACCGAGGAGTAGACGTCGTAGAGCTGCAGGCTGTCCAGCAGCTTGCCGTAGTCAGGGTGGTCCGTGATGTATTGGGTGACGTTGGCCGGGTTGGCGGGCCGCTGCGGGAACAACGAGCCGGGCACGGCGGCGACGGCAAGGAGCAGCAGGAGGAACAGAGCGGTGCGCATGCTGGTCAGCTGGGTCCAGGCCCAGCGCAGCATGCCCTTGGGCCCGAGTGCCGGAAGGGCAGCCTGGGCTTTTGCCTCCGCAATGGGGGCGGATTGCTTTTTCTTTACGTTCACGCGCTCGCTCATTAGATTGGCAACTTCACATCGGTTTGGAACCAGTACTGCAGCCCGGTCACCCAGGCACCCCACACGCCGGTGGCCATCAGCAGCCCGAGCACCACCAGGATTCCGCCGCCGGTCCGCTGGATGGCCAGCCGGTGCTTGCGGAAAAAGGCCATGACACCCATCCCCCGGCGCAGGGCCAGGGCGATCAGCAGGAACGGGATGCCCAGCCCCAGGCTGTAGACAAAGGCCAGGAAGGCGCCCTTGGCGGCAGAGGACCCACCGGACAGGCTGAGCAGCTGCACCGCGGAGTAGGTGGGGCCGATGCACGGCGCCCACCCCAGCCCAAAGGTCAGCCCCAGCAGGGGCGCGCCCCAGAGGCCTGCCGGCGGCTTGGCGTGGATTTTCGCGTCCCGCTGGAGCCAGCTGAAGCCCCCCATGAACACAATGCCCATGATGATTACCAGGAGCCCCAGGAGCTGGGTGATCCACGCGTTCTGGCTGCCCGTGATCAGGGTGCCCAACTGGCCGAACGCGCCGCCCAGCAGCACGAAGATCACGGAGAAGCCCAGGACGAACAGTCCGATGCCGGCCAGCATCCGGCCGCGTTTTTGCTTCTGCAGGTCCACACCACTCAGGCCCGTCACGTACCCCAGGTATCCCGGGACCAGCGGAAGGACGCAGGGAGAAAGGAAGGAAACCAGGCCGGCGAGCAGTGCCACCGGGATGGCCAGCAGCAGGGATCCGCTGAGGATGGCTTCTGCAAAGGGGCTGTTCACGGTCCCGGCCTGTCCCTACTCCGCCACGGCGGCGGTGATGAGGGCCTTCAGGGTGCCCTTTTCGATCTCGCCCAGGACGCGGGAGGCAACCCGCCCCTGCTTGTCCAGGACCAGGGTGGTGGGCACGGCGCCGGGGGGAACCAGCCCGGAAACGGACAGCAGGACGGCCCCGTCCTTGTCGTTGAAGCTGGGGTAGGTGAGGTTGAAGGTCTTCTCGAAGGCCTGGGCAGTTGCCTTCTCGTCGCGGAGGTTGACGCCGAAGAACTGGACGCCCTGGTCCTTGAACTCCTGGTGCAGCGATTCCAGGAGCGGCGCCTCCACCCTGCACGGGGCGCAGGCCGCGAACCAGAAGTTAAGGACGCTGACCTTTCCCTGGAAATCGGCCGGTGTCACCTTGGTGCCGTCAAACAGGGCCCCCTGGACCTGCACGGCTTCCTTGCGGTCCGCGGCAGCGAACTCCGTCACGGAGCCGTCCCCGGCAACGTAGTTCTTGTTGTCCCCGGCCTTGGCCTGCTTGGCCAGCGCATCCTCCTGGGCGCAGCCGGACAGGCCAAGGGTCAGGGCGGTCAGGGCCATGCCGCCGGCGGCCAGAAGGCGGCGGCGGGAAGGAAGGATGTGGTTGTTGCTCACTGCTAGGCTCCAGGGGTGCTGGCGGCACCGGGAAGAAGGGACGCCGCGGGTTCGCTGTACTCGACCCGCAGAAGCGAGCCGTCGTCGTCGAATACCAGGGACGTGACGGAGGTCAGGGTGCATTCGCGCTTGCGGGGGTCATGCCACAGGGGCCTGCCTTCGGCGCTCAGCCGGGTGGCCCAGATGGGCAGCTGGTGGCTGACCAGGATGGCCTCGGGACCGTCGGCGCCGAGGTCGCCCGCAGCATGTTCGATGGCCTGAAGCCGCGCATCCTGCACGGCAGCAGCCACCCGCGCAGCCTGCTGCTTGTACGGCTCACCCCAGGAGGGGCGCAGGGGATTGACCAGGCGCGGCCAGTGCCTGGGGCGCCTGAGTTCCGCCTTGGTGACTTTCATCCCCTCGAAGTAGTTTTCCGCTTCGATGATCCGCTCATCGGTGTGGATCTGCAGGTGCAGCGCTTCCGACGTCGGGCGTGCGGTTTCCTGCGCACGGTCAAGCGGTGAGGCGGCCAGGTAGGTGATGCGGGCGCCGCGCTCGGCGCGCTGCCGGAAGTGTTCGGCAAGCACGCGGGCCATCTCCTGCCCCAGTTCGGAGAGGTGGAAATCCGGGAGCCGTCCGTAGAGAACGCCGTCGGGGTTATGGACCTCGCCGTGGCGGAGCAGATGGACAGTGGCTTGGGGCATGTGTACCAGTTTCTCAAAGATGGCGTGCGATCCGAAATCTTCTACATCCAGTAGAACTTAAGTTTTTGAAGAAATGTTCCAAAGGCGGGAACAAAAGATGCAAATGCATGTTTATACTGGATGCAGCAGTTAGTTGAGACTTCAACCGATGAAGCTTCAACATCACGACCTCAACAGGTATCAACTCAAGGAGCAACATCATGACACTTCCCGCAGACGTCACCACCGGCACCTGGACCCTGGACAACTCCCACAGCGAGATTGGCTTCACCGTACGGCACGCAGGCATCAGCAAGGTCCGTGGCCAGTTCACCGAAGCCGCCGCCACCCTTCAGCTGGCCGAGGACGTGGCCGACTCGAAGATCAACGCCACCATCCAGACCGCCAGCTTCGATTCCGGTGATGCCAACCGCGACGGCCACGTCAAGGGCGGCGACTTCTTCGACGTGGAGCAGTTCCCGGAGATTTCCTTCGTCTCCAACGGCCTGGTGGCCAAGGGCAACAGCTACGAACTCACCGGCGACCTGACCATCAAGGGCGTCACCCGCCCGGTGACCCTGGAAACCGAGTTCAACGGTGTGGCCGTTGACCCGTTCGGCAACACCCGCGCCGGCGTCTCCGCTGAAACCACCATCAGCCGCAAGGACTTCGGCCTGACCTGGAACGCTGTGCTGGAAACCGGCGGCGTGCTGGTCAGCGACAAGGTTGCCATCAACCTGGAACTCGCCTTCATCGCTCCCGCAGCGTAATTTCCCCCGAACACCGCACCCCGGCACCGGCCCACGAGGCAGGCTCCGGGGTGCGGTGTTTAACGGGCGGAACCAACAGGCCCCGGCCGGCGTGAATAAGTTGTGAATCATCCACATCACCGACGGCCCGGGGTACGGTGGACGTAAGCCATGCTGGGGGGAAGGCTGAGGACCGATTCCCGGCAGCCCACCTGGATCCCGACCCGCAGAAGGAACGCCCATGAGCACCCCTCCCGTCCCGCCTCCCGCGCCCCAAGACCCCCACTCCGGCGACGGCCAGCCCGGGAACGACCAGTCCGGGTCCCAGCAGCCCCGCTACGGCCAGAATGCGCCGCAGTACGGACAGAACGCACCGCAGTACGGGCAGAATGCACCCCAGTACGGGCAGAACCAGCCGCAGTACGGCCAAAACCTGCCGCAGTATGGATCGCAGCCGCCGGCGGCGCCGCAGTACGGCCAGAACGCTCCCCAGTATGGCGGGCAGTACGGGCAGGGGCAGCCCCAATACGGGCAGTCTGCGTACGGCCAATCTCCCTACGGCCAGTACCCCTCCGAGCAGCCTCAGCCGGCCGGCAGCGCCGGGATCCCGCAACTGGTAAACATCTCCTTCTGGCTGCTCATCGCGTCAGGGGTCCTTTTTGTGGTCGGCATGATCCTGGGGCTCACCCAGCTTGATGACCCCCAGCTCCGGCAGCTCTTTGACCAGCAGATGAAGGCCGGCGGGGCAGACATCAGCTACGACAACATGAAGGGCTTCATTGCCGGCACCCTGGTGGTGTTTGCCATCATCGGGGCGGCCCTGTACCTGCTCGTGGCCTTCTTCGTCCGCAAGGGCAGGAACTGGGCCCGTATCCTGGGCACTGTATTTGCGGCACTGTCCGTCTTCGGCCTGTTCGGGGTTCCCAGCCTCTCGACGATTGGCACGCTCCTGGGGATTGCCGCCATTGTGCTGCTCTACCTGCCCGCAGCTGCTCCGTATTTCCGGAAACAGCAGCCGTTTACGAACCCCTATGGCGGCGGGTTCGGCAACCCGTACGGGCGGTAGCGGCTACGTCCGCTGACGTCATAACGGCCCGGGAGGCAGCAATGCTTCCCGGGCCGTTTGCGTTTAACCAGCTGCTACGCCGTCTGCCCTGGCGTCTGGGCCCGCTGGGCATGGTAGGCCAGGATCTGGAGTTCGGTGGCCATGTCCACCTTGCGGAGGTTTACGCCCTCGGGAACCTGCAGCATCACTGGCGCGAAGCTCAGCACGCTGCGCACTCCTGCCGCCACCACGCGGTCGCAGACGCCCTGGGCCACCGCGGCCGGAAGCGCCAGCACCACCATGTTGGCCCCGGTGCGGTGCAGGACGGTTTCAAGGTCCGCCACGTCGCTCACCCGGAGCCACCCCACCTCGCTGCCCACCACCATCTGGTCGGCGTCGAAGATGGCCACGACATCGAACCCGCGGGACTCAAAGCCGCCGTACCGGGCCAGGGCCTTGCCCAGGTTGCCGGCGCCCACGATGGCGACCTTCCAGTCGTGGGTCAGGCCAAGGGCCGCGGCAATGTGGCGGCTGAGGTACTGCACCTCGTACCCCACCCCCTGGTGCCGTACGAGCCCACATGGGAGAGGTCCTTGCGCAGCGTGGAGGAACTGACGCCGGAGGCTTCCGCAAGGGACTCGGAGGAGACACGTTCCACACCCTCGGCCAGCAGGGTGTTGAGGGCCCGCAGGTAGAGCGTCAGCCGGGCAACTGCGGCAGGCGGGATCTGTTTGGGCGGCGTGCCGCCGGCATTGGGAAGTTCCGGGACAGGCTGCGATGTTGAGTCCAGGGAGGTCACGGCGCTCCCCTACCGGGCCATGGCGCGCTGCAGCACGCGTTCCAGCCGGGCCTCGTCGATTTTCCAGAAGTCACGCTGGACCCCGTCCACCAGCACCACCGGAATCTCCTCGGCATAGCGCTCCCGGAGTTCCGGCTGGTTGTCCACCCGTTCCTCGCTCCAGGTAAGCCCCAGCGAGGCAGTGACCCGGCTGACGGCGTCGCGCGCCTCTTCGCAAAGGTGGCAGTCAGCTTTGGTGACCAGGACGACGCGGGGTGTAGCCATGGCTTAACGGTATCGCCGTTCGCGGGTTGCCGGTGACGCCGACGGCGGCAGGCCGGTGGATTGACTAGACTCGAGTCCATGCCCGAGGAGAAATACGTCGCCGTAGTCACGCGGCCGGTTGCTGCGCCGCAGCCCGGTGAGGCGGCGTTTTTCGACGTGGACAACACCTTAATGCGCGGGGCCAGCCTCTTCCACGTGGCGCGGAAGATGCACCAGCGGGGAGCGTTCACCCTGAGGCAGGCGGCTGGCATGGCCTGGAAACAGTTCAAGTTCGTGGCCCGCGGTGAAAACATGGATGATGTCCACGCCGTCCGGGACTCGGCCCTGACCCTGGCAGTGGGCATCAGCGTTGACGACATCAAGGCCCTCGGCGAAGAGGTCTACGACGAAATGATCGCTTCGCGGATCTGGCCCGGCGCCAAGGCCCTGGCGGAACAGCACCTGCGGGTAGGCCGGCGGGTCTGGCTGGTGACGGCCACACCCATCGAAGTGGCCACCGTGATCTCCACCCGCCTGGGCCTGACCGGAGCGCTGGGCACAGTCGGCGAGGTTTCGGACGGCATGTACACGGGACGCCTGGTGGGTGACATCCTGCACGGCTCCGCTAAAGCCGTCGCAGTGCAGGCCATTGCCGACGAGGAGGGCCTGGACCTCAAGCGCTGCTGGGCCTACAGCGATTCCTACAACGACATCCCGCTGCTGTCGCTGGTGGGACACCCCGTGGCCATCAACCCGGACTCCAGGCTGCGCCGCCACGCCCGCGACCGCAACTGGCCGGTCTACGACTTCCGCGCCGGCCGCCGCGCCGCCACCTTCGGCCTCAAGGCGGCAACCTTCGGTGGCGTCGTCTACGGCCTGTGGAAGGGCTTCGCCCGCTTCCGTGGCCCGCGCGCCTAGCGCTGCCGGCTCTCACTTCGCCCTGCCGGCACTACACCAGGACAAACGAAATGCCCGCCGCCTGGGAAGGCGACGGGCATTTCCACGCTGAACGAAGTATTGCTACTTCTTGTTGCGGCGCTGGTGACGGGTCTTGCGAAGCAGCTTGCGGTGCTTCTTCTTGGCCATACGCTTGCGACGCTTCTTGATAACTGAACCCACGAAAGTTCCTTACAAACTAGATGCAGTACCTGCCTGATGGGGAATGTCCGTGGACAAAGCTACGAACTGAACAACTGACAGATTCTTACAATGACGTAAAACGTTCCTTAACAGGGTACCGCCTATCGGGGGCGGCTCGGGACAGGCTGCCTCAGGCCGTCTCCGTGTGGCCGTCCACCACGGCACCCTTAAGGTACTGTTCAACGGCGTTTTCCGGTACCCGGTAGGAGCGGCCGAAGCGCACAGCCGGCATTTCGCCGGAGTGGACCAACCGGTAGACAGTCATTTTGGAGACGCGCATGACCTCGGCTACTTCAGCCACGGTCAGGAACTTCGCGTTGGAGAAGTTCTGTTCTGCCGACATTTCCCTATTTTCCTTTGCTGACGGATGGACAACAGTGACCCCAGGTACGTGCCAATGCGGTGTTCCGATGCTGAGCCATCCACCAACCACCTAAATAGATACTGTAGATGTTCATGTGGCAGATGTGAAAGTAGTGAGGCCCCCTATTTCGCTCCCCTATTTCGACTGACGCCGCTTCCGGGACGAGGCCGCCAGCTGCTCCAGCACTGACGCGGAAACCTCCCAGTCCATGCAGGCATCGGTGACGCTTTGTCCGTAGGCCAGGTCGGAGCGCCCCGCCGCGTGCTCGGCAACGTCCAGGTTCTGCGCCCCGCCCATCAGGAAGCTCTCCAGCATCACGCCGGCCACTGCCCGCGCCGCCGTCCCGCCGTCCTCCAGCTGGGCACCGATCTCCAGCGCAACCTCGGCCTGGCGGTGGTGGCTCTTGCCGCTGTTGGCGTGGCTGGCATCGACAATGAGGCGCGGGTTCAGCCCCTTGCCTGCCAGCTCGCTGGAGGCCCGCTCCACGTCCGCCGCTGAGTAGTTGGGCCCCTTGCGGCCGCCGCGCAGGATCACGTGGGTATCGGGGTTGCCGGCAGTGGCCACCAGTGCAGCCCGGCCCTCGCCATCGATGCCAAGGAATGCCTGCGCTGCCGCCGCGGCGCCGCAGGCATCGATCGCCACCTGCAGGCTGCCGTCGGTCCCGTTCTTGAAGCCGATGGGCATGGAAAGGCCGGAGGCAAGCTGCCGGTGGATCTGGCTTTCGGTGGTGCGGGCGCCGATGGCACCCCACGAGATGAGGTCAGCCATGTACTGGGGGCTGATCGGCTCCAGGAATTCGGTGGCGGTGGGCAGGCCCAGCGCCGTCACCTCCTGAAGGAACTTCCTGGCGGTGCGCAGGCCGGTGACCATGTCGTGGCTGCCGTCCAGCCGGGGATCGTTGATCAGGCCCTTCCAGCCCACCGTGGTGCGCGGCTTCTCGAAGTAGGTCCGCATGACGATCAGCAGGTCTTCCTTGTGCTTTTCGGCCTGGCTGACCAGCCGGCGGGCGTATTCCAGCCCCGCCTTGGGGTCGTGGATGGAGCAGGGTCCCACGATGACCAGCAGGCGGTCGTCCACGCCGTCCATGATGGCGCGCACTTCGTCCCGGCCCCGCTCGACGACGTCCGCCGCCCGGGCGTCCAGGGGCAGTTCGGCGAGGAGTTCGGAAGGAGTGGGCAGCGGCGTGAATTCACTGACCCGCAGGTTGGAGGTGGACTTGGTGTCGGCGGCGGGGGCTGCTGCTGTTGCGGTGCTCATGTTCGGGTCCTGTTCCAGATGGGAAGCGGGCCCGGATTTCAGAACCCGCCGGAGAAACGGCGAAGGGCAGAGAATCATCTCTGCCCTGTTGGCTCTGAAGGAAAGTTGGATGCGTGTCAGTTAGACGCGGGCTCCTCCAGAGCCAACGAAAAATACGCATACCAACGGTTAGTCATGGCAATGACCATAAGCCCGCGTCACCGCGTCCGCAAAATCAGCCTCCGTCACAATCCGGTGCCGGGCTACCCCAGCAGCTTGCGAAGGAACTGCAGTTGCCGGATCCAGTGGTGTTCCTGGCCACCTTCGTGGTTGTTGAAGCGGTACACCTCGATCTCCTTGGCGGCACCGGAGGCGGAAGACGCGTTGGTCCCGGAGCCGTAGGCGTTGTAGCTGGCGAACACCGTGGACGCCGGACAGATGTCGTCCATCAGCGCCGCCGAGTACAACGCTGGCGCCGTGGCGTAGCGGGCCAGGTTGACGCCGTCGAAATAGCCCAGGACTGCCAGCGCCGCGTCGTAACGGTCCCGGTGCCGCGCCAGGAACTGGGCGATCTCCGGGTAGGGCCCGCGCGGGGTGATGTCGATGGCACGGGGAAAGTCCTGCAGGAAGGGCACGTCCGGCAGCGCGGCGATGACGCCGTCGAGCCGTCCGGCGGTCAGCCCCGCGGTGGCCACCACCAGTCCGCCGCCCTGGCTGACGCCGGCCAGCACCACCTTGGCGGGATCGACGGCGGGGTGGGCCTGGGCAGCCTCCACGGCACGGACGGCGTCCACGTAGACGCGGCGGTAGTAGTAGTCCTCGCGGCTGGCGATGCCCCGGGTCATCAGACCGGCGTGCGCCACGTCACCGGCAGACGGGTGCGGGTCCGGCGTGTCGCCGACCAGGCCGCCGTAGCCCTGGCCGCGGGTGTCCATGATGAAATGCGCGTATCCGGCCTGGGCCCAGCGGGTGTCCTGGTTGACCAGGCCGCGGCCGCCCGAATAGCCGATGTAGTTCACCACCACCGGAAGCCGGGCCCCGGCATCCCGGTTGGCAGGCAGGTGCAGCCAGCCTTTGACCGGCGCACCCCCGAAGCCGGAGAACGTGACGTCGTAAGTGTCGATCACCGTGAGGTAGTTCTCCACCGGCTCAAAGGTCGCGTCCAGCGGAAAGGCGCGGGCTTCGTCCAGGGTGGCGTCCCAGAACGCGGCCAGGTCTTCCGGTGGAGTGACGTCGGAGGTGTAGCTGCGGAGCTGTGCAAGGGGAAGGTCGAAGAGGGGCATCGTTGTCCTTCTGGTTTCTGGTGGTTCGGCGGCCCGCGGAGGAGAAGATCTTCTATTTCTAGTGCATGAATCCTCAATGGACGATGAGGTCCACCGGTTCGTAGCGGCGAAGCGTGGTTCCTGCGGCGATGATTCGGCGCAGTTGCGCCAGTCCTCCTGCCGCGGCGCCGGCAGCGCGGGCCTGGACCAGCACGTTGCCCAGGGCGGTGGCTTCGACGGGACCGGCGATGACGGGCCGGCCGGTGGCGTTGGCGGTGAGTTGGCAGAGCAGGGTGTTCAGGGAGCCGCCGCCCACCACGTGCACCACGTCCACGGAGCGGCCGGCGAGGCCTTCGGCGGTGCTGATGGTCCTGGCGTAGCCTGCTGCGAGGCTGTCCATGATGCAGCGGGTGATGGCCGCGGGATCGTTGGGCAGGACATCGCCGGTGCGGCGGACCGCGGCGCGGATGCGTTCGGGCATGTTGTCCGGGGCGATGAAGTAGGGATCGTCCGCGTTGATCTGCGGTCCTCCGGCGGGCAGGGCGGCCGCGGCTTCCAGCAATGCCGGCAGGTCGGGCTGGAACCCTTCACCGGCCCAGGTCCGCTGGCACTCGCTCAGCAGCCACAGGCCGCCCACGTTGCGCAGGTAGCGGATAGTGCCGTCCACGCCGCGTTCATTCGTGAAGTTCGCTTCGCGGCTGGCTTGGGTCAGGACGGGGTGCTTGAGTTCCAGTCCCACCAGGGACCAGGTGCCTGACGAGATGTAGGCGAATGCGTCCTCCGTGGCAGGAACGGCCGCGACGGCGGACGCGGTGTCGTGGGAACCAACCGCCACCACGGGGGTTCCGGCGGGAAGTCCCGTGGCCGCGGCAACGTCCGGCAAAATGACCCCGTAAGCGTCGCCGGGCTGGATCAGCGGCGGGAACAGGTCCTTCCGCAGTCCCAGCGCGGTGAAGAATTCGGCGGCCCACTCCCCCGCCATGGCGTCGAAAAGACCCGTGGTGGAGGCGTTGGTGGCTTCGGTCCTGCGGACGCCTGTGAGCAGGAAGGCGATCAGGTCCGGGATGAGGAGTGCCTGCAGCCTGTCCAGGTCCTTCTCGGTGGCGAGCTGGTAGATGGTGTTGAACTGCAGGAACTGCAGGCCGGTCGTTTGGTAGAGGCGCTCAGGGTCCAGTGTGGCGTGGACGGGCGCGACGGCGGTGCGGCTGCGGTCATCGCGGTAGCTGTACGGCTGCGCCACGAGCGTCCCGGCGGCGTCCACCAGCCCGTAGTCCACGGCCCAGGTGTCGATGCCGATGCTGGCGATCCTTTCGCCTTGCCCGGCGGCCACCGCGGCGGCCGCCCGGAGGCCCGCAAGCACCTCCGCGAACAGGGCGTTGAAGTCCCAGCGGTGGCCGCCGTCGAGTTCCACCACTCCGTTGGGGAACCGGTGGACGGTCTCCAGCGCCACCCCGTCCGGGGAGACACGTCCCAGGATTACGCGGCCGGAGGAAGCTCCGATGTCGACGGCGGCAAACATGCCGCCGTCGACATCCTGCGAGGTGATCACCGGAGGAACGCTGCTGCGACGCCGGCGTCCACGGGGATGTGCAGGCCGGTGGTGTGGGACAGCTCGTTGCTGGTGAGGACGGCGGCGGCGTTGGCTACGTGTTCGGGCAGGACTTCACGCTTGAGCAGGGTGCGCTGGGCGTAGTACTCGCCCAGCTTCTCCTCGTCCACGCCGTAGACGGCGGCGCGTTTGGCGCCCCAGCCGCCGGCGAAGATCCCGGAGCCGCGGACCACGCCGTCGGGGTTGATGCCGTTGACGCGGATGCCGTACTCGCCCAGTTCGGCCGCGAGCAGGCGCACCTGGTGGGCCTGGTCTGCCTTGGTGGCGGAGTACGCGATGTTGTTGGGGCCGGCGAACACGGAGTTCTTGGACGAAATGTAGATGATGTCCCCGCCCATGCCCTGGGCGATCATGACCTTCGCTGCGGCCTTGGCCACCAGGAATGATCCCTTGGCCATGACGTTGTGCTGCAGGTCCCAGTCCTTTTCGGTGGTTTCCAGCAGCGGTTTGGAGATGGACAGGCCGGCGTTGTTGACCACCAGGTCAACGCCGCCGAACGCCAGGACCGCGGCGTCGATTGCTGCGGCGACCTGGGTTTCGTCTGTCACGTCCGCCTGGACGCCGACGGCGACGTCCGCGCCGCCGAGCTCTTCGGCGACCTTCTGCGCGTTCTCCAGGTTCAGGTCGGCAATGACGACGCACGCGCCTTCCGCGGCGAGCCGGGTGGCGATGGCTTTGCCGATCCCCGACGCGGCGCCGGTGACCAGGGCGATGCGGGTGGCGTGGGACTTGGGCTTGGGCATCCGGGCCAGTTTGGCTTCCTCCAGCGCCCAGTACTCGATCCGGAACTTCTCGGCTTCCTCGATCGGGGCATAGGTGGAGATGGCCTCCGCGCCGCGCATCACGTTGATGGCGTTGAGGTAGAACTCACCGGCCACGCGGGCGGTCTGCTTGTCCTTGCCGAAGGAGAACATCCCCACGCCCGGGACCAGCACGATGGCCGGGTCAGCACCGCGAAGGGCTGGGCTGTCCGCCTCGGCGTGGCGGTCGTAGTAGGCCTGGTAGTCCTCGCGGTAGTCCGCGTGGAGCTCCTGGAGCCGGGCGATCGAATCCTCGATGGACGCGGCCGCGGGCAGGTCCAGGATCAGGGGCTTGACCTTAGTGCGCAGGAAGTGGTCCGGGCAGGAAGTGCCCAGCGCACCCAGCCGCGGGTGCTCGGCGGCTTCGAGGAAGTCCAGGACGCAGGCGTCATCACTGAAGTGCCCCAGGACCGGCTTGTCCGAGGAGGCCAGGCCGCGGATCACCGGTGCGAGGGCGGCGGCCTTGGCACGCCGCTCGGCCTCGGGCAGGGCGCCGTAGCCCGGGAGCTTGGCTCCGAAGGGTTCGGCCTTGCCGTTCTCCCTGATGTATTTTTCGGCCTGGTCGATGATCCACAGCGAATTCTGCTCTGCTTCTTCGCTGGTGGCGCCCCAGGCGGTGATGCCGTGGCCGCCCAGTATGGTGCCAATGGCCTGCGGGTTGGCGTCCTTGATCGCGGCGATGTCCAGGCCCAGCTGGAAACCGGGCCGGCGCCAAGGCACCCAGACCACCTTGTTGCCGAAGATCTTTTCGGTCAGGGCCTCACCGTCCGCCGCGGTGGCGATCGCGATGCCGGAGTCCGGGTGCAGGTGGTCAACGTGCGCGGCGTCCACCAGCCCGTGCATGGCAGTGTCGATCGAGGGCGCAGCCCCGCCTTTGCCGTGCAGGCAGTAATCGAACGCGGCCACCATCTCGTCCTCGCGCTCCACGCCCGGGTACACGTTCTTCAGCGCGGTCAGCCGGTCCAGGCGCAGCACCGCAAGGTTCTGCTCCTTCAGCGTGCCCAGGTCCCCGCCGGAACCCTTGACCCACAACAGTTCGACGTCACCGCCCGTGACCGGGTCCTTCGCCATGCCCTTGGCCGAGGTGTTGCCACCGGCGAAGTTGGTGTTCCGCTTGTCCGCCCCCAGGCGGTTGGAACGGGCAATCAGGTCTTCAACAGTCTTGTTCGTCATAACTTCCTCAGGCGCCCCATCCGGCTTGCCGGCCGCCTGCGCGGTCCTCGTTGATCTGTTTCTGGTAGCCGCTGGCCTTGTAGGCGGCCATCGGGTCCGCGGGCAGGCCGCGGGATTCCCGCCACTCGGCCAGGAGCGGCCGGACGTCGGTGTAGAAGGCGTCGTTGAAGATGCCGTTGGCGGCCAGGACATCGCCGGCACGCTGGGCTTCACCGAGCGCAGCGGTGTCCACCAGCAGGGCGCGCAGCGTCATCTCCTGGACGTTGAGCACAGACCGGATCTGGCCCGGGATCTTCTCCTCCAGGTTGTGGCACTGGTCCAGCATGAGGGCAACGCCGGAATCCTTCCCGTAGCCGCTGCCCCGGATCACCTCATGCATGATGCGGAAGAGCTGGAACGGGTCCGCGGCACCCACGATCAAATCGTCGTCGGCATAGAAGCGAGAGTTGAAATCGAACGAGCCCAGCTTGCCCAGGCGGAGCAGCTGCATCACGATGAACTCGATGTTCGTGCCCGGGGCGTGGTGGCCGGTGTCCAGGCAGACAAACGCCTTCTCCCCCAGCGCCAGGGTCTGGGCGTACGAGGTGCCCCAGTCCGGAACATCCGTGTGGTAGAAAGCCGGCTCGAAGAACTTGTACTCCAGCACCAGGCGCTGCCCATCCCCCAGGGCCGCGTAGATCTCCTGCAGGGATTCGGCCAGGCGATCCTGACGCCCGCGCATGTCGTCCTGGCCCGGGTAATTGGTGCCGTCCGCCAGCCAGACCTTCAGGTCGCGGGACCCCGTGGCGTGCATGATGTCGATGCAGTCCAGGTGGTGGTCGATCGCCCGGCGGCGGACGGCCTCGTTGGAGGAGGTCAGTGAACCGAACTTGTACTCGTCATCCTGGAAGGTGTTGGAGTTAATGGTGCCCAACCCCACTCCCAGGCCGGCGGCATACTCCTTCAACGCGGCATAGTCGTCCACCTTGTCCCACGGGATATGGAGGGCAACGGTGGGTGCCAATCCGGTCAGCTCGTGGACCTTGGCAGCGTCCGCCAATTTCTCCTGGACGGTCCGCGGCGTGCCAGGCGTGCCGAACACCCTGAACCGCGTACCCGAATTTCCATAAGCCCACGAAGGGACCTCGATGGCAAGCTCCCCGAGCCTGCCCAGCGCCGTTGCTACGTCATTCATGATGGTTCTTTCCGGTGGTGGAGCGTCTGTTTGATGCGTCATGGTGGGTGCACCGCTGCTGAAGCGTTAGTGCTGTGGTTGCCGGGAACCGGCGGCTGCGAGCTGGCTCTCCAGGTCGAAGACTTCCTCAAGTACTTGGAACCCTTCATCCGGCGCCTGTCCGGAGTCCTCGAAAAGTTCCGCCATCTCCGCTTGCCAGCGGGCGTTCACCTCCGTCAGGGCCATGCGGGCACGGACGGCGTCAAAGTCGTCGCACTCCACGTACCCCACAAGGAGTCCGTCTTCCCCCAGGAACAGGGAGTAGTTGTGCCACCCTGCGTCCTTCAGGGCAAGGAGCATGTCCGGCCACACGGCGGCGTGCCGGCGCCGGTATTCGGCCATCAAAGCCGGCTGGACCGAGGAACGGAAGCAGACGCGCATGGGAACCCCTTTTGGAAACCACGATTTTTTGAATCGTTTCATTGGTACGATTCAAAGTACTCTTGGATTTGAGCAGGTGTCAAGCAACGGCAAAAACTTTTGATCCACCCCGCGGAGCCGACCTCCACGGGCAGACCGGCACGGAGAATTGATGAACCGCACAGCCAGCATCAAGGACGTGGCCACCCACGCGGGGGTGGCCGTGGGCACAGTCTCCAACGTCCTGAACTATCCGGACCGGGTTTCGGAAAGGACCAAGGAGCGGGTGCTGCGCGCCATCGATGATCTTGGCTTCGTGCGGAATGATGCCGCCCGCCAGCTCCGCGTGGGCCACAGCCGCACCATCGGGCTCATTGTCCTGGACGTCGGCAACCCCTTCTTCACCTCGGTGGTGCGTGCAGCAGAGGATGCAGCCGCGCTGCAGGGAAGCGCCGTCCTGCTGGGCGACAGCGGCCACGACGCAGGCCGGGAGGCCAATTACATCGACCTCTTCCAGGAGCAGCGCGTCCAGGGACTCCTGATTTCACCGGTGGGCGATGTGACGGCCAGGCTCGATCTCCTTCGCGAGCGCGGCGTGCCCACGGTGCTGGTGGACCGGCTGGCTGACGAGTCCAAATTCAGCTCGGTTGCGGTGGATGACGACGCCGGCGGGTACCTTGCCGCCCGGCACCTGCTGGATACCGGCCGCCGTCGGCTCGCCTTCGTCGGCGGCCCCACGTCCATCCGCCAGGTCGCGGACCGGCTTGAGGGCGCCCGGCGGGCCGTGAAGGAGGAACCGGACGCCACACTGGAAGTACTTGACGCGGAGGGCCAGACGGTCCTGGCCGGCCGCAGCGTGGGCGACATGCTGGTCCGGCGGGGCCGGGCGGACCTGCCGGACGGAATCTTCTGCGCCAACGACCTCCTGGCCCTCGGCGTCATGCAGTCGCTCACCATGACCCACACGTTCCGCATCCCGGAGGACGTGGCGCTGGTCGGCTACGACGACATCGACTTTGCAGCATCGGCAGTAGTACCGCTGTCATCGATCCGCCAGCCAACTGAATTGCTGGGCAGGACAGCCATTGAACTGCTGTCCGAAGAGGTGGAGTCCCAGAGCCCGGTCCACCGGGCCGTGGTGTTCACCCCCGAACTGGTGGTCAGGCAGAGCACAGCCACGCCCGCCGCAGGTTAGGGCAGCAAAGTAGCTGCTACTTTCCGTCCTGCCGCAGCCACTTCATGGACTCATTCCGGGACGTGAAGAATCGGGTAGGGCATGGCGGGACGTGGACGCCAAGGAAGAAGTTGGCGATGATCCGGTCCACGGGGCTCGAGCCCAGCAAGGCTATGCGATTTGCTGCACAGGGGATGGAGAACACCGACCGCGCCTGGATGCTGACGTTTTCGGTGGTGGCCATGTCTACCAGCATCGGGTAGTTGGCGTCACCGGCCAGGCGGTTCACGGCGGCCATGGCAGCCTGCGCATCCTCGGCTTCTATGCGGACCTTGGGTTCCCAGATGAGGTGGATGATCCCGTCGGCGCGCAGTTCCACGGTGCCTTTGCCGCCGTCAACCAATACGGGCTCCATATCCCGCCTCCCTCCAGTGGGCAGATCACCAACCCCTCTATCTTGCACCACGCCGGGAGTCGACACTCCACAGCTTGACTAATCAGCATACTTACTAATACGGTGGTCGGCGTGCCCGTGGCCTGGATCACTTCGGCGCCACGTGTCGCGGCCCGCCAGGGCTGCATCTGAAACAAGTGCATTTGAAATAACCAGTTCCGCCGGGGTTCTCCATGGGGGCGGAGCCTCGGGGGGTTCACTGCGCCGCAGCCCGGCGCTGAAAGGATTTACCGAAAATGCGAACAAAGGTCTCAGCTTCAGTCACCGCCATTGCCCTTTCCGGCGCCATGCTCTTCGGCATGGCAGGCCCGGCCACGGCAGCGGCGCCAGCGGCTCCTTCCACCGCCACCCAATCGACAAGGGTCGCCAACGTGACGGGAACCATCAACCAGACCATCGACGGCGTCGGCACCTTCGTGGGATCCTTCACCCCGTCAGGTTTCAGCACCCAAAACGGCCAGCTGACCGTCACGGGTCTCGTGCAGGGTACCTTCACGGACCTTAACGGCGTGGCCACCCCCGTCTCCCAGACACTGACCACCACTGCTGCAGCCGCGCCCTCCACAGCTGCCGCGCTCGCCTCCGGCGGCAGCTGCGACGTCCTTAACCTTGTCCTCGGGCCGCTGCACCTGAATCTCCTGGGACTCAACGTGGACCTGAACCAGGTGGTCCTGAACATCACCTCCCAGACCGGGGCGGGCAACCTGGTCGGCAACCTCCTCTGCGCCGTCACCGGCCTCCTCGATGGCGGCAATGGACTCAACGGCCTCACCAACCTGCTCAACCGACTCCTGGGGCTCTAGCTTCCGGTACGTCAACAACCCGAAAAACGATAAACACGGCGGGCGGTCCTTTCGGGCCGCCCGCCTTGCGTTGCTGCTAAAGCTTCTCCACCACCAGGTTGCGGCGGGCGGCCCCGAGCGGAGGCATCTGCCGGAAACCGATCCGGCCACCGCCAGCACCCTGGCTGCATACCCCCACTCGAAGAGGCACAGCCCATTGACGAAAAACGTCAGCGAGGGCCCGCCCTTCAGCACCTCCAGCAGGTACAGCCCACCCAGGCGGGACCCGGGCAAAAAGGGCGAAGGCAATCCACGGCAGGCTCGGGCGCGCAGTCCAGGCGAGGGTGTCGAGAAATGAGTAGGCACCCGCACTGAAGGTCCCCGCCGGCATGGCAGGGTTCCTTCCCCTGCCCCCGCACCGGCGAGACGCGACATAGTCCCCCATCGTGCGAGTAATCGGTTTCCCGAAAATCCGGACCAGCAGCAGCCCGCCGGCCGGGACAATTTTTGAATCGTTACATACCACGTGCCCGATGCGATGGAAAGGGCTTGCCAAGTTGTATGGAATGCGCTTTCCTTATACAAGAGCAACGTGGCGTAGGACACACGCCCTGGATCCGGACCCGGACCCCCTGCACAGCAACCCATGAACTCAAAGGAGAGACAATGACTACCTTGACCCGCCGATCGGCACTGGCACTCTTTGCGGGAACTGCTGCAGTGGGGGCCCTTTCCGCCTGCGGTACCGGGGGCGGCTCGAAGAACGCTGACGGATCCGTTACCTTGCGTGTCTCCTGGTGGGGCAACGATGTGCGGAACAACCAGACCCAGCAGGTGATCGATGCCTTCCAGCAGGCCCATCCGAACATCAAGATCCAGGCAGAGCCCGGCGTGTGGTCGGGATACTGGGACAAGCTGGCCACCCAGACGGCCGCAAATGACGCACCGGATGTGATCCAGATGGACCTGGCCTACATCGCCGAGTACGGCGGACGCGGCGCGCTCCTCGACCTCTCCAAGCAGAGCCAGCTGGACCTGTCCGCCTTCGACCAGAACACGATCAAGGCAGGCCAGTACAACGGCAAGCTCAACGGCATCAGCACTGGCCAGAACGCCCTGGCGGTCTTCGCCAACGTCAACGTGTTCAAGAAGGCCGGCGTCGCAATCCCTGACGACACGAAGTGGACTTGGGACGACTACCTGAAGACGGCCCAGGCTCTCGCGGCCGGCGCCGGCAACTATGGATCCTCGTACGCCCTGACGGACCAGAGCCTCAGCATCTGGCTGCGCCAGAGGGGAGAGCAGCTCTACACGCAGGATGGCCAGACCGGTTTCACCGTCGACGGCGTGGCCTCCTACATGGCCTTCCAAAAGAAGCTGATGGATTCCAATGCCGCGCCCCCGGCGAGCGTGGCACAGGAGGACATCGGCGCCCCGGTCGAGCAGACGCTGGCCGCGACGAACAAGACCGGTATGTCATTCTGGTGGACCAATCAGCTCGGCGCCATTGCGAAGGCCGCCGGCAGCGACATCAAGCTCCTGCGCGTACCGAGCCAGGACGGCAACCCCAAGGATGATGGGCTCTTCTACAAGCCCTCGATGTATTGGTCCGCGTCATCGCGTTCGAAGCACTCGGCCGAGGCGGCGACATTCATTGACTACCTGGTCAACAGCACCGACGCCGCCAAGATCATCACCACAGAGCGCGGTTTCTCAACGTCTTCGAAGATCCAGGACGCCATCAAACCCCTGCTCACCCCGACCGACAAGGCGGCGCTCGACTTCCTCACGGAGATCAAGCCCGAGCTCGGCGACGCGCCCGCCGTCCCGCCCACGGGCTCGAGCAAGGCCGCCGACGCCCTCGGCCGCCACACCACCGATGTCCTGTTCGGGCGTGCGAGCGTGCAGGATGCGGCCGCCGCGTTCAAGAGCGACGCGGACAACATGATCAAGAATGCCAAGAAATGAGCGCACTCGCTGAACTGGGCAGCCTCGGGAAGAAGTCCCGGGGCGGGCGCCCCAATGTCAAGCGGACCTACAAGGACAACCGCGCCGCCATGGTCTTCCTCGCCCCCTGGATTGTGGGCCTGGCAGCCATCACGGTCGGGCCGATGCTGATCTCGCTGTACCTGTCGTTCACGGATTACAACCTGATCCAGGACCCGAACTTCATCGGCACCGACAACTTCACCCGGATGATGCAGGACGACCGGTTTTGGAACTCCCTGCGGGTGACACTCACGTACGTGATCGTCGGTGTCCCGCTGCAGCTGGGGCTGGCCCTGGCCGTGGCGCTGGCCCTGGACAAAGGCCTCAAGGGCCTGCCGTTCTACCGCTCGGTGTTCTATTTGCCGTCCCTGCTGGGGTCCTCCGTGGCAGTGGCGATCCTCTGGAAGCAGATGTTCGGCACTTCAGGCCTGGTCAACCAACTTCTGGCCATGGTGGGAATCACCGGCCCCGGCTGGATCTCGGACCCCAGCACCGCCCTGGGCAGCATCATCCTGCTGCACGTCTGGACCTTCGGCTCGCCGATGATCATCTTCCTGGCCGGGCTGCGGCAAATCCCCACCATGTACTACGAAGCCGCCGCCGTGGACGGCGCAGGCCGGCCCACCCGGTTCCTGAAAATCACCCTGCCCTTGCTGAGCCCGATCATCTTCTTCAACCTGGTGCTGCAGATCATCGGCGCGTTCCAGTCCTTCACGCAGGCGTTCATCGTCTCCGGCGGCACCGGCGGCCCGTCCGATTCGACCATGTTCTTCACGCTCTACCTCTACCAGCGCGGCTTCGGCCAGTTCGACATGGGCTACGCATCGGCCATGGCCTGGGTCCTGCTCGTCATCGTCGGCGTCTTCACCGCCATCAACTTCTACGCATCGAAATTCTGGGTGTTCTATGACGACTGAATCAGCCCCGCGCGTCACCACCGACGCCACACCGCCCGTACCCGGCCCCGTCCGGGAACGCCGCCCGGCAAGCACCACCCTCACCCGGAGCGCCGGCTATGCCCCGAGTCCGAGGCAACGCGCCAAGAGCTTACTGAAACACGCGGTCCTGATCGCAGCCGCGATCATCATGATCTACCCCCTGCTGTGGATGATCGCCTCATCCTTCCGGCCCAGCGCGGACGTATTCCGTGCCCCGGGACTTTGGCTCACCGAGGTCCACACGGAGAACTACGCCACCGGATGGAACGCCCTGACCTCACCGTTCGGCACCTACCTGCTGAACTCGGCCCTCGTTGTCCTGGGCGCGGTCATCGGAAACCTCGTCTCCTGCTCGCTGGCCGCCTACGCCTTCGCCAGGCTGGACTTCCGCGGCAAAAAGTGGATGTTCGGCGCCATGCTCGTCACCATCATGCTCCCCATCCACGTGGTCATCGTGCCCCAGTACATCCTGTTCTCCCAGATCGGCTGGGTGAACACCTTCGCGCCCCTCATCGTGCCGAAATTCCTGGCCACCGACGCGTTCTTCATCTTCCTCATGGTCCAGTTCATCCGCGGCATCCCCCGGGAGCTGGATGAAGCAGCCAGGATCGACGGCGCAGGCCACCCACGCATCTTCCTGCAGGTCATCCTCCCCCTGATGACACCGGCCCTGGCCACCACCACCATCTTCACCTTCATCTGGACCTGGAGCGACTTCTTCAGCCAACTCATCTACCTCACCTCCCCCGACGTCTTTACCGTCCCCGTGGCGCTCCGCAGCTTCGTCGACGCCCAATCCAGCACCGACTGGGGTTCGATGTTCGCCATGTCGGTCGTCTCGCTCCTTCCCGTCTTCATCGCCTTCCTCGTCGGCCAAAAATTCCTGGTCAAAGGCATCGCGACAACGGGCATCAAGTAGGCACAGGCACCGCCCCGCGGGGCAGATCGGAGAACCATGGAAACGGCGATGGACGCCGCCGGCAGCAACACCGGAACAGCCTCCGCGGCAGCCGCGAAGGTTGCCCTGGTGGGAGTGCATGGCTTTGGCACCCACCACCTGCGGAACCTCGAACGCCTCCAGTCACAGGGACGCGTTGAACTGGTTGCCGTAGCGGATCCGCAGCCTCCGGCACCCGGCGCCGTCCCGCCGTCGGCCACTGTTTATCCGGGGCTCGAAGACCTCCTTGGGTCCACCCGCGACCTGGACGCCATTATCGTGGCCACTCCCATCCAGACCCACGCCCCGCTGGCGCTGGCCGCCCTGGCCACGGACGCGGAACTGTACCTTGAGAAGCCGCCCGTCGCGTCGCTGGCGGACTTTGACCGGCTGCTCGCGGCGGCCTCGGCATCAGGGCACGGAGTGCAGGTGGGCTTCCAGAGCCTCGGCTCGCACGCCCTGAAGGCCATTGAAGAGCTGCTGGCCGCCGGGACCATCGGCACGCTGGAAGGCCTCTCCGCCACGGGCCGCTGGGTCCGGGACAGGGCCTACTTCAAACGCTCCCGCTGGGCGGGAAAGAGGAGCATCAATGGCGTGGACGTGGTGGACGGCGTGGTCACGAATCCGCTGGCCCATGCCGTGGCAACCGCCCTCCGGATCGCCGGGGCCCGCACCACCGACGACCTGGCTTCGGTGGAAACCGAGCTGTACCACGCGAACGACATTGAATCCGATGACACCTCGGTGGTCCGGATCCGCACGTCCGCCGGGCTGCCCATCACCTGCGCCCTGACCATCTGCGCGTCGGACGCGGAGGAGCCGTACGTCACCCTCCAGGGCTCGGCCGGCACTGCGGTGTTCCACTACACGGAAGACAGGCTGACCGTCGAGGCAGCGTCCGGGCGCACCGAAGAAACCTTCGGCCGTGACGACCTGACGGAGAACCTCCTGGCCCACCGCGCCACCGGCGTTCCGCTCATCAGCAGCCTGATGGACAGCGGAGCCTTCATGCTGGTTCTGGAAGCCGTCCGCACGGCGCCCCCGCCAACCCGGATTGACCCCGCCCATGTTCGATGGGAAGGCGACGGCGACGCCGCCCACCCCATAGTGGCGGGCATTGAGGACGCCCTGGAACGCGCGGGCCGCCGGCATGCCACGTTCAGCGAACTGGGACTGCCTTGGGCCGTCTCCACCCCAACTGCATTCGAGCTGCCGCCCTCATGAACCGCGATGACACGGAACGCTTGGAGCCAGGCCTTCGGGAGACGGGGCTGCAGGAGGCAGCCGCCCGGGACGCCGCGGCCCTGGCCGGTGGCGCCGGCGCGCTGTACGCCGTCAACCTCCTGACGGACGGCGCCGCTTCCTGCCTGACGGCTGCCCCCTCGCCTGCCTTCAGCTGGGAACTGAACCTGGACGACGGCGGCGACCCCACCGTTGCCCGGCAGACCGGCTATGAGCTGGAGGTGCAGGACGCCAGGGGTTCCCTTTTGTGGGCTTCCGGGCCGGTGGGCCGGAACACCCAGCGCGGTGTCTCCTGCGGCGCCCTGGTGCTCGACGACGACGCGGACTACGCGTGGCGTGTCCGAGTCCGTGACGCAGCCGGTGTTCTGGGTGGCTGGTCAGCCCTGCAGCCGTTCAGCACCGGACTCGGTGACAGCTCCTGGGACGCCGCCTGGATCGGGCGTGCGCCGGGTGGACGCGCTCCCCTCGGGATCCTCAACAACGCTCTCCGCGTGGCGGCGTCGCCCTTCCTGCCCCTTCCCTGCCCCGCGCTCCACAGCTACCGGCTGGAGGCGCGGGTTCGTCCCGTGATGGGCCGCTCCGGCCTGCTCCTGCGCAGCAGCCGCGCCGGAACCGGCCTGCTGCTGGAGCTGGGCGCCGATGGAGATGTAGTGCTGCGCCGGGCACCGAAATGGGAGATCCCTTCCCCCGCAGTGCCGGAGACCGAGGTCCTGGCGTCGGCCCAGGCGGGGGAACAACCCTCCGGTACCTGGCGCGACGTCACCGTCGCAGATGACGGCCGGACCATCCGCGTCCATGTGGACGGAGCGGAACTGCTCGCCGTTGAAGCGCCCGGCGGCGCGGCGGAAGGCAGGCCCGCGCTGCACCAGGGCCCGCGCAGCCAGGCGGAGTATGCGTCGCTGCGTGTCACCGACGCTGCCGCCGGCAGGGCGGGGACCGTGCTGCTGGACCACCGCTTCAATGCGCGCGGGGAAGCGGCGGCCTGCCTGACGCAGTGGTCCCCGACGACCGAACACCGCCAACCCGACGAGTGGACCCTGTTCCGGACCACCCTCCAGCTCACCGGGACGGTCCGGCGGGCCCGCCTCTACGCGGCCGCCCACCACCACGCCCAGCTTTCCGTGGCTGGAAGGCACTGTCTCAGCACCACCTCCTTCGGCTATCCGGGCGAGGGGTATTACGACGCCGCGGATATCACCGATGCGCTCCGCGGGCACCCTGCGGACACGCCCGTGCCGGTCACCGCGTTGCTGCACTGGTACGGTCCCGGCCAGGGCCGCGCGGCCGGCATCCCGGGCCTCCTGGTCCGGCTCACGGTGGATTACGACGACGGCCGACGCGACGTCCTCACGTCGGGTCCGGGTTGGTCCGCTGTGGAAGGGCCCTACCGGCAGTCGGGGTACCGGAACGATGAGGGTGACCCGGTGGAGCACCTGGACGGCCCTGCCGCCGCATCCCTCTCAGCCGCCCGGGACCTTCCGCCCGCAATCAGCTCAGGCGCCCACCCGACGCCGGACTTTCCCGGACTGCACCCCCGCAGGACCTTCCTGTCAGGGGAATTCGTGCCCCCGGCGCAGTTCCTCACCGCCGGTGACGGCACCCTTGTGGCCGACTTTGGCCAGGTCCTTCCAGCGCGGCCGGAAGTGGATTTCCTGGACGGTGTGCCGGGGCGGACCGTGATGATGCGGGCGGGGTACGTGCTCAGCCCCGATGGCAGGGTGGATGCCGGAAAGACCGCCAGCCAGAACACGGACATGTCCTTCCCCTACACCCAGGCGTCCGGGCCCCAGCAGTACCGTGCCTCGGTGCACCTGGGCTTCCGCTACCTGGAACTGCCCGGAATCGAAGCAGCAGAGGTGTCCCGCGTTGGCGCCCGCACTGTCCACGCCGGCCACCCTGCCGAGGGGAGTTTCAGCAGTTCGGACCCCGTCCTGGACGCAGTGTTCCGGCTGCTCCGCGATTCTGCGTTCTATGGCGTGCAGGAGCAGTTCGTGGACACGCCCACCCGGGAAAAGGGCCAGTTCCTGGCCGATGCGGCGAACATTTCCTATGCCACCATGGCGCTTTTCGGTGAGCATGCCTATACGGCGCAGGCGCTCCGGGAGTTCGCCTGGTCCGCCCGCCGCTACTGGACACCGGCCAAAGAGAAGGGGCGCTACAACGCCGTCTATCCCAACGGGGACGGCAAGCGGGACATCCCCGATTTTTCCCTCATGCTGCCCGAGTGGGCGGAGGAATACCACCTCCGCACGGGCGACCTTGGCCTGGTGCAGGACCTGCTCCCCCACCTTCGCGACACTGCGGACTATGCCCTGCGGCACATTCCGGCGGAAGGCCCGACGGCGGGACTGGTCACCACACTGGGCGGCGGCTCCGGTCCCTACCTGCATGGAATCGTGGACTGGCCCGCGCCCGGCAGGTTCGGCTACGACATGGACTGCGCAGCGAAAACCACCGCCAACGCCCAGGCCTACTCTGCCATGGTGTCCACGGCGCGGCTCTGCAGCGCGGCAGGCGATCATGAAGCAGCGGTCCACTATTCCGCGGCGGCCCGCACCTTGGCGGAGGCGATCCGCGCACGGCTGCGGGTGGGCGGGGTCATGGTGGACGGACTCCACGCCGACGGGACACCCAGCTCCCACGCCTCCCAGCACGCCACCTCCTTCCCGTTGTCCCTGGGCATCACCGGGCCGGATTACGCTGCGGCGGATGCGGCCCGGATGGCCGGGATGGGCATGCGGCAGGGACCCATGACCGTGCACCGGCTGGTCCGCGCGCTGATAGGCCAGGGGATGACGGACGCGGTCCTGGACCTCCTCACCAACAAGGAGCAGCCCGGCTGGGCGCAGCTCCTGGACCGCGGCGGCACGTTCACGTGGGAGGCCTGGGACCTGGAGGAGGGAACGGACTACAGCCAGTCCCATGCGTGGTCCGCGTCCGTCATCAAGGAGATCCTGGAGCACCTCCTGGGCGTCAGGTACACCGCGCCGGGCGGCAACGAGGTGTTGGTCGAACCGCCGCTGTGCCGGCTGGAGCAGGCCGGCGGAAGCGTCCCGGCGGGCAACGGGTACGTGCGGGCCGGCTGGCGGCGGCGTGGCCAACGGGTGGAGCTGGAGTGCACCATCCCTCCGGGAGTCACTGCCACGGTCCGGCTGCCT
Source organism: Pseudarthrobacter phenanthrenivorans (assembly GCF_036455295.1). Lineage (GTDB taxonomy): Bacteria > Actinomycetota > Actinomycetes > Actinomycetales > Micrococcaceae > Arthrobacter > Arthrobacter phenanthrenivorans_C. The sequence goes on along the minus strand of NZ_JAYXNX010000001.1, from coordinate 74,989 downwards.
GCCGGCTCCTACGCCGTGGAGGGCCCCAACCCGGATGCCGCCATGGCAAGCTCCCCTCCCGCTGGTGACAATGGGAAGCACCGGGCGTCCCGCGACTTCCGGGTGCACACCGGAACGTGGGCCTTTAGGCCCGTGTAGCAGGCCCCTGCTGCCGCAGGAAAGGCACGGCCGGAAACAGACAGAGACCAGAGGAGCCGGAGATGCAGGAAACCAACCGCCCGCCGAGTGTTTGGAGCAAGGTGGAGGGCATCGCCTTTGGCGGCGATTACAACCCCGAGCAGTGGCCGGTCGATGTCCGCCTGGAGGACCTGGACCTCATGCAGGAGGCCGGGGTGAACTTCCTCAGCGTGGGAATCTTCTCCTGGGCCCTCCTGGAACCGGCTGAAGGGCAATACGACTTCGGCTGGCTGGACGAGGTCATGGACAACCTCGCCGGGATCGGGGTGAAAGTGGCCCTGGCCACCGCCACGGCCGCTCCCCCAGCGTGGCTGGTGCGCAAGCATCCGGAGATCCTGCCGGTCACGGCTGACGGGACCGTGCTGGGACCGGGCTCGCGGCGGCACTATACGCCGTCGTCGGCCATCTACCGCCGCTACGCCACCGGCATCACCCGCATGCTCGCCGAACGGTACAAGGGCCACCCCGCCCTGGCCCTGTGGCACGTGGACAACGAATTGGGCTGCCACGTCTCGGAGTTCTACGGGGAGGAGGACGCCGCCGCCTTCCGGGCGTGGCTGCAGCGCCGGTACGGGAGCATCGAGGCGCTCAACGCCTCCTGGGGGACGGCGTTCTGGTCGCAGAATTACGGTTCCTTCGACGAAATCCTGCCACCCCGGGCCGCGCCCTCCACGCTGAACCCGGGCCAGCAGCTGGACTTCCAGCGGTTCAATTCCTGGGCGCTGATGGATTACTACCGGGAGCTCGTGGCCGTCCTGCGCGAGGTGACACCGGACATTCCCTGCAGCACCAACCTGATGGCCTCAAGCGCCACCAAATCCATGGACTACTTCGACTGGAGCAAGGACCTGGACGTCATCGCCAACGACCACTACCTGGTGGCGGCGGACCCGGAACGGCACATCGAACTCGCTTTCAGCGCGGACCTGACCCGGGGCATTGCGGGCGGTGACCCATGGATCCTGATGGAACATTCGACGTCGGCCGTGAACTGGCAGCCCCGCAACCAGCCCAAGATGCCCGGCGAGATGCTGCGGAACTCGCTGGCGCACGTGGCGCGCGGGGCCGACGCCGTGATGTTTTTCCAGTGGCGCCAGAGCTTCGCCGGTTCGGAGAAGTTCCACTCCGCAATGGTCCCCCACGGCGGACGGGACACCCGCGTGTGGCGGGAGGTGGTGGACCTCGGCGCCGCGCTGAAACGGCTGGAGCCCGTGAGGGGATCCCGGGTCCGGTCCCGCGCAGCCATTGTCTTTGACTACGAGGCCTGGTGGGCCAGCGAAATCGATTCCAAGCCCAGCGTCGACGTCAAGTACCTGGCCGTGCTGCGGGCCTTCCACCGCGCGTTGTTCCTCCGCGGCATTTCAGTGGACATGGTGCATCCGTCCGGCTCGTTGGAGGGGTATGACCTGGTGCTGGTGTGCACCCTGTACGCCGTATCGGATGAGAACGCGGCCACCATTGCCGCCGCTGCGCATGCCGGCGCCACGGTGCTGGTCAGCTACTTCAGCGGGATCGTGGACCTGCAGGACCACGTGCGGCTGGGCGGCTACCCCGGGGCGTTCCGCGAGCTCCTGGGCATCAGGGTGGAGGAGTTCCACCCCCTGCTCAGTGGGTCCCGGCTCAAGCTCAGCGACGGCACCGAGGCGTCGGTCTGGAGCGAGCACGTCCACCTCAAACGCGCCGAAGCGGTGCAGACCTTCACCCAATACCCCTTGGCGGGCGTCCCATCCCTGACCCGCCGGGCCGTGGGTTCGGGCACAGCCTGGTACCTCGCCACGTTCCCCCACCCGGACGGGATTGATGCCCTCCTGGACAAGTTGCTTGCCGAGTCCGGGGTTGCGCCGGCTGCGTCCGCCGGTCCCGGCGTGGAATTGGTCCGCCGGCATTCGCCCAACGGTCAGACCTTCCTGTTCGCCATCAACCACACACGCGCTGACGCCCCGGTTTCCGCCACGGGTACCGACCTGCTGACCGGTGCGCCGTTTCCCGGGTCCGTCCCTGCAGGCGGCGTTGCGGTGGTGGCGGAAACTCAGGACGGAGAGCATTGAGGATCAGTGGAAACGCCTCGTTGACGCCTGGCAACGCCTTTGTTAATCTGTGAGAAACCGTTTTCTGAGGACCGCCGAGCCTCGTGAAGGGAGGCCGTCGATGGTCGCGGCAGCACGGCCCAGCGCCATCGGAGGCTATGAAGACTGGCCCGCCTACGTCCGGGAACACCCGGTCCACCCCGCCGCCACACACCCGGCCCAGGAGCTTTCCGATGCCCTCGGCGTTCCCGGCGCCTCCGTGCCTCCCCACGCCACGGTGCACTGGGAGGAAACGTACGACGACGCCACCACCACCGAGCTCAGCTGGCAGTTGGGCTTCGGCCCACGGACTACGGGCTGGCTGGTAAGGCCGGCCGGAAGTTCCGGCTCCCTGCCCGGGGTGTTGGCGTTGCACTGCCATGGAGGTAACAAGTTCGGCGGAGCAGACCGCCTGGTGGCGCTGCCGGACAACCACCCGTCGGCGGCGGCCGCGCGCCCGGGCCTCTACGACGGGCACGCCCTGGCCACGGACATCGCACGCCGCGGCTTTGCCGTCCTGGCCCATGACGCCTTCGCCTGGGGAAGCCGGAAATTCGACCTCTCAACTCCCCCGTGGCGCACGGCTTCCGCTGCAGAAGCGAGGCAGGCGCAGTGGCGGGAGGACGGCGTCGTACCTTCCGAAGCCGAGCAATACAACGCCTCGGCAGGCTTCCACGAAGACACCATCGCCAAGGCGGCCGGCCTGCTGGGCACCAGCCTGGCCGGGATGGTCGCCCACGACGACCTCGCCGCCCTGGAGATCCTGGCCGCCCTCCCCGGGGTGGACCCTGAGAACCTGGGCTGCATTGGCTTCTCCGGCGGCGGTGGCCGGTCCCTGGCCCTCGCCATCCTCAGCCCCCGTATCCGGGCCTCGGTAGTGGCCTGCATGATGACCACCTTCGACTCCCTCTTTCCCTCCTATCTCGACGCCCACTCCTGGCTGCTGCAAACCCCCGGGCTCTGGAAGCTGGGTGACTGGCCGGAACTGACCATGCGGGCGGCAGCCGCGCGGTTCCTGGTGCAGTACGCCCTGGCGGATGAACTGTTTCCGGAGGACGGGATGCGTGACGCCCACAGGGTGCTGGAGTCCCTGCATGGCGGCACGGGCACCTATACCGGCAGCTTCTGGCCCGGCGGCCACGTCTTCACTGCCGCCATGCAGGACGAAGCCATCAATTTCCTGGCCAGGACACTGGGCCGATGACCACCGCCCAAACAACAGCTCCCCAAGGACCCACGTGACCACACAGCACCTCCCGGAATCCCCGCACCAGCAGGGCGCCCCAAGAGCAGTCCCGCGGATTGCCCTGGTGGGCGTCCACGGCTTTGGCGAGCGCCACCTCGCCAACCTGGCCCGGCTGGAGCAGGCCGGTGCACTGGAACTGGTGGCAGTTGCCGATCCCAACCCGCCAAGCCCCGGCACCCTGGCCAGGTCCGTCGCTGTGTTCGGCGACCTTGACGGCCTGCTGGCCGCCCGGCCGGGTGCTGACGTCGTCATTCTTGCCACTCCCATCCAAACCCACGCCCCGCTGGCCATCGCAGCACTTCAAGCCGGGATGGACGTCTACGTCGAGAAGCCGCCGGTGGCCTCCATGGCCCAGTTCGGGCAGGTCCTCGCCGCGGCCCGGGAGAACGGGCGCCTGGTGCAGGTGGGCTTCCAAAGCCTGGGGTCCCATGCCCTGCCCGCCATCACGGAGATGGTGGCGGCCGGGGACATCGGCACCGTCCTGGGCATCAGCACCACGGGCCAGTGGCTGCGCACCAAGGCCTACTTCAAGCGTTCACGTTGGGCGGGCAAGCGCAGCCTGGACGGCACCGACGTGGTGGACGGCGTGGCCACCAACGCGCTGGCGCACGCCCTGGCCACCGGCCTGTTCCTTGCAGGCGCACGCACCCGCGCCGACGTGGCCTCGGTGGACACGGACCTCTACCGGGCGCACGACACCGAAAGCGACGACACCTCCGTCCTCCGGGTGCGCACAGCCAACGGAGGCACCCTGCTGTGCGCCCTCACCCTCTGTGCCCCCGAACAGCTGGACCCCACCGTCACCGTGCACGGAACCCTGGGCGACATCACCCTCTCCTACACACGAGACGAAGTGCTCATCACCACCCCCGACGGCGAGCGCCGGGAAACCTACGGCCGCACCGACCTGCTGGAGAACCTGCTCGACGCCCGCGCCACCGGGGCACCGCTGCTGTGCGCGCTGGAGGATACCGGCGCATTCACCGCGGTCCTCGAAGCCATCCGCACCTCGCCCGCACCGGCCCGTATCAGCCCGGAGTACGTCTCCTGGGAAGGCGGGGGCGATGCCGCGCACCCCGTGGTCCGGGACATCACCAACCTGCTGGAACGGGCGGTCAAAGCGCAGGCAACCTTCGCCGAACTGGGCGTCCCCTGGGCCCGGCCCCTCCCCGCCGTCCGCACGCTCACCGTGGATGGCCACCCCGTGGCGGACTACCAGGACGGCAGCCATGTCCGCGCCGTCTCCTCGCCGCGCCCCTACCTGCATCCCGTCCGGACCTTGAGCGGAGTGGCGGTAACGGACCACATGCCGCTGGACCACGTGTGGCACCTTGGCGCCGGAGTGGCGCTGCAGGACGTGGACGGCGTCAACTTCTGGGGCGGGCGCACCTACACGCGCGAGGCCGGCCAATACGTCTGGCGCCCGGACCACGGCAGCATCAGCAGCACCGGCTCACACCTGACCCGCCCCGGCGGCGGCCAAGAGGGCCGGCTTCAGGAGACGCTGGCCTGGAACGGCCCCGACGGCACCACGGTCCTTGTGGAGGAGCGCGCCTGGGCATGGTCCGGCGTCGCGCCTTCCATTTGGCGGCTCTCCCTGGACTTCTCGCTGTCCCCCGCCGGGGACACCCCGGTCAGCCTGGGCAGTCCGGGATCGAACGGCCGCTTTGAGGGCGGATACGGCGGCTTCTTCTGGCGCCTGCCGGGGTGCGAAGATGCGTCCGTTTGGACGCCCGCCGGAGCCGGCGAGGCAGGGACCCACGGCAGCGTCACGCGCTGGCTCGCCTGGTCCGGAACGTTCGACGGCGGCCCGGCCACCTTGGTGTTCGTCGCCCCGGACGGCTCCACCGACCCGTGGTTCGTCCGGATGGAAGGCTACCCCGGGGTGGGCCGGTCGCTGGCGTGGGACAGCCCCGTCACCGCAGAACCCGGCAGCCCGGTCCGGCGGCAGGTGACCGTTTTCGTGGCCGACGGAATCCTTGCCACCGCAGACATCGAACGTTTGATCAACCAGCAGGGGGACCCGTCATGACGCAGGTAACGAACACAGCCGTTCCGCAGCGTGGGGCACGGGTAGCGCCGGGGTCACCGGCGGACCGTGCCGTCAAGCGCCAACGCGTGCTGGACATCCTGGACGCCGAGGGGCAGGACTCCCTGCTCCTCACCACCACCACCGCCCTGGCCTGGTACCTGGACGGCAGCCGCGTCCACGTCAGCGTGGCCGGCGACCCCATCGCGGCCCTGCTGGTGGACCGCGGGGGCGACCACCTGGTGACGTTCAGCAACGAAGCAAGCCGCATCGCCGCGGAGGAACTGCCGTCCGGGGTCAACCTGCACACCGTGCCCTGGTACGGCAACCTGCACCAGGCCGCTGCCGCCGTCGGAAACGCCTCCCGGCCGCCGCTGGCGGAAGCGGACGTCGCCGCGCAACTGCGGGCCGCCCGCCGGCAGCTCCTCCCGGCCGAGAGCGCCCGCTACTCACGGCTCAGCGCCGAACTGGCCGGCATCATGACGGACGTCCTCTCAACCGCACGGCCGGACACCACCGAATTCGGACTGCTCTCGGCGCTGGCCGCACGGGTGGTGGCCGCCGGCGCGGAGCCGCTGGTCCTCCTGTGCAACGGCAGCTCCCGCAGCACCTTCCGGCACCCACTGGCAACCCACGCACCCCTGGGCCGGCGCGCCATGGCCGTGGTGTGCGCCCGCCGGGACGGGTTGATTGCCAACATCACCCGCTGGATCAGGTTCGACGCCGGCACCGCGGAAGAGCGCGACGCCGAAGCCCGCATCGCGGCAGTGGAAGCGGACATTTTCGATGCCACCGTTCCCGGCGCCCGACTGGACCGGATATTCGCCGAAATCCAGGCCGCCTATGTCCGGCACGGGTTCGGGGCGGACCAGTGGGAGCAGCACCATCAGGGCGGCCCGGCCGGATACGCCGGCCGGGACCCCCGGGTCACGGCGGATACCACCGATACGCTGGTGCTGGGCCAAGCGTTCACCTGGAACCCGTCCGGTCCCGGCGTCAAGATCGAGGACACGGTCCAGCTCACGGAGTCCGGGCTTCGCGTCCTCACCGTGGACCCGCGCTGGCCCGTGACCACCGTGAACGGGCTGGAGCGGCCGGCGACGCTGCAGCTGTAGGAAGCACAAAGTAATCCCCCGGAGCCGAGAGGCCCGGGGGATTACTTGTCGGTGGTTGGGCTTGTCGAAACCGCGGCCTACGGAAGCTGCAGTTCCCCGTCCACGCGGCGCGGGATGCCCAGCGGATTGTCCTCGCGCAGCGCCGGGTGCAGCACTGCTTCCGGGGCGTCCTGGTAGGCAACGGGGCGCTGGAACCTGCGGACCGCCGTCGCTCCAACCGAGGTGAACAGCGAGGTGGTGGCAGGGTACGGGCCGCCGTGCTGCTGTGCCCAGTTCACAGCCACACCGGTTGGCCAGCCAGCGAACAGGACGCGTCCAGCGAGCCCGGACAGCTGCTCCACCAGGGCGTCAATGTCCTCTCCGGGCCCGGCGTGGAGGGTGGCGGTCAGGCTGCCCGGTACCTTGGCAAGGACGGCGGACAGCTCGTCCCGGTCCGCGTACTCGATGAGGATGGTGGTGGGTCCGAAGCATTCCTCCAGCAGCTTGTCCGGCTGTGCCATGACCGTGGCGGCACTCGTGGAGAACACCACCGGAGCGGCGCCATGGGCCACGGCGTCCTGGTCTACGCTGCCGCCCACCACGTCCACGCCGTCAACGGACGCGAAACTGCGCAGCCCGTCCGGGTAGGCCTCCGCGATGCGGGTGGTCAGCATGCCAAGGGCCGGCTTGTCCTTGCCGGCCTGGGCTACTTCCTGGGCAAACTGCGTCCCTGCAGGGATGAACACCAGGCCCGGCTTGGTGCAGAACTGGCCGGCGCCGAGGGTGAAGGACCCGGCAAGCCCGGCAGCGAGTTCAGCGGAGCGGGCCTGCAGGGCTGCCGCCGTAATGACCACCGGGTTGAGGCTGCCCAGTTCCCCGTAGAACGGGATGGGGTCGGGCCGCGAGGTGGCGAGGTCGAAGAGGGCACGGCCGCCCGGAATGGAGCCGGTAAAACCCACAGCCTTGATGGCGGGGTCCTGGACCAAGGCAGTTCCCACTTCGCGGCCGCTGACCAGGGCGAACAGGCCCTCCGGCGCACCCGCGCCGCGGAGTGCTTCCGCCACGATCTCCGCCGTGCGCTCGGAAAGCCGCAAATGGCCGGAGTGGGCCTTGACGATCACGGAGCAGCCGACGGCGAGGGCTGAGGCGGTGTCGCCGCCGGCCACGGAGAAGGCGAACGGGAAGTTGGAGGCGGAGAAGACGGCGACCGGACCGATGGGCTTGAGGATCCTGCGGAGGTCCGGACGGAGCGGGGTTGCGGCCGGGTCTGCGTGGTCGATGATGGCTTCCAGGTAGGAGCCCTCGGTGATCACGCGGGCGAACAGGCGCAGCTGGCCGGTAGTGCGGGCCACCTCGCCGGTCAGGCGCGCGGCACCCAGGCTGGTTTCGGCGTCCGCGATCTCCACGAGTTCGGCGGCGTTGGCATCCAGGGCGTCAGCCACCGCGTTCAGCCAGCCCGCGCGCTCGGCATCGGAGGCAGCAGCGGAGATGCGGGCTGCTGCAGTGGCGGCGGAAGTGATCCCTGTCAGGGAAAGCGTTGCAGTTGTCACGTCAGTTACCTGTTCGTCGTCGTGTAGAGATTCATGGTCACAGTGCGTCCCGGAAGCGGAATCCCAGGCCCGGCCGGCCCGCCAGGGTGACCCGGCTGTTCCTGAACCGGACCGGCGAGGGCCCGGCCAGGACGCCCAGCTGTTCGAAGGAGGCCTCCTCCACGTCCTCCACCATGGTGGGTTCCGCCATGGTGAGCGCCAACTGCCCGGACAGCTCCGGCAGCAGGTGCGGCATCACCTTGATGCTGTGGGTCCGGGCCAGTTCCACGATCCGCCGGAACGGGGTAATACCGCCCACCCGGATGATGTTGGGCTGGATGATGTCCACCGCCTCCGCCTCAATGAAATCGCGGAACCGGTAGATGGTGTGGAGGTTTTCGCCCAGGGCGATGGGCACGGGCGAGTGCTTCCGGAGCCTGCGGTAAGCCCACAGGTCGTCGGCCCGGACTGGCTCCTCCAGCCACTCCAGCCCGAATTCGGCCAGCACATCGAGTGCGCGGAAGGTTGTGGGCAGGTCCCACCGCTGGTTCGCGTCGATCATCAGCCGGCGGTGGGGGCCCAACACGGAGCGGACAGCTGCGACCCGCTCGGCATCCTCGCGGATGTCCGGTTTGCCCACCTTGATCTTGACCGCCTGGTGGCCGTCAGCGACCCAGCGTTCAGCCTGGGCCACCAGCTCCTCGAGCGTGTAATGCAGGTTCACGCCGGAGCCGTAGACTTCGGCGGACTCCTGCCGCTGCCCGATGAAGCCGGTAACAGACGTTCCGGCGCGGCGGGCCTCCAGGTCCCAGAGCGCAAGGTCCACCCCAGCCATGGCGATGGTGGTCAGTCCCCCGCCGCCGGCCTCGTGCAGGCGCTTCCAGAGCATGTCCCACACGGCTTCCGGGCTGGCCGGGAGCCCAGTGACGAAGGGCGCCACGTCGTAATCCAGCAAGGCCTTGACCGCCTGGGGGCCGATGGTGGGTGTCCATGAAAAGCCAAAGCCCGTGCCGCCGTCGTCCGTGTGAAGCTCGGTGGCGATCACGTGGTTTTCGGGCGCCTCCGCACCCCAGTGCCGGCGGAGCGGAACGGTGAGGAGCCGGCTGGACAGGCCGGTGATGCGGGGAATGGTGCGGACGGTTTCGGCCGCGGGCGCGCTCATCAGCGGCCGGCCAGCTCGTAGCCCTTGGCCAGGATGGCCTTCAGTTCCACCAACTGCTCCTCCGTGGGGTCCACCAGCGGCGGCCGCACGGAACCGACCGGGAGGCCGCCCAGCCGCAGACCGGCTTTGATCAGGGAAACACCGAAGCCGGGCGTCTGGTCGCGAAGCCGGACCAGCGGCGCATAGAAGCCCTCCAGGAGCGCGTTGCGGCGGTCCTCGTCGCCGGAGACGTAGGCGTCGTAGTAAGCCTTGGCGATCCCGGGGGCCATGGCGAACGCCGCCGAAGAGTAGAGCGGGATGCCCAGGCCGCGGTAGGCGCCCTGGGTCAGTTCCGCGGTAAGCAGGCCGTTGAAGAAGGCAAAGTCAGTCCGCCCGGTGGTCTTGACGGCGGTCACGATCTCCTGGGCCAGGCCAACGTCGCCCAGGCCGTCCTTGAAGCCGATGACCTTGGGGTTGGCGGCAAGCTTGGCCATGGCCGCGGCAGTGAACTTTGCGTTGCCGCGGTGGTAGACGATGACCGGCAAACTGCTGTTGTTCGCCACGGCCTCGATGTAGGCCACCAAACCGTCGGTGGGGCCGGTCACCAGGTACGGCGGCAGCACCAGGAGGGCATCGGCGCCTGCTTCCTCGGCGGCGCGCGCGGCCGCGAGCGCATGGCCCAGCGGTCCGCCCGCACCTGCCACCACCGGAACCTTGCCCGCAACAACGTCGACGGCCGCCGCCACCACCGTGCGGACCTCATCGATGCTCAGGGCGTGGAATTCTCCGGTCCCGCAGGCAGGGAAAACGCCGCCGGGTCCGAACGGCAGCCGGGAGCTGATGTGTTCCTTGAGCAGTTCCACGTCCACAGCCCCTTCGGCCGTGAACGGGGTGACGGGGAAGAAGAGTACGCCGTCGAATTTCATGATGCCTCCTTGCCCCGGTTGCCGGCGGTGACCAGTGTGGAGGCGTCGTCGTTGAGGATGGACTTGAGTTCAGTGCGCCAGGTGCGCTTGGGCTGCCAGCCGAGCAGTTCCTGCGCCTTGGCGATGGAGAAGGCCGGGCTGGTGCCGCTAAGGCCGGCGCTGAGGGCTTCGCATCCTGGCAGGAAGGTGGGCAGCAGCTCCGCCAGCGGACTCGTTGCCAGCGCATCCGCTGCCCCTACGAAGAAGGTTTCCCCGTTCGGGATGTCCGGCATCTTCTGCAGCAGCAGGTCCAGGAAGTCGGCCACGTCCCGCGCATCGACATAGTTGAACAGTGCCGGCGCGGAGAGGGCCGGGTCTGCCAGCCGTTCGGCCAGGGTGTGGGCCTGCTGGGTGGGGGCGCCCTCCCACTCCTCGGGGGATATGACGAAGCACGGCCGGAACGCCGCGTAGCGGATCTTCTCCCCCTGGGCTGCGGCGAACATCTGCATGGTCTGCTCTGCGATGAGCTTGGATAGGGCGTAGGCGTTCCAGGGCTTGGGCGGGGTCCGTTCATCCAGCGGGAGCGACGGCGGCAGCCAGCCCGCCGGGCAGCCGTAGCCAAGGACAGTGGGGCTGCTGGCAGTGACGATCTTCGGCACCCCCGCCTGCGTCGCCGCGCTGATCACGGCGAAGGCGAGCCGGGTGTTGGTGGTGAAGATGACGTCCTCCGGCGCGCTGAACGGTACCGCGATCGCCGCGAGGTGAATGACGGCGTCGGGCTTTGTTGCCCCGATCAGCCGCAGGGCCTCCCCCGGCGCGAGCAGGTCCGCGGTTTCCTGCACGACGCCGTCCGGAAGCAGTCCGGCGGGCACGCCGTCCCGGTCTACGGAGACCACCTGATGGCCCGCCTGTGCCAAGCCGGCCACCACGCTGCGGCCCAGGCGGCCGGAGCCGCCGGTGACAAGTATCCTGCTCATGGTTTGTCCCTTACTTGCCGCGGCGGAGGTCGGCGCCAAGATCCAGGTCCTCGACCCTGACGGGCAGGGACGTTTCCAGGGAGCGGTTGCCGGCGATGCCCACGGACACCGAGCGCAGCCCGTCCAGGTAGCCGGAGGGACGGCCCAGCGGATCCTCGCCCGGCCCGTTGAAAAGGTCCGAGAGCAGGAGCTCGTCGCCGCCGCCATGGCCGCCTTCGCCGTTGATGATGGGCACCTCGTACGCGGCCTCCCAGTGGCGCTGGACCACCAGTCGTTCGCCGTTGCGGCGCACCGCGTCCTCTTCCTCGATGGGGGTGGCACTGGGGTCAACGACGGTCTTCCGGTCCGCGCTGTGCAGGACGGCGGCACGCTCCACCACTTCAAGCTCTGCCCGGCCCTCGGTACCGTTGACGGCCACCCGGTAGCCCTCCCAGGGGCTGTGGGCGTTGAGGGAGTAGCTCAGCCGGGGCCCGCCCTGGTACTCCACCACCAGGGCCAGGTTGTCCTCGATGGTGATACCGCCGGTGAACACGTCCTGGTCGCGGCGGTAGCCGTCATAGTGCTCGTTGTCCAGGAAGAGGGCCTTGAGCCGCTCGTCCTCCCTCAGGTCAAGCGCAAAGGGATCCTTTTCACCGGCGGGGGCGCCGGCGTCGGGCGTTCCGCGCTCGGGGCGTGGACCCAGGCCGCGCTCGGCGGCGTTCTTGTCGCCGTAAAACTTCAGGCCGCCAGAGGCGAAGACGCGTTCCGGAACGTCGTCGATCCACCAGTTGACCAGGTCGAAGTGATGCGATGCCTTGTGGATGAGCAGGCCGCCGGAATTCTTCTTCTCACGGTGCCAGCGGCGGAAGTAGTCCGCGCCGTGGACGGTGTCCAGGACCCAGCTGAAGTCGATGGAGGTGACCTTGCCGATCACGCCGCTCTGGATGATTTCCTTGAGGGCGCTGTTCCGCGGGGAGTAGCGGTAATTGAACGTGACCACCACATTGCGGCCGGTTTCGTGGACAGCCTGGACGATGCGTCGGCAGCTTTCCGCGTCGATGGTCAGGGGCTTTTCGACGACGACATCGGCTCCCGCGCGCAGGCCCTCCACGATGTAGTCGGCATGGGTGTAGTCCGGGGTGGTGACGATGATGCGGTCGATGTTGTTTGCCTGGACGAAGGCGGTGAGGTCTGCAGGCTCGAACGACGCCACCGGCCCCGGCGAGCCCAGTTCCTGGATGAGCTTCTGGTAGAACTCCACGCGGCCCGGGTTGACGTCGGAGAAGGCGACCAGTTCGGCGGTGTCTGCGTGTTTTCCGAAGATGGCGCGGATGTACATCTCGGAACGGCCGCCGGTCCCGATGAGCGCGATGCGCGCCCTGCCCGAAGCCGTGCCGCGCCGGGAAGCAGCTGGGGCCGGCGTCGTTTGCGCTGTGTTGACCATGGGGGTCCCTTTCGAAAGCTCAGTGCCGGCCGCGGGAGGGCCGTTGGTGTTTCGTTGGCGTTTCTCGGCGCCAATGCCCGAGAAAGCGGTTTCTCGATCTGGTTATAAAGTTGTACCAACCCCAGAGGCGGTCCGTCAACCGTTCTCGCCACTAAGGGAAACCGGTTTCCCATGCAGGTGAGCCGGCGGTCCCGTCGACGCCGCGCGGGAAGGACGGGAAAGCGGGAGAAATCGCTTTCGTACTCCGTTATATGCTGTGGTTTCACGCTCAAGGAAGGGTTCCCATGGCCAGGAAATCGGCAAGCGGCCGGATCGGCATTGCGGATGTCGCCGTGAAGGCTGGAGTTTCCCATGCCACCGTTTCGCGGGTCATGAACGGGAATTTCACCGTGGATCCTGAAATCGCTGCCAGGGTACGTGCGGCTGCGGCGGAGCTGAAGTACCAGCCCAATCCGGTGGGACGCAGCCTGGCCCTTGGCAAAACGGACACCATTGGCATCGTGGTGCCGGACCTGGCCAACCCCACGTTCCAGGCCATTCTTCGCGGCCTGAGCCGGGCAGCAGCCCAGGACGGTTACCGCGTTCTCATCGCGGACTCGTTCGAAGTTTCCAGCGAGGAGTCCATCCTTGCCGGCGAGGCACGCCGGCGGTGCGACGGGCTGGTCCTGTGCGCCCCGCGAATGTCAGATGCCGAACTGGAGGAGATCGCACCGTCGCTGCATCCCCTGGTCCTGATCAACCGGACCACCGCGGCGCCGGGCGTGCCCAGCCTGGTGGTTGACTACGGCCAGGGCGTCCGGGACATTGCGGAGCACCTGGTGGAACTGGGCCATACGCGGCTGGCCTTCCTGGCGGGCCCACACGGGAGCGCCTCCAACGACATGCGGCTCAAGGGGCTGGAGGCGTTCATGGCCGCCCACCCGCACGTTGACGTAACCATGCTGGAAGGCGGCTCGGATTTCGACACCGGCCATGAAGCCGTCGATGCCGTCCTGGCCAGCGGGGCCACCGGAATCCTGGCCTTCAACGACCTGGTGGCCATGGGCCTGATGAGCGGCCTGCACGAGCGCGGGCTGGAGGTTCCCGGCGACATCTCCGTGACCGGCTTCGATGACATCCCCTTTGCCAGGTATACGACGCCGGCCCTCACCACCGGGGCGGTGCCCATTACCGAACTGGGCGAGCAGGCATGGCACCAGCTCCGGGCCCTGATCCGCAAGGACGGTGACGAGCCTCCCGGCGGCTGGTACCAGCCGCGCCTGGAAGTCCGGGCCAGCACAGGACCGGCGAAAGCGCCGCGGACCACAGTCCACGGCTGATACGGGCTGGGCGGGCTTCCGGCACGCCGAGGACGACTTCCAGGTTCTGGAAATCGAGGTCCGTTAGTTTCCGCGGCCGGGCTGGGCAGGATTATCGCCGCCCAGCCCGGCCTCTTTGTAGAACCCCTCGATGTGGGCAGCCACCAGCTCCGCGGCCCTGGCCCCATCACCGTTCCTGACCGCAGCAAGGATGGCGTGGTGCTCAGTGCGCAAACGCGACGCCGTGGCGCCCCAGTCCGGCAGGTGGGATGTCAGCTCGGCGGCGTATCCCTGGATTGATTCCCGCAGCGATCCCATCATGAGGCTGACCACCGCGTTCCCAGCGGCGTTGGCCAGGGCCAGATGGAACCGGACATCGAGGGCCAGGAATTCGCCCACGGGGATGCCTTCCGGCACATCCATGGCGGCCAGGAGTGCGGCGGCCTCCTCAAGTTCGGGCGCATCCCGGCGGGCCTGCGCGGCGGCCCAGGACTCCAGCAGGACGCGGGTCTGCACGATGTCCGCCACGGGAAGGTGCTGGGTGGCCACGTGCAGCCGAAGGGCCGAGCCGAGCGCCGCCGTGGGATCCGAGATCACCACCGTCCCGGCGTCGGGCCCGGAACCAACACCGGAGCGGACCGCGCCCATGGCTTCCAGAATCCGGATGGCCTCGCGGACGGAGGTCCTGGAGACTTTGAGCTGTTCCGCCAGGGCGCGCTCGGCCGGGAGCCTGCCCCCTACGGCAAGGTTGCCGGCCGACAGTTGATCCTCGATCCAGTGCAGGACCAGCTGGTGGGTTCGCATATCCAAATAGTAGTTGATGTGGTTGGACCATATGACCTAGAGTGTGGTTGGACCATAGGAGGAGCAATGACGCACACCATTCAGCCCAACAATCCGGAGGCTACCCCGGCCCCGGACGCCACGGACGTCCCCGCAGCCCCGGCACCTGCCAAGGCTCCGTCGTCGTCAGCCGTGCCAGACGCACTCAGACGCCGCGTTCCGAAGTACTCGGACCTCGCTCCCCTGATGCAGTTCAAGAAGCCGGAGTTCAGCAAGGAAGCGCGGCTGAAGCGGGCCAGCACCATCTGGGAGCTCCGCGACATGGCCAAGCGCCGCACGCCGAAGGCCCCCTTTGACTACACCGACGGCGCCGCGGAAGACGAGATCACCCTCCGCCGTGCGCGGCAGGCGTTCCTGGACATCGAGTTCCGTCCGGGCATCCTGCGCAATGTCTCCGCCATCGACCTCAGCACGGAGATCCTGGGCAAACCCTCACGGCTGCCCGTCGGCATCGCCCCCACCGGTTTCACGCGCATGATGCAGTCCGAGGGCGAGTACGCCGGATCGCAGGCGGCCGAGGCCGCCGGGATCCCCTACACGCTGTCCACCATGGGCACCGCCTCCATCGAGGATGTGGCCGCCGCTGCTCCCCACGGGCGCAACTGGTTCCAGCTGTACCTGTGGACGGACCGGGACCGCTCCCTGGAACTGGTCGAACGCGCCGCCAAGGCCGGAAACGACACACTCATGGTCACCGTGGACACCGCAGTGGCCGGCGCCCGGCTCCGGGACGTCCGCAACGGCATGACCATCCCGCCGGCGCTGACGCTCAAAACCGTGCTTGATGCCTCCTACCGGCCCGCCTGGTGGTTCAACTTCCTCACCCACGAGCCACTGACCTTCGCTTCGCTGTCCCGCTACACCGGCACCGTTGCAGACCTGATTAACTCGATGTTCGATCCCACACTGACCTTCGAGGACCTCGACTGGCTGCGCGAAACCTGGAAGGGCAAGCTGGTGGTCAAGGGCATCCAGACCGTGGAGGACGCCCGCCGCGTGGTGGACCACGGCGCGGACGGCGTAGTGCTGTCCAACCACGGCGGCCGCCAGCTCGACAGGGCACCCATCCCGTTCCACCTGCTCCCCGAGGTCAAACAGGCTTTCACCGCAGACAACAGCGATGCCGCCATCATCCTGGACACCGGCATCATGAGCGGCGCGGACATCGTGGCGGCCCTGGCCCTGGGCGCGGACTTCACCCTGATCGGCCGCGCCTACCTTTACGGCCTGATGGCCGGTGGGCGCGCGGGCGTGGACCGGACCCTGCAGATCCTGGAAAAGGATATGGCCCGCACCATGGCCCTGCTGGGCGCCAGCCGGATATCAGAGCTGACCCCGGACCACGTTCGACTGCGGGGAAACTAGGCGCGGACCCGTGGTTGGGCTTGTCGAAGCCTGGGTTTCGACAAGCCCAACCACAGAACTACGGCCTACTTCTTGCGCCCAAACTTAGGCAGGTTGGGCAGGTTGGCCAGCAGGTCCGCGGCCTTGGTGGCGGCGCGGCCAACGGTGCGGCCGATCTGCTGCGGAACGGTGTCATCGCTCAACGGGGCGGCGGTGCCGCCGGGAATCACGACGGCGGGACTCAGTTCCGCTCCTTCGCGCACTAATACGGCCGCCGGGACTTCGTCTTTGGTTGCCGCCGGTGGCGCGGGCGCCGGTTCCTGGGGCCGCGCGGCCGGCAGCGGCGCTGCCGCCGCCGCAACCCCCTCCCGGAGGTGGGCCGGGACTGCCTGGTCCGGTCCGGCGGCCGCCTTCCCGGGTGCTTCCGTGGCCGCAGCTGAGGCGGCCGCCCTGGCGCCCGAGCCGACGTCGAACGTTTCCAGCCAGCTGGCAATGCCTTCCAATGGCCCCCGGTTCAGGGCGTAGTACCGCTTCTGGCCCTGGGCGCGCATGCTGACCAGTTGTGCTTCACGCAGGACTTTCAGGTGCTTGGAAATGGTGGGCTGGCTCGCCGCCAGTTCCTCCACCAACTCCCCCACGGCTTTGTCCCCCGTCCGGAGGGCCACCAGGATGTCCCGCCGGGTGGATTCCGCTATGACGGCAAATACGTCGTCTGTCACCATGCCTCCCACCCTAGCGACATATACGCCGAAAGGCATCAACTATTTCGGCCGTCCGCGCTTCCCGCGGGCGGGCCGCTAATCGAACCAGGGGTCCAGCCCGTGCAGCGGGAACACGGCCTTGCGCGTCGCCATGACAGTGCGGTCCACGGCGTCATTGGGGTCGAAACCCACCTCCCACGACCGCCACCACAGTTCCACATCGTCCCCC
This sequence comes from Pseudarthrobacter phenanthrenivorans, assembly GCF_036455295.1. Lineage (GTDB taxonomy): Bacteria > Actinomycetota > Actinomycetes > Actinomycetales > Micrococcaceae > Arthrobacter > Arthrobacter phenanthrenivorans_C. The sequence goes on along the minus strand of NZ_JAYXNX010000001.1, from coordinate 57,987 downwards.
ATGAGCGCGGGAGCATCGACGCCGAACTTCTCCACCACGTACCGGCGCCAGTCCCCGGGCACCGGGGTCCGCAGCGGCACGGGGCGTCCCGCTGCGATGGCCACCAGGTGGCTCCAGGCCCGCGGCACCACGTCCAGTACGTTGTAGCCCCCGCCGCCCGTCGCGATCCAGCGGCTGCCGCAGTACCGCTCGGCGAGATGTCCGACGGCGTTCGCTGCCTCGCGCTGTCCGTCAACGCTGAGGTTGAGGTGCGTGAGGGGGTCGCTGCGGTGTGAATCGCAGCCGTGCTGGCTGACGATGACCCCCGGTTCGAAGGCACCCACCAGTTGGGGCACCACGGCGTAGAAGGCCCGCAGCCACCCGGCGTCAGCGGTGCCTGCGGGCAGTGCGATATTTACCGCCGTCCCCTCCGCTCCGGGGCCGCCGATTTCGTTGGCAAAGCCGGTCCCGGGGAAGAGGGTCAGGCCTGTTTCGTGCAGCGATATGGTGAGGACGCGGGGGTCGTCCCAAAAAATGTTCTGCGTTCCGTCCCCATGATGGGCGTCGACATCGATGTAGGCCACTTTGTCTACGCCGCCGTCGAGCAGTTTCTGCACCGCCATGGCCGCATCGTTATAGATGCAGAACCCGCTGGCGCGGTCCCTGGCGGCGTGGTGCATGCCGCCGCCGAAGTTCACGGCATGCAGGGCCGTACCGTCCAATATGCGCCCGGCCGCCATCACGGACCCGCCGGCCAGGCGGGCAGCCGCCTCATGCATGCCGGCAAACGCGGGGTCATCCTCGGTTCCCAGCCCCCGGGATTCGTCCGGCCGGGAGGGGTCGGCACTGACCCTGCGGACTGCAGCCACGTAGTCCGGTGAGTGGACGGACTGCAGGTCGGCGTCGGAAGCCACCTCCGGCGCCGCCACATCAACGTGCTCCAGATCGAACAGGCCCAGGCTGCGGGCCAGGCGGGCGGTCAGCTCCATCCGCTCCGGCGCCATGGGGTGCCCCGCGCCGAAGTTGTAGGCTGTCATGTCAGGACTCCACGCCACCACCGTAGGCGGCGAGGGCTGGCTGAGGCCTGGCAGGTATGTCATCAATCACAGGCTACCCGAGCCAGCACTGCCGTCCTCCCGGCCATGACCCGCGCTTTAGTGGTTTACTACTGGGGGAAGCCGTTTCAACCGAGGAAAAAGCCACACATGACGCAGAGCCAGTCAAGGCCCCGCACCCCGGCCACCTGGCACCCCCCGGCGCAGGAGCGGGAGGGCCTGTGGATCTTCACGCGGCTGCGCGACTTCATCGACGATATCGCCAACACCTCCCCCGCCCGCCTGGCCCTGACCGCGTTCGCCACCGTATGCATCGTGTTCACGTTCCTGCTGTCCCTGCCGGTGTCTTCGGCCGACGGGACTGCCACTCCCCTGGACGAGGCCCTCTTCACCGCCGTCTCGGCAGTCTGCGTCACCGGCCTTACGGTCGTGTCCACCGCCGTCCACTGGTCCTTCTTCGGCCAGCTGGTGATCCTGGTGGGCATCTTCATCGGCGGGTTGGGAACTTTGACGCTGGCGTCCCTGCTGGCGCTTATGGTCAGCAAACGCCTGGGCGTGCGCGGCAAGATCATTGCCGCCGAGTCCCTGAACAACGCCGGCCGGCTGGGCGAAGTGGGTACGCTGCTGCGGATCGTCATCACCACGTCCGTGGTCATCGAGGCAGTCCTGGCCCTTGCGCTGGTCCCCCGGTTCCTTACCTTGGGCGAGCCGTTCTGGCAGTCCGTCTGGCACGGCATCTTCTACTCCATCTCGTCGTTCAACAACGCCGGCTTCACCCCGCACTCGGACGGCGTCGTGCCCTACGAGACAGACCTGTGGATCCTCATCCCCCTGATGGTGGGAGTCTTCCTGGGCAGCCTGGGGTTCCCCGTGGTGATGGTTCTGCAGCAGAACGGACTGAACTGGAAGAAGTGGAACCTCCACACCAAGCTCACCATCCAGGTGTCCCTGATCCTGCTGTTTGCGGGGGCCTTCCTTTGGGCGCTGATGGAGTGGGACAACAGCCGGACCATCGGTTCCATGAGCGTGGGTGACAAAATCACGCACGCCCTCTTCGCCTCCGTGATGATGCGGTCCGGCGGGTTCAACCTGGTGGACCAGAACCAGATGGACTCCACCACCATGCTGCTCACCGACGCCCTGATGTTCGCCGGCGGCGGCTCAGCGTCAACAGCAGGCGGCATCAAGGTAACCACCATCGCCGTGATGTTCCTGGCCATCATCGCGGAGGCCCGGGGCGACGCCGATGTGAAGGTCTACGGCAGGACCATCCCACAGGGCAGCATGCGCGTTGCCATCTCGGTCATCGTCGCAGGCGCCACCCTGGTATCCGTATCGGCGTTCCTGCTGCTCCACATCAGCGGCCAGTCGCTGGACCGCGTTTTGTTCGAAACCATCTCCGCGTTCGCTACGGTGGGGCTCAGCACCAACCTGAGCGCAGAAATGCCTCCCGCGGGGGTCTACGTCCTCACGGTGCTGATGTTCGCCGGCCGTGTGGGTACCGTTACCCTCGCCGCTGCACTTGCCCTCCGCCAGCGCAGCCAGTTGTACCACTACCCCGAAGAGAGGCCGATCATTGGCTAGTTCCACAGACGCCCCCCGGCGCCCCGCCCACAACGCCCCGGTGCTGGTGATCGGGCTGGGCCGCTTCGGATCGTCCACCGCCGAGCAGCTGGTCAAGCAGGGCCGCGAAGTCCTCGCCATCGAGCGGGACCGGAACCTGGTGCAGAAATGGGCGCCGCTGCTGACCCACGTGGTGGAGGCCGACGCCACCAACATCGACGCACTCCGCCAGCTCGGCGCACAGGAGTTCAGCTCCGCCGTCGTGGGCGTTGGCACCTCCATCGAGTCTTCCGTGCTGATCACCGTCAACCTGGTGGACCTCGGCATCGAACATCTCTGGGTCAAGGCCATTACCCCGTCCCACGGCAAGATCCTCACCCGGATCGGCGCCAACCACGTCATATATCCCGAGGCCGATGCCGGCGTCCGTGCCGCGCACCTCGTCTCCGGGCGCATGCTGGACTTCATTGAGTTCGACGACGACTTCGCCATCGTGAAGATGTACCCGCCGCGCGAAACGGTGGGCTTCACCCTTGACGAGTCGAAGGTCCGTTCCAAGTACGGGGTGACCATTGTGGGCGTGAAGTCCCCGGGTGAGGACTTCACCTACGCCCGGCCCGAGACCAAGGTGTCCTCACGGGACATGCTGATCGTCTCAGGCCACGTGGACCTGCTGGAACGGTTCGCGGCCCGCCCGTAAGTGAGGACGGGCTCCACCACCGGTGGTGGAGCCCGTCGACACCCTTAGCCGAGCTGCTTGGTGATCTCCGCTGCCCGGTCCGCTGCTGCCCTGGCGCCGGCTGCGATGATTGCCGGGATGCCCTGTTCGTCAAAGGTGGCAATGGCGCGCTCGGTGGTCCCGTTGGGGCTGGTGACGGCCTTGCGAAGCGCTGCCGGGTCCGCCCCGGGCTGGGCGAGCATGAGGCCGGCGCCGGCGACGGTTTCGCGGGCCAGCAGCAGCGACAGCTCGTGGTCCAAGCCCAGCTTTTCGCCGGCCGAGGCCATGGCTTCGGCCAGGTAGAAGGCGTAGGCGGGACCCGATCCGCTGATGGCCGAGAGCGCGTCCACCTGTTCCTCCGGAACCTCCACGACCGTCCCGGCGCCCTGCAGGATGTCCTTGACCATTTGAAGCTGCTCTGGGCTGCAGTGGGTGCCGGGCGACACGGACACCACGCCGCGGCCCAGTTTTGCCGGCGTGTTGGGCATGGTGCGGATGACCGGCTGCCCTTCAGGGAGAGCGGCCTCCAGTTGGGCGATGGAGACGGCGGCAGCCACGCTGACCACCACGGTGTCCGGCGAAAGTGCAGGGCTGATCTCCCGGGCCAGGTCGGCGATGCCAACGGGCTTGACGCCCAGGATGACGACGGCGGACCCCTTGGTGGCTTGCCGGTTGTTGTCCGGTTCCTCCTCGCCGGCGATGGCGGTAATGCCTTGGTACCGCTCAGCCAGCTCGGACGCGCGCCCGGCGCGGCGGACGGTGGCCACCACATCCCCCGGATCTGTCCCTGCCTCCAGCAGGCCGCCAAGAATGGCTTCGTTCATGGATCCACAGCCAAGGAATGCGATTCGGTTGCTCATGCCTCCATCATTGCAGTTGGTACGCATTCACAGGCAACTCCCATCTTCAGCGCAGGCAGCGCACAAGTTGGGGTCCTAACGTAGTTATTACCTCATTGAGGGTGCGAGTGATGCGGCAGGCATGGGGATGCCTGCCAGGGCACCGGTGGCACGGCAACAGGTTTTCCCCCATTTTCCTGTTGCCGGCCCCGGTGCTTCCGCATTTAAATTGCAGTTGCCGGCCAACCGCCTGCCGGGACGCTGATTAGCAGGCAGCTAGACCGCTGCGTCCACCGAGGGTGCGGCGGTCACATGGGGCGCGGGTTCCAACGGCCCGGAAAATACCAGCTGGTCCAGGCGTCGGAGGATGAGTCCTTCACGCAGTGCCCATGGGCAGATGCGCAGTTTCTTGAACTTGAACATCTCCAGCGCAGCCTCGGCCACCAATGCGCCGGCCAGCAGCTGGTGGGCCCGGGCCTCTGAAACACCTGGAAGGTGGAGCCGGTCCTCGGAGCTCATCGCGGAGATCCGCTGGGTCCAAATGCCCAGGTCCGAGGCATGCAGTTCCCGTTTGACGTAGGGGCCTTCAGCGCTGGGGGCGGCTCCGGCGATCCGGGCCAGGGAACGGAAGGTCTTGGAAGTTCCGGCCACCACGTTGGCCCGGCCCAGGCCGTCGAATTCACGGACGGCGGGCTTGAGCGTTGCCCGGATGTAGCGCCGGAGTTCCTTGACGCTCTTGGCCGACGGTGGATCCTCAGCGAGCCAGTCCCTGGTGAGGCGGCTGGCGCCCAGCGGGACCGAGGTGGCCACCTCCGGAAGTTCATCCTGGCCGAATGCCATTTCGAAGGAACCGCCGCCGATGTCCAGGTTCAGGATGGGGCCGGCGCCCCATCCATGCCACCGGCGGACCGCAAAGAAGGTCATGGACGCTTCCTCGCTGCCGCTGAGTTCCTGAAGGGTCACGGTGGTCTCATGCTTGACCCGGGCCAGGACTGCGGGGCCGTTGGTGGCCTCACGGATGGCGGATGTGCAGAAGGCCAGCAGGTCCTCCGCCTTGTGCCGGGCAGCGAATTCCCAGGCCTCCAGGACAAACTCGGTCAGCTCATGCTGGCCCTCGTCGCTGATGCTGCCATCGGGCTCAAGGTACTGCACCAGGGACAGCGGCCGTTTGTGCGATGCGAACGGGACAGGCTGTGCACCGGGGTGGGCATCCACCAGGAGCAAATGGACAGTGTTGGACCCTATATCGAGGACGCCTAGACGCATGGGGACATTATTGCTCGTCGGCGCGCTTGAAGTCGCGCCTGATGTTGGCCACGCCCTCCGGGTTGATCTCAAAGCCGTAGGCTGCACCCGGATTGATCACCATGCCCAGTTCATCGCCGATGTTGGCGATGATGGCCGCTCCCTGGGTGCCCAGAACGTTCGGAGCCGCCTCCAGGTACTGCCGGTCCACCCTGCTGGGGTGCGAGAAGACGGCAAGGACGGGGTCGCCGTCGGCGTTGGCCAGGACCAGCGGCTCCACCTGGGAGTCGATCCCCTCCACCGTGTCCGAGCTGATGATGTAGACCTCGCTGTTGAGGAACGACAGGATGACGTCCACGGGGTTCGCGTCAGGCTGTCCGCCGGTGGCGAGCTTCTCCTCAAGGTCATTGAGCGGGTTGGTGTCGTCGATTCCCTGCTGTTCAGTCATACGCCTAGCCGATCACGATCCGGTGGCCGGCGCAAACGCGCCGGCCAGCCCGCTACTTCTTGGCCGCTGCCTTCTTCTTGGCCGGCGCCTTGCGGGTAGCCGTCCGTTTGACCGGACCCTTTGCTCGCTTTTCCGCCAGCAGTTCCACTGCCTGTTCGCGCGTGAGCTCCTCCAGCGAGGTGGCGCGGGGCACGGTGATGTTGGTGATGCCGTCGGTGATGTAGGGACCGAACCGGCCCTCCTTCACCACGATGTTCTTCTCCGACACCGGGTCCGGGCCGAACTCGGCCAGCGGCGGCACCGCAGCACGGGCGCCGCGCTGCTTGGGCTGCGAGTAGATCTCCAGGGCCTGTTCCAGGGTGATGGTGAAGATTTCCTCTTCGGAGCCGATGGAGCGGGAGTCCGTCCCCTTCTTCAGATAGGGGCCGAACCGCCCGTTCTGGACGGTGATGAGGTTGCCTTCGGCATCCTCGCCCAGGGCGCGGGGCAGGCTCATGAGCTGGAGTGCCTCGTCCAGGGTGACGGATTCGACGGTCATGGACTTGAACAGCGATCCCGTGCGCGGCTTGGCCTTCACCGGCTTCTTGGGCGGCTTGGGCTTGCCGTTCTTGTAGTACTCCACCGGCTGCGCCGCCAGTTCCTCGTCGGTCATCTCGGGAATGATCTCGGTGACGTAGGCGCCGTAGCGGCCGTTCTTGGCCACGACGGTGTGTCCCGTGTGCGGATCGGTGCCGAGCACGCGTTCCTCGGGTGCCGCCGTCTCCATCAGTTCGATGGCCTTGGCCGCGGTCAGTTCGTCAGGTGCCAGGTCCTCCGGGACGTTGGCGCGGGCCGATTCGACGATCTCGCCGGTTTTCGGGTCCACCACTGCGGCTGAGCTTTCCAGGTACGGCCCGAACTTGCCCACCCGGAGCGTGATCTCATCGGTGATGGGGATCGAGTTGATTTCCCGGGCGTCGATCTCGCCCAGGTTGTTGACGATGCTCAGCAGCCCGGGGTCGGAGTCCTCGCCGAAGTAGAAGTGGCGCAACCAGGAAGCGCCGGCCTCCTGGCCGTTGGCGATCTTGTCCAGGTCGCCTTCCATGTCGGCGGTGAACTCGTAGTCCACGTAGTCGGAGAAGTGCTGCTCCAGGAGCCGGATCACCGAGAACGCAATCCAGCTGGGCACCAGCGCGGACCCCTGCTTCCGGACGTAGCCGCGGTCCTGGATGGTGGAGATGGTGGAGGCGTAGGTGGACGGACGTCCGATGCCCTTCTTCTCCAGTTCCGCTGTCAGGGACGCTTCGGTGTAACGCGGCGGCGGGGACGTTTCGTGGCCCACGGCCTGGATGTCCGAAGCCGAAAGCGCATCATCTTTGGCCACGTTGGGCAGCCGGCGCGCCTCGTCTGAATCGTCGTCGCCGCGGGTCTCGTCCTTGCCTTCCTCGTAGGCGGCAAGGAAGCCGGGGAACGTGATCACGGTACCGGAGGCGGAGAATTCCGCATCGCGCCCGTCGGAGGACACGGCCCCCAGGCGAATGGTCGCCGTCGAGCCCTTGGCATCGCCCATCTGGGAGGCGACGGTGCGCTTCCAGATGAGTTCGTAGAGCCGGAACTCGTCCCCGGAGAGCTGCTTGGCAACCTGGGCCGGTGTCCGGAAAGAGTCACCGGCGGGGCGGATGGCCTCGTGTGCTTCCTGGGCGTTGGCTGCCTTGTTCGAGTACACGCGCGGGGACTGCGGGACATACTCGGGACCATAGAGTTCCGCAGCCTGCCGGCGGGCGGCCGTGATGGCTTCGTCGCTCAATGCGGACGAGTCCGTACGCATATAGGTGATGTAGCCGTTTTCATACAGCCGCTGGGCGATCTGCATGGTGCTCTTGGACGAGAAACGCAGCTTGCGGCCGGCCTCCTGCTGCAGCGTGGAGGTGGTGAACGGCGCAGCGGGGCGGCGGGTGTACGGCTTGGTGTCCACCGAGCGCACCCGGAAGTCCGCGTTCTGCAACCCGGCCGCCAGGGATGTCGCCAGTTCCTGGTTGAGATGGGCAACGTTGCGGGAGGTGAGCTCGCCGTTGTCATTAAAGTCGCGGCCCGTGGCCACCTTGGCACCGTCAACGGCGGCAAGCTTCGCCTTGAAGGAGCCTGACTCCGCGCCGAACTGGCCGGTCAGGTCCCAGTAGGACGCGGCCTTGAATGCCATGCGCTCACGTTCGCGGTCCACCACCATCCGGGTGACCACGGACTGCACGCGTCCTGCGGAGAGGCCGCGCGCCACCTTGCGCCAGAGCACTGGCGAAATTTCGTAGCCGTAGAGCCGGTCCAGGACGCGGCGGGTCTCCTGGGCGTCCACCAGGTCCTGGTCCACGTCACGCAGATTGCCCATGGCGCGCTGGATGGCTTCCTTGGTGATTTCGCCGAACGTCATCCGGTAGACCGGGACCTTGGGCTTGAGTACTTCCAGCAGGTGCCACGCGATGGCCTCGCCCTCGCGGTCCCCATCTGTTGCCAGGTAGAGTTCGTCGGCATCCTTGAGCGCGGCCTTGAGCTCAGTGACCTTTTTCTTCTTGTCCGGGGATACCACGTAGTAGGGCTTGAAGTCGTGCTCAATGTCGACGGCGAACTTGCCCACCGACGTCTTCTTCAGCTCGGCGGGGAGTTCCGACGGCTGCGGCAGGTCCCTGATGTGACCGATGGAAGCCTCCACGATGAAGCCCTCGCCGAGGTACTTGGCGATGGTCTTGCTCTTGGCCGGAGACTCCACAATCACGAGTTTCTTGCCGGTTTTGGCCTTGCTTGGCACGGTGCTCCTACAGAAAAGGGTTGCTGGGGCAGATGAGCCCATGTTCGCCTAGTTCACCATATTTTGGGGAATCGTGCGCATTCATGTGGAAAAGACGGGGCTCCGCTGCGGGACTGCGGGGGCCTACTCGTGGGCAGGAATCCCGGCCGGAATGAGGAAGCCGTCGCGGACCAGGTTGGCCACGTCGGCGAGCAGCGCACCCCGGAAAGTCCCGCCGTCGAACCCTTCCTCCGTGCCCTGCCCGACCTCCATGGCACCGTTCGGCCCACCGCCCAGGAGGGCCTCCAGGGCACCGGCGATCTGGCCGGCGGTGAGGTCGCCGTCGCACGCGGACACAAACCCGGCCAGCTCCGTGCTCATCAGGTTGGTGCGGCGCAGGCCGGCACCTTGCCTGAGCAGGATCACCCCCGGGGTGCTCGGCGCCGGGACGCTGGTGGCGTTCCTCGGTGACGTCGTCGGCAACGAGCAGGTGCGTCTGGGCAAGATCGTGCGCGGCGAGCCAGTCGCTGCGTTCGACGGCGGCGCCCAGGTGCGGGCCGATGGGCTGCTCGATGGGGTAGGTGATTTCCTCGAAGCGGCTGATGGTGGCCGGGCCGCCGTCAGCGGGGCGGCGCAGCCACACCATGCCGAAGCCGATTCCGGCCACGTTCCGTGAGGCGAAGTCAGCGAGGTAGGCGGCGTACGCGTCCCGGTAGTGCTTCCGGTCCCGGGACTCGGAGGCGTCCTGCAGCCAGGTTTCGGCGTATTGTTCCGGGCTGACCTGCTCGCGCTGGATGAACCAGGCGTCGGTGCCCGGCCCCACCCAGGACCTTGGCCGCCCGTCCCAGTCCGCGCCGTCGGGAACTTCCCAGTTCCCCAGCATCTGTGCCCATCCGCCGGGCGCCAGGATACCGGGCAGGTCCGCCACGAGGGATGCGACGATCTCGTCACCCGGCAGGCCGCCGTCGCGGTAGGTGAACTGGCCCGATGCCTCCTCGCCGGCGCTGCGCGGGGTGATGACGAACGGCGGGTTGGAGACCACCAGACCGAATTCCTCGCCGGCCACCGGTTCCAGGAGGGAGCCCAGGCGCAGGCTCACCCTGTCCTCCAGGCGTTCCGGGTCGACGGAAAGCTCGCCCGCATTGAGCAGGATGTTGAACCGCGCATAGGCAAGGGCGCGCTCGGAGATGTCAGTGGCCGTCACGTGCTGGCAGTGGTGCAGCAGGTGGAAGGCCTGGATCCCGCAGCCAGTGCCCAGGTCCAGGGCGCGCTCGGTGTGGCGGCGGATGGTGGTCTGCACCAGGGTGGTGGATGCCTGCCCGATGCCCAGGACGTGGTCGTGCCGCAGCACGCCCGCCTGCTGGTGGGCGGCAAGGTCGCTGGCGACCCACAGCTCGGCGCCGCCGCTGCCGTCGTCGTTCTTGTCCCAGCCGTACGGCCGCAGGTCTGCCCTGGCCGCCAGCAGGTCCGAGCCGGGAACGGGCTGCACCAGCCCCAGCTCCAGCAGGCCTGACGCGCCGGTGCCGGGCAGCGCGGCGTCGAGCGTTGCCCGGGCCTGCGGCTCGGCAAGGAGCCACAGGCGGACGACGGCGGCAAGCGGCGCCGCGCCTTTGTCCTTCCCTGCTGCCTGATCGGCAGCAAGCAGGGCGGGGATGATCTGGTCCCGGTTCAGTGCCGCAGAGGCCGCGGGTCCCAGAAGTCCGGCTACGCCGTCCAGCGTGTAGTCCAGTCGCCGCAGGTCAGCGGCCAGCGCGGCCAGCAGTTCCGGGAGGTCGCTGCGGGGCGCGTCGGGAGTATTGCCGGCGGTGAACTCGTAAGGGGATCTAGGCACCGCTCAAGTTTAGTCCGGCGTGCCGCCGGGGGTACGGTGGAGCCATGCCTTCCCGCCTCCCCGTCATGCCGCGCGCCCCCAAGGCCCCCAAGGCCCCCGCCGGAGCCCGGCGCATCCTGCCGTTGATGCTGGTTGCCACGGCGCTCGGGGTTGCAGTGGCGGGGTGCGCGCCGGTCAACTCGGTGGAAAACGCGGATGTTCCGAAGTGGCGGGCCACGGCCATGCCGACCACCGCGCCCGGGGTTGTGCTCCAGGATTCGGGAAAGATCCTCAACCGTGACCCCATCGTTCGGGAAGCCGCCAGGGTTCCAGCCGGCAAGTACATGATCACGGCCGTATGCGAGGGGACGGGCAAGGCCTTCTTCGCGGTATCGCTGGACGGCAAGCCGGTCGCGGAAGCCGGGGCAGCCTGCAACGGCCGGCAGGAAACCACCAGGATCACCCTTCCTGCAGCTGGCCGGGTGCAAGTCAGCGGTTCCAGCGTGGACGCACCGCTGCTGTACGCCTACCAGATGGCGCCTGCGCAATAACCCGCCGCTCCGGCTATGGCCCGGCGGCCCGGGCAGGCCTAAAGTCGAACTATGCCCAGCGGGCGGAGACTCTCCGCGGCCCTTTCGAAAGGGACAGCACGGGCGTGCCCGGCACCGAAGCCGGCTGCCGCCGTCGCCCTCGGACTTGTGCTTGCGGCAGGTGCACTTGCTGGCTGTGAATATACGTACGACGACGGCCGTGCCGCCAACGCGCAGGCCACCGCCAGCGTTGCGCCCGCTCCGGCCTTCTCCCGCGACCCGCTGCAGCAGGATCCTGTCAGCGACGCCGAGCTCGGCGACTGGGTGTCCCATGCACTCCCGGACAGCACCGGGCCCGTGGTCCAGGCCGGCGCCGGGCTCCTGGCTGCAGGGGAGGTGCGGAGTTTTTCGTCTCCGGTGCTGGGGACCGGAACCTACGTCCTGGCCATCGCCTGCCGGAGCCAGCGCCGCGTCACATTCACGGTGCGCAGCGACACCCTCACCCTGGTGGACCTGGCCCTGAGGTGCGGCGTCAACCGCGAAAACGTCATCTACCTGTCCACGGACAGTGTCCTGACCGTCAGGCTGGAGGCAAGAACCCCAGCCAACTATGCGTTCCGGGTGCACCGGCTCTAACGTGCTCCGCGCCTGTCACGTCCCGCGTCCGTCCGGCCCGTCCGGGTGGGGCAGGATTTCGCATCCGGGCCGCTGCTATGCTGCCGCGCAGCCTTCCGGGCAGCGGAGTGTTTCGGGGCTTGCGGCGCACCCGGCGCAGTACAGCGTCAACGTGCGGCAGCTGGGGTTGGAGCAGTTTTCGAACTTGCTGGTGGGCGCGGAGCAGCGGGCGCACTCGCCTATGGTCTTGGCGTCCTCGCTGAACTCCAGGTGCATGCGTTTGTCGAAGACGTAGAGCGAGCCTTCCCAGAGCCCCTGGTCCTTGAAGGCCTCGCCGTACCGCACGATGCCGCCGTCGAGCTGGTAGACCTCCTTGAAACCGCGGTTCACCATCAGGCTGGAGAGCACCTCGCAGCGGATGCCCCCGGTGCAGTAGGTGACCACGGGCTTGTCCTTCAGGGAGTCGTACTTGCCGGAGTCCAGCTCCTTGATGAAGTCATGGGTTGTGGCCACGTCCGGCACCACGGCGTCCTTGAACCGGCCGATCTGGGCTTCGAACGCGTTCCGGCCGTCAAAGAAGACCACGTCCTGGCCGTCCTGCTTCCTGGCGTCGATGAGCTCGTGCAGTTCCTGGGGTTTGAGGTGCGTCCCGCCGCCCACCACGCCGTTGCCGTCGACCCTGAGTTCCCCGGGTGCCCCGAAGGACACGATCTCGTCCCGTACTTTCACGCTGAGCCGGGGAAAGTCCTGCGCGCCGCCGTCGGACCACTTCACGTCAATGCCCCTGAATCCGGAGTACTCGCGCGTGGTCTTGACGTACTGCTTAACGGCACCAATTTCCCCGCCAACGGTGGCGTTGATCCCGTCCTTGGAGATGATAATGCGGCCCGTCAGGCCCAGCTTCTCGCAGAGGGCCCGCTGCCAGAGCCGTACTGCGTCCGGATCAGTGATGGGGGTAAAGCCGTAAAAGAGCACAATCTTGTTCAAAGCCACGTATTTAAGGGTACCGTCTGGGCCGCCGCCACCGGTCTGGCTCCACGACCCGGGCTGGGTACGGATCACAATTGCATAAGCACTCCACCACCCCCTGTTGCTGGCGATCGGGCTGGAATATTGTTCTTGCCATGAGCCCGGAAACCATGGTTGAAGACATCACTGGCCTGCTTGAAGTGTGGGTTGCCGGCTGGGCCGGATGCCGCGGCTACCGGACCTCCACAGAGGGCCGCTTCCCGTCCGCGCTCCGGGCCGACACGACCGGGGAGTGGGAAGTCTTCGCCTCCGAGCCCACTGATGACGAGTTTGCCGCCCTGGCTGCCAGAACGGCGGAGACACCCGCCCGGGTGTTGACCATCCTGACGAACGACCCCTCCCGCTATGCCGCCATGGCAGCCCGCCACGGGCTCAATGTCACCTCCAATACGCAGACCATGATGATCGTGGACATGGAGACGCAGGACGCCGAGGATCCCTGGCTTTCCGACGACGACCTGAAGCTCTTCACCTATGAGCAGGACGGGGTCCACTACGCCGAGGTCCGGTCCGGGGACGCCGTAGCCGCCGGCGGCCGTGTTTTCGTGGTGGGCGATACTGCGGTGTTCGACAAGATCGTCACCCAGCCCGCGTTCCAGCGCCGCGGCCTGGGCAGTTTCATCATGCGTGCGCTTGCGGCCCAGGCTTTCGGCCACGATGTCCGCACCGGGCTCCTGCTTGCTTCCATTGACGGCCAGAAACTCTATTCGCATCTCGGCTGGACCACCGTCGCGCAGGTCCTCATGCTCTCGGCATCGCACGACGGAACGGACCTTTCCCTGAGCTGAATTTGCCGGCCCCGTTCCACCGCCGAGGTTTTCCCATCGGCGAACCGCTGTCTTCCGGCCGGGCGCCGGATGAAAGAATGGTGGGGTGAACCCCCATGACTCGCTGATTCCTTTGCTGGGCCGCGGCCCGGACCCGGAACAGCTGCGTCATGTCCGCACCATCCCGGCGAGGGCCGCCGTCCACGCACCGTGGCCGGAGTGGCTGCATCCGGACATCGTGGAGGCGTATGCGTCCCTGGGTATCCGGGAACCGTACCGGCACCAGGTGGACGCGGCCCAGGCAGCCCACGGGGGCGAGCACGTTGTGGTGGCCACGGGAACCGCGTCCGGGAAGTCGCTGGCGTACCAGTTGCCTGCGCTGGACGTGATCCACCGGTCGGAGCTGCGGGTGCTTGCGGACCCCGGAAAAATCCACGACGACGGTGCAGTCACCCTTTACCTCTCCCCCACCAAGGCGCTGGCCGCCGACCAATTAAACGCGGTCCGTGCCCTGGGACTGTCCACCGTCCGCGCTGAGACGTACGACGGGGATACCGATCCCGCCGCCCGCCGCTGGATCCGGGACCACGCGAACTTCATCCTGGCCAACCCGGACATGCTGCACTTTGGCATCCTTCCCAACCATGCCTGGTGGGCAGCGTTCTTCCGCCGGCTGCGCTACGTCATCGTGGATGAGGCGCACAGTTACCGCGGCGTCTTTGGATCGCATGTGGCCAACCTGATGCGGCGCCTGCGCCGGATTTGCGCCTATTACGGGGCGGGAACCTCTTTTCCCGAACCCGTGTTCATTGCAGCGTCCGCCACAGCTTCCGATCCTGATGTGTCCTTCTCGCGCCTTATCGGCGCACCGGTGAAGGCGGTTTCCCGCGACTGTTCACCCCATGGGTCCACCACCGTGGCGCTCTGGGAGCCGGCGCTGACAGAGGTCCGCGGGGAGAACGGCGCCAAGGAACGGCGCACGGCCGTGGCGGAAACCTCCGACCTGCTGGCCAATCTGGTGTCCGCCCGAATCCGCACCATCGCCTTCATCAAGTCACGCCGGGGTGCCGAGACCATTTCCGCCATCACCAAGCGCCTCCTGGACGAGGTGGACCCCAGCCTCCCCCAACGCGTGGCGGCCTACCGCTCCGGATACCTGCCGGAAGAGCGCCGTGCTGTGGAGAAAGCACTGCGCTCCGGCCAGCTGCTGGGCGTTTCCAGCACCTCTGCCCTGGAGCTGGGCATAGATATCTCGGGCCTCGACGCGGTCCTGGTGGCCGGCTGGCCCGGAACCCGGGCATCACTGTTCCAGCAGATTGGCAGGGCGGGGCGTGCCGGACAGGACGCGGTCGCTGCGTTCGTGGCCAGTGACGACCCGCTGGACACGTACCTGGTGAACCACCCCGAAGCGATATTCGACGTATCGGTGGAAGCCACGGTTTTCGACCCATCCAACCCTTACGTGCTCGGGCCGCATTTGTGCGCGGCAGCCGCCGAACTTCCGCTGGGACCGGCTGAGTTGGACCTCTTCGGCGGCACAGCCGAAATGCTCCTGGACCGGCTGGTGGCGCAGGGCTATCTCCGACGCCGCCCCGCCGGCTGGTTTTGGACGCACTCCCAGAGCGCCGCGGGCATGGTGAACCTGCGCGCCGACGGCGGGGGTCCGGTCAGCATCGTCGACGCCGAAACCGGCTCCCTCCTGGGAACAATGGACTCCCCGCAGACCCACTACCAGGCGCATACGGGCGCGGTATATGTCCACCAGGGCGACACCTACGTGGTTGAGGACCTGAACGAAGACGACCACTGCGTGATGGTGCGCCGGGCGAACCCGGACTACTACACCACAGCACGCGACGTGACCCAGATCGAGGTCCTGGACACCCTGCGGACCATGCAATGGGGCGACGTTACCGTCCACTTCGGCGATGTGAAGGTCACTACCCAGGTTGTCTCCTTCCAGCGCAAGGCATTGATCTCCAATGAGGTCCTTGGCGAAGAGCCGTTGGAACTGGGGGCACGCGAGCTCTTCACCAAAGCGGTGTGGTTCGTGGTGGACAACCGCTCCCTCACCGGAGCGGGGCTCATCGAGGCGCAGTTCCCTGGTGCCCTGCATGCCGCCGAGCACGCCGCCATTGGCCTCCTGCCCCTCGTTGCCTCGAGCGACCGCTGGGACATCGGCGGCGTCTCCACGGCGCTGCACGCCGACACCGGGGTGCCCACCATTTTCGTATATGACGGGCACCCCGGGGGTGCCGGGTTCGCTGAGCGGGGTTTCGACAAGGCGAGGGTGTGGCTGGCGGCAACCCGGGACGCCATCAATGCCTGCGAGTGCGACTCAGGCTGTCCCTCCTGCGTCCAGTCGCCCAAATGTGGGAACAAGAACAACCCGCTGGACAAGGCGGCCGCTGTGACCCTGCTGGACGTCCTGCTCAAGGACGCCACGGAAGCCATGCCGGCGGGCCTGCACGCCACAACCTGACTCTTGCCCGGCGTGTCCCTGGTGCGCAGCATGTCCCTGCTGCCCGGTGTGCCCCTAGGGTGGAGGTCCTGCACGGGCATGACCGGTTGCAGTTCCCAGCAAGGGGTTGCCGTTCAGCCCGGTCCGCACCTCCACCGTCTGCCCCGGTCCCTCCGAACAGCTGAGGACCGTGGCCGCGTGGCGGGCGGCCACCTCCGCGGCTACCGTGCAGGGCTCTCCGGTCCTGATGCCACGGAGAGCGTCAGCTGCGGCAAGGGCTGCAAGGTCTGCCGCCGCTGCCGCCCGGCTTGCCAGCACGGCTGACTGGGCCAGCAGGAGCATGACGGCCATCGCGGTCATGACCACGAGTGCAACCCCTGCAGCCAGGACCGTCCCCGCCCCACGCTCGCGCCCGTCCCCTGTTTCGGGGCGGCGCCTTTTTCCGCGGTGCCGTCGGGGTTCAGCCTCCCGGGAGCGCCCGCCAGCACGGTTTCGGGGGTGGCCATTCCTCCTCATCCAGGGCCGCCACCGGTCAGGCCGCTGCCAGCACCAGGCACACCGGCTCCCGTCCCCGCCGTTTCGCTGCGGGTTGAGGCTCGGGCGGTGAGGACCCACGGAATGGCCGATCCCAAGGGCCCGGCCACGCGGTCGGTGACCGTGATGTTGAACCACTCGCCGTCGGCGGCAACAGACGCGGCGGCTGAGCCGCCGGCGAGCGTCCGGACCGCCCGTTCAACCGCAGCCGGGTTATCACCCCTTGCCAGGGCCCTGGCCGCTGCCCGGGCGCCTTCCTCGATGCGCAGCTGGGTCATGCCTGCCGCGGCTCCGGCCAACAGCATGGCCAACAACGCCAGGACGGCAGGCAGCGCGACAGCGAATTCGGCCGTCACCGTACCCCGGTCCGCGTCCGCCGTGCCAGTCGCTTCAGCAACTGTTCTGCTGCGTCGCGGCGGACCTGCGCTATGGCCGAAAGCAAGGTGCCTGCGTTCGGCGGAGCACGATGCAGTTGGCGGGGGCCGCCAGGGACAGGGCCGGCCGGCCCCACAGGTCATGGCAGCGCCAGGGCGGTACGGATAAGCGTGAGCAGGAAGCCGCGCACCTCATCACTGCGAAGAATGAACACGAGCAGCCCGGCGAAGCCGACCGCTGCCAGGGTGGCGATGGCGTATTCCGCCGTGGCCATCCCCGCTTCTGCTCCCGGAAGTGTTCGCCTGCGGCGGGACGCGGCCGGGACTGCGGCGGATCCTGGATACAGCTCCACCACGTTGCCGGGCACTGCCACGGCGGCGGCGCCGGGGACGGAGGGCTCCGCCAGGCTCCGGTTCAGGACGCTTTCCGGCCCGGAGGCGTATGGGGCGGCGCCGCTGCGGAGGCGCCCGTTCCGCGGCGCAGGACGCTGCCAGGAAGCAGGGGGCGCGGTGGTTCCTGCGAAGTAGTTGCGTTGGTGGTTCCTGGACATTGGGTTTTCCTTCCGTTGTTCGCCGGTGGTCGGTTTTGCCGGCTGCTTTGACTCTTCCCGGCCCGGCTGGCGCCGGTAAGGCATCAGGTGCACTAAGTGGAAAAGCCTGGGGTTTCTGCTTCGATGTGGAGGACGGGTTGGGTTCGGATGCAGGCAGGTGCCCGGTCTGCTAGGAACCGGATGGAACCATGGCGAGCAGGACCGGAACCACTCCCAGGCAGATGAAGGCAGGGAGCGAGCAGAGGCCGAGCGGAACCACGAGCTTCACCCCGAGCGACGCCGCCCGCTTTTCCGCTGCCCGGAACCGTTCCCGGCGAAGCCTTGCCGCCTGGGCGTACAGGATCGCGGACGACGGCGCCCCGGTCAGCGCAGCGAAGCCGAGGGCGTCCCGAAGTTCCAGGATTTCCGGACGGCGGACCGCTGAGCTGCGCCAGGCTGTATCCCAATCGGCTCCGATGGCCAGCGCTGAGACCACCGGCCGCAGGGACTCCCTGTACTGTGGTGCGGCCGAGGTGGCCACCAACTCGAGGGAACGACCAATGCCGGCTCCGGCATCCAGCATCGCCGCCACGAGTTCAAGCATCATGGCCGGATCGTTCAGGCCAATGCCAGGGTTCCCGCCCTGCGCGCTGCCAGGAGGCTTCATCCCCGGGCCCGGGCGGGGCAGGCGGCGCAACCGTTGCCGCGGCCGACCATGGGCCGAACATGAAAGCCAGGCGGCCGCCGCGAGCAGCAGGAACAATGACAGCCCGGGAGCCCAGCCCGGCGTCATGGGGTTCGTACTCCCGCAGCGGCCGAAACAAGACGGGCGGACCAGGCCCTGCCAGCCAGGGTGAGGACCACGCCGCCCATCAAAGCAGCCAAGCCGAGGGGCGTTCCCAGCAACGTGGCCAGCGGATCCACTCCCAGGGCCGCACCAAGTCCAAGACCCATCAGGGGGAGCCAGGTCAGGAGACGGACCGTGGCTTTGGGCCCGGCGAGGGCTGTTTGCCGGGCCGCGTCCGAGTCCTCCTCGGCTTCAAGCTGGGCCGCAAAACGGGTCAGCACGTCGGCCAGTGGACAACCGCTGGCTTCAGCGATGTCGAAACAGGCGGCCAACTGGAACCAGGTGCGGCCTTCCCCGTCCCTGTCCGCAAACACGGTGGAAACCGCGCGCCGGATGGACTCGCCAACCGGCGCGCCTGTTGCCGCGGCTGCCCGGGCCGATGCCAGGACAGTAGTTGAGCCCAATGACAGTGCCCCGGACCGGATCTGCCCGTTCGTCGGCTGCCTGTCTTGGCCCCCGGCACCGTACACGGTCCACAGCTCGTCCCACAGCCGCCCGGCCGTCCGTCCACCCTTCAGCAGCGCAGCCAACTGCTGCACCATCAGGGTCAGGGCCGGCCCCTGCTTCCTGGCCCTTCTTCCACCGGCAGTCCGGGCCACTGCCAGCCTCCGGCCCTTTCGTACGACAGGTGGCCCGGGGTGCCGGCCGCTTGCTGCCCGCAACCTCGAAGCAGCATCCAGAGGCGGCTTGAGGAGCAGCAGCACAGCGCTGCACAGGAGTCCGCTGAAGAGGAGGGTCACTGGATGTCCCCCGGGTCCATGTCCAACCGGGCGGCCAGAGCCGGCCACGCAGGACCGGGCGCGCCTGACTCCCCCAGGGCCGGCACCACGGTCAGGCCGTCCGGTCCGTCGTCGATCAGGCCAATGCACAGGACTTGCCTGCCCCGCGCCGTCCTGCCCACGTGGACGATGACGTCGAGCGCGCTGGCAGCCTGAAGCCGCACGGCTTCGGTGCCCAGGCCTGCGAGCGCGCCGAGGGCGTTCAACCGGGCCGGAACTGCTGCCGCGGTATTTGCGTGGATGGTGCCTCCGCCGCCGCTGTGCCCCGTGTTCATGGCGGTCAGTAGTTCCCGCACCTCAGCCCCGCGGCACTCCCCCACCACCAGCCGGTCCGGCCGCATGCGCAGCGCCTGCCGCACGAGTTCGCCCAGATCCACGGCGCCGCCGCCTTCAAGGTTTCCGTGACGTGATTCCAGGGCCACCACGTGGGGGTGGACGGGATTCAGTTCGGACGCATCCTCGATCAGGACCAGCCGCTCCTCTGCCGAACAGAGGCCCAGCAGCGTGGAGAGCAAAGTGGTCTTCCCGGAGCCCGTGGCACCGCTGACCAGGAAGCTGAGCCTCCTGGCCACAACTGCTTCCAGCACTGTCTGTACTTTCGCTTCGAACATGCCGCCCGAGGCCAGCTCCGCCATGCTGAAGACGCGCTCCCTCCGGATCCGGACACTCAGCAGGGTCCCGGATGTGGATACCGGCGGCAACACGGCGTGGACACGGTAGCCGCCGGCAAGCCTGACATCTACGCAGGGCGAACCGTCGTCGAGGCGGCGCCCGCCTGCCGCCACAAGCCTGCAGGCCAATGCACGCAACTGTGTTTCCCCATCGAACAGGACGGGAACGCGTTCGATGCCCCGGCCCCGGTCCACCCAGACGGAGTCGGGAGCATTAACGAAGATGTCCGTTACGCCAGGGTCCCGGGTGAGCTCCTGCAGGGGGCCCAGACCGTTGAGCTCGGCGCTGATCCGCTCCACGGCGGCAAGCGAGCCCGCAGTGCCCAACAGCTTCCCGGTGGCCTGGACGGCTGCGGCCACCCTGGAGGGCGTCACGGCTCCGGCCTCCGCCATCATGGACTCACGGACGGATTCGAGCAGCCCCGGGTCAACCGGCCTGCCTGTGCCGGCGGTGCCGCGGTCCTGGCGGTCGGCCCGGTTGGCTTCCAGGATGCGTGCGCTGCGCCGCCCGCCAACGTCCCTGCCCCCTGTTGCACCGCCCGCGTTCCGGGCCGCAGCATCCGTGGAACTGCCCGGCAGCCGCGTCATGTCAGTTCCCCTGCCTGCAGGTCCTCCCCGAGCCAGTCGAGCACGTTGGCACCGAAGTGCCGGATATTGCGGCGCTTTCCCAGATCCAACAGGCGTCCTGATTCCATGGCCCCCGCGACCGCACGCAGTTCCGGTATGCGGCCCTGCACGGGCAGCCCCACGGCATCGGCAATCAACGCACTGTCCAGCGCCGCGCTGGTCCGTCCCCGCACCAGCAGCGCCGCCTCCACCGGGGGAAGCTCCTGCAGCATGCGCACGGCCGCCACGGCCGACTTGAGCCGGGCCGGCACCACCACCATGATCCTGTCGCAGTCCCACGCGACCGTGTGGATGGGTGCCGCGCCGCGGCCCACATCGACAACCACCAGCTCGTAGCCGCGACGGGCGGCATCCAGCACACCGGCCGCGGCGGCTGCCGCCACCGGGAACGGCTTCTCGCGGGTGGCCGGCCAGGACAGGAAGGAGAAGCCGCCGGCGACAGGGAGGGAATCCGCAAGCTGCAGGGGGTCGATGCTGCCCCTGGCTTCCGCGAGATCCGGCCACCGGAGGCCGGGAGTTTCCTCAGCCGCAAGTGCCAGCTCCAGGCCGCCTCCCCAGGGGTCGCCGTCGACCAGCAGAACGCGGACGCCCAGCCGGGCCGCTGCCTGGGCTATCCAGATGGCCGCGGTAGTGGCCCCGGCACCGCCGCAGCCGCCGATGACGCCAAGGACCAGTCCGCCGGGACCGGGTGAACGCGACCTGCTGAGGTGGTCGGCCAGCCACGCGGCGGCATCGGGCAGCACGGCAACGCGTTCGGCCCCCAGTGCAGCCGCGAGATGCCACAGGCTGTCGCCCTCGCCGTCGGGGCCCACCATCACCGCGGGGGTTCGCCGCCGCGGCGGAAGCTCCCGGATATCACTGCCCACAAGGACAGCCGACGCGTCATCCCAGTAGCGTCCGGCCTCCACCGCATCGGGGACGACACGCAAATGGGCGCCTGCGGCCGCCACTATCCTCTCCACCTCGCCACGGAGGATGGTGGAGGCGCTGACCAGCAGGACTTCGCCTGTCCCGTCCGCAACTGATCTATCCGGGAGCCAGGCAGCACCGGACCCGGCGCCGCTGTCTGGCGGAAAGCTCCCGGGGGAAGGTGCCGCCGTTCCCCCGGGCGGCCAGGAGCCGGCCGGGCCTTCCGGCCCGGACGGTGATGCGTTCAGCTGGTGCCTGCTCATGGAGCCACTCTGCCGCGGAGGCGGAAGGCAGATAAGGGTGCACATCCCTTATGTGGACAACCCGGATCTGTACGCTCCCCGGACAGGGCAGAATGGGAGGATGTACCTGCTGCTCGCCGCCCACCCCCGCGGCGCGGCCATCCAGGAACTGACCCAGGGCGGCAGCGTCCAGCCAGCCAACTCCGAACCCAAAGTGGTGTCACTGAGCGACCTTGCCGCCGTCGTAAGCGAATTTGAAGCGCGGCGCCCCGGCACCCAGCCACCGCGCTGGATCTGGCACCGGACGCAGGACTGGTACCCCACGCTGCTCGCCTCCGGGGTGGAGGTGGAGCGGTGCTACGACGTCACGCTCTGCGGCAACATCCTGGCATTTTCCCAGTTCAGCGCCCACACGGACTACGCCCGGAACACCGAGCGGGTGCCCGTGGAGGATCCGGCGCTTCCCCCCAAAGCGCTGCTGCCACCCCGTCCCTCCGCAGACCAGGGCGCGCTGTTCGATGACCCCTCAGCCGGGACCGCGCCTGGCTGGTCCCTGGAGGACCTCCGGGGCGAATATGCCGCCCAGCAGGCCGCCGTGGCTGCCGTCGACACGGCGGACAACCGCCGGAACCGGCTGCAGCTGCTGCTCGCGGCGGAGTCTGCGGCCGCGATGGTGGCAGCGGAGATGCAGCACGCCGGCGTCCCGTGGCGCGAGGACCTGCACCAAAAGATACTGGCCGACCACCTGGGGCCGCGGCCGCCCGCCGGCCAGCGTCCGCAAAGGCTCGAAGCCCTTGCCGCGGAGCTGCGTTCCCTGCTTAACGCCCCAGGGCTCAACCCGGATTCGCCGCAGGACCTGATGCGGGCCCTGCACCGCAACGGAATCGAGGTGAAGAGCACCCGCAAGTGGGAGCTGAGGGAGTCCAGCCACCCGGCAATCGAGCCGCTTCTCGAGTACAAGAAGCTCTCCCGGTTGCACACCGCCAACGGCTGGGCCTGGCTTGAGGCCTGGGTGGATGGCGGCCGGTTCCGCCCCGAGTACGTGGTGGGTGGAGTGGTGTCGGGGCGCTGGGCATCGCGCGGCGGTGGGGCCCTGCAGATTCCACGGCAGGTCCGCGGTGCCGTGCACGCCGATCCCGGCCACAAGCTCATCGTCGCCGACGCCTCCCAGCTTGAACCGCGCGTCCTGGCGGCCCTCGCCAGGGATTCCACCATGGCGGAGGCGGCGCGGGACCAGGATCTGTACGCCGGCATCGCAGCAAAGGGCTTCGGCGGCGACCGGGCCAAAGCGAAGATGGCCCTGTTGGGAGCCATGTACGGGGCGACCTCCGGTGAAGCGGGCCGGCTGATGCCGCAGCTGGCGCGCACCTATCCACGCGCCGTCGACTTCGTGGAGCGGGCGGCACGGGCCGGTGAAGCAGGCCAAACGGTCACCTCGAGACTGGGCCGCAGCAGCCCTCCCCCAACGGATCGCTGGTTCCAAAGCCAGCGTTCCGCCACGGCCGAGGAGCAGCGGCGGGCTGAGTCGATCGCCCGGTCGCGGGGCCGCTTCACGCGTAACTTCGTGGTCCAGGGCTCGGCGGCGGACTGGGCCGCGTGCTGGCTTGCAGAATTACGACGGCGGCTGCGCACCTTCCGGGCGACAGTCGCCGGGGGCCCGGATCCAGTTGTCCGGCCTGAGCTGGTCTTCTTCCTGCACGACGAGGTGATGGTGCACGCGCCGTCGGCCAGCGTCGACGCCTGCATCCGTGCCATCGAAGAATCAGCCAAAGCTGCCAAGGAGCTCCTGTTCGGCCCCATCCCCGTGGAATTCCCGGTCAGCCTCGCCGTCGTCGACTCCTACGACCTGGCCAAATAGCAGGGTCAGGACGGGGCCGCTGCCGGATCCACGAGACGCAAAGTAACCTACCCGGCAGTAGCTGTACGGGCCCGGTGACGGACGTTACAGTCAAAGGCGGCGACTGAAGCAGACCGGTCCACACTGATGCAATGACGCATATCCAGGGAGGTCCCCGTCCATGGCGGGAAGATTTGAAATCCACCGTGCAGGCGACGAGTCGTACCGGCTGCGGCTCACCGACTCCGAGGGCAACACAGTTGCGGTTTCGCCAACCTTCAAGTCACTGAACCACCTCCGTGACGGCATCAGGGCCATGCGCGAGAACGCGGCTACCGGCATCGTGGTGGACTTGCGCCAGCAGGCCTGATACCTAGACCCCGATGGGATGGAGCCTGTTCCGGTCCCACGGGACGGACCAGCCCAGCTGGTCGAACAGGCCGCTCAGCACTATCCCGGTGAATCCCCACACCACCACCCCGTTCACGGTGAAGGCAGGACTGTCAAAGGTGCGGCCTGCCCGGTGCACGGTGGCCATCACCCGGTTGTCAGGGTCCAGCAAGTCCCGGACCGGGACGCGGAACACCTGTGAAGATTCGGCGTAGTCCACCACCCGGACCGGTGACGGGGAATGCCACCAGCCCAGGACCGGGGTCACCAGGAAGTTGCTGTGAGCCAGGCCGAGGTCCTGGAGCATGCCCAGCACTTCCACGCCTTCCGAGTCCAGCCCGGTTTCCTCCTCGGCTTCCCGGAGCGCCGCCGCGACGGGCGTTTCGCCCCTGTCGATGCTGCCGCCGGGGAACGCCACCTGCCCCGGGTGCGACCCCAGGGTGTGCGCGCGCTCCAGGAGCAGCACGTCGAGGTCCGCGGGCGCCAGCGGTTTGTCCGATTCAGCAGGGACGTCATCGAGTACGCCGAAGAGCATCAGGACGGCAGCCCTCCGGGCACGCGCAGCGTCCACGGTGAGTGCGGCCCACCGCGGGTCCGGTGGCCCGGCCGTTCCCGATTCCGCCCGCCGGACCAGCTCCGCCAGGTCGCGGCGCGCGCTCACGGAACCCTCTTTTGCGAAGCCATCCTGATCTCGGCAGCCCGGTGCTGTTCTGCCAGGTACTGGTCAAGCAGTTCCTCGCTGCCGGGGGCAAGCTCGTATTTGAGGAGTTTGGCGGCTTTGACGGGGTCGGTCTCCCCCAGCCCGTAACTGGGGCACCACGTAGCAACGGGGCAGGCACCGCAGGCCGGCTTGCGGGCGTGGCAGACACGGCGGCCGTGGAAGATCACGCGGTGGGACAGCATGGTCCAGTCTTTGCGTTCGAACAGCTCTGCCACGTCCTGTTCGATCTGCACGGGATCCCCGGACTGCGTCCATCCAAACCGCTGGGCCAGCCTGGCGAAATGCGTGTCCACGGAGATTCCCGGGATGCCAAAGGCGTTGGCCAGCACCACGTTGGCTGTTTTGCGGCCGACGCCTGGCAGCGTGACCAGGTCCTCCATCCGGCCGGGGACCTCACCGTCAAAGTCGTCCACCAGGCGGGTGCACAGCGCAAGGACGTTCCGTGATTTGGCGCGGAAGAACCCTGTGGGCTTGAGGATGGTCTCAAGCCCGGCGGGGTCCGCCTCGGCCAGCGAGCGCGCGTTGGGATAGCGCGCAAACAGCACCTTGGTGACCTGGTTGACGGTGACGTCGGTTGTCTGCGCCGACAGGACGGTGGCCACAAGCAACTCGAACGGGTTGCGGAAGTCCAGTTCCGCATGGGCGTAGGGGTATTTTTCGGCCAGGGCCCGGTGGATGCGCCGTGCCCGCCGCTTCAGGGCGAGGACGGATTCCGACGAGACCACCGGCATCCCGGCGGCCTGGCCGGCTTTGGAGCGGACCCCGGCCACGGCGTCAGCCGCGCTCGATGTTACTGAGGTCGCGCAGGACGCCCAGCCGTCCGTCAGTGTGCTGGACCAGGAATTCGTCGCCCCGGTCTTCAAGCGCCAGCACCCAACCGCCGGGTTCGATCACGAAGGCAGGCGCGCCGGTGCGGGGATCGAACGCGGTGCGGTGCTGGGCGACGGCGAACCAAAAGGCCTCGTGGATTGGATGGCCGTCGGTATCGTCGCTCCGGCCGGCCGGGTCCACCGTTGCGCCGATGGGCTGATCTGCACGGACCTGCTGGTGGACGGCGGTGGCAGCGGGCGGCTCCCACGCCGGCTGCGGAGCATTGCCTGCCGGGACGTCCCCGTGCCGGGTCTCCTCCACAGCGGGGGCTGAAGAAGGGCGTACGACGTCGGCTGCCTGGGTGGGCGGTCCGGCATCCACTTCGGGGGCGCGGTCGGAGACTTCGGGTGCGGTTGATACTGGCGCGGAAGCAGCCGGGGCCGGGGCGCCTGAGGTGGGCGAAGCTGCCGCAGGCGAAGATGCCGCAGAGGCAGCCGGGCTGGCAGGCGGTGCGGCTGCCTGGCCTGCCGTTGCCCCGGCTTCGGCCGCTGGGGCATGGCTGCCCTCGGCACCGGTGGCGGCGCCGGCAACCCCCGCGGTGGCCACGGGCACTGCTGCAGTGGCGGGCACGTGCGCGGACCTGGCACGCTCAGGGCCAGGTCCGGCAGCTCCCGGCTGGACGGCGGAGGAACCGGCACCGGCGCCCCCGAAGATACCGGCGCCCTTGAGGCCACCCTTTGGCTGGTTGGAGCCGGATTCGGGCTTAGGCGCTTTGGGAGCCCGCGGCTTCCGCGTGGGGACCGCAGCTTCCCGGGCCACGAGGTGCGCCGGGGCCTCTGGCCGGTCCTTGAAGTCGCCGGACAGATAGGGCAGGAAACGGCCCAGCACCGTGGCGGCGAACAGGACCACAGACCCTACGAGGCCCACCAGCAGGCTGGCCACGTAAGCCCCGGCCACCGAAAGGAAGAAGAAGGCCAGCGCAAAGGACGCCACCACGGAGGCGAACTGGTCAATCGAGAGCGAACCCACGCGGATTTTTGTGGCGGGCGCCAGGCGGCGTGCGGCGAACAGGGCACTGGCGATCAGCGGCAGGATGATGCCCAGTCCGAGGAAGAACAGGTTGTTCAGGTTCCACAGGTTGTACCTGGCACCGAAGAGGGGCAGCAGGGATGCGACGAACAGGATCAGGGTCCCGGCGAAGACGGCAAGGTCCCGGACAGTGAAGGGGCCGAGAACGGCCTGGTTGGCGTTGGGGTCGAGCTTTCCGGAGCCAGCCTTCTGCCCTGCGGCCTGTCCCTTGGCTGCGGCGCCGGCCTCAGCCGGTGCCGATCCCCCGGCGGCGGGTCCGTGGCTGCCGGCCCCCGCCCCGGTCTGCGGGCCCGATCGCTGGCCAAAGCTCTGCTGGTTCATTCTGCTCTCCTTAGCGTGGCGGCACCGGGCCCGTCCGGGCCCGAAAACTGTGCCGTCTTGACAAGCGGTCCGGGCCCGGCGAGGCACAGTTCGCCTGCTGCCGGAGCGGTCCGAAGTGAAGTCACAATTCCATCTCAGCCTAGTCAACAGCCAAGCTGATCACTAGCTGGCACAGGCCGCCGGGGCCGCCGGCAGCGTCATCAGCCCGCCATTCACCGCTTAAAAAATGCCGCTCGCTGGCGCATCTGTGACGCGGCGCACAGAGGCGCGCGGCAAGCATTAGGCTTGGTTGCGGAACAGCTCTTTGCGGTACGTCCGCCCCGGCTGGAGCCCGGCGCCGTGCAGGCGTCGGGCCCACCCCGGCGGTGTCCCGCGCAGCAAAGATCGATGAATGATGAGGTTCACATGTCCCAGGACACTCCCAGCTCCACGGCAACCGTTCCGTCCGCTTCCACCCAGCCGGCAGATCAGCAAGGTCATCAGGGCGACGCCTTTGCGAACCTCCTGCACGAGACGCGCGCATTCCCGCCCAGCCCGGAATTCGCAGCGAATGCGGTTGTCACCGAAGCCGAGTATGGGGAAGCCAATGCCGACCGTCCGGCCTTTTGGGCCAAGAAGGCCCGGGAGCTGCTGACCTGGAGCAAGGACTTCACGCAGGCACTGGACTGGTCGGATCCGCCGTTCGCCAAGTGGTTCGTCGGCGGTGAGCTTAACGCCGCGTACAACGCCCTGGACCGCCACGTTGAGGCCGGCAACGGGGACCGCGTCGCCATCTACTTCGAGGGCGAGCCAGGCGACACCCGGACCTACACGTACGCGGAACTGACCGCGGAGGTGAAGAAGGCCGCCAACGCCTTCGAATCCCTGGGCGTCACCAAGGGCGACCGCGTGGCCGTGTACCTGCCCATGATCCCCGAAGCCGTCATCACCATGCTGGCCTGCGCCCGCATCGGCGCGGTCCACTCCGTGGTGTTCGGCGGGTTCTCCGCAGAAGCCCTGCGCTCTCGCATCGACGACGCCGAGGCCAAGCTCGTGGTCACCGCGGACGGCACATACCGCCGGGGTAAGCCAAGCCCCCTGAAGCCCGCGGTCGACGACGCGCTGGCCCACGATGGCCACACCGTGCAGAACGTCGTGGTGGTCAAGCGCAACGGACAGGACGTGGCATGGCAGGAAGGGCGGGACCACTGGTGGGCCGACACCGTGGGCACGGCATCGGCCGAGCACGCAGCCGTGGGGCACGATTCCGAGCACCCGCTGTACATCCTGTACACCTCCGGCACCACCGGGAAGCCCAAGGGCATCCTGCACACCACCGGCGGCTACCTGACCCAGACCGCCTACACCCACAAGGCAGTCTTCGACCTGCACCCTGAAACGGACGTGTACTGGTGCACGGCCGACGTCGGCTGGGTCACCGGCCACTCCTACGTCACCTACGCGCCCCTCATCAACGGCGCCACGCAGGTGATGTACGAAGGCACCCCGGACTCCCCGCACCAGGGCCGCTGGTGGGAGATCGTGGAGAAGTACAAGGTCTCCATCCTCTATACCGCCCCCACCGCCATCCGCACCTTCATGAAGTGGGGCTCGGACATCCCCGCCAAGTACGATCTCTCCTCGCTCCGCGTGCTGGGTTCGGTCGGCGAGCCGATCAACCCCGAAGCCTGGATGTGGTACCGCAAGGTCATTGGCGGGGACAAGGCCCCCATCGTCGACACCTGGTGGCAGACCGAAACCGGCGCCCAGATGATCGCCCCATTGCCCGGCGTCACCGCCACCAAGCCCGGCTCGGCGCAGGTGCCGCTGCCCGGCATCGCCGTGGACGTGGTGGACGAGATGGGTGAATCGGTCCCCAACGGCCACGGCGGCTTCCTGGTGATCCGCGAGCCCTGGCCCTCCATGCTCCGCGGCATCTGGGGCGACCCCGAGCGGTTCAAGGACACCTACTGGTCCCGGTTCGAGAACATGTACTTCGCCGGAGACGGCGCCAAGAAGGACGAGGACGGCGACATCTGGCTGCTCGGCCGGGTGGATGACGTCATGAACGTCTCCGGGCACCGCCTCTCCACCGCTGAGATCGAATCCGCTTTGGTGAGCCACCCGGCAGTGGCTGAGGCCGCCGTCGTGGGTGCCACGGACGAAACCACCGGCCAGGCGGTGGTCGCCTTCGTCATCCTCCGGGGCGATGCCGCGAACAACGGCGACGAAACGGTGCAGGAACTGCGCAACCACGTGGGCAAGGAAATCGGGCCCATCGCCAAACCCAAGAACATCCTGGTGGTGCCTGAACTGCCCAAGACCCGGTCCGGCAAGATCATGCGCCGCCTCCTCAAGGACGTCGCCGAAGGCCGGGATCCGGGTGACGCCACCACCCTGTCCGATCCCACGATCATGCAGGAAATCGCACAGTCGCTCAGAAAGTAACATCGGCTTAGTATTCCGCCATCGGGCCCTAGTTGGCGCCGCTTGACCCGTGATAACGGGGAAGGCGGCGCCAACTTTGTTTGTGACGATTCAAAAAATTCGATGTCAGAAATGTTACTTGACGTTCTTCCATGTTCGCTTTTGCGAGGTTATAGTCATTGCATGTGAGGTGTCTCACACGCGGCTATTTTTTCAAGGGAGAGAACATGCCTTCAAAGTTCGATGCGTCGGCCACGGCATTGCCCAGCAGGCGGACCATCCTCAAGACCGTCGGTGTGGGGGCAGCAGGCCTTGCCGGCATCCCGTTCCTGGCGGCCTGCACGGGCGGCAGTGGCCCCTCGGCCTCGGGTTCGGCATCGTCCGGCCTGACATTCGGCTCGGGGGCCTCGGACGACGTCCCCAAGCGGGCATACCAGGCCGTCACCGACGCCTTCACCGCCAAGACCGGCAAGACCGTCACCACCAACGTTGTCCCCCACAACGATTTCCAGAACAAGATCAACTCCTACCTGCAGGGCTCGCCGGACGATGCCTTCACGTGGTTTGCCGGCTACCGGATGCAGTACTACGCCGGCAAGGGGCTGCTCGCCCCCATTGACGACGTGTGGCAGACCATCGGCGGCAATTTCTCCGATGCGCTGAAGAAGGCCTCCACCGGCCCCGACGGGAAGATGTACTTCGTTCCCAACTACAACTACCCGTGGGGGTTCTTCTACCGGAAGAGCCTGTGGGCCGAAAAGGGCTACGAGGTTCCGGAAACCTTCGACGCGCTGAAGACGCTCGCCGCCAAAATGAAGGCCGACGGCATCATTCCCATCGGGTTCGCGGACAAGGACGGGTGGCCCGCCATGGGCACCTTCGACTACCTGAACATGCGGCTCAACGGCTACCAGTTCCACGTGGACCTTTGCGCCCACAAGGAATCCTGGGACCAGCAGAAGGTCACCACTGTTTTTGACACCTGGAAGGCGCTCCTTCCGTTCCAGGATCCGGCCGCACTCGGCCAGACCTGGCAGGACGCGGCGAAGGCACTGGAAGCCAAGAAGACCGGCATGTACCTCCTTGGTTCCTTCGTCACCCAGCAGTTCACCGACCCCGCTGTCCTCGCCGACATCGATTTCTTTGCCTTCCCGGAAATCGCCATGGAAGGCCGCGACGCCGTCGAAGCCCCCATCGACGGGCTGCTGCTGTCCAAGAAGGGCGGCGACAACAAGGCGGCGCGGGACTTCCTGGCGTTCCTTGGCACACCCGAGGCCCAGGACGCCTACGCCAAGGTGGACAACTCGAATATCGCAACCGCAAATGGTGCGGACACCTCAAAGTTCACGCCACTCAACAAGAAGTGCGCGGACACCATCAAGAGCGCCAAGTACATCAGCCAGTTCTTTGACCGCGACGCCTTGCCGGCCATGGCCAACAACGTGATGATCCCTGCCCTGCAGAGCTTCATCAAGGACGGCAGCGTGGACGTCAAGAACCTTGAGGCCCAGGCCAAGACGCTTTACGCAGCGCAGTAGTCCCGTCAAAGGAAGGCCGACGGCGGCAGGGAACTTCCGCCGTCGTCCTTTCCACCTGCACCACGCCCCAGCAAGGGAAAGATTTCCATGAGCAGCACCGCACAAGAACTGATCCCGCCGGAAGCCCGGGAACCTGCCCGCCCCCGCGCCATCAAAGGAGGGCGCGTCCGCCGGCTGTCGGGACGGGACAAACTTGTCCTGTCCCTGATGGTAGGCATCCCCACCCTGATCGAGCTGGCCCTCGTGTGGCTGCCCACGCTGATGTCCGTGGGACTTAGCTTCACCCGCTGGAACGGGCTGGACCTGGCGGACATACACTCCGCAGGCACCGAGAATTACCAGTTCATCGCCCAGGACTACCCGCCGTTCTGGCCGGCACTCCAGCACAACATGCTGTGGCTCCTGTTCCTGGCCCTGATCGCGACCCCGCTGGGCCTGCTGCTGGCGGTGCTCCTGGACCAGAACATCCGCGGCAGCAAGATCTACCAGAGCATCTTCTTCGCCCCCGTCATGCTGTCCCTTGCCCTGATCGGCATCATCTGGCAGCTCTTCTACCAGCGCGACAACGGCCTCCTGAACTTCCTCCTGGGCACCGCCGGCACGCCGAACGCCGTGGACTGGTTCGGAGACTCCTCGGTCAACATCTGGGCGGCCCTTATCGCAGCCACCTGGCGGCATGCCGGCTATGTCATGCTCCTTTATTTGGCAGGGCTGAAGGGCGTCGATCCCAGCCTGAAGGAAGCTGCGGCCATCGACGGCGCCAATGCCGTACAGACCTTCTTCCGCGTGGTCTTCCCGGCCATGCGCCCCATCAACATTGTCATCGTGGTGATCACCATCATCGAGTCCCTCCGCGCCTTCGACGTCGTGTACGTCATCAACCGCGGCACCAACGGCCTGGAAATGCTCAGCGCCCTGGTGATCCAGAACCTGGTGGGCGAGGGACAAGTCATCGGTGTCGGGTCCGCCCTGGCCGTGGTCCTCCTGGTCATCTCGCTCGTCCCCATCGTCTTCTACCTCAGCCGGACCTTCGGCAAGGAGAACCAGCCATGAGCATTGCCACTGCCCGCACCGCCGGGAACGACACCACCATCCTGTCCCGCTCCGGCAGCCGGCCCAAGCGCCACTACGGGACACACATCTTCCTTGTGGCCATGGCCGTCATGTGGCTGGTTCCGCTGGGATGGGCCCTCTTTACCGCGCTCCGGCCCGTGGCCTCCACCAACGAACATGGCTACTTCAGCGTGGCGGGGGACTTCAATTTCGACAACTTCGTCCAGGCCTGGACCCAGGGCGGGTTCGCCACGTATTTCTGGAACTCGGTCATCATCACGGTGCCCGCCGTCCTTCTGACACTGTTCCTTGCTTCCCTGATGGCATTCGCCGTCAGCCGGGTGAACTGGAAATTCAACATCACCCTGCTGATCATGTTTACGGCCGGCAACCTCCTGCCCCCGCAGGTCCTGGCTGCGCCCCTCTTCGAGATGGCCAAACACCTGGAGGTGCCGTATTCGTTCAGCGACTCCGGCAACCTCCTGAACACGTACATCGTGGTGATCGCCATCCATGTCGCGTTCCAGATGGGGTTCTGCACGTTCGTCCTCTCCAACTACATGAAGGCCCTCTCCCCGGACCTGACCGAAGCTGCGCTGGTGGACGGTGCCGGCATCTGGCGGCAGTACCGCGAGATCATCATGCCGCTGTGCCGTCCCGCGTTCGCCGCGCTGGGCACCCTCGAGGTCATCTTCATCTACAACGACTACTTCTGGCCGCTCCTCTTCATCCAGAGCGGCAACCGGCTCCCCATCACCACCGCCATCAACAACCTGCAGGGACAGTTCCTGAGCAACTACAACCTCCTTGCCGCCGGCGCGGTCATCACCGTCATTCCCACCCTGGTGATCTATCTGCTCCTGCAGCGGCAGTTTGTGGCGGGCCTGACGCTGGGTTCCAGCAAAGGGTAGGTGAAGATGGACACTGACGGGGACGCACCTCCCCCAATCCCCTCCTGAAAGGATTTCAATGCTCCCCGCCGCACGACACCAGGCCATCGTGGACACAGTCCAACGGGAGCGGGTGGTCCGCGTGTCAGACCTCGCCCAGCAGCTGGGGGTCTCGCTCATGACCGTCCGCCGGGACATCGAGCTCCTGGAAGAAAGCGGAAAGGTGGAGCGGATCCACGGGGGCGCCAAACTTCCCGGCGGCGCCACCACCCATGAGCCCGGATTCGAGTTGAAGTCCACGCAGTATCCGGCCGAAAAGCGGTCCATTGCCGTCGAAGCCTCAGGGATGGTCCACGAGGGAATGGCGGTGGGCCTCAGCGCGGGCACCACCACCTGGGCACTGGCACAGGAACTGGTGAAGGGACCCCGGATCACCGTGGTGACCAACTCCGTGCGTATCGCCGATCTCTTCCACCAGGGCGCAGCAGCCGGGGCACCCTTCAGCTCCACCGTGATCCTGATTGGCGGCGAGCGCACGCCGTCGGACGCCCTCGTGGGACCGATCGCCACCGCTGCCCTGAAGCAGCTGCACCTCGACCTGTTGTTCCTTGGGGTGCACGGCATGGACCCCGACGCGGGCTTCACCACGCCCAACCTTCTGGAGGCCGAGACGGACCGGGCCTTCGTGGCAGCCTCACGCAAGCTCGTTGTGCTGGCGGACCACACCAAGTGGGGCACCCAGGGCATGAGCACCATCGCCGCCCTCGAGGAAGCGGACGAAGTGATCAGCGACGCCGGCCTGTCCGCCGATGCGCGCCGCATCCTC
This sequence comes from Pseudarthrobacter phenanthrenivorans, assembly GCF_036455295.1. Lineage (GTDB taxonomy): Bacteria > Actinomycetota > Actinomycetes > Actinomycetales > Micrococcaceae > Arthrobacter > Arthrobacter phenanthrenivorans_C. Next base: position 24,776 of record NZ_JAYXNX010000001.1, on the reverse strand, counting down.
GAGGAGAGCGTCAGCCGGCTGCGGATCGCGGGCCAGCCCTAAGCGCTGCGGGCAGCCGCAGGACTTCGGGATCCTCGCTATCCCGGATCTTTCCCCTTGTTACAAGCCAGAACGCAACCCGAACGCTGAAAGAGGCCTCCTATGGATCCCCTGCACCTCCGTTCCGCCGGCACCAGCCTGCTGGTCAGCTTCGACAGCGGGGAGGCCGAGGTCATCCACTGGGGCGCGGACCTCGGTGCCGCGCTGCCGGATCTTGGCCTCCTGGCGGCCCCCGTGGGTCATTCCTCCATCGACGCGCGCGTCCCCGCCGGTCTCCTCCCCCAGGCGTCCTCATCCTGGCGCGGCCGTCCGGCCCTGAGGGGGCACCGGATCACGGGCGACGGCGCCGGCTACGATTTCTCGCCCCGGCTTCGCGTCACGTCGGTCACCGCCGAGGGTGCCGGCGCCACCATCGTGCAGGCCGACGCCGACGCCGGCCTGCGCGTCTCGTCCCACCTGGTGCTCCACGACGGCGGCCTGCTGGAACTGCGCCACACCCTCACCAACGACGGCAGCACGCCGTTCCAGGTCGATGAACTGGCGACCGTCCTGCCTGTGGCGCCGGACGCCGTCGAGCTCCTCGACCTCACCGGCCGGTGGTGCAGGGAACGCCACCCGCAGCGGCACAGCATCCAGCAGGGAACCTGGGTCCGGACCGGCCGGCATGGCCGCACCGGACACGACTCCTCCCTGCTCTTCGCCGCGGGCACCCCCGGTTTCGGCAACCGGCACGGCAAGGTCTGGGCCACCCACCTTGGCTGGAGCGGCAACCACGAACAGTTCGCGGACACCATCGGCGACGGCCGGACCATGATCGGCGGCTCCGAGCTGCTGGGGCCTGCCGAGGTCACCTTGGAACCGGGCGGCAGCTACACCACTCCCCCCCTGTTTGCTGCCTACTCGGACCACGGTCTGGACGGCATCACCGAAGCTTTCTACAGCTGGTTCCGGTCCCGCCCCCACCACGTCCTGCCCGCAGCGTCCACCGGGCTGCCCGCCGGCAAACCGCGCCCGGTGGTGCTGAACACTTGGGAGGCGGTGTACTTCGACCACAACCTGGACACCCTGATCGAGTTGGCCGAATCCGCGGCCGACCTCGGCGTGGAGCGGTTCGTCCTCGACGACGGCTGGTTCCGCGGCCGCCGCGACGACCACGCCGGCCTGGGCGACTGGTACGTGGACGAGACCGTCTGGCCCGAGGGGCTCACCCCGCTGATCGAGGCTGTCACTTCGCGCGGCATGGAGTTCGGACTGTGGGTTGAGCCGGAAATGGTCAACCTGGACTCGGACGTCGCCCGGGCACACCCGGACTGGATCGTGGGCCCCTCCGCCGCTGCGCACAAGGACGGCGGCCGGCTGCCCCTGGAATGGCGCCACCAGCACATCATCGACCTGGTCAACCCTGAGGCCTGGCAGTACGTCTTTGACCGGATCGATGCGCTCCTGGCCGGGAACAACATCAGCTACCTGAAGTGGGACCAAAACAGGGACCTGACGGAGCATGGCCATGCCGGCCGCCCGTCCGTCCACGCCCAGACCCTTGCCGCGTACAGGCTGTTCGACGAGCTCAGGAAGGCCCATCCCGGCGTCGAAATTGAAAGCTGCTCCTCCGGCGGCGCCCGCGTGGACCTGGGCATCCTGGAACGGACCGACCGGATCTGGGCGTCAGACTGCAACGATGCGCTGGAGCGGCAGACCATCCAGCGCTGGACGGGGGCGGTGGTCCCGCCGGAACTGGTGGGCAGCCACATCGGCCCCACCACCTCGCACACCACGGCCCGCACCCACGACCTCTCCTTCCGTGCCATCACCGCACTGTTCGGGCATTTCGGCATGGAGTGGGACATCCGGGGCGTCCAGGGCCGGGACCGCGAGGAGCTCCGCCGCGTCGTGGGACTGTACAAGGAGCACCGGCACCTGATCCACAGTGGTCGCCGCGTCCACGCCGATGTCACCGACGAGTCGTTGCTCCTGCACGGCGTCGTGGCGGGCACAGCTGCCGCCGAGGGCGCTGAAGTGCAGGAGGGCACGACGGCGGCGCTGTTCGCCCTGGTCAGCACGCGCACTTCGGCATCGGAAGTCCCCGGCCGGATCGGCCTGCCGGGACTCGACCCTGCAGGCAGCTACCGGGTGGAGGCCGTCTTCCCGACGGCGGACGATGCCGACTACCCGCACACCTTTACGCAGGTCCAGCCGCCTGCCTGGCTGGCCGGAGGCGCGGTGGCCAGCGGCAAGTTCCTTGCCGAAGTGGGGCTGCCCATGCCTATCCTCAACCCCGAGCACGCGCTGCTGCTGAAGGTTACGGCCGCCTAGACCAGCCACAGCGCCCTGCCTGCCGCGCATTTCCTGCGTAAGAATGCGCGGCTTGCAGGGGCAACCGATAGATTTGCTGGCATGACTGAAGCCTCCTCCACCGTTGAAGCCGGCCGCGGCACCATCCTTGTCATCAATGGCCCCAACTTGAACCTGCTGGGTACCCGGGAGCCGGAGAAATACGGCACCTCCACCCTTGCCGACGTGGAACAGCTGGCGGCGTCCGCTGCGGAAAAGCATGGCTTCGCCGTGGACTGCGTCCAGTCCAACCATGAGGGCGTCCTCCTGGATGCCATCCACGCGGCCCGGGGCAAGGCAGCCGGCATTGTCCTGAACGCGGGCGCCTTCACCCACACGTCCGTGGCTCTTCGTGACGCCTTGGCCGCCGTCCAGCTTCCCGCCGTCGAGGTTCACATCACCAACGTGCACCAGCGGGAGGAATTCCGGCACCACTCGTACCTGTCACCGGTTTGCTCCGCAGTGATCGTGGGCGCCGGAATCTTCGGCTACAAGCTCGCCATCGACTACCTGGCCGAGGTCCTGTAACGGAGCGGGTTCTACTTCTTGATGCACTGCCCGGAGGAAACGGGCGAGGACAGTGACGGGGCCTGCTGTGCGACGGGGTCCACGTCATTCATGGTGATGGCGAATCCAACTTCAGCGTCCGAGGTCGCCTTGGCGAAGACCACGCCGGCCACCTGGCCGTCGGTGGTGAGCAGCGGGCCGCCTGAATTCCCGGGCTGCACGTCGCCGGCCAGGCGGTAGATGTCCTCGGGCGAGGGGTTGTTGCCGTAAATGTCGGGTACCAGGACGGTGGCGATGTCCTGGACCGTGGCAGGTTTGGACTGGAAGGGACCGCCGTGGGGGTAGCCTGCGAACGCTGCCTGGCTTCCGCCGGGCAGGTCGCGGCTCAGCGGCAGCGGCTGGGTGGGCAGGTTGTCCACGGCCAGGACGGCCAGGTCCCGCTTGGTATCGAAGTAGACCACCCGCCCGGGCATCGCTCCGCCGTCGGGCATTTCCACCACGGGCTGCGAGACTCCCGCAACCACATGCGCATTGGTCAGCACCCGGTCCGGGGACACCACGAAGCCGCTGCCGGTCTGGTTCTGGCCGCACTCATAGGCCGTGCCCGCGATCTTCAGGACGGACTGGGCGGCCTTGTTGAGCGCCGGCGTATTGGTGCTGGTATGGGGGACCTGGACGGCCTGGCCCTGGTCAAGCCCTTCGATCAGGGTGGGGATGCCGTTGCCGATCACCGTGGACCGCAGCTGCGCCATGGTGGCCTTGACCGGCGTGGGGGTCAGCCCGTCGATGAAGCGGATCACCTTGGACTCCGCCAGCTGCTGTGACACCACCGGCACGCCGAGTGAGCTGACGCTGAATGCCAGCATGGACATCACCAGTGCGGATACCACCAGGTTCAGCGCCCCGCCCACGAGTCGGTCCACTGCCCGCAGCGGCCGCATCCGGACCACCCCGCGGAGCTGCCGTCCCACCATGGTGCCCAGGCCATGCCCCAGCGCCATCAGCACGACGGCGGCAGCGATGATGGCGGTCAGCCTCCACCCGGAGTCCTCAACGAAGGTGCTGACAAGGGGGACGGCAAAGAAGGCGGCGATGGCGCCGGCGGCAAAGCCCGCGAGGCCGCCGACAGTGACCAGGAACCCATTGCGGAGGCCGTAGATCAGGTATGACAGCAGCGCCAGGATCAGGACAATGTCCAGGACAGTCAGGCCGACCACAAAGGCTCCTTATTTACAGTTGAACCTCCATTCTAGGGGTGGCCGCTGACAATCTTCTGTGGGCTGCAGCGGCGTCCGGCCCACCTGCAGTCAGCTGCCTGCGGGTGTTTCGGGTGCCAAGTTCGTCACAGAACCTTGAAAATTCTGAAACAATGGCAAAAGCGCCCACAGCCGATACTTTTACTCAGGAGATTTCATGGACATCGAGGTACTGCGCCGAGCACCACTTTTCGCCACGCTTGACGACGACGCATTCCGACTGTTGACGGACGAACTGACCGAGGTGGACCTGTCCCGCGGCGCATCCGTGTTCCGTGAAGGCGACCAGGGTGACCAGCTGTACTTCATCGTCTCCGGCAAGGTGAAGCTCGGCCGCACCTCCCCTGACGGCCGCGAGTCCCTCCTGGCCATCCTCGGCCCGGGCGAACTCTTTGGCGAAATGGCCCTCTTCGATCCCAGCCCGCGCACCGCCACCGCCACCGCGGTGTCCGAGACGCGCCTGGCCGGGCTCAAGAACGAGAGCCTGAACACCCTGCTGCGCACCCGCCCGGAAGTTTCGGCCCAGCTGCTGCAGGCCCTGGCCCGCCGCCTGCGCCGCACCAACGATTCCCTCTCCGACCTCGTCTTCTCCGACGTCCCCGGCCGCGTGGCCAAGGCCCTGCTGGATCTTGCGGACCGCTTCGGCCGGCCCGCAACGGACGGCGTCCTGGTGGCACACGAGCTGACGCAGGAAGAACTGGCCCAGCTGGTTGGCGCGTCCCGTGAAACGGTCAACAAGGCCCTGGCCGAGTTCGTCCAGCGCGGCTGGCTGCGCCTGGAGGCGCGCGCCGTGGTGATCCTGGACATGCAGCGCCTGCGCCAGCGCTCCCGCTAGAAAGCACCAAAAAGGCCGCCCCGAGGGGCGGCCTTTTTCGTTCTCCGACCCCAGCCGGATCCTAGCGTTCGCGCTGGTGGTCTCCCGCTACGGTCTTGGCTGCCTCGACTTCGAGCATGAGCTTCCCGTCCTCGTTGACCAGTGACGCCTGGTAGACGTGGGGCTTGCGTTTGTAGCTCAGGTACGCGATGCATCCGTTGGCCGCGGCCATTTTCTCGAGCATGATCTCGGACCCGGGAACCAGCAGCTCTCCCAGCGTGCGGCCCACGGTGTTCTCCTGGCCTGCCTCGTCCCCAAGGGCGGCGGTGTCCCGTTCATGGACCGCCTGCGCCGCGTTCACCCAGCGGCCCCACACACCTTTGCCGTCCAACAGCGACGGCTCCTGGCCCAGTGGCAGGGTGGCAGCGAAGTAGCGGGTGTCGAACCGCCGGTGTGCAAAGTCAGGGCTGCGCCAGTTGACCAGGGACTTAAGCAGGTCGGTGCGCAGGGAGAGTCCGCGCTTGCCCAGGACCTGGGCAAGCGTCTTCTCCTGGTCCGCGACCGCCACCCGTGCGCGCATCCACTCGGAGGTGGACGTGGCTTCGACCGTGTTGGACATATCGGGGCCAGCCAGCAGCACACCGGTTTCTTCGAAAAGCTCCCGGATGGCGCCCACTACGTGGCGGCGGGCCAGTCCGACGTCGTCCGTTCCCATCTGCTCAGCCCAGTGCTGGGGCGATGGGCCAAGCCAACCCATGGGCTCGTCGTCGGCCGGGTCAAGGGAGCCGCCGGGGAAGGCGAGGACCCCCAGCGGCGAGGAGCCGGGCCGGTAGCCCAGCCACGTCTCCAGGCCGGTGGGGGAATCACGCAGGAGGACTACTGATGAGGCGTAGCGGGCGGCCCGGGGGGTCCGCTCGCCGTGTTCGAGCCAGCTTTGCGCTGCCCCTTCAAGGTCCTGGGGAAGTGCAAAAAGGCGTCGTGCGAGGTGAGGCAAGGGAAGTGTCCGGTCTTAGCTGAATTCGGCGATCAGCTCGACCTCTACGGGAGAGTCGAGCGGAAGAACGGCAACGCCGACGGCGGAACGTGCGTGCTGCCCGGCGTCACCGAGGACGCGGCCAAGCAGCTCCGACGCACCGTTGACGACGGCGGGCTGGCCCGTGAACGACGGGTCCGAGGAAACGAAGCCCACAACTTTGACGATGCGGGTGATCCGGTCGAGGTCTCCGATGACGCTCTTAACGGCGGCCAGGGCGTTGACGGCGCAGACGGCGGCGTATTTCTGGGCATCCTCCGGGGAAACGGTGGGTTCATCCGCGAACCCTTCGGTTCCGGCGGAGACCTTGCCCGTAGCTTCGAGTTTGCCGTTGATGAACGGCAGCTGTCCCGAGGTGTAGACGTGGCTTCCGGAGACCACTGCGGGAACGTAGGAAGCCACCGGGGCGGCTACCTCCGGGAGGGTGATGCCGAGTTCGGCGAGGCGCTGCTCGACCGCGGATACCGGCGCCGTTGCGGCACTGGACTGGGCTTCTGCGGGGGTGGTGCCCATGCTACTGCTTCTCCCTCTTGAGGTAGGCGACAAGGCCGTTGCCGTCGGGTCCCGGGACTACCTGGACGAGCTCCCAGCCGTCCTCTCCCCACTGGTCAAGGATCTGCTTTGTGGCGTGGATAATGAGCGGAATCGTCGCGTACTCCCATTTGGTCATGAGAGAAAGCGTAGCCCTTGCCGGTAAAGTGGAAAACATGGCGACTCGCAACAACCCCTTATTCGACACTGCCACCACACTGGGTAAGATCCTTCTTTTCCTTGGTGTGAGCGCGATTTGCGGTGTCCTCGTAGCGGGCCTGCTGGTCCCCGCCGCGGCCGTCTCCGGCAGCGCGGCGAGCGGTTCAATCAGCTTCTTCGATTCCCTTCCGGCGGAACTGAAGGTCGATCCGCCCAGCCAGACCACACGGATCCTGGCCGCGGACGGCAGCGAGATCGCCAGCGTCTACACGGAGAACCGCACCAAGGTTCCGCTGGACCAGATTTCACCGAACATGAAGAACGCCATCATCGCGGTGGAGGACAGCAGGTTCTACGAGCACGGCGGTGTTGACACCACAGGCATCCTGCGCGCCCTGGTAAGTACGGTGCGCGGCAACAAGCAGGGCGCTTCCACCATTACGCAGCAGTACGTCAACAATGTCCTCAACGCCAACCTTGCGGCCGCCGGCGAAGAGGACCAGATCAAGCTCAACGGTGTGAACAAGGGCGTGGGCGACAAGCTGCGCGAAATGAAGCTCGCCATCGCCCTTGAGAAGGAGTTCAGCAAGGACCAGATCCTTGAGGGCTACCTGAACATCGTCTTCTTCAACCGTGACGCGTACGGCATCGAGGCCGCCTCACGCTACTTCTTCAGCACCACGGCCAAGGACCTGACGCTCCCGCAGGCAGCGCTCCTGGCCGGCCTGGTCAACAGCCCCTCCGCCTTCGACCCCATCACCAATCCCGAGAAGTCCAAGCAGCGCCGGGACCTGGTGCTGGGCCTGATGAAGGACCAGGGCAAGATCACCGCCGACGAATACCAGGCCGCTGTGGCCACACCGGTGCAACCCAAGGTGACGCAGCCCAAGCAGGGCTGTGCCTATGCCGCCACGGCACCCTACTTCTGTGACTACGTTCTCCACTTGCTGGAAAACAACCCGGCCTACGGTGCGGACAAATCGGAACGGCAGCACGTCATTTACGGCGGCGGCCTCACCATCACCACCACTTTGGATCCCAAAGCCCAGGCCACCGCCCAGGAGCAGGTAGCTGCCGCCACCGGGGCAAATCCGGATAAATGGGGCTCCTCGATGGTGTCGGTCCAGCCCGGCACCGGCAAAATCATTTCGATGGCCCAGAACACTACGTTCCTGCCGGGCCAGGGCTTCGATTCCCAGTTGAACTTCAACGTGGACAAGCTGGACAAGGACGGCAACGACCTCAACGGCGTGGGCGGCTTCCAGCCGGGTTCCACAATGAAGCCGTTCACCTTTGCGGAGTGGCTCAATGAAGGCAAGACCATGAACACCGTGGTCAATGCCGCCCAGCGTGTCTATCCGATTGGCTACCCCTGGCGGGACACCTGCGGCAAGGTCAACGGTGCTTACAACACGGCGCAGAAGTCCTTGGGCGCAGCGGATGACCTCCAGAACGCTGAGCCCCAGTGGTACCGTCCGCTGACGGTCCTGGAGGGCCTCTACAACTCCATCAACACGGTGACGTTCGCCTCCGCGGCCCAACTGGACTTCTGTGGAATCCAGAAAATTGCCGATGCCGTAGGACTTCATGGCGGCCTCCCCCAGACGGATGGGAATGGCAACATCGTCCTCGATAACGCAGGCAACATTGCGGATCCCAACCCCAAGGTGGACATGATGACGCTGGGCAACCTGCTGGGCTCCACCCAGACGTCGCCGCTCACCATGGCCAGCGCATTTGCAACCTTCGCGAATGACGGAAAGTACTGCGAACCCATTGCCATCACCTCGGTAGTCGATGGCACCGGCAAACAGCTCCCGGCGCAGTCCAGCAACTGCCGTGACGCCATCAAGCCGGAGGTTGCCCGCGGTGTGAACTACGCGCTGCAGGAAGTGTTGAACAAGGGTTCAGGTTCGCTGATCAGGCCCCGGATCTCCACCAAGACCAGCTTCCCCATTGGCGCCAAGACCGGTACGTCCAACCTCAACGGCTCCACCTGGGTGGTTGGCCACACCACCGGCCTGGCCACCGCGGCCTGGTTCGGCGACCCGCTGGGGGGACAGACACGGGCAGGCCAGAACGTCACGATCAACGGCAAGTTCTACCAGGGCATTGACGGCTATATGATCGCCGGTCCCATGTTCTCCAACTACATGTCCGCGATCGCTCCCGCCTACGGCACCAATCCGTTCCCTGCACCGCCGAGCAACATGGTCAATGGAACTACCCAGACCACCACCCAGGCCCCTGCACCGGCACCGCAGGCAACCCAGGCCCCGCTGCCGACCCCACAGGCCACCCAGGCTCCCGCCACCCAGGCACCGGCTCCCACCAGCAATGGAAACGGAAACGGGAATGGAAAGGGAAACGGCTAAGCACGCATGAACATCGATAGCCTGGCAAGCCGCGCCCGATCGATCGGGCGCGGCTTTGCCGTCACTGCGGGCACCGCAGGCGCGGCCGGACTGGCCGCCCTGGGGTATGGCCTGTGGGAGAAGAACCAGTTCGTCCTCCGCGAGGAGACGCTGCCCATCCTCCCTCCCGGCCGCGCCCCGTTCCGAATCCTGCACCTGAGCGACATCCACTTTGTGCCGGGTCAGCGAAAGAAGGCTGACTGGCTGGGATCGCTGGCGGACCTCCGCCCGGACCTGGTAGTGAACACCGGCGACAACCTCAGCCACATCAAGGCTGTGGACCCGCTCCTGGACGCACTGCGGCCCCTGCTGCAGTTCCCCGGCGTTTTCGTTCCTGGCTCAAACGACTACTTCGCACCCACTCCCAAGAACCCTGCGTCGTACCTGCTTGGGCCGTCCAAGGCGAAGCCGAAGCCGGTTGTCCTGGACTGGGCGCGGCTGCGCTCGGGCTTCGGCATGCGCGGGTGGGTGGACCTGACCAACCGCCATCAGTCGCTGGTCCTGAACGGCATGCGTTTCGATTTCTCCGGGGTGGACGATCCGCACCTGAACCGTGAACGATACGCCGGCTGGCCCCGCGGAACGGTCAGCCAGGACGCGAACGACCACCTCAAGATCGCTGTCATCCACGCGCCCTACCAGCGGGTGCTGGACCACTTCACCGAGAGCGGTGCAGACCTCCTGCTGGCTGGCCACACCCACGGTGGACAGCTGTGCATCCCGGGCTACGGGGCCGTCGTCGCCAACTGCGACCTTCCCACCTGGCGCGCAAAGGGCCTGAACGACTGGTCAACCAACGGCAATACGACGCCGGTCAACGTCTCAGGCGGGATCGGCACCTCACGATTCGCACCGGTCAGGATCGCCTGCAAACCCGAGGCCGTCCTGCTGACCCTTACCTCTGCCGACTGACCTCTTGCTCCATCAGATATGGTCCCCAAAATGGGGTTTTGGGGACCATATCTGATGGAGCATCCCGCATTGCGGTACGCAATAACTGCGCGAGCTGTTCGTGGACCCGGTGATCCATGGGAGTGCTCCCCCTCCATGGCATAGGCTGGCTGCCAGAGGAAAACTAGATTCGTTTTAGAGCTTGAGAAGCGGGCATGGCCAAGCAGACTCCATTCTTTCGATCCATCAGCCGTCTTTATCCGCACGTCCGGCCCATCATCCCCAGGCTCCTGATGGGGCTTCTGAGCGCACTCCTGGCAAGCGTGGTGGCCCTGACCATTCCGCAGGTGCTGCGCGTCCTGGTCAACACGGCGCTCCAGCCGGGCGGAACACCCCAGGCTCTCTGGACGTCCACAGGCGTCGTCCTGGTGCTGGGCATCGCAGAGGCAGGGCTGGTGGCTCTGCGCCGGCAATTCGTCATTAACCCCGCAACCACCGTGGAGACCCGAATGCGGGTCTCCCTTTACGACCATCTGCAGGAATTGACGGTCTCCTTCCACGACCGGTGGGGGTCCGGCCAGTTGCTGTCCCGGGCCATGACGGATTTGAACTTCCTGCGCCGATGGATGGCCTTCGGCGCCATCATGCTGGTGGTCACCACGCTCACCGTGATCATCGGGATCGTGGCCATGTTCGCCATGAGCTGGCAGTTGGCGCTGATCTTCCTCGCTGCCGCCGTTCCCATCACCATCAACAGCTTCCGGTTCCGCACCCGCTTCAGCAAGGTTGCCCGGCGCAGCCAGGACCAGGCCGGCGACCTTGCCACCACCGTGGAGGAATCCGTCCACGGCATCCGCGTGCTCAAGGCTTTCGGGCGCAGCCGGGAGGCCCTGGAGAACTTCAATGAGCAGGCCGAGGAGCTGCGCCAGATCGAGATCGCCAAGGCGCGCCACCAGGCAACATTCACCATGGTGGTAACCCTGCTTCCTGAGCTTGCGCTGGGGACCGCGCTGGTGGTGGGCGTCATGCTCTGCGCCGGCGGCCAGCTGAGCATCGGTGCCCTGGTGGCGTTCTTCGCCACCGCGGCAGTCATTGCCTCCCCCGTGGAATTCTCCGGCATGCTGCTGGCCATGGCGCTCACGGCGAAGACCGCCGTCGACCGCCACTACGAAGTGATGGATACCCTGAACACCATCACCAGCCCCGCCGAACCCCGCCGTCCCGCGCAACTCTCAGGCGCGCTCCGCTTCGACAAAGCAACGTTCGCCTTCGAGGACGCGCCGGACAAGCCCATCCTCAAGGACATCAGCCTGGACATCTTTCCCGGCGAAACCATGGCCTTGGTGGGCATCACCGGCAGCGGCAAGAGCGCGCTGATCCAGTTGGTGCCACGCCTGTATGACGTCACCACCGGCGCCATCACCATCGACGGCGTGGACATCCGGGACTTCGACGTCGACGAGCTGCGCAGCATCGTGGCTGTGGCTTTCGAGGACACCACGCTCTTCTCCAATTCCGTGCGGGACAACGTCCTGCTGGGCGCGCCGGTCCGGACGGAGGAGGTGCTGGACGAAGCCCTCGATGTGGCGCAGGCGCACTTCGCGTATTCCCTCCCGGAGGGCGTGGACACACTGATCGGCGAGGAAGGCCTGAGCCTGTCCGGCGGCCAGCGGCAGCGCATTGCCCTGGCCCGTGCCATCGCTGCCCGCCCGCGCGTCCTGGTCCTGGACGATCCCCTGTCCGCCCTGGACGTCCACACCGAGGAGTTGGTGGAAGCCCGCCTGCGCGAAGTACTGAGGGACACCACCACCCTGATTGTCGCGCACCGGCCGTCCACGGTGGCCCTGGCCGATCGCGTGGCACTGCTGGAGGACGGCCGCATCACCGCCGTCGGAACGCACACAGAGCTGCTGGCGCACAACCAGCACTACCGCTACGTCATCGCCAGCCTGGAGCGGGAGCCCCGGGACCTGGACTCCGAACTGTCGGCGCTTGAGGACCATGCTGAGGAAGTGACCCGATGAGCACCGCGACGTTTGGCACCGCCAATGAAGACAACGCCCACCTCAGCAAGAGTGACAGCAGGGCAGTACGACGGCGGTCGCTCGCCCTGCTGGGCTCGCTGATCCGCCCGGTGCGCGTGCGGTTCTGGCTGACCCTCGCCATGGTGGTCCTCTCCCAGGCCACCAGGGTAGCCGGGCCGGCCTTGATTGCATTCGGCATCGACCACGCCTTGCCGGCCCTCCGGTCGGGGAACAACTTCCCACTGGTGCTCACCGGTGCCGCCTACCTTTTGGCGGCCGTTGCGACGGCGGGACTCACCGCCCTGTACGTCACTTCCACCGCCCGGCTCAGCCAGGCGATGCTGCTGGACCTGCGGGTGCGCGTCTTCAGGCACACGCAGCGGCTCAGCCTGGAGTTCCACGAGAAGTACACTTCCGGCCGCATCATCGCGCGGCAAACCTCGGACCTGGAGGCGCTCCGCGAACTCCTCGATTCCGGGGTGAGCTCGCTCGCCTCGGGAATCCTGTTCATGGCCTTCACAGCAGTCACTATTTTTGCCCTGGACTGGCGCAGCGGCCTGCTGGTACTGGCGGCGGGCGTCCCCATGTTCTTCCTCTCCCGCTGGTACCAGAAGCGCTCACAGATCGCCTTCCGCGAATCCCGCGTGGTGTCTGCCCGCCTGATTGTGCATTTCGTGGAGACCATGACCGGCATCCGTGCCGTCAAGGCCTTCCGGAAGGAGAAGGAAAACTCGCAGCGGTACGGGAAGCTCGCAGAGGACTACCGGCTGGTCACGGTCCGCTCCATCAACCTCAACGGGATCTTCCAGCCCGGCCTGGTGCTGATCGGCAACGTCTGCGTTGCGCTGGTGCTGCTCTTCGGCGGCTTTCGGGTGCTGGGCGGTGACCTCGCCGTCGGCGTCCTTCTGGCCCTCATCCTTTCCACCAAGCGGTTCTTCCAGCCCGTTGACCAGATGGCCATGTTCTACAACTCTTTCCAAAGCGCGCAGGCAGCCTTGGAAAAGGTCTCGGGCCTGCTCGAAGAAGTACCCACCGTCCGGCCACCGAGGAACCCTGTCGCCCTGCCCACCGCCGCGGGCCGGATCGACTTCAACGACGTGGAATTCCGCTACGGCGACGGACCCCTGGTGGTGCCCCGCCTGAACCTGCACATCCCGGCCGGCCAGACCATGGCGCTAGTGGGGCAGACCGGCGCAGGAAAATCCACGCTGGCCAAACTGATCGCCCGGTTCTATGACGTCACGTCCGGCACGCTCACCCTGGACGGCGTTGACCTCCGCGACCTGGCCACCAGCGACCTCCGCCGGAACATCGTCATGGTCACGCAGGAAGCGTTCCTGTTCAGCGGTTCCGTGGCGGACAACATTGCCCTGGGCCGGCCGGACGCCTCCCGCGCGGAGATTGAGGAGGCCGCCAAGGCGGTGGGCGCCCACGAATTCATCCTGGAACTCCCGGAAGGCTACGACACCGACGTCAACAAGCGCGGCGGCCGGGTTTCCTCCGGGCAGCGGCAGCTGATCAGCTTCGCCAGGGCTTTCCTGGCGCGGCCGGCGGTCCTGATCCTGGACGAGGCCACATCCTCCCTGGACGTCCCCTCGGAGCGGCTGGTGCAGGCCGGCCTGGCCCGGCTGCTGGCGGGAACGGAAGCTGCACGGCGAACAGCGCTGATCATTGCCCACCGCCTGTCAACGGTGGAGACGGCGGACAGGGTCCTCGTCGTGCATGACGGACGGATCGTGGAGGACGGCACCCCGGAAGAGTTGATCGGTGGCGGCGGCCGGTTCGCGGACCTGCACGGTGCTTGGAAGGATTCGCTGGTGTGAACCGGCGGCCGGCGGCGTGCCGGTTCACTGGGCCACGATTTCGCATCGGAGCCTGGAATCGGCTATCCTTGTAAAGTTGCTTTTGCAGCGGATCGGGATGTAGCGCAGCTTGGTAGCGCGCTTCGTTCGGGACGAAGAGGTCGCAGGTTCAAATCCTGTCATCCCGACCATAATGAAAAAGAGGGTCTCCTTGGAGGCCCTCTTTTTTCGTCCTCCAGTGACGCGTCTTCCCTTGGCCTTAAAGGGAAAAGCCCCGGAGCTGTTGCTCCGGGGCCTACCCTCGCCTCCCGATGTGAGGAAGCTGTTTATGCAGGATCGGGCCAGTTGCCGATGTAGGTGATGACGGTTGTGTCGGTGGTAGTGGTCTTCTTGTCCTTCTTGACCTTCGCGGAAGCGGGGTCAGGCCAGTTGCCAATGGCTACCGACGTACCCGAATTATCGGCGACGGAACCTGAAGCCAGGACAGCCGGAGCTGCCGCAGAAAAAGCCAGGGCCCCAGCCAAGGCGGCCGCGGTTGCGATCTTCTTCAACATATAAGTTCCTCAATACGAGTCGGATTCGTTACAAAGCCAGCACTGTCCTTGTTGACACACATTGTAAAATATTTTCCACAGGGCCTGTCAAGCATTCGGCGGCCCCAGTGTCCAGAAGGAGGAAACGCGTGGGCAACGGATTCGGAGAAAAGCTCCGGGCGGAGCGCCTTGAGCGTGGACTGACACAGGCCGAACTGGGCAAGGACCTGTATTCACCCAGCTACATTTCGCTTCTAGAGACCGGCCGCCGTGAACCGACGGCTGAAGTTATCGAAGAACTCGCCCGCAGGCTGGAGTTGGCACCCAAGGCACTGGAGGCTTGGAGCCAGCCAATTTCAGTTAGCGACGCCGAATATGTCCTGGCCGGGCTCTACGCCCGTCAGGCCTGGGACCTGCGTGACTACCCGCTGGCTGCCAGCCATGCTGCGAACGCGGCGCAAATTGCGCTGGACGGCAAGAACACCAGCGCCTGGTGGAACATGACCTACATGCAGGCCGAGTGCCTCATGAAACAGGGTGACCTCCAGGAATGCCGGAAGATCATCGAACGCCTCATTGAGCACCCCATGGCAACGGAGTCCGTTGGTCTTGGCGTCCGCGCCCGCCAAATGCTTGCCGCGGTTTGCCACGGCCAAGGCCAGCTGTCTGTTGCTGTGGAGCATGCGCTGGAAGCCGTCAGGCTGTCCGCCGGCCTCCCCCGGGGTTCAACCGTCCTCATCGGCGCACACCGCATCCTGATCGGTGCCCTGGCTGAAAGCGGACGGCTGGATGAGGCGTGGAAGTACTGCCAGGCCCTGCTCGATCAGGTGGACGAACATTCCATGTCCCAGCTCGCCGGCGAAGTCGCTTGGGTCATCGGCAACGTGGCTTTCATGCGGCACGACTACACGGAAGGCGTCAGGCATCACGAGCGGGCAGCGAGGTTGCTTTCCCCTGCCAATGATATTGAGCTGTGGGCGCGCTTCAACAAGGCGTCGGCAGCTGTCCGGCTTTCATCGGGCATCGTCGAGCCGGAGACGCTGGCAGCCATCGAACGGGCAGAACTGGCTTTCTCCATCGTTGGCGGAACCAAGAGCGACGAACTGGAAGTGGCCTTCATCCGGGCCCGCTGGCTGTATTTGACCGGGGATATTGTCGCAGCCGTAGAGAAGTTGCGGGAGATCCACACAGAGCGTGACGCGCTGGGCAAGCACACGGCGGGTGAGGTCTCGCTCCTGCTGGGCAAGTCACTCAAGGCCGCAGGCGACACGGATGAAGCACTGGTGCACCTCGAAGAAGCCCAAAAGGCCTTCGCCACCGCCGGCGCACAGGACCGGGTCCAGCAAGCGCTCGACGCGATCCTTGAGATCAAGTTGGCGCAGAAACGGGCCGCGGCCGCTGCCAAGGCCAGCTGACCAAAAAGCCAGGTAGGCGCGGAGGCCGCGCCTACCTGGCTTTGGTGTGGTCTACGAAAACGTCTTGCCGGTGATCTTTTCGTACGCCTCGACGTACCGGCTGCGCGTGCGCTCCACTACGTCCGCGGGCAGCGCCGGCGGCGGGTTGTCAGAGGCTTTGTCCCAACCGGAATCCGGCGAGGTCAGCCAGTCCCGCACATACTGCTTGTCATAGGACGGCTGGGCCTGGCCCGGCTTGTAGGTTGCGGCATCCCAGAAACGCGAGGAATCGGGGGTCAGCACCTCGTCCCCCAGCGTGATGGATCCGGACACGGCGTCATACCCGAACTCCACCTTGGTGTCGGCCAAAATGATGCCGCGCTCCCGGGCGATCTTTTCCGCCGTCGTGTAGATCTTTAGCGTCAGCTCGCTCAGTCGGGCGGCGATGTCGTCCCCCACGAGCGCCACTACGGCGTCGTAGGTGATGTTCTCGTCGTGCTCACCGATCAGCGCCTTGGCGGACGGTGTGAAGATGGCGTGCTCCAGCCGCGAACCGTCCACCAGGCCTTCGGGCAGCGGGATGTTGCAGACGGTCCCGGAAGCTTTGTATTCCTGCAGCCCGGATCCCGTCAGGTAGCCGCGGGCGATGCATTCCACCGGGAACATGTCCAGCTTCTTGCAGATCATGGCCCGGCCCACAACCTCGGCAGGCACGCCGTCCTCCGCCGTGGAACCAAGCACGTGGTGTTCCACGCCCAACTGGTCGAACCACCAGAGGCTCAACTGCGTCAGGATGCGTCCTTTGTCCGGGATTTCGCTGGAGAGCACGTGGTCGTAGGCACTGATACGGTCGCTGGCCACCACCAGGACGCAGTCCTGGCCCAGGCGCTGCACGATTGACGCGTCAGAGGGCTCGTAAAGGTCGCGGACCTTGCCGGAGTAGACGTGCGTCCAACCAGCCAGCTCAAGGGTTTCCGTGGCGTAGCCGCGGTTCTGGGAAGTTTCACTCATGTCAGGCCTTTGCTTTCACGATGGGCAGCGAGCCCGTGGCGCCATAGGGCACCTTGATTTCGCCGCGTGCGGCCTTGCGGGCGATGTCACTGCGGAATTGCGAGCCGTCCAACTGGACAAGCTCCACGCCGTCGTACGCCTTTTCGCGCGCCTCCACCAGGTCGCTGCCCAAGGCAACGACGGCCAGGACGCGGCCGCCGGCGGAAACCACTTTGCCGTCCCCGTCCAGGGCGGTCCCGGCGTGGATGACGTGCACGCCGTCGAGGGCTTCCACTTTCTTGAGCCCGCGGATCCGGCCACCGGTGCGGGGCGTGCCCGGGTAGTTCTCCGCGGCCACGACGACGGCGACGGCGGACTCCTTGGCCCAGCGCAGCTCTTCTGCCTTGTCCAGTTCGCCCTTGGCAGCAGCCATCAGCAGTGCACCGAGGGGGGTCTTGAGCCGCGCCAAAACGGCCTGCGTTTCGGGGTCGCCGAAGCGGACGTTGAATTCGATGACGCGGGTGCCGCGCGATGTGAGCGCCAGCCCGACGAACAGCACGCCGACAAAGGGGGTTCCACGGCGGGCCATCTCGTTGACGGTGGGCTGGGCCACCCGGTCAAGGACTTCCTGCACCAGGCCTTCGGGGGCCCACTCAAGCGGGGTGTAGGCGCCCATGCCACCGGTATTGGGGCCCTCGTCATTGTCGAAGATGCGCTTGAAATCCTGGGCAGGGGAGAGTGCCACGGTGTTCTGGCCGTCGCACAGGACAAACAGGGAAACTTCCGGTCCGTCCAGGAACTCCTCGATAACGACGGATCCGCCGGCATCGAAACAGGACTGGGCGTGGGGCAGGGCTTCGTCGCGGTCCTTGGTGACCACCACGCCCTTGCCGGCGGCCAGGCCGTCGTCCTTCACCACGTACGGTGCACCGAAGGTATCCAGGGCCGACGCTGCTTCGTCTGCGTTGGTGGCAACCATGGCCATCGCCGTGGGAACGCCGGCCTCCGCCATGACCTCTTTCGCGAATGCTTTTGAGGCCTCGAGCTGCGCGGCGGCCTTGCTGGGACCGAAGACGGGAATGCCCGCTTCCCGGACAGCATCCGACACGCCTGCTGCCAGCGGAGCCTCGGGGCCCACCACCACAAGGTCAACGCCGAGCCGTGTTGCCAGCTCCGCTACAGCCTCGGGATCGTTGCCGTTGATGTTGTAAGTGGGGACCAGCTTGCTGATGCCGGCATTGCCCGGCGCCGCGTGGACCTCGGACACGTTCGGGTCGGCAAGCAGGGAGCGGACAATGGCGTGTTCGCGGCCTCCGGGGCCAATGACGAGTACCTTCACAGTCTCCAAGGGTACTTTGTGCACCCTTCCCGCTCCTAAGCTGTGTCCTTCCCCTGCCCTCCGGTCAATCCGGGTCGCCTGCCGCTCCGAACCATACACATGACAAAGCTTCGGAACAGGATTACCGGCCCCGCCGCCTTGGCCGCGCTGGCAGGCGTGGTGGCGGCCGCCGTCGTGCTTGCCGTTGCGGAGCTGATCGGCGCGTTCTTCACTGCCAGGGCAACCCCGTTGTTCGCCCTGGGATCAACGTTCATTGACTTCACGCCGCCCAAGCTGAAGGACTTTGCGGTCACCACGTTCGGCACCAACGACAAGGCTGCGCTGTTCGTGGGGATGGGGCTGACCATTGCGATACTGGCCTGCGTCCTTGGCGTGGTTGCCTACCGGAAGTGGGTGCTGGGCGTTCTGGGGGTCCTGTTCATGGGGGCGGTGATCGTTGCCTGCGTGGTAACCCGCGCCGGTGTCAGCGCAGTGGACGCGATCCCGTCCGTGCTGGGGACCCTCGCCGGGCTGGTGGTCCTGCGCGTGCTTATGGCGCCCCTGTGGCGGTTGAAAGAAACCAAGCCCTGGCCGGAGTCGCCGGCGGACCAGGCAGCCGACGACGACGCGCGGCAGCAGGGCGCCGGCACCAGCCGCCGGAATTTCTTCACAGCCGCCGGGATCAGTGCTGTGGCCGCCGGCGTCGCTGCGACGGGCGGCCGGCTGCTCGGGGCCGCCCGCAACAACGTCGCCAAGGCGCGCGAAGCGCTATCGCTGCCGGTGCCCGCCAAGCCCGCAGCCGCGGTGCCGGCAGGCGTCCAGTCCCCTGTGCCGGGGGTTACGCCGTGGCTGACGCCCAATAACGAGTTCTACCGGATCGACACGGCCCTGAGCGTTCCGGAAATCAACGTTGACGACTGGGAGCTGCGGGTCCACGGGCTGGTGGAGCAGGAAGTAACGCTCAGGTTCAAGGACCTGCTGGACGCCCAACTGATCGAATCACACGTGACCCTTACCTGCGTGTCCAACCCGGTGGGCGGCAACCTGGCAGGAAACGCCAAGTGGCTGGGCCTGCCCATCCGCGAGGTGCTGGCCCGCGCCAAGCCGAAAGACGGTGCCGACATGGTGTTGTCCACCTCCATCGACGGGTTCAGCGCCTCCACGCCCCTTGAGGTCCTGCAGGACGGCCGCGACGCCATGCTGGCCATCGGCATGAACGGTGAGCCGCTTCCGCTGGAGCACGGCTACCCGGTGCGGATGGTGGTCCCCGGGCTCTACGGATTCGTCTCCGCCACCAAATGGGTGGTGGACCTGGAGGTCACCCGCTTCGCCGACAACAAGGCGTACTGGACCAACCGCGGCTGGTCCGAGCGCGGCCCCATCAAGACCATGGCGCGCGTGGAAGTGCCCAAGTCCTTCGCCAAAGTTCCGGCAGGGAAAGTCGCGGTGGGCGGCACCGCATGGGCTCAGACCCGGGGCATCGCCAAAGTGGAGATCCAGATCGACAACGGCGACTGGGTGGAAACCACCCTTTCCACCGAAGCCTCCACGGTCACCTGGCGCCAGTGGTCCTATGAATGGGATGCCACGCCCGGCCCGCACTACATCAAAGTGCGCGCCACTGACGGCACCGGTGAGGTCCAGACGGACAAGCGCGCCGATCCCGTTCCCGACGGCGCCTCCGGCTGGCAGTCCGTGATGGTCACCGTGCAGTAGGTGGTCGGGGTCAGCAGGTGGTCGTGTTCAGAGGATCCCCGTGCGGTAGCGGGCTGGCCCATAGACTGGCGGTATGCCGCATAATCCGCATGCAACCTTCACCGTGGACTCCGCCGTCGAACTGGCCGTGATCGAACGCAGCGGCTTTGTGGAGTCGCGCCATATTGGTTCCGCAGTCCTCATGTCCGCCGATGGGTCGGTCGTCACCGAGCTGGGCGACATCAATACCCCCATCTACGCCCGGTCCACGCTGAAACCGTTCCAGGCGCTGGCGTCCATGCAGTCCGGAGTTCCGCTGCGCGGCGCGCAGGTGGCCATCGCCTGCGGTAGCCATACTGGTTCGCTGGACCACATGGACGTGGTGGCCGGGATGCTCAAGGCAGCCGGAGTGCGTGAAGACCAGTTGCAGTGCCCTGAGGCGTGGCCGCAGGATGAATCGGCGCGGAACTGGCTGGTCCGCTCGGAAAAGGGCAAGTCGCGGCTGGCATACAACTGTTCCGGCAAGCACGCAGCGTTTCTTTGGGCCTGCACGGAGAACGGGTGGGACACGCACAGCTACCTGGAGCCGAACCACCCCTTGCAGCAGCGGGTCCGCACCGTTGTCGAGGAATACACCGGTGAAAAGATCGCGCACCTGGGGATCGATGGCTGCGGCGCGCCCGTGGCAGCCGTATCCCTGAAGGGACTGGCCAGGGCGTACTCGCAGCTGGCCAAGGCTCCGGGCGACCAGAGTTTCAGTGCCCGCGCCGCCACTATCGCCACCTCAATGCTTGACTACCCATGGGCAGTCCAGGGCCAGGGCGAAGCCAACACCGTGGTGATGGACGAGCTGGAGATCATCGCCAAATTCGGTGCCGAGGGTGTCCTGGCCATGGCCACGCCGCAGGGTGTTTCCGTGGCCGTCAAGATCCTGGACGGCAACGTCCGTGCCACATCGCTCGTTGCCCTGACCCTTCTGGCTGCGGCGGGGGCCGTCGAGATTCCCGGCGTGGCCAGCGCACTTGAAAAGGTGGTGGAACCTGTACTCGGCGGCGGCCGCCCCGTGGGCAAGATCCGGCTGGGCCCGGCGGTTTCGGCGCTTCTGGACTGACACTTACCTCCCCGATGCAAAAGGAAACACTGAACGCATGGCCGTAGCCCGCCGTCGTATTGACATCCAGGAAGGCAAAGCAGCGCTGAAGGCCTGGCTGGAAGCTGCCCAACCGCCGTCGGACACGCCCCCGCCGCGCACCGTCCTGGCAACTGCAGTGCGGTACTCCCTTGAGGAGCTGACCGCGCGTGCCCCGGGAAACTCGGTGGAAGTCCGCGTGCCCCCGTTTGGCGTCACCCAGTGCGTGGAGGGGCCGCGGCACACGCGCGGCACCCCGCCCAACGTGATTGAGTGCGACGCCGCCACCTGGCTCGCCATGGTCACTGGCAGGATTGACTGGGCAGACGCAGTCGCGGCCGGCAAGGTTGCGGCGTCGGGGCTGCGTGCCGACCTCTCGGCCCTGCTCCCGCTGTAGGCCGCGCCTTTCCCCTTTGCCTGCCTACCCGCGGCCGATGAATGGCATGCCGGCCGCGGTGACCACCACCGAGCCCACGCTGGCCGTTGCCGGCATGTTCGCCATCATCAGCACTGCCCGCGCCGCGTCCGCTACCGGGAACATCGGTTCCACCTTCCGGCTGCCGTCCGCCTGCAGCGCCCCCGAGCCCACGCCGATGGTGTCCATGATCTCCGTGGCGGTGTTGCCGATATCAATCTGCCCGCAGGTGATGCCGAATTGGCGGCCGTCCAGTTCGATGCTCTTGGTCAGGCCTGTCATGGCGTGTTTGGTGACCGTGTATGCCACCGTCCGCGGCCGGGGAGAGTGGGCCGAGATGGAGCCGTTGTTGATGATCCGGCCGCCTTGGGGCTCCTGCGCCTTCATGGTCCGGACCGCCTCGGCGGCGCACAGCATGGACCCGGTGAGGTTCACAGCCAGGGTGGCATTCCAGTCCGCCAGGCTGATCTCGTCAACGCTGGCTGCGGGGCCGAACACGCCCGCGTTGTTGAACAGCACGTCCACACACCCCCACTGCTGCAGCGCCGTCCGGAAGAGGCGTTCGACGTCGTCGGGCCGGGTGACATCGCAGGGCACCACGAGCGCGTCCGGATGGCCGTCAGCCGTTTCCTTGAGCTGTGCCTCCCGGCGTCCGGCCAGCACCACGCGGTAGCGGTCGGCCAGCATCTGCCGGGCAACCTCCCGGCCGATGCCGGACCCGGCCCCGGTGACGACGGCGACTCTTGCAGTGGGAGCGGGGATGTCCATTCTGTCTCCTGGCTTAGGTCTGTGCCGGCACAGCCGGCTTGTTCAGCGGCCAGCCTATGACGGTCTTGGGCCGGGGCGCAGCGAACGTCCGCACCTTTGAGGTGGAAAGCCGCATCCGCACCAGGGATTCGGCGATCGTTACCGCGGACGCCACGCCGTCCACCACGGG
Source organism: Pseudarthrobacter phenanthrenivorans (assembly GCF_036455295.1). GTDB lineage: Bacteria > Actinomycetota > Actinomycetes > Actinomycetales > Micrococcaceae > Arthrobacter > Arthrobacter phenanthrenivorans_C. The sequence goes on along the minus strand of NZ_JAYXNX010000001.1, from coordinate 2,564 downwards.
GACGCCGGCCCGCTGCCGGATCTGCTCGTCCAGGCCGGCCATCCCGCCACAGCCGAGCACAATAACCTCGGCCTTGTCCTGGGTGACGGCAAGCATCGCCTGGTTGATGATGGCTTCCACTGCCCGTTCGGGTTCCTCCTCGAGTTCCAGCACCGCCATGCCGCTGGCCCGCACGGAAGCGCACCTCGCATCCAGTCCGGCGAGCTTCAGCCGGTCCTCGATGAGGGGAACCGTCCGGTCCAGGGTGGTAACAACCGAATACTTGTGCCCCAGGAACATGGCGGTGCTGGCCGCGGCCTCGGTAATGTCCACTACCGGCACGTCCAGCAGCTCCTGCAACCCTTCGCGGCCGTGCTCGCCGTAGCCGGCCTGGATGACGGCGTCAAAGGGCTCGGGGTAGGAGCTGACGGCATCCATGACGGCGATGGCAGCCAGGTAGCTTTCAAAATTCCCCTCGCAGGAGTCAGCCCCGAACCTCGGGGTGACGCCGATGATCTCTGTGCCGTGAGCAGCCACACTGCGGGCCGAAGCGGCGATCGAGTCCGTCATCGACGAAGTGGTGTTTACGTTTGCGACGAGTATGCGCATGGGAAGGTCCTTAGTGCTGCGGTGCCTGTCTGGCCGCTTACGGGTTGGGCTTAGTGTGTGCTGACGAGGGCGATGGCCTCGCCGTCGTGGTCTTCAAGCCGTTGGTTGCGGTCGGCAATGAAGAAGTACAGTGCCGCGGCGATGCCGGCCGCAAAGAACCAGGCGAAGGGCGCTGCGGCGGCGAGTCCGGGGACGAAGGCGATGAGCAGAGCCAGGACCGCGGCCGGAACCATGGCGAAAATTGCCCTGGGGTTCACGCCCTTCCTGTAGAAGTACGCGCCGTGCGGGGAGGCCGTGTAGAGCTCCGGCACGTTGACCTTGCCGCGGCGGATCAGCCAGTAGTCGGCCATGACGACGCCGAACAGCGGGCCAAGCAGCGCACCGAGCCCCCCGAGGAAGTACACGATGACCAGCGGGTTGTTGTAGAGGTTCCAGGGCAGGATTACCAGTCCGATGGTCGCGGAGACCATCGCCGCCTTGCGGAAGTTCAGCCGCTTGGGGAACAGGTTGGTCAGTGCGTAGACAGGGGCCACGAAGTTGGCCATCAGGTTCACCGCGATGGTGAGGATCAGCAAAGCCAAGCAGGCCAGGACCAGGAAGAGCGTGTTGGGGATGGTCTGGACGATGTCCGAGGGGCTCTTGATGATGGTGCCGTTGATCTTGAACTGCCCGCCCGCCATGACTACTACGATGGCGCCGAAGACCAGCATATTGATGGGGATGCCCCAGAAGTTGCCGCGGACAACCGCCTTCTTGGAGACCGCCGAGCGGGTGAAGTCGCAGAAGTTCAGGACGAAGGTGCCGTAGATGGAGACCCAGAGCGCGCCGCCGGCGAAGATGGTAAGCCACATTTCCGGCCCCTCGAGCGCTTTATTGGAGGACCAGGCGATGGTTCCCCCTGCCTCGACGAAGATCCAAATGGCCATCGCGGCCATGGTGGCGAGGATGACCGGGCCGGCGAAGGCCTCGTATTTGCGGATCATTTCCATGCCGAAGCTGACAATGACCAATTGGACTACCCAGAGGGCCACGAATGCCATCCATCCCAGGGTGGAAAGGCCCAGGATGGAGTCCTTGTCCAAATCCGCCAGGGCAGGGAACATGGCCACGAGCATCACGCGGAACACCACGGAAGCAAGGTAAGTCTGGATGCCGAACCAGGCCACGGCCACTGCACCGCGGAGGAGGCTGGCAATCTGGGCGCCCCTGATACCGAAGCTGATGCGGCTCATCACCGGAAAAGGAACGCCGGTCTTGACGCCCATGAAACCGGAGAGCGTCAGGAGGCCGAAGAGCAGGGCGGCGCCGATGCCCAGCGCCATGAGGATCTGCCACCCGCCCAGCCCAAGTGCGAACAGGCCGATGGCGAAGGCGTAGTTCCCCAGGCTATGCACGTCGTTCGCCCACAGGGTGAAGATGCTGTAGCTGGTCCAGCTGCGGCCCGCGCGCTTGGTGGGGGCCAGGTCTGCGTTGTACAGGGAAGGGCTGATGTCTTTACCGGAGGCTGCGCTGGCTGTTTCGCAGAGCGCTTCGACGCTGCCTGGCAGGTGGGACGGAGCTACTGACGGCACTGTCAGGCCCTGCTCCGCAGCAACGCCCGCGGTTGGAGGGGTTTGCATAAGGGTCTCAATTCGTTGGGGATTCCGCGGTGGTGAGGCCAGCTGGACGCTGTTTCTGTTATTCCACATTGCGGAATCAAGATATTGAATAGTGAAATAAGAGTATGACTTGGGTCACTGCCCAGTCAAGCAGTGCACCCGCTGCGCGGCGGTCACAATGCGTTGATAGCGGGGCCGGGGCGATAGTCCGCGCCCGGGTGGCGGTCATCACGTTGACCGCAACCCACTTCTCTACCTAATCTCGTCTAGCAATAATGTTTTCTCACAATATGAAAACAAGAGCCCTAGCATTCAAAGATGAAAAGAGGCTGCCGTGGCTGCAGGAGAAGATACCTCCCATATCCTCAGCGGGTTGAC